>NZ_JANJZD010000100.1 GCF_024623325.1 Acetatifactor muris
TTAAAACTCGGATTATTTTTATCCGATGTGTACCTAAACCATCTGATGACTATCATGGTTTCCGTTTTCCTCCGTGGTTACAGGGGGAAAACTGTAGATTTTGCCGAAGTAAGTAACCAGCATAGAACCACAACCGCCTATTTCCTGAACCATGGCAAGTGGAATGATTCCGCTCTCCAGGATACTTTGAAAAATGCCGTCATACAGGTCATTTATCAGGAGGCGCAACGCTCAGGACAGCCTGTTTTCTGTATTGTGGATGATACGATTGCTTCGCATACCAGGCCTTCGTCACAGGCTCGGCATCCAATTGAAGCGGCGTACTTTCATCAATCCCATTTAAAGGGCTGTCAGGATTATGGGCATCAGATTGTTTCTGTCATGCTTTCCTGTAATGGGCTCATACTGAATTATGCCGACATCCTGTATGACAAATCAAAGTCAAAGATACAGATTGTCCAGGAGATTGCGGATGAGCTTCCCGTGGCACCGGTGATTTCCTATTTCCTTTGCGACAGCTGGTATACCTCCGTAAAAGTAATGGAGAGTTTTATCCGGAAAGGGTTTTATACGATCGGAGCGCTGAAGACCAACCGGGTCATCTATCCATGCGGAATCCGCCAGAAAGTCAGTGAGTTTGCCCTTCATTTGAGAAAAACAGACCGTGCTGTCAGCCTTGTGACCGTTGGCGGCCGTGAATTCTATGTATATCGCTACGAAGGAGAACTCAATGATGTTCCAAACGCGGTGGTTATTATCAGCTATCCCCGGGAAGCTTTTGGAGATCCGAAAGCGCTGAGGGTATTTATATCCACAAATGCCGGAATATCCACCCAGGAAATCCTTGACACATATGCAGAACGGTGGCCGATCGAAATATTTTTCCGTCAGAGCAAAAACAAACTCGCGCTGGACAAATATCAGATTCGCTCACGGCAGGGAATCGAGCGGTACTGGCTGATCATGTCATTGGTTCATTACATGTGTTGTATGCATTCCGGGAAATATAATACCTTCGAGGAAGGATACCGGTATTTTCAAGATCAAGTCAAAATAGAGCGAATCGGTAATCTGCACCAGTTCATAAAAAATGGTGCGTCACTTGAAGCTGTTTTGAAATTGGTAGGGTAGTTTTGTGCAAATTTCAATATTTGCTCATTTATAGT
>NZ_JANJZD010000101.1 GCF_024623325.1 Acetatifactor muris
TCACCTTTCGGTTTTGCACAGACCTGTGTTTTTGCTAAACAGTTGCTTGGGCCTATTCTCTGCGGCCTCCTCTCGGAGGCGCCCCTTCTCCCGAAGTTACGGGGCCATTTTGCCGAGTTCCTTGACAATGCTTCTCCCGTCGGCCTTAGGATTCTCTCCCTGTCCACCTGTGTCGGTTTCCGGTACGGGTGCATGATACGCCATAGCGGCTTTTCCCGGCACCTGCTCTGCATACTTCCCTACTTCTTTTCGGTCCACTTCACACCTTACGCGTTGAATGACGGTTTTTCCTGCCATCCCGCTCCTGTGCTTGTACCGGTCTCTTCTTTCCCGGCTTATGCTTCGCTGATGCGTCCCCGCAGTTCTGATATCTTGCAGTACAGGATTCTCCACCTGTTATCCATCGACTACGCCTTTCGGCCTCGCCTTAGGCCCCGACTCACCCAGGGCAGATCAGCTTTACCCTGGAAACCTCGGACATCCGGCCTGGAGGATTCCCACCTCCATCTCGCTACTCATTCCGGCATTCTCTCTTCCCGGCCCTCCACCGCTCCTCTCGGTACGGCTTCTTCGAACCGGCAATGCTCCCCTACCAAAGAGGCGGCCTTTCGACCCCTCTTTCCCGGGCTTCGGCGGCGTGTTTCAGCCCCGGACATTTTCGGCGCGGCACCCCTCGGCCAGTGAGCTGTTACGCACTCTTTTAATGTATGGCTGCTTCTGAGCCAACATCCTGGCTGTCTTCGGAATCCCACATCCTTTTCCACTTAACACGCACTTTGGGGCCTTAGCCGCGGGTCTGGGCTTTTTCCCTTTTGGCTGCCCAACTTATCTCGTGCAGCCTGACTCCCGCTCTCTTCCTGGCCGGCATTCGGAGTTTGGTATTCTTTGGTAGGCTTTGACGCCCCCGCGGAAATCCAGTGCTCTACCTCCGGCAGGACAAATACGGGGCTAGCCCTAAAGCTATTTCGGGGAGAACCAGCTATCTCCGGGTTCGATTGGAATTTCTCCCCTACCCACACCTCATCGCCACCCTTTTCAACGGATGTGCGTTCGGACCTCCACTGCCTTTTACGGCAGCTTCATCCTGGACATGGGTAGATCACCCGGTTTCGGGTCTGCGCGTACTGACTAATGAGAATCA
>NZ_JANJZD010000102.1 GCF_024623325.1 Acetatifactor muris
GTGACAATCAGCGGCTTTTGGCTGCGGTATCGGCTGTCAATCACGTTATAGACTTGCTCTAAACCGTATTCCGTGCCACGCTCCATGCCGAAATCGTCAAGGATAAGCAGGTGGAAGCTGCAAAGGCGGGAGATATATTCGTTCCTGTCCTTGTAGCTGGCGGCAAGGTCATTGAGGATAAGGGCAAAATTTGTCATGCAGACAGGCACTTCCAGTTTCATAAGGGCATTGGCGATACACCCGGCAAAAAAGCTCTTGCCCGTGCCGACATTCCCCCATAACAGCAGCCCGTGGTTCTCCGCTTTCATATGCCCCCATTGCTCCACATATTCACGGGCAAATTCCATTTGCGGGCATTTCCCGTTGTCATTGTCAAAATTCCATTCCCGCATAGCCGGGTCGGTGAAGCCTTTCCGTTTCAGCCGTTCAACCGTGTCAAAATGTCTGCGTATATCCTCGGCGGCTTGCTGTTCGTCAAGGATTTTCCGCTTGCAGTCACACGCCCGTGGGTGTCGGTCACGTCCGAAAAGGGTCTTGCCCTCCGGAAAGTAGGCTTCTTTGGGCTGGCGGCATTTCCCGCAGTATAAAAGCCCGTCCTCGCCTATGTAGTCCTCCGGCTCTGTTTCCTGTGCCGTGGCAAGCCGGAAAATAGCGTTATCATAATCACACATAAAATCGTTCCTCCTTGTTCATGGTCTTTTACGCCCTGTTTACGGGGCGTTGTGTCTATGCGGTCAAAGGCTCTCGCCCTCTTTGTAGGAATAATCGGGGATTCCCTTTTTCGGCTTCCCCTTTGCCCTGTCATCAGCCGCCCAACGCCGGATAGTGGCGGCATGGTTCTTGTATTTCTTCCCGCTGGAAGCGATATAGCCGGATAGGCGGTCTATGTAATACTCCCATTTGCCGGGAAGTTCCTCTTGCAGCTCCGCAAGCTCTTTTTCTGACAGGAATACATTTTCATATCTGCCAAAAGGGGCGGGGGCTGTCTGTCCTGTTTTTATCTCTCCCTCTCTCTTTATCTCTAACTCTATATCTATCTCTTTCTCTATCTCTATCTCTGGTGGACAAATGTCCGCC
>NZ_JANJZD010000103.1 GCF_024623325.1 Acetatifactor muris
CCCATTCCTGATCGGTGAGTTCGTAACGCCTTAACATAATATCAACCCCCTTTTTCTTTATTTTACCATGAAAAAGAGGCTGGAACAAATGTTTTGTATACTTTTTATTTTTCAAACACGCTCTAGTACACATTTAGATGGATTTTATGAGGGAAGTATTTTTTATGGATGTCGGTTTGATGATTATGATTGCATAGACAAATTTATGTCTCAGGAAAATTATGAGGATTTTTTGGTACCTGCTGATGAGTTTGTTGCGGCAACATTAGGATATATACTACATAATGACAAAAATCATTATAAAACATTAAAGAAAATAAGAAATAGAACTGATGCAGAAAAAATAGGATTTAAAGGTATTCCATACTTTTTAGGGTGTGAAAAAGCGACAATCAGTCAATTCCGAATGAGTAGCGGAGAGAGTATGCTCATATCACTTATTGATTTTATTAATAATCTTGTTATAAAGAGTAAAAGCAGGAGTAAGAAGAAACTATTATTCTTGATAGATGAAGTAGAACTAGCATTACATCCGAGTGCAATAGATCGACTGGTTTTGTTTCTTCAGGATTTGATTGAATCAAATGATAACGAATTGATAATTTATTTTTCAACCCATTCATCGGAACTTATTCATAGATTAAGGCCTCAAAATATATATCTGCTTGAGAATGATGGTGGAGAACTTACAGCAATTAATCCGTGTTATCCAAATTATGCTGTTAGAAATTTGTATGTTCCAAATGGATTTGATTTTTTATTGTTAGCTATAAATGAGTAAATATCAAATATTGCACAAAATAAAGACACCCGCTGTTGAATGATGTATAATTGAAGTACCAACAAACAACATACTCAAACAACAAGGGGGTGCCCGTTGCAAACAGTATACATCATTCTAACAGTATTTACAATTACTTTAAGACCTTAAAACTCGGATTATTTTTATCCGATGTGTACCTAAACCATCTGATGACTATCATGGTTTCCGTTTTCCTCCGTGGTTACAGGGGGAAAACTGTAGATTTTGCCGAAGTAAGTAACCAGCATAGAA
>NZ_JANJZD010000104.1 GCF_024623325.1 Acetatifactor muris
GATCTGTTCCTCTAATGGAGGTCTTCCTCCCATGATAAAACGGCAGCGATACTATGATTCCCTGAAAGAAGAAGCATAGGATACAAAATCCTTGAGGAAAATGTGTCAACTAATCTTGACAAAATCAGACCTATTCTTTTCCAAAGTCATACGTCTGCTACCGCAAGCCGAGGGCGTTCAGTACAGAGCAGAGGGAACGGGCAAGGCAGATGATGATTGCAAATAACAAGGCAAAGGGAAATTAAAGAAAATTTAATGGAATTGTGTATGCGTTTGTGGTAAGATAATGACATTGAACAATTTAACAAATCGAAATTTAAGGAGAAAGAATATGAAAAATTTTTCTATGCCAGAGCAAGTTTCTCCGACATTAGAAATAGATGAGTTAATGAGGTTGAAACATAGTTTGGAAAAGAATGTATCAAGGGAAGTTGCAGAAAGCATAATAAAGGAAATTCCATTATCTATAAATTCAACACCAGACATTCGAGCCGAGTGGGTAGAAAAGCTATCTGCTATTCTTGAAAATAGATTTGATAAAAAAACGGTAAAAAACATTCGCCAAGAGTGCTATTGTAATGAAAATGGTAGGTTAGAAGATACAGCAAATAACTTGAAACAACTCTATCTCTCTTTGGATAAGGATTTGCATAGATTTGTCAATGCTCTGAACGAAAATGGTGCCGGTTGGTTTATTAAAGATAATCAACTGTATACAAAAATGTTTACTTGTGAATGTCCTATGTTAGAAAAAGCAAAAAATTCAAATTCATTAACATGGTGTCACTGCACTGCTGGATATAACAAAAAATTATTTGAGATTGTTTTTGAAAAACCTGTCTATGTAGAAATTGTGCAAAGCATACGGCAAGGATTTGATTTTTGTCTTTTGAGAATTACATTTCAATAAATGATTTTGTCAAGATTAGTTGACACATTTTCCTCAAGGATTTTGTATCCTATGCTTCTTCTTTCAGGGAATCATAGTATCGCTGCCGTTTTATCATGGGAGGAAGACCTCCATTAGAGGAACAGATC
>NZ_JANJZD010000106.1 GCF_024623325.1 Acetatifactor muris
GCCTAAGGGGAAAAAGAAAGGCGATAAGACTCCTTGCGATTCTTCCAGCACAGCTTCCAAACTTCTTCCTCTGCTGGAACGTTGGCCCTTAAAACCACAAAATCCTTTTTCTCTCGTTTTCCGGCTTTATCAGCAGCAGTTTCTGGATCTTTCTATTCAGAAAAAATTGATTGTTCCAGACCATTTGGCTCTTGCTGGTGACGGCACCCCCGTCCGGACTGCCGCGCAGCAGCGCAAAAAGCGCATCTGCGATTGTATGGAAAAAGGCTGTTCTTCCTGCAGCTGCAAACGTCATTATTCTCAGCCGGACTGCAACTGGGGATGGGACTCCCATCGGGAATGCTATTTTTTCGGTTACCACCTCTACATGTTTGTGGCTTCCGATTCCCATAGTGACCTCCCTGTATTCCCGCTTTTAGAGCGGGCCTCCCGGCATGACATGCTTTCCTTCCTGCATTCCTTTTTCACCATGAAAGCGTATCTTCCGGAATTCCAGATTGAAAGGCTCCTTCTGGATTCTGCACACGACGCTTACGCTGTTTATGAATACTGCAGGCGGGAAGACATCACACCGTTTATCGACCTCAATCCCGGACATACCGGGCATTTTACCTATAAGGACGATTTCACGGTCGATGACGATGGTGTCCCTGTCTGTAAGTTGGGCTTACGTATGCACAAAGATGGATATGAGGCTGCCAAACACCGGGCAAAATACCGGTGTCCGAAATCAAACCGCAAACGTGGCTGCTTCTGTGAACACCCCTGTTCACCGGCGAAATATGGAAGAACCGTACACATCTTTACCGATGACAATCCAAGGTTATTTAACATACCGCCAAGGGACTCTAAAGCATGGGAAAAGGAATATGACAGAAGGACTTCCGTGGAACGCTCCAACAAGCGCGAGAAAGAGGACTATAAATTAGAAGACGGCAGGCACCGCTCAACTAAGATGTGGTACTGCCGCCTCTACAGCATCATGATGTTACAGCATCTTGATGC
>NZ_JANJZD010000010.1 GCF_024623325.1 Acetatifactor muris
CAGGATATCATAGACCAGTTATTAAGAGGCTATTAAAAAGTTATTCCGATAAACTTGTTTGAAAGATCGTAAATACTGCTTACAGAACGAGTTTATCGGAATAATCCCAAAATCGGAATAATCCAGATTGATAATTAAACGAATCAATTCCCCGGATACAGGAGCGGTCGCAAGAAAGCGGATATCATAGGTGACTGACCCTTCCGTCAGAGAAGTATCTTCATTTCCGGCTCCCTGAATCATAGAAACACGATTGGATTCATCCGGGGCAACTGCCACTTCCCCCACCTGCGGCGTACCTTCAATATATTTTTCCGCAATCTCTTCCACATCACAGTCACGGTATTCTTCCAGGCAGTTCTTCATAATCCATGCCAGAATAATCTTTTCCGAAAGCAGCCGCTTGCAGGCCGCATCATAACTGGCTTTCTCGTCAGCCACACGGATGTTTTTCGCTATGGTGGTATCTGTATTCATGGCCTCACCCCCTGCTTTTACTGGTATTTTATCATATTTCATACGAACAGGCCACAGTATTTTTTCAGTCTTTTAAAATAACCAGTTTATTCTGATAGCACTCCACTGACACACTGCAGCCAATCTCAAAGCCCCACTGCTCCACCCAGTTCCCCTGCAGGATAATCTGCGGCACATTTTTTCCGCTCTTTGCCGTAAATGAATATGCTTTTATCCTCAAGATACTGCCAAACAGGAAGAATCTTCTGCATTATTTAATGATTTCATTATGTGATTTTCTGCAATAAATTGCTTATCCTTTCGGTACAATCCGAAATTCTGAGTTCTTTCCTCCGCCATGAATCAGCTAAAGGAAAATATACTCCATCCTTTACGCTTGTTCCTAAATCCCAGCTTCCACATTCATTTTTATTTGATATAAGCCAGTTTGCAACAAAGCTCAATTTTTCCCGAGCCTGCTGATAATCCGCTAAAGCTTCAACTGCAGCTAAGTAATGACTTGTCTCTTTGGATGCAAATGTTTCCGGTAGTTTACCAAGACATTTATAATAAACATAATAAATACCTTCTGCCCTTGAAATATAATAATCTAATAAAAGTTTTTCCGTTGCTGAGTTTAAAACTCCTTGTAATAACGCCACATGATAAAACATACCAAAGCCTGTTTCAAATCCGCTTTTTGGTTTTCTGCCTGCCACTGACACACAGACACATTCGTTCTAAAACGATTTGAATTGCTTCATCCTCCTTCGTAAACCCAAGAATTCTAAGTCTGCGAATCGCCTGTTCCGTTGTCAGTACTTTTTTATATGTTGGCTGGCTTAATGAATGAAAATTCCCCCACATTCCTTCATCATTTCTACTATCCAGTATTTGACTTGCCCATTTACCTCTTTTGTGATTCATCTCAGTATCATCCCTAATTTATATGTGTTCAAAAAACAACATAATAACTATCGCTGTTCTATCCTGTACAAAAACCTGTCCTTTCACCTTTACTTGTGATATGGTTCTCCATAATAACCTTAAGTGCATAAACTCCTGAGAAAACAGCCCAAATATTACCCCTGTTCTGCCTTCTACAACTGCATACAATTTCGCATTTACTTATGGCATGGTGCTCCATATCATACCCAAGTGCAAAAATCTCGTAATATTATTTCAGACAGAACACAAAAAATGCTCTGTCTGAAATATTTAACTTATTTCTTTCAAGTAAGTTTCTGCAGTTTCTTCTGTCAGACCAAATTTCTCTCGAATCTTACTCAAGATAATTTCATCCGCTATCTGTAACTCTTTTAATGTAGATACCATCGCTACTATCCCTTTCCGAATTCCTTTCTCCTCCACACCCTTACTTAAATTACACATAAGCGACACCTCACTTTCCAAGGCTAAAGTCATTTTGATATGAAAATCTTCCTCCAATATCTGGCACTTGTCCTGTGAACCTGTCTCCGTTGACAGAAGCACATTCAACAATTTCAATAAATCCGTATCTGAATCTCCCTCTTTCCCAAGACAGATCATAACAGCCGCCATCAAATCATAATCCGCTTTTCGTTCCTTTACACTGCCCACCAGATTCTCTTCCGCAATGTAATAACGGGTAATGCTGTTTTCACGGCTCTTTGGCGGATTCATGCAAATCCATATGCTGTATACTTTTTTGATATTCTCATAGTGGGAATTCCATGGGGTTAAAATATAACTCTTATTCTCTTTTATTTCCAAGAACGCATGTCCGTTTCGCCCTCACTTATGATATGGTTCTCCCTGTATAATCCGAAAAGCCCGGTAAATCTGTTCTACAAGAATTACCCGCATAAGCTGGTGGGGAAATGTCATATCCGAAAAACTCAGCGCCATGTCCGCACGTCTGCGCACAGACTCATGCAGGCCCAGGGAGCCGCCGATGACGAAGACGATATGACTGGTTCCCCTTACCGTCAGCCCCTCCATCCATCGGGCGAAGCCCTCCGATGTCAGGCGCTTCCCTTCTATCTCCAAGGTACAGACAAAGGCGTCCTCCCGGATTTTATCCAGAAGGCGCCTTGCCTCTTTTTCCTTTATCTGCTCCTCTAAAGCCGCACCGGCCCCATCGGGCGTTTTTTCATCCGACACTTCCAGGAATTCCAGTCTGCAGTATCTGCTCAACCGCTTTTCATATTCCAGGACAGCATCTCTGTAAAATTTTTCCTTTATCTTACCCACACATGCAATGGAAATCTTCAAATTGGTTCCTCACTTCCAACTTATGTCGTATCCTTATCCGCCCCGAAGACCATCTCATAAACAGTATCGTCAATCAGCTTTTCCAGAAAACCCTGGTCCAGATTCACAAACTGATGATTCAGCCTGGCTTTTATCGCTTCGAAACGTTTAAAATATAGAATTTCCTCTGCCTCGTTTTCACCTGAGCTGATCTGCTGGTCCAGCTCTTCTGCACGAAGATTCTGCCCGCACCATTCCAGCAGGGTAGATTTGACAGAATTTTCCGATTCTGCTCTTTTTTCAAATACCAGGGCGTTTTTCATGGATACGATGCCGGCCACCAGAAACAGAATAAATATGGCAGCCATTACACCGTAAAACAGATATGCATTACTGAAATGCAGAGGAATCACTCCTGTGATTCCAAGCATTAAGCCGACAATTCCCAGACCTCCAATGACCATCAAAACCCATGCGGAGGAACGATTTTCATTAGCCCGTTCAGCATTATCCCGATACAGAGAGCTGTATTGAGATAATCCATGGGGTTTTCCGGACATGATATCTTTTTCCGGCGGATTCTCCAACATGCCGGCCTGATCGTTTTCGTCTTCTCCGGCTTCAGATTCCTCTTCAATTCCGGTTCCAAACACAGTTTTATCCGTAACAGACTGTTCTGCTTCCAGACAGGCAAACTGTTCATCGTCCACCAGTTCACTGCCACAATCAGCACATATCAAAAATCCTTCTCTATACTCGCTTCTGCATTTCGGACACCACGGCATATCTGTCTACCTACTTTCCTCTTTAGAATGAACATAGACCAAAGCACATGACACTACTCGGTTGTAAAGCCGTCTGAACTGTTACATAAACTCATAGTCCATACAGGCCCTGTTACAGGTAACACTTCTCACATATTTTCCTGCCTCCACATGAGCCGGATGGTTTTGATAGGTTGTCAATGCATCCGGCGTTTCAAATGTGGAAATCAATGCAATATCACGGTTGCTGGAAAGAAACTCATTTCTGACAACCTGAATCTCCACCGCCCCAGGCACCAGTTCTTTAATAGGCTCCAAAAGTGCCTTCATTTTCTCTCCGGCCTCTTTCCGCTCACTTTCGGATAATCCTTCTGTAAAATTCCACAATACAATATGTTTTACCATAAGTTCTCCTTTTTTACTTCCCACTCAGGTATTCGTCTATCCCCTTTGCAGCTACTTTGCCGGCGCCCATGGCAACCCATGGGCGAATTACTTCCCGCTCAGGTATTCGTCTATTCCCTTTGCAGCTGCCTTGCCGGCGCCCATGGCAACCCATGGGCGAATTACTTCCCGCTCAGGTATTCGTCTATCCCCTTCGCAGCTGCTTTGCCGGCGCCCATGGCTAAGATTACTGTGGCGGCTCCGGTTACGGCATCTCCTCCGGCGTAAACGCCTTCCTTGCTGGTCTGTCCATTTGCCTCCTCAGCCACAATACATTTCCACTTATTGATTTCCAGTCCTTCTGTGGTAGAAGAAATCAACGGGTTCGGAGAGGTTCCCAGCGACATTATCACGGTATCCAGCTCCATGGTAAACTCGGAACCCGGGATTTCCACCGGGCGTCTGCGACCGGATGCATCCGGCTCACCCAGCTCCATTCTGATACATTTCATACCGGTTACCCAACCTTTTTCATCTGCAAGAATTTCCGTGGGATTGGTCAGCAGGTCGAAGATAATCCCTTCCTCTTTGGCATGATGAACCTCTTCCACTCTGGCCGGCAGCTCTTCCTCACTTCGGCGATAGACAATATGAACCTCCGCTCCCAGACGCAGCGCTGTTCTGGCCGCGTCCATTGCCACGTTGCCGCCGCCTACTACCGCCACCTTCCTGCTGTGCATAATGGGTGTGCCGGAATTCTCGTCAAAAGCTTTCATCAGATTGCTTCTGGTCAGATACTCATTGGCGGAAAATACACCGTTGGAATTCTCTCCCGGAATTCCCATGAATTTCGGCAGGCCGGCTCCCGAACCGATAAACACGGCTTCAAACCCTTCCTCCTGAATCAGCTCGTCAATCGTTACCGATTTCCCCACCACTACATTGGTCTCTATCTTCACCCCAAGAGCTTTCACATTTTCGATTTCTTTTGCCACCACGTCCTGCTTCGGAAGACGGAATTCCGGAATTCCATAAACCAGCACGCCTCCCGGCTCATGCAGTGCTTCAAAGACAGTCACTTCATATCCCATCTTAGCCAGATCTCCGGCACAGGTTAATCCTGCAGGGCCGGAACCGATAACAGCTACTTTTTTCCCTTTCTTCTCTTTGGGACCATTGGGCTTGATTCCATTCTCCCTGGCCCAGTCAGCCACAAAACGCTCCAGCTTTCCGATGGAAATCGGATCCCCCTTGATACCGCGGATACATTTTCCCTCGCATTGTGTCTCCTGAGGACAGACACGACCGCATACGGCAGGAAGTGCACTGGCTTCGCTGATAATCTGATAGGCTTCTTCGATATTTCCTTCCTTTACCTTCTCGATAAAGGCCGGGATGTTTATTGCCACAGGGCAGCCCTTGATACACTGCGCATTTTTGCAGTTGATACATCTTGCGGCCTCAGCCTGTGCCTCTTCCATATTATATCCCAGACATACTTCTTCAAAATTGGCTGCACGCTCCTTTGCGTCCTGTTCCCGCACGGGAACCTTTGTTAAAACGTCCATTTATTCTCAATCCTCCATATTTTCCCGATATCAGCTGCTTTCTGTCAGCCGCAGTTCCCGCATCCGCCGTGGTGAGTCTCTCCTTCTTCCAGCTTCAGCGCAGCTCTTCCTTCCTCAGTCCTGTAAAGCGTCTGCCGTCTCATTGCCTCGTCAAAATTCACCCCATGACCGTCAAACTCCGGGCCATCCACACAGGCGAATTTCACTTTTCCATCCACAGTCACACGGCAGGCCCCGCACATGCCAGTCCCATCTACCATAATGGGATTCAGGCTGACAACCGTGGGAATCCCCAGTTCTTTGGTAAGCAGACAGACAAATTTCATCATGATCATGGGGCCGATGGCAATGCAGACATCATATACCTTTCCCTCTGCCACCAGATCTTTGATGGTCTGGGTCACCATCCCGCTTCTGCCGTAAGATCCGTCGTCTGTTGTTATGTAGAGATTTCCGGCCACGGCTTCCATTTCTTTCTCCAGAATCAACAGATCCTTCGTCTTGCTTCCCACGATTACATCCGCATCCACACCGTTTTCATGGAGCCATTTCACCTGGGGATATACAGGAGCCGTACCCACACCGCCGGCCACAAAAAGGATTTTCTTCTTCTTCAAAGTCTCCGGGCTTTCCTTCACCAGTTCGGAAGGGCATCCCAGAGGCCCCACAAAATCATGAAATCCATCTCCCTCCTGAAGCCTGGCCATCCATTGCGTGGCAGCTCCCACACACTGAAATACAATGGTTACCGTTCCCTTCTCCCGGTCATAGTCACAAATAGTAAGTGGAATTCTCTCGCTCTCCGCGTCTGTACGGACAATGACAAACTGCCCCGGCAGACATTTCCGCGCCACTCTCCCTGCCTCCACGTCCATGAGATAAATATTTGTGGTAAGCTCTGTTTTTTTAACAATTCTGTACATAATCCACCTCTCTATTCCTCTTCCTGGGAATCTTCTATTAATTCTATCTCAATCAAACTCAGACGGCCGTTATTCTCCCGCTGAAGTTTAAATTTTTCCCCCGAATATACATTTACGGCAAAATTATTCCCCGTTCTGGTGACATTGCCGTCCGCCGTTCTATAGCTTTCCGCTATCACATAGAAATCATTTATTTTATTGATATTTCTCACATACAGATACTCATATTGATAAGTATCTCCGGACTCGTCAAAATGTCCTGCTTCATCGAAGATTTTACCGGTATTGATGGAATATTCCACCACAGATGCCACTGCCTGCTCAGGTGTGTAATCTGTATTCAGAATCAGGTAATAGGTTCTCTCTTCAACGGTCCCCGTGACACCGTCCACGATTCTGGCAAATTTAAAGTTCGATTTACCAAGAGGCATGGGAATCGGTCCGGTGTATGCATTGGAAGAGTACGTGGGATCTGTCCCGTCCGTGGTATAATAAATGTCCTCGATATCTTCACTTGTAATCTCGATATACATGGGAAGATTATATTCTCCGCTGAGAGCACTTATTTCCGGCGGCAGAATTTCGTTATTCTCTATATGATATTCCTTTGTCACCACATCGCTGGCAATTCCCTTCTCATTCACAACAAATGCCTTGATGATATAATCGCCGTTTTCCAGAATGACCGGAGCCGTATAGGGTGTACTCTCTTCCGTGGGCTCCGTTCCGTCCATGGTGTAATAAATTTTCCCTTCACTGTCGGTGGTCAGTTTCAATGGCTGAATACTGGTATAGTATCCTTCATTGATGCTGAATTCCGGCACCCTTGCAATGTATCCCTGATAAGCGGAAATCAGCGACTCATTTCCGCTGGCCACCAGCAGTTCGTTGATCGTCTGATAATCTTTCCTGTCACGATAAATCGCTATCAGTTTTCCGTAAGCACCGTCCAGCTGCTCCGCAGTGGCATTCTCGCTTTTCACAATTTCCCGGAGAAGATATTCATACTCCACTTTATTATTTTTCATAAGATAGACATCTGCAAGGCTGAAAACAAGCTCTATATTATCACTGTCCAGTTCCAGAGCACGATTATAGCAGGAAATCGCTTCGTCTAATCTTCCAAGCGAAACATACTGCATGGCCTTATCCACCTGATATTCCTCGGAATAATAACCATACATATACCACGCGACGCCGCCTCCCGCTGCCAGAAGCAGCAGGACAAATGCCAGCAGCACCTTCGGCCAGATCCTTTTTTTCCTTCGGCCGGTATTCTTTATTTCTTCCGGTTCTTCCTGAAATTCCTCAAAAGTATCCTGCTTTCCGTCTGTGTGCAGTTCTTCCAGAATAGTATTGATAGACTGCTCTATGTTCCGCTCCAGCTCCGGTTCAAAATCGGGCACGATATGAATATCTTCACCGCAATGTTCACAGTATAAAGCCCCTTCGGCCATTTCTTCTCCGCAATTGGGACATTTCATATTTGCTCCCGTCCGTCCGCTTTCAGCGGACATCAAAACAATCCGGTTATCACCCCATCATCGCTTACATCAATTCCATAAGCTGCAGGTTTCCGGGACAATCCGGGCATCGTCACCACATCTCCGGTCAGCACCACCACAAATCCTGCTCCCGCAGACACATACACTTCTCTGACTGTCAGTTCAAAGTTCCGGGGTCTCCCTAAAAGTTTGGGATTATCAGAAAAAGAATACTGATTTTTTGCCATGCAGACAGGAAGATGCCCGAATCCCAGCTCTGTCAGTTTCTTCAGCTGTGACCTGGCAGCAGCGGAAAAATTCACGCTCTCCGCCCCGTAGATTTCCGTTGCCACCCTGTGTATTTTATCTGCCAAAGGTAATGTATCCTCATAAAGTACCTGAAAATGACTTTCCTTCTGTTCCAGCGTCTCCAGTACTTTCTGTGCCAATGCAATACCGCCTTCGCCGCCTTTTTCCCACACTTCGGACAAAGCGAACTCACATTGCCTCTCCTCACAGAAGCCGCGCACATACTCTGTCTCCGCCTCTGTATCAGTGACGAAAGCATTCAGCGCCACTACTACAGGCACTCCGTATTTCTGCAGATTTTCAATATGTTTTTCCAGATTCTCAATTCCCTTTTTCAGAGCCTCCAGGTTCTCCCGGTTCAAATCTGCTTTCGCCACTCCTCCATTATACTTCAAAGCGCGGATTGTTGCAACAAGTACTGCGGCATCCGGCTTCAAACCTGCCATGCGGCATTTGATATCAAAAAACTTTTCCGCTCCCAGATCAGCGCCGAATCCTGCCTCCGTGATACAGAAATCCGCCATTTTCAAGGCCGTCCTGGTAGCCCTGACAGAATTGCACCCATGAGCAATATTTGCGAAAGGACCTCCGTGAACAAGCGCCGGCGTATGTTCCAATGTCTGAATCAGATTCGGCTTCAGCGCATCCTTCAAAAGAGCCGCCATGGCGCCTGTGGCCTGCAGGTCTCCGGCCGTCACCGGCTCCCCGGCGTAATTATATGCCACAATAATCCTGGCCAGACGTTTCTTGAGATCCTGCATATCCTCAGCCAGACATAATACCGCCATGATTTCACTGGCCACGGTAATGACAAAATGGTCCTCTCTGACGAATCCATCTGTCCTGTTCCCAAGACCGACCACAATATTCCGCAGTACCCTGTCATTCATGTCCAGACAGCGCTTCCACACAATCTGCCTTGTATCAATCTGCAGCTCATTTCCCTGCTGAATATGATTATCCAGCAAAGCGGCCAGGAGATTGTTGGCGGAAGTAATGGCATGAAAATCTCCGGTAAAATGAAGATTCAGCTCTTCCATGGGCACAACCTGCGCATATCCTCCGCCTGCCGCTCCGCCCTTTATGCCGAAGCATGGTCCCAGAGAAGGCTCCCTCAACGCAATTACCGCTTTTTTCCCCAGTCTGCCGAAAGCCTGTCCCAGCCCGACACTGGTAGTGGTCTTCCCCTCTCCCGCCGGAGTCGGATTGATGGCAGTCACCAGAATCAACTTCCCTTCAGGTCTGTCCCTGAGGCTGTCCAGGAATTCATCCGAAAGCTTTGCCTTATACCTGCCATAAAATTCCAGAGCATCCTCCGGAATTCCAAGCTTTTCCGCCACCTTGCCAACAGGCTCCATCACTGCTTCCTGTGCGATTTCGATATCTGTCTTCATGCATTCTCCTTTTTCACATTTATTTCTGTCCAATCCGCAGCCATTCAGACTCATTACCCGGCATAACTGCTCCTGCGGCAGCCAAACGGCCTGTCTTAATAGTTCCTGGCTGTTACAGCTGTCCGCCTTACAGCATCTCCTCCCGCAGCTGTTCAAACTGTTCGGGACTCATAAGGATTTTCCTGGGCTTCGTCCCTTCTTCCTCCCCTACAACACCATACTGACAGAGCTGATCCATAATTCTTGCAGCTCTGTTAAATCCAACCTGAAGGGCTCTCTGCAGCATACCAATGGAAGCCTTGTCCTTGTCAATGATCAGACGCGCCGCCTTTTCGAAGAACTCGTCCACATCACTGCCCCCGGAAGCTTTGCCGCCTCCCGCAGCAGAATTCCCCATACTGGCAATTTTTTCCTCTACCTCCTCCGCATATGTATTGCCCAGAACCTGATTCTTCAGGAAATCAACCACATCGGACACTTCCTGATCAGATACAAAAGCGCCCTGGACCCGGGCCGGTTTGGAATAGCCCTGGGGATAGAAAAGCATGTCTCCCTTTCCCAGAAGCTTCTCTGCCCCCACCATATCCAGAATCGTCCGGGAGTCCACACCGCTGGATACGGAAAATGCCACACGGCTGGGCATATTTGCCTTTATCAGACCGGTGATGACATCCACGCTGGGACGCTGCGTGGCAATAATCAGATGAATCCCGCAGGCGCGGGCCAGCTGTGCCAGACGACAGATGGATTCCTCCACTTCACCGGGACATACCATCATCAGATCCGCAAGCTCGTCCACAATGATGATAATCTGCGGAAGCCTCTCAGGGGCGTTTTCCTCTCCCTTCTCCCGCATGGATTCCACCTTTTTATTGTAGCCTTTCAAGTCTCTCACATTAAAGTCCGCGAATTTCCGATATCTGTCCTCCATCTCGGACACGCCCCAGTGCAGCGCCGCAGATGCCTTTTTGGGGTCTGTCACAACCGGAATCAATAAATGGGGGATACCGTTATAGATACTCAGCTCCACCACCTTCGGATCCACCATAATCAGCTTGACATCATCCGGATGTGCCTTATACAGAATACTCATGATCAATGTATTGATACAGACGGATTTGCCCGAACCTGTGGCCCCTGCAATGAGCATATGCGGCATTTTGGCAATATCGGATACCACCACTTTTCCCGCAATGTCCTTTCCCACAGCAAAGGCAATATTGGACTGAAAGTCCCGGAATTCTCTTGTCTCCAGCAGATCACGCAGAGACACCGTGGCATTTTCCTTGTTGGGTACCTCGATACCCACAGCTGCCTTCCCGGGAATCGGCGCCTCGATTCTCACGTCAATCGCCGCCAGATTCAGCTTGATGTCATCCGCCAGTCCCACTATTTTCGAGACCTTTACTCCCTGTTCCGGCTGCAGCTCATAGCGGGTTACGCTGGGCCCCTGACTGATATCCGTAATTGTCACTTTCACACCGAACGTGTTCAGCGTCTGCTGAAGCCGCAGTGCCGTCTCCTTCAGTTCACGCTCGGAATCTCCTGTGGCCGCCTTTCCTTTTTGGAGCAGAGTAACAGGCGGGAACGCATAAGGCCTGGGCTCCCGCGGCGCCGGCACAGCACGTTCAACACTCTGTGCCATCTCCGGCTGTCTGTGTTCTTCCGCCTTCAGTCTGCCGGCCTCTTCCATCTTTTGCCCTCCGGCTTCTTCCTCCCCTGCCGCCTCAGGCACCGCATCTATTATCCGTTCCTTATGTATCCGTATAGCCGGCTCCGGCGCCGAAGGTTCCGGTGCCGAAGATTCCGGAACTTCAGCTGCAGGCTCCCGTCCGGGAACAGTCTGCTCTTCCGGGTAATCCGCCTCCCCGTCTACCATTACCTGATGTACCCCCCGGATCCGTACTTTTTCAAATGTAAATTCCGGCTGGACAGGTGCTTCCACGGATATCGGTTCCGGCTCATCTGTAATCTTCCGGGTGCCGGTTCCCGCTTCCGTCAGTTCCTCCCCGGACAACATAATCTCATGTATATCATCCCGGCGCTGTGCCGTATCCCCGGGTCTGGACAAGGCAGTATCCAGCATGACGCCGGACACCTTTCTCTCCATCCGCAGTATTTTTTCGTTTTCCTTTTCTTCCGCCTTCAGCCTGCGTTCTTCTGCCTTCCTGGCACGCTGTTCCTCCTGTACCTGACGCCTTGCCATGGTCTGTTCCCTGCGTCTCTGTGCATTTTCCGCCTGTTCCTGTCTGCGTACCTCCGCCAGCTCTCTTCGCCTCTGGGCCTCCTCCCTGGATAGCTCACGCACACGGCTGCCGCCGCGTTTCATGGTACCCAGCAGTGATTTCTCTGTCAGCAGAATCAGGCTCACCACACAGCAGAGAAGCACTACCAGAACTGCTCCCAGAGTGCCCAGATAATGCTGCAGCAGAAAGCTTAGGCTTCCGGCCAGAATACCGCCGCCGTTTTTCTGCATGCGGCAGTTCTCATAGAGCACTTTGACATCGTACTTTTCCATACTGCCTGCCGCCTTTACCGCCAGATCGCTGACCACGCCTGCCATTACAAAAAGCACCATCCCTGCAGACAGCTTCCGGGCCGCGCTGGGATTTCCTTCGTTTACAAACCAGAATGCCGCGGCCAGAAACAAAAGCACAGGCATCACATAGGCTGTCAGCCCGAATATACCGAACAGCACTCCGCTGACTGCCTCGCCGGCAGGCCCTATTATCCCGAAATTGCAGCAAAACAAAAACACCATGGCAGCAAACAGCACAATCAGCCCTATCTCATGAAAAAGAGCAATTTCCTGTGCCGTCTGTGCGGCGCTTTTCTTCTGTCCGGTCTTCTTTGTCCTGGAAGTACTTTTTGTCGTTCTTTTATTTGAAGATGATGATTTTCTTCCGCTGGAAGCAGCCATCTATGATCAACCTCACTTGTTTCTGATATGATTCTGTAATTGAATCTCGCTGCGCTGTTATACAGAGCATGAAGCCTTTACTTTCTGTCAGCGTTTTTCAATTATATCATTTTTAACCCCGCTTGTCATTATCTATTTTGTTCCGGACAGCTTCCTTCCTGTCTCTTACGATTCCGGAATCATTTCATGCAGCTTTGCGATTGCTCTGTCGATACCTCCCACCTCGTCTATAATCCCATACTTAACGGCTTCTTCCCCTACCAGAATGGTTCCCACATCCTTCGTCAAAATACCTGTCTCAGTCATCAGACTCTCCAGCGTATCCTTGTTAATATTGCAGTGACTGCACACAAAACCCGTAATTCGGTCCTGAATCTGTTTAAAATAGTCAAATGTCTGAGCTACCCCAATGACCATACCGCTCATCCGCACCGGATGAATCACCATGGTTCCCGTGGGCACAATATAGGAATAATCTGTACTGACCGCTATGGGTACACCGATGGAATGACTTCCCCCCAGAACCAGAGATACGGTAGGCTTGCTCAACGAAGCAATCATCTCCGCAATGGCCAGTCCGGCCTCCACATCTCCGCCCATGGTATTCAGAAGAACCAGCACACCCTGTATATCCTTACTGTCTTCGATAGCGGCGAGACTGGGCAGAATATGTTCATATTTTGTGGTCTTGGAATTGTTTGACAGATTTTCATGTCCTTCTATTTCTCCGATAATAGATATCAGATGGATATTTCCCAGCTTACCGCTCTCATCCAGCGTCGCCTGCCCGGTCTCTTCAATTCTTTTGTCCTGATGCTCTTCTCTCTCTATTTTTCTGTCTTCTTTATGCTCGGCCATGCCATTCTCCTTTTCTCAGGAACTTTCCCGTTCTGAATCTGTCTTCCGAACACTTCTGTTCCCTTTACATAATCAGGGAGCGTATCTGATACACTCCCTGATAGCATTGCCGTTTTTATGTGAAATATCCCTGTAACCGTATATTTATCGAAGCATAAATTCTCTGTATCAGATATCAAAATCATCCTCTTCTGCCACTGCAAAATCAAAATCATCCTCCGGGGCAGACCGCAGCGGATAATCCATAACACGCTTTACATGCTTTTTGGGTACCGGAAGCGGATTTTCCAGAAACTGCACTTTATGCTCTGCACTTTCTTTTTTTAATTCCTCCTTCAGCGCCTTCTCCCGCTGAAGCGCATCCTCCTTAGTCTCGTTTTCCGCAGATATTCCCTCTCTTTCTTCTGCCTCCTCAGGAACACTGCTTTCAACCTCACTGTCCGTAAGTTCCTCAATGACCAGGTCATCCTCCAGACTGCTCTGTACAGCGGCTTCCTCCGAAGCCTCAGGAGCATTTTCCGTCCGGAGACACTGAGCGACTCCCACTCCCGCCAAAAGGACCAGCAAAACATATGTGAAAAAAAAGCTCTGCTGCTCTTCCGCGAATATTCCAAAGCATCCCGCCGCCATAACAAAATACAGTGCCGTCACACCCCATGATATTCTCTCTTCCCGCCTGTGACACCAGAAGCTGAAAATGCCGAAAGTCAGAGCGCCCGCCAGCACCCATACTTCCGGGCTCGTACCTGCGGGGCCAAATGTCACCGGCAGCCGAAATCCTTCGGGAGCATACAGCGCAAACCACGCTCCCGCCACGCCACGGAATGCTTTTCCGCTCAGCATCGCATCCAGAAACAGAAAAACCGGAAATCCCACCCCTGCTCCTGTCAGGCATAAAAGGAACGACGCAAGTTTTCTGCCCCTCTCCACCTCTTCTCCCCGCCTGCAGAAAATTACTCCCGCGGCAAAGACCAGAAGAAGTATCCCCGTTATATCCAGATAACAGCAGAATGCCGCCAGAATTCCCGCCAGAAAGAACAATGCCGGTTCCGGCTTCCTTTCGAATTTCCAGGTGATCAGAGAAACGGCAATCATGAAAATCAGAAAATACAGCATTCCCGGTGAAAGTACAAGTGAATTGCGAATCATATACGGGGCATACATAAAAAAGCCGAAAGTCACTGTTGCAGCTATCGCCCCCGCCAGCTTACGCATCACGAAAAAAAGCAGAAGCAATGCTGTCATCTGCAAAATGATCTGAACCCAGATCCCGTTGACAATATGGTTCCCCAAAAGCACGAAAACCTCGTGCAGCAATTTTATGTAAAGATAGGATGCACCGTGTACAATCTGCGGAATCCTCTGTCCGGTCACCACTTTCGCGGCCTCGTAATATTCTGATGACAGCTCTGCATTTCCGATTCCCTGCACCCTGGCAAAAAGGCCTGCAAACAAAAGTGCAGTCACCAGTATGGCTTCGACCAGAATCAGAATCCCGCGTTTTTCCGCTGAAAATGATGTAAGCACAGGCGCCAGAGCCCGAAACTTAAAAACAGCCGCACAGACAATTATTCCATACAACACAGCAAGCGCTATCCCCCAATACGCCGCCAGCCCTGCCTCTGTACAAAGCACAGCACCAACGGCGATCAGGATAACGCCTGCCATAAAACTATACAGTACCCATGTCAGATAACTAAATGCATTTTTATTCCAGCTCATTTCAGCCCTTCCGGTTCATCTGGTATTTTCATTCCTTTTCATTTGCCGCGTCAGACCTTTCCACGTCTGTGTCTGCCGCATCATACAGAACTTTTTCAATATTATACCGGGGCCGCTGCTTTACCTCGATATAAATCTTCCCGATATACTGTCCCACCAGGCCGATGGCAAGTAGCTGCAGCCCTCCCAGAAACCAGATGGACAAAATCAGAGAGGTCCACCCCGGTACCACATGACCGGTAAAGTAGGAAAATAATGCATAAATCAGCGCCAGTATGGAAAAGAAAATAATCAGCAGCCCCAGTCCCAGTATCAGACTGATTGGCTTTACGCTGAAGGAAGAAATTCCGTTAAACGCCAGCGCCAGCATTTTTTTCAGCGGATATTTGGACTCTCCCGCCGCCCTTTCCTTCCGGTCGTAATAGACATTGGCCGTCTGATAGCCAATCAGCGGCATCATTCCGCGCAGAAAGAGATTCGTTTCCTTATATTTTGAAAATTCCTCCACCGCCCGTCTGGACATCAGTCTGAAATCAGCGTGATTATATACCGTCTTCACTCCCATCAGACCCATCAGCTTATAAAAGGCCTGGGCTGTGGTCCTCTTGAAAAAAGTATCCGTTTTCCGCTCTCTTCTGACGCCATAGACAATATCGTTTCCCTCATGGAACCTGTCTATCATCTCTTCAATGACTGCCACGTCGTCCTGCAGGTCCGCATCAATGGAGATCGTTACATCACACATATCCTTCGCTGTAACCAGTCCTGCTGTCAGCGCAAACTGATGTCCCACATTGCCCGCCAGCTTTACGCCGCTTACCTGCGCCGGATATGCCGTATGCTCTTCTTCTATCAGCTCCCATGTGCGGTCTTTGCTGCCGTCATTTACAAACAGAATGAAACTGTCCCCGGCGATTTTCCCTTTTTCAGTCAGGTCCGCCAGAACCCCTCTCAAGGCTTCGGAGGCAAGCTTCAAAACCTCCTCCTCATTATAACATGGCACTACGATTGCCAGCTTATCCATAAAATATTCCTTTCTTCACAGCGGAAGGAAAATGGGACCATTACTCATCCCAGTTATGATATACCGCCTGAACATCGTCATCCTCGTCAAGCAAATCCAGAATTCTCTGCAGAGATTTTACCGCAGTCTCCTCTGTCAGCGCCACATAATTCTGGGGAATCATTGTAACTTCCGCACTCATCATGGGAATTCCCGCCCCTTCCAGAGCCTCCCGCACCGCATCGAAATTATCAGGATCTGTCAGCACTTCATAGCTGTCTTCCTCTTCGTTAAAGTCTTCCGCCCCCGCGTCCAGCGCTGTCATCATCAGATCGTCCGCCTCCAGCTCACATTCCTCTCTGTCAATGATAATCTGCCCTTTCTTGTCGAACATAAAGGAAACGCAGCCGGGAGTCCCTATATTTCCCTGCCCTTTTGTGAAGGCACTTCTGACATTGGCAGCCGTACGGTTTTTATTATCCGTAAGCGCATCCACAATAATTGCAATTCCGTTAGGACCGTATCCCTCATAGGTGATATATTCGTAATTTACATTGCCCACATCTCCCGCGGCTTTCTTGATGCCTCTCTCGATAGTGTCATTGGGCATGTTGTTGGCTTTCGCCTTGGCAATCACAGTGGCAAGCTTGAAATTATTGTTGGGGTCCGGGCCGCCTTCCTTTACCGCAACAGCGATCTCTCTGCCGATAATGGTGAAAATTTTACCCTTCGCCGCATCATTTTTTTCCTTTTTATGCTTTATGTTTGCAAATTTTGAATGTCCTGACATACTTTTTCTCCTTCTTATTTCTCTTATGATTAGCTTACCCTACTGCCCTTAAGTCTCTTAAGACTCCTGGGGCAGAGGCGCCTTTGCTCTGGTGACCAGCACACTTTGAATCATCTTATGTTCAACGGACTGAATTTTAAAGTTATATCCTCCGAAATCCACATCGAACTTCTCATCTGGCTCCGGTATCTTGTCCAGCCTGGAAATCAGAAAGCCGTTTAATGTGTCAAACTCTTCCTCCTCGAAAGAAATCCCAAAGGTCTTTTCCAGTTCTTCCAGGGGCGTTTTCCCTGCCACGATATATTCATTCCCGCCTCTATCTTCAATATACTCACTTATCTCATCATATTCGTCAAGGATATTGCCCACAATCTCCTCCAGAATATCTTCCATGGCCACAAGTCCGTCCGTCTGTCCGTACTCATCCACCACAATGACCATCTGCTGCTTCCCCGCCTGCATCTCCCGGAACAGTTCGTCGATATGCTTTGTCTGAGGAATGAATACCGGATCCCGCATCAGCTCCTCCAGATCCTTCAATGGGCAGGTCAGATTTGCCGCATCCGCATGAAAACGCAGAGCATCCTTCAGATGCAGAATACCAATTATATGATCTATGGTCTCTTCATAGACAGGATAACGACTGTTCTTGCCTTCCATCATAAAAGTAATCGCATCCTGCAGGGACGTCTCCGCGTCGACAGCCACAATATTTTTCCTGTGAGTCATGATATCCTGCGCTTCCTTGTCTCCGAATTCGAAGATATTGGAAATCATCTCCGCCTCGCTGGCCTGAATCAGTCCCTGTTCATGCCCCTCGTTGACCATATTGATGATTTCTTCTGTCACATCGGTCTCGTCCGCCTTCCCGTTTACACCGAATATTCTCAGAATCCCATTGGTGGTCAATGTGACAAACCCGGTAAAAAAAGCCAGAAGCTTCGTGACAAAAAATACGGGGGTAATACAGGCATAAGCCCATTTCTCCGGGGATCTGGCCGCAATCTTTTTGGGAAGCAGGACCCCCAGCGTAAGTGTTATGTACAGAAGAACAAAGGTAGAGAGGACTGCCGCCACAATCAGAATCAGATTTGCCGGCAATTCTTCCATTTTCAGCTGCCGCTCCGTTATAAGCTGAAGGCCATTTGACAAAGTGCGAAGCAGCAGACTCAGGTGAACCGCTCCAATCACTATATTGATTAAAGTAGTAATCAACTGTACCGTATTGATATAGTCTGTAGGATTGCTGATGATTGCTTTCAGTCGGACTGACTTCTTATCCTTATCTTCTTCGGCCCTCCTTTCAATCTCTTTTTCATTCAGGGAGTCAACGGCCGCTCCGAACCCATAGAAAAACATATCAATAAAAAGCAACACTACAAAAAAGAAAATACTGGCAGTAGGCCCACCATCGTCCATTTTAATCCTTTCCTCCGTCAAATTATATTCCGTAATTCACTTTTCATAATACTCTGTGTATTAAAAACTGTTTTGCATATCATAATATACCATCTTCAAAGCCGTTCGTCAAGAACCGGAACACGTACTATGTATCCAGCTCCAGGCTGACCATCAGGGCCCTGTTCACTCTGTTCATGATTTCTCCGTCCAGGTGGCACACTTTATCCTTCAGGCGTTTCTTATCTATGGTTCGAAGCTGTTCCAGCAGAACCACCGAATCCTTATCCATATCATACAATGTGGAATTCAGCTCAATATGGGTAGGCAGTTTGGCCTTATTCATCTTGGAAGTGATAGCTGCGCAGATCACTGTGGGACTGTGCCTGTTGCCCACGTCATTCTGGACAATCAGCACTGGCCTGATTCCTCCCTGTTCCGAACCGATTACCGGTCTAAGATCCGCATAATATACATCTCCTCGTCTCATTTTCCCTCCAAATCCATTCTCCCGGAGAACGCTGTAGATTTCCGCTTTCTCTGTGTATTTGTAGGATAGTTTTACCAGTTTTTCGGATGTTTATACATCCCCATGAAACTACCGGAACAGGAACCATAAATGGTAACTGATATCCCCCTCTCTATCATATGAAAAAGGAGTCTGAATTTAGTACCGCATCTGCGCTGTCAGGTCCCCTGCCATACAGCCGTACTCACCTCGCTTCCCCACCGCCTTCTCACCTGCCCTGCCATGAATATAAGCGCCCACGGCGGCAGCTTCAAAAGCATCCATTCCCTGCCCCAGAAGTGCCGCCGTAATGCCCGCGAGCACATCTCCGCTTCCCGCCGTAGCCATGCCATTGCTGCCGCTTAAATTTACACAGACATCATGTCCTTCCCCACAGATCAGGGTTCTGGCATCCTTGGCCGTAACCACCGCATGAAGCTCCGATGCCAGCGCAATGCCGCAGGAAAGCAGTTCTTCGGCGCAGGCAGACACGGATTGTCCTGTAAGACGGGCAAGCTCACCCACATGCGGGGTTAAAATAACCTTTCTTCCCGCCGCTCCCTGCTCTGCCAGAGCCGCTCTCAGCTCCGGGTGTTCCGCCAGCAGATTCAGTGCGTCCGCATCCGCCAGCAGGGGAAGCCTGCTTCCATATATCACCCCTTCCAGACAGGATAATGCTTCCGCCGATTTTCCCAGTCCCGGTCCCACAGCAATGACATCCGCCCATTCCACACTTCTGTCCAGCTCATTCGGGGTCCCCAGAAGTGCTTCCGGCACCGCCTGCTGCAGAATCGTCCTGTTCCCGGCACAGGTAATCACCTTTACCATGCCTGCCCCTGTCCGATAAGCCGCTCTCGCCGCCAGTATGGCCGCCCCCGCCATATTCAGACTCCCGGCGATCAGCAACACCTTGCCGAAAGTCCCCTTATTTCCTCCCCTCTGGCGCTTTGGCAGAAGTTGCGCAGCCTCCTCGTCATAGGCGTACATCTCCGGTTTTCTGCCATAAAAGCTTCTTTCCGATATGCCGATATCCGCCGTGCTCACCTCCCCGGCGTATTCGCATCCAGGGTAGAATACCAGCCCCCGCTTGCAGAAGCCAAACGTAACCGTCTCATCCGCCCGCACGGCACAGCCCATGACCCTGCCTGTGTCGGAGTGAATACCGCTGGGCACATCAAGAGCCAGTTTCCAGCCCTCCAGGCTGTTGAAAAGCATAACTGCCTCCGCATATTCATGCTTTATTTCTCTGGAAAGTCCCACCCCGAACAACGCGTCTATCAGCGCCCCATAGTCACCCCTTCGGGGCTTATCCGTAAATTCCACCGGGTATTTTTCCAGAATGCTTCTCTGCTGTTTCCACTGGGGAGATGCCTTTTCCCTGTTCCCCACGCACCAGACCTCCACCCGGAAATCTCTCTCTGCCAGAAGTCTGGCCACGGCAAGCCCATCCCCGCCGTTATTTCCCATACCGCACATGACAAGTACATATCCGCCCCGGCCGTCACACCGCGCTTCCGTCAGCTCCGCCGCCGCCAAAGCCGCCCGTTCCATCAGGACACATGCCGGAATTCCGATTTTCTCTATTGTATTTTCATCAAATCGTCTCATCTCGGACGCTGTCACAAGATACCTCATATTCTGTTCCCCACTTCCGTATCTGTCCCGACAGATACGCCTTTCCAGTCTGCGACACCTCTCTTACACCGGGCCACGCAAAAACGGACTCATCGCCGTTTTCCCGCAATCAGTCCGCCTTTTCTCCGGAATCATACTGCATATCAAATATTTCTATCACTTCCGCGCCAAATACATCATGCATATAGGCATAAATGTCACTGTTGCGCTGCTCCATTTCCTGCTTTCTCACCAGCCGCTTCTTCAGTTCCACACGGACTTCCGAAACCCACTCCGCGATCTCCCGAATCCCTTCCTTATTCTCCTGCATGGTGTCATAACAACAGTCCATGGTCGCCAGCATCAGCTGAAAATTCGCCTGGTCAATCTGCCGTGGGATCTCCAGCAGCTGGTCCTGACGCGCTTCCAGACGTTCATTGCACTCCTCCACCAGCTTCTTGTTCTGCTCAATTTTTCTGGCATTCTCCGAATCCTCATCCTGTCCCGCTTCATCCATCAGAGACACAATTTCGTTCATGAGCTTCTTCTTCAGCCGCTTAATATCCTTTACTTCGTTATTCAGCTTTCCCTGCTGCTTTAACAGCGAATTCAGCTGTTCTTCCAGACCGGATACTTCTCTTCTGGCCTCCTCGGTCAGAAGGCGGTACCACTTATTGTCCAGAGTAAGAACCGGGATCTTCTTTCCCTCCAGCGCCCGGATGAACATTTCCCGCTGCTTTCCTTCTCCCCTGCTTTCCATTCTCCCTGACCTCCCCTGCTTTCTCCATTTCCATTCAACTGCCGCGGCTCACTCGCCGTTGGGAGCCGCCTTGCGGATATTGTAGGATAATTTCATAAGGCTGTCGGAGAGATGGACATTTTCCACCTGAATCCCCTCCGGAACATTCAAATCCACATGTGCAAAATTCCAGATTGCATGAATTCCCGTGCGCACCAGCTTCTCGGCCACGGCCACCGCCCCCGATTTGGGAATGGCCAGCACGGCAATATCAATGTCATTCTCCCGGATAAAATGCTCTATCTCATTCATGGGCATGACTTTGACTCCCCGTATCCGGCTGCCGATCAGAGCCGGATTCTCATCAAACATTCCGCGGAAAATAAACCCTCTTTTTTCAAAATTTATGTAATTGCCCAGCGCACGTCCCAGATTGCCGGCACCGATGATGATAAAATTATGCTGTCTGTCCAACCCCAGAATTTTCCCGATTTCATGATACAGATATTCGACGTTATAGCCATATCCCTGCTGTCCGAAGCCGCCGAAATTGTTCAGATCCTGGCGAATCTGGGATGCGGTCACCTTCATCAGTTCGCTCAGGTCCTGAGAGGAAATCCGCTCTACTCCCTCGTCCTTCAGTTCTCCCAGATACCGAAAATACCGGGGCAGGCGTCCGATGACAGCCTGTGAAATTTCCTTTTCCTCCAAGATCACGCCCTCCGATAACATTTCGCAAATATTTCCTCTGTTAATCATAGCAAAATGTCAAATTCATGTCAATCATTTTAGAAGGTACAAATTGTCCAGCGTCGCCCGGATGGCCCGGATAAAGTCCAGACTGTTCAAAATAACCGGATTTTCACAAGTGGAAATCAGAGACAGACTTCTGGTCATTTTCCCATCCTCCACAGTCCTGATGCATGCCTGCTCCAGCTTATCCGCAAACGCGGTCAGCTCTCTGATCCCGTCCAGCTCGCCTCTTTTTCTCAATGCTCCCGTCCATGCAAAAATTGTCGCAATGGAGTTGGTGGAAGTCTCTTCTCCCTTCAGATGTTTGTAATAGTGGCGCTGAACAGTACCGTGAGCGGCCTCATATTCGTAGACACCGTCAGGAGATACCAGCACCGAAGTCATCATGGACAGATCCCCGTAGGCGGTGGCCACCATATCCGACATCACATCCCCGTCATAATTCTTGCAGGCCCAGATAAAACCGCCCTCCGACCGGATAACCCTTGCAACTGCATCGTCAATCAGAGTATAGAAATATTCTATGCCAAGATCCTCAAATTTTGCCTTATACTCGGTATCATAAATCTCCTGGAAAATATCTTTAAAGGTATGGTCATATTTTTTGGAAATGGTATCTTTCGTGGAAAACCACAGATCCTGTCTGGTATCTACCGCATAGGAAAAGCAGGCTCTGGCAAAACTGCCCACAGACTTTTCCGTATTATGGATTCCCTGCAGAATACCGGGTCCTCTGAACTCATGAATCAGCTCCCTTGTCTCGGTACCGTCCTCCGCGGTGAACACCAGTTCCGCCCGGCCCGCTCCCGGCACCTTAATCTCTGCATTTTTATATACATCTCCATAAGCATGACGCGCTATGGTAATGGGTTTCGTCCAGTTGCTCACATACGGGACAATTCCCCTGACCAGAATGGGAGAACGGAATACCGTACCGTCCAGGATAGCCCGAATGGTTCCGTTGGGGCTTTTCCACATCTCCTTCAGCTGGTATTCCTTCATTCTGGCCCCGTTGGGCGTAATGGTGGCACATTTCACAGCCACGCCATACTTCAGCGTCGCATTGGCGGAATCCACCGTCACCTGATCGTTGGTGGCATTGCGGTTCTCCAGTCCCAGATCATAATATTCCGTCTTCAGATCTATGTAGGGGTACAGCAGCTCCTCTTTGATCATCTGCCAGAGGATTCTGGTCATTTCATCCCCGTCCATCTCCACCAGCGGAGTCGTCATCTTAATCCTGTCCATGTGTTCTCCTCTCTTTCCTCTGTTATAATTCTTCTCTCACATAGGCCTCTCTCAGGCCGTTTTTGACCATGTTATCATAGGCATTTATCATGTGCTGATGCGCCAGCTTCTCTGCAAGCTCTCCATCCTTTGCCTTGATTGCCTCCATGATTCCCTTGTGTTCTTCGTTGGATTTCGGTCCTCTGTTCGCATTTGCCAGTGTCTTCTTCCTGACCCTCAGCACATATTGATGGAAATCCTTCAGCTGATGTTCCAGAATTTTGCTGTCACAGGCTTCATACATAATATCATGAAAACGATTGTCCAGTTCTGCCAGCTGCTCCAGATGGCCCTTTCTGGCATGGAATTCCGCCAGATATACATTTTCTTCCATCTCTTCCATCTGCTCTTCGGTAATGTGTTCCGTGGCCCACCGGGCACAAAGTCCTTCCAGCAGAGAGCGAATCATGTAAATGTCCTTTACATCCTTTTCCGTTATCCCTGTGACATAAGCACCTTTATTGGGTACAATCTGAATCAGTCCCTCCAGCTCCAGCTGACGGAACGCCTCTCTCACCGGCGTGCGGCTGACTCCCATTTCTTCCCCGATTGCCACTTCCCGCAGCTCTTCGTATTCCTCGTATCTGCCGCTCAGGATATCTTCCCTGAGTCTGCTGAATACCCGGCCCCTCAGAGAGTATTTGTCGCTTACCTCACTTTTTACATCATAACTGTTCATCTTCCCTTTTCAACCTCCATGCCGCATCCTCCTGACAGTTCAGACAGGCAACCGGACTGCCGCACATTCCCATTCAGGAAATCAAAGTTATTCCCAATTCCTCACAGACATCATTTACACAGGAAACGATTTCCTCATCTGTCATCACCGTGACACGACCTCCTGCATATTCCCGGTCCACCCATTCCTTTATCCTGGCAACCAGCTCGGAATTCTTCTCCACCTGCTTCTCTCCCCGCAGCTTGTAATAAGTGTTGAGCCAATGGGCAATACCTGCCAGTCCGGAGGTGTTGGACACAGCACAGAGCACAGGTCTGTTCAGGAACTTCTCTGTATCAAATATGTTATAGATTTCTTCGTTTTTCAATAATCCATCCGCATGAATACCGGCTCTTGTCACGTTGAAATTCCTGCCCACAAAAGGCGTTCTGGGCGGTATGGAATACCCGATCTCCCTCTCATAATATTCCGCCAGCTCGGTAATCACAGTGGTATCCATTCCGTTCAGATGCCCTTTCAGCTGCGCATACTCAAATACCATGGCTTCCAGAGGCGTATTGCCTGTCCGCTCCCCGATTCCGAATAGAGATGTGTTGACGCCGGAGCAGCCATACAGCCATGCTGTGGTAGAATTTGTCACCGCTTTATAAAAGTCATTATGTCCGTGCCATTCAATCAGCTCATGTGGAACCCCCGCATGCGTGTGAATCGCATAGATAATTCCCGGCACACTTCTGGGAATTACCGCGCCCGGATAGTTTACGCCGTATCCCATAGTGTCGCAGGCCCGAATCTTCACAGAAATTCCGTATTCCTCCATCAGCTTCATCAGTTCCAGACAAAACGGTACTACATAACCATATATATCCGCCCTGGTGATATCCTCGAGATGACATCTGGGGCTGATCCCCTCCTCCAGACATTCTCTGACGACACTCAGATAATGTTCCATGGCCTGGCGCCTGGTCATCTTCAGCTTCAGAAAGATATGATAATCGGAACAGCTGACCAGTATCCCTGTCTCCTTCATGCCGATTTCCTTTACCAGTCTGAAATCTTCCTTACTGGCGCGAATCCAGCTGGTCACCTCCGGAAAGGCATATCCTCTCTCCATACATTTATAGGCGGCATCCCGATCTTTTTTGCTGTACAGAAAAAATTCACTGGCGCGAATCATCCCGTTAGGTCCGCCAAGTCTGTGAAGGTAATCATAAATTGCCACAATCTGTTCCGTAGTATACGGTGCCCTTGACTGTTGGCCATCCCGAAATGTGGTATCGGTAATCCAAACCTCCTGCGGCATATTATGAGGAACAATTCTGTCATTGAAAGGAATCTTCGGAATCTCAGAATAGGGAAACATATTCCGAAACACATTTGGTTTCTGTACATCGTCCAATATGTACATATGCTCCTCTATCTGCAGGAGATGATTATTCTCGTTCATTGTGACCGGCCGATACTGAAATGTCTCGTTAGCTTTCATAGGAATACCCATGCCTTTCTGTAGCCCGCAACTATCCATGCGTATTTTAGGGCGCCGCTTCAAATGATTCTGTCAACAGGGCAATCAATACAGCACTGCGCCCGTATTATTGTATACAATAATACGGGCCATGTCAATATTTTTTGCAAAAAGAAGCTGCTGAAAATCAGTTCAGCAATCGTTCCACATTCACCATTCCCCAGCCCTGCTGATTCCACGGAAGTCCCAGGTCCGTCGCCGTGTACAGCAGTTTCTGTCTGCATTCTTCGTTGCTCATATCAGGATATTTCTGAAGTGCCAGAGCCGCCGCCCCGGACACCACTGGCGTAGCCATGGAAGTCCCGCTTTTCGCAACATATGCGTTCCGATTTCTGCCTCTGCCAAATCCCCCTGCCCCATTCAGATTACAGGAAATAATGTCCGTGCCGGGTGCCACCAGATCCGGCTTACGGACAGGACTTCCGGCAATTCCCCTTCCTGAGTACAGGGAACATCTCGAAGGATTATCCACAGCATAGCTTCCATCATGGCATCCCACCGTCAATACCTTCACCCCTCCCACAGACGAAATTGTCCCTTCCCCGGGACCCTTATTCCCGGCAGCACATACTACCAGAATCCCGTTTCTCCATAACTCTTCAATTTTTTCATGTAAAGCGTTCTCCTTCATCGGTTCCTCCAGACTTCCAATACCCACAGATATATTCAGAATCCTGATCTCATATTTCCGCTTGACCTCCAGGATCCAGTCCATTCCTTCTATCATAATCTCCGTGGATCCGTCCCCTTTTTCGTCCAGGACTTTCCCCACCACCAGTCTGGCTCCCGGCGCTATTCCACGATACCTTCCCGAGGACATTCTGCCGCTTCCGCACAAGATTCCGCACACATGAGTACCATGTCCGTTATTGTCATATATCAGATTTCTATGTCCCACAAAATCTCGAAAACACACCGGTCTGCCCAGCAGGTCCGGGTGCATGCTCATGCCCGTATCCAGCACGGCAACTGTCACGCCCCGGCCATCTGTCCCGACAGGCAGATTTGCCCCTGTCATATTTCTCACTCTCTGCATAATCAAAAAATCCCGGCATATACATTAATTTATTGTATGCTGGGATTGTTCTGATGTTCATAATGCATGATCAGAGCTCTGCTCTCTCATTGCAGCTGATAAAGCCGCTGCCCTGCTTCATACGCCCGCTTCAGGTAATCCTCCGGCTCATCCCCCGCCTGCATGCTCACCTCAAGCACCAGCGGATTTTCATAGGCCGAACGGGATAATACAGGCATCAATTCTTTCCACGGGAAATCGGCATCCTCCGGTATCCGATGGGCATCACCGCAGCCCGGCCGGTCTCCCCAGCCGCGATTGTCATGCAGATGGACAGAGTAGATTCTGTCCTGAAAGGGAACTGCCAGTTTCTCCACAAATTCTCTGCCCCATACCAGATAAGCGTGTCCTGTGTCCAGACAAAGTCCTAGGAACGATTCCGGATAGCGCCTGCATAACCGGGTAAACTGTTCTATCTGTAACTCACCCGGCGCTTCAAACAGATTTTCAATACAAATCCGCACATTCCTTTCCGCACAGAACGGCATCAGCTCATCCAGAGAACGATATACCTGCCCGTAAAATATTTCCTTATAATCCGGGTTCCTCTCAAATTCTTCATAGGGAAGATACATATGCAGCACGATTTCCGTTGCGCCGATAATATGTGCCAGCTCGACCCGATTCTGTATCAATTCTACTCCCGCAATGCGATTGGGCTCCAATGATGAGGTATAGTCCTTCCGATAGTGCCTTTTTATCCGTGCACCCCCTGCCCCGGAGCTTCCCTTGCTTGCATGAAGTGATTTCGCCTTCAAGCCATATTCATCCATCCACTCACGTATCTGCTTCATCTCTGAAACAGCATATATGTACTCTCCGTCCCACTCATAGCACCAGTGTATATGAGAAAATCCGGCTGCCGCAATCTGTTCCAGGCTTCGCTTCCTGTCCTCAATCACCACAAATTCTCTGTCAAAGTCCGTACTGATTCCCAGTTCCATTCTCTTGTCCTCGCTTTCATAATAGTGCCGGCAGCCGGGCTATCGATGTTTATCGTAAATCCATATCCTGTACCCCGCACACTCCGATCACGGATACATTATTCATCCGAAACTGAAATGCCTCCACACCGTTTATGGAAACGCGCTCCACTGAAAGCATCTCCAGCTGCCCATTTCTGTCCAGGGTAACTAATTTCAGATTTTGCCCTTTCAGATTCTCCGGCACAGGAAGCGTTACCGTAAGCGCCTGGCTGCCCAGCTTTGACAAGGGTATTCCGCTCTCATCTGTCAATGTCAAATCATAGATACCTGTATTTTCCGGAAGACCGGCGCTGAAAGCGCGTTGAAACGCTTTCTCCATGGCGCTGATATCCTCCGCCTTATTTACAGTCAGCGTGTAACTTCTGTCAGCACCTTCCAGGGAAGCCGCCTCCGGCAGAACCGCTCCGGAACCAAAAGTCTCCTCCAGCCCAATTACGGTCACACCGGGTGTCTGCGGATCTGTTCTGTTAAAAATTCGATATTCCACATTGGAAAGTCTCGTGGCAGAGGACTCATAAGTATGTTCTGCTTCTCCGGTTCCATAGGTAAGAATGGCATTGCCGAAAGCCTGAAGTCCGATTTTTTCCAACGATGCCGGTAAAACCACCTCTCCCAGGATATTTCCCAGAAAAGCTCTGTCCTTAATCTCCTCCACACAGTTCCCCAGGTCCAGACCGGCCAGGTTACTGCAGCCTTCAAAGGCCCCCTCCCCTATTACCAGCAGGCTGTCCGGAAGCGACACACTCTCTATCTCTGTGTGGTTCTTAAACACTTCTGCCGCAATGACACGCACATCTCCCGGAACTGTTACCTCCGCAGCGTTCCCCCGATAGGCAATCAGCACGCCTCCTTCTGTCAGAAAGTCACCGTCAGCAGCCGCATTTCCGGCCGCGTCCGTGCCCTCCAGGAAATTCTTCACCCACAGAGTGTGTTCAAAAGCTCTGGGCTCCACGCACATCACCGTATCAGGAAGGGTAACCTCTTCCAGAGCATCACAGTGGTAAAACGCACCATATCCGATTTCCTTCACACCCTCCGGCAGCACGACAGAGACAGCAGAACTCCTCGCAAAAGAAAACTGTCCCACTTCCTCTATTCCTTCAGGCAGTGATATATCTCCTAAATCTCCGCAGCGATAATAAGCCTCATCTGCAATGATTCTCCCGTCCACAATTCTGAATTTGGGAACAGTATCTCCCCACTCTATATTTGCAGACGGACTTTCCGTGGGAGCCTCTGCAGCGTCCTGGCGCCTGTCGTTTCCATATACTTTGAGCAGCGTATTATTTACGAAAAGGACTGCTCTGTTCCCCACTACATGTGTAGAACCCAGTACATTTCCCTCTGTCTGCGCAGGCGGCTGTGTGGGAACAGGATTCTCCGGCCCCGGCGCAGGCGTCGGTTCATCCGGTACAGGCGTTTCCGTCCCCTGTCCGGGGTCAGAAGGCTGAGAGTCCGGAGTCTCTTCGTATCCCGGCATCTCCTTCTGCCGCTCATAGAAATCCTTTGCATATTGTTCCGCCACACTGCCGGTCTCCGCATGAATGGTCAGTTTTGTACATCCATTAAAAGCCGTTTCATGAATGTACTGGGTCTCCGGCGGGATCGTGATATCTTTCAGATTCACGCAATCTGAAAAAGCCTGAATCCCGATAGAAGACACGGTAGACGGCACACTTATCTGTACCAGTCCCTTACATCCTGTAAACGAATAATCTCCTACTTCACTCAGTCCCTTGCCCAGAACTACTGTATCCAGATTATCACAGCCCCAGAAAGCATAGGATTCAATTCTTTTAACGGAATTCGGCACTACCACAAGCTCAATATTTTTATTCTCCTCAAAAGCGCTTTTCCCAATCACTTCCACAGTATTGGGAATGGTCACATTTTTTTCCGTACCCCGATATTTTATCAGAGTACTGCCTTCCATTTTAAAATCGGAGGCAGATGTTTCCGCATCTGCCTCCGACACAGGAAGCAACATGATTATCAGTGTCAGCATCATTATCAGGACACCTGTAATACGTTTTTTCCTCTTCATATGCCTTTCCTTTCGGCTTTCGCAACAGTCCGGCCAATGGCTGAACTGTCACTTCTTTTCCTTCGAGAAGCAATTTATGCTCTGACCGCAACTTTCTGCTTCTTTTTAGGACTCTTTCTATTATCCTTCACCATGAACATTACAAAGGACAGACTGGCCAATCCAATGGACAGGAACCATTTGGGATGAATACCATCACCGGTAGTCGGTGTACTGTCGGAAATCGTTCCGTCAGACAAATTGGTAATATCCACATAAATCACATAGGGTGAAAAATGTTCCGCCGTAAAGGTAACACAGGACACGCCGTTAATCGTCGTAAATCTGGGCGTCAGTTTATCCAGTTTGTCATTTACCACGCCTGCCACCTTGTTATTCCCCGCATAAGTAATCAGCGAATCCGGCAAAGGCAATGTAATGCTCACGGACAGCCCTGTGGTATCTGTGATCAGCTTTGTTCCCGTGGAATCATACAGGGAAATATCCATGGGGAAATACTTAATGTTGTCAACACTTCCATACTCCGCCAGCAAAGCCCGCAGAATCGCCTCTGTAGCTGTACTGCTCTCTGTCACCTTTATCGTAAAGTTGTCAGAAGAGCCATTCACCGTTGCGGACACTACTCCCGTATTGGATAATCCGTTCTTGTCAATTACAACGGTATTTCCCTTATTTACAGTACCGGTGCCGCTGCCGGGGCGATTGGTATTGGAACTGTTGCCGGTACCTGTACCTGTGTTGGTACTGGTTTTCGCCTTATAGTTGGCGATGACTGCCACATCATTATTCGGCATTGTAATAATCGCCGAAGACATGGTCTTATCCGTGACCACCGTATTCGCAGGGCTTACCGTCCAGCTGCTGAACTCCTGTCCTCTCGCCGGAGGGTTGGCTGTAATGATAATCTGTGTGCCGGGCGCATAGCTGCCGGAACCGCTTCCTCCCTGTACTGTCAGCGTATGGGTTGCAGTGTTGCTGCTTCCGGTATTGCTGCTTCCCGTTCCGTTATTATTATTGTTGTTGTTATTGCCATTATTGTTGTTGCCATTATTGTTGTTATTGCCATTATTATTGTTATTATTACCGTCGTCTGGATTGTTCGGATTATCAGGATTATCCGGATTGTCAGGCTTATCCGGGTTATCCGGATTGTCCGGATTATCCCCCCCGGAACCCGGCAAATAAGACGCGTAAACCACCTCGTCACTGTTTATATTTGTCGGAAGATCCAGCCACCCGGTAAAGGTATATCCTTCTACCGCCCACTCACTTCCCGAAGGTCCGGTAATATTAGGAGCACTCTCGCCGCCCATTACCGTCATGGTCTGGAAAACCTGCCATTCTCCTCTGATACTGCCCTTCCGTGCCATATATTTTACTATATACTGGCCTTCCTGGCGATACTTTGCGACGGCAGTGTAATCACCTGTAACCTTCGTCAGATCCCCTTCGCAATCCCACTCCACAAAGCGACTGTCATTCATGATCGCAGACAATTCTTCAATATCCGCCGCCAGCACCAGGGCATTGCCCGTATCCGCTATCTCCATGCGGTACACTTCCTTCATGCCGTCCTTGCTGTCCCAGAAGGTAACAGTATGTGTAATATAACCATACTGTGCGGTAAAATGCCAGGTATCCTTCTCCACTTCCAGCTTCCATTCTGTAAAGCGCTGGGGAAGGCCGTTCACTACTATATTCTGCGGAATCTCAGGATAAACCACTTCATTCATTCCCGAAACTCTGTTCTCGGCATATACTTCCTGCTGATTCCCCTCTTCATCCCGATAGGTAAAGTAAACATTGTAAGTGGAAGGGAACTTTGTCTCCTCGGTAATAAAACCCTGTGCATTACCGACCCGATATGCACCCTCTCCGCCTTCTGCATAATACCACCATACTTCTTCAGGTGGATTACTCATATCTACTTTTCCGAAGTGCTTTTGAGATTCACCGGCATTATTGTCCCCATAGAAGGCGTTAGGCGCACACATCAGATTCTTACATCTTACATTAAATGTATCTACCGCACTTCCGACAAAGGCAAAATCTTCAATCATTGCGAGGCTTTCAGGAAACGTCACAGTAGTCAGAGACTCTGTCTCGGCAAAAGCTCCCTTTGGAATTGTAGTAATATTAGTGGCAGATAAATCAATTGTTCTTACCTTGCTGCCTCTGAACGCCTCTTCCTTGATCTCCGTGATTCCCTCTCCCAGATCCAATGTGCTGACATCTTTTGCACTCTTGCCTTCCAGACACTCTATCAGACTGTAAGGATTCCCATTGGCATCCAGTTCATATATGAAGGACTTCTCATCACAGACAAACTTTGGATGGTTGTCAAAGTTCACAAAGCTAAGCTTTTCACACCCGTAAAATGGCACCTTCCCCATGGTGGTGTAATCTGCCGAAATGGTTACCTCCGTAAGGGACGTACAATCCTGAAATGCATAGTCGCCTATCTTCGCAGGCGTACCGGTAGTTCCCTGCAGCAGTTTAATTGCCGTTAAAGTGGTGGAGCCTGCAAACGTTCCGGTACCTTCCTTAATTCCTCTGTCAGGATCACTCTCATCAATCTCACCGCCTTTGATTTCCAGCAGGCTGTAGGCTGTGACTGTCTTGCTTATAGTGGGATCTTTTTCTCCCTTCTCTCTGATCAGACCTTCTTTTACCGACTGTACTCCCTCGGGAATGACCAGATTAACTGTTGCATCCGCAACTTCCTTCTCATTTGGAGTCATACTACCAGGGTAATTAGCAGCAGCATTTTCCATTGCCGCTTCATATACAGTCTTACCGGCAGCATTTACTTCCGCCCCCGGCAGATGCAGATATTTATACGTAGCTGAATTATAGGAACTCAACTCACTCAGCGCCGGGAAGTTCACCAGCTCACTCAGCCCGGTGGCCGGATTATATTTTATCTCAAGGTTCGACGGCCATCCGCTGTAATAGGTAATATAGCTGTCCTTCTGTGCGCCGCTGTTGTAAGTTCCCCCACTGCTCATGGCATACTGGAAGGGGCCGAACGTGGATGAAATCGGACCAGTAAAATGCAGTTCCTTTGCAGGAACTCCGTCTGTATCCTCGACCTGTCCCTTGCAGTCATGGCTGCTTCCTGTAAAATCCTGAGTCCGGAACGCATTTGCGCCAATCGTAATATTATCGCCGGAATCCAGCGTAAAATCTGTAAAGATGACATTCGTCAGATTATGACACCCCTGGAAAGCTCTCTCTCCTATTCCCTCAACTGTGGTGGAAACAAGAACTGTCTCCAATGTACAGCGATTCTGGAATACTCCCGGATCAATAGTTCTGATGGCATAAGGACCTATCTTCGTCGGAATGGTAAGGGATTTTACGTCTCCATTATTAGGTGTATAGCTAAACAGGTTATTTGCTGACGTCACCACAAAAGTATTCGTTGCTGTACTTTCCGGATCCTCCATGGTAAGTTCGTAACGATCCTTCTTGGCATAATTTCCGCCCCGGTCATAGATATAACTAAATGCAAAGCAGTTGTCTTTACACATTTGGTGAAGATCAGACCCCTCCTGGCCTTCAAAATAAAATTCTCCGTTTACCGTGGTTCCTTCACCCAGCATAGCTTTAAACTGCTCATAGGTATAGACACCCGGCTCTTCCACAAAAGACATATCGCTGCTTCTCGCGCACACATATCTCAGAGAGGAACAGCCCTCAAATATGGAAATGGGAACATCTCCATTACATCCATCCGGAAAAGTCACCGACTGCAGAGCACTGCAGCCCTTGAATACATCATATCCTATTTTGCTCAGTCTATTGACGCCATTTCCGGTACTGTCGCTTCCCTCACTACACAGGTCAATCGTCTGAAGCGCGTCACAGCCTTCAAATGCGGAATCGCCTATCTGGGTCACACTCCAGGGCATAGAAAACTCTGTCAAAGATCTGCATTTTTTAAAAGCAAATGCTCCCAGTGCGCTCAGCGGACAGTTAGCATTTAGCGGAATGGACTGTAACTGAATGCACTCTTCAAAGGCCCCTTCCCCTATGACACTCAAACCATTGCCGCCATCATTTCCGCCCTCCGAACCACGAAACTCTACACTATTAATACCTGAACCATAAAAAGCATAATCGCCAATTCCCTTAAACGATTTTCCCAGACTCAAAGTGACAATATTAGAAGTTTTTGCAAAAAGACCTTTATCTTTATTTTGGTCAGTTACTTTTTCCCATTCTTTTTTATCCTCATTATACCATTGATTACAAATATAATTTACTGCTACATTAGTTATTCGTTGAAAATTTATGTGTCCATCTACCGTTTCATATATCGTACTATTCGGGCCGCTTTCCGACGCGACATCATCTCCTGTTGGATGATCGGTGTCATAATAAATTCTATTTGCCTTAAGCCCCTCCCATGCTGCTTTATCATTTAAATAACAGGGAAGATAATCCCCATCCTCAACTAAATACCTTTCGTATACAATATTTTCTTCGGTAATATCTTCAAGTTTTTCAATATACTTTGTCGGCTTATTCGGATCACTTTTTTGAAATCTTTTTTCGACTGCATTCCGGTAAAACAAAAAGTTCCCATTTCTGCCTACTGCTACATATCCTGAACTTTGTCCCTGATTTGAAGTATACTGCCTGTAAGCATCCACTGTATCAGGAATATTTAATACCCCGTTTTGAACATAGCCTTTATTATACCCTACCAGAACTACAGCCCACGGTGCATCCTGACCAGTAGTAGCCTTCTCCTGTATATATGCAAACTGCAGATTTGTATCCTCTGTTGTATATATTTTAGGGTAGCTGCCATTATTATCTTTTTCTAATGTTGGAATAGCATCACTTTGAGGTCGAACAGTATCTGTTCTTGCACGTGGAGCCGCAATCTCCCCTGTTCCCCCGGAAGCCTGCAGATTATCCACAGGAATCGCCGCCACCACAAGAGCAGATATCAGGAACAGCGTTCCCAATGTCCTGCGTATGGTTCTCTTCAGTCTTCTCGCCTTTTTCTTAACTGCTTTACTCATCTCCGTTACTCCTTTGCGGTCTTTTCACTCTGATACTGATTAATTCGGATAATCGCAGACGAAAATATCAGAAGTCGTCTCCACGCTTCTGCCTGCTGCCTGCTCCTTAAATTCTTCTATAAAATATTCACACAGCCTTCTCTGTTGTCACTTGATCAGAGAATAGCCTATATATGTATCGTCATCTTTCCTGCCTTATATTAGCTTTTGATTCCTGTTTTTATTTCCTGTCACTTTCTTTTATTTTACTACATCTTGAATTAATTGCAAGTCTTTTTACAAGATATGCTAAATTCATCATAACTGTGGTTTCCGCTTCAGATTTCTCATGTGATATATCGTCAGCACCACAGCATCCATCTGTTCCCTGTAGGCACCTCACCTCCCTGATAAGATGCCTTTCGTAATAAGAACCTTCTATCAATGCGTTTTCCTTCATTTTTTTAACATAACTCTACATTTTTTCCTGTTACAGGCAATACCATATTTCAAGATGATTTCCAGACCATCCCGGCGCAGCTTTTCCTCATAACTTTTTGTGTCTATCTGCCCCAGGGCATCTTTACAGCCTTTTTCCAGGGTATCATAAGGAGATAAATCTCCTTGAGATAAATCTCCTTGAGATTTTATACTGCTGTCCGGGTATTTCACTTCTATCACAATACCGATACTCTTTTCCTCGATTTCCACAAGAATATCGCTATAGCCGTCGCCCGATTCCACATTGGATCGGATGTACCAGTCTTCCCGGTGGCTCAGCAGCCCCAGGAGGATACCGTGACAGAAGTTTTTCTTCCTGTTTTTACACACATTTGTATCCCGTATGCTGATTATTCTGGAGAGATATGCATTGAACAGGCGCTCCACCGCTTCCGCATCTCCATTGGCAAATGCATCACAGAATGCATCCAGAGTGGTCGTATCCTTTCGTGCTTCCTGCTGGAACCACTCCAAAATCTGATCAATGAAAATCTTCCGTATCTCACGATTCGGTATCGCCAGCTGGTAAGTCTCCCCATCCTCGCTGCCTCGCTGTGTCAGATAGCCGGTGGCTAAAAAAATGCTCCACAGGTTATCAATGGAGGTATAATAATTGCTCACATCCCAGGGGCAATAGACCTCCGCATTGCCAAAACGGTATCCGTCGTACCATTCCCTGATCAGATAAAGCTTGTCGGTACACTCAAATCTCTCTGCAATGCCCTGAATTTCGCTGTGAGTAAAGCCAAATCTTTCATCGGACTGTGTATCCGTAATTGAATATACCTTCAGGTTATTCAATCCGGTGAAGATACTTTCTTTGGAAACCCGCAGGCAGCCTGTCAGTACGGCGAATGCCAGGCTGTTGTTGCTCTTCAGCGCCTGGCTGAAAAGGCTGCGAATCAAGCCTGCCATCTCATCATAATAACCAAAATGCTGATACTACTCCACCTTTTTCGCCACCACCACAAAACGCCCGTCCGTCTCCTGATAATCACAGGTGGAAAGCGTCAGAAGCTGATCTCCGTAGGCGGCCGTCACGCCGGTATCATACAGGGACAGTGCCGCCATCTCCTGCATGTAGGAGTCAAACTCCTGTTCTCCGTTTGCATCAATGAACTGATAATATTTGAACGCAATCTCCGTCTCCTTGTACACTTTGGATCGGAATACATACATCACCTCATAGGTTCCCTTCTCATAGATTGTGTCAAAGCTGATGTAGGGATGCTCTTCACAGAAGGCTTCATCCTTATACTTATCCAGCTGTCCGAACATCTTCCCGCTGCGCATATGATGCCCGTACAGAATGTAATTCGTGCTGGGTTTCAGTACATCGCAGTCTTTATCCATAAAAATAGTACCGTTTTTATCATATTCCTGATTCATGTTATGGTCCAGATAGTACTCATTATCCACGGTCTGCATCACGGGATAATCTATGGACGTACCGTCGATTTTCACCCAGCCAATCAGCTTTCTGTTCTTCAACAGCAGGTTCTTATATTCTTCCAGCACTTCTTTCTCTTTCGCTTCCCCGTCCAGAGTATACAGAGGTCCCTCCGAAGAAGGGGTAACAGCCTCTGCCGAAGATGCCGCCATTTCCTTCATTTCGCTGAGTTTCTGATACGCACTCTCCGTCCGGTATATATAATAAGAATAAATGCCAAAATACCCCAGACAGCAGACCGCCGCAACACTGCACAGTGCCAGAATCAGTTTTCTGCGCTTTTCCAGCTTTTCCAGCTCCTCCTGTACAATGGCATCCGCAATCCCATTCTCTTCGGCCTGACTGCTCTTCTTTTTCTCTGTATCCCGGCCCGTCTGCCCTTCCGGTCTCCCTGCTCTGCCAGGATTAGCATGCATTCTCCGGCTATCCGTATTACTCCTGTCAGCCGTTACTTCTCCCTTTGCCCGTACCTCTTCTCCCGCTGTCTCCTGCCTGGTCCGCACCGGTCTTCTGCGGCCTTCCGCAATGTCTATTTTCTTCAGCTGCTCTTCCACTTCATCCAGGAAATCCCGTCCCAGAAGTGTCCGGAACTTATACTGACCATCACACAGCTTTTTCCGCAGAGCAGTCAAGTCCTCTCTGTCTCCGAAATCTGTCTCTTTCCGCAGCTTATCTGTTATTTCCTTATCTCTTCGGGCATTGGCATAGTCGCTTTCCGTGCGAAACTGCCTGCCTTCCAGCACGTAAATCTTCTTCTCCATAATCATTCCCTGTAAAATTTCGACTTCTTTTCTTATTTTACTATATCCTAAGATTATTTCAAGACTTTTTCAAAGCCAAAATCTGTAACACATTCGCAATGTAACAGTTCAGACAGGGTGCCGAACTGTTGCATTACAGTACATAACGACATGTCGTTCATCCGCAGCATTAAAAATACCTGCCGTGAAAATTCATCTGTCCCCCAGGAAACATTGACATGCAGCCCCGCATACAATAAACCATAAATAAACCTTTGGAGGCAAAAAAATGAGTGACTTAACTGCTACAAATTGTGGCTGCAATGATTCCTGTGGATGTGCAACCCCCCAGAACAATAACGGATGCGGCAGCTGGATCTGGATTATCCTGTTGCTGTTCTGCTGCGGCGGGAACAACAACAGCTGTGGATGCGGCTGTGGTTGCGGCAACGGCGGATTATTCGGCGGCAACAACGGCGGCGGATGCGAATGGCTCATCTGGATTCTGCTGCTCTCCTGCTTCTGTGGCAACGGCAGCATGTTCGGCAATGGATGCGGTTGCGGATGCAGCAACAACAACTGCGGCTGTGGCTGTGGCTGCAATTAAGCATTAGACCGAGCAGGCTCCTGTGGGACTCCACGGGGGCCTGCATTACTGTTACAGGACGTAAAAAGTTCTCCGGTTTTTCACGCACATAACCACCGACTTGTCTACATAGAATGAAAGGGAAACAATTCCCGCCCGGAAAGGAGTGTGCGTCATGGATGAACAGACGTCAAAGACAATAACCGCATTTGATTCTCTCTTTACCACTAACCGGATTCAGATGCTGAAAATACTTCTCCCCTGGCTCGCTCCCGGACAGCAGGGCGGCTTTGCAGTCTACATAAAGCTTCTGGAACTACAGTATACGCTTACGTTTCTGCGCCGCCATTCGGACACTCGTCTTCTCGGGAGCGGGAAACAGTTATCCGCCGATTTCTTTCAGGGAGACAATGATGATACCTTAAAGCTTCTCGACGAGCTGATTCCCTTCAGCAGTCAGGGAGAGCGTTCCAAAATTGAAAACATGAAAAACATGATGGCAAACTTCAGAAAAATGCAGGAAATGATGGATATGATGAAAATGATGCAGGAACTTTTCCCCGAAGGAATGGGCACGGATAATCCAATGGATATGTTCTCCGGAATGTCTGATTCCGGTTTATCCTCTCTGTTCCAGATGTTCGGAGCCGGCCAGGAGGAGTAATCATATGCTATCTGCTATCTTCCCGCTTAACGGTAATCAAATTATATCAGTAAATCAGAAAAGGAGCATTTTATGGAAAATGATACCAGACCTGTCTGGATGACAGATCCCCTTGTGAAAGACATTCCGGAGAAAAAGCTGAAATTTGTGGAGGATCTCTTTGCAAAGGGACACGGAAAAAGCCAAAAGGAAATGATGGCCTTTGCTCTGCCCATGCTGAAAAAGGCCAAACAGGAAAATCTGACATTTACGCCCCAGGAAATGAACGCTGCCATTGCAGCCATCCGGAAGCACAGCAGCAGCGACGAGTTAAAACAGATTGATAAAATTCTGGAAAAAAGCCGGAACGCCGGCTCTGCCTCCGAGCCTCCGAAAACGGATCAATAACTTATTCGGCTGCCTGGAACTGGCCTTGCTCACAAAGGACAGGGGACCCATGAGTCAGTCCCCTGTCCTTTTCCTTCCCGCTCTCATGCATCCCCCAGTACCTCCCTGCATGAAAGGCGGCAGAGTTACTTTGAGCAGCCTGCCTGAATTACAGTGAAAAATTATCGCAGCTTACTTCGCTACAATATTCACAATTCTGCCCGGCACATAGATTTCTTTCACGATATTACCCGTCAGCTTATCTCCCAGAGCTTCTTTTGCCGCCGCAATGACCGCATCCTTCTCCGAATCCTTCGGCACGGAAATGGTCACTCTGATTTTGCCGTTCACCTGTACACCGATTTCCACCATGTTCTCCACGGTTTTTTCTTCCACATAGGAAGGCCATGCCGTCTGATAGATTCTGCCGTCAAAGCCCGCCGTCTGCCACAGCTCCTCGGTAACATGGGGCGCCACCGGGTTCAGCAGTGTCAGAAGCGTTCTGTACTCTCCTTTTGTAACGGCATTTTTCCGGTAAAATTCATTGATCAGAGACATCATGGAGGCGATTGCGGTATTGAATTTCAGATTCTCAAAATCGCCGGATACCTTCTTAATCGTCTGATGCATCTTCGTCTCCAGGTCATCGCTGTATTCATCCCCTTCCACCAGCATATCCTGCAGCTTCCAGACTCTCTCCAGGAAACGGCGGCAGCCTTTCACACCGTCCTCACTCCATGAGGCACTTAAGTCGAACGCACCGATAAACATTTCATAAGTCCGCAGCGTATCAGCCCCGTATTCTCTGACAATGTCATCCGGATTCACCACATTTCCCCTGGATTTGGACATCTTTTCTCCGTTGGACCCCAGAATCATGCCATGGCTGGTTCTCTTCTGATAAGGTTCAGCACAGGGCACTTCCTTTTGGTCATAGAGGAATCTGTGCCAGAATCTGGAATACAGCAGATGCAGCGTGGTATGTTCCATGCCGCCGTTGTACCAGTCCACAGGCATCCAGTACTCCAACGCCTCCTTACTCGCCAGCGCCTTCTCATTTTTCGGATCCGTATAGCGGAGGAAATACCAGGAAGAACCTGCCCACTGAGGCATGGTATCTGTCTCCCGCTTCCCGGGGCCTCCGCAGCAGGGGCAGGTGGTGTTCACCCATTCCGTCATGGAAGCCAACGGCGACTCGCCGTTATCTGTGGGTTCATAGGACTCCACCTCGGGAAGCATCAGCGGAAGCTCGCTTTCATCCAGAGGGACAAAGCCGCATTTCTCACATTTCACAATGGGAATGGGCTCGCCCCAGTAGCGCTGTCTGGAAAATACCCAATCCCGAAGCTTGAAATTGGTCTTGCTACTTCCCAGACCTTTTTCCTCCAGCCAGGCGATGATTTTCTTCTTGGCATCCGCCACAGACAGTCCATCCAGGAAATCGGAATTGACAAGGGTTCCCGTCTCCACATCGGTATAGACCGCTTCCTGCACGCTCACCGGGCTTCCAGCCACCACCTCGATAATGGGGAGGCCGAATTTCTTCGCAAAATCCCAATCTCTGTCATCATGGGCCGGAACTGCCATGATGGCTCCCGTTCCATAGGTCATAAGCACATAATCGGATATCCAGATGGGAATCTCTCTGCCGTTCACCGGGTTGGTGGCCGTGAGACCGTCAATCTGCACACCTGTCTTATCCTTTGCCAGCTCTGTGCGCTCAAAATCGGACTTCTTCGCCGCCTGTTCTCTGTATGCTGCCAGAGCGTCGTAATTCTGAATCTCATCCCTGTACTTCTCAATCAGAGGATGTTCCGGGGACACTACCATATATGTGGCTCCGAAAAGCGTGTCCGGCCTTGTGGTGTAAATGCGGAGCTTCTCTTCCTTTCCCGTTATGGTAAAGTCAACCTCCGCCCCCTGGGACTTGCCGATCCAGTTCTTCTGAGAAACCTTGACACGCTCAATGTAATCCACTGTGTCGAGACCCTGCAGAAGCTTATCCGCATATTCCGTAATCTTCAGCATCCACTGACTCTTGACCCTGCGGACCACCTCCGCTCCGCATCTCTCACAGACACCGTTCACCACCTCTTCATTTGCAAGTCCTACCTTGCAGGAGGTACACCAGTTAATGGGCATTTCCGTCTTGTATGCAAGACCTGCCTTAAACAGTTTCAGGAAAATCCACTGTGTCCATTTATAGTATTCCGGATCCGTGGTATTGATCTCTCTCTCCCAATCAAAGGAATAGCCCAGCGCATGGAGCTGCCCCTTGAAACGCTCCACATTGTTTTTCGTCACAATTTTAGGATGAATGTGATTCTTAATCGCATAATTCTCCGTGGGAAGACCAAATGCATCCCACCCCATGGGATAGAGCACGTTGTATCCCTGCATTCTGCGCTTGCGGGCCACAATGTCCAGCGCCGTATAAGGCCTCGGATGTCCCACATGGAGTCCCTGACCGGAGGGATAGGGGAATTCTACCAGCGCATAGTACTTGGGCCTGGAATAATCGTCGGATGTCCGGAAAGCATGCTCTTCGTCCCAGACAGCCTGCCATCTCTGTTCCACCTCATGATGGTTGTATGGTTTTGCCATAATTTACCTCCTGAATATAGTCGCTGCGCGACGGCTCTAAAGTGTAAAGTCTCTTCGGTGCGCCTCTCATGCACCTTTGTGACTGTACGGTTCCATTGCCTCCCGGGCAGCAAAAAAGCCCTTTCGTTTTAGAGACGAAAGGGCCTGATTCCGTGGTACCACTCTAATTCACAGCCCGGCAGAGCCGAGGTTGTGCACTTTTAAATCGATAACGGGATTAACCGCTCCACCTTACACACGCTTCCTGCGCTTCAGGCAAGGACTCCGAGGCCAGTTGGGGAAATCTCCACTGCCGCCTCACACCCTCCGACGGCTCTCTGAAAGTTCGATATCCTTAATACTCCTCTTCCGCGCCACTGACAATTATAAAACTGAATTTCATTGTAGCGTTTCTTCAGCGGTCTGTCAAGATAAAATTCATCAAGATTTACCTTAATTTTAATCAAATCTCACTTTATCCCGCTATTTTTAATCTTCCGAAGAGTTCTCCGCCACCTTTGCTGCTCTTGCGGCAATCTCCTTCTCCTGTACATCGGAGGGAGCCTGTTCATAGTGGATGAACTCATAGCAATACTCGCCTCTGCCGCCGGTCATGGACCGAAGGTCAGTACAATAGCCATGCAGTGAGCTCTGAGGGATTTCCGCCTCTATAACCTGCTTTCCTCCTGCCATGGGATTCATGCCCAGCACACGGCCGCGTCTCTTGTTCAGATCACCCATGACATCTCCGGTATAAGCATCCGGAACCGTAACTTTCAGAGAGGCAATGGGCTCTAACAGAACAGGATGAGCCTCCATAAAGCCTTTCTTGAAGGCCTGAATCGTTGCCATCTTGAATGCCTGCTCGGAGGAATCCACCGGATGATAGGAACCGTCGTACAGGACAGCCTTCACACCCACCACAGGATACGCCGCCATAGGTCCCTTCAGAACAGATTCCTGCAGTCCCTTGTCAACTGCGGGATAATAGTTCTTGGGAACGGTACCTCCCACGACTTCCTGTGAAAACTCATAGGCCTCCTCCAGGTTCTCAGAGGGGCTGAAGCGCATTTTCACATGTCCGTACTGGCCGTGGCCTCCTGACTGCTTTCTGTACTTGTATTCCACGTCAGACTGCTTCCGGATGGTCTCCTTGTAGGCCACCTTCGGTTTATCCAGCTCCACGTCCACCTTATACTCGTTCAGCAGACGGCTGACAACGATATCCAGATGCTGATCGCCCATGCCGTAAAGCAGCGTCTGTCTGTTCTCAGAATCATTTACCACCTTCAGAGTGAGGTCCTCGTTGGTCATCTTCTGCAGCGCCTGGGAAATCTTATCCACATCTCCCTTATTCTTCGGCTTATAGCGCATACAGGTATAAGGAGTGGAGACTTCCACCTTCCCGTATTTAATCGGAGCTGCTTTTGTGGCAAGGCTGTTGCCTGTCTTCGCATCACTCAGCTTCGCCAGCGCACCGATATCTCCCGCATGAAGTTCCGGCACTTCCATAGGCTTATTGGCCTGAAGGACATAGAGCTTGCCGATCTTCTCCTCCACCTCGGTATCCACATTGTACAGCAGATCGTCCGTCTTCAGCACACCGGAATTCACTTTAATCAGCGAATATTTGCCGATAAAGGGATCCACGATAGTCTTCCAGATCACTGCCGATTTTGCCTTCGAGAAATCATAATCCGCATTGTATATCTCGTTTGTCTTCGTATTAATGCCGGCAAGCTTACGGTTCTCGGGACTGGGCATATATTTTACAATATCATCCAGCAGCGTATAGACACCCTGGCACAATACATTGGAACCCATGGTCATGGGAACAATGCTGCAGTCACATATATTGGTACGCAGAGCAGCTCTGATTTCCGCGTCGGAGAAGGTCTCTCCTCCAAAGTACCGTTCCATCATCTCTTCGCTGGTCTCCGCCACCGCTTCCATCAGGGTGTCGCGGCACATTTCCAGATTCGCCTTATTGTATTCCGGAATCTCGGCATCTACCACCTCTTTTCCCTGCCAGCGGTGTCCGGTCTCGGAGACAACGTTTACATAGCCGACAAACTTCTCATCCTCACGAATCGGCAGATTGAAGGGAGCCATTCTCTTGCCATAGAGATTGGTCATATCTTCCACTACCTGACGGAAAGATGCATTATCCACGTCCATATTGGAGACATAGATAAACCTGGGCAGCTTATATTTCTCACAGAGCTCCCACGCCTTCTGGGTGCCTACTTCAATACCGGACTTGCCGTTCACCACTATAATTGCCGCGCCGGCCGCGCTGACGGCTTCCTCCGCCTCGCCCACAAAATCAAAATAGCCGGGAGTGTCGATCAGATTGATCTTATATCCCTCCCATTCGATGGGAATTACGGATGCGCTGATGGAAAATTTACGCTTCTGTTCCTCTTTGCCATAGTCACTCAGGGTGTTGCCGTCGGGCACTTTCCCCATTCGGGATGTAATTCCGGACAGATACGCAAATGCTTCCGCCAGGCTGGTCTTACCGCTCCCGCCGTGTCCCAGCAGCACCACATTGCGAATCTTGTCAGTTGTGTAAACTTTCATTTGACTTTCCTCCAGTTTTTATGTAATTTGGGTGTTTTGACATGATAATGACAAAAGATTCAATTCCCATGTGTTTATTTTACTAGAATGTGCTTACTTTTACAAGCTATTCTTATCAATTATTGAAATAAGTTGTTCCGCTCACTTTTCTGTTGCTTTTCAGGCAGTAAAGTGTTATGGTGTATAAGAAAAAAGAGGTATATCATATGTGCTGTTTATCCTGCGGTTTCATCGGACTGGGCCTGATTGGCGGGTCCATCGCCAGAGCCCTGAAAGAAAATATTCCCCAAATCAGAATCATTGCTTATGACATCAGTGCGGAGACACTTCGCCTGGCGCTGCACGAGGGCATCGTTGACAGCGCCGCGCCGGCCATCGACGAAAGCTTTTCCGACTGTGATTATATTTTTCTGTGTGCGCCTGTGAAAAGAAACGACGCAAATCTTGCCGCCGTGAAAAAGGTCATGAAGCCCGACTGTCTGCTGACCGACGTAGGCAGTGTAAAATCCGGTATCCACGAAGCCGTTCACCAGGCCGGCCTGGATGAATGCTTTATCGGAGGCCACCCCATGGCCGGAAACGAACGTGTTGGCTTTGTCAATTCCAAAGCATCGCTGCTGGAAAATGCCTTCTATATCCTGACCCCCACCTCTTCCGTCTCCCAAAGGCAGCTGGAGGCCTACAGATCTCTGGTACTTAAAATGCGGGCGATTCCTCTGATTCTGGATTACAGAAAGCATGACTATGTGACAGCCGCAGTCAGCCATCTACCACACATTATCGCTTCCGCGCTGGTAAACCTGGTGCATGACAGAGACTCCGAGGATGGCATCATGAAGATGGTGGCAGCAGGCGGCTTTAAGGATATCACCAGAATCGCCTCCTCCCAGGCCGTCATGTGGCAGCAGATCTGTCTGTCCAACACTTCGAATATTTCCATGTTGCTGGACGACTATATAAAGGCATTGACAGCATTTAAGGAAGATTTGGACGCAAAAAAAGAAACAGCCCTTTATGACCGTTTCGAAGACGCCCGTCTCTACCGGGACTCCTTTATCAATGCTTCCAGCGGTCCCATCAAAAGGTCCTACAGCATCAGCGTGGAAATTGCCGATAAATCCGGCGCCCTGGCTCATATTGTCTCTCTTCTGGCCGGGCGTGGACTCAGCATCAAAAATATCGGTATCACACATAACCGGGAGTCCGATGACGGTGTCCTGAAAATAGAATTTTATGAAGAGCGATCCATGACAGAGGCGGCCGGGCTTCTGAAAGAAAAGGGTTATATCGTTTTCCTCCTCCTTCTCTGATACAGAGTCGCCACACAGACACAGCACAGTACGCCGAAAGCACCCCCGCAGGTATCCAGCAGCACATCGGCCACACTGGCATACCTTCCCGGCACAAAATACTGGTGAAACTCATCGGCGGCGGCAGAGGCAAATACCCAGCCCACCGTCAGCAGCGCCAGAGCTTTCCCGCGTCTCATCCACTGATTCCAGAGACAGTACACCAGCACTCCCATACAGGCATACTCTGAAAAATGTGCCAGCTTTCTGACGGGATGTTCAAAATATTCCGCAAGCCCGGCCATTTTAATGTCACTCCAATGCGCTCCCGAGAGTACATTCATGAATGCGACGCATTTTTCCGTGACCATTCTGCTCAGAGAACCTGACTGCTCACTGTCCTGTGCTGAAAAATGAAAAATAAAATAATACAATATTCCCAAAAGAATAGAAATAATCCCTGTCAAAAGGGACTTCCGCAGAAGCCCCTCCTTTTTCCTAATTGTCATTTACTGTCTGATAAACCTCAATTCTTGCAGAATCCATCTCCGGCATACCGATAAAGATAGCTCCGTATCCGTATGTGCCCCCCTTCAGCTCGATTCTCACAATCTGTAAAAACGCATGAATGACTTCCTTTGTCCAGATGGTCAGATATGCTTCATATACTTCCCCGATCTGCAGAGGTTCCGCACAGTCAAAGCCAATGCCGTTCTTGGACACATCCATAATATTAATCGTTACTTCGTTTCCCTTTTGGCCGTCAAGTCTCTTAATTACAAGCTTGGACGGCATATCTGTTCTCTTCGTTTTTCTTCTATCCTGCTGCATAGTCTCTACCTCTCTTTATCGACGAACCGGCCCCACCGGGATCCTCTGAATAAAGTTATTATATCATTTCTCCACGCATATCTCAAGCACAAAATTTACTCACACCATATGCACTCACACTACAAGCATGGCATCCCCCATGATGCACAGTATCATTAAATTCGCACTTTTGTAATATGCCCCTTGTTATTTCATTCTAACACCGGTCTCTGACGGATGCAATCATTTTTTCTGGCATCCTTTTTTCTCTCCAGGCGGAGGAGGAACTGGTATTTTAGGAATCCCAGGCATTGGTTTTTTGTATTTTCCGGAATCGCAAGGGACATCTTTTCTGCTGCACCATCCGCACGGTGTAATATACGGACATTCTTCTCCCAATCTCATGCCATCTCTCCTGCCTTTCCTCTTTCTTCCAGCGCCAGAGATAATGCCTCTATGATGGAATCCATCCTCTTTGCCCCGATGCCCTTCACTGGCTGCAAGGCATCCCTTATCTCCTGGCTGGTAAGCCCCGGCGTTGCCTCCTGGCCGTCCTTAAAACCGGATTTGTAGACGCTCTCCGCCCATAATGTCATCTGACAGTGATCCATGCGCCGTATGTTCTGGTACTGCTTGCGGTTCAGAATAAAACCTTTGGTTTTTCCCATCTTTACTCCTCCTCACTTTTCCAGACTGTTCCGTCACACTCATAGATTGTATCCATTGGCACCAGGTTCTTTTCATTCAGATACTCGCAGTATGCAAGACACTCCTCCCTGGTGGAGAACAAAAGAGAATTCTGGTTTTCTTGCTTCTCCAGCACATCAAAGGACGTACCTGGCACCACTAAATTCTTTTCTGCAAATACGGTACCAGCATAATCCAGTTTGTAGTACCTTTCCCCCTCTTTTCCGCAAGCGGTATACCAGGCAGCTATTCCTCTGTCTCTATCCGCCAGCTCATACCGCACCATTTTTTCCGGAACCATGACTTTCATCCTGCTTTTGTCGCACTCGCATTCGTCTTTGACTTTGTTTCCGGATGGAAGTGTTACCTCGATTCTCCGGCTCTTATCGCACTTATCGCACTTCGGCCCATATAGATATTCCCAGCTCGGCCTCCAGAAGAATGTCTGGAACCTCTTCATCAGCTCCTCTACCCTCATGCGCTTCGCGTTGTTCTCCGCCTCGCGCATCATCCTATCACATTCCATCTTCTTCCGCTCGTAGTCCCTCTTTACCTGCTCGAAATTGTCCTTGATTCCCTGGAGTTTCCGGTTCTCCGCTTTCAGCCGCTCCATCTCCTCCAGGAACTCACTCTTTATCGACTTTGCCAGGCTCTCTTTGAACTCCTCCACCTGCATCTCAAATTCAGATGGTTCACAGTAAAAATCATCCGGATAATACATGTCACTTCTCCTTTTTCTGCTTATCAAACACTTCCGCCGTTTTACATTCCGCACATCTGTGTACTTCTTTCACGTTGCCATAACCATTCACGCCAATTTCCAGTATCCGGGAAAATTCCCTGCATAGGTAGAATGTCTTTTCATCTGGCCCAACTTTTGCCTCTGCCTTTATAAAGCATGGACACTTCCGGCAGTCATCCGGAACCTCAATCACTATTTTCGCCATAATATACCTCCAATCAATCTAACCGGACTATCTCCAGCGTTTTCATATCTATGTACCCCACTATCTTCTGGTGCGGAGCTTTCCCTTCTGTAAAATAACACTTGCTAAAATCATTGCCGGATCCTTGTATGGAATACCCCTGTGCTCTTAGCTTATCGCATACGGCATTGTGGGCTATTGCTTTCTGCAATATGTGTTCTGGAACCACTCTCTTTCCCTCCTTCCTTAATCAACATGGCCCGCCCTCTGCCCCATGAAAAGCCCCGGCAGGGTACATCCAGTTTTCCTTCACATACACATCATCAGCTGTGAACTCTCCAGTCACCAGGCTATGTATCGCCGCTAAATCTCCATGATACACGCAAGATTCCGCATCTCCCACGAACGTATCCAGATCGCACTTGTTGTCCAGGGTAAATCCCAGAATCTCCTCGTCCTTCTTCAGCAGAGCATAGTCCTCCGGATACAATTCCCGGATGCCTGCAAACAATTTTGGAGTAGAGAAAATGCACATCGCGCAGCTGCACCGGTTCCACCCGGCACGGTAGCAAGGGTGGGGATTTACATTGTGCCTCTTTAACACCTCCCAGACATCCTTCTCCGAATAGTCGATGACCGGCCTCCACTGGTGAACCAGGCGGTGTGCCTTTGCCTCTGCATTTGTCCGGTGTATCTCCATTTCGTTATACTTAGCCCTTCCGGAAGATTCCCCACGCCTTTCACCGGATACCACCAGAACCTTCACATTTGCCCTGGTCTTTTCCAGATTTGATGTCACGCTGTCCTGGACGGCAGCTTTCAGATTTCCACTGCACCATCTCCCCTGGTGGGTGCCTCCCTTTGCCGGGAACATGTGTCGCTTGCCTCCCAGCTCCTCCAGCTGTTTCAACCTCGACAGATTAGACATCACGGTATCAGCCACCATGATTTTCAGATATGCGCTGCACCACCGGCGGCTCAAATCACCAGTCTTTGCAGGGAACTTCATTCTATACCCCAGCTTTTTCAGCTCCTCCTCCATATCATCCGTTGCTTTTTCCTTGATTTCCTGGCACTTGATATAGTTCTGCGACAGCCTGCAGCGTATGACCTCCCCGGTCTCTGGCTCCAGCCACTCCACCGGCTCACTTGCCCCTATTCTGTAAAGCTCTCCGAAAAAACCGTTTACCCTCCACGATAGCCGGAGCGGTACTCCTTCCACCTCTGCGAATGACCGGACATAATTGTGGGTGCATCTCCAGTCCATACGCCTGCATGGATGCCCTCCGTCTATATCGTGGTGCCAGAACTCTATCTTTCCCTTCGGCACTCCCAGCTCCAGCAATTTGCAATAGCAGGCGATACTGTCTTTCCCTCCGGATAATAGAACCGCCACCAGGTCATATTCTTCTAAGGGCAGCAATTCCTCCAGATATATCCGCTTAAAATGGTCTGAATCCTGCCGCCCTGGAACAGACGGCCTTATCCCGATGCCCTGGCCGTAAATCGGCGTGTCCGGCTTTCCCTTGACAACCGGCGTGTCCTTTGTGCAGTCTGCATCCCTTATGAACGTATCATCATCAAATAGGTTCATCTGTCCCTTCATACTACATCAGCTCCCATAAATTTTGATACCTTCTCAATATGGAACCGGAAATACTCCTTGCCAGGAGCCGCGCCCCATTCTTCCCTTCCAGCGCCGATGGAAAGCGTACACATGACTTCTACCTCCGGCGCATCTGCCCCATACCCATTTTGCAGGATGACCGGCAGCGCCTTTTCTGTGCGCTTTTCCCTCAACAGTTCCATCACAGTGTCCGTCTCACTGTCCTGGAATCCCAGCCAGTGGATGATCCGGACCGTCCAGTATGGCTTTATCTGCCGGTACTCCTCCGGCTTTTCCATGGTGAGAATCATGTCAAGCCATTTTTTCTTTATAGGCAATTTCAGCATTACGTCTCCTCCTCCTTCCGCGTTTCCTCATTTTCACAGAACATTTTCTGGAGCAATAGACCTTATCTGTCAGCTCCGTCACAAATACCTTGTGACACTCCGGGCATACCTTTTTCACTCTGCGTCTCCTCCTTCTCTCGCTTCTCCTGCTTATACAATGCCAGCTCGCCCATTTTGAGAGCATTGAACAAATCATAGATTGTTTTCACTTCGTCCTCTCCAGTCAAGCCCAACATAGTCATGCATACATGGTCTCTGTACCGATTGAGCGTATTTCTGGCCCACTCCAGTGTATATACAGTATCCGACTTATTGGAACATTCTTCTATAAGCCTATTTAATTCCTCACTCTCCAGGAAACATATATCATCTGCCACCGGCATAACAACGGTTCCATCCGGCAGCTCCACGATAGCCACAGAGTAATTGCCTGCCCCATTCTCAAACTCCTCGTAGTTACTGCCCCACTGGTGGAATTTCCCGATTTCAAAATTATGATAGGCGCCAGCCTTGTAATATCTGCCTTTGCAGTACCTTTTTCTCATTCTGCATCCTCCTCTCCACCGAATGTCTTTTCCCAGCACTCCGGACACATTCCGCTGATGAACATTTCCCGGATTCCGGGAGGGAGGTCATGCAGCATTTCTTCCGCATGGCCCTCCCCTTCCAGGAATCTGTCCAGTCTGTAATACAAATCGCTGTTCATGTCGATTCTGTATGTCTCATTGCAGAACCGGCACTTCACGGCATATTCATACTCTGCCTTTCCGGGATGCATCGTAAAAATCTTTTTCATCTTAGGCTGATTCATCTTTCGGCTCCTCCTTCTTGAAATAGCACTCATGGGAACCCTCCATCACCTTGTTTTGCTCCTCCTCCGCATAGGAAAAACCATACTTCTCCAGGACTTCCGTAAATTGCGTGATAAGCTCCCCGGTTTCTTTTCTGTACGCTCCATCCCATTCCGTAAAATCTTTATCGTTGGTAGCACAGAAAGCGCCAATCATCAGCTGATGTTCAATGCTCAATTTCTGGAATTTGGCCTGGCACTTCTCCTTTTCTTCGTCCGACATATTCCACCAGTCTTTTGCATCTGATAGGAACGCCATAAGCGTAGTCTTGTTCATATAACCGCAGGCATCCACAATCACGCCCCACAACCCCTTGATGGCATCCTCCGTATCCTTCAGCGGCTCAATCTTCCCGGCAATGGCATTGAGGATGAAACTTTTCCTCTGTGCCGTCATCTCCTTTGCAATAGCCTTGATGGTTTTCTTGTTCCGGTCCTTCTCCTTCTGGATGCGTTCTGCCTCGGTCATCGGCTCTTTCGAGTTATCCTTTTTCCGGATTACGTTCACTGATCTGTATGCCTTGTGGTAGAAGCATCCCTCGAACTTCTTTTTGCTGATTCTCTTAGGTGCTGCCTTTTCAGTGCTAATCCACTCCACGGTTTCCCACTTCCCGGAATACTGGTCCTTCTCATATTCCTTCGGAGCCGCGCCGATTCCTGCCTCCTCCAGCATCTCAATAATCTTCGCCGCCACCTTATCCCGGTGAATCTCCTCTGCGGCGCTCTTCGCTCTCCAGACTAAATCCCTGGAATTAGATGCCTCTTTCAGAATCTTATCCCTTATTTTGATGTCCTCAATCTGCTCCAGCGCATAGAGGTCTGTCAAAGACAGCTGGAAAGCTTCGTCCTTTTCCTTTTTCATCAAAATATCCTGGTTCAGTTTTGCGATATTCAGCCGGTGCCGGACCGTGGTTTTGGAGAATCCGGTCTTTTCCGCGATGCTTTCCTCCGTTTCCCCCAGGTCTAACATCATCTGGAAACCGTTTGCCTGCTCCCAGATAGTGAGGTCTGCCCTCTGCATATTCTCCTCCAGCATGATTGACATCTGCTCACGCTCCGAAAGCCCCCTTGCTATCTTGCAGGGAAACTCCGTCACCCCTGCCTGGGAACCTGCAGCATACCGGCGATGCCCTATGAGGGTGACATATTTCTCCTCCCCTTGCCCTATGGTGGCATCCGGGTCTACATCCACCAGAGGAATCACTGTAAGGTTCTGCATGATTCCATGAATTTTGATAGACTCCACCAGCTCTGACAAATCCCCCAGGTTCTTCCTGGGATTGTTCGGATGCGCCATGATCCGCTCCGCCTTAATGTTTACGATGTTGCTGTTTTCCATGATTTTCCCTCCTTTTTAGTTGAACGGCAGTTCCTCGTCAATGCCGTCCGGAATATTCATAAAGCCATCTCCGGCACTCTGCTCCTGCTGTCTCTGCTGGTTCTGGCTGTTTCCCTCGCTTGCTGCCCTGCTTTCAGCGAACTCCTGCTCCTCAATCACGACATCCGTTGTATAGACCTTCTGGCCCTCTCTGTTGGTGTAGCTGCCGGTCTGGATGCGTCCAGTAATGGCAATCTTGATTCCCTTCCGGAGCCACTTTTCCGCCCACTCTCCAGCTTTTCCGAACGCCACGCAGGAAATGAAATCTGCCGACTGCTCGCCGTCCCTCCTGCCTCTTCGGTCTACCGCCAGCGTGTACCTGGCAACCGCCATACTGGTCTCCCCCTGCGAATACCTTACTTCGGGGTCGCGTGTGAGGCGCCCCATCAGAATAACCTTATTCATTTTCTTCTCCTTCCTGGACAACGGAAAATGTCCTGCATACTTTTCTCACAACCGGCTGCACAATCGTAAACTTCCCATAGTCATTGAATCCCCGGATAAACTCCATAGCCCTCTCCTCTGTCTCAAACCTCCTGGCCTTGCTCAATTTGACCGTGTACTGGAACACACGCGGAAAACCCTTGCTGACATACTTTCTTACATGGTCTCTTCCAGCCTCGATATCGCACCTGGGTAGTTTAGAACCTTAACCATAGATTCCTCCATGCGTCTCAATGACTACCTTCACCAGCTCTACCGGAACATATGGATATGTCGTATCCAGTAATGCGTCCTTATCCTCCGCATAGGGTACCAGCAGCTCCTCCAGTGAAGAAAGGCATCCCAGCTCAACAGCTGTATAATCGCCGTCTTTCCTATGCTCCCTGGGGGTACACTGAAAATCTTCCCCGGCCTGGATGGACATTGAGAATCCATCCTTGCAAACCAGGCGTGGCCTGCATATCCTCTGGCTCCCCTCCTTCCGGTATGTGACTTTCAGAAAGCCCTCCAGGGAACTGCTCGCGGAATCCGCGTCCCATGTCATCCCGGCAAAACAGTTTCCGCAATACATCCAGATTCCCTTCTCCGCCCTGCGGAATGTCGCGTATGTAGCCTGCACCTTTCCGGTGGCTACATTCATCTGGTGGCTGTGCGGCTCCCCTACCTGGAGATAGCCCCTCTCCATGCTCCGGGGAGGCAAAACATCCAGAAAGTAGTCATATACCCCTTCGTCTACCAGGTCTCCGGGCTTGCAGTATTTATCCCAGCTCCCATTGCTGTTGTTTTCAGCGAACTCATGCCATCCGGCCATTGTCTTGATTTCCATGAATCATCCCTCCTTAATCTCCGATGTAGTAACGCTCCTCATACCCATCCTCATAAATTGTCACATCATGGTACGGGTCCATCCTGGTACCGACAATTCTTCCATGCAGCTTTTCATTCGGCGTCAGACTGGGCGTGGGGTCGGGGATAACCTCCCCGTCCACAATCCCCAGGAAAACCGCCACATCGTCCATGCCCTTTGCCCTGGCCTCCTGTTCAGTAATCATGCCGTCTCCTCCTGGAGCTTTTTCAGCTCCTTCATCACGCACTTAAGCGCATACTTCGCATTGTTGGTGAGCTGCCGCTGCCATGCTCCCTGCGAGGGCGCCCATCTGAAACCGTTGCTTTTCAGAATATCCCGGACTTCCGGCTCCGGCTTGCCATCGAATATCAGCTGGAGCCTCATAATCTCGGTATTCTCCACTACCTTGCAGAACTCGCACTCCGTTTCCTGGCTCCCGGCCTCCTTCACCTTTTTCAGACCTTCCATCCGGTCCCTCGTCCTCTTGATGTTGGCGTTATTGTTGGAAAGCAGATAAGGAAGATACGGAACGTCTGCCCAATGATAGCTGGATGCCATTTCCGCTTTCAGCATTTCGATTTCTTCCTGGGTGAGGTTCGGGCATCCATCCAGGGTCTTTTCCTTCCGGTAGTACGCATTGACCGCCTTCATCAGCTCCTGGGTTTCCACCATGCCGTCCAGCTTTTCCTGCAGCAATTCCACGGCGCGCTCGTCTCCGGAGAGGATGGGCTGCTCCATCGTCAGAAGATGCTCAATCTTGTCTGCATAGGAATCCAGGTACACCCATTCCTTGTGCAGGGAATCCCTCCGGCTGTTCTGCTTCTCCTTTTTCCTCACCGGGAAATTTCCGCCGCCGGAAATCATAATGCTGGGGCAGGATGCCTCGTTGCGGTAGTAATCGTTGTAATAGATGGACAGTTTCCGGCTGTAGCGCTCCGCCATGCGCTGTGCCTTTTCCAGAAGGTTAGGTTTCTCCTCCGCGATCCGCTCCACCACGTCATACACCTTATCTACATAGTGCCGGTACTCCGCCGTCGCGCTCCCTTCCTTGTATTCGCTGAAAGAATTGATATGCTTCGCCGTCCTCGCCGTCTGTTCATTGATTGAATAATAGGTTCTTTCCATGTGTTTTGCCCTCCATGCTAAAATTTATGCTGATGCCGGTTCTCCGGCAGTCTCGCCTTTCTTTATCAGCCTTGCGCTGTCTACTATGTTCTGCAATTCCCTGGCCGTCAGCCCTGCGAAATTGTTCATGTCCAGCATCTTTTTGGTGATGCCTTTCGCCGCAAGCTGGTCCTGGAAAAATTTCATGTCTCCAGAATAATCATACTCATACATCCTTTTTCGCCTCCTCGTATGCTTTCAGAATCACTCCCCGGAACTCCCGGAGAAGCCGGTTTTCTTTCTTCACATTTGACAACTCGCGTTTCAATTCCCCGACCTCCTCTATCAACCTTCCGCGCTCCATCACCAGTGAGTACAGAATATCAATCCCTTTTTCTCCCCACACCAGGTAGATATATGACATTTGGAGAGGCGTTTCGATTGCCTCTGTGTTCATATACACCAGCTGAATCTTCCGGAACTCCTCGTCAGAAATCGGACGCTCTATCAAATGTTCAAACTCCAGCTTTATCATGCAGCCTCCCCTCTGGAGAGGATGCCTGCAATAATTGAATACGGACACTCGCAGACCTCCTGGCCTTCCGGGAAATCGAACTCCAGCTCCGCTTTTCCGTCTCCAGCAGACACCACCTTTGCCGGTGTGCCGATGTCTGCAACCTTTACAATCCATCCAGCCTTTACTCTCATAACTGATACCTCCTTGTGAGTTTTCTTTGTAACTTCCTTTTGTATATCAATATTATAACTCACTATAAGGTATTTGTCAATAAAAAAGCCGACATAAATACACTTTAAGGTATTTGTCTTGCAGAGAAAAAGCAGCCTTGCCTCCAGCTGCTATTTCTTATTTATCGTGATTTCATATCCCAGCTTATCCAGAATCTCCGCAAACTTGCTATACTTAATGTCCTGGAATTTCCGGAGCAGCTGGTAGATTGCGCGCCGGTCCGTGTCCATCATTTTTGCCAGATCGGACTGGCTCACGCCGTCCTTTTTAAGAATGTCCTCTATGATTTCTCCTGCTGTTCTCAAACCTTTCCCTCCTATCCGTCTAAATCTGTATCATGTTTTGAGTAGTGCCGAATCAAAGCCCTCAGTCCGCCTGCGTCAATGGTAAGTATCTTTGAATCTCCATACCAATGGCTCAAACGTGCCCCATAATGCTCCTCCGTCTTGCTGGTTTCATGCTCCAGCATTTTCTTCAACCACTCCACTTTATAAGGGTCTCCCATGCCGTCCTCCTTTACATCATCGCCGCCTCTGCCATCATCATCCAGATATTTTCATCCTCCAGGCAGGCACGGCTCGTCACCACAAAATATGCCAGTTCCCTATTCCCCATCGGAAGGCTGTATGTCAGATCGTGTCCGGATGCTCTCATGTAGGAAATGAAATCATCCGTGATGTCTGCCGGCCCCAGCTTCACATCCGGGAAATCATTCAGAATATCTATCACCTGCTCTTCCGCATCCAGCTCCCGGAACCGAGAATTGACCGCCTGGAGAACCTCCCAGGCTTTTCCAGTCTCCTCCGTGTAGTCCTCAATGGCCGTGATCCACCCGGAATAGATGCAGGAATACCGGCTCCCTTTTAATTCCTCAAGCTCCCCCTTTGTAAGAACGCGCAGGCCATCCGCGTCCGAAAGTGCATCATACTCCCTGGTGAGAAGTTTCTTCTCCTGGATAGCCAGCGTCCTTGCCTCCTCAATCTGTTCTGGCCAAACCTTTTGTTTTTCATCGCGCCGACTCCTTCATGTCCTCGATATTCACTCCCAGAGCCTCCAGCTCCTCTCCATCCACCAGAATCCGCTCCAGCTTCTCCTTATAACTATAGAGTTCATCATGCGGATGCCATAGGTACCCGGCGATAAAAGAGGAATCCGGCTTTTTGCTGCCCCATCCTCCGATGTTTTCCCCATAGCACCGCTCCCCTTCTTTAATCATCTCTATTTTGTCTCCGAAGGTTATGACCTTCTGGTCGTTCACGTACACGTCTGCCTCGCCCTGCGTGACGCTCATTCTCCGGCGTTTTACTTCGATTACCAGCTTCATGCCTGCCTCGCCTCCTCCACAAATTTCTCCGCCTCCTCCTGGGAAGGGAACCAGTCGTTGTAAATATCCCTTCGGCTCGTACTGGTTGATGAATTTTCCGGCTGGCATACCGCCTCTATTACATTGGTGATGTTCGCTGCCACCCTCCCCCGGTCATTTACCGATGTGGTGACGCACCAGAATTTCTTCATCCCTCCCATTGTCAGCTCATACGCCTCCATCTGTGCTGCAGACAGCGGCTCCTCGTGCTCAATGTATCCCCAGGCATCGCGCCCGATCTCCTCGCAGAACTGCTTATTGTCAAAATTCACGATTCTCCCGGCTCCCTCCCTGGAAAAAGTCCCAGGGGAAACCGGCCTCTGTGTGCTATAATATTTAACCATCCTTGACCTCCTACCATGCGTATCCATATCCATCATCCGCGAACAATTCCTCCGGAGACTGCCATCTCTGCCGGTCCAGGTAGTATTCGCAGCAGCAACAATCCTCTCCTCCGCAGCCAGCGCACCTATCGGCATCCTCCCTCTCGATTTCAGCCAGGCGCTCTGCCAACCTCCGCTGATCCGCTGTCAGCAATGCGGTAAATTCTCCAGTTCCACTCAATCCCTTTGCCATGCCATATCCTCCTACTAATCAAACAAATTTTTTCTGGCAATTACGTCCTGGCACATCTCCGCCGCCTGTTTATAGAACCTGTCCACGCTGGCTATCACATGCAGATTGCAGGCGGTATCGTCTCCACGCTCTGACTTCATCACCATCAGGTAAGGGTTCAGCGTCACCCCCAGGCTCTCCTGCAGCGTCTTATACAGAAAGTGCAGGACTTTATTCCGCTCCATCTGACATAAGTCCGCCACCTGGTCTATCAGGCCGTTCAGCGTCCTCATGCGCTGGTCCACCACATCGTCCTGGACTGAAAATGGATTCCGAGAAGGAATCCCCACCCTTTGGCCTTTCAGATTCTCCACATCCGCAGAAAGTCCCTTAAATCCCTCCATCACCTGGCTAACCATACCAGCAACTGTATTGATGGTCTCTGTCTGCTGCTTTATAAACTCCTGCAGAGCCAGATTCTGCTGACCCTCCAGCGCACCTTTCATTTCGTGGAAACGGTCAATGTACCGGGCTGTAAACTCCGATCCCTTCTGGCCAGTCAGTTTGTGGGCGATGAACTCGCAGCCCTTTTTTGTTACCAAGTAACAAGGTGCTACTTTATTTTGCTCTGTGATATAGGTTGATTCTGTGAAAAAATCGGTAAGGCCAATCTTGGCCTCTCCTAATTGTTCACAATACCGCCTGATATCCCGAAGCAATTTCTTATGCTCTTTCCCAACCAACCTTGCCACTTCCCGGCTGTCGATGTAGTGGACAGAGCCGCTCTTGTACGGCTCCTCCTGGACTGCCCCCTGCTTCATGATTTCATTTTTCATTTCTTCCATGCCTTTTCCTCCTTATTCAGTTTTCAACGTCCATACAGCCCCAGGGAGCGGTTATTCCGCACCCCGGGATATTTTATATGCCTATCTGGTTCTCTCTGCCATATCGTCTACAACAGCCTTCAACGCTTCGCAGTCCTTAGCTGCTTTTTCCACCGCAAATGAAATAGTCACAGCTTTGCCTATCGCCTCCGGCTCACTTTGCAGATTATAAAGGGCGATGGATGCGGTCTCCAGGACTGCATACAGTTCAAACAGATTATTGCTCAATGCCCGGATTTCCTCCTGGCTTACTTCTTTTATTTCTGGGATTTCTCTGGAATTTTTCATGGTTCGGCTCCTTTTCGATTGATTTAGCCGAATTGATGTGATAGAATAGATTTATCAATCGTTTCGGCGGTTGATTTGCTGAAGGAAGTCTAAACTTTGGTCGGTGCGGACTTCCTTTTCATTTGTCCAGCATTTCCACTATCGCTTTTCTAATTGCCTCTGCTTTAGTGATTCCATTTGCTTCACAATATTTTTGCAGCCTTTCGTGTGTTTGGTCGTCCACACGAACCTTAATATCGTTCTGCTTTGGATTGCTGGATGGGGGTCTGCCCATCTTGGCACTCAACTTCATCACCTCACTTTTTGAGTTCCTATAAATATTATACTAAACGGAACTCAAAATGTCAATGCTATTCTACCACGTATTCAATTTTATAATTCCTGGGGCTGTTCTGGCTCCCTCCCTGGGAAAAGTCCCAGGAGAAACCGGCCTCTGTGTGCTATAATATTTAACCATCCTTGACCTCCTACCATGCGTATCCATATCCATCATCCGCGAACAATTCCTCCGGAGACTGCCATCTCTGCCGGTCCAGGTAGTATTCGCAGCAGCAACAATCCTCTCCTCCGCAGCCAGCGCACCTATCGGCATCCTCCCTCTCGATTTCAGCCAGGCGCTCTGCCAACCTCCGCTGATCCGCTGTCAGCAATGCGGTAAATTCTCCAGTTCCACTCAATCCCTTTGCCATGCCATATCCTCCTACTAATCAAACAAATTTTTTCTGGCAATTACGTCCTGGCACATCTCCGCCGCCTGTTTATAGAACCTGTCCACGCTGGCTATCACATGCAGATTGCAGGCGGTATCGTCTCCACGCTCTGACTTCATCACCATCAGGTACGGATTCAATGTCATTCCCAGGCTCTCCTGCAGCGTCTTATACAGAAAGTGCAGGACTTTGTTCCGCTCCATCTGGCACAAGTCCGCCACCTGGTCTACCAGGCCATTCAGCGTCCTCATGCGCTGATCTATCACGTCCTGCTGGACTGAGAACGGGTTCCAGGAAAGGATACCTGCTTTCTGGGTTTCCAGCTTTTCTAATCGCTCCATCACCTGTCCAATCAATCCAATAGTAGTCTGAATGGTTTCTTCCTGCTGCTGATCTCTCTTGCTCTGTTGAATCATGTACTCTTTCATGACATCGAAAAACTTGTCCAGTTCATCCTTCCCCTCCAACGCACCTTTCATTTCGTGAAAACGGTCTATGTACGCCACAGTAAATGCTGTGCCCTTTTCACTGGTCATCTTGTGGGCAATAAATTCACAACCCTTTTCCGTAACCAGATAACACGGATATTCTCTGCTCTGGCCTTCAACACGGTATAATGATTCGATAAAAAATTCAGAGAAGTCAATTTTTACTTTTCCCATTTGTGTGATATACCTGCGGATGTCTTTTAGTAAATTACTGTGTTCCTTTTCGACCATTTTTGCCACTTCCCGGCTGTCGATGTAGTGGACAGAGCCGCTCTTGTACGGCTCCTCCTGGACTGCCCCCTGCTTCATGATTTCATTTTTCATTTCTTCCATGCCTTTTCCTCCTTATTCAGTTTTCAACGTCCATACAGCCCCAGGGAGCGGTTATTCCGCACCCCGGGATATTTTATATGCCTATCTGGTTCTCTCTGCCATATCGTCTACAACAGCCTTCAACGCTTCGCAGTCCTTAGCTGCTTTTTCCACCGCAAATGAAATAGTCACAGCTTTGCCTATCGCCTCCGGCTCACTTTGCAGATTATAAAGGGCGATGGATGCGGTCTCCAGGACTGCATACAGTTCAAACAGATTATTGCTCAATGCCCGGATTTCCTCCTGGCTTACTTCTTTTATTTCTGGGATTTCTCTGGAATTTTTCATGGTTCGGCTCCTTTTCGATTGATTTAGCCGAATTGATGTGATAGAATAGATTTATCAATCGCTTCGGCGGTTGTGTGGAAATGGCGGTTACAAACTTTGGTCGGGGCGTAACCGCTATTTTATTTTGACAATTCATCAAAGACTTTCTGAATGCCCATTCTTATTACCTCGGCACGTTTCTTGGATGTTTTCTCACAGCAAAAATCCAGTTTTTCAATATCTGCCTCGGAAATTCTAATCTCGAACCGGCAAGTCTTCGGATCGTCAGTCGGTCTACCTTTCGGACTCATTCTATCGCCTCCTTTATGTCCGTACATATATCATAACATATGCACGGACATAAATCAACATTATTCTATCACATATTCAATTTTTCTTAGACCTCTCTCGCCTCCTCGTACGCTTTCAGAATCACTCCCCGGAACTCCCGGAGCCGCCGGTTTTCTTTCTTCACATCTGACAGCTCACGTTTCAATTCCCCGACCTCCTCTATCAGCCTTCCGCGCTCCATCACCAGTGAGTACAGAATATCAATCCCTTTTTCTCCCCACACCACGTAGATATATGACATCTGGGAGGGAGTTACGATTGCTTCTGTGTTCATATACACTAGCTGAATCTTCCGGAACTCCTCGGCGGAAATCGGACGCTCTATCAAATGTTCAAACTCCAGCTTTGTCATGCAGCCTCCCCTCTGGAGAGGATGCCTGCAATAATTGAATACGGACACTCGCAGACCTCCCGGCCTTCCGGGAAATCAAACTCCAGTTCCGCTTTGCCATCTCCGGCAGACACCACCTTTGCCAGTATCCCGATGTCCGCTACCTTTACAATCCAGCCAGCCTTTACTCTCATAGCCGATACCTCCTTGTGAGTTTTCTTTGCAACTTCCTTTTGTATATTAGTATCATAACACACTATAGGGTATTTGTCAATAGTTTTAATGACATAAATACCTTTTGGTGTATTTTGGACTTATATCTTTTTATTTATTATGGTTACGGTTACGGTTACGGTATGTTTGTGGATGTTCCTATGGATTGTCCACGGATGCGTCCACGGACAGTCCATAGGATGGTCTAAAATTCCAGGCACATTATAATAAGAAGAAACGGCTCCCGGAATCTCCGCCTGGATGCGCTGGAGAATGAGCGGAGATACTGCGTCCACGGACAATCCGCGGACAGTCCATAGGACAAAATGCCTTAGACTTCCGGACATTCTTTGGACATTTCCACGGACAGTCCATTGGACAATCCACGGACGGTCTAAAAAACGGCAATAAAAAAAGAGCCTCCCTGCCTGGAATTGACAGAGAGGCCCTTTTGCCTTATTGAGATGCAGATGCGGTGTTACTCCTTCTTGTTGATGAAATCTTCACAGTCAAGTATTCTGTATGCCTTTTCAAAGACGTCCTTCGGAGACCACGACACATAGCCATCCGGATACACTACCTTATATCCGGGCCTGCCGTCCTTCTCCTGCGGCTCCGCCTTTACGATTTTGACGCCGATGTAATTTTTCATACGCTGTATGCCCTCCTATGATCCGGAAACTTTGTCAGCATCCACCCAGCCGTACACGGTGCATCCGCTCCCGGTGTGCTTCAAATGGTAAGGGTGCGCCCCGGTCTTGTTGATGGCCGTCACCTTCGCGGTACCGCCTTTGCAGCTGGAGGATTTCGCCCCCTTGTAGCTGCTGGTGTAATGGACGTTCCCGGAATAGTTCACGGTATCGCCCACCTTGATTGCCACGGTTCCCCCGGAAGGACCGGAGCCGGATGCCGCGCCCTGGATGTCAGCAGCATCCACCCAGCCGTATACATTGGAGCCTTTCCCGGGAACCGCCACCAGATGGTACGGATGCGCTCCCTTTGCATTTATGGCCGTCACCTTCGCCTGGCCGCTCATGCAGGAGACCTTTTTGGCGCTTGCATAGGAGCTGGCGTAATGATTCTTTCCGGTGAATGTCACAATATCACCCACTTTCAGATTTCCGGAAGTGTTCGGCTCGTCCGGCTTGTCTGCCTTGCCTGCGTACTTCGGAAGGATATACCCTCTGATATACCGGCCGTTGACCTGGAGGTTCCTGCGGCCCACAACGCCGCCGCTCATATTGCCCTCCAGGACGGTAATGGTGCTGCCTGCCACCTTCTCCGCCATGCCGACATGATCGGGCCAGCCGGTGTTGTTCCCGATGCCGTTATCATCCCAATCATAGAGGATGATGTCCGCCGGTTCCGGTACATAGGCGTCGTTTTCTTCCCAGATTCCCATCTTCTTTGCCAGCTCTATCATCTGGCCGCATCCGCACTCCAGGGGGATGATGTCATCGAACCCTGCCTCGATTGCTGCTGCAGATATAGTGGTGGCGCAGTATGCGTCCGTGTACTTCACGGAATAGTTCCGCGCCAGCGGCTTATGTCCGTTGTAGGTATCAATAATTACCTTGTGGGAGCCGTCCGACCTTTTCAAGCCTACCCAGCCCTGCATGATGCTCAATATGTGCTGCCTCGCCTGCGTCTCTGTCATAGTTGCCTTACCTCCTTCTGGTTTGGTGCTTGTGCCTGCCGTATTGACCGATGCAGGCTTTACAAACTCGTCATAATACTTTTGTCCATATCCAGCCCTTTTCTTCTTTACAGCCTCTCCCTGGTTCTTCGGACGCTCAAAATCAATGAGGACGGCATCAGACGCCGCCCTCACAGAAGTTGCAGATTTCAGAATCTCCAGGACATTTCTGTAGCTGGTGGAAAGTTCCTGCATGAGGAAATCCAGCTGCATCTCCAGATCACCGATTGACACGCCCCTGGACTTTGCCAGGTCATAAAGGCCGGCTTTCCTTCCGGGTGATGTCCATTGTGCCAGCCCGTACCCGTACTGTTTATTCGGGAGAGGATGCAGGAACTCCTCTTGGCTGATTTCCCCGCTGTCCACCGCCACTGTGTACGTTTCATCCGTACAGTACAGCTTTCCGGCCTCTTTGAGCCGCGCCTCACAGAGATCCTCCAGGTTCTTAGGATTGAGCCTGGACTCTGCGGACAGATTCCCCATGAGGCCAGCCACTCCATGATTGCTTAGTCCTGCGGATGCCAGATAGTTCCATACCTGCTCCCGGACCGTACTTCCTTTCAGTGCCATAGCGTTTCCCTCCTCCTACATCATTTTGCAGTCTTTTCTCCCGGAGCTTCACCGGCAGAGTTATTGATAGTGACACCGGAGCCTGCTTCAATTTTCATCTGCTTCACTGCTGCTTCAATCAGAATGTCCAGCTGTTCATCCGAAAGGGCAATGTTCTTCTCAATAAGCAGCTCTTTCAGAAACTCCGTAACGTATGCCTTGCGTTCCGGCCCATCATCAGCCCACATGACCTGCTGGGCTTTCAGTACCGCGTACCGAACCCACTTCTCTGCCAGGGCCAGCTTATCCGCCCCGATGCGCTCCCTTACCCAGGGAATGGCATACCGCGTGATAAGCATGACTGCCACCATGATAACTACCTTCAAAAGCTCAAATAAAATCTCATTCATTCAGATTTGCCTCCATTTCTTTCTGTCTTTGTTCCTCGTGTTCCCTGTCCTCCAGCTCGAATGACCGCTCCCTCTGCCGCTCCTTCGTGGTCTTTATCCAGCCCATGACTCCACACTCCCCTCCGCAGGCAGCAAATACGCATGTGCAGAGCGTGTCCGGGATTGCCCCGGTCTGGTAGTAAAGCCACACCATCACCACGATAAAGAGAAGCAGGAAAACGGCAATCACCGCCAGGATGATGTCCATTGTCCGGACGCTTTTCTTTTCCTTCATGCCTCGCCTCCTCTACAGCCCAATCTTGGCAAATACAATAGCCAGGACAGCTCCCAGTATCGCGGTTCCGATGTATGCCATCGCTTTCCGCCACTTCTCGCCGTCCCGGTTCTCGATTTGCTCCAGGCGCTTGCTCTGCTCCTCCTGGACCTTCAACATGTTCTGCATGTTCACCGCCAGCTTTTCTGTGGACGCTGCCAGGTCGGTCATCTTCTGGATGCTGTTCTCCAGGACTCCGATGCGGTGATTCTGGCGGTCGTTTTCTTCCTTCAACCGCTCATTCTCCGACTCCATCAGCTGCCGGAACTGCTCCAGCTCCCTATGTGTCACCGGGTTATCCATAGCCTTTTCACCTCCTTCCACTGAAAAACCGCCCTCTCCAGGCGGTCTTAAATCTATTCTTAAATTCGCACATGCCAGACAAGGCTCCTGCCCTGCCGGTATGTGGAAATTCAAGCAATGCTCACACTTACCATACCAGCTGCAAGTCGTTTCGCATTTCCCATTCCCCATAGGACATACGCATTTCCTGCTGTATGGGGAGCATGTAAAGAAGTTCTTCCTCTCCATCCTCCAGCTTTCCTCCTTCCGCGGTTGTGAGAACCATCTCTTGATATATCTTATCTAAAAGAGCCTGGCTGTCTGTATGGCCCAACATCCCTATGTAGCTGTTGAACCGCTGCGTCACTTCCTGGAGCGTCAGTTTCCCTTCGGCATACTTCACACAGACACCGGCCAGGTTCCGTTTTATTCGTAATGATGTGCTTTTCCGCACGTTCACTTCGTCCGCCCACACTCTGTATCCTACAAATTCGATTCCCTGCGCTATCGGACGGATGCAGGTCTTTTGATTCAGATTAAGCTCCAGCTCCACTTCCAGGAAGGTGCCTATCCGGTCTTTCCATTCCCGGAGCTGCAATTTGCTGTTGCTCAATATAATCACATCATCCATATAGCGTATATAGTAACGGATTCCCAGGACGCGCTTGCAGAACTGGTCCAGGGCATCCAGGTAAATGTTCGCAAAGAGCTGGCTCAAAAGGTTCCCTATCGGCATCCCGACATCATAAAGCCGTTCCTCCAGCGGCACATCCTCCGGATTCTTGCCAGGTGGCAAGCCGAATGGCGTATGTTTGCAGTCGATAATCCCGTACAGAATCTCCAGCACTCTTTCATCCTTGATTTTCTTTGCCAGGATTTCTTTCAGTATCCGGTGTGATACACGGTAGAAATATTTGCTTATATCCAGTTTTAGGAAATACCAGGTTTCCCCTTCCTTCCGGGAGACAAGCTCCAGCCAGTATTTCAGCCGATTCATAGCTCCCAGGCTGCCCCTGCCGGGAATACATCCGTATGTGTCCTTGATGTATCCCGGAACCAGGAGCGGATTCACCACCCGGTAAATCGCCCATTGGACGATGCGATGACGGAAGGATATTGACATAATCATCCGCAGCTTTGGCTCATGGATATAGAAAATGTAATACCTTTCTATGCAATAGCCGCCGCTTAGGATTTCCTCTCTTAGCAAAGTGAGCTTTTCCCAGGCGTCCAGATTGTACGCCAGGACATCCTTCTGGTACCGCCTTCCGCTGGAGGCATCCTCCAGGGCGGCGTGTAGGTTTTCCATAGAGAAGATTAGGTCAAACACTCGTTTTATCTTCATCGCGTCATCCTCTCTAAAAATCTCTGTGTCGCGGCGTTCACATTTTGTGTTACTTGCAGTTTCCAGAGTTGCCTTCTGCTTTGTTTGTCTCCACAGAGGCGGCACCACATACGCACACATGGCACCATTTTTCTCCTGCCTTGCGGCCCGGAGCGGAAACAGGCTCCTTTAATCTCTCGCACTGCCGGGCAGACCGTAATCTGACCGGTTCTGGCATATGAGAGTAGAGCGGAGCGAAAACCAACGTTGTGGTTCGAGTTCGAGCGCGGGTTGTTCAAATTCACGTTGAACACGCCAGCGTTCGCGGCGTTGTTCCAGTTGCCCCCACAGATCGGCAAACGTAGTGTATAGCCTGCTCCCAAAAGGAAAGCACCCGGTATTCCCGGATGCCTCCCTACCTCTTGCCCTTTGCTGCAGGCGTCTCCTCGTATATGTACTTTTTATACCCTCCAATCATCGCGCCGATTTCTTTTGACCGGCGCGTCCATTCATCATAGGACGATGAACCTTTCAGATATTTCAGCGCATATGCCAGGGTGATAAAATCCTGCAAGGCTTTATTCTTCATATCCAGATTTTTGCACGGAGTTTTCTTATTCTGCTCGAACTGGAGAGCTGCCGCAAGCTCTACCATTTCATTCATGCAGTGGGCGATGTCATCTCCCAGGAGTTTCTGGTGCGCCACGCTCCACCGTTCTATGAGCGGCATCGCATACGCGGCCATGTCTAATACTTTCTGCCTTATCTGGAGATTTTCCGCCTCCTGCTTGCTTATGCCGCCGGTAGTGGCAGCTCTCTTTTCAGACATATTGCCTCCGTAAAGTTATAGCCCTGCTACCGCAGGGCGGTCAGTGATTCAGTGGGCAGTTTTACAGTTCTACATAAGCGGAGCGAAAACCAACGTTGTGGTCCGAGTTCGAGCGCGGGTTGCGCAAATTCACGCTGAACACGCCAGCGTTCGCGGCGCCGTTCCAGCGGCCCCCACAGAGCGGAAAACGTTCTCCGGCGTTGTTCATCCAATGACCGTCCCCAGCGTAATCTCCTCCGGGTTCATCCGGATAAATCAGAAGGACTTTCGCCAGCTCCGGAGCCGTCAGGCCGCTTGCCAGCGACATATCCTTGTACTCGCAGTAACGCCCGGCATCCGCCGCGACAGTAATTCCGGTTGTCAGCTGAATCTTGCCGGACACCCAGTCATATTTCAGAGTTGCAGCCGTCCCAGGCTCCACCAGGGAACCATCATTCTTGATAGCTTTCCAGAGAGTAGAGGAAGGCCCCTGGTCGCAGTCCGCTCCGAGTGCTGCATTGTTGTACGGAATCACCTGGATTTCTCCTTCTTTCAGACGCATGCCGCCTACCCACTCCCAGACGTTGCCGTTCATGTCCTGGATGCCAAACTGTGTCCAGTCATGCCCCCAGGTTGCCGGACCGGAACCGGTAAATGTACGTCCGTCATACTGTTTTCCGCTGTCTGTGTACTGGTAGCTTACCTGGCCTTTCTCATAGCTGTGGCCGTGATCGCATCCGTAGCTGTTGTTGCCACGCGGCATCGTTCCATTCTTCCGGCACCAGAGGGCAATGCAGGCCCATTCTGCCATCGTCCCCAAGTGGAATCCAGGCCCCTTTGCATCGCAGGCTATCTTTGCCTGGTCGAAATTGATGTACACATTGGGGTCTCTGTGTGCCAGGGAGTAGGCTCTGCCGTTGATAATCACGTTCTGATACTTAGAATAATAGAATACAGAACGTTCCACCTGGGCGCCGTTCTCTGCCACACTGAAAGCAGGATGGATATTCTGGCTCAATCCAGTAACCAGGTCACTATTTTTCATCTTGTAGATAGGCACATAAATGGACGGCATATCCATGTCATCCAGAAGAACCACATTCTTGCCTCCCGAAATCTCTTTTACAGCTGCTGCAAACTGGTCGTAATTTCCCATGATATAAAATCCTCCTTCTTAGATTGCGTAAAGTTTAAGTGTGACATTTGCCATGTTGAAAGGTACCGGCTCCTTCTTGATGGTTGTTTTCTGGCTCTGGGGGTCCTCCGGGTCATAATCCGGATTGTCAATGACTTCCTCCGTGTACTGGCGCTCCGGAATCTCAATCTGGGCAGCATACCTCACTCCCAGGCCGGTAGTCACCATGCCGAACTTGTCAATGCAGATGTCGATGGAGACCGGATAGTCCCTCTCGCGTTTCTCCAGGTTCAGCATCAGCTCGTCAGCGAACGTGATTTTGTTCTTACTGACGGAATACTCCATTTTCGGTCCTTCATTCACATTGATTACATTCATTACCTCTTACCTCCTATTCTGTGCGCCTCATGGTAGGCTCTGTTGGTTTCCATAGCGATGCAGTCCGCCATATCCTTCTGATGTGCGGATGCTCTGGAAGGGTCGATTCCATACTCCCTTAGCGCCTGGTCGCGCTGGTGGTTCCTCTCGTCACTCCGGATGATAACATTTGCACTCATGCCGCATTACCTCCGTGGACATACAGCTTCAGCGTTACTTCCGGGGCGCTCCCGGTGTATTTGACCTTGAAACCGTTCAGCTGCTTGTCATAGATGACTACATCGCCAACATTGGTTACATCACCCTGGATTTCTGCATCCACCCGGTAGTCCAGGGTATCCCTTGCCACAGACAGCGCCACCGTCTGGGCGGAATTATTGTTGTAGAAATCCTCGTTGGTGTTCTTGAGCGTCCTGGTGATGACTTCGCCGCCCACGTTGCTGATCTGGCGCTCGTGCTTATACACGACTTCCGCCAGGAACTCCCCCAGGAGGTTTCCGCTGTCCACCCCATCCTCGATGTTGTTGAAATGGAACTCGTCCTGCGGCGTCCCCTCCTGGATGCCCGGCACGTCATCCACCCACGGCGTCTTGACGTATGTGCCGGTCGCGTTTTTGTGTAGATATGGCTGCTCTCTACCGTACATTACTGCTCAACCTCCTTCTCATAGATTGGGAACTCAAATTTTACGAGTACCCCCTGGTTCGTGGCCCTCACCACCTTCGTCTCCTGGTAGCCGCACTGTTTCCCCTTCACGTCGATTATCCTGACCGCCGTGATAGTCTGTGATCCGGTGGAAACCCTGGGAAGGCTCACGATGACTTCCACCGTGTTCCCGACTATGCGCTTGGTATTGATTTTAGCCTTATACCAGGCGTCACCCACACGGTACTCAAACAGCACCAGGGCTTTCAGCCAGTCGTTCCTCCGGTCATTCATAAATTCAGTTGACCAAAAAGACATTTTCCTGCACCTCCTTCATTTATTTTCCACAAACGCCGGTACCGCATCTCCGCGATGTTGCCGCCGTGATGTAGACAGATGGTTTTTCTCCGGAGACTCCTGCCGATATGGAAAGGACTGTCTCCTCTTTAGCTCCGCATTTTTTAGCGTCTGCCGCTGCGATAGACACTGACGGACTGCTGGATATTCCGGAAGAAATAACCAGCATTTCCTCTCCGCCGGTACCGCACTTTTTGGCATCCGCCGCCGCGATCCGGACAGACGGCTCTTTGCTGGAGACGCCTGCCGATACGATTAGCGATTTCCCCGGCTTCTGCCCTCCGGTTATCATGGTACCGGAGAGCGGCACGTCATCGGCCACATTGCTGATGGTTTTCCCGGCCTCAATGCAGCTGCCTATCATAACGCTTTCTGTTGATTGCCCTGGCACTGTGCCGGACAATGGAACGAAAGCGGATGCACTCGTCACGTTTCCGCCGACTACTGCATCCGCTCCTATGAATACTCCATTTACCGCCTGGTGCGGATGCGTCCCACAGACAATCTGGCCTGCCAGGATGACGTTCTGCACCTCATACGATGAATTGATTTCTATTTGCACATCCTCTGTAATTACCTCGCCTATGGTGGAATCGTACAGCTTTCCTCCCACCCGGATTGTGCCGGTCTTTTTTAGCTCAAATACACGCTGAATCTCTTTTATACCTATCTCTGTCTGGAGCAGATAAATCCTCCCCAGGGAACCCCGGCGCGGATGCGTTCCGCATACCAGCTGGTTTGTGAGAGGCACATTGTAGACGCTGTATATCCATCTCACAAGCGTCTCCACCACTACCTTGATGCGGTACTCAAATTCTATCCGTACACCAGCGGCTTTTACCATCGGAACCTCTCCCAGCGTCACTACCTCCCCTCCAGGCTTTAGGAATGGCATGGTGAGGATGATTGTTGCCGGCATATCCGGGTCTTCAATGTAGTAGATAGGGGAAACATCCCAGAGGAGCGCAAGCCCATCCATAAGGTCATAGTAGGTACATTCATTGGTATTTACCAGGAGCTTATACCTCAAAAACTGCCGGTACCTTTCATCCGAAATGACTGGCTCCTCTACATTAAGGCCAGCCAGCTCTCCTGCCTCCTTCCTGGTAAGTGGGATGATGGTTCCGACATAATCCAGATTCTGCCCCATAGCAGTATCGAGGTCGGTCTTGCTGTTCAGCTCGTCAAATACCGTGTCAAGCTCCTGCATCTGCCTGGCAAATGCTTTTATGAGGACTTCTATATTCTTTTTTCCCAGGAACTGCATAGGCAGGTCCCGCAGCCAGTCTTTCAGTATATCCGTTGTCACTTGCGGACCACCTCGATTCTGTTCTCGTCAATGAGAACTTTCTGCCTGGATGTAGCCATAATGTTCTCGTCCCTCTGATAGTCCCCATCACCAGGAATAACCGTACTGTCCGTGGTGTATGCAGTATAGATGATGATTTTTGTAAGGCCGGCCACCCGGTCATAAATGCCCTCATTCAGCAGCTGCGTAAGGAGGCTTGTGCCTGCTGTCATCTGGGCGCCATCCTCCATGAGGGACTGCTTCGTAAGTGAAGAATAATTGACCGGGATTTTCGCTTCATCACCCTCCAGCTGCACTTTCAGCCAGGCGTACAGATACTCCGGACGGTTGAACCGGACCGGGATTGTGTCTCCGTATTCCCCGGGTACGTTCACCACTACGCTGCCGTGGGTCTGGATGCCGCCTGCTTTCCTCCGGAAGATCGCCTTTGCAATCGCCGTGTTATCACCGCCCTCTACGATGATTTCTATGCTATGCGGCGGCAGGCCCCTCTCGTCTGTCACGTCCATGTCGTTCTCGTACCCGGATGCGGATTCCACATCCTCCACATTGTTCAGAAGCTCCGCGATGATGCTCTCTATCATGGTGTTTGACCGGAGAGCCGACTTCGCTATGTAGGACTGCCGCAATTCAATATCCGTCTCCCTCTTTCGCCCATAGGTAGGCTCCAGAAGGTTTGTCACCGCCGTAAAGCCGGTGATGTTGTTTACCATCCTGGTAACGATGTTATAAGGCAGGGTGATTTTCCCATAGTCATTTGTGAGGAAATTTGCCAGGGATGTCACGCTGGAAGTAGTGAGATTATCCGTGAGTGTCAGCACATTCTCCCTGGTCTTTGTCTTATCATTGATGATAAGAACATCGTCCTCCACTTTAACCTCGTAACCTTCATCCTTTATGGCGGCTGCAAGTCCGGCCAGGATTGCTGAAGATTTTCCGCCTTGCGGATTGGAATAGCTGTACTGATTGCCGTTGATGGAAACGGTATACACTCCGGTATCTTCGGATGCCACAATGACAGAAACCTTATTGAACCGCTCCCTGGCAATCTGAAATTCCTCCGCTGAAAAAAGCCGGATTTCCGGAGTTGTGTTAGTTGCCACAACAGCATTTTCACGAACATACGTCCCATCATCACCGGTACAGTGGAGGATGTAGCTGGTTCTCTTGTCTCCGGCCCTCTTGATGCCGCCATACTGTACAGCATGATCCAGGTTCAGCTCCGTAGCCGTTGCCGGGTACTTCGCATAATAGCTGTCCTGCGCTGTCTCCCATAGGTTCGCTATCTGGTTCCCAAAAGTCGTTATGAGCGTATTGAGGAAAGAAGTGCCTGCAAGCCTTGTATCTACCTTCCATCCGTCCGTCAAATCCGTATGGATTTCTTCCAGGATGGTATCCAGCCTTTTCAGCACAAATCCTTTGTCTGTTATTCCGTAATCTGGCAATTTATATCCACCTCCTCCTTTATGGTCTCATAGTCCGTACTGGCTACAAACCGTATTTTCGCTTTTCTGGTGGCTGCATCGAATGTGACAGACACCTCCCCCACATCCGTTACCTCGTCAACCTCAAAAATCTTCTCACGGACGACTCCCTCAAAATAATCGGTGTCCGGGTTCTTTACCAGCAGGCTCTCCGTGTAGGGAAGCCCTTCGTCACGGTTCCACCTCCATTCAGCCTCGAACCATTTCAGCCGAATCTTGATTTTCTGTGCTACAGAATCAGAGAGCGTTATATCGCCATTTCCGCCAACGAATAAATCCCCGGACCGGTCAAGTAATATATCCATACAGCATCTCCTTATCCTGTCTCAATGACCTGCTTGCAGGTTATCTTCCCATCAACCTCCATGTCTCCTTTTGCCTTGATGCCCTTCCCGGTGATTTTCAATTCTGTTTCCCCGGATGCAATCTCAACGCCTGCATCATACACCATCAGCTCCGTTTCCCCGGCCTGGATGACTACCGCATCTTTGCTGCAGGCTTTTTCCACGATGGCACCGCCTCCGTTCAGAAGGCCCGGTATCACCATCGCACTTGTGAGGTCAAACCGCAGGGAGCTTTCCGATTCTGCGCCGCTCCTCCAGGCATCCAGTTCCACTTCGGAGATGATGATTAGGCAGTCATCCTTCGGCTTGACCGGAAAAGCTATCCCTATCCCTGCCGACTGGCAGAATGGGAAAGCCACAGGCGCGTCCGTGATGGGTGGATATGCCAGCTCCACTCCGTCCGATGTGACAAACTTCCCGGACGGCTTTACTACCGCTGTCCCTGCCCCAGGATTGAACGACACGATTTCTCCAGGGAGCGCGGTGTGTATCTGGTTTACTGCCGCCCTGGCCGTATCCTCCACTTGCTGGGAAAACTCTTGTAACATATATAAACACCTCCTATGCTTTGGCAAGGTCAGCAGCTTTCACCGCCGCAGTGACCGTACTTCCGATTCCGATAACTACCCTATCGCCTTTTACCTGGATGACATCGTAAACAGAATAATAGCAGACGAATGTCCCTCCGGAATATTGATATCCTTTGGTCTTATTCCCCTGCTGAATAGTCCGTATCACTTTAACCTTATCACCTTTTTTAAGCGCTCCGGAAGAATCGCCTCCGGAGCCAGAACCGGAGTCTCCGCCGGAAGTGACTGCTTTCTTGTCAAGTTTCGGCTGCGCCCTGATTACTAACAGCTGGGCTGTGCAGAGCCAGTCACCTTCCATGTTGTCACCGTCTATGGTTACTTTGTGTACCAGGAAGAATCCGCTTATCTCGTCACTCTGGAGCTTCACGATGTCATTCACTCCGATTGCCCCATTGAGTAGGTACTGCACTTCCCACCCGGTCTGTGATTCGTTGTTGTCTCCGCCGGAGGAAATCGTGATCCGCTTCGGCCGGCCGATAAGGCCGGAACTGCTGTCCAGAAGATAGCCCCTGGTATTTACTGCGCGGCCGGGCCATGTAATCTGTATAACCTGGTTCTGGATTGTCCATCTGTGGCCGCAGCATCCAGCTATCTTTTGCAGGGCGTTCTTCGCTTTTCCTACATAGCTGAATCCGTTGGGCAGCGTCTTATAGGATAAATCCTTTGCAAATACGATGGAACATCCCATCTGCCCTGCGATGTACTTATAGACATCCTGGCAGTTTACGGAACCATTGAGGGAAACGGTTATATTCGTATCCCTCAATTCCACCCTGCCGTCCATGACCTCTATTTCCGTCAGCCGGTCCGCATTGTCCGGGATTGTGGTAACGCTTGTGATGTTCCCCACCAGGATAAGCGCCATTGAATCCTCATACCCTGCTTTCAGCTCCAGGGCGCAGTCTTTCGTGTCCAGGATTTTTAGATTCTTGTCGGAGAGGTTCCATACCTGGACTTTCGCCGTATTTGGCGATTCGGCGTTTGACTTCTCCACACTGAAAGAAACATGCAGGGCATCCTCCCTGGCACTGTGGATATTGCCTATTTCAAAACCTCTCCCTCCCATCTTTCCGCACCGCATGATATAGCGGCGCATAAAGTTCTCATTTGCCATTATTCGTCCTCCAATTCCACGTTTGGTATGTAGATGAACTCCGCCGTCCTTTCATTGAACGCCTGCCTCCCTACCTTCTCCTTCGTGGACACGCACCCGAAAATCCCGTCCGGGATGGCGCGGTCGGAGTAGAAAAAGAAGATAGGGAAGTTAGGCACAATCCGCGTCATGGCGATGATCGGGTTTTCGTCCTCGTCATAAAGGCCGAAGCTCCAATAATCATACTTCTCGTTATAGGTGAACCGGAGTATATATTCAGTGCCGTCTATGGACAGATTTGATACGCTATCATTCATGTCCGGAACCTTGATATACAACATTTCCTGCCTCCTTAGATGAATCCTAACCCACTTGCCACTCCATAAAGGATTGACTGGTTTTTCTTTGCACTGGAGCCTCCGGAACCGCCAGAGCTGCCAGAACCCCCGGAACCGCCCCCAGAGCTGCTGGAGGAGCCAGAGGAGCCGCCGGTACTTCCGCTGGCCGTCCCTGCGCTGCTTGATGTCGTGGATGTTGATGCGGTACCGGCGTTTGCCATCGTTTCCCCAGCTTTAAGAATATAGCTGGGGATGCTGGCGGTCTTTCGGCTCGTCACCCTTACTTTCTGCGCCGTGATGGAGATTTCCCTGGCATACCCTATCTCCTTTGAGTGCTTGATGGATATGCTGGTGATCCCCATGTTCTTATATACCGTATCTGTAGTTACAATTTTCACCAGCTGCTTTGAAAGCCACAGGTTCTCTATCCGGTTGCAGATATTGTTTACCCTGCTGTTGGAAGTGCCATGTCTGTACAGCCATGTTACCGGCGTGTTGGTGACATACAGCGTCATGCTGATGCTGATAGGCTCCAGGATGATTGTATCTGATACCGGGAACCCCTCCTCCACCGGATAGACCGGGATAGTGGCAGACAAGGTTTTCTGTTCATCTATCAGAGCATCAAACTCAATGCCTGCCACCGATACCGGCTTTAGATTGCTTCTTGCCATGTCTGCCTACCCCCTTGCGTATGCTAATCCTCTTGCCATGTATGCGGTCGCGTCACTGGCAGATTTATTCATCGCCTTAGAGACGTTTTTCTGCACTTCTGGCGTTCCTCCGGTGTAGCTGTTCGCTATGTTCACATTCTGTGTCACACTGGAGGATGAATTGTTGTTTACAGTTGATGCGGTCGCGGTAGATACGTCTGCCGTTGCCGCCCTTGTGAGGGAAGAAATACCCTCTGCAAGCCCTCTGACCTTATCCAGAACCGTCTCCTCGTTGGAAGAGATGCCCTCTGCCAGTCCGCTCATAAAGTCTGGCATCCAGCTCTCATAGTCTGTCAGCGGCCCTTCGTCCGGTACAGAGAAGTGTAGGAATGACCTAATCTTGTCTCCGATTCCTTTTACCGCATCGACAATCCCTTGTACTCCGGACATGATGCCGTCTTTCAGCCCGCCGATGAAATCCTTGCCCCACTGGATGGCCTGGCCCGGTAGGCCTTTGATGAAATCCACCGCCGAGTTGATGCCGTTTACAATGGTGTCCTTGATGTTCCCTATCGTTGATGTAATGCCGGATAGGATATTCGAAAATATCCCGCTCACCGTGGATGCTATAGTGTTGAAAATGTTGCTGAAAAAGTCTCGTATAGCCCCTAGCACCGATTGTATGACTGAATAGGCATTATTTATCGCGTTGGAGATTGTTCCGGTAATAGCGCTCCAAATTCCGCTTAAGAATGAGCATATGCCGTTCCAGATGCCTTGGAAGAAACTGCTTATGGCTCCCCAGACAGTTTCCCATATTGCCTTGATTGCACCGAGGGCCATATCGAACAACAGTTTGATTGTCTCCCATACCGCCGTGATAAAACTAACGATTGCATCCCATATCCCGGTAAATATCTGCTTGATGGCGTCCCATGCACCCTGCCAATCTCCAGTGAATACCGATGAAATGAAATTCGCCACTCCCTTGACGATTTCTAGGAAACCATTCAGAACCCCGCCGATGGAATCCCACAGCACCTTGAACCATGACAGAATCTCCGAACCCCAGTTGTTCCAGAATGTCTGTATCCATCCGAACACCGTTTCAATCACCGCCGCAATGGCGTTGAAAATAGCGCTGCCGACTTCATATAGCGCATCCCAGACAGCTGATAACGCCTCCAGGATTGCTCCCCATACCTCCAGCAATTTGTCCTTCGTGCTTTGTGTACTTCCGTCTATGTTGTCCTCTGTAGAACCGAACAGAGTAGCGGCCAGCTGCGAGATGAACGTCCACACCCCTTGCAGGAATGTTTTGATTATCCCCCAGGCCCTTTCAAAATTCTGCCGGATGCTCTCTGAATGCCGCTCAAAAAATCCCTTTACGGTATCCACCCACATCCCTGCCGCCTGCTTTATGAAATCCCACACGTTCAGTAGGAACTCTTTTATCTTTGTCCATGCCGCCAGGATTTTCTCCCTGGCATTGTCCGCGCCGATACCAGCCTTGTCAAACAGCGTCCCGATGACTGAATCGTTACCCTGCATGAAATTGATGAAATCCTCAATAATCAATGCCAGTATCACGATGACCGCTATAATCGCCATAACCTTTAGGTTCGCCAGGCTGAAAGCCTTTGCCACCTTGCTGATGATGCCTGCAAGTCCTCCGGCGGCCTTTATAAAGCTCATTATCTTTGAAACCGCAAGTACGGCCATGAAAGCGCCTGCAGCAATCGCCGCTATTTTCAGCACGTTCTCTATGCCGCCAAACTTTGCGACTATGTTCTTTACCAGGTCTATGCCCTTCGATACTCCCCTGGATAGCGTCTGCGCCATCCGGTCTATTGCAGGCTGGAGCCTTTTCACAAGCGCATGGAGCCGGTCAAACGCCCTGGTGAGGAACCCGGTCTCGCTTGTCATGTTCTGGAGCCATTTTGTTGCGCCCTGCACCATCATGCTTAGGAGCTTCAAGACCTGCACTGCCGGTTTGAGGAACACGTTTCCGGCGGCTGCTTTTAAGTCATTGACAGACTGCTTCAAGTTTCCCAGCTGGTTAGACCAGGTATCGGATTCCCTTGCTGCCTGCCCCAGCGCTCCGGAGGCTTTGTTTGCATCCTCGACCATTGACAATAGCGTGAACTGCTTTTCTGCCTCGCTCAAATCCTTGAACGATTTCCCATACAGATTGTTTGCCGCCGTGTTCCTGGTGGTTTCCGTACACGAAAGCCCCAGGGCGGCATCGTTCTCAAAATTTCCCTTCAAGAACGATTGCAGGGAATTTGTCACATCCTCGATGGAGCGGTCATAGAAAGCCGCGGAATCTGCCACGGCTATCATTGATCTGTTCGCTATGTCGAGCGCGTCTGCCTGCTCCACACCTGCCGTCTTGGAAAAGGCAGCTATCTGTGTGAAGCTGCCTTTCATGCGGTTCACCAGGACGCCGGTATCCGCCTCTATTGCCTCCAGCTTGCTTGCCGCTTCATCTTCCATCTCGCCAAACACCTGGGAGAACTGTGATTTCAGCGCCTCCGCTTCTGCTGCGGTTTCTGCTAAATTACTGAGACCAGCTATGGAAAATCCTATGCCGATTACACCGAGAAGTTTTGTAGCGAGATTCTTCAACCCTTTGATGGAGTTTTCCGCCTTTTTCTCGCTCTGTGAATCCACCTCAAACCCGAATGCCACAGCTATGTCTCGTATAGTCAAGTTTACTTATTCCTCCTTTCCAGCTCGTCAGCCCGCCCCTTTTCCACATCACGCTCCATGAGGTAGAGCGCGTACAGCTTCAGCGCCTCGTCCAGGGTATAATATTCCTTAAGCTCCTGCATGGACGCGATGCCTGCCTTTATCAGGATGTAGCAGCGTAATTCCAACTCGCTAAATTGTCCATAATCAAACTTGCCGTATTTCAGATAACCTTGCGCGGCTTCTTCGGAATCGCCAATCCTGCTTTCCCAGATAGGCCGGCGATTTTCTTGAAAAAACCGTTGAAATTCAGTTTGATTACATGGAAACAAAGGATGAACATATCCTGGACTTCCCCGCAGAAAATCTCATTTGCAATGTCCATGTCCAGACGCTCCGGCTTAAACTCACCCTCCTCGTCCGGCAGCTCCACAACGATATGCCCTCCCAGGAGTAATTTCTGCATGAGCTTTTCCATCTTGTCACCGGAGATATTGGTGCAGTTGGACAGCGCCTCCGCCGCCTGCGCCGCATCAACGTCCATGAGGCTCCCTTCTTTCTGATCTGATACCAGGGGTGCTAATGCTCCCAAAAGGGGAGCCAGCACGGATGCCAGCTCCCCGGTAAGGTTCGCTGCCTTAAAAGCAGCAAAAGGTTTGATATAAAAATTGTAACCGCCGACCGTCTCCTTTGTCGGCTCCATCTGTTTGAGTGCCATGTGTTTATCCTCCTATACTCTTATTTGAATTCTCCCTCTGCCACCACAATCTCCCATTCCCGGTTCTGCTGCGTCTTTCCGCGAACCCACGATGCCGGTTTTGTCACCCAGGCGATAGCTCCCACGAACTTCTCCGCCCCCAGGATGTCTGCGATATTCACAGAGAATGTTCCCTGGCCGTTCTTCTGGTCCTGCCGGTATTTCTTCTCCAGGAAGGAATTGCTTCTGGACGCCTGCAGCAGAGCGATTTTTACAGTGTAGATTTTGGACGGGTCAATGCTCCTGGCAATCTCGCCGTCCGCGCCGCTCACATAGCTGGTTCCATCACCGGCAGGCTCCACGGTAATGAAACTGTCATCCGCGAATCCGGACATAATGTGATTCCCCAGGGCGCAGGTCACTTCTTTGGGATTGTAGGTTGTTACTCTCATAGCTTTTCATCCTCCTCTCTTAGAATCTCAACGTGCCGCCAATTTCCACCAGATGGATGGCGCCTGCAAGCCGCGCCCGCCATCTACAGTTAGGCAGCTTGCGCGATTTCCTCTGGTCCTCCGTCAGATCGCTTGCCAGGGGGACGGTAGTAACGTACCCTGGAATCTCGTTATCGTCAGCATCGAATGATGTCTGTGCGATTCCTCCATGCGTCTGCCCTTCCGAAAGGGCTTTTTCCATCGCCCCCTGGATTGCCCCGATGCCGCTGTCCTCGAACGGAACCTTCGTGTTGGCTTTCAGAACGCCGAACACAAGGAACTGCATCCTGTTTTTCAGCCAGTCACGGAAACGGATGACGTCAATCCACTCACCAGAGAGCATCTTCCCACCCATGTTGCAGTTGCAGCTTGCATACCGGAGGTTCACATTCATATTGTTTGCCTCCAGCGTCTTTTTCTGGTCGGACGTGAGCCGGGAGGGGACGATGGTTGCCTCCTCTTTAAGGTTCCAGGTCTCGGAGCCGGGCTGGTACCCGAAACACTTTGCCATAATAGCAAGCGCAGCGTACTCATTCTCCGCAGGCTTTTCCCCATTTTCGTATCCGTCCGCCAGTCCGGAGAACTTCCCGAAACTCCGGTAATAGGAAAAATTCTTGATCGGGCAGCTGTCAATGTCCGTGTACTCGAACCCAAAAATCTTCTCCTGCGTCTCTGTCCAGCTCACCACATTGCGGACATCATCCGGGTCTTTGAAATCCGTAATATGGATGCCATAGAAAGACGCCTCCCGGTTTGCCCTGGCAAGCGTCTCCCGGATGTCCTCATACACCGGTGCAGGCTCCGTGGTTTCGCCCTCTCCCTCCACCACTTCCGGAATGGTTGATTTCCGCACCGCCACATATACATCCCCCGGTGATGGAGACTGCGAAAACGCCACCGATGCCGCCAGGTATGCGCCATCCTCCACGGTGTATCCGTAGTTGAGCAGTTCATCGGCCTTTGAAATGGCCGTGGTCTTCGTGAGCTTTGCGATGCCTTCCGCCTCCGGAGCAGGCACCACCAGCAAAATGCTGTCAAACGTGGCGTCATCTGATCCCGGATTTGCAATCTCAATGTCACATTTTACAATGTCATCCAATGGATTGTTCTGCATTGTCTTTACCTCCTTCTGATTCTTCTATCAATTCTACATTTTCTATGGCATCTGTCGTTGCAGCTGCCATATCGCTTGTGCCGCCTCCGGAGCTGTTCGGAACCATCGGCATACCGCTGATGCCATACTGTCCGTCTGCCTCCTCGACATAGGAAACCGTAAACTCCGCCATCGCCCGGTACCGGTACTGTGTGCTGTTCTGCAAGCCGGTAAGGTTCCGCACCGGGGGCATGAGAAGAATCCCCATGCCTCTCTTGCTGAAAAAGTCCGTCATCCTCTCTGAATCCAGAAAGATGGCGAACTCTGATAAATCGGATGTTGCGGTATCAATGAAATTGCCAGTCTGATTCTTCCCGGATGGCATCGGCTTTCCATTCGTGTATAGGTTCACTTCCAGGGTGGTACCACACTGGTATACGCTGCGCCCCTCCTCGTCAATAATCGGGAAAGCATCCCTCCGGATGCCGCCGGTTTTAAGGGTGACATACGGCACTGGCGGCTTCGTGTTTATCTGTTCTGTCCAGAGGATAGCTGCCCCGGCGAAAAACCGCGCTGTGGCATCGTAAAGTGATTCCTTAACTTCCACCAGATTCATCCGCCGTCTCCTCCTCTCCCTTTTCCTCCTCTCCAGGCCCCGGCCCCTGGTCTTGCTTTAGGCACTGGACGAAAGTGGCCGTGTAGTGCCTTAGGGGTGTGTTCTCACTTAACCTGCTGGATTTACAGTCAAACCACTTGCCCTGGTACCAGAGCCGGTCCGACTTCTGCTGTTTCCCTTCATCCTCAACCTTGATTTCATAATCGCAGAAAACCTTTAGCCTCTGGACTGATTCCGTGCCGTCCGGCGTTGTCACAGTCGCGTCCTCTAATGTCTGTACGTCCATAGGGAGCGTTATATCTTCATAGGGTATAGTAGAATACCCCCGCACATAAACCGGCGCAGAATACCGCCTTATCGTGTATGGCCTTTTCAGAAATTTCAATCATCACCACTTCCTTTCTTCTGGATGACGTAATTCACAGACTGCCGCATCCGCCCGGTGTCAACCAGCGGCTTGCTGCTGCCTTTCTTCTTGATTGTGGATTCCGCATTTGGTGCAAAGCTCCCGGAAGTGATTTTGTCCTGCATGAGGTCCTTCTGGAAGATTCCTATCTCTTTCAGTATTTGCTCCGCAGATTTCCCCTGTGCAAAATCCTTTACCTCCTCTTTCAAGAATGAATTTATCTTGCTTTCGTTGTCATCCACACTCTGTCTGATGAATGGCCTGGCCGGTATGTGGTCCGTCCCCAGCTCATTAAAAGCCGCCACATCGCACATGTCCGTCCCGTCCTCTTCCTGGGACTTTCCTCTCTGGAATCCGACACGAACCTCCAGTTCCTTAAGCTCCGCCAGCTCCCGGAAGAAACGCTGTCCCTCCGGAGTGAGCCGGTCTCTGAACCTAACGCCCATAGCTTTTCGCCTCCCCTGCACTGATAATCGGGATGATGGCATTTCTCCGGAGCGTAAGGAACTCCAGGCCGTATACGGTGAGTGCATACTCCGCATCGACCTGGAGATTCGTCTGCTGCCCGGTGGCATAGGTGATAGAGGTTTCTCCTTCCGAATAGGAGCTCACTCGCAGGGAATCCCCGATGGTTCCGTTTTCCGTGTTCCCGTAGCCATTCATCTTTAATTTGTGGGCGGTCAGATATGCAAGGGCTTTCTGGTATGTTTTGCCAAACCTCTTTTCTGAAATCTGATCGGAATACAGCTCCAGGAACGTCTTGACGCCATAGGTCTTTTTTCCGGTCTCCGGGTCTACCACATCATCATCCGGCACGTCCGCGAACTCTGCCGCTACAATACGGAAAATATCGAGTGCGTCCATATCGTCAGTACCTCCCTCCTATTTTTTCTTTGTCAGCGCCGCCTTGACCTTTTTCAGTACATCGGCCTGGTCCTTGCACTCCGCCGGATTGATTCCAAGCTCATTTGCCAGGGATGCCAGGCCCTCCTCGCTGATTCCCTCCAGGGATGCCAGACGTGCTTTCCGCAGCTCCTCCGCATCTGCCGCAGCCTTTTCAGCCGCAGCCTTTTTCTCTGCCTCTACCTCCTCCTGGGTTTTCGCAGGCGCGGACACTTTGCCGGTGATCCGGGCAAACCCCATCTTTTTATAGACCTCCAGGATGGGGCTGGCCTCGTATGCTGCAGGAATCTCCTTTACCTCTCCGGGGAGGATAGTAACCTCCCCGATGCCGATAACCTTTCCATTGGAAATATTCTCCATCTTCATAGCCATGTGTTTTCCTCCTTCCTTAGACACCGACCGCAATAAGCGCGGACAGCGGATAATACAGAACAATGCCAGCGATCCTCTCCTCGCAAGGGATGATTACCTCCAGGTTGCGGTTCTGGAGAGGGTACTGGTAGAACGCCATCGGAATCTCCAGGGAGAACTTCTCCTCGCTGTTGGTGTAGAGCATCATCACATTCTTGCCGTAAGGGTTCGTGGACTTACTATTACCGGACATTTCCGGAGCGGGAATGATGTCCTTCAAATACGGCGCGTTCTCCAGCAGGAATTTCTTCACCGTAAATCCGGTATTCGGAATCTGCCTGGTGGAAATGTCGATGTAGACATCGGAGGGCAGCATCAGAGTATCCGCTCTCTCTACGTCCTGGGTAATCCTCGCCATATAGCCGAACATGCCGTTAATGTCATCCAAAATCTGCTGTGCGCTCTTGTACTTGAACTCCGTATGCTGTACCCCGTCCACTTCCACGGTAGAGAGCGTGTACAGAGGGATGTTATTGTCGGCGGACAGCATACCCATGAGCTTATGCTTTTTATCACCGGCAAATGCGATGGTGTTGGCCGTCCGGTCGATAGCATAACGCGCCGCATCTGCTTTTCTGGTGTCCAGGCTCTTTCCTGCATGTCGGCTGGCCCTCATTTCCTGGATGGAGTAACCGTAGCTGTCACCGATGGACTTCACGGATGCCGTGGTCGGCTCTCCCTTCACATCAGCCCTGGGAAGGTCGGTAGCGTAGTTGCTGATGATAGCAGCAAAGCCGGTCTTCTCATAGCTGTAATACGTCATGGTTTCCGCACCTTCCGGAACCTCATGGGTGATCGGAAAATGGTTCAGAGCGGTAAACTCCGGATAAATCTTGTCATAGGCCTTGGACTTTACATAGTCCAGCTCCCTTGCAAAGAAAATACTCGCATCCTCCGCGCTGTCAAAGTGCATCCCCTTTACGGTTGCCAGGGTAGGAATGATGTTGGATGCCTTCAATGCCTCATAGTCCGCCTGGTCGTAACCTTCGGACGGCATATCGGGATTGTACCTCTTGTTTTCGTTCATTGTTCAGTCTCCTCCTTTTCTTAGCCTAACTCAATGACTGCAATGCCATTATCAGTATCGCTTACGTTGCCGAACTTCGCCCCGATGTCCAGGTTCGCCGCCCCATCATCGCCGGTCTGGGTCTCCAGGTGGGTAAAGGCTCCGGCATCTTTCCCGGAAGTCACCACATAGGCCGTCTGTGCATAGGTGGGAACCGCATCAGCCGCAAGCCTGCCCCATACATGCCCTTTACGCATGATGCCGACCGATACATCCTTTTTCAGAATGACCTTCCCGGACATGTCCTGCTCCGTGTTCGCCGCATGGAGGACAACGCCCTCGATCTGCGCCTTTGTGGTGCCAGCTGCCGGAACCTTGACCGTAGAGCCTGCGGACGTTCCCACAGCTGCCGCCATACCGAATTTGAGAACGCCATCGGCCTCCTCATTCTGCCTCGTCACTACCTCGTCATACGCAAGGTCTACTTTGCCGCCTGCGACACCCTTCGGAGTATCGAAACTGTAATTCATCTGTGCTGCCATTACTGCTTACCTCCTTCTCTATCAATCATGCGCTGTCTTGCCTGCGCCGCTGCGCTTTTACCGGCAGGATTACCGTCTGCCCTGGTTGCCTGTGCAGGAGCCGGTTTTCCGGCCATCTGCTTTTTCTGGAAGGAAACATCCTTCCGCTTATTGACCTCATTCACAGCCATGTCATAGGCGGCATCCACATAGGCCCGGCTCTTTCCGTCAAGTCTCATGGCCGGAAGGACTTTAGCGATGATAGCCTTTTTACCCTCCAGGATGCTCTTATTCTCCAGGCCGTCCATGCGGAGCTTGTCACCGATCCGGCAGATGCTCAAACGCTGACGGAAGATTTCATCCGCTGAATCCGCGTTTAGGGAACCGCTCTTGTCATCGGAACCATCCTCCTGGTCGGCATTGTCCGCCTGGTCGGCAGCATCGGCTCCGCCGTCTGCGTTATCCGCGCTGTCCACTGCCGCATCGGCCATCATCTTCTCCAGGCAGGCCAGGAGCATGTCAATGTCCTCGTCCTGCTGTGCGATGACGCCCATAGCTCCTTCAACATCCTTCGGGTCTTCCTCTGCATCCCTGCGGTCGCGCCGGTCTTTCACCATCTGCGCGATGTCGGCAGGAGAACTCCCCTCCTCCGATGCAGGCTCCTCACACCCTTCTCCGTCTGCTGCTTTCTCCTCCTCGGTTGCAGGCTCCTCGGTGGGTTCCTCTGCCTCTGCCATAGCTGCCCCGGCTTCATCAGCTGCCGGTTTCTCCTCGCCCCCGGCGGCAGCTCTACCGGCCTTGCGCTCCTTATACGCTTCTATGGCCTTTTTAAGCTCCTCCGGTGACATTGCGCCGCCATCTGCGCGGCTTCTTGTTTCTCTTGCCATCAATTTACCTCCTTTAAGTTCTGGTTCGTCCGAACCGTCAATGTTGAGCCTGGCCTGCTCCCCGGCTCGTGCCGATGCCACAAGTGCCAGGTGGTTTATGACAATATTCGTCTGGATTGCATCGTAAGGTTCGCCGTTGTAAGTCCCCGGCTCCTCCACCAGGTCCAGGTTGTACCCCAGGGAGAGTTCTTTCAGTCCGCTGTCCTTCATGGCATCCGTATTATGGATGATGATTTCGGCACGGACATCCTCTCTGTCCTGGTACCCATTTGTGAGGATGGTTCCAATCTGCTCCTTATCCACATTATCTTTGCTCACGATGCCTGCCTCGTGGGTGATGATAATGGGCTTGCCTTTGTATGTAGCCAGCGATTTCCCGTTGAACACATGCTCCGGCAGTCGCAATTCCCTCCGAATACTACCATCGGGGTTTGTGTATTCAAATATCCCACACGATGTAAGAATCGGGTGGTCTACCAGATACCCTTCTTCTGTGAAGTACGTCCTATCGTCCTTATCCAGCCGGATAGTGTCCAGGCGCCGCACTTTCCTCAATTTCGGTTCAGTCATTCAGCCTCCCCCTCCCCTTCCGGCTCCCCTCCAGATTCTGCCTCTCCAGGCTCCTCTCCGGAAGTGATTAGCCTTGTAAGCTCCAGTGTAAGATTCTGGATATGTTCCACTGCATCCAGGCGCATACCGTCAATCGCTTGTGCTGTTGTTCTGGCGTCGCTGGAGCCTAAAGCAGCGATTTTATCAGTGTGACTGATAACTAATCCAGCCTCCTCTATTAAAGCCTGGCAAATCGCTTTTACAGCGTTTTCCATCTCTGATACCTCCTATCATTTGATTGTTACCTTTATGCCGCCATCCTCCTTTACCGGAAGGTTCAGCGTGTTCCGGTTGAATACCGGCCTGCCTATGCAGCGGCAGTTGAAATCCTGGCCGGGATGACAGTGCCTCCCATTGTCGGTCTCCGGCCCTTCCCCTTCCCAGGAAAACTTCTGGCCGTTCAGCCTCCGGTGGCTCCTGCGGACACGTTCATCTCCACAATCACTCCAGATATACTCCGTGATTCCTGCATCCATCTGTTGGGCGCGTTGAATCTGGCCGTTGAGTTTTGCCGTCTGGTCCCTTGCTATGAACCGCGCCTTTTTCCTGCTCACGCCATATGCAAGCTGGATGTCCTTTGCGATGTCCGTAGTCCTGCGCCCGCGGTTGAATCCATCCAGGACAATATCCTTCATCTTATCCAGCGTATTCTCCGGTATGGAAGTGATTAAGTCCACATTCTCACTCACCCACTTTGCCAGCTGATCTAAATAAAAATCGCCCAGGTAGTAGTCCTTGCGGATGTCTATTCCCAGGCTGGTACGGATGACCTTTTCCCATTCTTTGGTTGTCATCCGCCGGTTAATAAGCGCCAGGTTCAAAAGCCTTTTCTTCAAGCCGAAGGAAAGACACCTAGCAGCTACTTTGTTCCGTATTCTGTTAAATATGCCGATTACCGCCAGAAGGAAATCCGTTGCCGAATCTTCCCGTCGCCCCTGGACTTCCGCATCCCTCTCCCTCTTGTAAATCTCTTTGAGTGTAGGGAACTCCGCCTCCAGCTCCTCTTTGAGGATGCCGGTGTATTCATTCACCATGCGGATATACTCGCGTTCCGCGCCCTCCGGAATCTTCGGCGTATACTTGCTGTATAGGTTCGTATGTCCGTAGAACTTCCGGCTGACTTTCGCCATCAGCTCTTTGTTCAGCATCTTTTCATCCATCCGGACCGCCCCCATTCAGAATCTCCAGGAGAATGTCCAGGCTTTTCTCAAACGGCGGAAAGAGGTTTTTCTGGTAAAGCTCCGGCAGCGTATACCATGCCGCATCCAGCATCTCGTCACCATCTGCCTCCGGCTTTCCGGTAAATTCATCCGCAAAGAAAATCTGCGATGAAAGATACGGTCCGCCGGGGCTTTCGTATATCCCTATCGGTATGAGATTTAGAGGCATGATGTTGAACTCCTCCATCGCCTCCCTCTTTGCCGCATCCTCGGTGGATTCCCCACGCTCCACCTTCCCGCCAGGCCCGCAGATGCCCTCGCTGCCGCGCCTGGATGCCGCCAGGATTTTCCCGTCATGAATAACCAGGACCGCAGCGGCTGGTAAATCGTCCGCGTCCGTTGCCGCCTCCTCTCCGGTTGCTGCAGGTTCGGATGCCGGTACCATGCCGTGATCCGGAATGTTTCCAGGCTCCATCCCCTCCCCGGTAATGTCCAGGTCATCCTCCGTGATTAGGTTCTCAATCTCAAACTCCCCCTCTGCTGCCAGGTTCTTTCTGACTTCGGAAGGGTCAATGACAGAAGAATCCATGTAGATTTGCGCTGTCTGGGCTTTCACAAGCTCCGTATCCGCTTTGGTTTTGGATATATCCGCCTGCTCTTTGTCGGACGTAGACCAAAGAGCCGCCATCTTTACCTTGTACCTGGGAATCTCCTTGAACCGTCCCTCGCGCTTGCCCTGGATAAGCATGAGGTCTATTACCGTCCGGGAGCTGCCTTTCATGTTCTCCTTCTGGATGTTCTCCACCATGTTATAATAATTCTCCATGTCATTCTCGCCAGTGGAGTTCATCCCGGCAGGAGAGCGTCCGAATAGGATTGTCTGTGGAATGTCCGTAACAGCTGACAGCATATTGCATGTAGCATCCAGGATGTCCTTCACCCCTGCCATCGTGATATTCTTGAAATCGTAGTCCTCCCCCTCGGTATCAATGGCTATGCTGTTCAGAATACCCCTTGCCATATCAATCAGCTGGAGCCTCCGGATTGCCTTATCCTCACCCTCGTCCGTTGCCAGCATATTAGAGAGGTTCTTCATCTTGTATATGGCCTGGACGCACCGCTCCAGCAGTTTCACGCCGTTTCCGTGGGATGTTACGCACTCCCGGAGAGCGCTTCTTATCTTCACATACTCTGGGATGCCCCAATACCGGTAATTGGTGTTCGTGGTCTGTTCTGGCAGGCGTCCGTTCCGGAATACCAGGCACCGTGACTGATGCACAACGAAATAGCCATATACGCTGAATACCTGGTAATACTCCGGCTCTCCAAACGGCACATCACCATCCATGCTGTCAGCAAAATTGAAATGGTAGAGGTTCGTGTAGTCCGGCTGGACAACCGCCCTCTCGAACACTCGCAGCTCCTCGATGCTCCGGACATCGCTCCAGTTCAGAGGCTCCTCCAGCCCCCGGCCATCATCCACCAGCATGACGATGATCGCGCCACCGTAAAGTCTGGCCCATTTTTCCGCCGTTGCAAACTTATCCTCCAGCTGTAATGAATCCATCCGGTCCTCTATATACTCCGATACGTCAGAATCCCCAAAATCAATATCATAGCCATGCTTAACAGCCTCCTCGGAAGGGCGGTCTATAATCTTCGCAAAAAGCCCATTCCCTTCATACAGCCTGGTAAGCTCCATGTCAGAGACAAAAGGCTCCTGCGTGTAGGTGTACGCGGTGGAGTTATCCTGCGCGGTTCCGTATTTATTGAGCATATTTGAGTAACCGTCCTGCCGGAACTGCTCCTGCGTACCCTCAATGATGGCCGCGCCTCTCTGTAGCTGCCGCTGCTTTTCCAGCCTGGCTTTCTGTGTATCGTCCATAAAGTCCTCACTTCCTTCCTACAATAGGTTGTCAATATTGAATGCCATCCCCAGGGTAAGCTCATTGAAAGCGGATGAACCGGCATCCACCATATCCTTGAACTTGCTTTCCGGGAATGATTCCAGCTGATTAAAATATGCTTCGTTCCATGCCCCAGCCACGACATCGAATAATCCCAGCTGCCATTGAGCTGCCATAGGCTCCGCCCTGGTCTGCTTGCTACCGGATTCCTGCTTTGTAACCACATCATATCCTGCCAGCATCTCAATATAGCTTTGTGCCTGCTCTTTACCGGCCTGCCCCGGGTCTTGCGGTAGCCTCTGCCTCACATATCCATATTTGGCATTGTCCACCGCCGATGTTGTCCTAACCAGTTTCCGGACATCACCAGCTTTCAGCTGCTGGTTTATCACGTCTATCACAACGAATCTTCCGTTGCTCCTCTTTGCCATAAGAACGCCGGATGTATATGCCGCATCATCGTCCTCGTCCATATCGGTAGCCGCAAGATCCCATCCGCGTACAATGGAAACGATGTCATCAGGCACAGCATCCAGGATTGTGCCAATCTGTACACGCTTGAAATACAGACCGGCCGCAGGCTTGATTTTCCAGTTGCCGTGAAGCAGGCGCTCCCTCTCGACCAAAGGTAAAGCCTCCAGGTTTGCCTTATACCCTGGGTCTTTCTCCATAAGGATTTTATTGTCCGCCAGGGTGCTTGCTATGAATGTGACGCTCTTAACCTTGTCGGCCTTGATGCCTTTATCCAGAAGCTCCTTCCTTGTGTCGGCCCATACCACTTCATCATCCACACGCGCCATATACCGTTTTTTTCCAGAGCGCTCCGGAATAGGGTATCCGGTCTCCGGGTTTATCCACCAGGAAATGAACTTTGCCACCCATGAATCCGCGTCCGGGTTGCATGTGGCTCTGACGTAAGGCTTCACTCCGCAAGTGGAGCGGTTACGCGACAGCATATAAAAAAACTGGCGTTCTGAAAAATGCGTCAGCTCGTCAAACCCTATGAATGTTATCTGGGAACCCTGCCACTTCTCAACATCCGCATCCCTCCCCAGGAAATCAAAGTATATGTTAGCCTTGCTCTTGAATGACCACCGGAATTTTGGCGTCTGCACGGATTTGGCACCGGCTATGTCTCCGTACATCTCCTGGCTCTCGTCCCATATACCGCCGGATGCAAATATCTGGTTGAAATTCTTCCGGAAGATGACTGCCCTATATCCCTTAGTGTTGATGTACCGCAGCGGCTCCATGAGTATTGCATAGGTCTTTCCTCCACCGGCGGCGCCTCCGTAAATCGCTATATCCGCGCTGGTAGCCAGGAACTTCTCCTGGGGGCCTTTCTGGGGACGTATCACTTTATTCATCCTCGTCAGCCTCCTTCTCCGGCATATAGACCTCCACCCTGGTCTGCTCCTCCTCGTCTATCGCGTTATCGCTTGCAGACACGCTCCGGTTCAGCCTCTCCAGCTCGGTAGCAATCTTGATATACTCCTTGATGTCCCTCGGCGTCATGTCCTCAACTTTCAGCTTCTCCAACGCCTCCAGTGCCTTTTTCTGCATCTGAACAGCAATCTTGGTGTGGCGCTTCGTCATGTCCTTTAGGTCCTTGACTGCCTCCGCGTGTGCCTGGCGCTCCATCTCATTGTCATAAGCCCTCACCCTTTCGTCCCATCCGTACTTAGACTTCCAGCGTGAAATGAGCTGTCTACTCTTAGACAACCGCTCGCAGACTTCATGGTTAGACCTCTTTAGACCTAAATCCCGGTAGATTGCAAACGCCTCAAATGCCTGCTCGGTTTCCCCCTTCTGGCGTTCCCACGGCTTTTCGGTTTTGGACACTTCGCCCACCTCCTTCGCTCCGCGGTACTACTTCCGGGTTATTTTATGGCAATCCATCCACAGAAATTAAGGCATCTCCAGAACATATCCACAACCTTAAACCCTGCATTGTGCAGCATCTCCACATTCCATCCAGGCTTCAGCGGAGACAGCACGTTTTCCAGGCTCTTCCGCTTTTCCACTATCTTCTCAATCGTGTAGCCGTTCCGGCGCTTCATCTCATAGTACAAATCCACCAGAAGGTCATCCGCCCCTCCGTCCGCCACTACCTTCTCTACAAAGACAAGCGCCCCTCCGTACAGCATGTGGTCGTATATGTCATTCAGCATTTTCTGGCGGTACGATGTGGGCATGAACTGCATGGATAGGATGGACAGTACCAGGCTGTTTGCCAGGGGCATTTCCACTTCAAAAAAGTTACCGTTTACGCATTTCACAAAACCGGCCCCGATGCCTACCGAAAATTTACTCCTGCACTCCTCCAGCATTGCTGCGGAGTTGTCACAGAGGAAATACTTGTTTTCGTCCGCGTGTTTCTCGTAAAAAGGCTCTATTGCAAGCCCGGTAGAGCACCCTATGTCCGTGATCCAGGTGTCGGGAGTGATGAACTTTTCTCCTATCTCATAGACCAGACTCCTCATGCTCCGGTAGTCCGGGATGCTCCGCTCCAGCATATTTGCAAAGCACCGCGCCACTTCGCTGTCAAATTCCCACTTCCCATTCGGTGACACGTTATCGACATTCCCATTACTTCCCATAGCTCCCCTCCTTTCCCGGCAGCTTCACGCCTAACCGTTTTTCAAACACTTCCCTCGCCCGGCCCGCAAGCCCCATCGTGGAGCCGTCCGGATAAGGAAGGTCAAACTCAAAATCCAGGGCATCCGCCAGCGCGTCCACATCCAGGATAGGTTCGATTGCCTCCAGGTACCAGAATTTCTGAATGAGGTCCAGCCTCTTAACCTTCCGGAACCTCGGCGCGAATATCCCGGTCATTTCCTCCCTCGTATGCCCCTTCTGGACTTTCGGGTGCTTTGAAATATCCCCCAGGATGGTATTGGGTTCATAGTCCAGGTCAAATGTCAGCCTCGCTTCATCCTGGACGGATTTTTTCTTCGTGGCCGTGAACTGGTGCGCCTCGTTGCTCTGGCACCAGCATACCACCTGGCCCTTCGGATAGCAGAGCGCAGCCGCGATGGCCGCTATCTTCTTTCTGTCCTCCATGAACGGCACGGAATTGAAAACAGAGGATATGAATACCGATGTGTACTCCACGCCGCTCCCTACCTCCTCCAGGAACCGCTCCGCTATCTCCAGGCTCTTTTGCTTGTGTATTTCATCGCCAGTAGTGACAAAATAAGGCTCAAATGCAGAGACGTACACGCCTGCGGCCCGGAGCGTCCTGGTGTTGTTCAGCTTTCCAGCGCCGAAATCCACAATCTTATCCCCATACCGTCCGGTCCAGGCTTTTAAGACATCGCCCTCCAGCTTGAAAAAGTCCCTGCCGTTGTTGTTCGGGAATACCCCCTTGAAAAATCCGTCCCCCAGGGCGCAGTTGCCCTCCGCATCCGTCTCCCTGGTGTTGCGCTCCCTCATAAAGGAATTGTACCGGAGTACGTCCGCATATTCGGATTCCATAGAGAAGTCCATTGATAATAGGTTCAGCATCGCGGACGCGAACTCCCTCTGGGCCTCCGTCACTTCCACGCACTGGATGAACTTCTTTCCGGCCTCCGCCGCCACCTGGAGCCTGCCGATCCCGTTCACCACATCCATGTCCGGGCCGATGACTACCGGCATAAGGCTCCCGGTCTTTTTCTCCAGCGCCTTTGCCAGGGCTTTCATGTGGGAATCGAAATCCCGGTGGTTCTTCTTTGCCAGCTGCACGGTATCAATCCGCCTGCAAGCGTACACGCACGGATAGGATGCCTCGCTCCCAGGCTCGATGTCCGGAAGGCCCGCGCACATGCCGTCTACGTCCATGTTATAGAGGCGCTTCTTAATCTTCGTACATGTGTCCTGCTTCTGGAGGTCATTTGTTGCCCGGTTGAACAGTACGTTGAGTGCCTTTCTGCTGTTCAAATCCTCCTGGTCTACATACTGGACCGGTATCTTGTCAAAGCCCATGCGCTCCGCCACCAGATGGCGCTGATGCCCGGATAATATCTCGCCGTCCTTATCCGCATAGATAGGCAGCAAAAAGCCCAGCTTTCGCAGAGACATTTCTGTGAGTGCCAGGCGCTTTTCATCATTCTTTCTTGGATTGTATTCTGACGCCCTCACGTCGCCAATAGGGACTAATTTAACCATTAAGTATCCTCCTCTTAATTTCATCAGAAATCGCCTTAGAATCGAAAATACCGGCGTCTCGGATGGTATTTAACATACCCTGGTACTCCGATATGGTGATCTTGAACTTGAAATTGCCAATCTTTACTACTGTGGTACCCTCCGGACCGGCAGGCTCCTCCGCCTCCTCCGGTTCCTCCTCCGAAAGTTCGGGCGGCTCCACATCCTCCAGCATCCGCTCCAGGTCTACCTCGCCCTCCTCAAAACCGGTAGGAAGAGAGAAAACGGCCTCGTCCTGGAGCAGGGCCGCCAGCATATCCATATCCCATTCGCCCTTTATCCTATTAAGGGCAACGCATAAAGCCTTCTCCCTGGCCTGGTCCGGCTCCTCCACCATCACGCATTCCACGGACTCCACGCCCATATCCTTCAGCACGGATAAGCGCTGATGCCCTCCCAGGCAGCACATGTTATGGCTGTTCGCCACCAGCGGCTCCACGAACCCAAATTCCCTTATGCTGGCCGCTATCGCCTCATACTCCCTGGAACCCTTCTCCAGTGTGATGCGCGGATTGAAAGAGCTTGCCCGGATGTCTGCTATATTCAGAGTTTCTATCTTCATCCCATCAGCCTCCTTTTCATTTCTCCCTCTACCATCTCCTTAGAGAACCCGACCTTCTCCCGGATGTCTGCCATCATATCCTTGTACGGCCCATCCGGAATCCGGAATTTATATTCGCCCACGATGCAGGGGATTCCCTCCGTATCATCGTCCTTCTTCGCCACGCCCTCCACGTCCGGGATGTCCTCTGCCGCTGCATCCAGCTCCCCCAGAAGCTCCGCGATGTCGTGATCGGAGAATCCGGTGGTCGTTGTGTCAATCCCTTCCGCATCCCGCAGCTCCTCCATGATGTCTGCCAGCTTTCCATAGTCCCACTCGCCGGTTATCTTGTTCATGGCGATGCAGAGAGCCATTTCCTTTTTCGGCTCCATGTCCACGATGACAACCTCCGTCTCCTCCACGCCTTTTGCCAGCATGACATTGAGCCTCTGGTGTCCACTCACCAGGTTCCCGGTCTGCCGGTTCACAATCAGAGGAACCACCAGCCCGAACTCGTCAATGCTTGCCTTTAGTGCCTGGTACTCAAAATCCTTTTCCGTCAGTGTTACCCTGGGATTATATACCGCCGGTACAATCTCTGCCACCCTCATTGTCTGTGTTTCCATCCGTTTCCCTTCCTTTCTTCGTTATTTGCATTAAAAAGCGGCACATCCCAGGAAGGAACATGCCGCCTAATAATCTGTATGCAGTTATGACGCCTTAGTCAAATAGGGAGAGCTGCTGCATCTCCGGCTCCGCCGGTGCAACCTTTCCGTCCACCCCTACCTTCTTTATGAACTCCGAATACGGCTCTGCGTGGATGCCGTATTTCTTATACATCGCTCTGGTCTTAGGATTGCTCTCCACCGCATAGAACAGTGATCCGTCCGTGCCGTACTTAGGGAAGATGAACCTTTTGAGCGCGGATTCCTTGAACACATGCGGCTCCGCATTGATGTCATTGAAATAGACTTCCACCGGTTCCCATCCGGTCTTTTTGAGGACGTTCTGCATCGTCTGCACCCTCTGGTAGTCCGGCCTGGCCGTAATGATGATGACATAATCGCCCTTGATGGCATCTATCAAGTCCATCCGGTACTCCTCGCCCTCCATCCTCCTGGAGAACGGCCGGAGCATCCGCGTGTCCATCTGGTTTGATACCAGCGTATAATTCAAGTCTAGCAGACATATCCTTTGTCCTTGCTTTATTATCCGATTATCCATAAATCCTCTTCCTTTCGATTACATCCTCGTTCATTTCTACTGCCATATCATATAATCGGTCAACTTTACAAATCACATGGAGATTGCATAAACCATCATCTTCCATTTCAGATTGAAGCACATCCAGATACGATTTGAAATTTACATGTGCTTTCTCCTGCACTGTCAGGTACATATAGTGCAAAGTTTTATTCCTGTCCAGATTGCATAAATCCGATGTTTGGTCAATCAGATGATTCAGCTTTTTCATTCTCTCACTGACATCCGTCATTCCCAGGGAAAACGGATTCACTCTTATAACAGAGGACGGGCCGTCCTGTCTTCTGCCTTCCAGTGCATTCAAGCGTTCCATTACCTCCCGGTTGACCTCCAGCTGGCTCTCCATGAACCGCTTCTGCATTTTGGCCTGCTGGTCCAGGAAGTCCAAGACCTGCTGGTCTAAGTGGTCTAAGACCTCTGCCACCTTATCCGCAGCAAGCCTCTGAACCTCTTTATACTTTCTCTCCACCTGGATAAAGTACCTGCGCACCTGCTTACCTTTCTCGTTTCGCTCCAGCATGGCCATCTCTTTGGCAATGTCCAGCTTGATGATGTGGTCTTTTCTGGCCTGTCCGGAAGGCGTCGAAATTTCGACACCTTCAAAATCCTCATTTTCCAATGCATCAATATCCTTCAACCTGCGCTTTGCCCATTCCCGATAATTACTTTTCACTCCCAGCACTGTATGAAGCTCCGTGCCATATACAACCTTTTCACCTGTATTAGTTTCATACACCGGAACTAAATCATTCTCTATAACCTTCAATTCTTCCATCATGCGTGTCTCCTTTCCATGCCGGTCTTTCTTCCCTGCATATCACTAAATATCTGGAATGCGATGCTGAACCCATCCTTGAAACCCTTGCGTTCCCTCTGCTCCCCATAGGTGCATACCGCACCCAGCAAATCGGTACTGGCTGCATTTTTCGCCTTGATGGCCTGCTCCAGCGTCTCTTCGTACTTATCAAATGCCGCCTGCACATCTTCCGTGTCCGGCCCTTCACATTCTTCTGCAAGATACCATTCAAAAACTTTGTCTAACCCTTTCTTCATTTCCTCTGTCATAGAAATAATCTCCTCTCAAATTGTTCTTGAAAGAAGTCCCTCGCCATGATAGAATATTTCACGGAAGGCAACTTCTCGAGAGAGCATTGATTTCATTGGTAGTGGAGCAATGCTCTTTCCCTTTCTTAGTCTTCGGTCGCCAATTTTTCTATAGCCCTTCTTACTGCCTCCATCTGATTTGTTCCATTGTTTTCACAATAAGAATCCAAAATTTTTTTTGATTTCTCATCCAACCGAACAGTTATTTTATAAGGCTTAGGGTTATCTGTGGGGCGACCAATTTTCTTAGTCATTTCATCACCTCGCTTTTGACTGTCTTAATTATACTATTTTGACGGTCAAAAGTCAATATACTTTAGAAATATTCTATCAGGTTTTACGCAAACGAAAAGCAGCCAGGCGGCGGCTGCTTTCCATCGAGTATAAACTCTGCCTTATAACCGTTTTTCCGATGCCGGAGCGGATATTGCACCGCCCTGGTCTGGAGGGAAAACACATGGTTACTCTCACAAAATGAGCATGACATTGGGGTTTTCGGCTGATACCATATTAAAACCTGGCTACTGAAATATCAATGACATCTTTTTGACACCGCTAATACCGGAATCCATAGATCCCGAAAAACAGTATCGCCAGACGCTTGCAGGCAGCTTTCACGTCCCGGAACACGGTTCTCTCCGTGATATGTTCCTCCTCCGCTATATCCACCGCAGTCTTAGGCTCCGCATCCAGGTAAAGCCCCTTGATTACCCTATATCTTCTCATTTCCTCTGGGTCTGCCGCTATTTCGCATTGTTTTTTATATACATCCAGCATAGTGTCCACATGGCTCATAATCATCTTTGTCTTAGCCTTGCCCTTCTCTATGCTCAATACTTTAAGGTCGCTGTCTTTGAAATACCCCTGCATCAGTGACAGCATATCTTTCAGAGAATCATCGGAAGTCGTGTCCATGTCATACTCCGCGTTCTCTATGTAGTCCTTGAACCGCCGGTAATTCGTAAGCAGGGCTTTGGCATTGTTCTGTACCCTGCTCTGGCGCTCCGCCTCCTCTTTCCTATGCTCCTCTTTGTACGCTTCAATCCCTTTCTCGGCAGCAATCGCCGCTATGACATTTATATTCTCCTCGGTGAACTCATATCGTACCGGCCTGCCTTGTGATTTTCCCATGTGCAATTACCTCCTTGACATTCCTCTGATAACCCCCCTATAATAGGGGTAGTTGATGTTATAGAGGAATGGGGTTGTGCTGCACAGCGGTATGACCTTTTTTCTTTGCCCTACCTCCTGCGTCTGAAATTCTTCGCGTTGCTGCAGGTGGCAAAATGCGATGTATAACCGGAACCATCCGGGTTATCCTGGGATGAAACGATGGTACCGGAGACCACTTCCCCGGTCTGGAGAACGATTTTATCCTTGCCTCCATCCGCCTTGTAGTCCACCAGCAACGTATTGCACGGCATGTTCTTCCCGGCTTTCGTCTTTATCCAGATGATCTGTGCGCCGCATCCGGCACACCTTCCAAAATTCCCTCTTGACATATCAGTACCTCCTATCCTCAATCTCTTTCAACTCCTCAATCGTCACCAGCTTACAGTTTGGCAGCAATATGAGCATCCCCCCCAGGTCAACTTTCTTCCCTGCGATTGCTTTCTGTGGATAGCTCACCAGTACGTTGCACTCCTGGGCCAGCTGGTAGCACATATCCGATATGAGCTTAAATGCTTTCCTGGCATTGACCGGAGCCGTCCTCCTGCCGTCCACCGGTATTTTCGCAAGCTCCTCCAGGAGTTTCTTCTCCTCCAGGAGAATCCTCTCGTAGACCTTTATGTACCTGGTCCTCTTTTTCACCGTCCGCACTCCCTTCCGCCTCTGCCCTTCTCGCCATCTCGTATGCACCGGCCATCACCGCAGACATATCCTCAATCCTCACGGTCAGCATGATGTCATGCACCCGGTCCGATATGGACACAACCCCCAGCTCCACGCTGGCCTTGATGTTCCCGGGGACAACCATCTGCTTTGCCATCCTCCGCTGATCGCCTTTCCCCCGGAACCTCGTATGTGTACTCTGCACATCCAGGCTGATGCCGTCTGCCGGTCCGTCCGGAATGTTCCTTGTGTCCTGGCCTTTGTTCCTGCTCTTATCCATCTTTTCTCCTTTCATGCAGCGCGGCTCCCGGAAGAAACCGCGCCGCCCTCTGATCTACTTTCTGCCGCGTCTCCGCTTTTTGGTAGGCCGGTCCGCTCCGGATGCCGGATGCCCATTCTCCCTCCACGCCTTAGTGAAGAAATAATCGAACATGTCCGTAGTACCGCTCTGCCGATAGCTCTTGTTTGCTGCTACAGTTCTGGCCAAACTTCTCAATCCCATGATTCAATCCTCCTTAATCTCTAACCGGTAAAGGGCAGCTGATTTCATCCCTAACGATTGTCACCCTTCCCTCTGTGATAACAGCTGATGCGTGGGGGTCATAATGCTTATTCAGATACTCCAGCATCGGCATAGCCGCCTCTGTAATCTCCTGGAAGTCCTTCTGCATCTCCTCACTGCTCTTTCCAGCATTTTCCACCGTAATCTGCACCGCGCAAATCCCACCGGATTTTTCTGCGGCGGCGTCAACCTCGCCGGTAGCCGCCATGACTTCCTGCTCCACCATATTGACCAGCAGCTCCGTGAACCTTGCCTGCATGTCTGAATCAGTGGCATTCCTTACTCCATCCAGAAGCGCTTTCTTGTGTCTGTTCCACATCCTCTTGTTCATATCCATGTTCAATCCTCCTCTCCCGGCTCTTCATAGCCGTATCCATCATCTTCATAATCATCTCCGTCATCGTCACTGAACGGAATGTGTCCATCGCCACCCTCCATGCCCTCTCCATCCTCAAATAAGGCGTCGGTAGCGTCCAATGGAGCGTTTTCTTCACCGCCCATAGAAGAAATATTATCCTCTCCGGTACCGCCCGAATCCGGGCTTTCCGTGCCTTCTGCGTCCACTTCCTTAAACTCCCCATCTATCACATCCGGCCCCGGAAGTCCCAGGACTTTCCTTCCGGGAAGGGCAGGCGTTCCGCTGTCCTCCCCCTCTGCCTCTGTATCCGGTTCATCTGATCCGGAGAACTGCCCCCTCATGTCATCATCAAAGAAGCTCCTCTGCTGCGTGTTCACGATGGGCCGGAGTACATACATCCCGGTATCGTCATCCATGGCAAGCTCCATCTCCGTGTCCAGGGTACCTTTCTTCTCGTCTGTGATTTTTACAGAGGACGAAATCTTATGCTCGAACTTCGGCTTCTTGACCTCCCGGCTCTCTCCCTGGACGTTCGGGTCATAGTTCGGGATATACTCTGATTTGAGGGAGATTTTCAGATTCAGAGTTATGGAACCTTCGTCACAGTCCCTATCCCTCATTGTCTCCAAAAGCCTCTGGAGTACGAAATTGTAATCCCGGCTCATTCCGCTGAATGTATCGCTATCCAGCGTCAGCTTCTCGTCAAACCCTTTTTCCATCTACTTTCCCACCTTTCCGTACTTGATATTGTGTTCCCTCATGTACGTCCCCAGGGCTTTTATCTCCTCCAGGGTACCCTCGCACCAGAAGGTAGCGCGGTATCTCTTTACCGTGGCATCCGGGGCGTTTTCCGGAACGATTTTGGTATTTCCCGTATTATTCGGGGCATTTTCCGGAACATTTTGGCCTTTTCCGTTATCAGAAGCGCTAAAAACGTTCACAGCCTGGGAATTTCCGTTATCATGTTCCGGTTCCTCCTGGGATGCCTGGGCCGCCTGGGCAGCTGCCCTCTCCTGTGCAGCCTGCCTCTCTGCCTCCCGGCGTTTCGCCTCCTCTGCCTGCCTCCTGGCAAGCTCCTGGCGTCTGGCCTCCTCCTGCTCAATCCTTCGGCGCTCTGCCTCCTCCCTTGCCCTCTTGTCTGCCTCCATCTTCTCTTTCAGATCGCGCAGGCGCTTTTCCTCTGCCATCGCCTTAGACAAGTCCAGGGTTTTCAGATAAATATCCTGGGCGTTGGTCTTATAGTCAGAACACATTTCATCAATGGTCTGGAGGTCTGTCTTAACCTTTTCAATCTTGCCCTGGATGTCTGCTATGGCTTTCGGAAGGGAGAATGTGGTATTGAGGTACCTGGGGTCGAACAGCCTCTCAAACGCAATTACCTTCTCCAGTTCTCCGATTGCTGCAGAATACGCCTCCCGGATTTTCTCCTTTTTCTCCTCCTTCTTCTGGTTCTCATAGTCCTTGATCTGCGTGTCGATGATGCCTACCGGTTTGTCAATGAGCGCCAGGATGCCTTTCAGCTCCTTCTCAAATACCGTGTACGGCTCATTGATTACCTTTTTCACAATCTTCCGCCGGTCCTCAATGGCGGTTTTCAGCTTATTCAGCTCGGCGCGGTCTGCCTTTGCTGCCTGGATGGTATCGTCCGTGTAGGTGACGCCCTCGTACTGTGCCACCTTTTCCTTGACTGCCGCCTCCAGCTCGGCGCGGTTCCATTCGATACGCTTTAAGAATCCGCCCTCCGTGGGGTTTATCAGCCGGAACTCCATCTCCGCCTTGACCGGAGCCAGCACCGCCCCCTCCGTTCCTTCTGCTACAACTTCTCCCTCCACCATCGGGATTTCATTCTGTGCCATGTGTCATCCTCCTTAACTGAATATTTGCAAAGCCACAAGCCCTGCGATACATATTGCCAAACCAGCGAGTAGCCGGTATGCCACCTTTTCATTCTTTTCTGCCACTACCCCGATGCCGAACACCACCACCAGGATAATCAGCACTACCTTAGTTGCCGTCATTCCTCCACATTTCCTTTCTTGACTTCCTGGATGATAACCTCAATCCGGGGCTGTTCAGAATAGAATTTCCGGACCTGGCAGTCTACAATCTGCGTATCATCCTTGTATGCTACCTGGTTGAGCGCATCCGCCACCATCTTCACCACATTATCCATATCCGGTTTTTTAGTCGGGCGGATGATGTTTGCCAGCTTTTTAGCCTTCTCAGCCTTACTTCCGCTTTTCGGTATGGAGTAGTATGCCAGAATCCTCATGTCCAGCATCGCTTCATCCGGGAACCGGAACCCCTTGCACTGTACCATGTACTCCGTATGTACCAGCGTCTCATAGTTGACCGTCTGCTTCGGTGTGAACGCTCTTCCGGTCTGTGTGCTGAAGCGTGGCCTGCCTTTCCCCTTCGGCTCTCCCAGGACTGTAAATTTCACTTTGTCCAAATCAGTACCTCCTACTTCGATGTATCAGCATTGTCTCCATCCTCTGATACTTTGAGGAAATAGTCCATCGTCTTGCCGGTGGCTGTCCTCTGCCTTTTCCCCTGGCTCACCGTGTAGCCGTTCTTAATCAGAATAGCCGCCACCGAAAGCCGGTCCTCCTGGTTATAAATCTTTAATTCCACTGCATCTGCCATATCATCCCTCCAGTATGCTCCTCATGTCCTCGAACCTCTGCGCCGCCTGCCCCATCCTCCAGGAATCTCCATACACCCGGAAGGGATAGCACATTTCAAAGATCCGGTCATATATCCTCTTGAACCTGGTGTCCTGCGCCTCCTGCATCTCCGTGAGCGTCAGATTCGTTGTGAGAATCAGAGGCTTTCCGGATAGATACCGGCTGTCTATCACGTTGTAGACCTTCTCCAGGGCATAGTCCGTGTTGCGCTCTGTCCCCAGGTCATCAATAATCAGTAACTTTGCCCGGTTCAGCTGTGCTATGTACTGCGCCTCGTCCACGCTGCCGCCCTGGATGTTTTGGAGAATCTTCACGAAAGAGGTCATTATGACCGGAATCCTCCGGTCTAACAGTTCATTCGCGATGCAGGCGGCGGTAAAGCTCTTTCCGGTTCCCACCGTCCCCCAGAAGAGAATCCCCTGGCTCTTTTTGTACATGTCCTCGAACTTTTCCACATACCGCTGCGCCATCTTGTAAAGATTCTGATTGTCCCTGGTCTTGACGAAAGAGGATAACCTTGCCTCCCGGAGCCTGCTTTCAATAAGGCTGGAATCCCGGAGCCTCTGTAGCTGCTGCATCTCCTCCCTTTCCTTTTCCCTCCGGGCCATTTTTTCCCTGGCCGCTGTCTCACAGTCACACATACAGCGTACCTTCATCTTGCGCCTGGTTCCGTTTCTGTCCAGGTACCCAGGGAACTCCAGCACTTTCTCCTTCGGCTTGTGGCACTTGCCGCAATGCAGAAGGCCATCACCGTCGGTATAGTCTCCGGTACTGCTTTCCGCCTCACCTGCTTTCTGTGCCGCCTCCATGAATACACCGGCGGCGATCCCTTCCAATTCCTTCACGTTATCCGCCTCCTAACCTTTAAGGAATTTCCCAAACGGATTCGCTCCATCCGTCTGCTCTTGTTTTGCTTCACTTTGCGATTGCTTTTTAATGTAGTCCACAAACGGCAGGGTATCACTTAGGAAGGTCTTAGCCATCTTGATATATTTCTTTTCCGTCCGTTCCCTCGCGCACCGGCTGGCATAATTCGTAGCCGCCTCCAGAAGCTCCGCTTCGCTGTACCCATCTTTGAGCCGCGCCTTGTACTTCTTGTATGCCTCGCCTTTTCCTTCCTTGCGTGGGTATACCTTCCAGAACTCCTCAAATGCAGGAGTACGTTCTTCTGCTGCTGTCTTTTTCGGTTTTTCCGGATTTTCTGGTATAGGGGAATCCTCGGTTTCCGGTGATGGAGCTGCCGCCGGTTCCGGTTCCGGTTCCTGGGAGATGGAATCCGTTCTCCTTCCTGCATCGTTCTGGAGCCTTGACCGTTTCCTCTCCTCACGCTTTCTGGCAGCGTCCCTCTCCCTCAATCCGATTGCTTTATACCATTGTTCCTGCCATTCTTCCCAATCATGGATATATAAACCATTTGCAATATCTATCCATCCAGTATTTATCATCGCCTCTACAACTATCTCTGGGTCATATCTCTTATCAATGCCAATATTCAGAACATCCGCCACATCTGCTTTATCAGCCCCGACAATGAATCCTTCCTTATTGGCATTGTTAATCCCCCAGAGCCATAGGCGTATGAGCAGACCCAACGCTTCATTTTGGGAGCATCCGATTTCTTTTGCCAGGTTTCTGAGTTTACCCCCTATTACCTGTTCGTGGACGCTTATCCATGCCATACTTGCATCACCGCCAATCTGCCGTTCTCGGTTTCAAATATCCTTTACCAGGTCTAAAATCGTGATCGGATTCCGTAAAACCTTCGTACTCCTGCAGCAATCGCAATTCTCACATCGGTCTGGCTTTACCTCTCCGCTCTTCACCTGGAGAATCCTGGGCATAGCCGCCTCCACCATTGACATAGCATCTTTGAGGAAATTGTCCGTCACATGAATGACCTCGATGTTGGTTTCCTCTTCCTTGCTTGCCGCCGCTATGTAGAAGGGCAGGCGCTTTCCGGTATTCTGGCGGACAATCTCCTGGTAGATTGCTCCCTGGATGTCATATCCCCAATACCGGATAAAGTCCAGGTACCCTACATCACGCACATACTCATGCTTCGTGATAGATGACATGACCTTCAAGTCAACAATGACCTTATCCGCGATGTAGGAATCTATTTTTATCTTCCATTTTGCTCCAAACAGCTCACCGGTCATAACTACCTGCTTTTCTCCAGAGAGGCACATCATAAAGAACTGATCGCGCTCTATCCTCCGGATGATGTCATCTGCTTTCAGATATTCTGCTTTCAGACCTTTGTCCCCGGTCTTTTTGAAAATCTCCGGATTCTCCGCCTTGAATTTGTCCAGGCTCCCCTCAAAATAAGAATCCACATAGCTCCCCACCAGAAGGGCAGTTGTTTTCTTTTCCTCCCAGCGTCCGGCCAGTTTTTCCATCGCTCCGTATTCGCATCCCAGCTTTCCGTATGTCCCAGCAAAATCCTTGTACTGCGACACGCTCATATATTCCTGGTTCGCTTCCGCACTGTAATAATTATTTGCCGATAATTCCAATGTCTTTCCCTCCTTACTTAAACGGTAACTCCTCTAAACCCATGCTTTCCATGAAAGCATCCACTTCGTCCGGGTCTACATATCCTCCTTCATCTGCTGCATCCGTCCCGGTTTCTGCCATGCCTTCCGCGCTCTCCGGCTGTTCATCCTTCTGCTGTCCAGCATCCGGCCCCGGCAGCTCGAACACATTCTCCGCCTCGATTGCGTCCGGCTGGTTATCGCCGTATGATGCCTCTCCCTCTTCGTCAAATGTCTTTTGGTCATCCTGGATAGCTCTCTGCATATCAACAGATAAGATACCCCATTTGGAAAGCAGGAGCTTGATGACCGTCTTTAGAGCCATAGCCTCAAAATCAGTAGTCCACTTGCTGTTTTTCTTCCCTTTGTTCAAATCGCTCCGGTATGCCTGGGAATACTTCCTGGCATGGTTATCAACTGCTTTCTTCGACATGTACAGTTCCTGGCTGTACCCGGTCTTTAAGCGGAACCACGCATAGTATCCGACCACCTTATCCGTCTGCCCTTCATCCCTCTGCGTACATTTAGAGAAGTCCGTCACGAATACAATCTCTCCGGTGATGGGGTTATAGGAAACAAGTTCATCCTCATACACTACAGCGTAATTCATCCTCTCATAGTACCCGGAACGGATTGCCAGCTGGATGAATCCTTTGTACATCATCTGGAACTGGGCCTCCATGTGGTCCTCATACTTCTTGGTCTGCGGATTGTATTTGCTGTTGTTGTAAGGAACGATTGCCGCAAATCCCAGGTTGCTGTCAATCGGCAGATCGTATGTTGCCGCCACAAAAGCCGCTGATACAATGGAATTAGGGTCTGCCCTTTTCAGCTGTGCGCTCCCGGAGACTACGTTCGTTAATGATGCAAGAAACTGTGGCGCTTTCTGCCCCAGGATTTCCGCGAATTTCTTCTTGCAAGTATCCCTGGAGATAATCTCTTTCACAAGTACAGCTGAACTCTTAGGCCGCTGTCCTTCCCCTTGCTGGCCCTGCTGTGCCGGTGCCTGCCTCTGCTGCTGTCCTGCCATATTACTATCCTCCTTCATGCTTTTTGCAGCTGTTCGCCGCATATTTCTATCAATTCCCTGGTAGACATGTCATCCAGGCACTCCATACAGACCGGGCCTTCTGCTGTCTCCAGGTATTCATCATCCTCCATGATTCCATACCCGCACTTGATACAAGTGCATTTACCATCCGGCTCCTCCGCGTTCGGGCATCTCGGATGGCACGGAATCTGTCCGCATATCTCACACACTGACTGCCACCCCCATTCTTCTTAATGCGGTGATGGCGTTTATTCCTCTGCGTATGATGAAATTCTTTACTTCATCCCGGAATAGGCGCGGCAGATATTCCTCCTGGTTCTCAATGCCGCATATCTCCATTTTCCGGAGGCAAAACCGAAATATTTCATCTGCTTCGCTGTCCGTCACTCCGCCTGCGGTTTCCCGGAACCCTTCGGTGATCCGCTTCAATTCTTCTGGCATCCGCATCCTCCTCTCCTTCAAATGTCACTATCACGATGCTGGCGATGTCCCTTGCCGTGTTTACTGCCATCAGCAGAACCGGCAGCACCAGCCATTCCCCTCCGTATGCCATGTATCCGCGCTCCTGGTATGCGTATTCAGCAGCAAACCGTGTGAGGATGATTCCCAGCGTTATCCATATCCATTCCCGGTATATGAACCGCTTTACTTTCCGCAATGTCATCCCTCCTTGTAGAAATAATGTTTCCCATGTTGGAAAAGGAACTGCAAATGATTCTGGTGCCAGGTAGAATCACTCCGGCTTTCAAAATACAGCGCCCCTTCGGATTCATCCCAGTCTTCCAACGTTACCAGCTCCAGCGCCTTGTAGCAGTCCTCGTCCGGTTCCACCTTATACCACCGGCCTCCCTCCTTGGTGACGCTGAACTGGCGGACTCCGTTATGTTCCTCCATGATGACATCCTCCACCGTGTCCGGGAACCCTTCGCTCCGTACCCGGTTCAGAACCACCAGGATAACCAGTGCTTTACCTTCGGTATCCTCACCTTCCGCCTCCGCCATCGCCAGCTTTGCCAGCAGATAAGAATCTTCCGCATCCCATTCAGAGGATTGTTCGGTTTCCGGTTCCGGTGCCAGGACTTTTGCTCCCTGGCTTGCTTCTCTCCCGGAAAATTCCCGGATGCCTGCTTCGGTGACTGCTGCTGTACTTATGACCGAATCCGGTTTTATCCCTTCTCCTGCATCCGTTACAATCATCCTTATTCCGATTGATGTATAGACGGTAGCAGCTGCAATAGCCGCCAGCTTCACTCTACGCAATAGCCGTCTCTGTTTTCTTGCGTCCATCCCTGCTCCTTTCCATCAGCGGCATAGTGAACAGCCCCAGGTTTACTCCAGATGACTTTTCAACTGCCGTGTTGAACTCGCTATCATCTTTTATTCCATATTGCGTTTTCAGAATCTCCCTCAACTTGGCAGCATCCATAACCATCCCTCAACCTTTCAGTGCCTTTTCACCTGCTATCTTTAGCTCACTGATGGCAATCGCCATCTGGTCCAGCCTCTCCATGATTGATTTCAGAGCCGGTTTCTCTGTATCGTCTACAACACCGTCCTCTGTAATCTCAATTAGGTCCTTCTGAATGTTTTTCAGTTTATCGGCGTCAAACTCCCGGATAAGCCGAAGCGCGATTCCCTCCAGGTTCTTTGCCTGCGTTGCCATCGGCATCAGCTTTCCGATTGGACACTCATTCTTGCAATAGCTGTATTTCAATTCCGGACAGTTATAGAGGTCCGCCATAAGCACCACTTTATCCACCGGAACCACCTTTGTATTCCCCAGCTCATAGTCGGCCAGCGTTGATACGGACACTCCCAGCAGTTCCGCCGCCCCTTCCCTGCTGTATAGCCTCTCGTTGTATGCTGCCGCCTTTTTCCTGGCAAGAAAGTACACATTATCATTGTCTTTCATAGGGCCATTCCCCATGTCATTCACCGTCCTTTCGGCTTATAATCTAAGTAGCATCCGAGGAAAGAGCGGCTGCGTCAATGTTCAGTACATCGCTTATGGTTCTTACTGCCTGGGAAGATTGCACTCTGCCATTGATTATCGCCGATGTATGGCCCTTGCTCATGTTTGCCGCTTTTGCCAAATCCAGCACACTCCATCCGCGCTTTACCATAGCTATCCTCACACTCTTGCACCAGGAATCAGATTTTCTCTTTTCCGGGCTTTCGATGTTCAACGTATCGCTTATGAGCTTCATGGTCGCTTCGGATTGGACTCTGCCATTGATAAGTGCCGATGTATATACACGCGACATCCCAATAGCATCCGCCAAATCTTGTACGCTCAATTCGCGTTCAATCATGGCAATTTTTACGTTCTCGCACCAGGGAGTTAGCTTTTTCTCCATCTCTCTTACCTCCTTTGCTATGATGTGCGTTACATTTTGACTTTACATTTTAACGATACATTGTTAAAATGAATATGTGCGCTCTGCCCTTTGTAACGCAATTCAGAGCGTTTATACAGATGTGCCGTTTGTCGTGGAATATAAATCGCACAAATGTATCTCGCATATATATCATAACTCACTATAAGGTATTTGTCAATAATCTAATACCTTATGGCGTATTTTAATTTAGGAGAGTGATGCTGTGTCTTTTTTAGATAATGTTTTGCAATTATGTGAACAGAGAGGGGAAAAGCTCACCCCTCTAATGAAACAGCTTGAATTGAGCCCAGGAAATGTACAGAGATGGAGAGATGGAGCCACGGTAAACTCAAAAATACTTATGGATTTTTCAAATCACTTTGGTGTATCTGTTGATTTTCTTCTTAATGGCAAAGAATATGTTTCTCCAGATAACTATAAAAAGCAATGCAGCTCTCCAGAAGAAATTGAACTGCTTGCAATGTTCCGCTCCATTCCGGATTATGCAAAAGAGATTGTCTTAGGCTCTCTTAGGGCGGCCTATGATGCTGAAATGCGCCGTCAAGAAGAGGAAAAAAGATTATTAGGATAGACCGATTCCGAAAAAGGCAGAATTAAAAGATGGAGGTAGATTATGTTGCCAGATTATATGCGTCCTATTCCTGGGGACGGTACCGGGAATGATATGCGGTGGGATAGCCTCACTCTGGAAGTAGAATTGTATTTGAGAACCGGGAATTATCGCCTGCTCCGGGATACCCGTGTGCGCCAGGGCCGGTTCGTGGAGCTGGAAGGGAGCCTGCGGATAGCGGTTGCTTATTACTGTATGGCGTTCTATTCCGACTTAAACGGCTTTGACAGTATAGAGCGCCTGCTATATTACCAGCAGGGCAATTTCCGTAGCTGGAGAACGACTGCCTCTGTAGATGCCGGTATTGTGAATAAAATTTTTGACCTCTGCTGCAGATGCGGCATATCAGAAAAAGAACTCCTAACCATCTGCCGCAAGGCTTTTATTCCTGGTATTTACCAGTGCCATCTATTCACAACAAAAGAGTGTCGGGAGCTGCTGCTCATGTCCAGGGACAGAAGAATCGGGGAGATAAACTCCAGGATAAGCCAGGCGGAAACCCGGTTCCTGTCACAGTTCGCTTGCCAGCGGCAGGCTGCGATATAGCACACAAGCCCCATTTAGGGGCTTTTCTTTTTGGGGAGGTATTCCTTATGGCTTATAAGAAAGTAAAGGCATTGATGGAGCGTAGCAAGGTGCGTGTGGCTATCTATGTCCGCGTCTCCACCCTATACCAGGTAGATAAGGATTCTCTGCCAATGCAGAAAAAAGACTTGATTGCGTATGCGTCACTCCTTCTGAATACAGACGATTATGTGATATTCGAGGATGCAGGCTACTCCGGAAAAAATACTGACCGGCCAAAATTCCAGGAGATGATGTCCCAGATCCGGCAGGGAGTTTTCACGCATCTCCTTGTCTGGAAGATAGACCGCATCTCCCGGAACCTTCTGGACTTTGCCTCCATGTACAATGAGCTGAAAGAGCTTGGCGTCATTTTTGTAAGCAAGAATGAACAGTTTGATACCTCTACCGCTATGGGAGAGGCCATGCTCAAAATCATCCTGGTCTTTGCGGAGCTGGAGCGCAACATGACATCAGAGCGCGTGACCGCTACCATGATTTCCAGGGCAAATAACGGTCTGTGGAATGGTGGCCGTGTTCCGTATGGGTATAATTATGACATCCAGACCGGGGAGTTTTCTTTCAATGAGCCAGAGAAATCCGTTGTGGAAATGATGCACAATCTTTATGAGGAGCATCGTTCACTGATCTGCGTGGCCAGAATCCTTAATGAACGCCAGCTGTTCTCTCGTGCCGGAAATCAATGGTCTGCCACTACTCTCCTAATCATCCTGCGGAATGTGTTCTATTGCGGAGATTACCAGTACAACCGGCTAAAGGAAGGGAATCGCCAGAAAAAGAAGGATAAATCAGAATGGATAACCGTCCAGGACCATCACCCGGCGATGATAAGCCGGGAGCAGAAAGAGCATGTAATTGCTATCCTTGATTCCCAGGCAGAACAGTACAAAATCCACCAGAGGAAACACGAATCAAAACATGTTCATGTGTTCGGCGGCCTCATGTATTGTAATGCCTGCAAAAAGCCTATGAACAGCTCTCCAGGCAACGTGACAAGGGATGGATGGAAATATTCAAAATACTCCTGCTCGACACGCCGGAAGTCTCCTGCCGCCTGCGGCTGCCCAACTATCTCTGATCCTATTGTAGGGGAGTTTGTTTTTAACTATATACTGAATATGCTTAACGCGCAGCGTGGCTTTGCCGAAATATCCTCTCCGGAGGAATTGCAAAGGCGCCTCCTCTACGGTGATACCTTCATCCAGGTAAAGGGAATTGAACCGGATGGACTGAATGACCTATACTCTGTCCTGGCATCCGGGAAAATATCTGGAGACGTGTATGGGAAGGGGGTCAAAATCAAAAAGGACGAAAAAAAGCAGCATTCGGAACTTTCAAGGCTCCGGAAGGAAAAGCAGAAGATAGAACGCGCCCTGGAGCGTCTGACGAACCTTTACCTTTATTCCGATGATGCGATGTCCGAAAAGGAATACATCATTGAAAAAGAAAAGCTCATTGAGAACCTGGAGGGCATCAATGAGCGGATAGGAATGGAAAACCCGGACACCTGGAACCAGTCCGTGTCCGATGAAATCTTTGTGCAGAGGGCCAGCGAGTTCATCATATCGCAGAACCTATCCGGGAGAAACTATGTCAATTATAAGCGCCTGGCATCGTCTGTGGATGCGGATGTCTTGAAAACATTCCTCCGTGGAATCATTGACAGCATCTCCATTATGGACGGCCGCATCTGCTCCATCGTTTTCAAAAATGGACTGTCCCATTCTTTCATTTACCGGTGATGATGGGACAAAATACCCCAGGAGCTTTGATTCTCCTGGGGCTTTCTTATTCTTCATTTTCTGATCTGTTTGGATTCATGGGACACCGGCTGCAATCCCGGCTGTCGCTCCTGCATATGGAATGGTCCCCTACCCGGTATGGAGACGACCCCCATTCACTTTTCGGTATGCCGCAAGGGCCTACCAGGCCGGAGGGAACCGCAAGGCGACCGTTTTTCTGGAATAAATCTCCACCATCACTTGCAGGCAGAATTTCCGTAACCGCGCTATTATTTTGTTCCCCAGCCCATGTCCAGGCATTTTTACCAGAAAGCGCCATCTCTATCCTCCTATTAACTTTACAAAAGTACGATTTTAATGCTACAACACCAACATAGCATCCCCGAAACTGAAAAAACGATACTGCTCTCTGACTGCCTCCGCATAAGCGTTCAGTACGTTCTCCCGGCCGGCCAGAGCTGACACCAGCATCACCAGGGTGGATTCCGGCAGATGGAAATTCGTAATCAGAGCATCCAAAACCCGAAAACGGTAGCCCGGATAGATAAAAATGTCTGTGTCACCACTGCCGGCCTGTACGACTCCCTTCTCATCGGCGGCGCTCTCAAGCGTACGGCAGCTGGTGGTTCCCACACAGATAACGCGGCCGCCTTCCGTTCTGGTGCGGTTTATGAGAGTTGCTGTTTCCTCCGGCACCTGATAATATTCCGAATGCATATGGTGATCCAGCACATTCTCTTCCTTTACCGGTCGGAAGGTTCCCAGCCCCACATGGAGTGTGACAAAAGCAATCCTGATTCCTTTTTCCTCAAGCTGTGCCAGCAATTCCTGCGTAAAGTGAAGGCCCGCCGTTGGCGCCGCCGCAGACCCTTCCTCTCTGGCATATACTGTCTGATAACGGTTCTTGTCCTGAAGTTTATGGGTGATATAGGGAGGAAGCGGCATTTCGCCCAGACGGTCCAGCACTTCCTCGAAAATCCCTTCATATGCAAATCGAATCAGACGATTTCCCTCTTCTGTCACTTCCAGAATTTCCGCCCCAAGCAGTCCCTCCCCAAAGGAAAGCTTTGCCCCGGGACGGCATTTTTTCCCGGGCTTTACCAGCGTCTCCCAGACATTGCCTTCCTGCCGTTTCAGCAGAAGCACTTCCACATGAGCGCCTGTATCTGCCCGCACGCCCAGAAGCCTGGCGGGAATGACTTTGGTATTGTTCAGCACCAGGCAGTCACCCGGCCGCAGAAATTCCCCAATGTCCCGGAACACACGATGAGATACCGCCCCGGTATGTTTATCCAGCACCAGAAGCCTGGAGGACGAGCGGTCCTCCAGCGGGTCCTGGGCGATCAGCTCCTGTGGCAGTTCGAAATAATAATCTGATTTTGGCATTACGCCGTCCATTACATTGATGCTCCTTCCGCAAACGCCATATAGCCGCGATATGTCTCGTATACGTCAGCCTTACTGGTGGCTTCCCAGGGAGCGTGCATATTCAGAACTGCCACTCCGCTGTCAATCACATTCATGCCGTACAGAGCCAGAATGTAAGCGATGGTTCCGCCGCCACCCACATCTACCTTGCCCAGCTCGGCAGTCTGGTACATAATTCCCCGGTCTTCCAGGACTTTGCGGAGATGAGCTATATACTCTGCATTCGCATCATTGGAGCCGGACTTTCCTCTGGATCCGGTAAATTTATTGAACACCATGCCTTTTCCGAGATAAGCGGCATTTTTCTTCTCAAAGCAGGAAGCATAAGAAGGATCATACCCTGCGCTGACATCCGAGGACAGCATACAGCTGCGGGCAAGGCATCTGCGCACGTTCAGTTCGCTGTATTCGCCGCTTAAATTCATCAGTTCCGCCACCGCATTTTCGAAGAAACGAGACTGCATGCCCGTTGCACCGACGGAGCCGATTTCTTCCTTGTCTACCAGAATGCAGCAGATTGTCCTGTCTGTATCCTTTACATCCAGCATGGCCCGCATGGAAGTGTATGCACATACTCTGTCATCCTGTCCATAGGCAAGAATCATACTGCGGTCAAATCCGGCTTCCCTTGCCTTTCCGGCGGGAACAATCTCCAGCTCCGCAGAGACAAAATCTTCTTCCTCAATATCGTAGGTCTCCTTCAGAATGTCCAGAATGCCTGCTTTCACGGCCTCTTTTGCCTTATCCTTCTGCTCATCCCCTTCTTTTTCCTTCTCACCTGCCTTTATCACAACAGGTCTGCTCCCCACAATCAAATCCAGCGCTTCACCCTCGATTACTTTTGAAGCCTTCTTCTCCAGCTGTTCACCCGCCAGATGAATCAGCAGGTCAGACACAAAGAATACAGGGTCATCTTCGTTTTCGCCCACATTCAGTTCCACTGTGGTACCGTCCTTTTTTACCACCACGCCGTGAATGGCCAGCGGCAGAGCAACCCACTGATATTTCTTCACGCCGCCGTAATAATGGGTATCCAGATAGGCAAACCCGCTGTCCTCATAAAAAGGATTCTGCTTCACATCCAGTCTGGGGCTGTCAATATGTGCTCCCAGGATATTCATACCTTCCGTCAGCGGCCTGTGGCCCATCTGAAACATCACGATGGACTTGTTCATGCATACGCTGTAAACCTTATCCCCTTTCTGAATCCGGGCGCCTTCTTCCATCAGTTTCTCCAGTTCCCGATACCCTTCCGCCTCAATGGTATTCACAATGGTGTCAATACACTCCCGCTCTGTCTTGCCGTGGTCCAGAAATTCCCGATACTCCCGGCTGATTTCTTCCATTTTCTCCAGTTGTTTTGCATCATAATTTTCCCAGGTGATTTTTCTTTCCATTTTTCTATTCCTTTCTTATTTAAAATTCCGCAACTGCCGATTTACAGTTCCTGGATTGTTCTTCTACTGGCGGAGTTCAATGCCCATCTGCTCCAGTCCATGCAGAATCTTCTTCATGGAAGCGCTGACATCCCCTTCCTCCAGCGTCCTGTCTTTTGCCCGGAATGTGATGGAATATGCCATTGACTTATATCCTTCTCTGATCTGCGCCCCTTCGTAAATATCAAACAGCTGATAGGACTCCAGGATTTTACCGCCTCTCTGGGCAATCAGCTGCTCAATGTCCCCTGCCAGAACTGACTTCGGCACCACCATGCTGATATCGCGGCTGACGGCAGGATATTTTGCAAGGCCCTCGTACTTTCGATCAAATGTGGTAAAAGGAATCACATTGGGCAGATCCAGCACCGCCACATAAGCCTTTACCCCGATTTCATAATTGTCCAGCACTTCCGGATGTACCTCTCCCAGATATCCCACAACCACATCCTCATAGCGAATCAACGCCTGACGGCCGGGATGCAGGAAAGGCTTTTCCGCTTCCGGGTCATAGACCGGCTTCTTCCGCATACCAACGCCGGTGAAGAACTCTTCTATCACACCTTTCATTGTAAAGAAATCGCCTTCCCCGTAAAAGCCCAGCGTAAACTGCATTCTCTCGTCGGGCAGTTCCGTCAGAGGCAGCTCCTTCGGCAGGTAAATATTCCCCAGTTCATACAGCCTTACATTTTTATTCCTTCTGTTATAATTGGTGGCGAGGCTGCTCAGCATTCCATTCAGCGTGACTGTTCTCATGATGGAGAAATCTTCCCCCAGGGGATTGGATATGGTAATGGCCCGGCGCAGCCTGCTGTCCCCAGGCAGCAGTAACCTGTCAAACACCTTCGGGCTTTCGAAAGAATAACTCATTCCCTGAGAGAAACCGCAGTATTCCGCAATATCCTCCGCTTTCTGCTCGATGCGCAGCTTATAGGAAAGTCTGCCTGCAGTGGCTTCTCCCGTTGGCAGAGTGGTGGGAATCCTGTCATATCCGTAAAATCTTGCCACTTCCTCCGCAATGTCCGCATCACAGTTTAAATCCTGGCGGAAATACGGAATCAGCAGATTTGTATTCCCCTCTTCGTCCTCCACGGCTTCTATCTCCAGCCGTTGGAACATTTCCAGCATTTCCTCCGGGCTGACCTGTGTTCCCAGCAGTCTGTTATACTTCTCAGGCTGAAAGAGAAGTCTCTTTCTGCTGTCCGCAGACTGCAGCGCAGGCTGAGCCACATCCACCATGCCGCCAACCACTTCGCCGCATCCCAGCTCTTCAATCAGCTGGCAGGCCCGGTTGACGGCTTCTTCGGCATTGTGAAGCTCCAGTCCCTTCTCGAATTTTCCGGAAGAATCCGTGCGAAGACCGATTCTCTTGGCCGATTTCCTGATATTGGGGCCATGAAATACAGCGGCTTCAAAGAGGACAGTGCTTACTTTGTCCGTAATCTTCGTATCTTCTCCGCCCATGATACCGCCGATTGCAACTTCCTTTTCCCCATCGCAAATCATGAGCACTTCACTGTCAAGCCTGCGCATCTGGCCGTCCAACGTCTGGAATTCGTCCCCGTCTTTCGCCCGACGCACAATAATCTTATGTCCGGCAATGGTATCCAGATCAAAAGCATGCATGGGCTGACCGTATTCCTCCATCACATAATTGGTGATGTCCACCAGATTATTGATAGGGCGGATGCCGCTGGCAGCCAGTCTGCGCTGCATCCATTTCGGCGAAGGCCCTATCTTGATATTCCTGCAGACTCTGGCACAGTACCTGGGACACAGATCCGGATCCTGCACCTCCACGCTGATATAATCATTCACATCTTCACCATTGCCTGTGGCCTTTACCACAGGGGGAACGAAGGGTTTCCTGAAAGTGGCTGCCGCCTCTCTCGCCACCCCCAGCACGCTGTAACAGTCCACGCGGTTGCTGGTAATCTCATATTCGAATACTGTGTCATGCAGCCCCAGCAGTTCCACAGCATCGTCTCCCGGCCGGGCCTCCTCCCCAAAAATGTAAATCCCTTCTTCCGGCGCTTCCGGATACATATTTCTGTCGGATCCAAGCTCTTCGATAGAGCACATCATGCCGTTTGAGGGGACTCCTCTCAGCTTTCCGGCTCTGATGGCAATCCCCTCCTCCGGAAGCGGACCGCCGTCGTGACCTCCCGCCACCTTTCCTCCATCCAGAACCACAGGAACCTTGTCGCCCACTTTTACATTGTGCGCCCCGGTCACAATCTGCACGGTCTCAGCGCCGATATTTACCTGGCATACAATGAGTTTATCCGCGTCGGGATGTGCTTCAATGGAAAGGATTTCACCCACGACAATTTTTTCCAGATTCCTGTCCCGTCTCTCGAATCCCTCAACCTTTGTGCCGGACATAGTCATCGCATCGCAGTACTCCTGATCCGTACATTCCAGTTCGGGTACATATGCTTTAATCCATGATAATGCTGTATTCATGTATCTTCATTCCTTTCTATCTTAGTTCCGCTGCCCTTCTCACAGAGCCTCTTCCATGGAAGGATTCCCGGACGCTTCCTCGTCCCTGAATCCTTCCGGGCCCTGTGAGAAGGGCTGCTGTCTTAGTTCCGCTGCCCTTCTTACATGGCCTCTTTCCACAACCCCTTTTAAAATTGCCGCAGGAAGCGTATGTCATTCTCGTAAAGCAGGCGCATGTCGTCGATTTCATATTTTAAAAGTGCAATGCGTTCCAGGCCCACGCCAAACGCAAATCCGGTGTATTCCTCCGGGTCAATGCCGCTCATTTCCAGCACATGCGGGTGTACCATGCCGCAGCCCAGAATCTCAATCCATCCGCTGCCCTTACAGAAACGGCATCCTTTTCCACCACATTTAAAGCAGGTTACATCCATCTCCGCGCTGGGCTCTGTAAAAGGGAAATGATGAGGTCTGAATTTCACCTTCGTCTCTTCTCCGAACAATGCTCTGGCAAATTCTGCCAGTGTCCCCTTCAAATCCGCAAATGTTATATGTCTGTCAATCACAAGCCCCTCAATCTGGTGGAAACAGGGAGAATGTGTGGCATCCACTTCGTCCGAGCGGAATACTCTGCCGGGGGCAATCATTCTGATGGGCAGTTTCCCCTTTTCCATCTCATGGACCTGGACACCTGATGTCTGTGTCCGCAGCAGAATGTCTCCTGTGATATAAAAGGTATCCTGTTCATCCTTAGCGGGATGATCTGCCGGAATATTCAAAGCCTCGAAATTATAATAATCCCGCTCCACTTCCGGGCCTTCCACCACTTCATATCCCATGCCCACAAAAATTCTCTCCACTTCCTCCAGCGCGATGCTGTCAGGATGTCTGTGCCCCAGTTCCCTTCTGTCGGCGGGCAGGGTCACGTCAATCACCTCGGCCTTCATTCTGGCCTCTCTCAGAGCTTTCTCAAGCTTTGCCTTCCGCTCTTCCAGCAGTTTCTCAATCTCTGTCCTGGCCTCGTTCACCATCTGGCCCACCTTCGGCCGCTCTTCCGGCTGCACATCCTTCATGGATTTCAGCAGATCAGTGAGCTCTCCCTTTTTCCCGAGAATGCTTACCCTGATCTCATTCAGTCTGTCCGTGGTATCGCAGTCCGTAATCTGTGACAACACCTTTGCTCTGATTTGCTCAAGTTTACTTTTCATGTTCTCCCTCGTTTCTGCGCTGCACATGCTGCATATATCCTGTAAGCGGAACTTCTGTTATCTGCGGCGCAGCGCCGCCGCTTTTCGTCAGATTTCTCAGTGACTCATTGTACCGTCAGGGCACAGAGCCTTCCTGCCCTCCGCACACCCCGGCAGACAGATAAACATGCCTTTTTCTGACAGTTCCTCCGCCCCGGATCTGCACAAAAAAATCCCCTGCAGTTCCGTATCCAAAACTGCAAGGGACGAAATATTCATTCCGCGGTACCACCCTGCTTCCTGCTGTCCTCTCAATTGTCGGACAGTCAGACTCTTCTTTTGCGCATAACGGACGCTCCCGGCCGATCTACTTGCGCGAACCACATTTCTCCCCTTCGAATACAGGTGGTCCTGCGTGTTCCATCAGGCGACTCCGGTGGGAAATTCGACATTCATCCGAACTTAAGGAAGCTTTCAGCCGGTAACTTCCCCTCTCTGCAAGAAAATGAATCTCTACTGTGCACCATCCATGCCTTTACCATCTACTGATACCTAATCATACTGATTTTCTCCTGAAATGTCAAGGAAAATTTTCAGGAAAGCAAAAAGCAAGCAAACAGTGGCAGCTGTATACTCAGATATCCAGCTCCGCATCCGTCGCATGGTTATAGATAAAAGTCTTTCTGGGCGGTACTTCCGTGCCCATAAGCAGCTCGGTCACCTCAGATGCCATTCTTGCATCCTCGATCTCCACCAGTTTCATCCTTCTCGTCTCAGGGTTCAAAGTAGTCTCCCAGAGCTGCTCCGCATCCATCTCTCCCAGACCCTTATATCTCTGCAAAGTAAACGGCCCCTTATGGGTCCTGCGGTATCTTTCCAGCGCCTTATCGTCATAAAGATACTGTTCCGCCCCCTTTGCCCCAAAAGCCTTATAAAGCGGCGGCATAGCGATGTATACATGTCCCTCGAAAATCAGCTCCGGCATAAAGCGGTAGAACAGGGTCAACAGCAAAGTGGAAATATGCGCTCCGTCCACATCCGCATCCGCCATGATAATAATCTTATCATAGCGCAGCTTCGAAATATCGAAGTCATTGCCATACCCTTCTGAGAATCCGCAGCCGAATGCGTTGATCATGGTCTTAATCTCCGCGTTGGCCAGCACTTTGTCAATGCTGGCTTTCTCCACATTCAGAATCTTGCCCCGAATGGGAAGGATAGCCTGGAACATGCGATTTCTCGCGGTCTTTGCGCTGCCGCCTGCGGAATCTCCCTCCACGATGAAAATCTCGCATTTGGAGGGGTCTTTCGACTCACAGTTGGCAAGCTTTCCGTTGGAATCAAAGGAGAACTTCTGCTTTGTCAGCATATTGGTGCGGGCCCGCTCTTCTGTCTTCCGGATTTTCGCCGCCTTTTCCGCACAGGAAATCACATTTTTCAGCGTCTCCAGATTCCGGTCGAAGAAATGAACAATCTCCTCCCCCGTCACCTTTGACACCACTTTCGCCGCATCCTGATTGTCCAGCTTCGTCTTCGTCTGTCCTTCAAATCTGGGGTCCGGATGCTTGATTGACACCACCGCCGTCATGCCGTTGCGCACATCAGCCCCGGTAAAGTTGGCATCCTTCTCCTTTAAAATCCCCAGCTGTCTGGCATAAGTATTGATGACATTGGTGAACATGGTCTTAAAACCGGTCAGGTGGGTTCCGCCCTCCGAATTGTATATATTGTTGCAGAATCCCAGCACATTTTCATGGAATTCATTAATGTACTGCACAGCTACTTCTACGGAAATCCCCTCGCTCTCCCCCCTGAAGTAAATGACATCATGCACCGGGTCCTGGGACTTATTCATATCCTTCACAAAGCCTGTAATGCCGTCCGGCTCGTGAAAAGTAACCGTCTCCCTGTCTTCCCGGCGCCTGTCTTCAAAAATAATCGTCAGATTGGGATTCAGATAGGCCGTCTCATGAAGCCGGCTTTTCACATCATCCTCCTTGAATCTTGTCTTGTCAAAGATGGTATCATCCGGAAGGAAATTAATGATGGTTCCCGTCTCTCTGGTCTTTCCGATGACCGGCAGCAGGCCGTTCTCAAGAGGAATCACAGGATTTCCCCTCTCGTATTTGTCCTCATAGATAAAACCGCCTGTCTTGACTGTGACAGTCAGCCTGGTGGACAATGCGTTGACCACCGAAGATCCCACTCCGTGTAACCCTCCGCTGGTCTTGTAAACCGAATTGTCAAATTTCCCCCCCGCATGGAGGGTGGTAAATACCAGCCGCTCCGCACTGATTCCTTTTTCGTGCATCCCTACCGGAATCCCTCTTCCATTGTCGGTCACCGTGGCAGAACCGTCTGCCTCCAGAGTGACGCGAATGGTATCACAGAATCCCGCCAGATGTTCATCCACGGAATTGTCTACAATCTCATATATCAGATGATTGAGACCTTTTGTGGAAACACTGCCGATATACATACCCGGACGCTTCCGCACTGCCTCAAGTCCCTCCAGCACTGTGATACTGGAGGCATCATAATTGCCTGTATTCGCCATTTGGTAAAACACTCCTTGTTTTCTATATCTCAAATTCCCGGAATTCATCGTGGATTTCCTCTTCCGAAATCCCGCCCCGGGCCATCTCGAAGCTGTTGTCCCCCAGGACCTCCGCCGCTTTCTTCTCAGGGTTCTGCTGCAGAATGTTAATCAGTTCAATAAAATCGCGGATAATTTCCCGGGGTGTAATGTGGCTCTCCGCACCCACACGATTATACTCCACCGTCAGAAAATAAACAAGATCTTCCTGCGTCATGGCCGGAGTATAGTGGTATAATCCCCCATGGATATTCAGCAGTTTCTCCACAAGAATATACATCTCCTCCTGTGTCAGCATCTGCAGACGGATAATGGGCGCCGACAAATCACGCAGGCCCTCGCCGGCAAAGTGTCCCTCCGCCAGCCTGGAGCGCAGTGCCTCATAGCTGAATACGCCTTTATATTTATCCTCAATGCACTGGGGGGTTCCTCCCATGAGGAATCCGATATGCCTGGCCTTTCCCTGCAGGACATCATTGTACATGGTCAGTATCTTTTCATAATTATTGGCCCTGGTGATGGAATTGGGTATCTTGAAAATATTCACCAGCTCGTCAATGATGACCAGCATTCCCTTATATCCTGCTCCCACCAGAAATGCCGCAAACAGCTTCAGGAAATCATACCAGGTCTCGTCCGTCACAATGAAATGAATTCCCAGGTCCTCCTTTGCCTCCTTCCGGGTAGGGTATTCTCCCCGAAACCACCGGAGTACATTGGATTTCAGCGCCGCATCATCCTCTCTGTACGCCTTCCAGTAAAGCACCACCGCTTTGGCAAATTCAAATCCGTTTACCATCCCTTCCAGAGAAGCGGCCACTTCATAGATTTCTCTCTCCACCTGTTCGTCGAAGTCTTCCCCCTCTTCAACCCCCCGCATGCGCACGGCGGTCCGGATACCGGAAATCCATTTCTCCAGCACCAAAGGCAGCGCACCACCGTCCGGCTTCGATTTGGTGGAAAGATTCTTCATCAGTTCCTTGTATGTGGCAAGGCCCTGTCCCTTTGTCCCGGCAAACCGACGTTCCGGAGACAGGTCCGCATCCACCACTGCAAATCCCTTTGCCGTTGCGTAATTTCGGATTGTCTGAAGTAGAAAGCTCTTCCCGCTGCCGTATTTGCCCACAATAAATCGGAAGGAAGCACCGCCCTCCTCAATCATCTCAATGTCGCGGAGTATCGCTGAAATTTCCTGTGTACGTCCCACCGTGATATATTCCAGTCCTGCGCGGGGCACCACACCGCCTTTCAGGGCGTTAATCAGAATATTTGCTATTCTTGCAGGTACCTGTCCGGTCATCTCAATCCCACCATTTCCTTCACTTGTTCTGCATAGTCATCATAGACTGCCGCTTCGTCATCCAGAATACTGTCCCCTGTGTAGTCCATTGCCTTCTCATTGATTCCGTCTATCAGCACCTCGACCATGATTCCGTGTTCATCTGCCAGATTCTTTATCTCTCCCTCTCCTGTCAGTATCATGGCCAGGGCTTCCAGCTCAATATCTGTCAGATTCTCTCTCAGCTCCGCCCAGCTGTCGGAGACTTCATACCGGTCCGGTTCCGGCAATGAAGCTTCCTGCACAACAGGAGTCGGCGCTGCTTCCTCCGGCACAATCAGCTTCTCCTGGATTACCAGCGCCTCCTGACGGATTTGCTCCAGACGGCCGGGATTCACCCTGACAATGGTCCTGGTCTCCTCCCTGTAAAATGCCGTCACCGCATCCGCAACCAGCTTTTCCGGGAAAATTCCTGCTTTCTCCAGCTCGTCCGCCATCACATCGCTGAGCAGACTGCGGTTCGCGGAAAGCTTGTGTCTGTACTTCGTCAGCTTCCTCAGCAGGACTTCCATTTCCTTCATCACATAGCCCACCAGCCGCTTTCCGCTCTCTGCGGTGATCACCGCGCTGAACGTCCACTGATTACCGCTGCACACATAAATTTCCCGCTGGGACAATACCACCTTCCTGTCTGCCTGCCTCCGGGACGGATAAAACAACGCATCCTGAAATGGTGTCCACACCGCCATTTTTCTGACCGGACAGAATACAAGATCATCAAAGGATTTTCCTTTCTCCGAAAAAGCCTCCCGCAGATGCTCCAGCACAGCACAAAAGCATCTCTGAATCAGGTCCTTATTATCATCGTTATAAAAAACGGAATTCTTAATATCATACTTTGAAACAGAACAAAAAAGAGCAAACTGATCGTCAGAATCCGACAGATTCGGATAATATGCGGCAAGGCCGTTCTCTTTCACAAAATCCGGAAACGACTGCTCCAGGCTGTAATAGATGTGATAATCCTTCAGCCATTTCACCACATACCTGTCCACTGTCTCATCATAGACCCTGTAGGCATCCCAGAACAGCATCAGTCTCTCCAGACCCTCCCTGGGATTGTCCACGCCGATATTATTAAGTAATTCATAGAGGTATACAAAGGCGTAAGACAAGGACAGATGCGTGATATTTCCCTGCCGGATCTGAGTCCTCCAGGTAAAATAAGTCCTGAGCTGATCATATCCCATCATCTGATAATCGGAAAAATAAGAAGAATACGGGACCTTCTTCTCGTATTCATCCTCAAAATCCTTCATCATCATTCCCTGCCGATAGAAGATTCCGGCATTTTCCCGCTGCATTTTCCTGTCGAAAAATCTGCGGCTGCCGAAATTCAGATACCGGTCCTCCCGCGCGATATCACGCATGCGATTAAAGAGCTCCCGAATCTCATCCTTCGGCCGCTCTTCCATTCTCTCCGGTATCAGGTGAGATGCCTGCAGCTGTACATCGGCATTCTCTCCCCGGACAGGAGTCGAATCATACTCTATCTCACAGTAAATATCTTCATTCAGAACCACTTCTTCCGGCGCAACAGCATGTTCTGCAGGCAGCAGAGCCTCTTCCTTCTCATCCTGTATCTGTTCGAACAGCTGAAACGCCTCATACTCCTTATCATATCGATTTCCCGTGCTCCCTGACATGGTCCCCGGCGCCCTTCTTCCGACTCACTGTTCCCGCATTTATGTTCCAAACATCTGTTCCATTGTAGCAAAAACGGATATAATAGTCAAGTCCGATCTTCAGCGCATTTTGACCGGCAGTCTCCCGGCAGCAACTAATCAGCTCCGGCCCGAAGCTGTCTCTTTCTCATAAACCCAGATATTCTTTATCTGCTTTTTAATTCTCTCATAAGCCCACTTTTCCCGACTTCTGGCCACACAATTAGAGTCATTGACATAAAAGCCCTCGGAATCATATCCGTATATCACGATGAAATGCCCACCTGCCGTAAAATCCCCCGGGCCCATGGAACAGATAATGATATCACCTCTGTCCAGAGCGGCCTTCATATTCTTTTCGGAGGTGGACGGCTGCGTCACATTGATACCATACTGCGTCGCCACATCTTCCAGCAAGGCCCATGCCGTCCCGGTTCCTGCCATATAGAAACCATTCTCCATACTGTACTCTGCTATTTTATCCGGGGTGAGTTCTTCGTTTCCCAGGAGATAATAAAGAACCATGGACAGACATGTGGGGCCACAGCCTGACAACCCCACATTGCTGTTGTCACCATATTCCGCATATCCCCATCTGGGGTCCCACTGCAGAAAGAGCGGATAGTCCTGCCCCTTTTCCAGCTCTGTCAGCTGTGGCTGCTGAACACCTCTCTGTATCTTCCCATCTTCCGTCAGATAATTGCTCACAAAATCAGCCATTTCCGGATTGTTGGCCAGCGCCTCCAGCATATCTTCCGGATAGGAATATCTGTTCTCATAGATACCCGCAATGATCTCGTCATCCGCCGCCAGTGCATTCAGCCGTTCCAGCACCTGTTTTTCAGTTCTTTTCATGGGCTTCTCCACCTCCGGCAGACCGCACAGACTTACGTAATCCACCGCCGGTTTCTGAACAGGTTCTTCCGGCTGAGAAAAGTATTCGGAATTGGGAACCGTATTTCCTTCCTCTTTCCGGATTTCTCCTTCGTTTCCCGCTATCTGGCTCACCGTCAGTCTGTTCAGCACCTGCTTTAAAGCGCTGTTGATATTCTTAACCTGCATCTCCAGCATCAGCATAAATATCATATTTAAGAACAGAAGCACACCTATAATCATCAGGGAAGTCTCTTTTTTCTTCCCCCCTGTCCTGTTTCCCCTGTATGGTGCACCGTTTCTGTTGTCTCTTCTCTCCATTCTTCTGTCGTCCCTTACCTTTCCGCTTTTGTTACTTATTTCCGCAGCAGACTTGTCATCCCGGCCGTCCCTGCCTTCTTTCTCTCTTCTTCTGACGACTTTACTCCAAAATTGTTTCAAAGCTACATCAAAACTGTATCATTCTGTAAAAAAACTGAAAAAACAATAGAAAGAACGCATTGCGAACTTTCTATTGTCATCACGCAAACTCTATGGCTTATGCAGAATCTCTTTGTCTGCGGCAATTCCGCTTTCAATAATTTCCTGTACTCTCTATCCCACAAGACGCACTGTTTCCCTTGCAATGGCCAGTTCCTCATTTGTGGGAATCACCATAACCGTGGTTCTGCAGCCGGGAACGGTAATTACAATGTCTTCTCCTCTCTTCCGGTTGGCCTCCTGGTCAAGCTCCACACCCAGATATCCCAGATATTCACACACAAAATTCCGTACCAGAGGCGCATTTTCTCCCACACCCGCAGTAAAGCAGATAACATCCACGCCATTCATGGCCGCCGTATAGGCCCCGATATATTTGGCCACATGATAGCTGAAAGTTTTCATGGTGCGGACAGCATTTTCATCTCCTCTGTGATATCCGTCCTCAAGATCGCGGAAATCAGAAGAAAGATTATCGGAGAGTCCCAATACCCCCGATTTTTTATTCAGCACTGTCATGATCTCGTCGATGCTTTTTCCTTCCTTATGAGCCAGGAACTCGATGATGGCAGGGTCGATATCACCGGAACGGGTTCCCATAATCAGTCCTTCCAGCGGGGTCAGACCCATGGAAGTATCCACACATTTCCCGTTCTTCACAGCGGAAACGCTGGCTCCATTGCCCAGATGGCACACAATAATTTTCAAGTCTTCGTAAGGTTTTCCCAACACTTCCGCAGCTCTTCTGGAAACATAGGAATGACTTGTCCCGTGAAAACCATATCTTCTGATTTTATATTTCTGATAATACGCATAGGGAAGTCCGTACATATAGGCCTCTTCCGGCATGGTCTGATGAAAAGCAGTGTCGAATACACCTGCCATAGGCGTGGAGGGCATCAGCTTCCTGCAGGCATTGATTCCAATCAGATTGGCCGGGTTGTGTAAAGGTGCAAGATCGTTGCATTCTTCCACCGCCGCCATGACTTCTTCATCAATTATCACAGACTGTGCAAACTTTTCTCCCCCGTGTACCACACGATGGCCCACAGCGCCGATTTCGTCCAGACTCCTGACCACGCCGGTCTTCGGATTGGTCAGTGCCTCCAGCACCAGACGAATGGCCTCGGTATGGTCCGGCATGGGAGTAACCGTTTTCTCCTTCTCTCCCCCGTCCGGTGTATAGGTAATCATGCTTCCTTCTATCCCGATTCTCTCGCAGAGCCCTTTGGCAAGACACTGCTCGGACTCGGAATCAATCAGCTGAAATTTCAGGGAAGAGCTCCCGCAGTTAATCACTAATACTTTCATGGTTTATATGTCCTTTCATATTTTAGTTCCGCAGCTCTTCGGTCAGTGCCATTTTTAGGAAGGAAGTTCTGCTGTTTTTAGTTCCGCAGATCTTCAACCTCTATCCTATGTCAGCTGCGCCTGTACGGCGGTCAGAGCCACCACACCCACAATGTCCTGCCAGGAACAGCCGCGGGACAGATCATTGACCGGCTTCGCAATTCCCTGAAGCATGGGCCCATAGGCTTCCGCCCCGCCCAGTCTCTGTACCAGCTTGTACCCGATATTACCGGCATCCAGGTTGGGGAATATCAGAATATTCGCCCGGCCTGCCACGGGGCTTCCGGGAGATTTGGATTTGGCGACGCCGGGAACCAATGCCGCATCCAGCTGCAGTTCTCCGTCCAGAGTCAGATGAGGATATTGTTCCTTTGCAATCCTTGTGGCCTCCACCACCTTGTCCACCATCGGATGCTTCGCACTTCCCTTCGTGGAATGGCTCAGCATGGCAATGACAGGTTTGGGGCCAATCAGGGATTTGAAGCTTCTGTAAGAAGTCTCCGCGATGGCGGCCAGCTCCTCGGCCGTGGGATCCTGATTCAGACCGCAGTCTGCAAACAGGAACGCACCGTTATCTCCCTGATCTTTAAACTGGGTATCCATAACAAAAAATGCGGAAACAAGCTTTACACCCGGAGCAGTCTTCAGAATCTGCAGTGCAGGTCTCAGCGTATCTGCTGTGGAATGACAGGCTCCGGCTACCATGCCATCCGCATCATTTGCCTTCACCATGACAATGCCGAAAGTCAGGTAATCATTCAGGAGAATCTCTCTGGCCTTCTCCTGTGTCATTCCCTTTGCCTTTCTGGTCTCATACAGAAGATTTACATATTCGTCAAGCTTAGGAGTATTGGCAGGATCTAAGATTGTCACACCGGACAGATCAACCTCCAGCCAGCCGGCACCGTCCGTAATCTTTTCCTCGTTGCCGATCATAATGATATCGGCGATTCCTTCTTCCACAATCTTAGCCGCCGCCAGCAATGTTCTCTTATCCTTCGACTCCGGCAGTACGATTGTCTTCCTGTCAAGTTTGGCCCTCTCCTTAATCTTGTCAATATATGACATATCTCTTCTCCTTTCCAGCACTTTTCTTTGTATTATTTTTTACTTAACAAATTGTATTATCCATATTATACTAAAAGAAGAAATAATGTACAAGGATAAATATGCGATTAATTGTATATTTTCAGATACACTGAATTTTTTTAATCTCTGATTTTTACTGATATTTAGCTGATGTAAATGCTTACATGGTATGTTATTTTTTTCACATTACCTTTTTATATTTTTGCACGAAATAATGATTATCATTGAGGATACGGGAATTTATATGAAAGTAAACGGAATCATTGCAGAATACAATCCTTTCCATAATGGACACAACTATCAGCTGAAAGAATCTCTCCGCCTCACCGGAGCAGATTTTACAATTGTCGTCATGAGCGGAAATTTTGTTCAGCGAGGCGCCCCTGCCCTTCTAGACAAGCATACCCGTGCGGAAATGGCCCTGCGCTGCGGCGCAGACCTGGTCCTTGAACTTCCGACGCTGTACGCAGTCTCCAGCGCGGAGTATTTCGCCGGGGGTGCCGTCACACTTCTGGATCAGCTGGGAGTCGTCACACATCTTTGCTTCGGCAGCGAATGCGGCAGGACAGAGTCACTTTGTCAGATTGCCGCCTGTCTCTCAGAAGAGCCCGCGGAATACAGTGCCGCCCTCCGACGCTGCCTGAAAAGCGGTCTCCCCTACCCTTTGGCCAGAGCCAGAGCTCTGGCGGAAGTACACACCCTGCTGCCGCAGAATTGCCTGTGCCTTCCGGAAACGGACGAATCTGTCTCCGGAAAGGGTCCTCTGCTGCCGGAAGCCTTTGATTCAATTCTTTCCTCCCCCAACAACATACTGGGAATTGAATATATCCGTGCGCTGTTGAACAGAAAAAGTTCCATGATTCCCATTACGGTAAAACGGCTTGGCGCCGGATACCATGATAAATTTATCTCCGGTTCCGATTGCCTGTGTTCAGCGCTTGCCATCCGGCAGGCATTATATAATGCTTCCCCAAAAGGGCCTCTCCTGCATATGCCGCCGGAATCTGAAATGCTTCTCCGGGCATGGCTGCGGGAATACAGGCCTGTCTGTTCCGACGCTTTTTCTTCTGCGCTGTATTATAAACTGCTGATGGAAAAAGAATCGGGATATGAGAAATATCTTGATGTGCCGGCCGAGCTGTCCAATCGAATCCGGAAGCAGCTGAACAGCTTCGCCGGCTATGAAAGCTTCTGTCATCTGCTGAAGACGAAAAATATGACTTACACAAGAATCAGCCGATGTCTGCTGCACATTCTTCTGGACCTCAAAAAGGAGGATATGATTACTGCAAAAGCACTGGATTATGTCCCTTATGCCCGGGTGCTGGGATTCCGCCGGGCGGCAGAGCCGCTCCTGGGCGCTGTCAGAAAATGCGCGTCCATCCCATTGGTGACCAAAATAGCAGACGCGGAAAAAAGCCTGTCCGCTGACGCATACAGGCTTTTGAGGCAGGATATTCAGGCCGGTGACTTCTTCCGCTGTGTTGCCTTCGAAGGTTCCGGAAAAGCTGTGGGAAGCGAGCTTTCTCTGTCACCGGTCATTGTGTAAATTATCCGCTAATTCTTGAAACTGTGTATCGGCGCGGGAATTCTTCCCTTTCGACTGACGAAAGCCTCACAGGAGAAGGAATTCACCGGCATAATCGGCGCATACCCCAGCAATCCGCCGAATTCCACGGTCTCTCCCACGCCTTTGCCGATGACCGGAATGATGCGGACTGCTGTGGTCTTCTGATTGACCATGCCGATTGCCATCTCATCTGCAATGATACCTGAGATGGTGGACGCCTTTGTATCACCGGGAATGGCGATCATATCCAGGCCCACAGAGCAGACGCAGGTCATGGCTTCCAGTTTTTCCAGTGTCAGCGCTCCTGCCTGCACCGCATTTATCATCCCCTGGTCCTCGCTGACCGGAATAAATGCGCCGCTTAAGCCTCCCACATAGGAGGAAGCCATCACCCCTCCCTTTTTCACCTGATCGTTTAAAAGTGCCAGAGCCGCCGTTGTTCCCGGTGCGCCTGCATATTCCAGTCCAATCTCACAGAGAATATCCGCCACGCTGTCGCCGACAGCAGGGGTGGGAGCCAACGATAAATCCACTATGCCGAAGGGAACCTTCAGCAATGCGGAAGCCTCCTGTGCCACAAGCTGCCCCACACGCGTCACTTTGAATGCCGTCTTCTTGATGGTCTCGCACAATATTTCAAAGCTCTCTCCGCGGACTTTTTCCAGCGCAGTTTTCACCACGCCCGGACCGCTGACTCCCACATTGATAACCTTATCCGCCTCCGTAACCCCATGGAAAGCACCTGCCATAAACGGATTGTCATCCGGCGCATTGCAGAACACCACCAGCTTTGCACAGCCAAGGGAGTCATTCTCTCTGGTATATTCCGCAGTGGAGCGGATGACTTCTCCCATCAGTCGCACCGCATCCATATTGATACCCGTCCTGGTAGAGCCCAGGTTCACCGAGCTGCACACTCTCTCCGTGGTAGAAAGCGCCAGAGGAACAGAGCGAATAAGCAGCTCATCCGCAGGTGTCATCCCCTTACTCACCAGCGCCGAGTATCCGCCGATAAAATTCACCCCCACGTCCGTGGCCACACGGTCCAGCGTCCGGGCCACAGAAGCAAAATCTTCCACGCTGTTGCACGCTGCTCCCCCCACCAGTGCTATGGGCGTCACAGATATCCTTTTATTGACAATGGGGATCCCGAATTCTCTGGATATCTCCTCCCCTGTCTTCACCAGGTCCCTGGCAGCATCGTATATTTTACGGTAAATTTTCTCATTCAACCTCTGCAGATCAGAATCAATACAATCCAGAAGGCTGATGCCCAGCGTAATCGTCCTGACATCCAGATTCTCTTCTGAAATCATTTTGTTCGTCTCTGTCACTTCATATAAATTTATCATAGATACTCCCTCTGCAATTTATCGGCTCAAATTTCACAGACTGCCTGACATGCCGGCTCTGCCCTCTATCCATCCTGCTTTCAGGCAGAGGTCAGATTCTGTGCATTTTATCGAAAATTTCTTCTTTCTGGCATTTAATCACCACGCCGATTTCTTCTCCCAATGCCGCCAGTTCATCAGCCATATCGCCAAATTGCTTCTTCATGCCGGCTGTATCCACAATCATCATCATATTGAAATATCCCTGTACAATGGTCTGGGATATGTCCAGGATATTGATTCCGTTCTCTGCCAGCCAGGTACAGACTTTCGCAATGATACCCACTGTATCCTTTCCCACCACAGTAATAATTGTTCTCTTCATCTTTTCACCCTTCCCGCGTTATCCATTATTTGTTTCCTAACTGATATGTATCACCGGACTCAGTTCACTGCGTCCCGCCACCCTGATATCAAAGTCTCCGGCCGCATAAGGATTGTCACCCATATTGATCTCCATCCGCACAGACTCAAAAGCCAGCTCCGGCAGGTTATTCTCCTTACTGAGATGCCCCAGCAGCACGGTCTGCAATTCGTCATGCAATATCCGGCTCAGAAGTCTTCCCGCATTTTCGTTGGACAGATGTCCTCTGTCCCCCAGTATCCGCTGCTTCAGATAATAGGGATAAGGGCCTACCTGCAGCATATTCACGTCATGATTTGCCTCCAGCAGCAGTGCATCCATACCCTTCAGGCATTCCACCGTATATTCGTTATAGACACCGAGATCTGTACAGACTGCCACCTTTTTGCTTCCATAGGCAATCCGGTACCCTACCGGCTGAGCCGCATCATGAGATATCCGCATGGAATTCACGGTCAGATCTTTAATGGTGAACTTCCTGTCCTCCTGTATCGTCTGGAACAGCTCCCCGTCCACTTTCCCAAGCCCTTCGCAATCCTTTATGGCCCGTATGGTGCCTTCCGTCGCATAGACAGGAATCTCGAATTTCCTGGCGATAACGCCCAGTCCCTGTATATGATCCGCATGCTCATGGGTAATTAATATTCCGTCGATGTCTTTTCCCGTGAGCCCCAGCTCTCTCAGGCCTTTCTCTATCCTCTTTCCGCTGATTCCCACGTCCACAAGCAGGTGAGCCGCCTCCGATCCCACATAAATACAGTTTCCGCTGCTTCCGCTTGCTATACTGCACAGTCTCATCTTTGTTCTCTCTTCCATGTATACTGTTCCGGTGTCAGATATAATGGCAGCCCAGCTCTGCCAGTCTCCTGTCAACCTGCAGGCAGCTCTCCTGAAAAGAACCGCCGTTGTCTATCACCAGGCTGCAGCTTTCCCGGAAACGTTCCTCCGTCAGCTGACTGGCAAAAATCCGGGATATTTTCTCGTCGCTGTACCCTCTGAACTCCTGCAGGCGCTTCCTTCTGACCACCTCATTCGCATAAATATACCACATTTCATCCACCAATGCAAGATAGCCGCCTTCAATCAACAGCGCTGCCTCCACAAAGAAGAGCTCTGTCTCTCCTCCTTCCTTCGCATGCTGCAGCTTATCCAGCAGCCAGGTCTTCACTGCCGGATGAATGATTTGATTTACCTGTTCCAGAAGAGCAGGGGATGCAAATATCCTATCCGCCATTTTCCCCCGGTCAATGGTTCCGTCTGCTCCGGTCACTTCCTGCCCCAGAAGCTTCAGCAGTCTCCCATAGGCAGGACTCCCCGGTTCCTTTACCAGATGGGCCACCTCATCCGCCAGGTAGATTTCACATCTGTAATGTTGTCTTATATAGTTCAATACTTCCGACTTTCCGGCCCCAATTCCGCCGGTAATTCCGATAAAGTACATGCTGCTCCTCCGACGTCACTTCCTACTTCGCCTCATACCAGTTCTCTCCGGTATGCAGATCCACCTCCAGCATCACAGCCAATTCCGCAGCGTTTATCATCTTCTCAGTGAGAATCTGCCGCACCTGATCCTCCTCCTCCCGATAGGTCTCAATGACCAGCTCATCATGCACCTGCAGAATCAGCCTGGATTTCAGTCCCTGCTCCCGCAGAGCCTTCCACACAGCAATCATGGCAATTTTAATAATGTCCGCCGCACTTCCCTGTATGGGAGAATTCATGGCCACTCGTTCTCCGAAGGAACGCTGCATGAAATTGGAAGAAGAAAGCTCAGGTATGGGGCGCCGTCTGCCAAACATGGTGGTGATATAGCCCTTTGCCTTCGCATCGCTGACCAGTCTGTCCAGAAATTCCTTCACACCCGGGTATGTGGCAAAATACTGTTCAATATACTCCGCCGCTTCCTTCTTGCTGATACTGAGATCCTGGCTCAGCCCAAAGGAGCTGATTCCGTATACAATGCCGAAGTTTACCGCCTTTGCATTTCTTCGCTGCAAATCAGTCACTTCTTCAAAAGGTGTATGAAACACCTTCGCCGCCGTAATCCGATGGATATCCTGATCCATATGATAAGCTTCTATCAGCTGTTCGTCTCCCGACATGTGGGCAAGTACCCGCAGCTCTATCTGCGAATAATCCGCATCCATAAAGATACAGCCTTCTTTTGGCACAAATACTTTCCGAATACGCCTGCCCAGCTCCATGCGCATGGGTATATTCTGCAGATTGGGCTCTGTAGAACTGATTCTTCCGGTAGCCGTAATGGTCTGGTTGAAATTAGTATGAATTCTCTGATCTTCCCCGATATAAGCAGCCAGACCATCTGCGTAGGTGGATTTCAGCTTCGTAAGCTGCCTGTATTCCAGGATATCCTTTACAACAGGAGCCTCCTGGGCCAGCTTTTCCAGCACATCCGCCGCTGTGGAATACCCCGTTTTGGTCTTCTTCCCTCCGGGGAGCTTCATGGTATCAAATAAAACCTCCCCAAGCTGCTTTGGCGAGTTAATGTTAAATTCCACTCCCGTCTGACTGTGAATGGCTTTCTCCAGTTCCTCTATCCCTGCCACCAGAGCGTCACCGTAGGCTTTTAATTCCTCCCTGCGCACCTCCACGCCTTCCCGCTCCATATCATACAGCACAAGAGACAGAGGCATCTCCATCTCCCGCATCAGTTTATCCATACCTGTCTCTGCCAGCTTCTTCTCCAGCACGTCCGCAGCCGCAGCCGACACATAGGCCCCATAGCAGCAATACTCGGCAAACTTATCCGGCAGTTCCGCAGCCGCCTCGGTCAGTTTCTTCTTCCCGAAGCTTTCCACCCGGCCGGGAATTATCATTTTCAGATGCTCCGAGGCAATGGTTTCCAGGTCATAATCACTTTTCAGCGGATTCAGCAGATAAGCGGCAATCAAAATGTCAAAATACCGGTCGGTATTATCTTTCTTCAGATACCGGTATTGCCCTTTGATATCAAAAGCTGCAATCCCCGCTCTTCCCGAAAGCGCCTCCAGTTCCCGGTAAAGCTGCGCCGTATCGGCATCACCTCCGCCGCAGACAGTCTCTTCGAAAAAGGACAGCTGCACATTTTGCTCTATGGGCAGCGCATACATGACGGTCTCTTCCATTGTGGAAATTGCCGCTCCCAGCGGCGTATTTCCATCCAATGCCACAAAGAGACCAACCCGCTGTCCGTCTGCGACTTTTTTCAGCTGCTTCAGGAATTCCTTCTGGTCCTTCGCTTTGCTGAAAGTTCTGGTCACATCGCCGGCCTTCTTCGCCTTCCCGCTTCCAAAACGGCCCAGCATATTTTTAAATTCCAGCTTTTTGAACAGCTCATAAGCTTCCGGCGTGAAAAAATCTTCCGCTTTTGCCGCCTCGTAATCCAGCGACACGTCACTGTCTGTTTTAATGGTAGCCAGTACCCTGCTTAAATCAGCCAGCCTGCGATTCTCTATCAGGGACTCCCGGATACTTTTTTTAGATATTTCCTCCACATGGGCATAGATATTCTCCAGGGAGCCGTATTTCACCATCAGTTCCGTAGCCGTTTTCTGCCCCACTTTCGGCACACCGGGTATATTGTCCGAAGTGTCTCCCATCAGCGCCTTTAAATCAATAAACTGAACGGGTGTCACCTGATATACCGCCGCCACATCTTCCGGATAGTAATCTTCCACTTCCGTCCTTCCCGATTTTGTTTTGGGGATTCTAATCTTGATATGCTCATCTGAAATCTGCAGCAGATCCCTGTCACCGGACACCAGAGATACCTCCATTCCGTCTGCCGCCGCCTTTTTCGCCAGCGTTCCCAGAATGTCATCCGCCTCCAGACCTGCCTTTTCCACAATGACGATATTCATGGCCTGCAGCACATTTTTCATCACCGGCAGCTGTTCTATCAGCTCCTCCGGCATGGGCTTTCTCGTACCCTTGTAGGCTTCATACATCTGATGGCGGAAAGTCGGGGCGTGCACATCAAATGCCACCGCAAGAAAATCCGGCTTCTCCTCCTCCAGAATTTTAAACATGATATTCAGAAATCCATACACGGCATTCGTGTGCAGTCCCTGCGCATTACTCAGATCCGGTACACCATAAAAAGCTCTGTGCAGAATGCTGTGGCCATCTATCAGTACAAGTTTCTTATGCTCTGCCATCCATTTACCACCTTTGTCCAACTTCCTTCAAATTTCAATACACAATTTCACAGCAATATCCAGATAACAATCCCGATCAGTATCCCTGCCGCCACAAATTCCATGGCACCTCCCAGATATAAAAAGGCACTGTGAAACCGGATTTTCCGCCTTGTCTCTTCCAGCCGCTGCCGCAGTTCGAACTGCAGGTCAAAAGCATTTCCATCCTCCAGGCGTCGAATTCCTTCCATCACCAGAAACTGGATGTCCAGCTCTTCCTCGCAGTCAGCACACTGTTCCATATGCTCATAAAACTTCTTCAGCGCAGGATAATCCAGCTTTCTCGCGATGAAATCGGGAATCAGCTTTTCGAACTGCTTGCAGTCCATACATTCCCTTCTTCCCCATATATCCAACTTGCCACCTCCCTGCGGTGTTATGCCACAATTATAACGCAATCATGGTATAGACAGCCAGTCCGGCCGTCTCCTGCCTCGAAAAGGTCATCCGCACACAGCGTTCAGCGCCTGTGCGATATCTGCAATCAGGTCATCCTTATCTTCTATGCCGCAGCTGATGCGGATTAACTCTGCAGGTACGCCTGCCTCTCTCAGCTGTTCATCAGTCATCTGGCGATGCGTACTGGATGCAGGGTTCAGGCAACAGGTCCTGGCATCTGCCACATGGGTCTCAATAGCCGCCAGCTTCAGATTCTTCATAAAAATCCCAGCGGCCTCTCTGCCGCCCTTCAATCCGAAGGAAACCACACCGCAGCTGCCATTCGGCAGATATTTCTGCGCCAGAGAATAATATCTGTCCCCCGGAAGACCGCAGTAATTAACATACGCCACCTTCTCATGTCCGGAGAGGAATTCTGCCACGGCCAGCCCGTTTTCACAATGCCGTTTCATGCGCACATGCAGACTCTCCAGTCCAAGATTTAAAATAAAGGCATTCTGCGGACTCTGAATGGAGCCGAAGTCTCTCATCAGCTGCGCGGTACATTTGGTGATAAATGCCCCTTCCTTTCCAAATCTTTCGGTATAGGTAATGCCATGATAGCTGTCATCCGGCGTACAGAGTCCGGGATACTTATCCGCATGTGCCATCCAGTCAAATCTTCCGCTGTCAACAATGGCGCCGCCCACCGCCGCACCGTGTCCATCCATATATTTTGTGGTGGAATGGGTCACAATATCCGCGCCCCACTCAAAAGGCCTGCAGTTCACAGGTGTTGCAAACGTATTGTCAATAATCAAAGGTACTCCGTGGGCGTGAGCACACCCGGCAAATTTCTCGATATCCAGTACTGTCAGGGCCGGATTGGCAATTGTCTCCCCGAACATGGCCCTGGTATTCTCTCTGAAAGCCGCGTTCAGCTCTTCCTCGGAGGCATCCGGGCTCACAAAGGTAACATCAATTCCCATCTTTTTCATGGTTACGGAAATCAGGTTAAATGTTCCGCCATAAATTGTGCTGGAAGAGACAATATGATCTCCGCAGCTGCAGATATTAAATAATGCGTAGAAGTTGGCCGCCTGTCCGCTGCTGGTCAGCATTCCGGCCGTACCGCCCTCCAGCTGGGTAATCTTGGCCGCCACATAGTCATTGGTAGGGTTCTGAAGCCTGGTATAGAAATAACCGCTGGCCTCCAGATCAAAGAGTTTCCCCATATCCTCACTGGTATCGTACTTGAAAGTAGTACTCTGAACAATGGGAATCTGCCGGGGTTCTCCGTTTCCAGGCGTGTAGCCTCCCTGTACACATATACTGTTTATCTTCATAGTCTCCTCCTTATCTCAGCAGAACTTCTTTTCCAGTATACACACTCGGAGTCGGAAATTCAACCTTTTATCGTTCTGAAATGGAAAATTGAAATGAAAATTACGGACTTCCCTTACCGGATAATACAGGAGAAAGTCAAAATAGTCGGTAGTTTTTCCCGGCAGAAAGGAGTATATTAGACAACAATGTATAAGAAAGAAGGCTACTACAATGCGCGGCAATCAGAAAATCGACATGACAAAAGGACCCATCATGAAACTGGTAATCCTGTTTGCACTCCCTATCTGCATCGGCAACATACTGCAGCAGCTCTATACCACCGTTGACACTCTGGTAATCGGCAATTTCTGCAGTTCCGTTTCCCTGGCTGCAGTGGGGACCAGCGGGCAGCCTGTGGAAGTGGTGCTGTGTATCTTTCTGGGCATCGGTACCGGTGTATCCATTCTGGTATCTCAGTATACCGGAAGCGGTGATACGGCAAGTATGCGGCGGCTCGTGGCCACAGCCGGAACCTTTATCTATGTATGCTCTGTTCCGCTGACCATTCTCGGTATTCTCTGTGGTCCGCTGATCCTGAGATTCATGCAGGCGCCCGCAGACGCCTGGGAACCTGCAGTATCCTATCTGCGCATTATTTTTCTGGGAACACTGGGAAATATGGGCTATAATATGAATGCGGGGATCCTGAGAGGGCTGGGTGACAGCAAGTCTTCGCTGTGGTTTCTCTTCCTGTCCTGCATGATCAATATCGTACTGGATGTTCTGTTTGTGGCGCTTCTGGGAATGGATGTTGCAGGTGCGGCGCTGGCCACTGTTCTGGCCATGTATGGCTCCTGGGTTTTCAGCATACTCTATATCCGGAAAAAGTATCCCGATCTGGAATATTCCGTTCTTCCCAGGCGAATGGACCGGGATATTCTGCATTCCATTGTTTTCGTCGGGCTTCCCCTGGGGTTGAACAATTCCATCTACTCCATCGGACACGTTCTGATGCAGTCCCTTGTAAATGCCCAGGGTTCCACTTTTATGGCCGCCTGTTCCGTGGCCTCAAAGGTCACCGGCATTGCCAATATTGCCATAAGCTCCTTTTCCTCCGCCGCAACTACCTTCTCAGGTCAGAATCTGGGCAGCAGTGATTACATACGCCTGAAAAAAGGCGGCATTACAATTCCTTTTTATTCAGGAATTTTCACCTGCATATTGGGATTGCTGGTCACCTTTTTCTGTCGTCCCATCCTTGGCTTTTTTACAAAAGATACAGCGGTTCTGGATATGGCGGCGATCTATATATGGGTGGTTCTTCCCTTTACCTGGACCTTTGCCGTCTTTAACTGCATTATCTGTTTTGTCAACGGTATGGGAGAGGTAAAATACCCGACCATTATAAATATCCTGATGCTGTGGGTGGTGCGTATTCCCAGCGCCTATCTCATCGGCCGCTTTATTAACGGAAATTATATTATGGCCTGTTTCCCCATCAGCTTTGTCTTTGGCATGAGCTGTATGTTTGCCTACTTCCTCACTAAAAAATGGAAAAATATCCTGCGCCTGGCTGCAGAACAATCCGACAGACAGGCCGCGGAGCAAGTTGACAGGCAGCCTTCTTCACATCTCTGAAATGCCGTCTCCTGTATTTGGCTGTACCGCACAGTAAGTGGCGTCCGCAATGAAAACAATCAATAATACCATACACAGCACAAGACGCCACTTGCCTGAAAGCCTGCGATATACTTTCTCATAGTAAGGCAGAATCAGACAGATCAGCGCGGTTCCCCCCAGGCCAAAAATCACCGCGCCCGAGAGACATACTCTTCCGTTCAGATTCAGGAAATGTCCGCTGTAATCCCACCATCTGATTCCCCAGCGAAGCTCCAGGAAATAGCTGGTCAGATACTCCAGCACAGAGCATACAAGCATTGACAGGAAAAATACTCTGAAAGGTTTCCTTCGGTATGAGCGAAAAAAGAAGCAAAGCAGAAGTCCCCCAACACCATAAATGGGAAGATAGGGACCTCTGTAGATGCCTCTGTTGATAAATGCATGATTCGTAAAAAAGAACAGAATTACCTCCCAGAGCCAGCCTGTAAAGGCCAAAAAGAAAAACAAAAGTACATAATAATCAAATTTCCGATAATCACTTTTATCTGATATCTTTTTTTCATTCATACCTGAAGTATGACCGGATTTGATTATTTTATTCCCCGGAACGACTGTATCATTGTCGTCCAGGCAAGATATGCCATGTAGTAGTAACTTTAAACAAATCTCCATCCACTTCCAGCGACAGTTCCCCGCCCTGCAGCTCGGTAAAGCTTTTCGCTATGGCAAGGCCCAGCCCGCTGCCCTCCGTATTTCTGGAAGTGTCTCCTCTCACAAAACGTTCTGTCAGTTCGGAAGTATCCACTGTAATCTCCTGAGCGGAAATGTTTTTCAGCGTGATAACCACTGTATCGTCAATGCGGAAACCATTTACATAGACTCTGGTTCCGGTGAGGGCATATTTTGCAATGTTGCCGAACAGATTTTCGAATATACGATAGGTTTTCTGATTATCCAGCGGCAGAATAATCTTCTCCTCCGTTAGATTCATCCGCACATCCAATCCTGCTTCATCGATCTTATCCGACATTTCAAATGCCACCTGTTTCACCAGATTCATAATGTCCACATCCATAATGTTCAGTGTGATATTCTGGGAATTGGCCTTGCTGAATTCAAACAAATCTTCAATCAGACTTTTCAGCCGCAGGGATTTCCGCTCCAGTATGGCCAGATATTCTCTCCGCTGTGTTTCGGTGATATCTTCCTTCAGGAGATTGACATAAGTAATGATGGCGGTGAGCGGCGTCTTCAGGTCATGAGACATATTGGTCACCAGTTCCACCTTCATCCTCTGGCTTTTCACCTCCACATCCACAGCTTTCTGGAGACCATCCTGAATTTTGAAAATCTGTTCCCGAAAAGGTTCGAATACTCCCAGGTCTTCATTGATGGTTACATTCAGATTGCCCTCCGCAATTTCATCCACTGCCTTGAGCAGAATACCGTATCTCTTCTGCAGCTGACTGATGTACTTTCGCAGCACCAGATACAATAACAGAGAATATACCAAGGTGATGGCAAAGCCTCCGTACCACAGACAGCTGATCAGGAACAGTACAATGCCGTTTACCAGCAGCAGCTTGATAATTCCCCTGTTGGCATTACGAGTCAAGTCCATGTGTGAGAATGAATTGTAGACATCCAATGCCTTTCTTTTCATATATGGAAAAAAGCTGTAAATCAGGCTTCTCTGTTTAATATATTCTCTCAATCCCAGCTCCTTCACCGCTCTGGTACATATGCCAATGTACCAGCAGCTGAAGAAAAACAGCATAAGCGCCGTCAGGTTAATGATTCCCACCAGAAGATTCGCAGCCTTAGACGGAATTCCCAGATATTCTCCAAATGCCCCCCCTGCCTGGCCGCTGGCCACATTGCCGATCAGAGCCATTATCGGCATCATTAAAAGGAATATGATAATGCCGATGCCGAAAAGCAGCTCAAAAGACAGGGCACATATTTTTTCACTTTTCCAGGGCTTTGTATGATGCGGTATGGGCAGTAACAGCCCCAGCAATGCCATGAACAGCATGCACAGGAGCAGAATCCCAGGCAATCCTATCTCATAGTAGGCATGTATATAATCATTATAATAAGATGAATAATATTGAATATCAAATTCATAGTTCGTATTGGAGGCAAATGTTCCCACATAAAAGCCGCCGTTTCTGGTATCCCATGCTTCTTTGGAAACCGCAAAGGTAATGGTACAATCCACCGGCTGTCTGATTTTCACATATTTACTCAATAAAACAGCATCCCCTGCCAGACCGGCCAGAGAGCTTTCCCGAATTGCTTCATTGGCATATTTCCGGACATAGCTCTCATTTTTTCCGCATATGGTGTCACCGATGCTTACATTGCCGAGACTGTCAAAAGTAAAGCTGAGCTGAAAATACTGTGCTTCTGCACTTCGATTCCTGTCATCCACGGACATATTGGTAAGATATTTGCCGGTAATCCGGTCCTCGATAATGTAATCATAGCTATTGTTGAGCGTTTTGAAGCCTGCCTCCAGATTTGCAAAATATGTCTCCATATTTACAATTGTCTCATTCAGACCGGAATATGCTTCTCTGTTCAGATTGTATGTGCCGCTTCCGTCTCTGTATCTTTCCAGCCAGCTGCTGTCCAGACTTCCTCCGGCAATATAGTCATTTATCAGGTTTTCATCCAGAATCCCCTGCTGTATGGCATTCTCCAGCCAGTTCTCATCCAGACTGCTCTGGGACAGGTATTCCTCAAAAGCCCTGGATTCTTCAACAAGGTTTAGCAAAATACCATATTCTGTCCTTTGCTTTTCATCCAGGATCCAACTGTATGCCTCGTCCATCTCCAGGTAAATATCAGTATAATCCAGAATTTCTTCGTGCTGAGCATTATACAGATCCCGGTAAAGCAGGTAACAGCTCTGATATAGCCACGCAATATTCGCCGTGGTCTCCAGGGGGCTTTCTTCATATTCTTTTGCCCTGGAGCGGAACACCCCGTAAAAACAGCTGAAAATCATTGCAGCTACGAGGCTTATGGCAATTCCCTGATAAAGCCATGGTCTGCTCCGGTAAGCCCTGCGGACAATTGCTTTTTCTGAACTGCTTCTTTGGATATTATTTTCTTCCGGCAGCTCCTTCTGTACCTCCATCTGTTCTTTTTCCTGATTAAAATCCATACAAACCCCCATGCCTTTCCGTCCCAGATTACAGACATGTATTTCTGCTCTTTTATACATTACATTGTCTGCTCTGTCCTTACTGTCTGTCTATTTTATATCCGACTCCCCAGACTACCTTCAGATATTTCGGATTCCTGGGATCAATTTCGATTTTCTCCCGAATATTTCTTACATGTACCATGATGGTATCTGTATTTACCGCTTTCTCATTCCAGATACGCTCATAAATTTCATCTGCCGAAAACACTCTGCCCGGATTTTTAATCAACAGTTGTACAATCTTGAATTCCATGGGGGTAAGTTTCACCGGCTCTCCGTCCACGCTTACTTCCACGGTGTCTTCGTTCAGCTCCAGTCCGCCGATGGTATAAATGTGATCCTGATTTCCGTCTTCCTTTACTGACAGATATTTGGAGTATCTGCGCAGATGTGAGTTCACTCTGGCCAGCAGCTCCAGAGGAGTGAACGGTTTTGTCACATAGTCGTCAGCCCCCATATTCAGCCCCATTATTTTATCCACTTCCTCGGACTTGGCAGACAGCATAATCACGGGGAATTCATATTCTTTTGACCTGAGCTTCATGAGCATGGTGACGCCATCCATCACCGGCATCATAATATCTACTATGGCCAGATGGATCTCCTCCCGCTCGATTATCTTCAGCCCTTCTGCTCCGTTTGCCGCCTGGAATACTTCGTATCCCTGATTCCTCAGATAAATTTCAACCCCTTCCCTTATTTCTTTATCATCCTCTACCACCAGAACATGATATTTCTGTTCCATATACTACTGCCCTCCGTTTTGTCCGCGGTTTCTGATAAAATACCGGCAATTTTTCCGGTGTCAGCTGCTTTACCCAGCCGGCAGCAGCCGTATATCCCGCTTTTTTTGTATCGCCTTTTGTGCAATAACATCATTATAATAACGAACGGCTTTTCTGGCAACTGCTTCTTCACGATAAAGACTGCTTTTTTGAAAGGCGTTTGCTGACAGTTTTTCACAGGACATACAGCCTGTATCCTCTCCCTGCAGCAGATTCAGAAATTCTGTAACCTTCCCGGCGTATTCGTCTGTGTCCTCCCCGGTAAGAAAACCATTAATTCCATCGTCCACCACATCTTCCACTCCCGTGGCCTTCACTGCGATTACAGGAGTTCCACCGGCAAAAGCCTCCAGAACTACAATTCCCTGCGTCTCTGTCCTGGATGCAAACAGAAATCCGTCCGCTGCCTTATAATAGGGAGCAATCCTTTCATTTGGAACTGTACCGGTAAAAATCACCGTGTCTTCCAGGCCAAGTTCTTCACTGCGCATTTTCAGCATATTTTTGTCCGGCCCTTCCCCAATCATCAGCATTCGAAAAGGCTTCCCGTAAAGCGACTTTACTTTTGCCAGACTTTCCAGCAGAAATGCCACATTTTTCTCCTGTGCCATCCTGGACACCGTGAGGAGAAGCGGCATTCGCTCCGCCTGGTAAAAAGCCCGGACTTCATCTCCCTGCTCCGGAGTCGCTGTAAAGGTTTTCTCATCAATCCCCGTGGGTAGAACACCTGTTTTTTCCGGGGATACTCTGCATTTTTCTGTCAGATACTGCTGCATTCCGCCTGTCGGGGCGAACACAAAATCACAATGCCGCAGAAATGTGCGTAAGTAAAGAGGCATGATTTTATCTACTCTGCCAATTCCGTGGGTATAGTATTTTACATATTGCTCATATCTGGTGTGATAGGTAAATACCAGGGGAATCTTATATTTTCCCGATAAATATACAGCGGTTCTGCCAATGAGCATGGGATGATGGACATGAATGATATCATAGGACTTTTTCCTGAATTCCCGCTCAATATTTATATCAAATGGATTCGGCAGTACAATGCCCCCGATAAAATGCTTCAAAGCCGTAGCATATCGGAATACCTGTTCCTCGCAGATTCCTGATTCTGCGGAATTTGTCAGTTCCACATCCTGCTGTTCTGTTTCCTCCGACTTTGCATAAGAAGGAGCAAAAATCGTCACTTCATGCCCCATTCTGACCAATCCGGCGGCCAGCCGTTCGATGGAAATGGGAACTCCGCCTATAATCGGCTTATAATTATTGGTCATCAACGCTACTCTCATATCTGCTTCATCCTTCCCACATCTGATTTCTCTCTGACATTGTCAGCTTTCTACTTTTATACAGCTCCCAACAGCTGAAAAATCTGATCTCCCATCACATATCCTGCACCCACAAACACAAAATTCCAGATTATAATGCCGCAGGTAGAGCTGATGATATATTTCATCAGATCCATCCTGATTACACCTGCGGGGATGGAAACGATGGTCCTGATCATGGGAATCAATTTCCCGAGAAATACCCCCATACAGCCCTTCTTCCGTATCCATTCCAGATTTTTCTCCAATACCTCTTTCTGCTTCGGAAATTTCCTGACATACGCCTTCAGAAAGAGATCGCCGCCTTTACGGCCCAGTACATACAGGATCAGACTTCCCAGCAATCCGGCTGCAACGGAAATGACCATCACCCAGAAAAAGTGAATATTTCCCCTGGCTGCCATGACACCGGATAGCGGCATGATGATTCCTGCCGGAAATCCCGGAAGATTCAGATATTCCAACAGTACGATTATAAATATGGCAACTGCTCCATATCTGGTAAAATAGTAGGTCAGAGAAGATAAATCCATAAATTGCTTCCTCCCGTTTCTTCTGTGTTGAATATAGTATATGTGAGAAAAATAAATGAAAGCTGCAGAGATTTCCCAAGAAAATCTTAAGATATTTATAAAACAACAGAAAGGAAAAGACGACTGCCCGATGAAGCAGTCGTCTGTATATAAATGACTTAATTATTGATAAGTTTGTCATCCTCGTTATTCCAGCTGTAGAGCTTTCTGATCTCTTCGCCGACCTTCTCGGAAGGATGCTCGGAGGCCAGCTTTCTCATAGCCTTGAAATGAACCTGGCGGCCTGCAGGTGACATATCAAGCAGGAATTCCTTTGCAAATGTCCCGTCCTGAATGTCGCTGAGAATCTTTTTCATGGTCTTTTTGGTCTCTTCCGTAATCAGCTTCGGTCCCGTAATATAATCGCCGTACTCCGCAGTGTTGGAAATGGAATATCTCATTCCCGCAAAACCACTCTGATAGATCAGATCCACAATCAGCTTCATCTCATGAATGCACTCGAAATAGGCATTTCTCTCGTCATATCCGGCTTCCACCAGAGTCTCAAAGCCGGCCTGCATCAAAGCGCACACACCGCCGCACAGCACCGCCTGCTCGCCGAACAGATCCGTCTCCGTCTCTGTGCGGAAAGTGGTCTCCAGAACGCCTGCCCTTGCGCCGCCGATACCAAGCGCATAAGCCAGAGCGATATCCTGTGCCTTGCCCGTTGCATCCTGCTCCACAGCGATCAGGCAGGGAACTCCTTTTCCTTCCTGATATTCGCTTCTCACGGTATGTCCCGGTCCCTTGGGTGCAATCATGGTCACATCCACATCGGCGGGAGGCACGATACAGCCGAAGTGAATATTAAATCCATGCGCAAACATCAGCATATTGCCTGCTTCCAGATTGGGCTCGATATCCTTCTTATACAAATCGGCCTGCTTTTCGTCATTGATCAGAATCATGATAATATCAGCGCGTTTTGCTGCCTCAGCCGCTGTAAATACCTCAAATCCCTGCTTTACAGCCTTGTCCCAGGATTTGGAACCCTCGTACAGGCCAATAATCACATGGCATCCCGACTCTTTCAGGTTCAGTGCGTGCGCATGTCCCTGGCTGCCATAACCGATAATCGCGATGGTTTTTCCCTCCAAAAGGGATAAATTACAATCCTCCTGATAAAAAATCTTTGCCATTTTGCTTTCCTCCAATTCGTTTTTTAGCTGAAGACTGCATGGTTACAATCCTGCAGCCGCATAAAATAGCGCATGTTGCCATGCTCTTATAACTGACAGGTCACCCTGGAGCTAATCCAAATATACAATATGTTCCGTGCCTCTTCCCATACCGGCAATTCCTGTTCTGGCCTGTTCGAGAATTTCATATCCGTCCAGCATACTGATAAAAGCGTCTATTTTCTGCTGATTTCCGGTCAATTCGATCATCAGACTTTCCGGTGCGACATCGACGATTTTAGCCCGGAAAATGTCGGTCACAGCGATAACGCTCTGTCTCTGCTCTGTGGTGGCACGCACCTTGATCAGGAGCAATTCCCGGAATACACTTACCTCTGGTTTCAGTTCTCTGATATTGCGGACATCCTCAAGCTTTGCAAGCTGCTTCTCAATCTGCTCCAGGATTACGTCATCACCGGAAGCCACAATCGTGATTCTGGTGATACAGGGATCGGCAGTGGCACCGGCGGTAATACTTTCCACATTGTAACCTCTTCTGGCAAAAAGCCCGGCTATACGGCTTAAGACGCCGGAAGTATTGTTTACCAGCAGCTGAAATACTTTTTTCTGCATCTCCATTTCACCTCTCTTTTCCTCAAAAAAGCTTTTTGTTATCATATCAAGTTCCGAAGGGAATGTCAATAACGGAAATCCCGGGCCTTTCTATTTCTGCAGTTCCTGAAACGTATAAAATTTCAGCCCCATCTCTGTGGCTTTTTCCAGAAGAAATACAAGCCTTTCCTCACTGACACTCCACGCTCCGTCCCCTATGGTGTGAGAATAGACAGGCACCACCGCTCCCTCCGCCTCGCTCATGACAGTCAGAATTTCCATGATCCGTGCTTCATATTGTTCCATGGATTCATAGTTTACATTATCCAGTGACATGGACTCCATAAATCCCCTCCGCATATAATCCTTGACATGCGGCTCGCATTTAAAGGCACCACGCACTACATTGTAATGCTGTAACAACAGCTCATTGAGTTCTTCGGTATAGGCACCGTAAGGATAGGCAAAGGTGGTAAATTCAAATCCTGCTTCTCTGAAGGCCTCTATCGGAGCAATTGCCTGTTCGTACACTTCCGCTTCCGTAGCCTCTGTCAGCTTTGCATGACTTATGGTATGGCATCCAATCTCATGCCCCCGTTCTCTGGCGGCAACACAGAACTCCGTGGGATACGCGGCATTGACAAAAAAAGTTACACTGACATCGTATTCGTCAAACAAATCGAAATACTGTTCCCAATTATCGGGGGAATAATCGTCAAATGCCAGCACAATACCCGATTGCGCTCTCTCCTGCGCTCTCAGACGGGCCCGGTACCATTTGATTCCTCCCAGTGCTGCAGCTGCGATCAGAACAAGCGCTGCAAAAGCAGCAAACATACCGATGATTTTTCTGTTCATTTTACTCACTCCGTCAGCCTTCATCGTTTTCTCCGCATTTGGATAACGCCAGAGTCCCGGTTCTGGCCACTTCCACAATACTGATGGTCTGAAGCATCTTGATCAGAAGTTTTATCTTCTCCGGCTCGTCACAGATCTGAATCATCATGAAATGCTTTGACATATCCACAATCTGTGCTTTCATAATCTCGCAGAGCTCCATAATTTCCCGACGATTGTTTTTATTATATTTTATCTTGATGAGCATCAGTTCTCTGGTGATGCACTGCTGTTCCGTAAAAGTCTTGACCTTAATTACATCCAGCTTTTTATTCAGCTGTTTTTCAATCTGTTCGATGGTTCTCTCGTCGCCGCTGCTGACAATGGTCATGCAGGATACGGTTCTGTCGTCCGTCTCTCCCACAGCCAGGCTGTCTATGTTGAAACAACGTCTGGAAAACAGTCCCGCCACCTTACACAATACACCGGAACGATTCTCCACCAATACAGAGTATATTCTTGTCTTCATTTTGCCTCCTATTCCAGTTCCGTAACTGCACACCTGCCCCACAATACCCAGTCTCTACACTAAGTCCATGGGATCAATAATACATTCCAGGATCATGGATTTGTCCTCTTTCAGGAAAATATCGATGGTTTCTTCGCATTTATCCATATCCTTCAGCCGCAGAAAGGGAATATTATACGCTGCGGAGAGCTTCTCCAAATCAGGGCTTCCTGATAAATCAATTACAGAATAGTGATCCATATAGGTAAAATGCTGATACTGACGCACCATTCCCAGGCAATTGTTTTTCAATACAACAATTTTCACCGGAATATCATGCTGACACATGGTGGCCAATTCCATCATGGACATCTGAAAGGAACCGTCCCCGCATACGGCAACCACCTGCCTTTGCGGATCCGCCACTTTGACGCCCACAGCCGCGGGAATGGAATACCCCATGGTGCCCATTCCGCCGGTGGTCAGGAATTTGCCTTTTCTCACCTTCGCATAAGTACAGGACCAGATCTGATTCTGTCCCACATCGGCCACATAGACGGCATCTTCCGCCATCCTGGTTGTCAGCTTTTCAATAAATGCCGCAGGATCCACATATGCAGAATTCGGATTGCGCGTTTTGGCCAGCGTATTGCGATATTCATTCAGCACGGCAATCCATTCTTCAAAGCTGCAGGAGAACTCCTCCTTCTCGAAGTCCAGAAAGACATGCTTTGCATCTCCTACCAGGGGGATGGTGGGGCCTGCATTTTTACCGATTTCCGCAGGGTCCACATCAATGTGTACAAGTACTTTATTCCTGGTAATCATATCCGGCTGATTCACCGCACGGTCAGCCACACGGGCACCTACCATAATCAGCAGATCCGATTCGTTCATGGCACGGTTGGCATAAGGCTGTCCGTTATTTCCCACCATTCCATAGTAAAGCGGGTGATCTGTAGGCATGACACCGATTCCCATCATAGTGGATACCACCGGAACGCCATGGTCCTCTGCGAATTTACGCAGCTCATTCTGTGCATCGCTCAGCAGAACGCCGCCACCCGCACAGATAATAGGCCTTCTGGCCTTTTTCAGTTCCGCGATAACCTTTTTAATCTGTACCACATGCCCTTTTACCGTGGGCTTATACGTGCGCAGAGAAACTTCCTCGGGATATTTGAATCTGCTGATCACCGCATTCTGGATATCAATCGGCACATCTATCAGCACAGGCCCCCTTCTGCCTGTATTTGCTATGTGGAAAGCTTCTTTAAAGATCCTGGGAATATCGTTTACATTCCTGACCAGATAACTGTATTTTACAAAAGACTCCACCGCTCCCGTAATATCGGCTTCCTGGAACACGTCGCTGCCCAGAAGTTCACTGTTCACCTGGCCAGTAATACAGATCAGGGGAATGCTGTCCGCAAAGGCCGTTGCAATTCCCGTGATCACATTCGTGGCACCCGGTCCGGATGTGACAGCACAGACTCCGGGTCTTCCTGTTATCCTGGACACACCGCTGGCCGCATGAGCCGCATTCTGTTCTGTTCGAATAAGAATTGTTCTGATCTCTGACTCCAATATGCTGTTGTAAAAAGGACAAATTGCTACTCCAGGGTATCCGAATACCGTGGTTACGCCTTCTGCTTCCAGACATTTAATGATGGCATCTGCACCTGTCATATAAATCCTCCTGATTATGTTGTCATACACGTTTTCCCGCTGTAACTGCTTTAAAGCCCCCTGAGGGCGCATTATCTGCCTGTCAGTCTCCGGGCCAGCTTTACCGCTTCGGCGGCGTCTGCAGAGTAGCCGTCTGCTCCGATTTCATCCGCATAGTCCTGCGTGATAACCGCACCGCCAATCATTATTTTTGCAGTCAGCCCTTCTCTTCCTGCATACTCGATGACTTCCTTCATTCTCCGCATGGTAGTGGTCATCAGCGCAGAGAGCGCTATAATCTGCGCATGATTTTCCCTTGCCGCTCTGATAATTTCTTCTTTCGGCACATCCTTACCGAGATCAATCACCCGAAATCCATAATTTTTCAGCATCAGCGCCACCAGATTTTTGCCGATATCATGAATATCGCCTTCCACTGTTGCGATAATTACCACAGGCTTGTCCCTGGAATCCGTTTCCCGGAGCAGAAGCGGCTCCAGAATTTCCACGGCATTTTTCATAGCTTCCCCACTGGCAATCAGCTGTGGCAGAAAATACTTTCCTTTATCAAATAACTCTCCCACCTCATTGATCGCAGGCAGCAGCACTTCATTCAGTAAAACGGACGGTTCCTCGCCCTCTGCAAGCGCTTCGCGAACCTGGTCGGGAATTCCCTTTCGATTCCCCTTCAGAACCGAATTCCGAATCGTCACTCTGATTCCCGTTTCCGACTCTGGAGATGAGAGTTCCGCCGCTTTATTCGGCGGCTTCTGCAAGACGCCCTCCCGCATCTGTCTCTGCAGCGCAGTCTCCTTTTGAACCCGTTTTTCCGCCACAGTACCTGCATATTCTATGTAACGGATATCTGCCTCTTCCTTATTCAGAAGCATATCCGTTGCCAGAGCACAGCTGACCAGAAGTTCCTGTGAAGGATTGGCAATCGCCATGGTCAGCCCCTCTCGAATGGCAAGCGTCAGAAATGCCGTATTGACATAGCTTCTCTCTGGCATTCCGAAGGAAATATTAGACAGGCCGCAGACAGAAGCCAGTCCTTTCTCTCTGCAGTATCGAATAGTCTCCAGCGTCTCCAGAGCAGCCTTTTTGCTGGCGCCCACAGTGGACACAAGCCCGTCCACAATGATATCCTCATCCTGCAATCCCAGAGAGTATGCTCTTTCCAGCACTGTCTCAATAATCTGCTTTTTCTCCTGAATATCTGTCGGCAGCCCTTTGTCGGACAGAGGAAGCAAAATAAACATGGCCCCATACTTTTTAACCAGCGGCAGCAGTATATCCATCTTCTCCTTTTCCATGGAGACGGAATTTACCAATGCCCTGCCCGGGTAATGGCGAAGCGCCGCTTCCAGTACATCCACATGACTGGAATCCAGAGAAAGAGGCAGATTTGTCACCATGCTGATTTCGTCAAGTGCCTGAAGCATAACTGCCTTTTCGTCAATGCCACTCATCCCCATATTGACATCCAGAATCCGGGCACCGCTTTTTTCCTGTTCTTCGGCAAATTGCAGCACTTTATTAAAATTGCCCTCCCGCAGCTGTGCCTGCAGAAGCTTTTTCCCGGTGGGGTTAATCCGCTCCCCCACAATGAAAAATCCATCCTCCAGTCCGAACTCCACGGTCTGCCGCTCTGAAGAAAGCATTCTGATTCCATCTGCCTTCCGCTTTATGACCGGTACCGGGCCGGTTCCGAAAGTATCATGAAGCCGCCTGATAAATTCCGGGGTCGTTCCGCAGCAGCCGCCCAGCAGAGAAGCGCCGGCCTCCACCAGCATCTTCATCTCTTCCGCAAATTCATCCGCATTCATATTGTAACAGGTATCCCCCGAATCATCCAGACAGGGAAGACCTGCGTTCGGCTTAGCGATTATGGGTACGTTTTTTTTACATGACACCATATCAGCTACAATCTGCCGCATATGAGCCGGACCTGTGGAGCAGTTCACACCTATGGCAGATGCCCCCAGGCTTTCCAGGACCACAGCGGCTGTCTTCGCATCCGTGCCGTACAATGTCCTTCCGTCCGCCTCAAAAGTCATTGTCACCATCACGGGCAGGTCACAGACTTCTTTCGCCGCAATTAATGCCGCCCTGGTTTCAGCCAGGCTCATCATGGTCTCTATTACCAGCAGATCCACACCTGCCTGTTCCATTGCGGCAATCTGTTCCTTGTAAACGGTAATCAGCTGTTCCAGCTCCAGATTTCCCATTGGTTTCAGCTGCGCTCCCGTCATTGTCAAATCACCTGCAATATATACTGGCTGCAGAGCCTCCGCAGCCGCCTGTCTTGAAATTGCAGTGAGCTTCCGAATGATATCCTCCAGCTGCCCCTCCAGTCCGTACTCAGCCAGCTTGATTCTGTTGGCGGTAAATGTGGGAGCATACAGGATGTTCGTCCCTGCCGCCACGTATTGCCTCTGTAAATCCAGCATTACATCCGGATGCTCCAGTATCCATTGCTCCGGACTCACTCCGGAGGGCATACCTGCCCTGACCAGATTGGAACCTGTGGCTCCGTCAAGATACAGATACTGTTTTGCTATATCCTTAAATTCACTTTTTGTCATATTGGTAAAGGGATCCTCTCATTCCTGAAAAAATTCATTTATTATCATACCACAGACATGAATTATTCGTAAAGGGGCGTATTTATCCAATTTAATATTAAAAACAGTTGCAAAAATATCCGGAATGTGGTAGATTTTAATAGAATTTTGTTGACAGGAATGCAGATGGAGGTTCGGGAATGTGTAAGAAAGCAAAAATGATTTTCGCGGCACTTATTGTAATGATGGCACTCACAGCCTGCGGCGAGGATCCTGCACTGACCCGGTTCCGGCAAAGTATGGATGCTTTCTGCACCAAAATCTCAGAGATAGATACTTCCATTAACGGTATAGATGCACAGTCGGATACCGCAACCACGGAACTTTTAGGGTATCTGGACGATCTGGATGCTGCATTTCGGACCTTTGCCAATCTGGATTTCCCGGATGAATTTGATTATCTGGAGGATCTGGCGAAGGAATCAAGCGAATATATGACGGAAGCGGTAAAAAGCTATCATGAGGCATATGGCAATGATTCCTATAATGAATACACCGCAGAATATGCCAGACAAAATTATTCCAGGGCCTACAAGCGGGTCCAGATTATTATCTCTTTTCTTCACGGAGAAGAACCGACAGATGCCGATCTGACCATCGAATATGAAAATGAATGATTATAAATATGATATAAAAAGCCACCTGTGTCGGTGGCTTTTTATATCATAAAGACTTCGCAGCATGAATTTTTCCGTTTCTGTCTCATTTTAACAGTCTGATTCCTCCGAGAAGGGGAATTTCACTCTCCTGCTCTCTGACTGCGTACAGAATCCCCATTATCCAGAACATGACTGCCGCAAATTCCAGCACATACGCCATAATCCCGATCACGGGAACCCGTGTCAGCATTGTCAAGATAATCAGAGTGAGATTTATTACCAGCCCCTGATTCAGATGAAAGCGGGACGCTTCTCTGTCTCCGGCCGCATATGCCGCAACCCATCCGAAAATTGTAAAATAAGCTACCACATCTGTTGTCTTTTTATCCATTTTGTTACCCTTTCCTTTCTTCTGATTTCTCATTCCTGTTACATCAGTGACTGTAACTTTCACTACAGGGTAATTCCCCACACAAATCGAAGTATATTTTTCAGAAGGAAATTACTGACAAGTATCACAATACCGGCATAAAGGTACCAGTTATGAAATTTCCAGCCCTTTATCGCCCTGATGCCGGCTCTGTGTAATCCCTGTGTCAGCATAAAGCCGCCTCCGATAATTACCATATACAAAATAAGCGGATGATACCAGACAGACAGGAGAATGTGTCCCTGCAGCAGGGCTTCTGCCGCCCTTGTGCCGCCGCAGCCCGGACAGTAAATTCCCGCTACCCTGTCAAACATGCAGGGAATACGCGGCAATATATCATTAAGCCAGCAGCGATATACAATCCATATTCCAATTCCGGTCATCCCCAGAATCAGGCCTGTCCGAAAAAGCTCTGTCTCCAAATCCCTTTGCTTTTTCATCTAATAGTACATCGATTCATTCATTATCTCCTCAATGACCTCCCATATGATCAGCACATAGAAGGCGGACATGATAATACCGCAGATCAGACCGACAATGGAGCAGACCAGTCCTGCTGTTCCCACACCGTTGCTGCTCTGTTTGTTGCCCATAATCGCACAGATCAGTCCTGCAATACCCAGAATCAATCCAGGGACACCGTAACAACAGCTGGAGCAGATAGCAAGAATGCCGCAGACAAGACCGGCTATCTGAAGACCGTTGGTCGCATTGTCCGCTGCGTAATTGGGCGGAACCTGGTAAGGGATATTTGCCGTATAATCCTGATAATTGCTGTATTGACCATTTTGGTTCTGACTGTATTGGCCATACTGAGCATCCTGGTTATTCTGACCGTACGGATTATTCTGACTGTACTGCCCGCCATACTGATTATCTGAATACTGTCCGTTCTGCTCATATTGACTGTTCTGCCCGTTTTGACTGTACTGATTGTTCTGACTGTACTGATTGTTCTCCTCCATAGAGTTTCTCCTTTTACTGTATCAATTTAGGAATCTGCTTCCATTTATTATCATCAGGCTTCATAGCTTCTCAACATTTCATTACTGTGAAACAATACATCTGAACATTGTTTTATTATATGCTTTTTTTCAACTTCCGTCAATGTCTCGTGACAAAGATTCAATAAAGATGTCTTCTTCTGCCATTTAGAACAGAAAAAGTACCGCAATCCCTAAAGATTACGGTACTTTCAAGCCTTTAGAATCCATGTCTGCAGGATGGTTTAAAATTTATCCGCCTTAGCAGCTTCCTCGATGGAGACGGCCACAGCCACAGTGGCGCCAACCATAGGGTTATTGCCCATACCGATCAGCCCCATCATCTCAACATGCGCGGGTACGGAAGAAGAGCCTGCAAACTGTGCATCGGAATGCATCCGTCCCAATGTATCCGTAAATCCATAGGAAGCAGGGCCCGCCGCCATATTGTCCGGATGCAGCGTACGTCCTGTACCGCCGCCGGAAGCAACGGAGAAGTACTTCTTTCCTGCCTCGGTTCTCTCCTTTTTGTAGGTACCTGCCACAGGATGCTGGAATCTGGTGGGGTTGGTGGAGTTACCTGTGATGGATACGTCCACATTCTCCTTCCACATGATGGCAACGCCTTCAGGTACACTGTTGGAACCATAGCAGTTTACCTTTGCGCGAAGCCCCTCTGAGTAAGGAATTCTCTCGATCTCCTTTACCTCGTTGGTATAGGGATCATACTCTGTCTCCACAAACGTGAAACCATTGATACGGGAAATGATCTTCGCGGCATCTTTTCCCAGGCCGTTCAGGATTACACGCAGCGGTTTCTGACGAACCTTGTTAGCCTTCTCCGCGATACCGATGGCGCCCTCTGCAGCTGCAAAGGACTCATGTCCTGCCAGGAAGCAGAAACAGTCTGTCTCTTCCTCCAGAAGCATTTTGCCCAGATTTCCATGTCCAAGGCCTACCTTACGGGTATCGGCCACAGAGCCGGGAATGCAGAAAGCCTGCAGACCTTCACCGATAGCGGCGGCGGCATCCGCAGCCTTGCGGCATCCCTTCTTGATAGCGATAGCCGCACCCACTGTATAAGCCCAGCATGCATTTTCAAAACAGATGGGCTGAATCTTCTTCACCTGCTCGTATACGTCCAGACCGGCATCTTTGGTAATCTTCTCCGCTTCTTCGATAGAGGAGATTCCATAGCTGTTCAGTACTTCGGTAATTTTATCAATACGTCTTTCATATGATTCAAATAAAGCCATTTTTTCCTGTCCTCCTTTATACCTTACTCTTTTCTGGGATCAATGATCTTCACAGCATCGGCAACGCGGCCATACTGGCCCTTCGCTTTCTCGTATGCGGTATTGGGGTCATCCCCCTTCTTGATGAAGTCAGTCATCTTCCCAAGACTTACGAATTCATAACCTATGATCTGATCATCCTTGTCCAGAGCAATACCGGTTACATAGCCTTCTGCCATCTCCAGATAACGGGGACCCTTCTTCAAAGTACCATACATGGTACCAACCTGGCTTCTCAGGCCCTTGCCCAAATCCTCAAGGCCGGCGCCGATGGGCAGACCTTCCTCTGAAAACGCACTCTGTGTACGTCCGTAAACGATCTGCAGGAACAGCTCTCTCATGGCAGTATTGATGGCATCGCACACAAGGTCGGTATTCAATGCTTCCATAACGGTCAGGCCGGGAAGAATCTCAGATGCCATGGCTGCAGAATGGGTCATACCGGAGCAGCCGATGGTCTCAACCAGAGCCTCCTGAATAATGCCTTCTTTTACGTTCAGAGTCAGCTTACAGGCACCCTGCTGAGGAGCACACCAGCCCACACCATGTGTCAGACCGGAAATGTCTTCCACCTTCTTCGCCTGAACCCATTTTGCTTCTTCGGGGATAGGCGCACAACCATGGTGCACACCCTGAGCGACTGTGCACATTTCTTCAACTTCCTTTGAATAAATCATGTGAAATCTCCTTTCAACTATGTATGTTATTATGAATCAATTGGGAAATTGACCTATAATATGTTCTTTTCCATTCTCTCACATTTATGACAAAAAATCCAGAGTTTCTAGTATTTTTTTACGATCTCACCGCTTTTTTTGTGAATGCTGCCCGCCGGCACCACCCCGCGCACCATGGAGGTGGGATAAATATTGGTATTCCTGCCGATGACGGTACCCGGATTCAGCACGCTGTTGCAGCCTACCTCCACATTGTCTCCCAGCATCGCTCCCATTTTCTTCAGACCGGTTTCCAGGGAAATTCCCTCTCCTTTTACCACAACCAGCGTCTTGTCGCTTTTCACATTGGATGTAATGGAGCCGGCACCCATATGCGCCTTAAAGCCAAGAATGCTGTCCCCCACATAATTGTAATGGGGTACCTGCACTTTATTGAACAGAACCACATTTTTCAGCTCCGTGGAATTCCCCACCACGGCGCCTTTTCCCACAATGGCGTTCCCGCGCACAAAAGCGCAGTGACGGATTTCCGCCTCCTCGTCTATAATCAGCGGTCCGTTCAGACAGGCCGTCGGCGCCACCTTCGCACTTTTTGCCACCCAGATATGCTCTCCTCTTTCTTCGAAAATATCTTCCGGCAGCTTTTCTCCCAGGCTGATAATAAAGTCATGAATCTTCGGAAGTACTTCCCAGGGATACACAATCCCTTCAAACAGATCCGACGCAATTGTCTCCTGGAGATTATACAATTCTGAAATTCTAATACTGTCACTCATAGTAAATCGCCTTTCTGCCCCTTATTCCTGCTCACGTAATCATCCGGCACCATTCCTTTTCCGGAAATCACACTTATCACACTTATTTTCTGTAATTTTCGGCTGTCGCCTGAAACTGTGTGTATAATGTCCTCTGATTGTTCAGCCGCTTGACATGTTCTGTCCGCCGGCCCACGAAACCGTTCAGCTTGTCCATATATTCCTTCGATGAAATATTTCCGTCCGCAACCATGGTCAGTCCCTTCTCCCAACTGGCGGTCAGCGCCGGATCCAGAAGCGCTTTGATAGAGCTTCCAACCACATCGTAAATCATCTCTCCCATCAATGTGGGAGTCAGCACCTGGGTCTTCTTATTCAAAGCCAGATATTCGATGTTCACCAGCTTTTTCAGAATCTCGGCCCTGGTGGCGCTGGTGCCGATGCCGCTTCCCTTGATCTGGGCCCGCAGCTCCTCGTCCTCAATAAACTGTCCGGCGTTCTCCATGGTGAGGATGATGCTTCCCGATGTGTATCGCTTGGGCGGAGAAGTCTCTCCCTCCTTGATTTCATAGGAGTCAACTGCCAGTTTCTCGCCCTTTTTCAGCGTTTCCAGCAGCTTCATAAATTCTCCGTCCCCTTTGATCTCCGTTTCCTCATTTTCTCCGCTGTCCTTCCGCTTTTCTTCCGGAGAAGGAGCCCTGGGAGCGGTGTTCGGCTTATCGCCGGAATCATCGGTTTTTTTCGCCATGACTTTCAGATATCCCTCCTCTGCAAGTACCTTAAAGCCGGCAAAAAATTTCTCTTCCTTTACTTTGATGCAAAGCGAAAATTTCCGATATACGGCAGGCGGATAAAAGATGCTTAAGAATCTCCGCACAATAACCTCGTACACCTTTGCTGAGAGAGGGGCAAGTCCGTTCAGGCCATTTAACCCCTGCCCTGTGGGAATGATGGCATAGTGGTCTGTTATCTGTTTATCGTTCACATATCTTGTCTTTGCGATTCCTCTGTGGCTCCCTTTCGTCAGGATTTCCGCGGCAAATGCGGCTCCGGGCTGATACCCCCGCAGTCCTCCCAGATTCTTATGTATCTCCTTCGCCACTGCTGTGGACAGTACTCTGGCGTCTGTCCTGGGATAGGTAACCATCTTTTTCTCGTACAGCTCCTGTACAATCCGCAGTGTTTCATCCGGGCTGATTTTGAACATCCTGGAGCATTCGTTCTGCAGTTCCGCCAGATTATAGAGAAGGGGCGGATTTTTATTTTCCTTCTTTCGGGAAATGCTGTCCAACAGGATATCACCCACGGGTTCCTCCTGCAGATGCGCAACCAGTTTTTCCGCATCCTCCTTCGCCTTAAAACCATTTTCCTTATAAAGCTTCGGCGACGCATACCAGGAAGAGCCTTCCACAGCCCGCCATTCTCCCGGGAACGCTTTGTCCTGCAGTATGAAGTTCCCCAGCACTCTGTAAAAAGGTGTCTTGACAAAAGAACGGATCTCCCGCTCCCTGTTCACAATAATCCCAAGAACACATGTCATAACGCGGCCTACGGAAATCACCGCGCGGTCGCGTTTCAGATAGTCCTTTACCGTTGTGCCGTACTTCAGGGTGAGGGCACGGGAAAAGTTGATTCCCATGAGATAATCCTCTTTTGCCCGCAGATATGCGGCATCACTCAGATTATCATACTCCTTCAGATCCTTTGCCTCCCGGATTCCCCGCAGAATCTCCTCTTCTGTCTGAGAGTCAATCCACACACGTCTGCGGTCTTTCCCTTTGACACCGGACATCTGCTCCACCAGCCGGTATATGTATTCTCCCTCCCGTCCCGAGTCCGTGCACACATAAATCGTAGTGACATCCGGCCGCTTCATCAGAGAGCTCACAATAGTATATTGCTTTTTGGAACTGTCGATAACCTCATATTTATATTCTTCCGGCAAAAAGGGAATCGTGTCAAAGCTCCAGCGTTTATACCTTTCGTCATAGGCGTCGGGATAGCTCATAGTGACCAGATGTCCCACGCACCAGGTGATAATGACCTGATCCGATTCCAGATAACCGTCTCTGGAAGCTGTATTCACTTTTAACGCATTTGCAAATTCCCTGGCCACACTCGGCTTTTCCGCAATAAATAAACTTTTACCCACACTGACTCCCAAACCGGATTCTTCAAACTGTCCCGACTGTTATATGATTATCTACTTCCAATATATCCCTGTGCCTTCAGGAGTTCCGCACACAGAACAGCTCCCCCTGCGGCGCCCCGCACAGTATTGTGTGACAGGCCCACAAATTTATAATCGTAAACGGTGTCCTCCCGCAGACGGCCCACACTGATGCCCATTCCGTTTTCAAAATCTACATCCAGAGCCACCTGAGGCCTGTTGTCATCCTCCAGATACTGAATGAACTGCTTCGGCGCGCTGGGCAGATTCAGACGCTGTGGCTCTCCGCTGAAAGCTCTGAGCTTCTCAATCAGCTGCTCTTTCGCGGGCTTTTTCTTAAATCTGACGAACACAGCCGCCGTATGGCCGTTCAGAACAGGCACTCTGATACACTGACAGGTAATCACAGGGCCGGCCGCCGGAACAATGACGCCGTTCTCAATCTTTCCCCAGATGCGCAGAGGTTCCTTCTCGCTTTTCTCTTCCTCCCCGCCGATATAGGGGATAATATTTCCCACCATCTCCGGCCAGTCCTGGAAAGTCTTACCCGCACCGGAAATGGCCTGATAGGTAGTAGCAATCACTTCCTCCGGCTCGAACTCCATCCAGGCCGTGAGCACAGGCGCATAGCTCTGAATGGAACAGTTGGGCTTTACCGCCACAAATCCCCTTGTCGTGCCGAGACGTTTCCTCTGGAATGCAATCACATCCATATGACCCGGATTGATCTCCGGCACCATCATGGGAACATCCGGTGTCCATCTGTGGGCGCTGTTGTTGGAAACCACAGGAGTCTCCGCTTTCGCATAATCCTCCTCAATCTTTTTGATTTCCTCCTTCGTCATGTCCACTGCACTGAATACAAAATCAACCTGAGACGCAACCGCCTCCACCTCGTTGACATTCATTACTTTCAGATTCTTTACCGCCTCCGGCATGGGCGTATCCATCTTCCACCTGCCGCCTACAGCCTCTTCATAAGTCTTTCCCGCAGAACGGGGACTGGCCGCAATTGTGGTCACTTCAAACCACGGGTGATTCTCCAGCAGAGAGATAAATCTCTGCCCTACCATACCTGTTCCGCCCAACACACCGACTTTTAATCTTTCGCTCATCTTTGTTCTCCTTATTTGAGTTCCGCGAAAGCTCATACAGACCCCTGCGCTTTCGCTGTTTTTCAGTTCTGCAAATATTTTTTATGATCCTCTATCACTTTTTTCATGGCTTCCGGACCCGGAGCGCCGAGGGTCAGTCTCTTCTCCACGCAGGTTTTCAGGGATACTGCCTCATAGATATCTTCTTCGAATTTATCACTGATTTTCTGCAGTTCTTCCAGGGAAAGTCTGTCAATGGAAGTGTCTTTTTCCACACAGTACAGCACCAGCCGACCGATAATGCCATGGGCATCCCGGAAGGGCACTCCCTTTCCCACCAGATAATCCGCCGCGTCAGTGGCATTGGTAAACCCGTTCATGGCGCTGGCAGCCATACGTTCCTTTCTGAACTTCATGGTGCGCAGCATTCCTGTGAACAATGTCAGGCAGTCTCTGACCGTATCCATGGCATCGAAGGACAGTTCTTTATCCTCCTGCATATCTTTATTATATGCCAGAGGGATTCCTTTCATGGTCGTCAGCAGCGCCGTCAGTGCGCCGTATACCCTTCCTGTCTTTCCCCGGACCAGTTCCGCGATGTCCGGATTCTTCTTCTGCGGCATAATGCTGCTTCCCGTGGAATAGGCATCATCTATCTCCACAAACTGATATTCATTGGAATTCCAGATAATAATTTCCTCACAGAACCGGCTCAGATGCATCATAATGGTGGACAATGCCGCCAGATATTCAATCAGATAGTCTCTGTCGGAGACAGAATCCATACTGTTCATGGAAGGCCCTGTGAAGTCAAGCAGTTGTGCCGTATACTCTCTGTCCAGAGGATAGGTAGTGCCTGCCAGCGCGCCTGCCCCAAGAGGGCAGTAATTCATCCTGTCATAGATATCTGCCATCCGCTGCCTGTCCCGTTTAAACATCTCAAAATAGGCCCCGTAATGATGAGCCAGCGTGGTGGGCTGCGCCTTCTGCAGATGGGTAAATCCCGGCATATAAGTCTCTGTGTTCTCTTCCATAGCTGCCAGAATGACACGGAGAAGTTCCTTCAGCAGAGTATCCGTCTCCGTCACATGCTGCCTGGTGTAAAGTCTCATATCCAGAGCCACCTGGTCGTTGCGGCTTCTTCCGGTATGCATTTTTTTCCCGGCCTCTCCGATTCGTTCAATCAGAGCCGCCTCCACAAAGCTGTGAATATCCTCGCAGCTCTCATCGATTTCCATTGTGCCCGCATCCACCGCTTCACGGATCTCCGTAAGTCCCCGGACAATGCTGTCCCTTTCCTCCTCCCCGAGGATTCCCTGTCCGGCCAGCATGGTCACATGCGCTATGCTGCCCTGAATGTCCTGATGAAAAAGGCGCCTGTCAAATCTTATGGACGCATTAAACTCATAGGCTGTCCGGTCCGTCTCCCCGGTAAATCTTCCGCCCCACAATTGTGCCATATGTTCCTTCCTTTCAAAACCTCTGTACAGCCGGCCAAATTATTGTTCCTTTTTTAACCACACTGATATTACCATAAAAAAATTTAGAATGCAACCCATGGATAAATCCTGTCTCCACTCAGATAATCAGATCCTTTATCACCTCGCCCGCAATAATCAGTCCCGCCACAGACGGCACAAAGGCAACGCTTCCACATTTCAGATGCATTCCCGGAACGAGAGGCACCTCTTCCGAATACACAACCTTCAGCTTTTCCACCCCCCGCTTTTTCAGCTCTCTCCGCATGACCCTTGCCAGCGGACATACCTTTGTGTCATAAATATCCGCAACCCGGAACAGACTTCCATCCAGTTTATTGCCGGCCCCCATACTGCTGATAATGGGAATTCCCTTTTCGGCCGCCAGCAGCGCCAGTTCTATCTTTGCCGTTACGGTATCCACGGCATCCACTATGTAGTCATATTCTTCAAAGGGAAAGTCTCCTGAAGTTTCCGGCAGGAAAAAGCATCTGTGAATTCTCACATTGACTTCCGGGTTAATCTCCAGAATCCGCTCTCTCATCACATCCACTTTATACGCCCCCACAGTCCTGCCTGTGGCAATAATCTGTCGGTTCAGGTTGCTCGGGCTTACTCTGTCACTGTCTACCAGGTCAAGAGCCCCTATGCCGCTCCGGACCAGGGCTTCACATACATATCCGCCCACGCCGCCGATGCCGAATACCGCTGCTCTGGATGCTTTCAGCTTATCCATTGCCGCGCTTCCCAGCAGCAGTTCCGTTCTGGAAAAGATTCCTTCCTTCCCCTCACTCCGGTCTGTTTCCATATCTGAACTCCTCTAATCTATTCTTCATCTGTCTCCATTTCCGGCTGCGTCTTCACAGCTGCCCCTTTCGCCAGGTGACTTCCCGGGCATGGAAGCTTTCCGGACAGCTTTCCCGCCAGCATGACTCAGGCAGTGCCTTCGGAGGCACCGGCCTGATGTCCGATATAATAAAAGCCATGACATTCGTCCAAAGATACCGGAATCAGCTTCCCTATCATGGATGCATCTCCCGGAATATGTACCACCACATTGTTGGAAAGTCTCCCTGTGACCATGGCACTGTCATTTACGTTAACCTCTTCTATCAGTGCCTCCATCACAGTTCCCTGATACCTTGCCACCTGACTGCGGGCCGTATCCTGCACAGTCTTCAGAAGGCGGTCAAAGCCTTTTTTCACCTCTTCCGCAGGAACCTGGTCTTCCATGGCAGCCGCAGGCGTTCCCGTCCGTCTGGAATAAATAAAAGTAAATGCATTATCATATTTCACAGTCCGCACCATATCAATCGTCTCTTCCAGGTCCTCCGCCGTCTCTCCCGGAAAGCCTACAATGATATCTGTCGTGATGGCAATATCCGGTATCTCCCTGCGGATACGCTGCACCAGATCAAGATACTGCTCTCTGGTATAGCGTCTGTTCATTCTCTCCAGAATTCTTGTGGAGCCGGACTGCAGCGGCAGATGCAGATGACGACAGATTTTGGAAGACTGCTTCATCACCTGAATCATCTCGTCCGACAGGTCCTTCGGATGAGATGTCATAAAACGGATGCGCTTTAGTCCTTCTATCTGCTCCACACGTCGAAGCAGCTCCGCGAAACTGACGGGCCTGTCCAGTGTTTTCCCATATGAATTCACATTCTGTCCCAGCAACATGACTTCCACCACGCCGTCTGCCACCAGTCCCCGGATTTCTCTGAGAATATCCTCCGGCTCCCTGCTCCGTTCCCTTCCCCGTACATAGGGTACAATACAGTAACTGCAGAAATTATTACAGCCAAACATGATATTAATGCCGGATTTAAATGGAAACTTGCGTTCAGCCGGCAGGTTTTCCACGATTTTATCCGTATTCTCCCAGATGTCTGTAATCATCCCCTCCGCTTCCTGAGAAGCACATAAAAGCTCGGCAAACTTGTAGATATTGTGCGTGCCGAAGATCAAATCCACAAAAGAATAACTTTTCCGAAGCTTTTCAATGACAGAGGGTTCCTGCATCATACAGCCGCAAAGCGCAATCTTCATCTTCGGATTACGACGTTTATAACCATTCAGCTCCCCCAGCCTGCCATACACTTTCTGATTGGCATTGTCCCGAACAGTACAGGTATTGTAGATAACAAAATCTGCATTTTCGTTATCTGTCCTTTCATAGCCCACCGTCTCGAGAATGCCCTCCAGCTTTTCAGAATCACGGGCGTTCATCTGACAGCCGAAGGTAGTCACGCAGGCGGTGGGAAGACGCCCGCTTTTTTGTTCAAACTTCCGAACCCATTCCCGGCATTTCGCCATAAAGTAATACTGACGGGCAGGTTCTTCTGCCGGCGGCTCTGTGCTGATATCTATTTTATTCAAATCAATTTTATTGGAAATATTTTCTTCCATATACATTTTCTCTTGACTTCTTCCCTTTCCAACATATACTGTACAAAAAGAAGCGGGTTTTTTACCGTACAGCTTTATGGCTCAAGCGGGGTGCTCGTTTCTTTTTTTATGTTTATGATATCGTATAAATACAGTTTTCTATTCTCAGAATGTCTTATCACCAGTTCTGCATAAAATGAACCAGAATATTCATCAGGAAGATCACTGCCAATATATATGGCAGGCACGCAGGCGGCAGGAAGGCCCACCTTCCCTATTCATGTAAATGGCTGAACAGATTCAGGCAGCATTGCATTCCACGCCATATCATCTGCAGCCGCTGAATATCATCATACCACGAACCTCCATTTATCTCAATTCTTTTTTCCAGGTCCATACCGCCTTATTTCTCTGCAGGCCTTTCCCGACAAAGCCAGCACACAGATCAGATTCGGCACCGCCATCAGTGCATTGCAGATATCAGAAAAATTCCAGACAACTTCCAGGGAACACATACACCCCGCAAAAGCCGCCAGCCCATAGGCAAAACGATACCAGAGATTATATTTTGATTTCCCACCCATGAGAAACTCAAAAGCTCTCTCCCCCTGATAGGCCCATCCGATAATCGTGGCAAAGGCAAAGAGTACAATGCAGACACTGACAAAGCTGCCTCCCCACTTCCCCAGCGTGGTGCGGAAAGCAGCCAGCGTCAGGGCCGTGCCGGTGAGAAGCTTCCCTTCCGCATCCACACTTCCCAGCACACCGGAGGCTGCAAAGGCCAGCCCTGTAATGGTACAGACTACCACAGTATCCAGGAATACTCCCGTCATACTGATATAGCCCTGTCTCACATAGTCCTCCGTGTCGGCGGCAGCCGTGGTGATCCCGGAAGCTCCCAGACCTGCTTCATTGGAAAAGATGCCTCTGGATACGCCCCAGCGCAGCGATTGGAAAGCAGTTACCGTAACACTTCCGAAGATCCCTCCGGATACTGCCTGAGGGTAAAAAGCCGCCGCCAGTATTCCGGCTATGGCTCCCGGCAGCCTGTCAATATGGGTCACAATCACCGCCAGCGCTCCCAGCAGATAGAAGGTTCCCATAAAAGGAACCAGAATCTGTGTCACTTTTCCGATGACGCCGATTCCTCCCAGCACCACCAGAATCGTCATTATCGTCAGAAAAAGCCCTGTATTTTCCTTTGGAATTCCGAACGAAACCCACACAGCGTCCGCAATGGAATTAGACTGGGTCATATTACCCATGCCAAAGGAAGCCGTGACCGCAAAAATGGCAAACAGCGTACCCAGCACTTTTCCTGCCCTTCTGTTCGGAAATCCATACAGACAGGTATACATTGGCCCGCCTGCAATCTCTCCTCTGTCGTTTTTTCCTCTGTATTTTACCGCCAGCATACTCTCCACCAGCTTGGTGGCCATTCCGATAAAGCTCGTGATCACCATCCAGAACAAAGCGCCCGGACCGCCGAGAACCATTGCCGTAGCTACTCCCACAATATTTCCGATGCCCAGTGTGATGGCAAGCTCTGTGGTAAGAGAAGCCAGAGAAGAGACTTTGCCGGACTCTCTCTCTCCGCTTTTCTTACCGCACTTTTTCTCCGGCTCGCTCCCGAAAGCACAGCGAAACGCATATTTTAGATTTTTGAGGGGAAGAAGATCAAGCCGAAGCATAAGATAACAGCCGGTCCCCAGCAAAAGTGCCAGCATCCACGGCCCCCAGACCAGATCGTCAAGGTATTGAATCGCTTTCTCCATATTTAGAAAACCTCTGCCGTTTTTCTAAATATATTGGTACAAGAGCATCTTTATGCAAATTCCGGAATCATTTCGTAAATCTGCCGGATTCCCACAGTCAGATCCGGATAAATATAATTGTAGTCATACTGCACTTCCGGCTCCTCCACATGTATTCCCACTTCCAGACAGGTATCCCCATAAGGCAGATAAAAAGTGATTTGGTTCTTCTCCTCCACCTGATACCCCGCAGTCTCCGGTTCCAGGTCATACAGCCACAGCATATCGCTTCCGTCTGTTATTGTAGCCAACTCTTCTTTTCTCTCCAGATACTCATTAATGTCCATATCCCCCAGCATTTCCATCAGAACATAGAAGTCATTTATACGCTCTGCACTTAAAGCTTCATAATATACCATAAAATATGTCCACAGTTCGGTCAGCATAGAATCATACATAAGATAGCGCCGCAGATAATCCCCATACCTGTCCATCCATATTTCCTGACCGTTTTCCATCTTCAGCCCATAGATAGTACCATCCTCTGCATCCGCCAGTATCTTCAACACGGAACCATTGTCATCCTTCATTTCAATATACCACAGAATGAAATTCACCCCTGCGGCATAGTCGTCACTGTATATTACATATTGTTTCCAATGGCTCACTGCATAATCTTCTTCCCAGATATTATACGGCAATAATCCACCCTCTATAAAGGTGGCCGCAATATTCTGATAGATTCCGGCATCCGAATACACATAGTCGCTTACCTCATCCGTTATTTCCAGTTCCTGGGCAGTCATATAGTAAGTTTCCTTTTCGGCCAGGCCTCCGGCAAAATTGGCCATGCGCGACGCCAGAGATTTCTCATAGGCAGTACTCATCATCTCCACATCCATACTTTCCCGCTGGCCCAGCACAACATTTCCGCACACAATATCATCCTGTATCCGGAAAATAATCTGCGGCAGGAGAAATGCTCCGGCTACCAGAGCAGTCAGCACCAGCAGCAATACTGTATAATTAAAGTAATTCCTCCTGGTTTTTCTTTTATTTGTCCCAACCCTGGTTCTACTCTCCCTCTTCACCATAAGCGCCTGTATCCCATACCTTCAACTCGTTCATTCTCCTGCTCAATTACCTTTTCTGCCGTTTCGCTCCGGATTCTTTTCTCGGAAAAATCACCTTGATAACCGTTCCCTCTCCCAATCTGCTGTCCACATTCATCGTCCCATTGTGCAGCTGTATAATTTTCTGGCACAGTGCCATTCCGATGCCGGCTCCGCCTTCCTTTCTGGAACGGGACTTATCCACCATATAAAATGCTTCCGTGATCCTGCTGATTTCCTCCGCCGGAATTCCTCTCCCGTTGTCAACTACCTTAAATTCGTAGAATCCCCGGATACAGGTTCCTTTCAGAAGAATAAAGCTTTTCTCCCCTTTATCCAGAGCCTTCACAGCATTGTCCAGCAAATTATAGAACAAAGACAATAAAAGCTCTCCATCTCCATGAAGAGTTGCTTTTTCCAAATCCACCTTTCCTCTGACCCCCCGCTGCTTCCAGATGGGACGCATGGTAATCCGGATATTCTGTTCCATTGCCTTCGTGGAAACAGGTTTGCACAGCATGGGACTCTTATCCATACTCACCAGTTCCAGCAGCTTATGGGACAGGCTCTCCAGCCGCTTTCCCTGACTGTAAATGTAAAAATAAGCCTCATGAATTTCCTCTTCCGTCAGCTTCATGGAATTCAGCATATCCGCATAACCGATAATGGAAGTCAACGGTGTCTTTAATTCATGGGCAAACGCCGCCGTAAAATCTTCCTTCTGCTTTGCCTCCAGAACTTTGACCCGCATCTGCTCCACAAGCCGGTCTGCCATTCTGTTGAAATTCCTTGCCAGTTCTCCGATTTCATCCCCACTGGCATTATGAGAGCGCAGTTCATAATCGCCGTCCGCGATTTTCCCTGCCAGCTTGTCCAGACTGCGAATCGGTTTTGTAATATATTGTGCCATCACATAGATACAAATTCCACCGGCAAACAGCAGACATATCAACGCAATGCGGTATCTGGAAAGCAGGTTCTGCCTTTCATTATAAATTGCGGTTAAATCTCTGCACATTCCCAGACAGATACTGCCGGAAGTAATGTCTGTCACCGCTGCTGTAAACATATAATATCCGTTCTGAATTCGACGGACACAATAGCCATATGTATTGTCTGCATTCAGAATGTCTGTCAGAGCGCTGACTTCCTGCGCAAATCCCATACTTTTCAGGTATTCTCCACCATAAAGATAAGTACCGTCTTCACTTACCACAAACATATGACTGCCATCCCTCTCCACATTGCCGGAGATGCTTTTCAACGTTCGGCTGACGGCATATTCTTCCCCGAATTCTTCCGTGGACTGATATCCCATCTCGAAAAGGAACAGGAACATATTGTTTTCCTTGTTCCCCTGCTCGATTTCCTTATTCAAAAGCTGAGAAAAATCTGACGAGAGCATCCAGATGCCAAAAAGGGCAAACATTACAGTGAGTAAGGCCGTGGTGGCAAGGAACAGTTTGTTCGCAAATTTCATTGTCAGAAATCCTTTCGCTTCTCCTCTCCCTCCAGGCGATAGCCGACTTTATACACAGCGGCAATTTCATTGTCCCAATTCAGCTTCTTTTTCAGTCTCTGAATATGCAAATCCACCGTTCTGCTCTGCCCCATGTATTCTCCTCCCCAGACAGTCTCATATATTGTCTCACGATACAGGGCAATATTGCGATTTCTCGCAAGCAGGAGAAGCAGGTCAAACTCCTTCATGGTAAGCGATATGGGATCCCCGTCCCGGGTTACAGAGCGGGACGCAGCATCAATTACCACATCAAATACCGTGATAAGCGTCTCTGTCTTATTATATCTGCGCAGCACCGCCTCCACTCTGGCCAGCAGCTCCACAATCTCAAATGGTTTGGTCAGATAATCATCCGCCCCCATCTTCAGTCCTTTTACTTTATTTTCCGTACTTCCCAGCGCTGTCAGAAAAATAACAGGAAGCTCCAGTGTTCTGGCATAATCCATCAGCTCATACCCGTTGATTCCGGGCAGCATTACATCCAACAGCAGAAGGTCGAACTTCTCAGTGTCCATCAGATCTGCCGCTTTTTCCCCGTCCGGAGCCCATGTACACTGATATCCTGCCCTGCGCAGGTTCATTCGTATCAGATTTGCGATTGGTTCCTCATCTTCCGCAATCAAAATTTTCAGCATAATACCCTCTCACTTTTAAGCATTTAAGTGCACTGTCCACCGTACAAATTCCAATTTCAGGCATATCCGGCGCACTGTACCTGTTTCATTGTGTACAACAAATGTATCTTTTTTGTATCTTTATATTTTACGATTTTATTAAGAATATTCTTTTCCTTTTATATCAGATTACAGGACTTTTTCCAGTATCCCCGGAAATACCGCCACCCAAAACAACAGACACGAAAAACCCAATCGACCACCATGGCAGCCCACACGCCCACAGCTCCCATTTCCATATGAACTCCGAATACCAGACTCAAACCAATGCGAAATGTAACCATGGAGAAAATCGCCATTGTCATGGTATATTTCACATCATTACAGGCCCGCAGCATATTGGGCAGCACAAAAGATGCCGGCCACAGCAGCATTGCCATACCATTATGGATCATTACAAGGATATAAGCCAGCTCTGTAGCCTCCGCCCCCAGACCGTACAGTCCCAGAATGGGATGCAGGAAGAGCAGAATCAGACTGTTCGTTACTGCTGTGGCAGCATATGTAATCAACAGAAGCTTTCTCGTATAATACCTGACCTGTGCCAGGTCTCCCGCTCCCACACACTGGCCGATGACAGTGATCATGGCCAGGTTCATCCCCTGCCCCACAATACAGCCCATACTGTCCAGACTGTTCGCCACACCGTTTGCGGCAATCTGCGCCGTACCGAAGCCTGCGATAATACTCACTACAATCACACGTCCCAGTTGAAAAATACCGTTCTCGATACCGCTGGGGATTCCAATGTACAGAATCCGGCGAATCACCTTCCAGTCAAAGTGAAAGCGCTCTCTGCCCAAATGGATCAGCCTGTCCGGATTTTTTAAAAGGATATATAGGCAAAATCCGGCCACCGCTCTGGAGACCAGTGAAGGCACCGCTACCCCTGCCACTCCCATCTTCAGACCAAATACACAGAGAGCATTACCGCCAACATTGAGGATATTCATAAGAATGGAGACCTTTAAAGTAACCTGAGAATTTCCCATGGAACGGAACAGGGCCGCGCAGGCATTGTAAACAGCCAGAAAAGGAAAGGACAACGCGGATATCATCAGATAAAGAACGGCATTCCGCATCACATCTTCTTCTATTTTCCCAAAAAACAAATTCAATATGAACCTGTGACCGGCAATTACCAAAAGAGAAATTAACACAGTGATAAGTCCATCGACCCAGAGGAGCTGCTTTGCAGACCGACAGGCCTCCTCCTGTCTGGATGCCCCAATCAGCTGGCTGGTGACTACTGCTCCGCCGGTAGCCAGTGCTGCCAGCACACTGATAATCAGATTATTGAACATATCTACCAGTGAAACGCCGGATACAGCTGCCTCACCGACAGAAGAAATCATCATGGTGTCCGCCATCCCCACTGTGATGGCCAGAGTCTGTTCCATAATCAGCGGAATAATCAGTTTCTTCAGAGCCTTATTGGAAAACAGCATTGTCTTATTCCTCCTCGTATGCCTCTCCGGGATCCGGAACAAAAACGTATGTTGAAACTATAGTATTATAAACGAAAGAATTTGTCCACATCTGATTTTTCCTGTATAACTTTCCGCTATATGACTAATCCCGATTCCTAAATTTACAAATCACCTATATTTGACTTATTCGCATACTACTGTTTAAGGGGCGACAGCACACTTTCTGCTGTCGCCCCTTGCCTAACTGTCCGGCTGCTGTTATTTTTTCATTCATTTTAATCCTGAAAACCGGATCTGCAGATTCCCCCGCAGTCCCGGTTTTTGATTTGTCAGAATTTCTCCTTCAGTTCCTGCATCCGCAGTCCGGCTTGTCGTCACAGTCCTCACACCTGTCAAAGGCCGGGTTGAAGGCATAGAAATTCCTGCTGTTCAGTCTGTCCTGGGTGATGCGCAGGGCTTCGCCGAAATTAGCAATTTAAGTAAATGGCTTCAAGCCCAGTATTTTGTGATTCCTATCGGTCTTATATTCATATCAACAGATATCATTTGCTCTGACTAATATTGCGCATACTATAATCTAAATAATAGAATATTGATTTTGAAAAGACTTACCTCATCATGTCTCCATAAATTGTTATCTGCTATTCGACATACTACTTTGATAGCTGTACAAATACAGAAGCTTCTGTATTATACTGGCAAGCACTACCAAGCATCAGATAGACAGGATAGCCATAAGCGTCTACGGCTGCATGGATTAATTTGCTGAACTATGAAATATACTGCGATTTCACTCATATGATTGTAACAGGTGGAATGGATGCTGACGAAACGCCTTTCTGCGGCGCGGTGTAGCATCACAGCATACAGAAAAAAGAACAGGAGGTAATTTTCATATGGCCACGCTTGCAAAAGAATACACCGACACCAGGAAGGTCAAGCACAAGGTCGAACACCTGACAGTATCAACCGATGATAAACACAACCAGGAACAAATTCTCGAAGAACTGTTCCGAGCCCTTGTGGAACCACAGAAACACGTCCCGGCTTAACAAGGCATTTCTGCCAGACAAAATCTACTATGAGAGGAGGTGTGTCAATGGCGATTATTCTCTACGCCCGGAAATCCGTAGAGCGGGAAAACAGCATCAGCTGCGAGACCCAATTGGATTACTGCCGTTCCGTCATCAAGCCGGATGAACAGAACGAGAAAGTCCTTACCTTTGTGGATAACGGTTTCTCGGGAGGAAACATCAATCGGGATGGTTTTCAGAAAATGATGAAGCTTGTCCGTCAGGATAAGGTCAGCAAAGTAATTGTATACAAACTGGACCGCATGAGCCGCTCTCTTGCAGACTTCGTAAACATCCTGCAGGAATTCAAGGCCCATAACGTAGAATTTGTGTCCTCCCAAGAATCCTTCGACACATCCTCCCCGTATGGAGAACTGATTGTGAAAATTCTGATGGTGTTCGCTGAGTTCGAGAGGACATCTACCATCAACCGTGTCACCCAGGCTTATGCCCACAGAAGCGAAATGGGATTCTACATGGGAGGCAGGCAGCCTTACGGTTTTGAGCTTATCCCTGCCGTCATACATAATATCAAGACCAAAAAGCTGAATCCCATTCCCGACCAGGCTGCCCAGGTGCGGTACATCTTCGAGGTTTATGCCCAGGAAAACGTCTCCCTCAGACGGCTGCAGGACATTTTGATCGCCGAGGGTAAAAATCCTCTGAACGGAAGTGCCTGGACAACGGCGAAACTCTCCACACTGCTGAAGAATCCCATCTATGTCAGGTCGGATTGCGATGTGTATGACTATTATGACCGGCATGGCGTTCAGATGATCAGCGATGCGGCATTGTTCACCGGAGAATACGGCGCCCAGCTCTACGGCCACACCAAACATGACCCAGGCAATCCCGACTGGTCTGATATGAAACTGGTTCTGCTGACTCACAGCGGCATCGTGGATTCCGATATCTGGCTGAAATGCCAACGTAAACTGGAAAAAAATAAGCAGATAACCAACAGCTACAGCAATCCTACCAGCTGGCTGGCAGGTAAAGTCATCTGTGAAAAATGCGGCCACACCATGACCACCATAAAAGGGAAAATAAACAAAGCCGGCGAAATGCGCAGATATTTCAGCTGCACCGGCAAATCCCACAAAAAACTCTGTACAGGGCCTAAGGTATCTATCTATGCCGAAGATTTGGAGAATATGGTCTATGACTGCATCTCCGAAAAACTGTCCGACCTGACGGAAACCAGTCATTCCGCTTCAAAGGCTCATGTTGGGGAAATCAATGACTGCAAGCTGAAAATCAAATCCATCGAAAAGGAGGAGAGGCAGCTTCTGGACACCATGCTGGCAGGAGGCTTCAACGAAGACCTTCTTACCCTTGCCAACCAGAAGGCCTCACAGTTAAAAAGAGACCGTCTGGCTCTCTACGAGCGTATGGAAGAGTTAAAGAGCTTGCGCTCTGAAACAAATACTGTGATAGACCTGGCCAAATCCTGGAAGACAGCCGACTATGAGCGAAAGAAGGCCGTTGCCATGATCATGATTCACCAAATACGCATCTGTGAAAACGGAAGCACTAAAATAATCTGGAACCTGTAACATTTACTGTACATCAGATAATCCCCGCGCATGTATAATATATCTTCAATGTGATGTGAAGCGAAACACATTTGGGATGTTTTCGCCAAATGTTCTAATTACCATTCGATACATCGCCTTTGCATGAATACGGTCATGCCAGATAAACCGCCTCAGCTGTTTAAGTACTAAAAGAATTGACATTTACTATACGTCATTTCTGGAAATTATATTACCACTCTTTCTATCACACAGCTATGATGTTTATTGGCATCATCTCTGTCATAATTGATCCCCACAGCCAATATCTCCCCCGTATACCCTTCCAGTGCCTGGGTGTAATGCCTGTCCTTAATCTGCTGTATAGCAGCATTGCCTGTCCTGTCATATTTCAGCTCTACGACAAGGGCCGGCTTCTTTGCAGAAGGCAATGGCAGAAATACTACATCCGCAAAGCCTTTGCCTGACGGCATCTCCCTTATGAGCCTGTAATCCTTTCTGGCACTGTAATACGCAAGCCCTATGGCACAGGCAAGGGAATTTTCATCATTATAAGTCAAAATGGAGGCCGCCTCCGTGTGCGCCTGGTCAAGCCCCCTGGCCACACTGTCCGCATCACCATCCAATGTATCCTTCAACAGCTTATCCGATGCCTTCAGAATCCGCATTATCTCCGGCCAGCCGCTGACGCTCATGGCATTCTCGAACTCTCCCACAATCTCCTTATTAGGGATAAACGCCTCACCACTCTCGGAATCATAAGCCAGATACCCCAGGTGAATCAGTAGCGTGAGCACATTATCCTTCGTCCTGAGATTCCGCATGTCGTTCTGGAAGCTCCGCGTGTTGATTCGGACGCATCCGCCTCCAAGCATCTGCACGATATCTGCACGGAGCCCGTCGAAATCCATATCTATATAGATTTTCAGGGCTTCATAGGTTTCCGTTGCCGTCCAGTAATTTGAAAACTCCCCGCAGCTCATTGCCTCCACCACAGACTTGGGATTGTATACATGCCGGAATTTTTTGAACTTATATCCGTCATACCAGCTGCTGGCTTCCGTAAAATCCATGCCGAAACGCTCGCACAGCGCTTTCACTTCCTCTTCCGTAAAGCCGGTATATTCCTCGAAATTCCGCTGGTTTGTCATGGAGTATTCCCGGAACATGTTCAGAGCCGAATGCAGCCCATACTTTTTTACGGGCAGAATGCCTGTCATATAGACAAGGGCGACATACTGCTGGTCTTTCAAAAGATTTCGCAAGAAGTCTAAGTACTGCCTCTGCAGCGCCTCTGACTCCTGCCGCTCCCGCATGATACAGTCCCACTCGTCTATCAGGAATATGAACTGCTTGTCCGCCTTCGCATAAATTTTCCGAAGTGCAGCGGCAAGCCCCATATCCCGCCCTTGCAGAATTTCCCCATACTCCTCAGACAGTTCCTCCAGCACTTCCTGTTCCAGGTATTCTGTCGCTTTCCCGGAAGCCGCCTCAATCAGAAACTGCTGCATATTGAGATAAATGACATCATAACGATTCAGATACTTTGGAAAAGATTCCTGCTCTGCTATCTTAAGTCCCGCGAACAACTCTCTGGAATCGCAATCTCTGCCATAGTAGGCTGCCAGCATCTCAAGTGCCATAGACTTTCCAAAACGCCTGGGCCTGCTGACACAGATATATTTTTCTCTTGTACCCAGCAACCCATTGGTACACGCAATCAATCCTGTCTTATCCACATAAATTTCAGAGCGAATCGATTCCCAAAACCCTCTGTTGCCTGGATTCAGATAAATTCCCATATGCCCTGCTTTCACCCTTCCTTGCTTTCTATTGTTTCCGACTCACCCTGATAACGCTTACCGCATCAAGGAAACTGTCGCTTTTCATATATTCCTTTAACAATTCCACATCGCTAAGAATCAAACCCTCTCCCGGATTTTACTGCCTCTCACTAGAAAACTGCTCTGCAAGTATGCCTGACTGGTCGATATAGCTGTCATCATTGACGAAAATCAGGAATTGCCACAATGACTTCCGTGTCAACATTGTATCATGTGCACAGCCCGCACATGGTATGGATGGCCATTCGGCCGCTTTCTGCCGCGAGTATGTGCATATTGTACCATGTGCACAGCCCGCACATGGTATGGATGGCCATTCGGCCGCTTTCTGCCGCGAGTATGTGCATATTGTACCATGTGCACAGCCCGCACATGGTATGGATGGCCATTCGGCCGTTTTCTGCCGCGAGTATGTGCATATTGTACCATGTGCACAGCCCGCACATGGTATGGATGGCCATTCGGCCGCTTTCTGCCGCGAGTATGTGCATATTGTACCACAAAATAGTTCAAAATTCAATGCTATGCAAGGCGTGAAAAGTCCTGATTTTATGCGGGTTCAATATATAATGCTCTGTGAAACTTTGCGTTTTTTCAGGGGTATTTGCAACAAATTTGCAACACCACCTTTCGCCCGTTCATATAATCAAAAAGCAAAGGTTGAAGCATGGTTTCCCTTGCCCCCTACGCCCCTCATATAAGCCCTATATAAAAAGTTTCCCCCGCAACCTATGAAGTTATAGGCTACGGGGGAAAGCCCCATATAAAGCCTATATCAATGCCGTTTCAGCAAGCAAATCAAAATAGCAGACAAAAAGCATAAAACGATTGCTTGATACCAAGAAATTCCGCTTTGCTGAACAAGGGAAGTATTTGCCGCCTGATCCTGTGAAGCTGTGTTCACATTGATATTCAAGGTCAAGCCTTCCAAACTTCCCGTTGCCGTTGTTCCTTCCGGGCTTTCAACTCTGATTGTTTGTTGCAGCGGTTCGCCGTTTCCAGTGTTGCCAACAGGAACAACGATTGTTTGAACCGATTCCCCGCTGCTGGAAGGCTGCTTTTCCTGCTGATAGTAATTATTCACCGTGGATGTATTGTTAGAATCGCTGGTGCTGGAATACCGGGAATTGTCGGAATTATCCGTTGTTCTGTTGTCGCTGGTTGTGGTGGTGCTTGTTGAATTGCTGGTATTATTGCCGCCATTATTCCCCGTTGAATCAGAAGGGGATTCCGGGGCGTTCCCTGAACCGCTTACACCGGGTTTTTCTTCCGGGTTATCGGCGGGCGGCTGTTCATCCCCTTTATTTGGGGTATCATCCGGGGGTGTTTCAGGTTCGGAAGGTTTATTTTCATCTTCTGCGGGCTTGTCCGTTCCTGTTCCCGATTCATCTTTGGGCGGTTCATTCTCCCCCGGCTCTGTGGGGGGGTCCGGCTGATCCGGGTTTTCGGGGTTTTCCGGTTCGGTAGGGGTATCGGGATTGTCAGGATTTTCCGGCTCTGTGGGCTTTTCTGTTTCATCCGGGTTAGTAGGCTGTTCCGGTTGTTCGGGCTGTTCAACAAATTCTTCCAAAATCAGCTTACCGCCATTCATAAATCCAACTTGTGTTTTTTCCCAGCTTATCGGTTTTAACCCATCACTTTTATATAAAGCTGCAAGTTCTTCTATTGATTCTGAAATATGTACGCCATTTTGGGTATCTACATAATCAGGACCACAAGCCCCCGCTGTGTTGTTATATAACTTTGTACCTGTTAAAACAGTGATACCGGAAGTATATATTCCCCCGCCATACATTCCCGCATGGTTTCTTGTTATCAAACAATCATTAAAATCAACTGCACCACAAGCTACTGCGCCGCCCTCATAGTTTGCATTTCCACCTGTAAGCGTGCAATTATCGAAAATCCCATCACGCATACTTACATGACCGCCCCTATTGATTGATGAATTATCCTCAAAAGCACAACTATAAAATTCTGTACGCCCCATATTGGAAACCGCTGCACCTTCACCGTTACAAACGCAATTATGAAAAACAGAATTTTTTACAACTAAATCCCGCTGTGAATAAATCATGGAATACGTAGATTCTATCCCATTACCATCAAATACTATGTTTTGAATTAAGAATGAACCTGTTCCAGTAAATGAAAGGTGTGCTTCTTCATTCATCCGAACAATAGTGATCCGTTTGTCCTCTGATCCAAGTTCTGCGCTGTCACCATAAAAGGCAATCATATCAGAAATCCCGATTGTATCACCATCATTCGCTTCTACGAACGCTTGTAAAAACTGTGATCGGCTACTTACCACGGGAAAATCAGCGGTTGTTTCTGCTCTTGCCTGATAGCCGGAACACATAACCACCACGCAAACGGCACACATAATTGTTGCCATGATCCTGAAAAATACTGTTCTTCTGCTTCTGTTCATCTTCTGAACCTCCTGAAATATAAGATTTTGCCGCACAAACGGCAAGGAATATTATATCAGAGGTTCATATAACGGCTATATAAGCGGAAACAGAAAGGCTTTGATGCTTTGGTTAGGGGCTTGCAATATGAAAGGGGAAAACGGATTGAAAGTTAATTTTCAAAACATCATGCCGCCAGTTCAGCCAGCCGGGAAAAGGCAAGCACAAACCATTCAAAATCAGCTTCTTCCATTGGTGCATTACTCCAATGATTCCAATACCGCCATTGTGAAAAAATGGCATCACCCAAAAGCGGCACACTGTCAATCTGATTCACAATCCGCTTCCACGCTTCGCAATCGCCTAAATTACAGTTTGGGAAAGCTGCCTTGAAGGATTCCCCACAATCCATTTCAAAGCCTAAATCTGCAAGCCCTTCGCCAACAAAGGAAACATCTTCAAAATAGAAGTCGGGTGTGGAAGCGTGGTTTTTATACATCTGCATCCAAAGCAAGGCAAAACGCCGGATTTTCTGATTGCTTGCTAATGGGGTATGTTTTACCGGGCTGTGTTCCGGTCTGTCAATCGTGATCCTATCACCGTCAAAAGCAAGTTTTATTTCCCGCTGTTCATGGGTTAGCCCCATTCGGTCAACCCATGTTTTGGGAACAGATACTTTACAAGTATAGGCATTTCTGCTTGCATTGCCGCCAGCCTTCCCAAAAATCATATTTGCCTTTCGTGTTTCCATACTTACACCTCCTTTGAAATGTGTTCAATTACTTTGAATTTATTATATACTATTGGTAACGAATAGTCAAGTAAAGAAAATCCCCCGGATATTTCACCGGGGGATCATGGGCTAAATGTGTACGCCTTCCGCTATAATGTCAACCGCTTCATTTACTGCACCCGTCAGCCCGTCAACTACTCCATCCAAATCAACATCTTTAGAAATTTGGTTGGTTATTGGTGCTTCTATATTGATTTCAGCGGTTGTAAATCTGTTTATTGCTTCCTGTTCGGCAATGTCACGAAGATATTTCAAATCTTCTTCTGTAATATCCATTGAATCCTTGATTGCCCCGGTGTTGCCCGCTATATCACCAACATCCCCGGCAAGTCCCGCCCCGTAATTGCTCAAATCGGCGTAATCGCCCGCACCCGGTACATTGGTATCAAACAGGCTGGAAGGATCGAAATTCGCAATGCTTTCATCAATTCCTTCACCGAAGGAATACCCGGCATCCCAAGCTGCCCCGTATTCAAACCGCCCAAGTTTCAGATCATCAGCGTTCATTTTCGCCATTACTTCATCACCCTTGCCGAAGGTTTCATCAACCCAACCGCCAAGAGAATCACGCCAACCCTGAACACTTCCCGCAAGGTTTGAACCGAAAATTGCATCAATAGCCGAAGCCAACGCTTGAAGAATTCCAAGCACGGTATCAGCCAAATCAAAGAACAAGCGGCAAACTGCACCGATAGGATCGGTGAACACATTGCCGATAAAGTTTGCCACGGTTGCCACAAGGTTATAGATAAGCACGAATACATCCACAACCAAATTCCAAAGGGCAACAAAGATATTGCCGATAAAGGCAAGGGCAACCATGAACGCCCCGCAAATAATACCCGTTGCGGAAACGGAAGTTCCGGCAAATTTATTCACCGCCGCCACCGCCGCATAGAATAGGGCTATCAGGGCGATTATAAGAATAATGATCCACACGATAGGGCAAGCATATAACGCCGCATTAAACCCGTATTGTGCCGCTGTAGCTGCGAAAGTTGCCCCTGCCTCCATTGCAAGTGAAGCCGCATGAACTTTTTCCATAAAAGCCTTTACTGCTGTGATTGCCGTTGAAATTCCAGTAATAGTGTTGTATAGAAGCATTGCCCCGTAATACAACCCTAAAGCCGTAACAATCCCCATAATGATAGGTTCAATAATCGACCAGTTTTCAGCAACAAATCCGCCTACCGCTGCGATAAGGTCAAAGATTTCAAGAACAATTCCCGCCACCATTGATAGGGCTTCAATCGCATTGTTCACAAAGCCCTGAAACGCTTCACTATTGGCAATTTCATTCATTCTTTGAAGAACGGGCTGAAATGCCATCAAAGCGGTATTCTGAAAAGAAGTCCAAATTTGCGAAAAGGTTTTCGGCATCTGTTCAAACTTTGCATTGGTATCATCAGCCGCCGCAAACATAGCCGCCTTTACAATGTCAGCGGTAATTTGCCCTTCCGCTGCCATATCCTTTAATTGCCCCTTTGGAACTTCCATATAATCAGCAATCGCCTGAATGATATTCGGGGCTTGCTCCAAAATGCTGTTGTATTCCTCGCCACGAAGAACGCCTGAACCCATTGCTTGTGTAAGCTGCAACATAGCGGCATCAATGCCCGCCGCTTCCGTTCCGGCAATGGTAAACTGTTTGTTCACCTGTTCCATGAAGGCAATGATTTCTTCCGAACTGCTGAACGCATCACCCGCCATAAGTCCAAGTTTGGAAACGGCATCAGCGGTTGCCTGATAGCTGCCCCTTGACCGTTCCGCTGAAAGATAAATCATGTTCTGCAAGTCCTGTGTGGTTTGCAGCCCGTCATTCATCAAATTCAAGCGGGCGGTTGTAGAAGTAAGCTGATCCGATAAGTTCAACGCCGCTGAAAGGGTTTGAATTGTAGCGTATGCCGCAACTGCACCCTTGATTGTCTGCATTAGTTCATTGGCTTCATTCGTGCCTTCTTCAATTTCACGGTTGAACCGCCCTTGTTCGTCAACATTATCACGGATATATCTTTCAGTATTGCCTATTGTCTGCGACAACCGCAAATAGGCTTCATTTGCCGCCTGAACATCCATGTTATCAACAGCACGGTTCAAATTCTGCTGTTCTTGAACTGCCTGATCTAACTGCCCCCGCAACTGTTCCAATTCCGCATTTGCGGTATCTGTACCCATATTCAGGGGGTTGCTTTCGATTGTCTGAATACGCTGCTGAATCGCTTGCAAGCGGCTTTGCATATTGGATAAATCTGTAAAGCCACCGGGCGGCAAGAAATCCATATCCGCCGCTGTCTGCACAATCCGTTCCTGTGTTTGGTTCAAAGTGTTCAACATATTGTTTGCACTTTGAACTTCCTGTTCAAACCGTTCCACCCCGGAATTTGTGAAAACTTCCAAGCTGTCAGATTGCCAATGAACCGGAACTTCCACGGGTTCGGGCTGTTCCGGTTCAATCGGCACATCAACAGGGGGCGGCTGCTCCACCAAAGGATCAGGCACATCCGGCTGCACGGGAAGCACAACCGGGGCTGAACTCTGCGGGGCGGTAGGTGTTTGTGTTTCAGGGGTTTCAATCCCTTGCATAGCTGCATCCAACTGTTGAACTGCAATAGTAGCCTGATTGATTGAATCCCGTGCCGCTTCAATGGAAGCTATGTCAACGGGGCTGTTCATTGTTTGGTGCAAATCTTCCATAGCGGAAAGCCCCAAATTTACGGAATTGATAACCTGATACAAAACGCTTGTGAAGTTATCAGTTAATTCAATCGCTGTTCTGATAGTAGCCAATTTTTTCACCTACCTTCTGTAACAATTTTTTAATCCTGCTTTTCAATGTTAGGCGGGGGAAGCGGTTCAGATAATCCGCCCGAACACGCCGCCTTTCAATTTCCCATTCCATAACATTGAAATATAGTTTTTCATAATCATCAAGCACCGCCTTATGATTCAACTTGTGGCAAAGCTGCAATTCTTCATCCGTATGCAGCATAATTTTAGGTACAAGCTGTTTCAATATCGGGTAAAACTCTGATTCTTTTTTCAGGATCATAATACCGTCATTTGTCAGGGAAGCATATTTGTTTACGCTTTCCAGCCCCGGAACAGGCGATAATTCCCGAATCCATCCGGCTTTTATGTAGCCACTGTTTACCGCCCACAATTCCGGCGTAATAACTTCAATATTGGGATTCAAGTCTTTTCACCTACCTTTTCAATCTCTGCCTTTGTTTCATCCAGCAAAGAAATATAAGGCTGCAAGAGGGCTTTATACTTCCCCGGATTATGAACACACTGTTTGAATCGCTCCTGCTGATTTGTCATTTTTTGAAGTGAACTTTTCAATTTCTGCAAAATTGGCGTAAACTGTTCAATTTGCTTTCGGTTAGCTTTTTCAGCCATACCCAAAAGCAAACTGATCTGCCTGTTGTATTCCTGCGTAACCTTCAAAAACTGTTCCTGATGCTTATACATTTCAACTCCCCTTTCTTTACTGTGAAGCAAGGTTTAGAACCTTTGAAAATAGTTCATCCATATTCAAAGCAGTTAGAATTTCTGTTTTCTGTTGCTTGATTCTCTGCTGCATTGCCTTGATTCTTGCTTCTCCTTCTATATGCTTGATAGCTGCGTTTTCAACGGAAGAACCGCCATTCTTGAAAGCCTGATACCCTGTTCCCCGGTAAGCGTTCATATAACCGTATATTTCGGCTATATCGCTGATTTCACGCTTGCTTTGTAGAATGTATAGGGCTTTCTTTTCTATTTGCCTGATACGCTGATGTGAAAGATTCAACCGCTTGCCGACTTCTTCCAAAGTAGCCGATTCTTTATACCGCCCAACAATCACTTTTGCTTGCCGTTCTTCCAGTTCATCAACAATCTTCCAAATCAGGCTTTCCGCTTGTTCTTTTGCAACATCATCAACAACCCGTTCTTCCATATCCAGCGGATCGGCAAGGGATTCTTCCACGGTCATATTATCCGCACCGGGTACAAAATCGCTTGTGCTGATACATTCCGTTTCACGCATTGCCTTCCGTAAATCTTTAAGCTGCTGTTCAGACAATTCCAAATCCCGGCATATTTCAAAATCAGACGGTTCAACACCTTGCTTTGCCTGTTCAGAAATATATTTCTTATACTTTGAAATTCGTTGAACCAAATGAACCGGAATTCTTTTGGTATGCCCGTTGTTGTCGATATAACGGCGAAACGCCTTTTGCAGCCGGAAGGGAAGATAAGTAAGGAACTTTGTTTCTTTATCGGGCTTGTAATGCTTCACGGCTTCATGTAGTCCAAAATAGGCTTCCTGCATTAAATCATCCATATCAGCATAAGCGGCATATTTCTTTGCCTGCTGGTAAATGAAAGAACGGTTCTGCAAATAAAGCTGTTCCATATTTTCAGTTGGCTTGATCCCGGCTTGTATTTGTTCAACCAATTCTTCATTTTCCATTTTCTTCATACCGCCTTTTCAGATCGTCATAATATGCCTTTGAAATGGAGAAACAAGCAATCATTTTATCAATGCTCTGTTGACTGATCCCGATTTCTTTAGCAGCGATAATATTTCCAGCCTGTTCCCGAAGGCGTTTTTCTTCTTGAAGAATCAGTGTTTCAGAAATGGGTATTGGTTTTCTCATGCTCCGAATCTCCTTTCCACTGAAATTGGATTATTCATTTTCGTTTATAATCCGTTCTAATTCAGCAATCTTCTTTTCCTGTTCATCCGTGCGTATGCTGCTTAAAATAGCGTTACAGGCAAGAATAAAGCTGTTTGCAATCTTTGTATCAAGTTCACCTTTGTAAACCATATTTGCCACTTTAGCAAGGGCTTTTCTGATATTGTCCGAGGTATCAAGTTTTAAGTTTCGCCTTGCCATATAATCACCTTCTTTCACTTTTGAAAGTTAATTTTCAATTATTCAAGAATATTTTCAATGAATATAAAAACATCTTTATTATTGGGGTATTGTTCCGCTAACTCGTTCAAAGCCTGTAAACGGTAGATAGTGAGTACCTATACAAAACAAGAGCAAACCTGTATGATAGAAACAGATTTGCTCCAGTCTTTATTTCACTTCACCTTTATCAGGCTTGCGGCAATTCGCTGGCAGGCCTGGTG
>NZ_JANJZD010000011.1 GCF_024623325.1 Acetatifactor muris
AGCAAAGGTTGACTGGCATTTTAGGACAGGTGATGCCAGAATAAAGCTTAAGTCTCTATACCCCAATTTTACTATCGCCTCTTAAAAGGCGGTAGTAAGGTTAAATATCGTCATGTCAATACACTAGTATAACTCACGCTAATTAACTTTATGTTTTATTACGCTTTATCCTCCTGGGTCCGTTTACTCCTTTTACGGGGTTTAGGTGCCCTTTTATCTTTATCACATGCTTTGGCCGCTTTATGGTTGACGACCTCATATATGATCTGGCTGATATCCTCTTTTTCAAGGTCGATATCATCCAGCTTATATGACCAATGATACGGTACTGGTACTTTGTTGATTTCTGTGAAATACTGGTATATCCTCTCTTCCAGTTCCTCTTTGCTTGTCACACGGATTCCAGACAGCATTTGTTTCGTCAGCTTACTGAAAAATCCCTCCACCATATTCAGCCATGAACCATGCGTCGGAGTAAATACAAATTCAAACCTGCCCGGAACTTTATTCAGGTATTCCTGAGTCTCCTTTGATGTATGTGCCGAATGGTTATCAAGGATGAGCCTGATTTTATCTCCCGACGGGTACTTTTGATCCAACATGTCCAGGAACCTTACGAAATCAGAACTCTTGTGGGTCGGGCTTACGAGCGGGAATGCCTCTCCGGTAAGCAGGTCGATGGCGGCCAGCAGCGACAGCGTGCCCAAACGGATATATTCATAATCACGACATATTGTACTGTAATTGCCCGTGTCCGGGATAGGCGGACGATCCTTTGCTGTTGAATCTGTCGCCTGTATCCCCGGTTTTGAATATTTCACGCTGGGGGAGCCATTGATATTCATTTGAGATCCACCAGTGCATGTATGAGTACCACTTACCTTTTGCCATTCGCCATGATACTCAAAATGGGGCTTCTGTGTCAATGACAAGGGCTTACGCCTGCGCTGGCGCGCATCATTGACACAAAATCCCCATTTGAGTGGGGGTAAGTAAGCAAAAGTAAGAGTGGATCTGTTCTACGAACCACTGGTTTCATTAGGAAATCTGGTGGAGCTTATGCACAGTAAGATCTGGATCCCTCATCGCGGAATAATCAAAAATTGCAAACAGATTATCCGACAGTCAGGAATTATCTGTGACAATTACGGCATAGACAGCATAAATCAGAACGCGCCCGGCTCGTCCACGTTAAAACTTTTATTTAAAAATCAAGACGCGCCCGGCACACTTTGATTTTGGTCAGGCTTTTTACCGTTCCTGCTGTTTCGGCTTCTTGTCGGGATAGAGCTTCCCGGCAACAACGGCGGCATGGCTCTTTATCTTGATTTCTCCCTCCTGCTCGCTGCGTTTTGCGTTCCGGTAGCCTTCGTCGGAAAGGTAGAAACGGAACCGTTCCCCTTTAAAGCCGACAAAGCAATCCTTCTGTACTTCCAATGTAATCATGTGACGGGTTTCCGGTCGGAACCGTTCTTTTCCTGACAGGTCATGCCCCTGCATGATTGGCTCCTGTATCTTTGCCGCCGCAAGCCGCCGGCGGATGGAATTGTCACGCTCTGCAAGGAACCGTGCTTTTGTTGCGGTAACAAACTGGCTGCACTCCGGTTCCGGTATCTTTTCCAGTTTCCGGATGGCGTTCTCCACGATTGCCTTTGTCAGTAAGTCCTTTATCACCGGCACGATTTCCTTCATGCCTGCAAGGGTTTCCGCCTTGGTCGGTGCAGCGTACTGGTTGATATCAAGGAAATCAGCCACAAAAATCTTGTGGAACTGGCAAAATTTTACGGGGTGTCAACAGATTACCTTCTCTGCCTGACAGAGAACAGGAACCATCCGGGCATGGAACTTACGGAGCTGCATTTGAGTGACGGGATGGTGGAACTGCTAAAAAGCGGGCGTATCAATAACCGGCTCCTGTGTGAGATTGCCACGCATGAGGACTTCGTTACCTTAATGACAAACACAGAAATTTATGTGGATGGTGTCGCCACTTCCCACTTCCAAAACTTCAACAGCCTTCTGGAAGTCCTGCGGGGGCAAGTCCTTTCCCAATATCAGCTGGTAGAGGAAGATACCGCTTTAAAGGCGTTGGAAGCCATGCAGATACAGGAAGAAGATTATTTCTGTCAGGTCACGCACCGGACTTGGGACACTATCCTCCATGCCATAAGGGAAACGCACAAGGACGATACGGACAGTGCGCCAGACGACTCCAATGCCATGAAACTAATCAAGGACGCAAAGAAGGCACTGGCTGTGCCGGGTTCCTATCTGGATGTGTTCACCGCCCTCATGTGTACACAGCTTCAAATCCGGTATGAGAAGCTGTCTGAGCAGGAGCGCACGGTTCTGAAGAATGTTATGAAGAAAACTCCGGCATATAAGGATTCACCATTGAGCAGGATGAAGCGCAGATAAGGAAATGCCGTTACTTGGTTTTTGGTCCATGCAACGGCATTTGGAGTGGTTCAGATTCAATTTTTAGGGGTATAAGCCGGAATGTCCGGGACAGTGCGCTCTTGATTCGTAACAGAGTTGCTATGCGTTCTTCTTATTTCTGTTGCGCTGTGCCACGGAACATCTGAACGCCTTAAACATTGCCGGGGACAGTTCCGGGGAATCTTCATCAAATTGAATTTCCCGCTTGGCCGCCGCCCTGACTTCCTCCAATTGTTCCGGCGTTGGAACCTGGCCATCCTTAATTGTAAAAGTTTTGGTCATAATAAAGCCTCCTTTCACTTTCCGTTGCCAATCTTGCGGAGATTAACCGGATATTCTCCCCTCGCTCGGTAAATACAACAAACAATAAATCGCCAACCATACCGATTGCAATATAACGGTCTTCTTCTATACTATGCTCGAAATCATACATCTCTATGTAATGTTCATCCCGAAAAACGTATGAAGCCGTTTCAAAAGAGATTCCATGTTTTTGGCGGTTGATACGTTCTTTTTCCTCGTCCCATTCAAATTTTAGTTCCATATAATTTCCCTCTTTCAAATAAACACGGCATGGTCTACACAAGTATGCCTTTGCTTTGTAACGGATTTTTCAAAGTCCCGATAAATGGGAATTTGAAACTCTATTTTTGAGTGAGAATATGCCAAACATCATCACCAATAAATCCACATTTTCTATATAGGCTCTGCGGATTGGTCGGATTATTCACTTTCCCTGATACGGTTGCAAATTCAGCTATACCCTGCATTTTTAACAACAAACTATTCACTATCAACTGCCCATAACCTTTCCTTCGATAATGAGGAAGTACTTGTATCCACTCTAAAATCAATTCATTAGTTTCCCTGTCATAGTCGGCTATTCCTCCTGCGACAATATTATTTGAATTTTGTTCCTTAAATAAAATCCACAAGTCAGGGCAATAAACAGGAGTTCTGCGATAACGTTCTATTTGTTCTTTGGTAATGCTTATATCACTATAACTTGCATTTATGAGCCAAACAAATTCATTTATATTGGACAAGCCAGACACTGGTTCTACATCAGTCAAAAATACTTGATCAATATTTTTTAAATTATGAGATAGCCGAAAATATGGCTCATCTTTGTAGCCTCTAAGCATTCCAACAGAAAAATCTCTATCATGAATTATTTTCATATTTTGGGGCACAGCGAGTTCTTTTGATTTCCAATATGGAATACTTAAAGTACCACATGGGTCATTCACATATTCTTGTAATAAAAGCATAGAACACATCTCCAAAAATCCCAATTTATCGTCTAAAATAATTCTACCACATATCTATAAATAAATCATCTCACTTTTTATGATTTCCTCCGCCCGGTTGCGGATATTGTTCATCTGGCCTACCCATTCAAGCTGGTTCCGGGCTTTCAGTTCCTCGGTCACTCCCTCAGCGGCTTTCATCTGCTCCATGATTAAGTCAAGCCGTTCCTCCGCCTGCTCGTTCAAGTCGGCAAGGTACGTCCACAATTTCCCGATCAGGATAAGGGATCTGTACCGTGCCGGATGTTCCTGTTTGACATATTCCCGGTGCAGCCGCCCATAGCGTCCGATGGGGCGGCTTTCCTCCGGCAGCTTCAAGTCCGGGATATAGTAGTCGCCTACCAACGTATAATGCAATCCATTATTCCCATCATAAATATGTTTTTTCAATTTATCCATGGTGTTAATCTCCTCATTCTGGTTTTATAATCGCAAGTCTGACTCTCCAGAAATATTGGTAAATCATTGGTAAAATTGAGTAAGAAACACGGAAAACATTAGATTTATAAGCATTTTACCATGACCAACAAATCCTGCCGTGGCACACAAATAATATTTTTACCATACTTCTCATATCTCCTTATATCTCGGTATATCCTCGTTTTTCCTTATGTTTTCAAGGTTTTCTCTCTGACCTCAAAAACTCTCTACGTCCTATATCATAGCATATCTTCCTATATCTTGTCCTCCAAAACAGGTAAAAAAAGGTAAAATGACCTCTTTTTTACCTATCCCAGAGGTAAAACCCTCATGCCCGTTACCCGCCGGAGAGTCTTCTCTCCAACTCCCTCACTTCCTTTTCTACGTCGTTGAATTTATAATGTGTGTAATATCCAAGAGTTGTTGCAATATCCAAATGACCCATGAGATATTGCAGTGACTTCGGACTGATACCCGCCTTTGCCATGTTGGTACAATATGTATGCCTGCAAATATGGAGTGTAATGACAATTATTCTTGCTCATATCAATCTCCCTACTTGATATAAAAGAAAGTCCATTACCTTGTAACATGCGCCATACATCTTAAGATAAGCAGCATATAAAAGCGGCGATTCCTGCTGTCAGAAACCGCCGTTTTTCATTCCCATAGTATTGTATGCGTCACATATTTGAAAATAAATCGTTTTCTACCGCCTCATATTCCTCCTCTGTATATCCGTAGGACAGTATTTACTCTCTGGTTATATTTGCTTTGATTATTCTTTCAATGGCGCGTTTTCGCTCTTTCTCAACGATATTCTGCGCTAAATTTGTTTCTGCCATTGCCGCCTTGTCCTTTCCTGACCATCCTGCAGCACAGGATTCTATAGGCATCACTTAATCTTGACAGCGTTTCCAGCCCATAAACATAGCGGTCATAAACAGGAAGTGTGCAAGTGCTTCATCCAACATTCTTATGCCAACTGCAGTACAGCTAAATCTCTGACAACTTCAATCGGCAAGTCTGAATCTTCCGCAATTTCCTCAAGAGTTAGTTTCCCTCTCGCAATCAGACGGCGGGCAGATGCTTTTTTCTCTTCCAATGCCCTTTCTTCTGCCCTTTCTTCTGCCATCTCTTGTGCCATCTCTTCTGCCATCTCTTCTGCCATCTCTTCTGCCATCTCTTGTGCCATCACTTCTGCTATTTCTTTCGCCCTTACTTCTCCCCACTTCTCTACCAAATCCTCAAATAACTGGCTCATAACCTTCTGGCCTCCTTCCGTCTCCTTAAAAAACTCCACTTGCCTTGCCAATATCGGATAGAACATATCCACAGAACTCAAACATCTAAAGTCATGCATCAGTCTTCCAACAGGATCGCTGTCGTCCTTATAGCTGCCATTAACATATATGATATGGGAACCATCCCCAAAATATGTACCCGTCTCTTCAACAGTCCGATTGACATGATACAAGGGACGCCCCGCTCCCATGACATCGCTTGCCGTTATGAATATCACATAGGAATCATGAATTTCTTTAAATTCCTGCCCGGCTTTCAGCATTTTCGTATCGATCATGCTGCTATGGAACCTTGCCCTGTGCGGGTCTGCTCCCTCTGATGCTCGCTGAACCTCCACATCATAGACCTTATCATTCCTGTCCACCGCATAAATATCTATGGTGATGGAGCGTCCTCCAGACATCGGATTTCTATATTCCCTCTGTCCGATCACCTCCAGCACCTTTAAATCGCTTCTCTGCAGGATGATGTTCAGCAGCAGTTCTGTGGCCTCAGTATTTCTGTCAAATACAAGCGCCATCAGGTTGTCATCCAAAAGACACATTTCACTTATTGCTTTCAGAGCCTCTTTTTTTAATGCTTTCGGGGTTTCTGTAACCATTACACCACCTGCCTTCTTATTCACTATCATATCATGATTGTGTTTCTTTTTCAACCGTCTCTTCCTTTCTTGAGTTTCCGCAGTTTTATCCACATGCATGCAGTTTGATAGAACTGATTATCCACGGTTTTCAAAAAATCCCAAAATATAAGGAATCCTGGCCGATTTTGTAGTAGAATGAAGATTTCCAGGAAGCTTTCCAGACCTGACAGGAAGTTCACCTCCGACATGTCCTACGGCATGCTCGCTTCCGGCAGCTGCCTCCTGACAGATATTGTTAACCAGCTCCACGAAGATTCCAAAAAGGTCAATTCTGTGGAACGGCTCACCAGACATCTGGGCAGAGGCATTCCTGCAAAAGCTTTGCACTCTTATCTGTCAACCATCCATAAATGGGTCCCAAAAGAGCCTGTCATCCATATCGATGACAACGCACTTTCCCATCCACGGTTCCACTGACCAAGTATGTATCACATGGAAAACCGTAAAGGCATTCCCTGCTCCCCGCGCGCCTTATGCGCCGCCTCTGCGGCATATTTCCTCTGCATGGGGCTATATAAAAGCAGGAGGCTTGTCCTGCCTCCTGCATGTCATGCGTTTTAACCTGTTACTCAACAGCAATATACTTCTCTTCTTCCACACCTGTTCCATCTATCCCAGCCGCTGCCACGTCCACTTTCTCAAAAGAAACAATCACCACAAACAGATCTGCGTCTGTCTCCCAGCGGAAGGTCCCTCCACAGGCTTCCGTAAAGCTCTGGGCGATGGAAAGGCCCAGTCCGCTTCCACCGTCCGTCCGGCTCTGATCGCCCCTGACAAACCGTTCTGTGAATTCTGTTGCCCTGTCAAGCTCCTTCTGAGAAGTATTCTTGACGCTGGCAATGGCCATCTGGCCTTCCTCTTTCAGCGTCACATACACCCGGGACCCTGCCAGGGAATATTTGATGGCATTCTGGAAAAGGTTCTGGAACACCCGGTACATCCTCTGTCCGTCAGCTACAATCATCACCGGTTCCTTCGGTATATCCGTGCGGAAGGTTACCGGGCTGCCGTCAATTTCTTCCTCCATATCTGCCAGTGTCTGGCGCAGCAGTTTGCCGAAATCCAGCATCTCCATATGCATGGGCAATTCTCCGGAAGCCGCCTTACTCACTGCGAAGACATCCTGTACCATATTTTTCAGCCGCTGAGATTTCTCATCCAGAATCTTCACATAATCCTTCACATGCTCCGGCAGGCCTTCCTCCTGCTTTAAGAATTCCACATAGCTGATAATGGAAGTCAGAGGTGTCTTGATATCATGGGACACATTGGCAATCAGCTCTACCTTCATGCGCTCACTCTTCATCTGTTCGTCCACAGCTTTCGCCATGCCGTGACGGATATCCTCCAGCCCGGCCATGACGTCTTCCAGATCATGACCTGCAAAGCGTCCGCTATCTGTGGTTCTATGCATATCACCCCTGCGTCCCTGGCTGTCAGCATCACCCGTTTCCTGTTCTTCCTCTCCAGAGAGACGGCCGTTTTCATCTTTGTCACACTGATATGCCGTATTTACAGTACCCGTTTTCTCGCCTCCGATTTCCTCATAATTTCCGCTTCTGATTTCATAAATGCGTCCTGAAAGTGCCTCCATGTCCCGGGCTGTCTCCATGCTCTTAGAGCCGATGACATATTGCAGTACCAGGAAGAAAACCGTTGCCAAAATGCACAGCAGCTGCAGCGGCCAGATTGTTTCATAAGATTTCATACCCATAAAAATCACACTTCCCACCAGCAGCAATCCATAAAACAATCCGGCGACAAAAAGCAATATATTACGCTGTGCCATTTTCCGGGACAGGGACCTGCTCAGCTCTTTTCCGGAAAACTTTCTGTAAACCCTGCCAGTCAGGCTGTTCTTCCATATCTTCCCGTTATGCCGCAGATCATTGACGATCAGGTAAATCCCCCAGAACAGCACAGTCCAGACAAAAGATGGAATATTGCGCAGAATTTCCGTTCCCAGACTGCCTATCGCATCAAAACCATAATCGTATCCATACGCATAAATCGCTTCCTCCCACCATCCATAGCCATAATTTTGAATAATGACCATGACAGTCATTATATAAAGCAGATACAATATGCCCAGGAACAGCAGCACTTTTACTTCCACCCAGATCTTCGCCTGGAAATGCGCAATCCCTTCTGCCGCTTCCCGCCTGCTTTTTCCGGTAAAGAATGCAAGTATCAAAAGCAAAATACCCGCTCCCAGATACACAAACTCTGCTGCCAGTCGATCATGTCTGGCCTGCAGGTTATTATGCATCCAATAGAGACTGTTGTCATACTGTTTTGACTGTCCGCTGCCATAAGAACCCTCCATGTAGAGAACCGGTTCCTTTGTCACCGCAATACAGACCGCCGCCTTTTTCACCTTCTCGTCAACCTGGAAATTATTGTATCCTGGTACATACCAGTCACTTTCATCCCTGTAGAAGCCGTCTCCATAGACATCCACTTCTTTTCCGTCCTTGGTTATCCGCGTCTTTTCTCCGTCAAAATACAGGACAAAGTTATAGCCTTCCGGCGCACTCATACTGCCGTCCGCAGGCAACGCATCGGAATTGCTGTACAGCACCTTACCGTCATAGACAATTGTGTAGAGAAGATTTTTGTCTCCCCTGATATTCTCATGATACTTATCTGCGATTTTCTTCCTCTGCTCTTCCGTTAATTCCCTGATTTCTCCTCTGTTGTAACTGTTCTGTTCATTTTCCAGACTGTCCCAGTAATCCTCTATGCTGTCCCGGTAGTCCTTCAGTTCCTCCTGAAAAGATTCTCTCTGTTCAGGATCCATGCCTTCCAGCTCATCCAACATATAGAAATAGTTATCCCACATTTCCCGCAGGCTGTACAGATAATCCTCCAGTTCCCGCGCCGAAAGCCCCGATACCTCTTCCGCGTAAGCTTCTTCCTGCAATTCTCTCACATCAATGGGCTGCGGAATGCAGTAACTGTTCCAGTATTCCTCAAAGGAATCGCCTGCATAGTTACCGTAATACCAGGTTCCGTCGTAACCGCCGCCGTAATAGGTGCCATTGTTATATCCCCATATGCCGCCCAGCCCATTGCCCCCGGTGGCCATAATCAGAAAACTTTCCAGACGACTGGCAATATAGCCCCTAAATCTTACGCTCTGTTGATAATCGTCCTCCAGTATCCTGTCCACCTGCCAGAGCTTTGCCCCCGCAGGCTTGGTTCTCAGAATATCTGTCAGACCTCCCAGCGTCAGACTGACGCCGAGAAAGAAAATAAGAAAGCTAATTCCCCTTTTCCTGTTTTTCCATTTTGTATCCAATGCCCCACACCACCTTTATATATTCTGGCTCTTTCGGATTCAGTTCCAGCTTCTCACGGATGCGCCTGATATGCACCATCACGGTGTTCTCCGAGGCGAAAGCTTCTTCCTCCCACACCCGACGGTAGATTTCCTCCGCCGGAAACACGCGGCCCTGATTGCGCATGAACAGCTCCACAATCTTCGTCTCTGTGGGAGTCAGCTTCACCGGTTCTCCGTCGGCATAGAGAATTTTCTCATCCGTGCTGTACAGCAGACGGCCATTTCTGATCTCACCAACTCTGTTCCCCGCATGAATATCCCCCAGACAGGTGTATCTGCGAAGCTGGCTTTTCACCCGGGCTGCCAGCTCCTGGGGATTGTAGGGCTTTGCCACATAGTCGTCCGCTCCCATGGACAGGCCCAGCACTTTGTCGGAGTCCTCGCTTTTGGCGCTGAGGACAATGACGGGAATGTTCTGCTTCTCACGAATGCGCATCAGGGCCGAAAGGCCATCCAGCTTCGGCATCATCACGTCGATCAGCACCAGCCGCACCTGTCTCGAAGCGAGAATATCCAGTGCCTGCAGTCCGTCATAGGCTTTCAGCACTTCGTATCCCTCTCCTTCCAGCAGAATGCTGATGGCTTTCACAATCTCTCTGTCATCGTCCACAACCAGTACGCAATCACTCATGATGTCTCCTTTCGTCTGCCGCCGAACTTTATCTTCGAGCTGATAGTATCATATCCTTCTTTTTTTACAGATTTCCGGGGGTGTTTCTTACAGATTTCTTACGAATGTCTGCCGCTGAATGTTTTTGTTTTGCCCGGATACCGGCGACCTCAATGTCCGCATTCTTTGTTCTGACTTTAGCATGTCATACAGGAATATACAAGTGTTGATTTCAGGGAATTCTTCGACTGGGCCGGGATTCCTGCAATGGCTTACAGGGGACTGCCGCCCCTGCCCTTTGTGAATTAAGGGCGAATTACGAGCTCGCACTGTTATATCGCCGCAGCCCCCGTTTCCACACCGCACAGGTCAGCAGTGAAAAAAGCCCCACCACTCCCATTCCATAGACTGCCATCTCTGCCGACATCTCCCCCACCATACTCTGCACCGGCAATGTGGCCATAATACCATAAGGCAGAATCAGATAGAAAAGCACCTTGTACACCCCGTGAAACGCAATGCCCGGCAGCTTCATACACAGCTCAAGACCGGCCTCTTCAATCTGCTCCATTCGCGCCATGGACACAACATACAGAGAGACAGACCGGATAAGCACCTCCATCTCATAATATAAAACCGTCATGATCAGAATCCAGAATATATAGGCACCTGTTCCGGCCAGGGTCAGCCTGATATCCGCTGTCCCCACCCCATAGGCAATGATACATATGCTCATGAAAACAAGCGGTATTGAACCCGGGCTCACATTTTCAAAAGTCAGCCGGAACAGAGGGCTTACCGGCTTCGTCAGATACAAATCCAGGTCGCCGGATCTGACCTTGCCTGGAATTCCGTTTATTCCAAAGAAATAAACCGTCATGTTAATCGCATTGATCAGGGAAAAACTGCCTATATACAGAATCATCTCGCCTCTCCCCCAGCTTCCAATGGCATCCACATTTGCGTACACTGCCCCAAAAGCCAGCAGTTGTATCACAAACAGACTTCCATCCACAAAAAACGGTCCGAAGAAATCCAGCCTGAATACCGTCAGCCCATGAAATCTCAGAGAAAATAACGCTCTGAACACCCCCAGATTTTTCTTTAATCTCTTTCTCATATCCCCACCCCATCATACTTTCTTCGATATTTTTTCCAGGTCCGACGAATGATAATCTGCATGACCAGACACCAGCAGAGGATAATGACAACTCCCCGAAAGGCTTCTTCCGGAATCATCCCTGTCAGCAGCATGGAAGGCAGATAAGTGACATAGTAAAAAGGCAGTATTCTCATGACATTCACAACACCCTCCGGGAAAAGTGCCAACGGAATAATCGTTCCTGTAACCAGTGCCGTCAGGTTGCTTTTTATCATAAGGAAGGTGTCTATCCCCTGATATTTTAATGTCAGCAGCCCCAGAAAGAAGTTGAGCTGTACCATAAATACCATACCCAATATCGCCATAATCACCGCACTCAGCAGAATCTCAGGGTCTGTGGTAAAGGCAAACCAGATGCGGAATATCACCGTCCACACCGCTGCCGCAATCAGGTCAAATATTAGATAAAACAATACCACTCCCAGCTCCATGGCCATAAAATACTTTTCTATTCCCACGGGAATCACCATATACCTGGAAAAGGTTCCGTTGCGGATTCTGGCATGTATTTCGCCGCTGATTCCGTCAGACATCTCCAGCTGAGAGAGAAAAGAACTGACAATATAATAGGAAAGCATGCCGTGGAATGTAAACATTCCCACCGTGCCGCCCTGTTGAAAAACAGTCCCCCACAGCAAATAGGCGAACAGAATCCTGGATATGGTAAATATCATATTAAAAATCACATCCGCTCTCCATGCCAGCTGTGCTTTCATGTGTGTCTTTGACACCTGCCAGTATTTGCTCATGAAAGTCCCCCTTTCCCATTCCTGTTCTGTTCTGTCATTTCATCGCTTTCACAGTCGTCCTCTGTCCTCTGAAAATCCGTCCCGGCGTGATAGATACGTTCTACCACAGCCCCGAGATCTTCTTCCTCCACCAGAATGTCTTTCGGATTGTATCGCATAAGCTCCGCAAATAATTCTCCGGTTCTGTGAATGGCAGCCTCGTATACTTTTTTGTAAGGCTCATTCCCTGTCAGCCTTATCTCATCGGTTTTCAGAGCAATGTCACCCACAGGATTCTCAAAAGTGACAATCACTTTTCTGTTCTTCTGATACTGCTCAAACAACTGGTCTGTCGAGCCGTCATACAGTTTGATTCCATGACTGATTACCACAGTTCTTCTGCAGAGCGCCTTAATATCCTCCATATAGTGAGATGTCAGAAGAATCGTAGTGCCTTTTTCCTCATTGACTTCTCTCAGAAATTTCCGTATCTGTCTGGCCGCCATAGCGTCCAGTCCGATGGTAGGCTCATCCAGAAACAATATCTTCGGCTGATGCAGCAGTGCCACAATCAGCTCCATCTTCATTCGCTCTCCCAGAGACAGCGTCCGCACCTGAACATCCATCAAATCCTGCACACCCAAAAGCCCTACAAAATAATCTCTGTTCTTCCGATATTCGCTTTCCGGTATCTCATATATCTCTTTAAAGAGACGCAGGGTGTCATTGACTGTCAGTTCAAAAAAGAGCTGACTTTTCTGTCCCATCACAACAGCATACTGTTTCTTGAATTCATTCTTCAGGTCATTGGGGTAATATCCCATCACGTCAATTCTGCCTTCTGTGGGCGCGATGATTCCGGTCAGCATTTTAATCAGAGTGGTTTTCCCTGCTCCGTTGGGTCCGATGAGCCCCAGAAACTCTCCCTCTCCCACAGACAGATTCACCTGATTTACCGCTGTTTTTTCCTCATACTCCCGCTTCCACAGGCTGGCTATGCTTCCTCTGATTCCCTCTTTTTTCCTGTACCTGCGATATGTTTTTACCAGGCCTTCTGTCTCTATCACTATATGTTTCATCTCATATCCTTTCCACGCAAAAAAGACCATGACTGCCCCTGAAAGCATAAAATGTCATGGTCTACCTTCCGTATCCATTTTCTTTTTACAGTCCGGATTTCAGCCGGACCACTATATTCCATCATTTTAAGCTATTGTGAGGTAAAATGTCAACAGCTCACCTGCTGACATATGGGCAGACTCCAAACATGAAAATGAAAACTGCCCTGCAATATTTATTTTGCTTCTGTTTCCCTCACAATTGAACTTAACATGCAAACGCCCTCTCTATGTGTTTTTCCTTATTATACAGGCCCCTCCCGCATCTGTCAATCCCAAAAAATCCCATCCTCATTCACATCAGAAATCTGATCCACGGGTCAAGCCACATTATCACACGCCGAACCATTCTCGTCCTCCCCGGAACGTCTCCGGAAAACAATTCTTCCACCTCAGACCCGGATTCAGCCGCCGGGCAGGCCTCTCTCTGGTAGTCAAGGAAAATGTCCTCGAGCTGGTCATTTACCTCCCTGCTGTCAATGACCACCATCAGTTCAGTATTCTGATAAGCGCTTTTTATATCCATATTAAAAGAACCTACAGCGGACAGTCTGTCACCAATCAGAATACTTTTGCCGTGATAGGAATAATTCCCGCTGTATTCCAGTATTTTAAGTCCTGTATCCAGTATCTTCTCCTTATTCAGGACATAATCCACCGCGCCGAAATAATTCCCGTTTGTGGACGGCGCATTTGTCATCAGCATGACATTTTCATTCTTTTGGCATATTTCAGTAAACATATCATACATGTAATCATTACAGATAATGTATGGAGTATGTATGATTGTCTCAGTGTCGGCATGCTTTATCAGCTGACAGAGCGTCCAGAACGTCCATGGTTCCTTCGGGTATAGTCCCCCGGGATTACTCACCAGGCTTATATGGTTCACCGGAAATGTCACATCCGCATAATCAATGGCTTCAAACTGCTGCGGGTTCTCTGCCTGCATCCGGACATACAGCCTGTCCAGCTCTGCAGCCGCCCTTTTCACAGAAGCACTGTTCTCCAACAGCTTCCCATGCCTCCACAGGCTGCAGCATTTCTGTGCGACTGTCTCCTCGAAATGAAGGACCAGATCATGCACAGAACTGTCCGCGCCGCCCGTATTGTATACCAGGACATCTCTGTCATAGTTTTTATGTCCCTCCTGGTCTCCCAGGAAGAAATCAAAAGTATTCCTTCCTCCCGCCAGATATACGCGGTCATCGGCAATGATATATTTCTCATGCATTCTGCTCATGCCCTTCCAGGGTGTCAGAACATTTGCCCTGTTATAGACAATAATCTCCACATTATCCGTGGTCTCCAGCGCATAGAAATAAGGATTTCCCTCCACCTGAGTCCAGAAAGCGAATCCGTCCAGCAGAAGCTCTACCTGTACTCCCCGCAGCGCCGCAGCCCGAAGGGCAGCCATTATCTGCATTCCGGAAGTATCGGAACGCATCTCATAAGTTGACAGAATAATTCTCTCCTGTGCCTGAGAAATCAGGCGGATTCTTTCTCTGAGCGCAGCGCCGTTGTCCTCGATCATCACAGCCCGGTCCGCGGAAATTCCCTCCCCATAAAAGCTGTCTGCCTGAAAAGATTCCATATATTCACTGCTTACCTCCGGCTGTCTGCGGTAAGGCAATATCGCGCACAGAACAAAACTGATAACTGCCAGAATGATAATCCCTGTAATCAGCAGCCCTCTCCTTTTTCCCTTCGTTCTGCCCGAATCAGCTTCACCTGTCGTGAGCATTTGAATGTGAAATAGCAGATACATCCCCCAGGTGACGGCCATCACTGCCATCAGCAGATAAATCACTGCGTTTGACACCAGCAGAGGCAGATTCGGCACAAAAAGCAGCAGCAGAATCCCCGCGTCCAGAATACAGGTACAGGCTTTCCCATACCACAGGGCACCGGTTATTTTCCTGTCCTTTTTCATCAGAATCAGACCCATGACAGCCATATACAGTTCTTTTAAAAGGAAAAACACCAGAAGCCGGACTGTCAGCGGATACTGAAACGTCAAAGCCACAGCAATGCCTCCCTGGGTCAGTTTGTCCGCCACCGGATCCAGAATCTTCCCGAAATCTGTCACCATGTTAAATTTCCTGGCAATTTTTCCGTCCAGAAAATCTGTCAGAAAAGAAACCGCCAGGACCAGAAGCGCCGCAAGGTAAAAAGTTTTTGAGTCCGCACGATAATACAGCAGCAGAAATACCGGCAGCAATGCAATTCTGAAATACCCCATTAAATTTGGAATCGAAAAATATTCTCTGGTTCGTTTCAAGCCTTTCTTCCTCCTGTACCGCTGACCATTATTTGTAACAGTTCGGTACTCTGTCTGAACTGTTACAGTTATTTTTCCATTATACACCTTTGATGAAAAAAAGAAATTGAAAACCTGTTTTATTCAGAAATATTTACATTTTAGAGACACCTGGGGTATACTTATCTGGTAAAATGTAAATACGTTGCCGTTCTCGGAAAATGTGGGACAGACGACGCAGTTTTTACAGTAGGAGAAACAGATGGAAAGCGGAAAGATTCTGGTAATTGAAGATGAGAAGCCCATAGCGGACATTTTAAAATACGGTTTTGAAAAAGAAGGATTTCTGGTGCAATGTGCCTATACCGGCAGCGACGGATTTGCCATGGCCGGCAAAGAACCCCAGGATATCGTACTTCTGGACTGGATGCTGCCGGATATCAGCGGTGTGGATGTATGTCGGATGCTGACCGAACAATACAAAATCCCTATCATTATGCTGACCGCCCGGGGGAATATGGAGGACAAGCTTTACGGGCTGGAATCCGGTGCCGATGATTACATTACGAAGCCCTTTGATCTCAGGGAAGTTGTGGCGAGGGTGCGCACCATACTGCGCCGGTTCGAGAAAACCCGCGGCACCGCCGAAGATGACCGGCTCGTCTGCGGTCATCTGACCATATCGGAGCGGGAACACAGCATATATTGCCGGGGAAAGATTCTGAATCTGACCCCAAAGGAATATGACCTTCTGATCTGCTTTCTGAAGCATCCCAGACAGGTATTTACCAGAACCGTACTTCTGGATCAGATATGGGGATATGATTTCGTGGGGGATACCAGAACTGTGGATATCCATGTCCAGCGAATCCGGAAAAAAGCCGGTCTGGAAGAGTCACTGGTAACCGTTTTCGGAGTGGGGTATAAATATGTCCCGGAATAAAGAATCCTTTCGGCTGGGAATCCGGTTTCAGATGGCTCTGACCCTGTCGGCCGTGTTCCTTGCAGGCGGCTGTATCTTATACGGCGGTATCCATGCTCGGCTCTGGAATAATCAGGAAGCCCAGATTATCAGGGAACTGCAGGGAATCCAGGAGAATACTCTCATCTATGTCCGCCAGCTTCTGATGCTGAACAATGCCAATAACGACGAAGAAGGATACCGGCAGATTGCCGGAGATATTGCCCGTGAACTGAAAATATTCGGCCAGAGAAATCTCTGGGTGCTGGACACCGGGGGCGAGTATCTCAACAATAACAGACAGATACAGGAAGTCGAAGTTACCGATGACCTGACACAGGCGCTTTCGGGAAATGCCGCTTTTACCATGAGCTACCCTGCCGCCGACAGAATGCTGGTCTATTTCTCCATGCCTGTGACAATCGAGGAGAACACGCTGGGTATCATCCGTTATCAGATAGACACTTCTCAGCTGTTTCTCCAGGCAAAAGAGATGGAAACAATGGTTTATCAGGCAGTGGCCGTCGTATTTGTCCTGATTTTTCTGCTGCTTCTCTTTTTCACCAACAGGCTGCTGAGCCCTGTCCAGAAGCTGACCAAAATATCCCGTCATGTGGTGCGGGATTTGTCCCGGGAGCAGATTAACATGCAGATGATGGCCCAGCTGGCAGATTCCGGCCGGCGGGATGAAGTGGGGGAAATGTCCCGGAACTTCAGCATTATGCTGGAGATGATAGGCTCACAGTTTCAGCGCATGCAGACCGACAGAGACCGGATTATGAAGCTGATGGGAAGCCGGCAGGAATTTTACAATAATATGACCCATGAGCTGAAAACACCTCTCACCACCATACAGGGATATGCCCAGCTTATGGAGGCGGATCACGGAGAGGACGAACAGCTGACCAGTCAGGGGCTGCAGCAGATCCTGCAGGAAAGCACGCGGATGCACCAGATGGTACTGCAGCTGCTGGAAATGTCCGACAAAAGCATTTACATGGAAAGGCGGCTGGTGGATCTGGCCCGGACAGGCATCAGCGTGGCACAGGCGCTGGATATCAAGGCCAAACGGTATGAAATGTGGATTGAGACGGAGCTTTCGGAAGCACTCCCGGTATGGGGCGTGGAGGAACGGCTGCGTCAGGTTCTCATCAATCTGGTGGACAATGCCATTAAATACGGGGAAAGCCGCACCCCAATCCTCATCAAAGGTTCCATCAAAAAGGGCTATGTACTGCTGGCTGTCCGGAATCAGGGAAAAGGGCTGAACCCGGAAGAACGGGAACGCATCTTCGAACCTTTTTACCGTGTGGACAAAGCCTATTCACGGGAACAGGGCAGTTCCGGTCTCGGCCTTTCCATCTGCCGTAAAATCATGGAGGAGCATGAAGGGAAAATCTATGTCAGAAGCAGACCCGGCGCTCATACTGTATTCTACATCCGTCTGAAGGCGGCACAGGAGTCTGCCCCCCGGACAGTAAATTCCGTCAGCAACAGCGGAACAGAAGCGTTTGTAAAGGAAAGAAGGAATGAAAATCAGGCATAAACTCAGAAACATTTTTAACAGGAGAACCCCGGGCTATGAAAAAAGAACCCTGAAATTTTTTCTGTGCATACTCTCCATATCCTGCCTTCTGCCCGCAGGCTGTACACCGGAAGAGAAAACCATGCTGCTGCCAATGACATCTACTGCCGGAGAGGAAACGGAAAGTTCTGATGCCGGGAATGATTTCACTGTACAGAAAATCTATACCTATGCCTATGAAACCCGGGATTCCCTGAATAAAAGCGCATTTCTGCAGGGCTGTGCCGAAAACGAAATTCACATACTCGCCCTGGACAAGACCAATGACGCCAATTCTCTGGTCTGTCGTCAGGTAGATTATCGTTATGGTTTCTACGATACTTCCGGCCGGCTTGTCCCGTTCTGGGAGGAACGGCTGGCCCCTTCCGGAGCAGAGATGCGGGGGGATTTGTATGTGGAGAAACTGCTGCCCTCCCCGAATGGAAAGCAGCTCCTGGTCTATGTCCGTTCCGACTTCTGGAATAACACCTTTGTCTGGCTGTATTCCATGGAGGACAGTGAATACATACTCCTGTATGAAGGCTCCGCGGACTCTGACACCCGGCTGCATGGTTCATTCTCCCGGAGCGGCCGCTGGGTGACCTTTGACATTGCGGGAGTCACCGGCGGAACCGATTATTTTATCCCGGTATATGACTGCGAAAAGGAGAGAGCCACTCAGGAAGAGCCGGCGTGGCAGCCGTCGGAAGCCAGGGAAAGGACCTTTCTCCGTCAGCCCGATCAGAGACTGTACTTCACCGGCACAGACACGGACCGCCTATTGTCGGCAACACTTTATGACTGTTCGGACAGCGCCGGTCTGCTGCGCTTTATGCAGGAAAAAAAGGGGGCCGTATATTTCAATCTGGAATATATCGACCAGGAAGTCGCAGCGCGGAAAGGTTCCCCTGCCGAAATACAGGATTTCAAGGAAACCCCTGGGGAGGCTTCCCTCTATGTCCATAAGTGGAGTTATCTGCAGGATTACACGGGAACGCACTCCCTGCAGTATCATTATGATTTGGAGAGCAATGTCCTCTATTACCTGGGAAATGCCTCCCGCCTCTGCCGCATCAATACAGACATTGTGGATTCCCCGGAAAATACTCTGACTTTACCGGACTTCCCGGGGATAATTGTGGATTATCTGCCGCTGGATTCCGGTGAATTTCTGGTAGTGCTCGCCGAAGAACAGGGAGCGGAAAAATATATTATGGATCCTGACAGCGGCAATTCCGTTAATGCCCAGTACAGCACTGACAATTTGTCCGACATTCTGAATTACCGGGATATCCTCTCTGCAGACCTATATCTGTATCAGGCGGACGCGGCGGAAAGAAAATTGCTGTATAAGAATCTGCGCAATCTTGTGGCCATGGAATACGACAGTTCCACCCGGCGTATCCTGCTGGAGACATATGAGGATACCTCTCTGTCTCACAGAAAGTGTATTGTATTGGAATTATAGCGCCGGATACAGTTCCGGGGTATCTGAATTGTCATTTTTATGAGTCATTGTTACAATTATTTACAAGCCGATACATTTTAGAAACATCCACACAGAACAAAAGTTACATTTATCAGCTAAAATGAGTTCCATACCACGGATAACATCAGAAAAAGGAGTACGGACGATGTGCGGAATATGCGGATTTACAGAAAAAATTACCAAAAACGAGACAGGGCCCCGGCAGACAAGGCAGGAACGTGAAAAAATTCTGGAGGCAATGATGGCCGCCCTGGTTCACCGGGGCCCCGATCAGGGAAATAGCTGGCTGTCGGAGAAAGTCGCTTTGGGATTCCGTCGTCTCAGCATTATCGACCCGGCGGGAAGTGTTCAGCCCATGGCAAATGAGACCGGCAGCCTGATTCTGGTATTCAACGGAGAGATTTATAATTATCAGGAACTGCGTCAGGAGCTTTTCAAGGCCGGACACCGTTTTTCCACCCAGGGAGATTCGGAAGTGCTGCTCCACGGCTACGAGGAATGGGGAGAGCATCTCCCCGATCACCTGCGCGGCATGTTCGCCTTCGCCATCTGGGATGAGAGCCGGCAGACGCTCTATGCCGCCCGGGATCCTTTTGGAATCAAACCTTTTTATTATGCTCTGGCAGACGGAGCTCTCCTGTTCGCGTCGGAGATCAAAGGGATCCTGCCTCACCCTTCCTATAAGAAGAAGCTGAATCCGGAAGCCCTGGAACAATACCTTTCCTTCCAGTATTCCGCTCTGGAGAAAACCTTTTTCCAGGGAATCTGGCAGTTGCTGCCGGGACATTTCCTGAAATACGATCAGAACAGTTCGGCTCTCACAGTGGAGCAGTATTTTGTGCCCACATTATACCCGGATAACCCCCCCAAAAGGTTAAACCGGACGGAAGAGGAATGGATTGCGGAGCTGGACAAAGTAATCGCGGATTCCGTGAAACATCACATGGCAGCCGACACGGAAATCGGAACCTTTCTCTCCGGAGGCGTGGATTCCAGCCTGATTGCCGCGGAATTTACAGGAGACAGGGCATTTACCGTGGGCCTGGGCTCAGATACAGGCCATTACAACGAGATTCCCCTGGCCACCGAGCTGGCTGAGAAACTGGGGCTGAAGCACCGGGGCAAACGAATCTCCGAACGGGAATTCTGGGAGGCAGTGCCGGAGGTGCTCTATCACATGGATGAACCCAACGGCGACCCTTCCGCTGTGGCGCTGTATTTTCTGTCCCGGGAAGCGGCCCGGCAGGTAAAGGTAGTGGTCTCCGGCGAAGGCGCGGACGAATTATTCGGCGGATACTGTATTTACTGCGAGCCAAATGCTCTGCATCTGTATCAGAAGCTCCCTTCGTCTCTGCGGAAAGGAATTGCACAGCTGGTATCCCGTCTGCCCAAAATGAAAGGCCGCAGCTTCCTTATCCGCGGCAGTATGCCTGTGGAACAGCGTTTCATCGGAAATGCAAACCTGTTTACCGCCGACGAGAGAAAACGTCTGCTGAAGAATCCCACCCGGACACCCAGCCCTCAGGAGCTTCTGGCAGATGACTATCAGGAGGCACAGAATCTGGACGAGGCCAGCCGGATGCAGTACATAGATTTACTTCACTGGCTTCCGGGAGATATCCTGCAGAAAGCGGACCGGATGAGCATGGCGCACTCTCTGGAACTGCGTGTCCCCTATCTGGACAGAGAAGTATTCGAAGTCGCCAGGCGGCTGCCCGCAAAATATAAGCAGAAAGGTCAGATATCAAAATATCTGTTCCGAAAAGTTGCGGGACGTCATCTTCCCGCCGTGACTTCCAACCGCCGAAAGCTGGGATTTCCCATTCCGCTGGGGCATTTTCTGACTTCCGAGTCAGGCTCCAAAGCTGTCATTCAGGCTTTTTCCTCCCCCACCGCGGAGAAATTCTTCAACCGGGAAGCGCTGGATGAGCTGCTGGAGGGCCGGGGGTCCGGCCGGGGCAACACCAATCGCAAAATCTGGGCAGTGTACTCCTTCCTGGTCTGGTATGACATTTATTTCCATGAACAGCCGAAAACTGTTTTTGAAGAAAAATGACTGTAATTCCTGTAAATTTGCATATAATTCCTTTTTTTACAGATACTAACTCCACGTCAGATGATGATAAATTGCAGCAGTTCGGTCTTCGGCCCAACTGCTGCCGAAAATCTTCAGATTGGAAAACGGAGGGACTTAAGCTATGAAAGCAACAGGAATTGTGAGACGTATAGATGATCTGGGACGGATTGTCATCCCCAAGGAAATCCGCAGAACACTTCACATCAGGGAGTCAGATCCCCTCGAAATCTTCACCGACAGAGAAGGACAGGTCATCCTGAAGAAATATTCTCCCATCGGAGAAATGACCACCTTCGCCAGGCAGTACGCAGAAAGCCTGGCTCAGGTGTCCGGCCATGCGGCTCTGATTGCGGACAGAGACCAGTTTATCGCAGCGGCAGGCGGCTACAAACAGATGGTAAACAAATCTGTCAGCAGACAGATGGAAGAAAAAATACACAACAGAGAAACCATCATGGCCTCCAGAGGAGACCGGAGCTTCATCTCCGTCTGCGACGAAGGCGGAGACGATTATCAGCATGAAGCCATCGCGCCCATTCTCTGTGAGGGCGACATCATCGGCAGCGTGGTTCTCCTGCAGAACGACAATAAAAGCCGCATGGGAGAGGTGGAGCAGAAGCTTCTGATGTCCGCCGCAGGCTTTCTGGGAAGACAGATGGAACAGTAGTCAGCCTCTGCTCATCTGCTCCAGAAGCTCGATCTTCGTGTGATACAGCCTGTGGGACAGATCCACGTATACCTGACTGGGGTTCACCAGGCGCTTGCTCTCCTCCCAGAGGGTGGCAAGCTCTCTCTGGCAGTAAGCCCGGATATCCATGACTTTGGGGGAAGTATAACAGCACTTCCCCTCTTTGAATATCTGCTCCATCAAAGGGCGCAGGCGGTATGTTCCGCCGGCCATCTTCGTCTTCTTCCAGGGCTCCTGCGGGTCAAAAAGCTCCAGGTCATCGGTTTCCCGATATTCTTCATCCGCCAGGCAGATTAAATCCGCTTTGATTTTCCCGGACTCCTTTTCATAGATACGATATATTTTCTTGTCGCCGGGATTGGTCACCTTTTCGCTGTTCTCAGAAAGCTTGATTTTCGGAATAAACTGGCCGTCCTGCCCCCGGATGGCCGCCAGCTTATAGACACCGCCGAAGGAAGGATTATCCTTGGAGGTAATCAGATTGGTCCCCACGCCCCAGGAGGTAATGGCCGCTCCCTGAGCCTTCAGACTGTCAATCAGGTACTCGTCAAGATCATTGGAAGCAGAGATAACGGCATCCTGGAATCCGGCCGCGTCCAGCATTTCCCGCGCCTTCTTGGAGAGATAAGCCAGATCCCCGCTGTCCAGACGAATGCCGTAGAATCCCAGGGGAATGCCCGCTTCCCGCATTTCCGTGAACACTCGGATGGCATTCGGCACTCCCGATTTCAGCGTATCATAGGTATCCACCAGAAGGATGCAGGCTCCCGGGTACATATCCGCATAGGTTTTAAAGGCCGTGTACTCATCGGGAAAGCTCATAATCCAGCTGTGAGCATGTGTTCCCTTGACAGGCACATCAAAAAGCTGACCGCAGAGGACATTGCTGGTGCCGATACAGCCGCCGATGATGGCCGCCCTTGCTCCGTAGGTTCCGGCATCCGGTCCCTGGGCCCGGCGCAGTCCGAATTCCATGATGCCGTCCCCCTTTGCCGCATGGCACACCCGCGCCGCTTTGGTGGCAATCAGGCTCTGATGATTGATGATATTCAGAATGGCCGTCTCCACCAGCTGTGCTTCCATAATGGGTGCAATCACCTTGACGATGGGCTCTCTGGGGAACATAACGGTTCCCTCGGGAATCGCATAGATATCCCCTGAAAAGCGGAAGGTCTTCAGATATTCCAGGAAATCCGGCCGGAAAATCCCCAGCGAAGCCAGATATGCAATGTCACTGTCATCAAAATGCAGCTCTTTGATGTACTGAATCACCTGCTCCAGCCCGGCGGAAATCGCATATCCCCCGTCACAGGGATTGCTGCGGTAAAAAGCATCAAAGATAACGGTCTCATTGCGGTCCTTGTGCGCAAAATACCCCTGCATCATGGTAAGCTCGTATAAATCTGTCATTAAGGTAAGATTCTGTCTGTCCATAGTTTAGTTTCCTCTTTTCTGCCGTTTGCGGCCTCCTTTTCATAACGGTTCCTGTACTGTCACTGATATTTCCCCAGATGGAAAGAATACAGTATCCGCTCCTTCACTTTCTTCCCGAAAATCTTCTCCACAGCCTCCTGATAGTAATCCAGCTGGGTCTCATAGCGGTTCCACAGCTCTCCCAGCGTACCCACGGAATCTGTCTTGTAGTCCAGCAAAACCACCCCGTCCTCTTCCTCGAAAAATACATCTATGATTCCCTGGATGAGAACCGTCTCCTCCTCCGGGAAAGAGCTCTTCAGCCTGCGGGCGTCGATGCCCAGCACAAAGGGCTGCTCCCGGTAGAGCTCTCCTCCCCGCTGTGCCCGCCACATGCGGAAGGCCAGCGGAGAACACAGGAATTCTTCCAGCTTCCGTGTCCTCACCGCCTGCAGATATTCCCCCGCAAGTCTTCCGCGCTCCGCCTCCCTCTGCAAAAATGCGCTTACCGCAGCCGTCAGCGCTTTCCCCTGAATCCGCTGTCTGTATTCTCCGTAATCTCCCGGAAATCCCTCTGTGCTCTCCAGTGCGCTCCAAAGCACCTCCTCGAAATCCAGAAGTTCCATCACCCTGTGATAGGCGTTTCCACGAACAGTGCCGCTGACAGCCTCTTCCTCCCTTTTAAAAAGGGGAATATAGGGCTGTACTTCCTTCGCCTCAAAGGTGTGATATGCCGCTTCGTCCCGGTCCGCCATGGCGGCAATTTTCAGCTCGGACACGGTGGTCTTCGTGTAGAGATCTGCCAGCGCCGCATAAGGATAAACGGCATTCAGCCTCTCTGTCAGCTGCCTTTCCGCCTCCATATCTCCCAGGCTGTCAGCCTGTTCCAACAGCTCTCTCCTGTGGAAAAACTGAACCTGTTCCGTAAGCTCCTCCGCGGCTTCCTCCAGTTCTCCCATCACCGACACCCGAATACAGGTTCCCGGCAGAACCGGCAGCAGAAAGTCCAGAAAAGAGCCCGCTTCCATGAAATCCAGACTTGTCAGCATTCCGCCGCCCAGCTCCCTGCACTTCTCCCACTTCTCCGCCGCATTTTCCAGGACTCCCGTCAGAATCAGCTTCTCCCTGGCCCGGGTCATGGCCACATACAGCAACCGCATCTCCTCCGACAGACTGTCCTCTCTCAGCTTTCCCGACAGCACCATCCGGCGCAGAGTCCTGTTGCGAATGCGCCTCTCCGGATCCACGTAATCTGCAGCCAGGCCCAGATCCATATCCAGTATCAGGGACTGACTGGCATCCTGCATATTAAACCGTTTACTTAAACCCGCCACAAAGGTAACCGGGAATTCCAGGCCCTTGCTCTTATGAATGCTCATAATACGGACCACGTCCGCGTTCTCATCCAGAAGCTCCGCCCCGCCGGAATCCACGTCATATTTCTCCAGCTGCTCCATATACCGAATAAAATGAAACAGCCCGAAATAGCTGGTCTTCTCAAAATCCGAGGCCCTGGTCAGCAGCATCTCCACATTGGCCCGCCTTTTGCCGCCGGTGGGCAGTGCGGTCACATAGTCCAGATAACCAAAATCGTTGATGAGCCTGGTCAGCAGCTCTCTGACGGGAAGGTAGACCGTGCATTCCCGATAGCCGGCTATCCGTCGGAGGAAGGCGGCCGCTTTCTCACCCAGAGGAGTGCATGCTTCGCCGGTTTCCTCATCCTCCCCCTGACCTGCTCCATCAGCTTCTCTCTTCTGCGCCGGCTCCGCTCTGCGCACAAAAGCTTCCGTTTCCTGTGCTGTCTCCGACGCAGTCTCCCCAGTCTGCTCACACCGTCCATATACAGTCGAATACCGCTTCAGCGCCTCATACAGGCTGCATCCCCTGGCATAACTGCGGATAACAGCGATTTCCTCCTCCGTAAATCCGCCGAAGACAGATTTCAACACGCCAAACAGGGGAATGTCCTGGCAGGGATTGTCCAGCACACGCAGCAGCTGCAGCAGCTCCTGGACCTCCGCAGCCGCAAAGTATCCGGTTCTGGAGGTAATGTACACGGGAATGCCTTCTCTCTCCAGCACCTCACGAAACGGCTCGTCCCAGCCGCTGTTAGTCCGCAGCAGAATCACCATGTCGCCGTATCTTACAGGCCTGCTCTCCCCGTTTCCTTTGTCCGTCACCTGAAAGCTTCCCTTCAGCTCCCTGATCTTCCGGGCTATGACCATGGCTTCTGCCTGCTTCGCGTCCACATTTCCATCTCTGCCCGGCTTCTCCACCAGCAGAAGCTCACCGGTACAGTCCCCGCTCTCCGGATAAGCCGCCCCCGGATACAGAGCAGCTCTGTTGTCATAGACAATTCCGCCGGCCTCTTCGCTCATCATCCGGCCGAACACTTCGTTTACGGCATCCACCACCTGCGTACGGCTGCGGAAATTCTTCGCCAGGTCAATTCTTCTGCAGGGGCCTTCGGACGCCGCGTATGTATTATATTTTTCCAGGAAAAGCTCCGGCCTGGCCAGACGGAATCTGTAAATGCTCTGCTTTACATCCCCCACCATAAAGCGATTGAACTGCCCGTCTTCCTCCCCGGAAACCGCCCTCAGCAGATACTCCTGTACCAGATTGCTGTCCTGATACTCATCCGTCAGAATCTCCGCAAAGTGCTGCCGGTACTCCCGTGCGACGGCACTGCTTTCTGCCGTTTCTCCCTGTCCGTCCAGCAGAATATCCAGCGCAAAATGCTCCATATCAGAGAAGTCAATGGCCTTCTTCTCCCGCTTTTTCTCCCTCATCCGACGGTCAAATTCCAGGACCAGATCAAGCAGTGTGCTCACCGGCTCCCGACATGCCGCGCCCTGCCTGGCCGCCAGCTCCAGGCTCGTGGAAAAAAAGCGTTCCCCCAGTTTCTGAAGGCTCTCCTTCACTTCCGCCCGCATCTCCTTCGCCAGATCCCGCTTCACCGCCGAGACACTGGCATCCTTTTTGGAAGGCAGTCTGCCGAAATTCACCGTCTCCAGCTTCAGCGCATATTCCTCCAGCGAGCTGCATCGCAGCAGCCCCCGCACCTGTTCCAGTTCCCGGTCCACCAGCTCTCCATACTGATAGGGACCATCCGGCGCTTCACACAGCCCGCGAACCTTCTCCAGCTTCTCCACACAGCCTGTAATCATGCGCCGCAGATGTTCCCTGAGCCAGAGAGCATACGAGCTTTCACACATCTCCTCCACCGTAGTCCCGGCATAGTCTTCCTTCCGAGCCTCCAGCCACAGGGCGGGCCAGGGAAAACTGGCCGCATACAGCGACAGATTCAGAATATGCTGCTCCAGCACCTTTTCCTTCCCCCCGGGACAGAAATATTCCACGCAGAAGCGAAAAGCTTCGCCGCCGGTGGCATAGGCGTCTTCTATCAGCTCCTCCAGAACCTCATGCTGCATCATCTTGATCTCCCCCTCGTCGATGATGTGAAAGGCCGGGTCCAGTCCGATTTCATTGAAATGATTCCTCAGCAGAAACAGACAGAAGCTGTCTATTGTGGTAATCTGGGCATTGTGCAGCAGCGTGGCCTGCCTCTGGATATGCTCGGATTCCGGCGCTTCCGAAAGCCTTGCGGAAATGCCTGCCGCAATCCGTTCCCGCATTTCCGCCGCCGCCGCGTTGGTAAAGGTCACGATCAGCAGGCGGTCAATATCCACCGGCTTCGTCTCGTCACAGACCATCCGCACAATGCGTTCCACCAAAACGGCGGTTTTGCCGCTTCCCGCCGCCGCCGATACCAGTATATTACAGCCATGCAGTTCGATGGCCTCCCGCTGCTCCGGGGTAAATGAAACCGCCATAACGCTCTTCTCCTTTTGCTATATTATAGCGGCTTTTCCGAGAGACAGTCAAGAGGCTGATTATCCGGCATTTACATCAAAGAGACCCATTCAGCCGAATCCGATTCTCCCCGCCGTGCAGCGCAATCTCTTCCCCGGGCAGAATCACCTTCCCGAATGCATTCCCGGGGAGAATGATTTTCAGACCAATTCCCCAGTGCTGCCGCTTCCAGTGAATGGTGACTCTGCCCTCCGGAAACGTATGCCAGGCCGTCAGCCAGTCCAGTTCCTCCGGGAAATAAGGCTTCAGCACAATTCTCTGCGGCTGCCTTTCTTCCGTTCCATGAAAACGCCGGAAGCCTGCAAGTACCTGATAGAACCACTCCTCCGCCGCCCCCAGCATAAAATGATTCTGGGAACTGCTGGGATGCTCCGGATCATTCCCGTTCCATTCCTCGCACAGGGTGGTGGCGCCGTGCAGAATCTGATATCCATAGCCGGGCGCCTCTGTCTGCAGCAGCATCCTGGTCACGATATCATGACAGCCTGTTTTCTCCAGCGCCCGCAGCACAAAGGGGAAACCCACATCTCCGCTGGTAGTCCCGTATCCCCGCAGCACAATATCCCTTATCAGCGAATCCCGCACCAGACAATAGTCCTCCTCCGGCACCAGGCCCAGGAACAGGGCCATGGCATTGGCAGTCTGGCTTCCCGTGCCATAGCGCTTCGTCTGATTGTCATAAAATTCCCTCTGAAACGCTTTTTCCGTCTGCTGCCTCCGCTGCCTGTATAGTGCGCAGTCCTCCGGTTTCCGGAGAATCTCCGCAATCCGCTCCATCAGCTGCAGGTCATACAGATAGATGGCGCTGGCCGTCAGCGGCACCGGTGTATTCTGGGCATAGGGCGGATTTACCCCGTAATCGCACCAGTCTCCCAGTCCGTGATGCAGAAGGCCGCAGGAAATCCTGGTCTGCAGATACCCCAGATATCTCCGCATCATCTCGTAATTATTTTCCAGGAAAGTGATATCCCCATACTGATCATACAGATACCATGGCGCAATGATGCAGGCACTGCCCCACTCCGGCGAATCCCGAAACCCCTCATGAATCTGCTCCAGGTCAAAATTGTGATATTCCGGGGCGATGTCCGGCACCAGCCCCTCCGGTGTCTGGGCCTCCGCCATATCCTCCAGCACCTTCCGATACATCCCCGCCAGTTCATAATTATACAGCAGTCCGGGACCCACCAGATGGACCTGTTCCAGCCATCCCAGCTTTTCCCGATGGGGACAGTCCGTAAATACCGACTTCATATTGCATTCCATGGCATTGGTGATAAGAGTATGAATCTGATTCCACAGTTTCAGAGAACAGCGAAATCCGCCGGCCCGTTTTGTTTTCACCCCAATCATCAGGCCTGTGACACTCTCTATACAGAGAGGCTCTGCCGCCGGTGTCTCCAGATCTTCTTCCAGCCATTCCAGCTTCAGCAGATGAAATCCGTAATAGGTAAACTTCGGCTGCCAGCAGCAGGGGCGCCCATCCCTGCAGTAAAACAGATAATAATGTGGAAAACCGGTAAATTTCTGGGAGAGTTCCCCATTTTCATCAGCCATTTCATAAGGTGTTACTTTCAGAACCTTTCCCGCGCTCCCCCGGAACCGGATTTCAAACCATCCCGATATGTTCCGCCCGATGTCATATATGATATCTCTTCCCGCCAGCCGCACGCCAGCCAGCCTTTCTGTAATACACAGAGGCGGATTCGTCTTCCTCACCAGTCTCCCTGCAGGGGCGGCGGATTCTCTGTTCCCGGAAAGCACATTCGCCGGTTCCCACCTCCCGTCAGGCTCCGTACCGGCAAGCTCCCAGTCCTCCTCCATCACTCTGTCGTCGTAATCCTCTCCTCCGTACACACTGGAAAATACGATGGGCCCTGGTCTGGTCCTCCAGGCAGTATCACTGACCAGACTCTCCGTCATCCCGTTTTCGTACTCCCATCGGGCCTCCAGCAGAAAGCCGATTTCTCCGAAGCTCCTCTCAAACTTGGCGTGCCTCCCCAACCCTTTCACATGATACATCCCGTTTCCCAGCCACATGGTCAGGCTGTGCAGCCCCGGCTTCAGGCTCTCTATCCTGTAAACGGAATAATCCACACTTTTGTCATAATTGGTCCAGGCCGGTTCCAGCACCCTGTCGTCCACCTTCTCCCCGTCCAGGTGAAGTTCAAAATGTCCCACTCCCGTGACAGCAATCCGCCCTCCCCTGCAGCCTTTTTCTATCCGGAATTCCCGCTTAAACACAGGCACCTGATTCCCCTCACACTTTGCGCCGCCAATCCATCTGGCTTTACTGTCTGTCCCCCAGTCCTCATTTACTCTTTCTTCATTTTCCAAATTGCGTCTGTTCTCCATTCTCTGTCTTCCAACCTTTTCTTTCCGATTTCCGCTCCTCACATTATTTCCTTTTTCCACCTTTTACTTTGTTCTTTTCCACCTGCCTTCTTTTTCCTGTTTTCATTTCCCGTTCTCTGCTGCTTCTTCCTGTTTGCTCTTCCTTTTCCTCTATCCCTTAACTGCCCCGGCAGTCATTCCTTCCACAATATATTTCTGGGCCGCCAGATACACGATCACAATGGGCAGCGCCGTTATAATCATATCGGCAAACACATAATTCCAGCTGCTGTAATACTGACCGTAAAAATTGTAAACCGTCAGCGGCAATGTCCATTTCTTCGGTGTATTCAACAGATACAGCGGCATCTGAAAGTCATTCCAGACACTCATGGCAAAAATAACAAAGCTGGTGGCATAAATGGGTTTCAGCAGAGGCAGTACCACACTGAAAAAAACCTTCCCCAGACTTCCCCCGTCCAGGAACGCCGCCTCGTCCAGCTCCACCGGCACATTTCGGATAAAGCTGCTGAACATCAGAATGTTAAAGGGCAGATTGGCGCCGATATACACCATGATCAGCCCCGGAAAAGTTCCTTTCAGCTCCAGGAAATCCAACAGTACATAGGTGGTGATAATCTGTACCGGCGCCACCATACCGATCAGAAAGTAATTGTACAGCCTCTCCGCCCCCTGTGTCTTCCTTCTGGCAATGATGTAAGCCGCCATAGATGCGAAAAGCACGCCCAGCCCCGCGGAGCATCCGGTGAGAATCACGCTGTTTGCAAAGGAACGCATGACATTTCCCGTCTCCAGCACAAAGGCAAAATTCTCAAAATGCCAGGAAGAGGGCAGGCGGAAATTGAACATGGCCGCCTCCGCTGAATTCTTAAACGCGCCGAATACCATAATCATCAGAGGCAGAAAAAAGAGCACTGTCACAGCAATCATGACGCCTTCGGCCGCTATCATGGAAAGCTTCTTTTTCATCACATATCCACCTCTCTTCCCTTCAGATTCCTGTTAATCAGCAAAGTGACCGCACTGACCAGGATTGTCAGCACCAGACTCATGGCACTGGATTTCCCCAGAAAACCTGCTGAAAAAGATTTGTACACATATGTCCCCATCACCTGCGTGGCATAACCCGGCCCCCCGTTGGTCAGCACATAAACCTTGTCGAAGACCTTCAGTCCTCCGATGAGATTGGTCAGCACTGTCATGGTAAAGGAGGGCGCCAGCAGGGGCAGCGTAATACTGCGGAACTTCTGCCATTTCCCCGCGCCGTCCATCAGCGCCGCTTCATAGTACGTCTGATCAATTCCCTGCAGACCGGCAATGAACAGCATCATGGAAAAGCCAGACCACTGCCATACCTCCACAGCAATCACACATCCCAGTGCTGTCCGGGCATCCCCCAGCCATATAGCCGTCTCCCGCATTCCCAGAGAGTGCAGAAAGCTGTCAAACATGCCGTCCACGCCGAAAAAGGCGGTGAAGACCAGTCCGATTACCACCGTGCTCAATACCGCAGGCAGATAATAAATGCTGCGCATGATATTCCTGGTTTTAAAAGGCATTGTCATCAACATGGCCAGCAGCAGTCCGAATCCCACTTTCAGCACTGTGGTGAAAAAAGCGAACAGCAGTGTATTTTTCACGGAAAGAATAAAATTCTCATCCTGCAGAATGCCGATGAAATTCTTCAGCCCCGTAAACTGTGCACTGTAGAGACTTCTGATATTCCAGTTGGTAAATGCCATCACGAATCCCAGCAGAATCGGAATTATGTAGAAGACTGTGTAAAGTGTCAGCGCCGGTACTGCCATACTGTATTTGTATCTGTTAAACTGCTTCTTTTTTTTCATTCTTGTATCACCGTCCTCAATCCTTTAAAAGAAGCCGGGGCACTGCCCCGGCTCCGGCTCATGATCTCTTTCAGAAGCCTTCCAGTCCCAGGCTTTCTCCATACTCTTTCACATTTTTGTCAATATTGGATATTTCCTTATCAATATCCGCGCCCTGGGAAATGTTAATGTATGCAGGGAACATCACATCGTCATTCAGAGAGGAGAAATTGGCGATAATATCCCCCACCTGAACCACAAATTTTCCTGCATTCAGATAGCTGTCATACATGCCCTGAAGTACATCGTTAATATTCTCCGAAGCCACATCGCTGTAAGGTGAATTCACTGAGTTGGCGTTCAGATAGATTCCCAGAATATCCGCCTGGGAAAACTTATCGATAAAGTCCAGAGACTGCTCCACATTGGCGGCTGCATTCGGCACACAGAGCGCGTAAACGTATTTGGCCGTCATCACCTTGTCCACATCATTGTAAGGCAGCGGAAACATGCCGATATTGGCATCCGGATATTTCTCCAGAATGGCGTTCACCGCGTACTCACCGCATACCATCATCGCCGATCTGCCTTCCGCAACTGCAGCCTGAGACTCGTCATAGGTACCCACAATATAATCCTCATTTACATATCCCGTGTCAAACAGAGCCTGAAAATCTGTCAGCGCCTGCTTAAACTCCGGCACATCCGCAAAGGACATCTGATTGGCATTCAACTGCTGATATACTTCGTCACAACGCTCGTCCAGCAGATTTGCAAAATAAATCATGGGTACAATCTGGGTGGTCCAGGTGTCCTTAAAGGACAAATACAGCGGATTTACTCCGGATTGTTTTATCGTCTCGCAGGCTTCCAGAAAGTTGTCATAGGTCTTCGGAACCTCCAGAGAAAGAGTTTCAAACACATCCTTATTATAAATCACTCCCATCACTCCGGAAAAACCGGTAATCGGCATCCCGTATAAACCGCCGTCCTGGGCTTCAATGGCCTTCGTATCCATTCCCAGCCTGCTCATCCAGGGCTGATCGTTCATCTTTACCAGCGTGTTCGGCGCGTCATAGGTAGAATACGCCGCGGGAACATTTGCAAAAATCACATCCGGTGCTTCTCCGGTGGACACACGCACCTGAGACAGATTTGTAAACTGTGCGTCCGGTATCACTTCATATTCCAGCGAAATGTCATATATATCGGAAAATTTCTCTCTGATCCGGGAAAACGCCTCCTCCGAATAGCTGGACTGGGCCAGCATCAGTGTGATGGAATAGCCCCCTTCTGTCCGTTCTTCCCGCGCGCTGTCATCCTCCGATACAACGCTCTCAGAGCCTGCCTGCGCACTGCTCTGTGTCTCACTTCCTCCCCGGGATCCGTCTCCCTCCGGAGAGCTTCCCGTCCCGCTGCCGCTGTTTCCACAGCCCGCCAGCAGGCTCACACTCAATGTCATTGCAGCCGTCAGTTTGATTAGCTTTTTCATCCGTAGATACCTCCTGTTATGATTCTTTCTCATTGCTGTTCCCGCACAGTCTGCTGTCTGTTCCGGTTACCGTATCCTCATCATACTGTCACCCTCTTCAAATGAAAATGCAATTTTTGTCCTCCCCGATGGAAAAATGGCACTGGCCTTTCTCTCAGAAAAACTGTGTGGGCCAGCTTCCTGTCTCCTTCTTAAACACTTTTGAAAAATAATAAGGATCCTTATATCCCACTTCCGCGGCAATTTCCTTGATCAGAATCTGCGGATTCTGCGCCATCCGCTGTTTTGCCTCCTCAATTTTCAGTCTGGTCAGATAGTTACCCATGGAAATTCCGTACTTTTCCTTGTAGATACGGCTCAGATAGGAAGGCGCAAAGTGAAATGCCTGTGCGATATCATGTTTGGTCAGCGGTTCTCTGAAATGCTCCTCCATATAACGTTTTACCTGAGCCAGCAGGGAATCATCCTCCGGCAGTCCCGCATTTTCCTCCAGCGATTTCAGGATCACCTGCCACTCCATGCTCAGCGCTTCATAGCTGTAATTGTCCGCAAGCATGATCTGAATGTCCTTCTCTGTCACCGCAATTCTCTGATAACTGTCCTGAAAATAAAGTGCAATATGTCCCAGAGCGGAACTCAGTCTGCTGACAGTCAGATGGCTGTACTGGCATTCTTCCCAGAAAGCCCCCAGTGCCGCCTCTGTCTCCTCAGACAACTTCTTAAAAACAGCTCTGCGAATCCGCAGAAGAGCTTCCTCCGTCTCCTGACCCGTGCGTTCGCCCCTCCCCTGTTCGCTCTCCCGGCCTGATGAAAAAATGCCGTTTTCCCCAAAGACACTCTTTTCTGCAAGTGCCTGCCGCAGGGTTCTGGCTGCCCCACCGATGCTGCTGATTCCCACCCCCTGTTCCTGATAGACAAATGTCACCGGCAGCCCCGCATGAGCGCACAGCCAGTCATAGAGCTGATAAAAGCCGGCTATCACAGTATCCCGTCCTTCATATTCCACAATCAGCACTTTTTCCGCGGAAGTCATCCCCGGAAATGCCCACTGCATGGCCCCTCCAGCCGAAAGACCTGAAAATACTTCTTCCAGATATTTTTCATAATCCATGTCGTTCCATGCCCGCACAGCCGGAAAAGTCCCTCTGTCCGCGCAGCCGGGCACCGTTCCCAGGCAGACCAGAGCTACATGATGGCTGCCCGCCTCCGGAACGGCTTCCCGGTGAGCCCCGTGAAGTTCTTCCATCAGCCTGCTGTTCCTGCTCTCCCGCAGCTGGTTCCGGACCTTATCCAGCACCAGTTCCAGCTCCCCCGCTGTAACCGGTTTCAGCAGATAATCCAGAATTCCCATGGAAAGGGCCCGCTTAATATAGTCAAATTCCGCATGTCCGGACAATACTACAAACAGCGGCTGTCCACCTCTCGCCTTCACCTGTTCCATCATCTCCAGCCCATCCATCCCGGGCATGATGATATCCGTGAACACCACCTGCGGCTCACATTGCTCAATCAGCTTCAGCCCCTCTCTGCCATTTCCTGCAATTCCCGCCACCAGAAAGTCCGTGGAAATCGTTCTCAGCAATTTGGCCACCGCTCTCCCAATTGCAGGTTCGTCTTCCACAATCACTGTCTTAATCACTTTTTCGGCCTCCTATTCTGACATAAGTTCCCCGGTCCGTCTCCTCCGTCGGAACCTCCGGTCCTTTCTGTCTCTTCTTCCAGTCATCAAACCTTCCGATTTCACAATAAATGGTCTCCCTGCAGGAAAAACGCAGTCTGAGTATGGTATTTTTCAGTCCCAGTCCGCCCTCCTGCATGCCTGCAACAGCCTCCGCTCCATTACTTTCCAGAACCGTTTTCAGCTCCTCCACAGCTGTATCCTTTATCCCCGTTCCATTATCTGTCACAGAAAAATACCAGCCTTCCTCCCCTGTCTCCGCCTCTATCCATATCCGGCAGATTCCCTCTTTCCGGGCAAATCCATGCTTAAAACAGTTCTCAACAATCGGCTGCAAAATCATTTTCGGCATGGTGATTCTGTCCGTCTCTCCCCGTACGGCAATATGATATTCCAGCTTTTCTTCATAGCGGGCCTTCATCAGCTGGCAATAGCATTCCGTGTGTGCGATTTCATCCCTCAGCGTCACAAAACAATTGCCGTCGGAAGTGGAATACCGGAGCAGTCTGGCCAGTTCTCCGCACAGAAAGCTGACCTTATCCGGATTCTCCTCTATGCTGGCCGCAGAGATAACCGACAGCATATTATAGATAAAATGTGGATTCATCTGGGCCTGCATGGCTTTCAGATTCGCCCTGATCTCATTCTCCATCAGGATGCCCAGCTCGGCAAACATTTCTTCAAATCCGAGATTCAGTTTGTGTATAATATCAATATCCGAATCCTCCGGCAGCCGTACAGCCATATGATTCAGACGCACTTTTTTCAGGGAGGAATACAGCTCTGTCAACGGCGCTGTCAATCTGTCCGCTATCCGATACAGAATGGCAACGCTGGCCCCGCAGATACAAAGCAACAGCACAATAAATATTCTGACAAAACTGCCGATAACCCGGAACATTCTGCCGTATGCTTCCACATATACCACCTGAAAGCCATACTTCTCCCCCACGGCCAGGGAAACCAGTTCCTTCCCGCCGCTTTCCCGATTCCTGATCTCCGTCCGTCTGTAACCGCCTTCCCCTGCATAGTCAAAATAGAAGTCCCTGTCCCTGTCTTCCTCCTCCGAAGCATACATCAGGATTCCATCCTGGGTATAGATAAAAAGTCTGGCTGTACCGTCCATTTCCGGCACAATATTCTTCAGCAATTCCTCCACCCGCAGCTGGGTCTCCGCCACTGCCACCACCCTGCCGTTTACTACATTTTTCACAAAGCGCACCAGTGTCAGAATCTCTGTCCTGTCATCTCCGAACAGTTCCGTATCTGTGTATACCCTTTTCCCGCTGCGTGCTTCCTGCAGTGCATCCTCCATCAGGGCATATCGTTCCAGGAGAACCTCCTGGTAATCCACACCCATTTTCTCATAATATTTCCCATAGCTTAAGTATGCCCCTCCGCGGTTGTACACACACACTTTTCCCACTGACAAATCCGGTCCCACAATGCCAAGCAGCTCTTCCTGCAGCTTCTTTTTCAGATAGCTGTCCGCTTCAAAAGAGCGCTCTGCTCCTTCTTTATCAATCTCTTCAAAAGCTTCGTACACCGCCTTGTTCAGGCATACCTGGAGGCAGATCCTGTTCATATTGATAAGGTTGGTTTCCAGCTGGTTGGAAATTCCTATGGTCACATTTTCCATGTTATGCAGATAAATCTCCTCTTCTCTCCGAAGCAGATAGATGGAAATAACTGTAATAAACAGGATGAAGACCGCCATAAGCGCCAGGTAGGAATAAAATATTTTCTTCTGAAGATTGGATGTAAACATGGATGCACTTCCCTTACGTTTTCCTTATTGTTGCGCGCTTTATTTCTTTTGTCAAACCGTTCGCGGCAGATACGGCTGTTTTTCCATCAGGAAGTACAGATCGTCCATTCCCTGGCGGAGTGGGCGGGTCCTATAATGGGGTATGTTCGCGTTTCATTTACAGAGTCCGGGATTCCCGCAATGACCTACTGAAGATCGCCTACTGCTAATGTCCAGGTTACTGCAATGAGGCAAGTTTAAAGCAAAGGGACGGCAGAGGAGGCCGGAGGCTCTTTGGTAACGCGCCGGTAAACTAAGCCTCAACTTCGACTAAAGCGCGAAAGCACCGCGCTTAAGTCTGCGTAGAGGCTGGATTTTACCTCTGCTAAGAGCACCCCTCAGCGCTTTCGGAAAGAGCCTCCGGCCTCCTCTGCCTGTTTCTTGCAGGTTAAGACTGGCCTGGGGCAGATATGGACGATTCCTTTGATGGCCGGCATGGTTCGCGAATTTACAGCCGTCTGTAGCCATAAATTGGTCTGCGCTATTACCCACTAAACCCTTCTCCGCCGTCCCTCTGCCTTAGGAGAGAGTCCTTATTGGGCCTTGCAGGCATCCTGGACTCAGGTGGCAGGCCCCCTGTAAACCATTGCAGTGAATTTGACTCTGGCCTCAGGGGCTGCCCATTGTGGAATTAAATGCGAATATTACATGTATACAGGAGGATTTTCAAAATGAGCTCACAATATATGATTTCCCGAGATAATATGCCTGATTCACACCCTTATGAAACACCTTACCGGTACAACAGACCGATACTGACCGGTTCCGGCCTGCCTTCCTCGTCGGATGAGCCCCCGACCTTTGACAGTCTGGGTGTGGACATTCCTTTCGTATTCTGGCACCAGGATAGATTTTATATGCTATATACAGGATTTGATGGGATCGGATATCAGTCCGGACTGGCCGTAAGCAGTGATTTGCTCCACTGGAACAAACTGGGCCCTGTCCTGAAAAGAGAACAGGAACGACAGGGATGGGACAAGGTTGGAGCTGCAGGTACATGGATTATCAGAGAAAGCAATTCTCTGGATGATTTGCCAAAACTTAAGAAAATAGACGGAAAATACTGGATGGTTTATCATTCCTACCCTCAGGAAGGATATGAAGCCGGACCGGCTCAAATTGGACTGGCCTGGTGCGATTCCGAAGACCTGATGCAATGGCACAGACTGCAGGAGCCTGTATTTTCCTGGCAGAACGGTGCGGCCTGGGAAGCCGGCGGCCTGTATAAAGCCTGTATTATAGAGGAAGGCGGAAGTTATTATATGTTCTATAATGCCAAAACCACCCACGAACGGTGGATTGAGCAGACCGGTCTTGCTATCTCAACGGATCTGCTTCATTGGAAGCGATACCCCGGTAATCCTGTACTTTCCGTCTCCTCTCCCGGCAAATGGGACCATAAATTTGTGTCGGATCCCTTCATTGTGCGGGACGGCAGCCGATGGCTGAATTTCTTCTTCGGCTACGATTATCAGCATGCTCAGGAAGGCCTGGCTGTATCTGAAGATTTGCTGCACTGGACGAAATTCTCCCATCCGCTGCTTTCCAATGGTACACCCGGCTCCCTGGATGCAACCCATGCCCACAAGGCTTCCGTCTTAAAATATCAGGGACGTCTCTACCATTTTTACTGTGCAGTGCGTCCCTGGCAGCCGGGAGATCCTGCCAATATGAACGGCGAATTCCGCACAATTACCGTGGCTTCCGATTGTCCCTTTGACAATAATTGACAGCCGCTTCAGACACGTCATGGGTTGACATCTGCATGGTGTATGATGATTCTACAGTTTGGCAAAGAACTGTTTTCCAATAGAGTGCCGGGTGGAGAAAAATTTCGCCTGTTCTATCCCCGCTTGACAGGATGGGGATTGGGACAGGTGATAATCCACGCGAAGCCAAAACGGTCCTTAATAATAGAACCACAGCCGCTGTCATCCGGTTCCGGGTGCGGCTGTAATGGTGAAAGAACGGTTCCTCCCTTCGCCAGTACAGACACCGCGTATAATGCTTCCTTCTCCGAATCCATATGAATCATCAGCCGTATAGCCGCATTCGCCTCCGAACAGTCAAAGCTGTCTCCCGCCGCCATACGCGTATTGCCCAGCGCAAATTCTATATGCATTACTTTTCCAATCTGCTCCGGCGTCGTTTCAAATGTGTTCTCTGACCACCGGGACATACCGTAAATCTCACCCCCGAAGGCCTCAATATAAGTGTGGACCGCCTCCTCGCAGTTCCCCATAAATGCCAGATATGGGATAATTTTAATCTTCTTTTTTTCCATTTGCCCTCTCCTCTCTTTCTCTGCTTCCATGGCTGTAATTCTTGTTATTCTTTCAGTGGTTTCTCACCTCAAAAAGTCATCATGCCATGATTCCAGTTCAATCATTATGCGGATGACCATTTGGCTATTTTCCAGCGCACATAAACTTGTCGTGCCATGTCTGCACCAGCGAAAGCGGGTGCTGAATCACCTCTGCGGCCTCCTCCACACTCTTCCCCTTTTCAAACAGTTTACAGGCAACCGAATACATACTCTCCGACACCTCGATCAGATGTCCGTCAGGGTCGAAGATACGGATTCCTCTCTGCAGCCAGGGAAATGTCTGTGCCTCATGGAGACGTTCCACCTCCGGGAAAGTATCCAGCAATGTCAGAAATCTGTCAAAATCTTCCGTTTCAAAATACAGTTCCATAGTGTTGGAGCGGAAATGCATGGTATCCGCAGGGAACTCTGCCAGTCTGTCAAAATGCTCCTGCAGTGTAAGACCGCAGCTTAAAGTTTTATTCCATCCCAGATCAAGAGTTACTTCCTGCCGGAACAGATTTTTATAAAACTGCAGGGATTTTTCCATATCCTTTACTGCAATCAATGTGGTACAGAATTTCATTTTGGGTTCCTCTCTTTCTTCCTGAAATCAGTAAATGTCGTTGTCATTTTACAGAATTCATCTCAGAAAATCTTGTATATTTCCGACATTTTCTTATTGAAACCGCCCCAAATCCCTGTCACCAGAATTCTATGCCTCTTCAGAATTTATTCGACTTTGCCAGGCGGAACTGGAATCGGCTGTTCAGGAAGGAATTGGAACGCCGCTTTCCTTGCCTCACGGATATTCATTGTATGATAGCGCTTAAACTCCCGCATCAGATGTGCCTCATCCGTAAATCCATATCGGTAAACCGCATCCTGCATATCAAAATACCTCTGCCTTACAATATCATTCCACAAAAACTGATAACGTACCAGATTGCTCAACTTCTTTGGCGACATTCCAATATATTCCTGAAACAGTCGTTCCAGATGCCTGCCGCTGACAAAGCTCTCCCCGGATAACCGGGCAATCCCCAATGTACCATAATGGGAAAGAATACCGCATATGGCTCCATCTACTGTCTCGTTATGCCTTCCGGTATTCAGTTTTTTCATAAGAAGTTTTTCTGTGAACTGAATTTTGTCAGTCAGAGTTCCAGGCCAGACCAGTCGGGTCCGCAGCTCTCTGTCCAGCCAGCCGAATCTTTCCCTGACATCATAGTTTCCATTTACGGTTCCGCTGAAAGAATCCTCCGAAAAAACATAGGCGCTCCATGCATAGAAACGAATGGCAAAAACCTCTGTCTCATGTCCTGTTTGCCTCGCATGATGCGCATAAAAGCTTCTGTCATTTATTCCATTGAATCTGGCGATGACAGTATTATCCGTCCTGTCTATACGGTAAATGATATCCACACAGGTATCCGGCACCACGATTTCGGAAGTTCCCGCTGTCCCCCCGCCGTCGCCCTTCTCTTCCCCACTCCAGAAGCATCTGACATAAGGTCGCAACATCTGACAGGGCTCCGTCTCTCTGTAAGAAGCACTGTGTCTGAACGGCGCTGCCGTTAATGGCCGGTATATCGTATTTGCTTTCATCTTCTGCAGGCTCCTTTTCCGAACTTTCATTTCCCCATTTCCGGGCAGGTGGATTTATATTGCATTCACCCTCACAATATTTATGTTATGATATTATAGCATTCATTGAAAAGGGGCTGCAACAGAATTAATGATTGAGTAACTTTTTTGAATATGGTAAAATATAATAAAAGGGGACGGATGCCAATGGAAAATGTAAAAATAACAAACACACCTTATGATGATGTATTCCGCACACTCGCACACTGCTGAACGACTGCAGTTCCCTGATCATTCCCATAATAAATGAAGTGTAACTCTTCCAAATTCTGCCGTTTTATTTTTGAGGCATAATTCATCAACGCCCGATACCCTAAAAGTCAGAATGGTAACACCTGGTGGAACAATAGAGTATGATATCCCAGTGATGAAATCACAGCAGTACACCCTGGAAGAGATTTTTCAGAAAAAGCTTCTGCTGTTGATTCCCTTTTATATCTTTTCCCACGAAACACAATTTTCGGAATATGAGAAAAACAAAACTAAACTAAGACTTTTGCAGGAAGAATATGAGATCATCAAAAGTAAGCTTGAGGAATTCCTGAATCGGGGGATCATCAGCGAATATACAAGATGCACTATTATGGATATGTCCAACAAAGTATTGGAACATATAGCCATAAAATACAATTCTGTCAGGGAAGGAGTGAGCGCGGTTATGGGCGGAAAAGTTCTGGAATATGAAGCTAAAACTATTAAAAGAGAAGGCATCAGAGAAGGTATCAGACAGGGACTTGAACAGGGACTTGAACAGGGAATCATCGGAACCGTTTCCATATTAAGAAATCTGGGAGTCCCAGCCCAGACGATTCTGGTCAAAATCCAGGAGCAGTATCATCTAAGTCCTGAAGCAGCTCAAGCATATCTGTAGATAAGTATAGTTTCCTTAAAACGAAGAAAAGGTGGCGATTATCAGCCATCTTTTGCTTTTTTGCCAAAAACCTGGGCAGATTATGCCCAAATCAGTCACAGCCTGCATGGGGCTGAGTTGTCTATTCCACACAAAGTTGTTGTCACATGGCGTCGAAACCTGTATAATCAAAGCACACGACGTCGAATTCCAACATAAGAAACTGCATTAACTGCAAGGAGATGAGGCTATGGGAATACGAAGTGCAAAAGAAGCCGTCAGAGAGACACGAATACCCCCTGGGACGTTATCTGGAGGGAGCTGAAAAAGCCGGAAGATAAAAACCGGGCGGACAACAGGCTCTATTATCAGGAATGGCTGCTTCAGAGCAGACTTTTCTTCCTCTTTTATAATATCCGTATTTTTATCTTTTTCCAGAACTGATTCCCGGCAGAATTTGTTTCCATTCTCGTTGAAGACAGAACTTGCAAAGCTGCATTGGGGTGACAATAGGGTGTCTTTGATCTATTATAATTGTTCAAGACAGGACCGGATTTCGGCACATACAGCGCGGTCGTTTTCAAAAATCTTTGCAAACAGGCACTTCAGCGTTTCCTGTGTCTCCTTTTGTAAGATCAAATCTGCGGACTGCCGGGTGACGGCATATCCGGTCTCAGGCCCCACTCCCAGCGCCCCCCATATCTTCCATCCGATACCATGTGTTTCATCATTTCCACACGAGATGTACCGTGCAGATAAAATATCTCTCAGCCGACTGTGAATTTCTTTATCTGTGAAAATATCACATAACAGATTTTCGGCTCCGCAGAAGCTTTCCGCCGCATGCCATCTTGCCTCAATCGGCACACCATTGATGCCGCACATCATGCCGGCAACATCCATGGCATTTTCCGGCGTCACATGGTCGAGCACATCCATAATCACACTTTCAAGCGCCGTATGTTCCTCATAGGACAGGGCAGATGCGATGCGTTCCAGGAGCTCTCTGCAGGACATGTCAGGTGCAGTGCTGCCGGTGATGACAATGGCGTCTCGCAGCATGGAATGCCAGTTATCAGGCAGGGCATGAAACTGTGAATCCAGGCCATATACAGTATCACCGTCATAGCCCACTGCAAGAATCCATTCCATTTCGTTTTCCAACCGAAGCAGCGTGGGGAAACCGGCATCCACAGAGCTTTTTATTGCGGAAAGCACCTCTTCCTGTGTACTTGTGCAACCACAGCGCCGCCAGGAAAAACCTGCAAACCGTGCCAGTGCATCCACAAAGTCATCGTCCCAGCGCCAGCCGCTTCGAAATCCGGGCAGGGAATGGGGATTCACGGTGTCATCCCACGGATAATCGAAACCAAACGCCAGTGTCGATGCTGTCAAAAGACAGTGGTAGATGGACTCCTGGTGTCGTTCCAGCAAATGATCGCCGCAGGAGCTGCAATGGATGCAATAACGGCTGTTCGGCGCACACCAATACGGCGTTTCTTCCGTGTATCCGCGCACAATGACCAGCGCAGATGCAAGTGCCGCAGTGAAGCTGTCTGATTCTGCCCCCACCGGAAAAAGTACCTGATGTTCTAAAATTTTTTTCATATTACTGTGTCCATAACCTTTTCTCTCTCGCATTCGCGAAATGCGTTCCACAATCAGAGAATGCATAAATGCTTCCTTTCTTTAGTTTTATATTGCGATTCCCGCTGTTTTATTGGCAAATAATGTATGCCTGTGAAACAACTGGAAAATACCGCCGGAAAACGGTTCTGGACATGGGATTTGGGACCGGGACACTGACCTCCAGGCTATATCAGCAGGGCTGTCATATATGGGGACAGGACTTTTCACAGAAAATGGTGGAGGTGGCCAGAGAGAAGATGCCGTCATTGCAACCTATTCTCTGCATCATGTGACAGACGAACAGAAAATCCGTCTGCTCCGTGAACTTCTGTCCCTTCTGAATCCGGGAGGAAGGATTTATATCGGCGATGTGGCCTTTGAGACCCGATCACAGCTGGAAATCTGCAGAGTCCAGGCCGGGGACGAATGGGATGACGAGGAAATCTATTGCGTGAGCGATGAGTTGAAACCGCACTTTCCCAATTTAAGCTTTACGCGTTCTGAAATCCTGTAAAAGAATTTTAGCCGGGAGTGACATCCATGAGGAAACAGGACTTTAGCCCGCCATATGGCGGGTTAATTTTTTCCCGGCGGCAGGAATGGCAGCGCCTTCCTGTTGCTTCAGCTGCTTCTGCAATTTCCTGTACACATGGAGAAAGGCCGGAATCAGAAACGCATCGGCGAAAATCCATGCGATGGGGCTGCCCAGACAGGCCGCCCGGAAGCCGAATATCGGCACCAGCACAAAGCCCACCAGCCCTCTGGCCAGCATCTCAAACACACCTGCCAGAATGGCAAATCTGGGGAAGCCGATCCCCTGTATCATAAACCGGATGATATTCACCAGTGCCAGCGCAAAATAAAACAGGGTATTTATCACCAGATACATTCTCACATCTCCGATTATCTGCAAAGCTCCTTCGCTGACAAAAAGGCTCGCCAGGGATTCTCCCCAGAAAAATGCGCCAAAAAAGGCAATCACCGAATACCCGGCCCCCAGCAGGATACAGGAGCGCATTCCCAGCCAGATTCTCTCCAGCCTGCCGGCCCCCACATTCTGTCCGCCGTACGTGGCCATGGTGGCCCCCATGGCATCAAAAGGGCAGGCCAGAAATCCACCGATTTTTCCGGCGGCAGTCACCGCCGCAACTGCGTTGGAGCCCAGCGTATTCACCGCAGACTGCAGAATTACGCTTCCGATGGCTGTAATGGAATACTGCAGTCCCATGGGAATTCCCATATTACACAGACTTGCCATCATATGCCCGTTTACCTTCCACTCTTCCCCGGTAATATGCAGAATTTCGAATTTCCTGATGATATACAGCAGGCAGAGCACACCGGACACCGCCTGAGAAATCACCGTGGCCCAGGCCGCACCTGCCACGCCGGACTGAAATCCCACGATGAAGAGCAAATCCAGCCCTACATTGAGCACCGAAGAGCACACCAGGAAGATAACCGGCGTTCTGCTGTCCCCCAGCGCCCGGATAATCCCCGATAAAATATTGTACAGAAATACCACCGGAATACCGGCGAAAATCACCACAATATACCCATGGGAATTGTCGATGATATTCTCCGGCGTCCGCATTGCTGTCAGTATCTGACGGCAAAAAGTCACTGTGGCCGCCGTCATCACCGCCGCGAAAGCAATGGAGAGCCACATGGCATTTGCCACATACTTTCTCATTCCCGCATAATCTCCGGCACCGAATTTATGAGATACCGGAATGGAAAATCCGGTGCAGATTCCCATGCAGAATCCAATCACCAGAAAATTAACGGAGCCTGTGGCGCCCACAGCCGCCAGCGTATCCACGCCCAGGTACCGCCCTACAATCAGTGTGTCCACCAGACTGTAAAACTGCTGAAACAGAAATCCAAAAAGCAAAGGAACGGAAAAGCCCAGAATCAGCTTCATGGGCTGTCCGTTCGTCATATCCTTTGTCATAAGAGCCACGCTTCTTTCCTTTTTCTTAATACCAAGCGCTTATTATAGTCTCGAAAGATGCAGGCGTCAAGGGCAAAATCAAATATTTATACCGGTCTCACATCAGAATCTCTTCAATTTGTGCCCGCTCTCCGTCATTGAATTCCAGATTCTCAATCGTCTTCACATTGTCCAGTATCTGAGAGGCCCTGGAGGCGCCGATTAAGACACTGGTAATATCCCCGTTCCGGTTATCTATCCATCTCCGCAATGCGTCCTGTTGACTTATGTTCTCTGATGATTCCCTCTATCTCATTCAAATCAGTATAAAGCAGATCTCCGGGAACTGTATTTTTCAGAGCGCTGACCGCATTCCCGTACTCCAGGGCACGCTGATACTCTCCCTCCCAGGACAGCAGTCCGTAAAGCACACCGGATATATAGGCATCTCCGCTTCCGATACGATCCACTACCTCGATATCTTTATAGGGCGCCTCCTCATAGAACACATCCTCTTTGGCACTGTAAATCACAGAGCCAAAAGAATGACGCTTCGGGCTGTGTACCACCCGCTGGGTGGAAGCCACAATGGAAATGGGATATTCCTGCGTAAAGCTCTTCATGATGGTTCTGACATCCCCCTCTTTCAGGAAGGTCAGTCTGGCTGTATCCTCAGAGCAGAAAAAAATATCCACATAGGGCAGAATTGATTCGATACATGCCTTCGCCTCGGCTCCGGTCCACAGGTTCCCGCGGAAATTCACGTCAAAGGAAATGATGGTCCCCTGGTCCTTAAAGCGTCTGATCATCTCCACAGCCGTCTCTCTCACCTGGGGACTCAGCGCCAGTGTGATTCCGCTGGTGTGGAAACAGCGGGCCGCGGTATACAGACTGTCGTCATAATCATCCACGGAAATCTTGTTCACGGAAGTGTAATTCCTGTCATAGACAATCCGTGGTTTTCTGGGATATGCGCCGTTTTCATAGTAGTACACTCCCAGCCTGGCATCCCTGTCTTCATCATAGACCAGGTAATCATCGCTGACACCGCAGAGACGGACTCTGTTTTTGATATACATCCCCAGATCGTTGGCGGGAAGCTTGGAAATAATCCCGCAGCGCAGCCCCAGCATGGCAGCGCCGGTGGCGGAATTCAGCTCCGCCCCTCCGGCCTGTTTGCTGAAGCTGTCCCCTCTGGTAATGCGCTCATTGTCCGGCGGCGACAGCCGCAGCATGATTTCTCCCATGGAAAGCAAATCAAAGTCTCTCTTCATCCTCGCACCTCTCTTTTCCCTTCATCACCGAAAATACAAGGTCATTATACAATAAACCAAAAGAGATTGACAGGCTTTCCGGTTAATTTGTATAATGTTTTTGTTCATGAAAGGAGTTTCGAGCTATGTCTGATATGGAAACCTTAAAAGCAAATCTGATTTCCCTGGCCGGGAAATTAAAATATGAGTACAGGGCGGCCACCATCCTTTTCATTCTCGCCATGCTGCTTCTCGCCGCCCTGCTTGTGCTTGTAAAGCCAGGAAAGAGAACGAAATACCGTTTTGTCAGGCTCTCTCTGGGCAATCTGCTGATTCATCTCATGGATGGGTTTGTCACATTTGTAAACACACCGACTCTGGACATGGAGGGCAATATCCTGGTCCGCAGATTCGGTTTCGGGTGGGAAGCTCTGTTTACGGCAAATCTCATCAGCTTTCTCCTCATCGTGCTGATGGCCTGGTATTTCAACCGATATGAATACGAGCGAATTCCATCCCGCAGTCCCTTTGACTATTACATGAAATTATTTTATGGAGAAAACTATAAGCGAAGCTGGTTCTGGTACAAATTCTCCAGAAACTTCCGCCCCAAACTGGCCATGCTCAGCTGCGGAATTTACTGGGGCCTCACCGCGGGCGCGCCGGTGTTCGTCCTCGGATGGCTGAGGCACATGCTCCGGATACAGCGGCCCTCCTGGTGGCACGACACATGGATTTCCTGTTTCCTCGGTATCACAGTTGCCTATCTGAGTATCCTGAAATGGGTATGGACGGGATATCGTCTGTCCATAAATGTTCCTGACAATGCCTATTCTGTTCCATATATATATCCTTCCATCCAGTCCGGGCCGGTCCCCTCAGCCGGTCCGCTTACAGTGAGCGTTCCCGGTTCCAAAAGCATCACCAACCGCGCGCTTCTGCTGGCCACCCTGGCCGAAGGAACTTCCTGTCTGCGCGGCGCTCTCTTCTCCGATGATTCCAGGCATTTTCTCCAGTGTATCCGGGATTTGGGATTTGAAGCGGAAGCAGATGAAGACAACTGTCGTATTGTTGTCAAAGGGCTGGGCGGAAGGATTCCCCGCCAGGAAGCAAAACAGTACGTGGGCAGCGCCGGAACCGCAGCCCGGTTTCTCACCGCCTGTCTCGGCCTTTCTCACGGCGTCTATCATATGGATGCCTCGGAACAGATGCGCAGACGTCCCATGGCCCCCCTGCTGGACGCCCTGGAGGAACTGGGGTGTGAGATTATTTATGAAGCCGGAAGCGCCCGGGGGCATTTCCCTTTCACACTCCGGGCCCACGGCTTCCGGAGAGACAGGATTTCTGTCAACATCGACAGCAGCAGTCAGTTTCTGAGCGCACTGCTCATTGTCTCCTGTCTGTGCGATAGGGACTTCACAATTCAAATCGAGGGCACCCACGGCATGGCCTACATCGAAATGACCCGGAGAATGATGGAGCAATTCCACGTCCGCGCACAGGAGACAACAGAGCGTACTTTTCTGACCAAAGCCGGCCAGCATTACAGGGCAATGGATTACCAAATCGAGCCGGATGTGTCCGCTGCCTGTTACTTTTATGCCATGAGTCCGCTGCTGAATCTCCCCGTTCTGGTAAATCATGTCCATTTTGATTCCCTTCAGGGAGATGTGGCATTTATTGAAATACTGATAAAAATGGGCTGCTCCGCAGAAGATACCCCTCAGGGAATTCTGGTGACACCGCCTGCGGACGGTGTCTTCCACGGCGTTGTCGAAGACATGTCCGCCTGCTCCGACCAGGCCATTACCCTGGCGGCCATTGCTCCCTTCGCAGACAGTCCCACCACCATCACAGGAATCGGGCATATCCGCTTTCAGGAAAGCGACCGCATCCGGGCAATTGTCACAGAACTGACCAAAATGGGAATCTCCTGCAGGAGAACCGATGACAGCATTACCATTTACCCGGGCATGCCCCGGGCCTCCAGAGTGGAGACCTATGACGACCACCGCATGGCAATGGGCTTTTCCCTGGTCGGGCTGAGAAGTCCCGGAATCGTCATTGACAATCCCGGCTGCTGCCGCAAGACTTTCGAGAATTATTTTGAAGTTCTGGATAAAGTAGTCGCGCAGTTTCTCCATGGATGAAAGTCTCAAAAATAAATCCCCCTCTTCCATGCCGTGGCCATATCGCCACCCATGAAAGAGAGGGATCTTTTTATATCAGCAGCCTGCCTCAGGCTGTCTTCACCACTGCCGCACCGTACCTCTGCAGGGTCAGCGTACCCTGCACCTCAGTGTCTGTCACCAGATCCTTCCCCTTTACATCGGAGACCGTCTGTTCCTCCCCGGTACAGTTGAGATAGAATTCATAGCGTCCTTCTTCCCCGCTTCTCACATGATATTCCACACCCCCGGGCAGCTTTCTCACAGGGATTCCCCCATCCGCCAGCATTTTCTCAAAAAGCGGCAGCATCTGCTCCCCGGCGGTTCTGGCTGCCACATAGTAGGCGTTGCCCCTGCCGTGATTTTTACAGGTTACAGCAGCGCTTCCCCCATAGAAGTCATCTGTATAGCGCCCCAGTATCTGCGCATCCTGTACCTGAAGAATCTCCGCATACTCCTTCACTTCCCACTTTGTTCCGTCCGTCATCTGGATTCCGTTTCTGTCTGAAGGATACAGAGAGTCAATCTCCTCGCTGATGATGCCGAACAAATCCTTCAGGCCGTCCCCCGGAAATCCGCCCAGATAGCAGAGCTGATCGGCATTCACATACCCTGTGAAATAAGTGGCCAGCAGCTGTCCGCCTCTCTCCACAAAAGCTTTCAGATTCCCGGCAGTCCCCGGCTGCAGCAGATACAGCATGGGTGCCACCACCACATCATAGGCACTCAGGTCCTCATCGGATCCCACTACATCCATATCCACGCCGAGGCGGAAAAAGGACTTCCAGATATCAATACAGGTCTCCTCGTACTTTTTAGTGGCCTGAGCCAGTGCTTTTACATCCTCGATTGCCCAGCGGTTATCCCAGTCGAACAAAAGTGCGGCCCTGGGCTGAACCAGCGTCCCGGCCACAGGAGCAATCTTTTTCAGCAGTTCTCCCACCTGAGCCACTTCCCGGAACACTCTGGTATCATCGGTGCCAATATGATCTACCACCGCACCGTGGAACTGCTCAAAGGAACCGCGTCCTTTTCTCCACTGAAAATACTGCACGGTATCAGACCCGCCGGCCACAGCCTGCAGGCAGGCAAGTCTGTGTACCCCAGGTCTCTTCACTTTATTTACAGGCTGCCAGTTTACCAGCCCCGGCGCACTCTCCATCATCATGAACGGGGTCCCCCGTTTCAGAGAACGCATCACCGCATGCTGAAAAGCCGTCTCACACATGGTCTCCGCAAACGTTTCCCAGTCGTTGTGGAACAGCGGATAGTTGTCCCAGGAGACCACGTCCAGTTCCGGAGCCATCTTACGATAATCCAGCCCCCCGAACAGACGCATGAAATTCGCTGTCACCGGAACATCCGGCGTCACACTCCGCAGTACGCTGATTTCATGCTTCATGAAGTCATTGGTATTCCAGGTGGTAAAGCGCTTCCACTCCAGATTCAGCCCCATGACACTGTTCTCACCGCTTGCAAAGGGCGGCTCAATCTGGTCAAAGCGGTTGTAACGATGACTCCAGAAAGCAGTCCACCACGCGGCATTCAGTTTGTCGATGTCATGGTCGTATTTTTCGGCCAGATACTCCTGAAATCGCTGTATACACAGGGGACAGAAACACTCCCCGCCGAATTCGTTGGAAATGTGATACATAATCACACCGGGATGAGAGCCCAGCCGCTCTGCCAGCTTCCGGTCAATCACTGTCACTTTTTCCCGGTATTTGGGAGAAGTCATACAATGGTTATGCCTGCCTCCGTGATGCTCACGCATCCCCTGCCTGTTCACACGCATGGCCTCCGGATATGCTTCATCCAGCCAGGCCGGCCGTGCCCCGGATGGTGTGGCCAAAACGGTATAAATACCATTTTGATACAATCTGTCTACAATTTCCTCCAGCCATTCAAAATGGAATTCTCCCTCTCTGGGTTCCAGAACAGACCACGAGAATACCCCCAGTGTGGCACTGTTCATGCCTGCCTTCTTCATCAGGCGCACGTCCTCCTCCAGAATGTCCGGCCTGTCCAGCCATTGTTCCGGATTATAATCACCGCCGTGAATCAAAGCACCTGTCTGCGGAAAAAGCATCTTTTTTTCCATATGTAAGTCTCCTTTATATATTCGTTGTCAGTCCCTCCCTGGAACGTGTTCTAGGAGCGGCTGCTCAGACAAAAGCAACGGTTCCGCGCCCTGCCTGCATTGTTGCGGCCAAAGCCGGACCGTTACCTCAGTATACTCGCTTCCGCCCGGGAAGTCAATACGGCGGAGACGTTACGAAATGCCTTTTCAGTTCAAGTCATCCCGGAGCGCATCAATGATATTCTCCTTCTTTATTTTACCGGTTGTATATATCATTGTGACAAAAATCATCAGAAATACCCCCAGTATACTGGTCCCCATGCTTCCCCAGGGAATCGTATACTCCGTATCCACAGCTTCTTCCAGACCAATCAGCACCATGTAAATCCCCCAGGAACAGAGTCCGGCCGCAGGCAGTCCGTACAGCAGCGTCCGAAATCCGTACAGCAGACATTCAAACCTCATCATCCTGCCGAACTCCCGGTCCGACATGCCCACGGAACGGAGCATGGCAAGCTCCCGTCTCCTCAGCCTGATGTTGGTGGAAATCGTATTAAATACATTTGCCATGGCAATCAGCGAAATCATAATTGTAAAAAATACGGCAAAAAGGTTAATAATAAACAGCATATTGCGATTCTGCTCCAGTGCCTCATGCACATTGCGCAGGGTGTACGAAACTGTGATACCTGCGCCGTCCGTCAGCGTCTGCATCCTGTCCTTCGTCTGCCCCGGCGTATCTGACCAGAATGTCATACAGTGCTCCGCCTCTGCGCCTCCCGGATCCTCTGCCGCAAAATCAAAGGCACTTTTACTCACCCCGCTCACCATCTTCAGCTCATCATAAAGCTGTAAGAACTCCTCTTCTCCCATATCCTTTGTCTGAAACAGAATATCTCCGTCCACATCCACAACCGCCTGCGCCCCAAGCCGCTTCAGATCTGTCCCGAAAGAATCAGCTGACACCCACAGCACCACACTCAGTGTCAATGACAGAATAATACTGTGATAACGCTTTCTGTTCCTCCGGAAATTTTTCCATGCCAGGCTCCCTTCCAGCCCGTACAGCGCTCTGACAGGTTTCAGCGGCCCCACAGTTCCCTCATCTGTTTTCAGTGCATTGGTCTGTCGGATGCATTCCATCACCGACATTCCCGCCGCCTTTCGGGCCGGAAGATATGCCGAGAGCAGAATGGTGCACATATCTGTCACCGCCGCCACAGCGATGGCAGGCACTGATACCTTCAATACCAGGGGAACATTGTCATACAGCACATTGCTGAAATTCTCGGATACCAGCATGAGCACCAGCCCAATCAGAGGAATCCCTGCCGCCGCTCCCAGAGGAATTCCGATAAAACCCATGAGAAGTCCCTCAAACAGGACGGAATTCCGAAGCTGTCTCTCCGTGGCACCAACCGATAAAAGGATTCCGAACTGATGTACGCGTTCATTCAGCGAAATGGCAAAGGAATTGTAAATCAGGAAAAAGGAGCCCAGCATAATCAGAACCATCAGCACAATCCCTATGGACAGAAGAATCATATTGAAAATCTGATTGCCCGAAATTCCCGCAAAACGCAGCACATCATCATTCAGAAAGTACGCGGAATCCTCTGCCAGGCTTCCCACATAGCTTCGTGTGGAATAAGGATTTTTCAAAGTGACAAATGCCGTGGAACCGGCAGATGCTCCCGCTGTCTCATCACAGGTAATCAGAGTATATCCCGGCGCACTGTACTCCTCGAATCCGGGCCTCTCACAGATTCCCACCACGGTATACATCTGTCTCCCTCCAGGCAGCAAAGTCTCTCCCACTGTTCCCGGCTTTTCCCCGGAGCAAAAAGGGTCATGCTGCGTAAGCGTCTCGTCTCCGCTTATCCGGCTTCCCACCAAAAGAGAAATCGTATCGCCCACCGCAAATTTCACGCCGCCATTGGAGGCCACATGGGCAGGGACAAGGATTTCACCTGCTTTCTCCGGCAGCCTTCCCGATATTACCTGCACCGGAAGGGTCTCAAAAGTATCCGCGCCAAAACCTGCTATGAACAGATAAGGTTTGTCGGGATTCTGCCCGCCCTCCAGGAGGGCATAGCCCACATTCCTGTAAAAGGTCATGCTTTCTACTCTGTCATCCTCCTGCAGTACCTCTGCAGACAGAGTCGACGCGTCCGGGAAAGCCACATGCCAGCCGCCGTATTTTGCAATGGCCCCGTTCATCATATAGGACTGCAGAGAAACGGCAAACGTAGTGACCGCCGTAAACATAGCCGCGGACAACGCCACCCCCACAACGGTCACCAGGGTACGTGTACGGTTTCTCGTCAATCCTTCCGCAGCGACTTTGTGAAAAATGTTCATACCCTTATCACCTGCCTTTCATCCCGGATTACCCTGCCGTCCGATATACAGATAATCCGGTCTGCCTGCAGCGCGATACTTTCATCATGGGTGACAATGATCAGTGTCTGGCCGTATTTTTCATGGCTGGCCCGCAGCAGACGGATAATTTCCTGTCCGTTCCGGCTGTCCAGACTGCCCGTGGGCTCATCTGCCAGCATAACCTGCGGTGCATTCATCAGAGCGCGGCCGATGGCCACACGCTGCTGCTGCCCTCCTGAAAGTTGGGAGGGCAGATGATTCCGCCGCTCCTGCAGTCCCAGCAGCTCCAGCAATTCCTCCAGCCGCTCTCTGTTTACCTTCCTCCTGTCCATGAGAACCGGCAATGTGATATTCTCCACCACAGTCAATGTGGGAATCAGATTATGGAACTGGTAAATCAACCCCACCTGCCGCCTGCGGAATATGGCAAGCTTCTCGTTTTTCTGCGCATATACATCCTGTCCGATTAAATACACCTTTCCGCTGGTGGGCAAATCCACCCCGGCAATGGCGTGAAGCAGGGTGGATTTGCCCGAACCGGAGGAACCGATAATCGCAGTAAATTCTCCTTTTTCAATGGTCAGAGACACATGGTCCAGTGCAGTGACCTGATTCTCTCCCCTGCCGTAAACCTTACACAGGTCCTCAATCCTCAAAAAGTCCATGCCCGGCACCTCCTCTCTTCCCGGCAGTTCTCCAGGCGTCGCCTTCCGCCGCTTTCCTTTTCACCGTTTCCCATATCACCATGTAAGCTTCCATCCTTTCCTTTCTGCAAATTGATGCAGATACTTTTTTCTGTGCCGTTTCCGTCTTCCGGTCCCGGATCACATTTCACATCATACAGACTTATGCTTACATTCCCGTGACTTTTCGGTGAGAGATTCGTCACTTTTGAAGAATTATTTTGTAAACCGGACATAGAACACCGCCCCGCCCTGAGGATGATTTCCGGCGGTAATGGTCCCTCCCTGTCTGGTGATAATGCTCTTACAGAGCGCCAGACCGATTCCATACCCGGACGCTTCTGCCTTTTTTCCCCGATAAAATCGGTCAAAGATTCGAGGCAGCTCCTCCCGGTCAAACCCCGGGCCGTTGTCATGAATTCTGATTTCTGTATAAAGCAGCGTATCCTCACAGACAATCCGGACGGTCCCGCCGTCTCTCACATTTTCCATACAGTTCTTCAGAATATTCCGCAGAGCCTCCGACAGCCAGTCCGCATCCCCGGAAATCTCCGCCTCTTCCGGTATATTTGTCTCCAGAGTGATATTGTGCAGCTCCATGGGAATCAGAAAGGACCTGACGGCAGTATTCATCAATGATTCCACCTGTATCCTCTCTCTCCGGAATACCACAATCCCCGCATCCAGCCGGGACAATTTCAGCAGAGAGGTAATCAGCCAGTCCATCTGGCCGAACAGTGCTTTCATCTCCCGCAGCAGAGATCCCTCCTCTCTTTCCCCCGGCCTGTTCTTCAGAAGCGTCAGAACCAGATTCGCGGAAGTGAGCGGTGTGCGAAGCTGATGGGCAATATCTGCCAGCGAATCTGCCAGATGCTTTTTCTCCCTTTTCAGCGCATCGTTCTGCTCCCGGATGCGCAGGGTCATCTTGACAATCTCACTCTGTAAGATGGAAAGCTCCCCTTCCTCCGATTCACTGATGTACAGACAGTCCTCATGATGAAGTACCTGATCAATCTGGGCCGAAATCTGTGCGATGCTGTTGTACCTGGCCCTGGTAAACAATAAAAAAGCCGCCCCGTACAGAGCAGCGGAAGCAAGCGCCAGCAATCCCGCCGCCGGCTGGAGCACGAATCCCCCTGTGACCGCGGCGGCGGCTGTCGCTGTAAACACAGCAGTAAACCTGCGAATCTCTTTATTTCGAAACATCATTTCCTCCCAACCGATATCCGATTCCCCGAACCGTCAGAATAATCCGGGGACTGGCCGGATCATTCTCAATTTTCTCCCTCAGACGCTTGATATATACCGTCAGCGTATTATTGTTCACAAATTCTCCGGCGGCATCCCACAGCTCGTCCAGCAGTCTGTCTCTTGTAATGATATTACCCGGATTGTTGATGAATACCAACAGCAGCCGATATTCCAGCGCGGAGAGAAATATTTCCCTGCCCTCCTTTTTTACCAGGCCGCTGGCGGTATCCACCCGAAGGCCCCCCATCTCAAAAGCGGTAGGGGCGCGGCCTGCTTTCCTCAGCGCACTCCCGATTCTTGCAATCAGCTCCCGGGACCGGAAAGGCTTGGTAATATAATCGTCCGCCCCGATATTCAGCCCTGTAACCACACTGGCCTCGTCGCCGGAGGCTGTCAGGAAGATTACAGGGATATCCCTGCTCTGTTTCACTTCCGTACAGACTGTGAATCCATTTCCATCAGGCAGGGAAATGTCCACAAGGGCCAGGTCAAAGGGCTTCTCAGTCCGGCTGCTGTCCGTCAGAGCGGAGACTGCCTCCGCCTGGGTGGAAGCATGGGTTACGGCAAAACCTTCCGCCTTCAGCAGGAGCGTCAGATTCCCGGCGATTTCCCTGTCATCTTCTACCAAAAAGATATGCTTCATATATAGCCGCCTTTCTATCATAATCTATCATACTTATTAGCATTGAAATGTAACGCTTCACCCGCAGATAATGCTCCGTTCATGATCAGATTTTTGACCTGCATACATATTTGCTCATAAATAAGCTTAGCACGTAATTTTTGTACTTATTCAACAAATACAGCGTATGCATTTTGGAAGTTACTGTCAATATCTTTTTGTTTTTTTAAACGTAATTAAACCTTGCATGTGCCTGTCCACTGTGCTAAAATCAGTGCAAAGCATAACAATTTCTCAAAAGGAAATTTCAATCTGTGAAATTCCTCTCCGCCGGTCGCTTCCGCGGCTCAGGTCAAGACCTGCTGTTCAGTGAAAAGTATACGAAGTATCCGGATTTTGCAGATATCAGTGAAACCTACATTATATCAGGAGGACCGCCGCCGTGCAGCAGCTATCCCTTTTCGACCCTTCAAACGATTATTCTCCATCCCGCACTTTTGTCCCGCTGGCGGACAGAATGCGCCCTGAATCTCTGGCAGATTACGTGGGGCAGAAGCATCTTCTGGGAGAAGGAAAATTACTGCGCCAGATGCTGGAAAAGGATCAGGTTTGCTCCATGATTTTCTGGGGCCCTCCGGGCGTTGGAAAGACCACGCTGGCCAGAATCATCGCCGGGCGTACCAAATCTGACTTTGTGAATTTCAGCGCGGTTACCAGCGGCATCAGGGAAATAAAGGAAATCATGAAACAGGCCGAAGAAAATCGTGCTTACGGAATCCGCACCCTGGTCTTCGTGGATGAAATCCACCGCTTCAACAAAGCCCAGCAGGATGCGTTTCTGCCTTATGTGGAAAAAGGCAGCATTACCTTGATCGGCGCCACTACTGAGAACCCTTCCTTTGAAATCAACAGCGCACTTCTCTCCCGCTGCAAAGTATTCGTGCTGAAAGAGCTGAGCACGGAGGATCTCACCCAAATGCTTTCCCGCACAATGGCGGACAGGCGGGGGTTCGGAGGTACCACTGTTCACATGGAGGAAGGCGCGCTGTCCGTCATCGCCTCTTTCGCCAACGGAGATGCCCGCACGGCATTGAATATTCTGGAAATGGCCGTTCTCAACGGAGAAATATCTCCCGACGGCTCTGTCACCGTGCAGCAGGAGACTCTGGAGCAATGTGTGGGCAGGAAGACTTTATTATATGATAAAAAGGGGGAGGAACATTACAATCTGATCTCCGCCCTCCACAAGTCCATGCGCAATTCCGACCCGGACGCAGCGGTATACTGGCTTGCCAGAATGCTGGAAGCCGGAGAGGATCCCCTTTTTATAGCACGCCGGCTTATCCGCTTCGCCAGCGAGGACATCGGCCTTGCGGACTCTCAGGCCCTGCAGATTGCCGTGGCCGCGTATCAGGCCTGTCATTTCAACGGTATGCCTGAATGCAATCTGAACCTGACACAGGCTGTGGTATACCTGTCTCTGGCCCCCCGGTCCAATGCATTGTACCGGGCTTACGAAACCGCCAGGAAGGATGCCCTGACGCAGCTTTCGGAACCGGTCCCCCTGGTTATCCGCAATGCCCCCACGCAGCTGATGGATGATCTGCATTACGGAGAGGGCTATATCTATGCCCATGACACGAAAGAAAAAATAGCCCTCATGAACTGTCTGCCGGAAAGCCTGAAAGACAGACGCTACTACCTTCCCACAGGGGAAGGGGCTGAGGCTTTCTTTCAGGAAAGACTGGAACAGAGCCGGGCCTTTCGGCAGAGCGACAACCAGCAGGGGGAATCCTGTTAAGCTTGGTTTGTGTCCTCCATCCTCCGCAGAACCTCCTCCCTGTTCATGTCCTCCAGTCTGCGCTTCTCGCACCCGGGCAGAGCCGGTTCAAAGCCGCACACCCTCTTAAAGGCACAGTAAGTACACGCCTCCTCACTCCCCTTCTCATAGGGATTCAGCGAAATCTGCCCGTCCAGAATTTCCCGGCCGATTCGTACAATTTTGCGGCTCACATAATCCGACACAGTCTTCAGTTCCCGGCCGCTCAGCACGGAAGAGCGGGAGGACAGGCTTCCGTCCTTTTTTCGTTCCACAGGAATCACATCTGACTTGTCCTCCATGACATGATCCAGCAGTTCCACAATTTCCGGCGCGCTGTTCACCACACCGTTCATGCGCAGTTGTCTCGTGATTTCCCGGTTGATTTCCTCCGGGCTCAGCTCCACCGCAGTCTCCACCGAAGGATCGTCAATATGATAATACAGCAGCGCCGCAGGCACGATTTCTTTCCCCTTGTGCCGTCTGGCTTCCATCTCCACGGCCGCGTTCATATATACCACCAGCTGCAGCTGCAGTCCGTAATACAGTGCCGCCAGGTCAAATTTTTTATTTCCCGACTTGTAGTCTATGACTTTCACATATACCTTTTCCCCGTCCTCAGCCACATCGATTCTGTCAATCCGACCCTGCAGGCGCATTCTCTCCCGTTCCGTCAGCGCCACATTTACGCTCTCCAGATTGTCCGCATACTGAAAGGAAAGCTCGAAAGACTCCGGAACAAAGCTTCCCTTCTGCAATTGCTTCTGCAGCGTCAGCACGGTTCTGGTCAGAATCCTTCCCATCCTCGTGACGGCATATTCGTTTCTGGCACTGCTGTACAGGACAGTATTCCGGTATGTAGCCGCATAGTTTTCCAGAACCTCACGCACACACCCGGCCGCAAATTCTTCCGGGAAATCAAACCAGGTATAATTATTTTCCTTCAGTTTCTCTCCGAACTGCTCCAGTATGGCATGATATACATTTCCCATATCCACCGTTTCAAAGGAGAATTCTCCCCGCTCTCTGAGCGCCAGCCCATACTGCAGAAAATGTCTGTAAGCACAGGCCGCATAAGTCTCCAGACGGGTGACACTGTTCTCCAGTTGTACCCCGTAAAGCGCCCTGGCCACGGCGGCAGACAGTCCCGTGTCCTCGTATCTGCGGAAAGCAGCCTTTGCGAGGAAATCTCTCTTCTCCCGCAGTCCCGCCTCCCCGTACACTCGGTATATGGTAAAAAATTCCGTCTCCCTTTCCTTCTGCAGTGTCCCGTCCGCATATTCTCTGAGCTCCTCCGCAAGGTAGGAAGCCCCCTCCTGTCTGGTGACAATCTGTTCCATAACGCTGCTCATCTGAGGATACTGCACTGTTATGCCGGGATATAGCTTTCTGATCATCTCCACCAGATAGGCAGGCCGAATAGACTTTCCGGCGCTGTTCACCTTCGACCAGGAAAGGTAGAGCCTCTCGGAAGGTTTGGTCATATTCAGGTACAGATAAAACCGCTGAATATACATCTGCTGTCTTGGGCTGGGAGCCAGCTCCAGCTCCGATTCCCGCAGAAATTCTCTGTCCATATCGGAGATGATCCCGCCTCTGGAAGCCGCCTTGGGAATATTGCCGTCGTTTACCCCCAGGAAAAAGAGCACACGGACCTGATTCAGCCTGGTTCTCTCCATATCTCCCACCAGTACTCTGTCCACATTCTGCGGGATGGTGCCCACCTGAATCTCCCCGAATCCGGCCTCCAATATCTCCGCAAATTCCTTCAGGGGAATGTTCTCTTCCCCCAGAAGCGTATAAATCTGGTCCAGAAGCTCCATCACCAGACGATAAATCTGGGCATATTCCTTCGCTCTGGTCAGATCTCCCGCCTCTTCAAACGCATTCTGAAAGACAGCCAGCTTCTGCTGTACCTGATTCTGCACCAGAAAGTCATACAGAGCGTTCACATAGACTTTCGTCTTCTCCTCTTCCCTGAGATGAAGCATTTCCACCTGCACCATCAGACGCTCCCGCAGCCGGTTCATCTCTGCCAGAGCTTCCTCGTCTTCCTCCATTTCCGGTGTCTTGCGGGTAAAAAGGCGGCTGTAGGCGCGATATCCTCTGATCCCGGTCTGCAGGCAGTAATTCTCCAGACGGTCCACTTCCTCCCAGGTCAGACCCGCCAGCCCGCTGCGCAGATAGCAGAATACCGCCTCATAGGAGAAATCTCTGATATACAGCTCCAGGGCACTCTTAATATACTCAATCATGGGATTCAGGACAATCCCTCTGGTCCTGTCAATGTAGCATGGAATTTCCATCTGGGCAAATTCCGTCTCCACATAGGGCGCATATTCCGCCAGATCTCCCATAATCAGAGCGATATCCCGGTAAGCGAGCCCTTCCTCTCTGATCAGTCTGCAGATTTCAAGTCCGGTGTGATGTACTTCATCCTTCGGCCCGGTGGTCTCAAACATCCTGATTTCCTGCTGCTCTTTCTCATAGCTTCCGGTGCCGTATCGGAACAGATGATTTTCCAGATATTTCAGCGCAGGTGCACTGCGGAAACGGTGGTTGTCGTTATATTGAATCCGGAAGCCATTTCCCCCCGGAGATACGCTGTTTTTCCTGTCGCCCGGCAGAATGAATACGTCCTGCTTCCGCTCTGTCAGATTCTCCTTCGCGATTCCGGCCAGATCCATCGCCGTTTTTTTGCTCAGGTGAAACAGCTTCTGCTCGCTGTCCTGTCCGTAAGGATTCTCTTCCGCCCCCATTGTCAGTGTCACAATGACTTCCCCGCACAGTCTCATCAGCTCCGCGATTACTTTTACCTGAACGGGCGTAAATCCTGTAAATCCGTCAAAGGCCACCACGGCGCCCGGCAGGAGTTCCGACTTATGCAGGGAACGGCGCAGCACATCCAGGGTCTCTTCTGTGGTGACAAAATTACCGTGGATATACTCCACAAAGCCTCTGTATAATGTCTCCAGATCCCTCAGCTTCTGTACCAGAGCCCCCCGCTTCTCCGCAAATGCAATCAGTCTGGCCACATCCTCCGTGCCGATACCGTACTGCATGAACTCCGAAATGGCGCTCTTCACCTCATGAATATAGCCCTGTCTGTGCAGAAATCCTCCCAACGCAGGCAGCTCCTCCTTCAGATTTGCCGCCACCTTCTGAAGTACCAGACTTTTTCCCGTATCATCCAGAACCGGAATCTCCCGGCCTCCCACTTCCTCCAGAATACGGTGTCCCAGCCGTCCAAAGCTCAGAACATCGATATTCATAATGCCGCCCCGGTCGTTTAAAAGTACCAGCTCTTTCTGGGTCTGCATGGTAAACTGATCGGGCACAATAATCAGGAAATTCTGTTTCGGATTTTCCTTTGCACGCCCGGTAATTTCCTCGTACAAACTCCTGCTTTTGCCTGACCCTGACGGACCAAAATAAAATTGAAGGCTCATCGTCGTTTCCTCTTTCGTCTATGGTACCTGTAAATATGCTGCTGTCCTCTGCCCCGAAGATACTTTTGCCCTGCCGGATTCATGATATGGCTCCCGAAGCCTCCTGATGCCGGAAGTTGTGAAGGAGCTCTTATCAATCGTCAAATGCTTGCTTCGCCTTCGCTTAAGTCATTGCCCGCGGAAATAAAAAATCGCCACAGATAATCCGCGGCTTCCTCCGCATAATCGATTCCGATTCTCTTTCCCGCCTGAATCTGCTTCCGGGAAACTGCAATTCCCTCCGTCACATAAAAGGCATCGCTCTCCGTCATGTCCACATCATTGTCCGCTCTGGTAATCCCCATGGCAATACAGAGCTTGCCCGGCCCGTCTGCCAGATGCTTTTTCAGGGATACGGGACAGCTGTCCGGCGTATAGAGAGGCTTTTCCTTCTTCATCTGCCTTTTATTCAGCTCCGCCAGCCGCAGATTTACCATGCACTGACGGGATTCCCCGTCAGCCGGCACCACACTCCTGAGCAGAACAGCCTGTGGAATCCCCTCCGTCATGGCGGCAATATTCATACAGCTGTACATACCGTAAATCAGATACACATAGGAGGTTCCTCCTTTGTGGTACATGGGTTCCGTCCGCTCCGTCCGTTTTCCGCCGTATGTGTGAGAGCCTTTATCGGATTCCCCCATATAGCTCTCCACCTCTGTGATGATACCTCTGACGGTTCCCGCTTCCGTCTCATGCACAAGTGTCTTCCCCAGAAGCTCTTTCGCCACAGTAATTCCGTCTCTGGCGAAAAATTCCCGCCCAAGACGTTCCGGCATGTTTCCGTTTCCCTTTTTTCCCATATGTGAACAGTCCTTTTCTTTTTTTACATCATAACACATTTCTCTCACAGGTTCCACTATATATATATAACCAGCCTTCCCTTCTTCACAGGCATCACAGGCAAAAAGCTCCGGACCGTTCTGTCTGCCGGTCCGAAGCTTTTTGAAATTGATCCTGCTGTCAGCTCCCCTGTGCTTCCGTCTTCCACCTCTCCAGTGTGGGGAAATAAGCCATCAGCATGGCCTTTGCCTCCTCTTTGGTTTTGGCGCGTCCTCCCTCCATTTCAAAAGGCACACAGAAATCCACCATTTCTTCCATGGTACATTTCTGAGCAAAATCCCCCTCCTTGAAGCAGTAGCAGCAGTATGCTTCATTCCTGCTTCCGTCTCCATTGGTGCCGTACTGTTCCTCCTGCATGGGCATTCCGCAGCTCTGGCAGATTTTCAGATTCTCATTCATCTCGTTTCCCATTTCTCGTCCTCCATTTTCCGTGGAACGGTACATGGCATACTCCTGTCCGGCACATATACCGTCCTGTTTTCTGCGTTTCAGAAAGGCTGAAGTATCATTCTGACCTGTCAGGCCCTTTCACAGGACAATCATACCATTTGAAATATGACATCAGCCTGTCATATTTTCATAAATTCTAAAAACAGCTGCGACTCCCACCTTTTTATTCCGTTTCCCCATAGGATTCCGCCATCCGCCGAATCCGCCTGCCAATCTCCTCCCGCACCTGCCGCGGCTCCAGCACTCTGGCCGCAGGTCCGAAAGACAATATAAGTCCATACACCCAGTCATCCATATAACATTTCATATGAATTTCAAAATCTCCGGAGGGCAAAATGGTAATCTCATCCTCCTCAAATCTGTCATAGATTCGATAGGCTTCTCCCTTGTCAATCCACAGGGTGATTTCCAGCGGTATATCCTGTGAATCCTGTTCCGAAACCATACTTTCCGACTGTACATTCTGCGATTGTGGTTCTGATGTCAGACTTTCCGACATTTTTCCATCTTTCCTGTCAAAAGTCTCCTCCAGAACCCGGATACGTTTCATGCGCAGAACCTTGAACAGACGCTCGTCCTGCCTTGTCCGGCAAAATGCTTTCACATACCAGGTGTACTCTTTAAAAAGAAGCTGCACCGGTTCCACGGTACGGCTTCTCATCTCTCCATGCCGGCCATAGTAGTCAAATGTCATCACATGCCGGCCCAGGATCGCCTTTTTGATCTGCACAAACAGGTCATTTCTTCTGCCGCTCCAGTCTGAAAAGTCAATGGCAACCCAGTTAACCGGCTCCATCCGGAAGAAATCTCCCAGACGCTTCAGAATCTCTTCTTCTTCCTCCGCTCCGGTTTCCCGCAGACTCACAAGCGCCGCCAGAATCTGCTGCTGTTCTTCTTCAGAGACCAGCAGCTTATCCAGCACAAAGGTTTCCATCAGACAGATTCCACCGTTTTTTCCCTTTCTGGCATAAACCGGGATGCCAGCCAGATTCAGGCTTTCCACATCCCGGTAAATCGTCCGCACGGACACTTCAAACCGTTCCGCCAGCTCTCCCGCCGTAACTGTGCCCTTTTTCATTAAAACATAAATAATATTCAACAGTCGATATATCATTTTACAGCTCCTGACAGGAAGGGCAAAAATACACTGTGCCGCCCAGATAATTCGCCTTTTGAATGATACTGCCGCAGAAGGGACAGGGTTTTCCAACGGTGTTCTTGCTGAGCAGGGTCACATATTCCCCCTTTTTCCCGAATATATCTTTTTCCGTATCCCGTCCCCCGGCATCCGTCATCCTGGAGAGTGTCTCTGTCACTGTCTCGTAAAGCTGTTTCCACCTGCTCTCCGTAAGGTTCCCTACCTTTTTTCTGGGATGCAGCCCTGCCCTCAGCAGGATATCCTGAAGCACGCCGTTGCCCAGTCCCGGGATCCGCTGCTGTGTGGCCAGAAAGGCTTTCGCAGACATGGTGCCGGTACTCTCTTCCCGCAGCTTCCGGAAGTACCCGTAATCAAAATCCTCTGTCACGGGAAGCGGCTTTTCTTTGGCTGCCAGATAATAGGGATTGTCATACTCCTTCGGCTTTACCAGAGACATGGAACCGTACATCTGCACGGTACACACCAGCGAACTGCCGTCATCCAGCGTCAGCCTGATCTGGTACCGTTCCGGCAGCTTCTCTCCCGGCAGAAAGCACCGCAGATTAATGCCGTCTCCCATCACAAAACTGTATTCCCCCAGACTGACTTCCAGCATGCTGCCGATGCCCATGCTCTCTCCAATGACACAGCCTGTCATTGTCTTCGCATAAAAATCCGGTTCTCCGGTATACCAGGCAAAGGAATGCTTCGTATGCGCCGCCTCCGTATCAACGATTTTCCTGCCTCGAAATCTCTGGTTCATCTGTTTCGCAAGATTTAAACTTTCAGGTATCTCCAACATGGCCTTTTCCTCATTTATTCTTCCGAGATCTCAATCGAGATCGCATAGTCTAAAATCACGTTTCCTGCTTCATCCGGTGTCGTAAATTCCGGACAGCGATACCTTTCCAAGCACCAGTCATCTTCTTTCCGTTTCCAGTCATGTGCTTTCAGCTCTTCCAGACACATATTGTGTGTATCCATGGTATAAAAATCACTGCTGTTCTCCTGATCGTACAGACAGCACACTGCATATTCCATCGGTTCGATGTCAACAGATTCAAATCCCTCCGGAACTTCCGTATTCACCGGAAAAAGCATGCCAATCCACCGCTCCGGCATTCCATCCACTATATGTACCCCGCCAATATAAGCATCCCCGTTAAACGGAAGACATGGATTTTGTTCCAGTGTGGTAAACCAGTCGTTCTCCCACCATTCTCCCCAATTTGCAGCGCCTTGATACTTTTTGCCGATCAATCGTGCTGCCGGACAGCTTTCTCTCCTTATCGCTTTCACCATAATCGCCATCTTGTACTCCTCCATAATTTTCATTTCCCGGAATAATTATAAGATATCATGTTGAATATGACATCAGTATGTCATATTCTGAATCCGGCAGGAAAACCGTCACTGTCAGTCCTTTAAGTCCAGCTCCACCGGACAGTGATCCGAGCCCATGACACCGGGATGAATCCTGGCATCCTGCAGATTACCTTTCAGAGCCTCCGAGGTCACAAAATAATCAATACGCCACCCAACGTTCTTCGCTCTGGCCTGGCCCATATAGGACCACCAGGAATAGGCATCCTTCAAATCCGGATAGAAATGTCGGAATGTATCTACAAATCCGTTTTCCAGCACTCTGCCGAAGCACTTCCGCTCCTCGTCGGTAAAGCCGGCATTGTGCCGATTGGTCTTCGGATTCTTCAGGTCGATTTCCTGATGAGCCACATTCAGATCTCCGCAGTAAATCACCGGTTTGGTCTCTTCCAGCTTTTTCAGGTACTTCAGAAACGCCTCTTCCCACTGCATCCGGTAGTCCAGTCTTGTGAGTTCTCTCTGGGAGTTCGGCACATAGACTGTTATACAGTAAAATTTCTCATATTCCGCCGTAATCACGCGGCCCTCGTGGTCATGCTCCTCCACACCGATGCCATAAGTCACCTTCACGGGCTCCTTTTTGGAAAACAGAGCTGTGCCCGAATACCCTTTTTTCTCCGCATAGTTCCAGTACTGATGATAGCCCGGCAATTCCAGATCCAGCTGCCCCGCCTGCATCTTTGTCTCCTGCACACAGAAGATGTCAGCATCCGCCTCCCGGAAAAAATCCATAAATCCTTTCTGCATGCAGGCCCGCAGTCCATTTACATTCCATGAAATCAGCTTCATATTTTCCTCATTTCCGCGCCCTGTCCCGGGCACTGTCTTCTGAACTTAGTCTTTCTGTCACTTTTTCTGCGCCAAAGCAATGATCGTTTGTATCGTACCATAAAATACCCTGTCCTGCAAGGCAGGGGGCATATTCGAACTATATCTGTATACTCAAAAGAGCTTCTGATGCACTGCACCGAAGCTCCTGCCTGATAGCATGATTCCCTGTAATGTCCCAAACTTTCATACTTAATGCCACTGGCTTTATGGGATTACTGATGAATCCCTTTTTCAATGATGCCAAAGCCCAGCGGATAAGGGCCCGTATGCACGCTGATGGTGGCGCCTATCTGAAAAATGGGAATTTCCTTTATGTCTATCCCTCTGCCGTGCAATATCTCCAGCGTGTGCGCACGGAAGGCTTCCGCTTCCTGGTAATCATATCCGTATCCGATGGCTATACTGTAACAGTCCGCATCCAGTCCCTCTGCGAGATACTCCAGCAGAAGCTCCAGCGCTTTTTCCGTGGTACGCTTTCTGCCCCTTCCGATGCCGGAGGGGAAAATCTCCCCTTCCTTCAGGGTAATCACCGGTCGAATCCCCAGCACGCTGCCGGCCACTGCCGTCACTTTTCCAATGCGGCCGCCATGCTTCAGATACTCCATATCTCCCACCGTGAAGAATATCCTTCCGGTACTCTTGATCTCTTCCAGACGCTTCACAGTGTCTGCATAACTCATACCGCTGTCCCGAAGAGCCGCCGCCTCCAGCACATACAGCCCCTGCAATACGGTATTGATGCAGGAGTCGATGACTGTAATCTCCGCGTCCGGATACTCCTCCAGCACCAGAGCTTTCGCATTCAGCGCAGACTGCATGGAGCCGCTGAACTTTGTGGTAATACAGATACAGATGACAGGAATGCCTTCCTTTGCATAAGGAAAAAATGCTTCCGCATAGTCCTGTGCAGAGGGCATGGAGGATTTCGGGTAGACCCCCTTGCGTTCAACCATCTGCTGATAGAAATCTCTGATTCCGATTTCCACACCTTCCTTTAAATAATGCTCATCGTCAAAAGAAACATAAAAAGGCACCACTGTGATATCTTTTTCCTTCGCAAGTGCTTCCGCTAAATCACAGGAACCGTCACTGATAATATGATATGCTTCGCTCATAATGCAACCACCTTCTGTCAATGTTTGTCTGTACTGTATAGGATACCACTTATCACGAAAAATAGCAATAGGGTTTGTTTTTATCTATCGCATTTTGTAGTATCTATTTCTTTTTAATGTGGTTATCTTAACTACTTGTCGCCATTTCCTGATTTTATAAATCTTTTGTCCTCATTGATTTTGCGAGGCACAGGTTTGTGTCAGCTCCCCCCGTATTGTTTTGTCAGCAAAATTTCTACTCTTCGGTTAAATTTATAGACCCTTTGCCCCCTGTCTGCTATAATGAAATCGTTCGGCGGTCCGTCCGAACTGTTACAATATAATAAATTTTACAAATCTCAGGAAAGGTATGGACATTTTATGAAGATTACAATCAAGAGCCAGGATGCCGTCGTCACCTGTCAGACTCACGGTGCCGAATTGCTGTCCTATCAGACGGCAGCCGGAAAAGAATATTTATGGCAGAAGGATCCTGCCTATTGGGCCAAAACTTCGCCGGTTCTGTTCCCCTATATCGGGCCGGTGCCTGACAGGGTGTTTATTAACGATATTGCGTATAGCATCCCCCGCCATGGTTTCATAAAGGATGCGGAATTTGAAGTGCTGGAGCAGGGGGCGGACTATGTGGTCCTGGCCGCCCATTCCGACGATTTCACCCTCTCCGTCTACCCGTATCCTTTTACCTTCACAGTGACTTTCCGTCTGGAAGGTTCTGCCCTGGAAGTCACTTATGGAGTCTGCAATCAGGGAACACAGGAAATGCCTTTTCTGGTGGGTGGGCATCCGGGCTTCTTCTGTCCCATGGAAACCGGAGAACGCTTCGATGACTATCTGCTCCGTTTTGCAGATGAAGCCACGCCCGATTTACATCTGACTTATTCCATATTTGACAACGATGCGATTCTATATGAAAATCTGACACAGCGCTCCGTGAAGCTGATTCATCGCAGGACAGAACGAGGACTGCAGTTTGATTTCCCGGATTACCCCAGCATTGCTTTCTGGACCCCGGTGAAGAAGAATGCGCCATTTCTCTGCCTGGAGCCCTGGTGCGGCGGAACCATGGACCAGGTATCCGACACCAATCTGCCGGAGAAAAAATATGTCCAATACCTGCCTGCGGGGGAATCCAGAGATTACCGCTTCTCCTTCAGTCCCTGCTGAGCCTGGAAGCGTTTGTTCTCTTTTTCAGGCCCGAACCGCTGCCGGACATTCCGGGCTTCCTCACAAATGCAGGGCTGCTTTTCTATATTCCCCGGGAGTCAGGCCCACCAGCCGCTTAAAGACCTGGTTGAAAAATTTTGTATCCTCATAGCCTGCCTCCCGGGCAATAGACTGTATGGACTGATTGCTGCCCGCCAGCATCCCGCAGCATTTCTCCACACGGATTTTCTGAAGGTAGTCCAATGCCGTCATGCCGGTCTCCTGCCGGAACCGTCGGCTGACATAAGGCAGGCTGTAATGAAATTTCCCGCAAAAGGACTGCAGCACCGCCCGCTGCTCGTAATGTGCTTCCAGATAATTTATCACCTCAAAAATCACATCACTTTTCGCCGTATTTCTCAGCTGCCCCGCAATGTCCTTCTCCCCCTGCGTTCCCACCGCCTGACGCATGGTCAGAATCAGGATCTCCAGCAGTCTCCCTCGAAAAATCTCCCTGTAGCCTGTATGTCTCTGAATATATTCTTCTCTCATTCCTTCCAGAAGCAACAGCACCCTGCCATCCCTGTCATGAAAAATCCGATTGGCCGGAGTCTCTCCGAAGTACTGCCTGTGGTACCGGATCAGGCACACCCGCATAAGCTCGTCAAATGACCTGCATCCCGCCATGGTACTGTCAATTACCTCCGCGAAGAACAGGCAGTTCAGCAAAGTGAATTCTCTGCAGTTCTGATAGCTGTGACTGCTTCCGCAGTCAATAATAAAATAGTCCCCCCTGCCTACCCTTTCCGTAACACCCTCCAGTGTCTGCTCGGCAGTCCCGTCAATCACATAGGCCAGCTCAAAGCAATTATGGTCATGGGAGGTAACATCTTCCTGCGCAAAAGGCTTGATGACCAGCCTGTCCTCCGGCTCGTCGGCAATTCCCTGCAAAGATATGGTGTGAAGCTTTCCCATATTCTCCTCCCCTTTTCCCTTCTTCATACCATTTCCACTCATTTTCCCACAGGTTAAAAATACACCGTTTTTCAGACAAAAACAAGTCTTTTTTGTCATCCTCTTATCTGATACAGTGGTAATATCAGGACAATTTGTGCCGTTTGCGCACCGATTAAATATAGTAGGAGGTACTTAAAAATGAAATGGACCAATGCGACCTGGATTAAACCTGCCGTGGACACCGGCGACATAGCCCCTGTGTTCGGCAAAAGCTTCACACTGTCAGGAGAAATCCGTGAAGCCACACTTTCACTCACGGCTCTTGGTGTCTACGAGGCAGAGCTGAACGGAAAAAGGGCAGGGGAATTTATCCTTGCCCCCGGCTGGACCAGCTATTACAGCCGCCTGCAGTACCAGGAGTACGATGTGACCGGTCTCCTGGAAAAAGATAACGCACTGACCGTCACTGTGGGAAAAGGCTGGTACCGCAGCCGTATGCCCGGCTGGCAGGGTTCTAAGTGGCAGGATGGCCTGCGCGGCAATCCCTCCGGATTACTGGCCCGGCTGACCCTCACCTATCAGGACGGCCGTCAGGAAATCATATCCACCGATGAAAGCTGGAAAGTTTCCGAGAGCAGAGTTCGTTTCTCCGAGATTTATGACGGAGAAATCTATGACGCCGCTTTTGAACCAGTTCTCAACGGCGATGTCCTGGTCTTTGAAGGCCCCTCTGACACACTGATTCCACAGCAGGGAGAAGAAATCAAAGAACAGGAACGCATAGCCGGTGCCCGCATGTTCACCACGCCAAAGGGAGAGACCGTTATCGACTTCGGCCAGAACATCACCGGCTATGTGGAAGCCACACTGGAAGGCCGCGTCGGTGAAGTCCTGGATCTGTCTTTCGCCGAGGTCATGGATAAAGAGGGGAATTTCTATACGGCCAATTACCGCAGCGCCAAAGCGCAGTACCATTATACCTGTACAGACGGTCTGCAGACTTACAAGCCAAAGCTGACCTTCTGGGGCTTCCGCTACATTCGGGTCAACCAGTTCCCCGGAGGTGTGGAAAAAGCCGTTCCCGCGCAGTTTACCGCCATCGCCCTGCATTCCGATATGAGGCGGACCGGCTTCTTAAGCAGCTCCAGCCCTGAGCTGAACCGCCTTTTCGACAATATTATCTGGGGCCAGAAAGGCAATTTTGTAGATGTGCCCACAGACTGTCCTCAGCGCGACGAACGCCTGGGCTGGACAGGAGATGCACAGGTATTCGTCCGGACCGCCTGTCTGAATTATGATGCGGAGAAATTCTTCGCCAAATGGCTGGCCGACATGGCTGCAGATCAGCATGAGGATGGTTATGTGGGACATGTGATTCCCGACATGCTGCAGAATCCTCACGCCAGCGCGGCATGGGGAGACGCCGCTGTCATCTGTCCCTGGGAGGTTTACAGAGCTTATGGCAACAGCAGCATTCTGGAAAATCAGTTTGAATGTATGCATAAGTGGGTAGATCACATTACCGCCGCCACCACGACACCGAACCTGTGGACCGGCGGCACCCATTACGGTGACTGGCTGGGGCTGGACGCACCTTCCGGAAGCTACAAAGGCTCCAGTGACGAGACCTTCATCGCCTCTGCCTTCTATGCCCACTCCACTTCCCTTGTAATCAGGGCAGGAAAAGTTCTCGGCTTAGATGTATCCTCCTACGAGGCTCTTTATGACCGTATTGTCGCCGCCTTCCGGGAAACCTGGCCTGCGTATAAGACACAGACAGAATGCGTGCTGGCAGCCCACTTCCGTCTGGCACCTGACTGTCAGGCTGCCGCAGATCAGCTGGCCCGGATGATCACAGACTGCGGCACAAAACTTCAGACAGGTTTTGTAGGCACACCTTACCTGCTTCACGTTCTCAGCGATTACGGGTATGCTGAGCTTGCATATTCTCTGCTGCTGCGTGAGAAATATCCCTCCTGGCTCTACCCTGTGACCAAAGGCGCCACAACCATCTGGGAACACTGGGACGGTATCATGGAAGACGGTGACTTCTGGAGTGCCGACATGAATTCTTACAACCATTATGCCTATGGTTCCGTGGCAGACTGGGTATACGGTGTGGCCGCCGGCATCACGCCTGTGGAGAGCGCCCCCGGGTATGCCAGAGTACGGATTGCTCCCGTTCCGGACACACGTCTGGACTGGCTGAAAGCTTCCCTGAATACCAGACACGGGCTGGTGCGCTCCGAATGGAAAAAATCGGATGGCATGTGGCGCTTTGAAATCACCACGCCGGTGGATGCGGAAATCGTAATCGGCGGTACCCTTCATCAGGTAACACCCGGAACTTATTATTTCTATCATAACTTTTAAATAACAGAAATTCTGTGAAAAGCAGTCCTGAAACAGAACCGGGAATCGCGCGGATTCCCGGTTCTTCAGGTTCATCACACCCATCACCCATCAGCACATCTCAATCCGCAGAAACTTCCGCTTCCCCACCTTCAGCACATCTCCGGTCTGTACATTTTCCTCGAGAGCCTCCACTCTGACGCCGTTTTTCTGCACACCGCCCTGTGCAATCAGTCTCCTGAACTCCGCACCGCTCTTCACGATGCCCGCCGAAATCAGCGGGTGGATACAGTCGAACAATGTACCCCGCTCCAGCACTACCTCCAGAGAATCCACCTGCTCCGGAACCGCTTTGTCCGTAAAAGCCTCTTTGAAAAACTTCTCCGCCTCCTCCGTCTCTTCCGCTGTGTGGTAAAGCAGGGTAACCGTCTTCGCCAGAATCATCTTGTAGTCCCGGGGATTACGGCCGTCTGCCAGCTGCTCCTTTATTTTATCCAGTTCTTCCGGAAGAATATCCGTGGTCAGCTCAAAATACTTTACAATGAGATGGTCAGGCACCTGCATGACTTTTGTGTACATGGTCCGGGCATCCTCGCAGATACCGATGTAATTTCCCAGACTCTTGCTCATTTTCTCCGTGCCGTCAATGCCCTCCAGAAGCGGCATGAACAGCGCAGCCTGCGCCTCCTGTCCCTTTTCCTTCTGCAGGCTTCTGCCCATGAGAATATTGAAGGTCTGATCCGTGCCGCCCAGTTCCAGGTCAGCCTGAAGTTCCACAGAATCATAGGCCTGAAGCAGCGGGTAGAAAAATTCATGAAGTCCTATGGGCGTTCCCCCGCGAAACCGGCTCTGAAAATCATCTCTCTCCATCATTCTCGCCACGGTAATGGTGGAAGCCAGCTCCAGCGCATCGCTGAGGCTCAGCAGCTCCAGCCATTCTCCGTTATAGCGCACCTGCGTTTTGTCCCTGTCCAGAATGCGGAATATCTGTTCCTGATATGTCTGGGCGTTCCTGAATACTTCACTGTCTGTCAGTGCCTTTCTTCCTTTGTGCTTCCCTGTGGGATCGCCGATTTTCCCGGTAAAGTCACCGATTACCACCACAATATTATGTCCCAGATCCTGCATCTGCTTCAGCTTTCTCAGCGGAACTGCATGCCCCACATGAATGTCGGGCGCACTGGGATCCATACCAAATTTAATGGTCAGCGGTTTCCCTGTCAGAATACTGGCCTGTACTTTCCGTTCCAGTTCTTCCTCGCCAATCAGATCTGCCGCGCCCTGCCTGATGACCCGCATCTGGTGCCGCACCTTCTTCATCAGTTCCTTCTGCTTTGCCTCCTGGTCCCTATCCGCCTTTTCCTGCACTTCCGCCCTCTGGGTCATTCCCTCTGTGGATTTCATTTCCGCTGATTCCATGGTTTTCAATCCTTCTGCTGTGTTCATTTTCCTCTCCTTCTGCCGCCAATGCAGCCAAACCGTTTAATGATACTTTCATAATCAATCATTGCCACACAAAAAAACTCCCGTCCTTCCAAAAGGACGAGAGTCTGACGTCTCGTGATACCACCTGATGTTTACAGACAGCTCACACTGCCTGCCTCTTCGGGTACATTCGCAATAATCCTGCGGGCAATACCCTAGCACGTTAACGGATGCGGGAACCGTCGCAGCCTACTATTCCGCAGGAACGCACCTCTCTCCCGTATCATCTGTATCATGGGGCGAACAGAATGAGGCTTTATATCCTGTAAAAATTCAGTGCGAAGCTCAAAGATGTATTCACACACAGCTTCCCATGCGCCTCTCATCAGCCGGCTGCTTTCTGTATGTTTCACCACGTGCTACTTCTTCTTATCAATGCTTTTCTTTTTCAATCAACTGAAATATGAAATTATATGCATTATAAAAAACTTTTTCCGGACTGTCAAGACAAATTTTCTGATTTTCCTCTCCTCTGGAGTCACTCCGGCCTGCCGCTTCCATACCAGTCATTCCTGCTTAGTGATTGCAGCAGCCAACTCTCCGCTCGTTGATTTCCTTAATCCTTTCCGCGTCTACCTTGAAATTTCTGTCCATATCCATCAGACCGTTAATCTCCTGCTGCACATCCGTCACCTGTGTATAGCAGTAGCCGCACACAAACGGGATTTCCTTCACGGCTGTGGTAATGTTGTCAAAACGCTGGATAAAATCTTCCTCTGTCTTCACTTTATTGCCATAGCCCCAGCCGGAATCATCATTGTCAAAAGCAATTCCGCCGTACTCACTGATAATGACGGGCTGCCCCTTATATGCGAATCCGTCCGCCATCGCCATTTTATGATCATTGTGAGACAGCTTCGCCCCAAGGATGTCATCTGTGTATCCCAGATAGCGCGCTTTCAGAATATTCCCTGCCTCCTCGTAATCGTGCAGCGTTATAATGTCGGACACTGTATGCTCCCAGCCGTCATTCACAATAACCGGCCGATTCCTGTCCATGCTTTTTGTCAGGTGATAAACAGCTTCCGTAAAATGCTGCTCCACACGCCTTGTCTTCACCTGGGTAATCCCCCAGGACTCGTTAAACGGCGTCCAGGTAATGATACAGGGATGGTTGTAATTCTGTCTCACAATCTCCATCCACTCCGTGACAAATTCACTGACCGCCCCGTCTGAATACTGATAGGCTGCCGCGGCCTCACTCCAGACCAGCATCCCCTTCACATCGCACCAGTACAGGAATCTCTCATCCTCAATCTTCTGATGCTTTCTCAGGCCGTTGTAGCCCAGCGCATGAATTTTGTCAATGTCCTCTATCAGCGCCTCCTCACTGGGCGGCGTCAGATGAGAGTCCTTCCAGTAGCCCTGGTCCAGAATCAGCCTCTGATAAATCGGCCTTCCATTCAGCAGGATATTGGAACCGTCAATGCGAATCTCCCTCATGGCAAAATAAGAACCCACCGTATCCAGAATTTCCCCTTTTTCCATGACACGGAATTCAATATCATACAGATTCGGCTCCTCCGGAGTCCAGGTCTTCATGGCCCACTCAAAGCCATCCTGCTTCTTCACATACATGTCGATTCTGGTCTTCACAAGTCCGGATACCACGGCCGTCAGATTCCTGTTCACCAATTTCCCGTCATAGGAAACGCAGGTCTCCACCAGCAGCTCTCCGCCCATTCTGTCCTCGGCTGCATCCACTTCAAGCTCCAGCTCCAGACTGTACTCCTCCAGATTCGGTGTCATCTTCACATAAGTCAGGCTCACATTGGGCACATACTCTGCCCACACGGTCTTCCAGATTCCTGTGGTCTGCACATACCAGCATCCGTAATTCTCCGGAATCCAGCGCTGCTTTCCTCTGGGCTGCCGCATGTCAAAGGAGTCCTCCGCCTTCACCACCAGCTCATTCTCTCCATCCGCCACCAATTCCGTAATGTCAAAGGAAAATCTGGCATATCCCCCCCTGTGGCTCCCCGCATATTGTCCGTTCACCCACAGCTTTGTCACGAAATCAGAACCTTCAAAGTGAATCACATACCTGTTCTTCTCCAGTTTATTTCCGTCCACATATACTTTTCTGCGATACCAGATATTGTCATGACGGGATTCCTCCTGAATACCGCTCATTTTTGTCTCGTAGGTAAACGGGACTGTTATCTTCATGTCTCCTTTAAAGGCTTCATACCATCGCTCCCGCTCTCCGCAGTTCTCATCGTCAAAGCCGAAATCCCATACCCCGTTTAAATTCTCCCAGTCCTTCCGCACGAACTGAGGTCTCGGGTAATCCTTTATGTAACATTTCATGTTGTCATAGCCCTCCTGTTTTAGTTCCGCAATTACCGCTGAATTCCGCTATCGTCCATCTCTCTGTTCTTCCGCCAGCACAGGTCTTCCGTCCCGGAATTCCAGCTTCCTTCTGGTAATTCTCCAGGTCTCTCCGTCAAATCCCTGATAGAACAGCCATGCCGTGCCGTCTTCATCCCGAAATGCAAAAGGATGACCAGATTCTTCCGCATTCCAGCTGCCGGGCTCTCCGTTGGCCAGAAAGGGCACGGAATCCAGCTTTTCAAAATGAATCCCATCCTCCGTTACCGCACAGCCAATCTGCTGCGGCTTCCGGTTATAGGCCCCGCCATAAAACAGATACAGCCGATCTCCATCTGTCACACAGGCCGGCGCTTCCGTGCATTCCTGCTCCCAGACCATCTCCGGCGCCAACACCGCGTGTCTGCAGGCCTGGGTCCAGCTGTCACGGGAGAAATCCGACGTAAGCGACGTCCACGCCGCTCCCAGCTTCTGAATCCGCATTTCATGATCCCTGGTGGCAAAATACAGATAATACCTGTCCTTAAATCGGCAGACATCCGCGTCTATAGCCCGTCCGCAGCACCAGTCTGCCGTCGGTCGGAAGACGGGATTGCTCTCGTCCTTCTCAAAATGAAGGCCATCCGCCGACCAGGCGTGGCAGATGGCATCTTTTTCCCAGGTGCCGTAAGTCTGATAAAACAGATGAACTTTTCCATCCCGTACAACAGCTCCCGGCGCTCCCACACCGGTGCTCTCACACTCCTGTGTTATGGGAAACCGTCCATATTCCTGCCACTGTTCCATATCCTCGGAAAACGCGATCCCGATTCCCAGCGTATCCCCAAAGTACACACTGTAGTAAAGGAAATAACGCTCTCCCAGCCTTACTACAGCCGGGTCCTTTGCAAATGGCGCCTCTGCCAGATTACTTGTAAAAAGCATTTCTATCCCTCCAATTTCAGTGCTGATTTCACTTATAGCAAGAAAGGCTGCTGTGTAATCTGCAGCAGCCCTCCCTATCGTTAAATTATTGACTGGTTTTCATCAGTTTCCTGCAAAATGATCTCTCCGCTCCTGCTCAATGGTTTCTACCCCCGCATCCTTCAATGCTGCCATATAGGACGCATAGTTGTCTTCAAATTCCGCTTCCGGACAGGTAATCAGCTTTACAACCCACTCTTCCTTCACCAGATTGATGTCTGCGGCCAGCTCCGGCTGAGAAGGTGATGTGTACAGAGAGTCATCAATATCATTGATATAATCGCCTGTCAGAGCATGCTCGTAATCCGCAATGACGTGATCCTCATATCCGGGATACTTGAACGCCGTGCTCTTGCTGAAGATACTGGGATCTGCAAAATAACCCGAGTTTCCGGTGAGGAACAGGTCCACGTTGACCCAGTCCTTGTCCTTGGAGTTATAAGCCGCATCAATCACGATAGGAGCTCCCTCCTCCAGATTATAGTGCTCGCCTTCAAATCCATGAGAAATCACGAAACCGCCTTCTTCCGTGCACAGCCAGTCCAGATAGGTCATGCAGGCTTCCACTGTCTCCGCATCCGCACTCTTCGGGCAGAATGCGATCAGTCCGCCGGGAGAGTAAATGGTACTGTACTGCTTTCCGTCCCAGATATTCTGCAGAGGCGGAATGGATACCAGGTCAGCCGAGGGATCGTTCTCCTGCAGAGTCTGCAGTCTGCTGCCTCTGGACAGATCCACACTGGCAATCACATGATCCTCAAAGGTCGCATATCTGCCGTTCACGATAAAACTGGTAAAGTCATCGCCGGAACGCGCATAATATTCCTGGTCCATCAATCCATTATTATACAGTTTGTTCTTAAATTTGTACAGCTCTTTCATGCCTTCGTCAAAATAATCTCTTGTAAGTTTGCAGGCAATCAGAGATTCCGTAGGGTCGGTAGCCAGTTTGGAGAATGCCGCAAGGAAATATCCGTCATCCCACGTGCTGGTTCCGATGATATCAGTTCTTCCATCCGGATTTTCCTTCACCATCTTCTCCACAAAGTCATACAGTTCATCCGTTGTGGTGGGTACCTGCAGATTCAGTTCATCCATCCAGTCTTTTCTCACATAGAAATTGCTTCTGGCCGTGGTGGCACGTCTGGCAATAATACCGCAAAGCTCCTCGCCGCCTGTCAGCCTGCCGTAGTCAATGACATCCTGCCCCAGATAGGACTTCATGTTCAGGGCCTGGTCAGCGCCATCCACAAACTCGGACAAATCCCATACACCGCCCTGCTCATAGTATTCCTGGGCAATGGAATAAGTATAGGTCAGAACGATATCCGGAGCCGTGTCTCCTGCCATGGCGCTGCGCAGCCAGTTGACTTCGTCTCCTCTGGGCACTGTGACAAATTCCACGTTAATGCCCACCGCACTCATTTTCTCCTGAATGTACCTGGTCCACTTATTGTCTGTGATTGTAGATCCCTCGGGGCTGTTCTCACGATCCCACAGCTCCACCTGAATTGTCACCCCGTCAAACTGTTTGGACCCGAATGTGGTCTGGTACTGGCTGGCAGATTCAGACTGTTCGCCTTCTGCCCCCCCCGGATGTCTCTTCGGAAGAGTTGTTGGCAGCCGCACTGGATCCGCCCGCAGCCGAACTGCCCGACTGGGAATCTCCATTGCCGCATCCGGTAAGTAATGCAGCCAGAAGCGATACTGTCAGCAGCCCTGAAATCAGTTTCTTTTTCATAATGATACCTTCCTTTCTTAATTAAGAATAATCTATGAATACCGTAAGGTTTTCTTTAATACCTTTTACGGTTTTCATCCATTTTCATCCTTTCACAGACCCCAGCATGACACCCTTGACAAAATACTTCTGCAGCCAGGGATAGACAATCAGAATCGGAATGGTGGATACTGCTACCGTAGCCATTTTCAGAGACTGAGGCATTACCACCGTCCCGCCCACATCATCGGCTGCATTTCCCAGCTCGCTCCCGAACAGCATATTTCTCAGTCTGAGCTGCAGGGTATATTTGTCGCCGTCCTGAATATAAATCAACGCGTCAAAGTAGGAATTCCAGTAGCCCACCGCATAAAACAATCCGATGGTGGCAATCACTGCCAGAGAAAGCGGAAGAACGATTTTAAACAGCACCTGCATATACGAAGCACCGTCTATCCGTGCCGCATCCTGGAGACTGTCCGGCAGTTCTCTGAAAAATGTCCTCATGACAATAAAGTTAAATACGCTGATGGACTGTGGAATAAAAAGTGCTCCCAGCGTATTGTACAGCCCCACGCCCTTTACCACCAGAAAGGTGGGAATCATGCCGCCGCCGAAATACATGGTGAACAGAATAAAACCTGTCATCACACGCCTGCCCGGCAAATCCTGAATGGAAAGGCCATAGGCCGCAAGAATGGTAAGCACCAGGCTCAAAGCCGTGCCCAGCAAAGTGATCAGAACCGTAGTTCTCATGGCGGTCCAGATTGTGGTCCTTCCCAGAATCTGCTTATATGCCTCTATGGTGAAATCTATCGGGTAAAAAGTCACCTTCCCTGAAAGCACCGGATTATATCCGCTGAGGGAACAGGCCAGCACATTCAGAAACGGATACAGACATGCAAAGGCCAGCAGGGTAATCAGGACATAAATGACAGCCATACCAATTGAGAATTTCTTTTTCTTTCCTGCAGTTTTCGCAGCCATGCTCTCACCTCCTATATAATCCCTTCCTCGCCGATTGCTTTCGCAAATTTATCGGCGGCAAGCAGAATCACAATGTTAACCACTGACTGAAACAGACCAATGGCAGTGGATTGGCTGTACTGCGCTTTTTCAATACCGATTCTGTATGTATAGGTACTGATTACTTCCGAGACGCCCATCACCCTGGAATTTCCCAGAAGCAAAGGCGCATCCAGTCCGATAGACATCATTTTCGATATATTGAGAATCAGCATGGTCACAATCACTGACTTGATACTGGGAACCGTTATGTAGACCAGACGCTGAAACTTGGAAGCACCGTCCAGATAAGCCGCTTCATAAAGGCTCTCATCCACCCCGGTCAGGGCTGCCAGATAGATAATGGTTCCCCAGCCGATTTCCTTCCACACATTACAGATTACATAGGTAAATATCCACCAGCCTTCGCTGCTCAGAAAAGGAACGGGTTCCAGTCCTATTCTCTGCAGGACAGCGTTAATGGTTCCCTCCTGCAGGGCAAACAGGTTCGTCGCAATACCGGCCACCACAACCCAGGATATGAAATGGGGAAGATAAAGTACAGACTGTGTCACTTTCTTGAACTTCACCCCTCTGATTTCATTCAGCATCAGCGACACGATAATGGTGAGCGGAAAACTGACTGCCAGCGCCGCAAAGTTCAGCAGGAAAGTATTCTTAATCGCCGACCAGAAATTCTTATTTGCGAAAATCTTCCGGAACACGGAAAATCCTGCCCATTCACTCTTGAAGACACCCTGAAAGATATTGTAGTCCTTGAAAGCAATAGTAATTCCATACATGGGCGCATACCGGAATACGATAAAATATACGATTACCGGCAAAAGCATAATGTAGACCCATTTGTAGTTCCATGCCTTGACAAGCGTACGCCTGACATCTCCCTTTCTCTTTCTGCCTCGCATCATAACCCTCCTCTTTTACATAAAAAATTGTGTTCTGCCAGCCTCCTGGTTTAAAGCATAAATTCTGTCTTATTTCTTTCTTGTATTCCGTTTTTATATTTTTATTTCTATATATTTTATGTATTTATTTTTCTATATAATATACTATTTATCTAATGATGTCAATTATTTTTTAATTATTTTTGTAATATTACCTATTTATCTTCCATTTATTTCCATATTTTATATTTTAATCAACTCCATTTTATACATATATTATATTTTTATTTGCAGGAATTTGATTTTTATCTACAGATTTGTTATAATAGCCAATATTGAACCTTCAAACATATGGACCGTTTTCGCCTCCGGCTAAACGATTGCATACATATTCATCAGACAGAAAGGACTTTTCCTTATGAAACAGACTCTGCTCCTAAATTTAAAAAATACGGAAACACTCTCCAATGTAGGCAAAGCGCTTTCCGCTCCCGTACGCCTGGAAATCCTGGAATACCTGGCCAAATCACCTGCCATAATCTCTGAGATTGCGGCAGCTTTTAAGCTTCCTCTTTCCAGCACCGCACTGCATATCAGAGTTCTGGAAAACGCCGGCCTGATTTTCGTCCGGCCCATCCCCGGTTCCAAAGGCTCTCAGAAGTTATGCAGCATTCAGATTGATAAAATACAGATTAATATGTTCCAGGAAGAAGATGCCGCACTTCCTGATTATCTGTATCGGGAATCCATGCCCGTAGGCAGTTATTTTGACTATAGTGTGATGCCTTCCTGCGGCATGGCATCAGAGCAGAATAATCTGGGATTTGAGGATAATATCAGTGTCTTTGTCAGCCCTTCCAGATACAGGGCTCAGCTTATATGGCTCAGCTGTGGTTTTCTGGAATACCGATTCTCCAATACATTTTTTAAAGGCAATTCTGTAAACCGTGTCAGATTCTCTTTTGAAATCTGTTCTGAAGCTTTGGGATACAATAACGACTGGCCTTCCGATATCACAATTTCCGTCAACACTCATGAGATTGGCATTCTGCACTGCAGGGGCGATTTCGGCGGGCGCAAAGGCGTCCTGAATCCCGACTGGTGGTATGCCACTTCCAGCCAGTACGGCGAACTGCGCACCTTTGAAATCACAGATAAAGCCTGTTACATCGATGGTATTCAGGTCAGCAGGGAAAATATCTACACATTGGGAGTGCCTTACGGCGATTACATCAAATTCAGACTGGAATCAAAACGAGATGCCAGATATTGTGGTGGATTTAACTTGTTTGGAGAGAAATTCGGGGATTATCCCCAGGACATCGTTATGGAACTTTACAACGATGAAAAAGAATAAGATAAAAAGTCAGGGGGCTGTCACAGCCCCCTTTTTAGTGAGTTTCCCGCTCTGTCTGACTGTTGTCAATTTTCACATTCATCACAAGCCCCTGGGCATAATCTCCGAACTTTTCTCCGAAGAGATTCATTCCCCCCACATGGGCCGCATCAGGCTGAACTCCCAGCTTAAAGCTGATATAGTTGCCTTCCCGCAGGCAGAGCGTGTCCAGGTTTTTCTCTGAACACTTCACATCATTTTCATAGCATCCAAGCTGGTTGACCTTAATCGTCTTGTATTCTCCGTACTGTGTCATGGAATCTCCCCACCACTCCGGATTCAGCCGCCCTCTTCTGCCGCCGAAATCCCCTTTGGAATGAATGGTGGTTACTTCCTGTCCGTTCACCCATACGGTAATATCCGACGGCCAGTCATTCTGATAGCCCGGTGCCTCTGAGCAGATTTCAAAGGAAAAAGCCACCTCCCTGATTATGGCGTTCTTCATCAGGTATGTCGGAAAACGATATTCCAGATATCCCGTGTTAAACCAGAGAAGCTGTGCCTCATGCCTGTCATGACAGTAAAAGCTGGAGACAAAATCCTCTACACCCAGGTATCCCTTTTCACTGATAATCCCGCAGTTGCCCGCTATTTCACAATCAAAATAATTGCCCACAGGCATGGGAAACTGCAGCACTTTTCCGTCCGCATGATCTGCTTTATGCCGGAATGCGTCAAAATAGATGTCTTCAAATGCCATACCGCACACCTTCTGTGCGCCGCGCACTCCCGGCTTTTCCACCAGCGATATCATGCCCGCCTCCTCCAGCACCTTCACATGCAGCGCCGCGGAGGAAGCAGGCAGTCCCACCGCAGCCGCGATTTCACTGATATTGGCCGAATGTTCTATCAGCAGCTTTAAAATCTCCAGCCGCACCTCCGAAGACAGCGCCTTACCTACCAGCGCTGTCTTCTCCGGCTTCGTTAAATCAAGTGTAATTCTCTTCTTGCTTGCCTTCACAATTCCCCCTGCCTTCTCATAACGTATCCCGATATACCCGCAGCACATTCCGCCAGAAAATCTTCTCTGCCTGGTCCTCGGAGAATCCGGCTGCACAGAGAGCACTCCACAGTCTGTCCATGCTCTGGGCCCCCGGCAGCTCTTCGTGAGTGTCAATGCCGTCAAAATCGCTTCCAAGCCCCAGCACTTCGATTCCGCCCACAGAAACAATATGCTTCGCATGGCGTACCACCGCCGCTATGGTTCCCGGATTTCTCTCTCCCAGAGGCTTCTCCTCCAGAAAATCCGCACAGAAATTCAGTCCCATGACGCCGCCCCGCTCAGAGAGCTTCCGAATCATGTCATCTGTCATATTCCGCACACAGGGACATACGGCTCTGGCATTGGAGTGGCTGGCCACAAAAGGCTTCCCGGTCGCTTCCAGCACATCATAAAATCCGGCATCGGAGAGATGAGACACGTCGGGAATCATCCCCAGCTTCTCCATCTCCGCCACCATTTCCCTGCCCTTCTCAGTCAGTCCGCCGGTCAGATCAGGCGTGTGATAATAGCCTGCAAAGGCAGCTTCCGCCGCCTGTCTTTTCTCCTCTCTCTCCTGTGCAGAGACATGAGAATCACAGTTCTTCCAGGCTTCCATTACCGATTTCACCTTTTCCGCATACCGGGAAGAATTCAGATTGGGATGGCCGATTTCATTGTCAAAATTCCAGGTAAGCGTCATCATGCGGACGCCCATCTGATACAATTCCCTGAGCTTCTCCGGCTCTCCTTTACATACGCCGCCCTCTTCCACCGTGAGCAGAGACGACAGCCTTCCCTCCGCTTCGTTCTTCTGAATATCGGAAAAGCAAAGTACCGGCGCCAGAATGTCCCTGTTTTGCTCCAGCTCTTCCTGATAAAGCCGGTACAGGCTGCACACCTGCTCCCAGGGGTCGGAGACGCTCTTCAGAGGGACAAACAAAGCAAAATTCTGGATCAGATATCTGCTTTCCTTCATCCGCAGCAAATCAATATGACGGTTGTTCTGCCGGAGTCCCTCCGGCTCTCCCTGCTCCTTCAGAGCAAGCAGTCCGCTGATGGTATCACAGTGCATGTCAATTACTTTCATAGACAAATGGCCTCCTGATTTAGTCCCCCTTTACTTATCCGAGCGGCCGCGTACGGCGAAGTCTACTCCTGTGTGTTTCGGGTTGTCATCATCAAAGTTATAATCCTTTCCCGGCAGCACGGCATTCAGAATAATTCCTGTCAAAGCACCCACAGCGATGCCGGAAAACCGGATGGTCAGTTCTCCCACAGAGAAAGCCACCGCACCCGCCGCGCTATAGTTGATGCCGATGGACAGCACCAGTATCAGGGCGGCAATAATCACATTGCGGCTCTTCGCAAAGTCCACCTGCGTCTCCACAATATTGCGGACTCCCACTGCGGAAATCATGCCGTAAAGCACCAGGGACACGCCGCCGCAGGTAGCAGTGGGCATACATCCGATAACAGCGGCAAACTTCGGCGAAAAGGAGAACAAAATGGCGAACAGCGCCGCCATCCGGATGACCAGCGGATCGAACACCTTTGTCAGAGCCAGTACACCTGTGTTCTCACCGTAGGTAGTATTGGCCGGCGCGCCGAACATGGCTGCCATAATGGTTGCAAGTCCGTCACCCAGAAGTGTTCTGTGCAGTCCCGGATCCTTTATATAATTTTTCCCTACTGTAGATGATATGGCGGAAACGTCTCCGATATGCTCCACAATGGTAGCCAGTGCAATGGGCACAATGGTAATGACAGAGGTGATCAGCAGGGATACATTCCCGTCAGACAACGCCCAGAATGCCGTCCTGTTCCAGTGAACGGGGAACCCGATCCACGCCGCTTCCTTCACAGCAGTGAAATCAACCCTGTTCAGTACCGCTGCCAGCGCATAAGAGCCGATGACGCCGATAATAATGGGGACAATCTTCACCATTCCCTTACCCCAGATATTGCAGATAATCACCAGTGCAATGGCCACCACAGCAATCAGCCAGTCTGCTGAGCAGTTGTCAATGGCCGACTGAGAAAGTGTCAGGCCGATGGCAATGATAATAGGCCCTGTGACAATAGGAGGGAAAAAACGCATCACCTTGCCGGTACCGAATATTTTAATCAAAAGGGAAAGCAGAAGATATACCAGACCCGCACAGGCCACACCGAAGCAGGCGTACGGAAGAAGCGTCGAATTGTCCATGGCATTTCCGGATGCGTCCGCCATGGGAGCAATTGCCGCATAGCCGCCCAGAAAAGCAAAAGAAGAACCAAGGAATGCGGGTACTTTTCCTTTGGTCAGTAAATGGAACAGCAGGGTACCCAGACCCGCGAATAATAATGTGGTGGATACGTCAAGACCGGTCAGCATGGGTACCAGTATGGTGGCGCCGAACATGGCGAACATATGCTGTATTCCCAGTACAATGACCTTAGGTGCCCCCAGACTTTTCGCATCATAAATCGGAGTATCACCGATACTCTTTCCGCCGGGAGCGGTTTTCATTTCTCTGCTCATGAACTCTTCCTCCTGAATTGTTTACAGTCGCAATTTCCGCACTTTTGTCCACACGACTGTCCTGTCTGTCAGATGGCTTCCATAATCTGCCAATGGCTTCCCCCTCTGACGCCGTTTGCAGTGAACAGTTCAGCCGGTCTCTCCGACCCGCTGAACTGTTATCCACAGACTATGATAATGTCTCGTCACCCAACAGTCAAGAAGATATTGCATGAGACTTCAAATAATCTTTCCAGATTTCGATATATTTCGCTTTCAGATGTACGCCGTCAAAGGTATAATCGGGTATCATTCCCCCTGTCTCGTCACAGATCAGCGGATTCACGTCCAGATAGAAAATTGTCTCGTTGTCGGCAAGCTGTGCGATTCCCTCATTTCTGGCGTCAATTCCCTCATTATTAATGTAATCCCCCTGTGCAGACCGCTCCGATGTCACCCTGATAATTCCCTGCAGGTAGATGATTGCATCCGGCTGCAGCTCCCGCAGATGTGCCACCGCTCCCTGGTATGCCTCCAGAAAGCTCTCTACTGTGCCTGTTCCCATCTCATTGATGCCGATCATGAGATAAATTTTGGCAAAAGCATTCTGCTGCAGCGCTTCCTCCACACTTATCTTCCTTTTTTCACCGGGCACGGACACAATTTCGGAATCAAACATCTTATATACCGTCAGTCCTGTAGAGGCGTAAAAGGCAGCCGTCTCTTCCAGTCCGCCGTACTCAAACATGCCCACAGTTCTGGAATCTCCGATAAACACGGCATCCGAAAAATAATCATCCTCCACAGCCATATACACCGGCTCACTGCTTTCCGACGGTTCCTCCGGCATTCCGCCTGCGGAAGGTTCTGTCCCTGCCCCGTTCTCATTGGAAGCTCCCGTTCCTTCTCCTGTCTCTCCGCCCGAAGGAAGTCCATTGCTTCCATCTGCGGTGCCTTCCCCGGCAGCTTCTCCCTCCGTCGGGCCAAAACCTTCCTCCCCGGGCAGATGACTGCCCTCCTCGCCCACAACGGACGGGCCTTCCCCCGGGTTCTGCGCCGGATCGCTGTCCGGTACATCCCCTGTACCGGGGACATTCCCGCTTTCTCCTGCCCCGGAACTGGTATCCTCTCCGGCAGCCGCTCCCTCCTGCCCGCCGGCACTGTTCTCCGAGCCGCCTCCCTCTGTGATTCCTCCGCCGGCTGCGAACAGATTCCCCAGCCCGGAATCCTCATACCAGCTCTGAATCCGCATAAGCGGCTTCGCATATACCTGCCAGTTATCCACACTGTTCAGATACACCGCACCTGTGCCCACAAGCATAATCATATAAGACCACTTTTTCAGCCATTTTATCATTCAAAACACATCTCACTTTCACGATGTCTCAATCCGTCAGAAATCCCGATACATAAACGGATTCTGCCCCTCTCTCTGCAGTCTCCAGACACACCACCAGAAAAGCAGAACCAGGAAAACCATTCCCGGCAAAGTGTCCTTAAACCGTCGGAACAGCTTCTGTACCGCCGCCGTACAGGCAAAGCCTCCCACGGCAAACAGCCATCCATAATTCGTCAGCGCCTTCAGCCAGTCCCCCGCGCTGACCCGTATGCCGTCAACCACATGGAACATCCTTCCCAGAAAAATCTGGAGCTGATTGATGTCCGTGACGGCAAAGCAAATCCAGGTCACAGGAATAAATGCCCACAGATAAAGAAAAGCAAGCAGCTTCCCGGGCCCCTTCTCCAGGTACTTCCACACACCCAGACGATTCAGCTGTCTCTCCAGCACAATCGCCAGCCAAAGCAGCATTCCCCAAATCAGAAAATTTGCCGTACCTCCATGCCAGATTGCCGTCAGAAACCAGACTGCCAGCAGATTACAGACAGTCCGGAATTCTCCTCTGCGGTTACCGCCCAGAGGAATATACACATAGTTACAGAACCATCTGCCCAGGGTTATATGCCATCTCCGATAAAATTCTCTCACAGAGCCTGCCATATACGGCGTGCGGAAATTTTCCGGCAGTTCAAACCCCAGCATCTTCCCCAGGCCTCTGGCCATCAGCGAATAACCGTAAAAGTCAAAGTAAATCTTCAGAGAGTAGGCAACCGCCGCCAGCCACGCCAGCGGAGTAGAGATACTCTCAAATCCGGTTACCTGCACTTCCTGCCAGAGCAGCCCGATTCTGTCTGCCAGCATCACCTTTGCCGCCAGTCCCATGGTAAAGACTTTCAATCCCTCCTGCACACCGGGAACCGTGAACTTACGCCTGTGCAGCGCCGTCTCTACCTCGCTGTAGTAGACAATGGGCCCCGAGAGCAGACGTGGGAACATGGTAATATAAGTGGCAAATACCACAAAGGAGGGTTCCCCCTTCCGGCCGCTGCGGTACAGATCAATCAAATAAGATAAAAGCTGAAACGTATAAAAGCTGATTCCCAGCGGAAGACCTCTTTCCCCCAGTCCGCCTTTAAAAAATGCCAACGGCATCAGGTTCAGCATAATCGCCGTAATCAACAGCAATCTGCGTCTTCTTTCCAATCTTTTATTTCTTTTCTTATTTTTTCCCTTTAGTCTTTCTCTTCGCCCCAGATGCAGACTGATAAAATAATTGACCACCACGGATATCATGAGGATCAACAGAGACCGCGGTTCTCCCAGCGCATAGAAAACAAGACTCCCTGACAGGAGTGTCATGTTTTTCATTTTATCCGGGGTCAGTGCATATGCCAGCAAAAAAAGCGGAAGAAAAAAGAGTAAGAATTCTATACTGCTGAATACCAAGAATTATCACATCTTTCGTAACTTCATTACTACTATATTATCCTTCCTCACACCACTTTTCAACTTAAAAAAAATTAATTTAAAAAAGCGACTTGTCACAAAAATGTAGCAATTATGTAAAAACTGTTGTAAACTGATGGAAGAGACCATGAGTCTGTGCGGCAAAGGTACAGAAAGAGACCCGCACACAATGGTAAAGCGAATTATTATTCACAATAGAAAGGATTTTTATGAAAGAACAATTATACACCATCCCCTTAAATGACGCCGTCAATGCAGGTGACGAATGTCCCTTTTGCTTTATTGAGAGAAATGTGGAGCAGGACCTGCTGGACTTTGTGCTGGGCAGCGGTTCCTCCTACATGGAAGCCGACATCCGTGAGATGACGGATAAGGCAGGTTTCTGCAGACAGCATTTCCAGAAAATGTTCGATTACGGCAATACCCTGGGCAACGCCTGGATTCTGAAAACCCACTATCAGAAAATCATCAGTGAGATGAAAAATGAGTTCTCCCATTTCCGCCCCGGCAAATCCTCCTTTAAGGATAAATTCCGCAAGGCGGCAGAAGGCGGCAATGCCATCGGCATGTGGGTAAAGGAGAAAGAAAATTCCTGTTACATATGCAGTCATTTCGCCGACACCTACACCCGGTACATGGATACCTTTTTCTATCTGTGGAAGCAGGACGAAGAATTCCGGAAAAAAATCGAAAACGGGAAAGGCTTCTGCCTCCATCACTTCGGAGACTTGTGCGAAGCGTCTGACAGCAGACTGTCAAACAGTGAAAAAGACAGCTTTTATCACACCATGTTCCCCCTGATGGAGAACAACATGGCACGTCTGGCGGAAGATGTGGCCTGGATGGTGGAAAAATTCGATTACCGCAACAAAGACGCCGACTGGAAGAACTCCAGAGACGCCATCCAGCGCGGCATGCAGAAACTAAAGGGCGGCTATCCGGCGGACGGCCCTTACAAGCCCAAATAAACCACCGGCATTCCCTCTGAAATCGTTCCCAATGAGAATTCATCACACAGGATTCTCATCGGGAATGAAGGAACCTGTTTCATATATCATATTCCGAATCATGTCCAGATAACCGCAGATTTCCTCGTACAGCATTTCCGGCTGAAAGGAAGCGTCCTGGAATCGCTCTGCCAGCAGTCCCTTGACGGTAAAGTCCAGCATCTTCCGCAGCTTTTCGCCGTCCACGCCCCCGGGCAGCGCATCGTAATCAATCTGATTCCCGATTGTGGCATAAGTCTCTGCCAGGTCGCTGCGTTTCTCCTCCACAGACAAAAGCGCCTCACAGGAGTCCTCCCACTGAGAACGATTCAGAAACTGCTGCATATAAGGATAGCCCTTCATGGCCCGCATCCTGGCATATTCGATTTGTTTCATGACAGTGAAAAGGTCCTTCTCACCGGCATTTACAGTGGACCGCAGTTCCAGGTTCATATACCTGACGCTGTAATCATAGACAAAGCGATAAGCACCCAGCTTACTGCCGAAATAATGAAACAGAAGTCCCTTGCTGACGGCGGCTTCTCTGACAATGTCGTCCGTACTGCCATGGCGGTAGCCCTGAAGCGCAAATACCTTCAGCGCGGCGTTAATCATTCTGTCCTGCTTTTCTTTTTTCAGATCAAAAAACTTACTGTTCATTTCCGGTGCTCCTGATTATGATAAAATCATTATACCATGATTATAGTTCAATCATGGTATGGATGGCCATTCGGCCGCTTCATGCCGGGCATATGTGCATATTATACCATGTGCGCAGAAAAGGAAGCGCCCCGAAGGGGCATTTACTTTTCAAGCCATGGACTTCCAGGTATAATGCATCACGCAGTGATGGCAAGTCAGCGCAGGCTGACTTGTATTCTGCGAATGCAGAATCATTATACCATACTCCCTCCCCTCCGGGGAATGAAATCCTAAAATTTTTCATAAATTTGTGTATATTCCCTTTTCAATTCTGCAAAATAGTATTAATATTAATTGGTATAAACAACCAATTGAAAGGAGTTACCTATGGCCAGAAAATTTGGAAAATTTCTACTCTTTACCGCTGCAGTGGGTTCTGCTGCCGCCGCTGTTTATTACTTTATGAAAAAGGAATCTGCAAAGGAAATCGTCGACGAAGATTATGATGATTTCAGCGATGATTCCGAAGCGGAATCCGAAAGCTCCCGCAGCTATGTCTCACTGAATCCGGAAGACGCCTCCGCAGAATCTGCTGATGAGAAAGAGGAGGTTCCTGAAAAGCAGGAGAGCTCCTTTACCCCGTTGTCAGAGCAGGTGGCACAGAGCACGGATAAGAACGAAGAAAGTGTGGAAGAATTTTTTGACGAAGAAGACAGTTCCGACGAGGAACCGCCCATCAATGATAACTGAGAAGAGCCGCTGAACAGCGGCCCTTCTGCTTTTGAGACACATTTCCCTGCTTCTATTGTTCCCAGGCTTCTCTCAAAAGCCTTGTTCCTTCTTCGATCTCTCTCTCTGTCAGGCCGCCGAATCCCAGCAGAACCGTGGCGCTGTCGGGTGCCTCCTCCACCATGCTTTCCGACAGTCCGTAAACCCGCACGCCTTTTTCCGCAGCCTGTTTCACCAGTTCCCGCTCCGGCATCCCCCGCTTCGCCGTCAGCAGAATATGCAATCCCGCATTCTCTCCGGATATCAGGAAATCTTTCCGCATGGGCTGCAGGCATTCCAGCAGAAGCTCATGCTTTGCCTGGTATATTTTTCTCATCTTATTCAGATGGCGTTCAAAGTACCCGTCGCGGATGAATTCATTCAGTATACTCTGGTCGATACGCGATACCGTACAGGAATAAAAGGAGAAATCTCTGCGATATTTTTCCAGCAGCTTATCCGGCAGAACCATAAAGCTGATACGAATGGCCGGCGCAATCGCTTTGGAAAATGTCCCCATATAAATCACCCTGCCGTGCCGGTCCGAGGCCTGCAGCGCCGGAATCGGTTTGCCGCGAAACCGATATTCACTGTCGTAATCATCCTCAATCAGGTATCTGTCCGGTTCCCCGTCCGCCCACTTCAACAGCTCCATTCTCCTTCCGATGGGCATCACCGTTCCTGTGGGAAACTGATGAGATGGCATGACATAGGCGGCGCTGACTTTTGCTTCTCCGAGCTTATCCGCCCGCATGCCGGACTCGTCCATATCCACGGTTGCTATGCGGTACGCGAAAGACTGAAACATTCTGTATGATCTCTTATAGGTGGGATTTTCCATGGCAATGCGAATATGCCGGCCCAGTATCTTCTCCAACAGAAGAAGCAGGTAATCATTTCCGGCTCCCACGATAACCTGTTCCGGCCTGCAGTTCACGCCTCTGGAAGAATGCAGATATCTGACAATGGTTCTGCGCAGCTCTTCATCCCCCTGAGATTCCCCCTTGGCAAACAAGTCGCTGTTTGCATATGTGAGTATATTTTTCGTGATTTTCTTCCAGACGCCGAAGGGAAACCCTGACATATCAATGTCAAAAGGAGAAAAATCCACAGAAAATTTCCCTTCTCCCACCGCTTCCGCTTTTCCCGGCTGCTTTCCCGGATCTGTCCTGCCTGTCCGCTCCGCTCCGGAAAGTGAACTGTGCTTCTCTTCCGCCCCGGATGCACTTTCTTCCTCCAGAAAAAACAGATCCTCCATGGGACATACAAAATATCCCTTACAGGGTCGGGACTCTATATAGCCTTCACTGAGCAGCTGACCATAGGCACAGTCCACTGTACTTCTGGCCACCTGCAGATATTCCGCCAGAAAACGTGTAGAAGGAAGCTTCTCTCCCGCGAGCAGCTTCCTCTCCCTGATTTCCTTTTTAATGTGTTCATAAATCTGCTCATACAGACAATTCCCGCCGTCTGTACGCAGCTGAAAAGTCATTTTATTCAAGCTTCTTCCCCACCTGCTTTACTTCCTGCTCTGCTCCCGCAGAATCTGCTCCTTCATCTCTCTGGCCTTATCCTTGATACGCGCGTTGGCTCCGGAAGAAGTGATGACAGTGCTCAGCAATTTGGTCGCCACATCATACTCTTTAAACCGTATAGCCAGAACGGACAACAGATAGTCAATGGTGATGGTATTCATTCCGCATATGGGAAACATTTCGCTCTGTCTGGCCTCCGTGAATCCCCTGTATGCATTCTCCAGGAACTCATTCTCCTGCTTTTCCAGATCTTCAATCAACTTTGTGTCCGGATTCTCCTTCTCCCGCAGGCTCTCTCCATAGCCCCTGAGCAGCCAGGCATTGCGCAGACAGATATATGCCTTTTCACTTGTTTTCGCACGTTTTACCACTGCATTTACCAACGCCAGTTTATAGCGCTCCATAGCCTGCTCATAACTGTAAGTCTCTTCGTCATAGGCAGTAAGATGTACTGTCTGGCTGATTTTTTCCTTAATTAATTTCGCCTGAGCCGATGTCACATTGGTAAAGTACCGAATCAACGCGGCATAGGCACAGACAGGGCACATTACCACCTCGTATTTGGCGGCATCAATATTCTCGTATCTGGCCCGCAGGTCCTGGTCTGATCCCAGCATCCGCGCCTTGCTTGTCTTCATGATTTTAGCCGTAAAGGAACTGTCACACACCGGGCAGACAAAAGATCTGTCATAAATCAGGTCCTTCTCCTGAGGCTTTGGCGGAGCAACAGGAGCAGGTTTACTCCTGCTCTCCTCCTTTTTCGGCTCCTCAAAAAGGTTCAGGCCTTCCATATTCCCCAGCCCAAGATTTTTTAACCCTGAAAAAATCCCCATCTCACCCCTCATACCTTTCCGCAGCCTGCCGTTCAGTATATGCCGAACCTGCAGAATCCAGCATATCAGGCAGACATACTATGGGTAAATCAAAAAAGTTTCGATTGCTTGCCGCACATTGCAAATCCAGGCTGCCATGCCTTTTAATTCTCTTTGGGTAATACAAAAGAGCTTTTCAGAGATACAATTCTGTTAAAGACAAGACCGTCCGGTCTGGAATCCCGGGAGTCCACACAGAAGAATCCCTGCCGTACAAACTGAAATCGCTCCGGGCTTACCGCTCCGGTCAGGCTCGGTTCCACGCGGCAATTCTTCATAACAGTGAGAGAATTCGGATTCAGATTAAGGCTTCCATCCTCCACATTATATACACCCTTCTCCTCATCAATGATATTCTCATACAGACGTATCTCCGCCGGAACGGCCGTGGAAGCCGCCACCCAGTGAATTGTGCCTTTTACTTTTCTTCCGTCAGGACTGTTCCCTCCTTTGGAAGCCGGATCATAGGTACAGTGTACCTGTGTAATCTTTCCATTCTCATCCTTAACGCAGCCTGTACATTTCACAAAATAAGCGTTCATCAGCCGCACTTCATTGCCCGGGAACATACGGAAATATTTCTTCGGGGGCTCCTCCATAAAGTCTTCCCGCTCAATATACAGCTCTCTTCCAAAGGGGACCTCTCTGCTGCCCAGGGTCTCGTTCTCCGGATTGTTCCCTACGGTCAGCATCTCTGTCTGTCCCTCAGGATAATTATCAATAATCAGCTTCACCGGGTCCAGAATTGCCATCACGCGGGGAGCCTTTGCCTTTAAATCCTCCCGGATACAGTACTCCAGCATGGCATAATCTGCTGTGGAGTGCGCTTTGGACACACCGCAGAGCTCCACGAATTTCCTGATGGAATCCGGCGTGAATCCACGTCTGCGCAGAGCGGCAATGGACACCAGCCTGGGGTCATCCCAGCCGTCCACAATCCCTTCCTGCACAAGCTTCTTGATATACCGCTTCCCTGTCACCACATTTTTCAGGTACAATTTCGCAAATTCTATCTGCTTCGGCGGACTGGGATATTCCAGTTCTCTCACAACCCAGTCATACAGCGGCCTGTGATCCTCAAATTCCAGCGTACAGATAGAATGGGTAATTCCCTCAATGGCGTCCTCGATGGGATGTGCAAAATCATACATGGGATAAATACACCATTTATCTCCGGTATTGTGATGTGTCATATGCGCCACACGGTAAATCACAGGATCCCGCATATTGATATTCGGCGAGGCCATGTCGATACGGGCCCGAAGCACTTTTTCTCCATCCGCATATTTTCCTTCCCGCATCTCTTCAAAAAGCTCCAGATTTTCCTCCACGCTGCGGCTGTTAAAAGGGTCGTCCCTGCCCGGTTCCGTCAGTGTTCCTCTGTATTCCTTAATCTGCTCCGCCGTCAGATCCGACACATAGGCTTTCCCCTTTTTAATCAGCTTTACCGCCGCTTCATACATCTCTCCGAAATAATCCGACGCAAAGAAGAGCCTGTCTTCCCAGTCGGCTCCCAGCCACTGGATGTCTTCTTTAATAGATTCCACGAACTCCACATCCTCTTTCGTGGGATTTGTGTCATCAAAACGCATATTGAATTTGCCATTGTACTGTCTGGCCAGTCCATAATTCAGAAGAATGCTTTTGGCATGTCCGATATGCAGATATCCGTTGGGTTCCGGCGGGAAACGGGTGTGCACAGTGTCACATACGCCCTCCGCCAGATCCCTGTCAATGATCGCTTCTATAAAATTTCTGGATTCTGTCTCACTCATACTCCTGTCCTTACCTTTCATCTCCTGCAGAGCCCATGCATTACGGTACATTATATCATACGCATCCATCACTTTTCAACAGGTTATTTACAGGAGTTCCCCTGATTTTTCCTGCCGGCGCGTCAATGATGGAACAGCCGGATGCCGGTAAAGGCCATCACCATATTGTGTTTGTCGCAGCACGCAATCACCGCGTCATCACGCATGGAACCGCCAGGCTGTGCAATGTATTTCACGCCGCTCTTGTATGCTCTCTCAATATTGTCCGAAAAAGGAAAGAACGCATCCGATCCCAGCGTCACGTTTTGCATCCCGTCAAGCCAGGCACGTTTTTCCTCTCTGGTGAACACAGGAGGTTTTACCTTGAATGTTTTCTCCCACACGCCGTCCGCCAGCACATCCATATATTCATCTCCCATGTAGACATCAATGGCATTGTCCCGGTCCGGTCTGCCCAGCCTGTCCACAAACTGCAGGTTCATCACCTGAGGTGACTGGCGCAGGAACCAGTTATCCGCCTTCGTACCTGCCAGTCTCGTACAGTGGATGCGGGACTGCTGACCTGCTCCGATACCGATGGCCTGGCCATCCTTCACATAGCAGACGGAATTGGACTGGGTATATTTCAATGTAATCAGCGCAATTTTCATGTCAATCAGCGCTGACTGTGGGATTTCCTTATTCACCGTAACGATATTGGACAGCAGGTCACCATTTACATCCAGTTCGTTTCGTCCCTGTTCAAAAGTGATTCCATATACCTGCTTTTTCTCCTGCGGTGCAGGAACATAATTCTCATCAATCTGAATAATATTATAGCTTCCGCCCTTTTTGGCCTTCAGCAGCGCAAGAGCCTCGTCCGTATAGCCGGGCGCGATGCAGCCGTCGGACACTTCCCGCTTTATCAGCTTTGCCGTATCTTTATCACATATGTCAGACAACGCAATGAAATCTCCAAAGGAAGACATTCTGTCCGCGCCTCTGGCCCTGGCATAGGCACAGGCCAGCGGAGAAAGCTCTCCCAGATCATCCACCCAGTAAATTTTCGCCAGGGTTTCGCTCAGCGGCAGCCCCACCGCCGCCCCCGCCGGAGACACATGCTTGAAGGAGGCAGCCGCGGGCAGTCCTGTCGCCGCTTTCAGCTCCTTTACCAGCTGCCAGCCGTTAAAGGCATCCAGAAAATTGATATATCCAGGTCTGCCGTTTAACACGGTTACCGGAAGCTCGCTTCCGTCCTCCATGTAAATCCTGGAAGGCTTCTGATTGGGGTTACATCCGTATTTCAGTTCAATTTCTTTCATTTGATTCACATTCCTTTCTTTTTCTGTTCTGCACTTAATCTGTGTATGTCCGTTGTCTCGCTGTTACATTCTCCCTTTTGGGCAAAGAGTTATCATTGCATGGAACAGGCCTTTCAGGCGAAATTGCATTTTATTTCTCATTGATTTTTGTTCATGATACGCGTCTCGCTCTCACCTGTGGCAATATCAATAAATCTCACAAAAAGCGACACCTTATTGTCCTCGTTCAGACTCTCCCACACCCTGTTCACAAAGCTGTCAATATCCCCTTCAATGACGACCTTCTCCGGTTCCCCGTAAAAGCTGGGCAGGGGATTCCCGTCCTCTCTGTAGGTATGGATAAAGCGCCCCTCTCCTGCCGCCGGATTGTCATATGCAAAGGTATATCTGTTACAACAGGCCGGGTCCCCGTCATTGCTCTTCAGAATAGACATCGTATAATCAAAGTTCCCCGCCTCAATATGCACAATTCCGGATATCCTGGGAGTATAATTAGGACTGTCCGGCTCATATTTCCGGCTCCTCAGAGCCTGTTCAAAGGTCAGTCCGTTCTCCAGACCTTCATAAATGGTATCTGTCTGATCTCCGTTTGTCACAATCGTATCACATCCCCGCACTCTCACAGGGGCATAGATGACCAGACTGGGATCTGACAGCTTTGACGGGTCAAATGCCTGAGTACGGATTCCTTCCCCCTCGGTCACAAAGATGCGATTGCGGCTGTTCACGCTTCTCCCCATAATAAAATACGCGATCACAGCTTTCTCTCCGTCGGCGGAACGTCCTATGACGATTCCTCTTCCGGGATATACATTGTTTTTCAGTTCCTTTTCCAGTTGCAGCATAAAACTGTCCTCCTCATTTTAAGTTCCGCAGTTTTCCTTCTCCGCACAATTCCTTTAGAAACATTTCCGGCCATTAAAATACGGCCGTTTATGTTTCTGTGCGGAGAAGGAAAACTGCTGTTTAAGTTCCGCAGTTTTCCTTCTCCGCACAATTCCTTTAGAACCATTTCCGGCCATTAAATCATACGGCCGTTAATGTTTCTGTGCGGCTTCGGATAACTGCTGTTTAAGTTCCGCAGTTTTCCTCTTACAAAGCAAGCCGGCTGTTCTGTCACTGCCGTACAACGGAACATACACTCGCATTTCCATTGCGCTTCATACGCGGTGCCCAGACGGTCGGCTTTGGTTTTCGCTGCACTTCCTGTGGGTTATCCCACTTCCGTCAGTCATGCAGCGCCTGATATTTTTATCTTACATGTACTCCCTTCATTTTGCAATAGTCTGGCTGAGAAAAGTCTGCACTTTATAGAAAAATTTTCTAAAATCATGTTTATCAGCAGGGAACAGAAAATTTTCCAGTTGAAATATTTACCAAAAGATTGTATAATTCAATTGATTATAAGTAGAAAGGACATATGTGAAAAGGAGGTCAATTTATGAATACTATATCCGCAAATAACGGTATTTTTAATTCCTACTCTCATATTTCCAGCGGCAAACGAATCAACACTGCGGCAGATGACGCGGCAGGACTTGCTATTGGACAGAAAATGCAGAAGCAGGAGAACGGTCTCCGTGTAGGCGGGCAGAACGCCCAGGAAGGTATCGGTGCCCTGAATGTGGCGGACGGTGCTCTCGGCGGTGTTATGGATTACCTGCAGAGAATCCGTGATCTTGCAGTGCGGTCTATGAACGGACTTTCTTCCTCTTCTGACAGATCATACTATCAGAATGAGATCAACCAGTTAAAAGAAGGCATCCAGTCTATGGCCAAAACAACTTCTCTGAACGAGCAAAAGCTGCTGGACGGAAGTATGGCTGATATGCATCTGGCAACCAATCCCGACGGAAGCGGCATGAGAATCGGTATGGCAAATTCCACATTGGAGGCGCTGGGAATTGCTGATTTCGATGTTACTTCCGGAAATTTTAGCCTGGATGATATTGACAGCGCCATAGAAATGGTATCCGGCATGAGAGGAAATCTGGGAGCTTCCACCAATCGTCTGGAGCATACCTACAATTATAATACGGCAGCAACGCTGGAACAGGTAAGTTCCAGAAGCCGTATCGAGGATCTGGATATGCCGAAGGCAATTTCCGACCAGAAAAAGGAAGATCTTCTCAGCGAATACCGAAATCTGATGCTGAAGAAGCAAATGCAGCAGGATTCCATGGTATTGAGATTATTTCAATAATTTCTGTTGACTGCAACCTGCATCAGATAAAAAATGCTGCCACACCCTTCAACGGTGCGGCAGCATTTTTAGATATCTTTTCTAATCTGTTCAAAAACTGCCTCGGGATCATAATCCGGAGCAAATGTTTTTGCTTTATTATAAATCAACTCAATAACAGGGATTTCTTCCTCCAGCTCTTCGGCAATTTGTTCCAGTCCTTTTCCTTTTTTAAGCTTTTTACATATCAGAGATATCTTATTATAAAGCTCTCCTTCTGCCTTACCCTCAGCCTTACCCTCAGCCTTGCCTTCTGCTTTACCCTCGGCTCTGCCTTCCTTCCGAATTCTGTTCAGCTGTTCCATCATCCTCAAATGTCTAAGCATATATCCCGCCGTCACCTCCGGATCTTTCTTCACTGCCCTGACCATTTCCTGTATCTTCAGCAGCTCCTCATTTATCGCATTCTCATCTGTAGTATGTTCCATGTAATACAAAAGCTGCTTTAACATCTCATTTGGTACGCCCTCTGTTCCTTTCGTATACAAAAACAAAGTGCTGGCTCCGTCTTCATAAGGCATTTCCGGCGCTTCCACACACATACTTTTTACAGTATACACCATCCGTTTCAGCCCAAATGGATCATAAGGCATAATCATAATAATGACAACATTTTTCAATTCCTCATAATCTGCCCCGGCATTCAGGCTCTTAACCGCAATCTTCGCGTGATAAAAGCGCATTCTCCGCGGTAGCTCTCTTTTATCCGCCGCATCTCCTCCCTGATCCGGTTCCATATTGTAAACCGTTACTCTCTCATCGGAATTTTCTTCTATCTCCGGTTCCAGATATACATCCAGCCGTGCACCATGCAGGTTCGTGTCAGCTCCATAATAAACCTTCTGCGCGGTGACCGACAAGTGCCTGAAATCTCTGCCGAAAATAATCTTCAACAGAATTTTTACAAATCTCTCTCCAATCTCCGGATAAGCCGCCATTGTGCTGAACAGAAAATCATCCAGCAGGTTCATTTCCGCCAGCTTCTTTCTTGCTTTCTGTTCCTCCGTCGCCTTTTCACTGATGTGCTCCTGACTTGCCGTTTTTCTTCTCATATTGTTCTCCTTTCCTGTCAGCGGAAAGAAGGGTTCATATGATAACCGTAAACAAAACATTCTGTCACCATTTTTCTCTGCAATCCGCCATACTCTTCTCTCATACAGGGATTCTCAGCCGAAATGATCTCAGATGTTCCATTAGATGTTTCCCAGATATGTATAGTCAGTATAGCAGATCAGAGAACGTAATGTCAATCACAAATCTGTTTAAAACAAAATTTAATTATCCAGAACCTTAGACCGGTACTCTATGGAAACGATTGTTTCCCCTTCCAGGATAAAGCATAATTTCATATCCCCTTTTTCATATACGGTCATACCGTTTTCATCTGTTCGGCCGGTTCCGTAAGCCTCTTCCATTTTGTCCACAGAGTCACCGATTCCAATCCCTTCTGTGGTGGTAATGGTGTCATCCTTGAAAATAACGGAAGATACATAATCCTTTTTGTCCGTGGGATATGTATCCAGCTCGAAGCTTCCATAAGTATAAATCTTGTCGATTCCCTCGAAAGCACAGCTGGGCGCTTCAAAATAAGAATCCGGCTCCCCCAGCTGTTCTATGACAGACGCCGCATCCACATCCATTTCAATGACTACTCCGTTATGGATAAAAACATAGCCACTATAGTCCGCAGCCATATCCTCCGGTGTCCCTTCCGGCCTTTCTTCCGGCATTCCGGATGCATCATCTGTCTCCGGCGCCGCTTCCGAATCGACACCGCTTTCCTTCACCGCCACATTCCCTTCAATTGTCTTCGCACTGTTTCCACACCCGGAGAACAGCGTCATCAGACATATGAGTCCTGCAAGTATCCTTTTTTTCATTTTTGTCATATCCTTTCTGGTATTCTATGATGTCAGGCTTCCTGTGATTCTTTGTAATTCTTTGTGATTCTCTGTTATTCTATCGCTTTCCATTGCCCTGTCATTCTTTTCTGCTCCTCAATCTCCTGCTCATAGGCGGAAATTTTTTCCTCCCACACCTCGCTCAGCTCTGCTTCCCCTCTTCTGTCCGGCAGAGCACATTCTTCCGCCAGTACCTTTCCCAGATACTTCGTTATTTTTTCCGCCCCTGTAAGATTCAGATGCAGGCCGCCGTCATAAGTATCCTGACTGAAGTCCAGCCCGGTTTCCTCTGCCAGCTCCAGGAAATTAATGTACAACAGATCATGTTCTGCCGCATAGACTTCCACCTGCTCCTCCCACTCGTCATACCAGTAAGGATACAGGGACGGCGCCTTTACCAGCACCAGCTGAATATCATTCTCCCTGCACAGCTCCGTCATTTTATCCAGATATCTGCAGGCGTTCTCACCAAACTGATAATCGGCAAGAATCCGTCCCTCCGGCACATTCTCCGCCGGTTTTACGTCAACTCTCATATAATATCCGTTGTGAGAAACAGGCTTCCTGTGAAACATATATTCCACATCCTCTGCATCCAGCTCACTCCATCGGGAATGATACCGGAGAATCGGAAAGACATAGTCCAGAAAGTGTTCCTCTTCTGTCATGGAAGCCAGTATGGACTTCACCTTCGAAACGGACCACCGCATTCCCTCCAGACTCATTCGATTGTAGGCCTCTTTCTGCGGCTCATCGTACTTCAATGCCAGCACGTTGAAGATGACCACCTTCGGCTTCTCATACCGGAGCGTGTCCTCCAGAAGATAGTAGGACTGCCAGATGAGCTGCTGAGCGCTTCCTCTGATATAACTGTTGATTCCGTAATCTTCCCATAGTACTTTGGGGGAAAAATTTTCATATACTTCACAGTCCCCGATGAAAATCACATCATGATTTTTCTCTTCTTCATAATACTCCGCGATGAGATTGCCCTCCACCACATCCGAAGCGTATTTGGGCATAAGCAGCCTCTGCAGGAGAAATAATGTCACTATGACAAAAGTTACAGAGCACACGGCTCTCACCATGCTTTTCTTATTCATAGTTCCTCTGCCTCCTAGAACTGATTATAAATGAACTGACTGGCATCATATCCAATTCCATAGGCGCCCATGAGAAGTACCGTCAGGAACAGGCCATACCAGATGGCAAACCGCAGTATATAAGGCTTCCGGGCAATTCTCTCCCTGACGCTTCCGCCCCGCTGCAGCAGGCTCACCAGAATCAGCGCCAGCATCCCCGCCGTTAAGATACCATAGTCCGTCCTGCTCAGCCCTAATGTCATCAGCGAACCATCCCACAAAATGTTCCAGTTTCTGGCAGTCAGCAGGCTTGTGAACATTCGAAAAGTCAGAGGCACATCCCGGTAACAGTCAAAAGCCCGCAGACAGCTCATGAGCAATATCGTCCTCACAACCTGAAAAAAGCGGAATCCCGCATTGTTCTCCACATGGAACTTCCCATGAAATTTCCGATACAGCGGTTCCAGCTCCTGGGATATCATAATCACACCCCAGTTGCCCAGTCCCCATACGATAAAATTCCAGCTGGCACCATGCCAGATTCCCGTGGCCAGCCATACCGCAAAGGAGGACAGGTACACCGGCACCCTTTTCCCCAGTGCTTCTCCCAGATGTCTTCTGGAGAATCTGGAAAGCTTCAGCATGGGCTGACATGCGGATATGGGATAAAAAATGTAGTCTGTAAACCATGTGCCCATAGTCATATGCCATCTGCGCCAGTATTCCTTGATGGATTTGGAAAAATAGGGGCGGTTAAAATTCTCCGCCACCTCTATGCCCAGACACTGAGCTGCACCGATGGTAATATCAATTCCCCCTGTGAAATCCGCGTACAGTTCCAGCGCATAGAACAGCATCCCCACCAGAACATAAGCCCCTCCATACGCCTCCGGATTTCTGACGATTTCATTGACTCCTGTCAGAATTCGGTCCGCAATTACCAGCTTCTTAAAGTACCCCCACAGTATCCGCTGCAGCCCCCGGCTCACCTTCTCCCACTGAAAAGCATGCTCCCCATACAGAGTCCGGGACAAATCTCCGAATCTGCTGATGGGCCCCTGTACCAGCTGCGGAAAAAAGGACACAAATAAAGCAAACCGAAACGGATTCTTCTCCGCGGAACAGGTTCCCCGGTATACATCAATGATATATCCCACTGCCTGAAAGGTATAAAAAGAAATTCCCATGGGCAGCAGTAAATCCAGTGTCTGCAGCTCTTTTCCATTTCCCAGAAAATGCAGAAGTCCATTCACATTGCCGATGACAAAGTTGGTGTATTTTACCACTGCAAGAATACCCAGATTGAGCAAAAGAGCCGCCAGCAGAAGTCTGCGCTGTCTCTTCTGAATTCCTCTTTTATAGGTCTTTTTCTCTTCTTTTCCCAGACTCTCTCTGTGCGCCTTTAAATACAGGCTCTGTTCCTCCTGCAGCCCCTCAATCCTGCATCCCAGAAAATAGATGGTCAGGGTTGTCACCACTATATAAATCAGATAATAAGGGTTCGCCATAAAATAAAACAGATAACTGGCAAGCAGCAACAGAGACCACTGGAATCTTTTCGGCACAATATAATACAGTACAGACAATACCGCCAGAAAGCCGAGGAATTCATATGATGTAAACAGCATCCCTACTCTTCATCCTCCAGCCTTTGTATCAGGGCATACAGTGCCTCCGCCGAATTGAAATTCTCCGGCACAATATATTTTGCGGAAATGGTTACATCAAATACCTCCGCCACTTCCGATATGATAGTGATAATGTCGAAGGAGTCCAGGATTTTGCCGTCCACCAGATTTTTACAGCCTGCAAAATCTACATCCGGATGTAAGTTGTTCAAGATTTCCATCAATTCTTCCATTTTCTCAGTTTCCTTTCCTCATGTGTGTCTATTTTTATCCTGTCTTTCCTATTTTCCCTGCTTTCCATGTTTCCGGCTTCCCTGTCTCTCATTTTCCGCTCCCTGCTTTGTGCTTTCCCTGCTTCGATTCTGCAAACGCTTTACAGCATCTTCGTCAATGTCATCCTGTCAATTTTTCCATTGGCCGTGTAGGGCAGTTTTTCCAGCCGGACGATTCTGCCGGGCAGCATATACCTGGGCAGCTTTTCCTTTAAGCTGACAGTCAATGTCTTCTCGTCTGTCCTGCCGCTGTAATAAAGGACAATTTTTGATCTCGCTTTATCATAGACACATCCTGCCGCTTCAATGCCGTCCAGCGCATTCACATTCACCTCAATCTCCCCCAGCTCGATCCGATGCCCCATATGTTTAATCTGATAGTCCCTGCGGGATACAAATTCCAGTTCCCCTCTGTCATTGAGGCGCCCGATATCTCCGGTACGATAAATCAGTTCCGGGTAAAATGAATTCAGGGGATTCTGGACAAATACTTCCGCAGTCTTTTCCGGATTGTTGTAATACCCCAGAGTCAGAGAAGCTCCCCTGATACAGATTTCTCCCTCTTCCCCTGACCCGCACCTTTGATTTTTCTCATTCAGCAATAAAATTTCCGTATTTTTAAACGGTTTCCCGATGGGAATTACATCTCCCGGCACAAATTCTCTGTCCACGGTATAATAGCAGCATACACCGGTGCCTTCCGTAGGCCCGTACAGATTCACGTATGTCGCATCCGGCAGGACAGCCTTCCACTTGTTAAACTGTTTCACCGGAAACGCTTCGCTGACAAAGGCAATCAGACGCAGATGCTCTGGAATCACCGTCTCAAAGGTCCCCAGCGCCGAGATCATGGTCAGCGCGGAAACCACCCAGCAAACGGTGTTAATCTGATATTCATTCATAAATTCTACCAGTCTGACCGGAAGCATAAACAGCTCTTTCGGAATCAGATAGGCAGAGGCACCGAATTTGACTGTGGAAAACAGTTCTCTCAGACAGGCGTCCATATACAAAGGCGCCTGATTGCCGAATACCGTATTCTCATCAAACCCAAGTGCCTCTGAAAGATGATCAATATAGTCAATCACCGAACGATGACATGCTGTCACGCCTTTTGGAATCCCCGTGGAACCGGAGGTAAATACAATATAAATCGGGTCCGTATCCAGTGCTTTCTCATAGATTTCCTGTAATGCCGCTTCCTTTATCCCGGTATGACATATTTCATCATACAGTACGATTTTGCCGTCAAAAGCCATTTTCTCTGCTGCTTCCATAGTCCCGGCATCACAGATCATCACTTTGGCCTTCACATTTTCCAGAATCAGGCGGATTCTGCTTTCCGGCATTTCCACATCAATGGGAACATAATAATTGCCTCCGCAAATCACACCAAAAAAAGCAGCGACCATTTTGGGATGCCTGTTCATAAAAATAACCACCGGCTCTCTGTATACGCCGCTGTCACTTAAAAATGTGCCGATTGCCCGGCTCTGTCCGTACACTTCCCCGAAAGTCAGACTTTCCGTTCCGTTGGAGTACGCCATCTTATCCGGTACCCTTTTCACACTATCCGTCAGATAATCCAAAACATGTGTCTGCATCTTATCCTCTGTCCTTTTCTCTCTCTTCCTTCCCTTACGCTTTATTGTCCGCGCGTTTCCATTTCCCCGTGTTCTTCTGCCTGCTTCCTTTTCTGCTTCTTTTTTATTGTCTGCGCACTTCTGAGACTGAATGCTTCTGGCCCCTGCTCTCCCGGTGCCTGCGGCTCCTCACCCTCTTACAATCAGCCGCGCATATTCTTCCCGCACCCGGTTACAGCTCTGCACAGCCTTCCGCGCCAGCACTTCCATCACATCCAGACAGCCCGCCGGCAGACTGTGATCTCTTTTAATCAGAGAAAGTTCCGTACATGCCAGCAAAATCACTTCTGCCCCCTGGTCGAACAGATTCTCAGCTATCTGGTAAAAAAGAGGCATATTTACCTCTTTCCCCGCTTTTATTTCCTGATAGATAATCTCCATGATTCCCTTCTGGCTTTCGGCATCCGGTATCATCGGACAAATCCCCCGCTGCTTCAATGCCTTCTGGAATAACCCACTCTGAATGGTTCCGTCAGTGGCCAGTATCCCCGCCCGGGACACCTTTTCTTCCTCCAGGTAAAAAGCCGTTTCCTCTATGGCATGAATTATGGGAAATCCGATTCGCCTCTCCAGCTCCTGATGAAAAAAATGTGCAGTAATACAGGGAATCGCAAGGATATCAGCTCCCATTTCCCTCAGCTTTTTCCCTGCCATAACCATATCTTCCACCGGGCTTATCTCACTTTTCCCTGTAATGTAGTCTGTCCGGTCCGGGATGGACGGCTTGCTGTAAAGCAGGATTTCCATATGTTCCTGATCTGTCCGCGCATCGCTCATCTGTGTCAGAAGCTGCAGAAAATATGCGGTTGCCATGGGTCCAAGACCGCCCAGTATCCCCAGCGTTCTCATCAGTTAACCTCCGGATATAAGCTATGGTCATAATTATGAGAATTACTGTGCGCTGCCGAGTATTCCATCAGCTGAGCCTCTGTCCACATACAGATATGGGGATGATCCTTAGCTCTTGGTGTTGTATCAAAATGATACCAGCCATACCCTACATCCACCAGATTCCAATAGTGATTGGATCTCGTGGGAATCTTTGCAATATCCATGTTGGTAATCCCTGCTCTGATCAGCAATGCCTTGGCTGTGCACGCATAGACATAACAGTCACCCCTGCCCTCCGCCAGCCCTTCGTAAGCCGCCCGCACCCAGTTATCTCTTTCAGAATGATTGACATATGCGATATGGGACTGATTATAACTGTAGATTGCCTCCAGCTTCTGCTCCGGCGTCATATCTTCCGTAAATATCTCAGCCAGTACATTATCTGCCAGCACATACACTTCTCTTTCATCATACACTCTGGGTCTGACCGTAATCTGCGCCGTAACCCTTGTCTCATTTCCCGCGAAATCTTTTGCAATATAAGTGATCGGATACGTTCCTTCCACGCTGAGATTCACCTCACTGTTATCCACGGTAAGAGTCAGACCTTCCGGACAATTATCCGTAACTGTCACGTTCTTCTTATAAGCGACAGAACCGCCTGCCAGCACGCTTAAGTCAGTCACACCGCTTATCACCGGCGGTTCCACATCCTTTTCCAGCGTTAATTTTGCCGTTTTCACCGTTTCGTTTCCGCCGGCATCCGTCACACTGATTTCCACTGTCTGCTCACCTGCGCCGGACAGGTCCGGCGCCTTTACAAACTTCGCCGTCACCGCTGTCACATCCTCAACTGAAAGAATAAAATCCTCCGGTTCTTTGGGAAGCAAGGTAAAATCATGGACATCCTGAAGCTCCACCTCAGGTGGAATCGTATCCACAATATGCATTTCAGCTTTGTAATCAACACCATCCACCTGCAACCTGACCATCCGGTCTGCGGGCACAGTGTAGTCATAACTGCCTATATCTGTCTTGAATTCCGCTTCTTCTCCCGCCAGCACAAAGTCCCCCAGCGTCGGCGGTTCACTGCCAGCTTCCACTGTCAGCTCAGAAACCACCTGCGAGACAAAAAGCTCCGAGACAATCGTCGTCTGATTCCCTCCCAAATCTGTCAGCAGTACCTCTATACTCTGCTTTCCAGGTACGGTGAAATCAGGCTGTACACCAAAGGATGCTTCCACATTTGTCGCATCCCTGATATCCGATACAAAAGCATCTGCCCCACACTCCTGTCCCAGCTCCAGATTTACTTTAACCGGTTCTCCCTGGGGCGCTATGGTATCCGTTATGTACAAAGTACTTTTATGTGTAAAATATCCCGCCCTGATTCTGACATGATACTCACCTGGAACCGTGATGTCGATTTCGTCACTGTCTTCCGTAAAATACGCTTCTTCCTCCGGCTCCCTCAAAAAATCCCGGACCGTCACTTCCACGCCTGCTTCCACATAGCATTCTCTGTATACTCTGCCATTCTCATATACCAAAAATACCCCTGACACGGCGAGCAGCAGAAAACATATGCCGCCAATCAGGAAATTTCTTTTGCCTGCAGATATCCGCCCCTGTCCGTTTGAATTCAGTGCCTCTCTTGTACGTTCACCATCCATTGTTCTTCCTGCCTGTAAACATTTATGTTATTATAAAATGTTCTTTTTGAAGAGTCAAGGTCAGCAATGTACAAAAGCAAGGGCCCGAAGCCGCTTTTGAACGGCTTTTGGCCCTTTTTACAAAAATTTTACACTTTCTCTTCCCCCATTCCCCCTCCCAGGCCCATACTGACTCCCTTCAGGTAATTTTCAGCCTGCCGGCAGCAATTTGAAAAATCAGACGAAATCAATCGAAATCACAGGATTTTTGAAAACTGAGTCGTGACAATCCCTCCTTTCTGTGGTATGATGAGAGCAGTCTTTGAAAGGAGGGAAATCATTATGGCATTAACGAATGAAGATCTGCTGGCAATTTCACAGATATTAGATGTAAAGTTGAAAGCGGAGATACAACCGATAAAAAATGAGATACAAACCTTGAGAAGCGAACTACAGACAAAACTTCAGGCTCTCGGTTCTGAACTGCACACAGAACTTCAGGCTCTTGGTTCTGAACTGCACACAGAACTTCAGGCTCTTGATTCTGAACTGCACGCAGAACTTCAGGCTCTTGGTTCTGAACTGCACACAGAACTTCAGGCTCTTGGTTCTGAACTGCACACAGAACTTCAGGCTCTTGATTTTGAACTGCACGCAGAAATACACCAGATAAAAATGTTCCAGGAAAATGTAATAATGCCTCAATTGAACACCATTACGGACTGCTACACTTCTACTTTTCACAGGTATAAAGATTCCGTGGAAGGATATGAAGCACTGCAGGCCGACAACGAGGTCATGAAAAATGTTATTATGGAACATAGTGAAAAGCTTCAAAAACTGGCATAATCAAAGACCCCGCTGCAAGCAGCCACTTGGCTCGTTGCTCGCGGGAATAAAGGAAATGCCGCCCCGGGATACCATCCGGGTGCGGCATTCACTGTATATTCTCTTCTCTTTACTCATCCACACTGTAGTTCGGCGCTTCCTTTGTGATATGAATATCATGAGGATGGCTTTCCTTCAGGGATGCCGCGGAAATCTTCACAAACCTTCCGTTATCCTTCAACTCCTGGATATTGTGCGCTCCACAGTAGCCCATACCGGATCTCAAGCCGCCCAGCAGCTGGAATACTGTATCTTCCACATCTCCTTTGTATGCCACACGTCCCTCCACACCCTCGGGAACAAGCTTTCTGGCGTTCTCCTGGAAATAACGGTCCTTGCTGCCATTCTCCATGGCCGCAATGGAACCCATACCGCGGTACACCTTGTATTTTCTCCCCTGGAACAATTCATAATCTCCAGGGCTCTCCTCACAGCCGGCAAACATACTGCCCATCATACATACATTCCCGCCTGCGGCAATTGCCTTTGTGATGTCTCCGGAATATTTGATTCCGCCGTCTGCAATAATGGGCACCCCGTATTCCTTCGCCACTTCATAACAGTTCATGATAGCTGTAATCTGGGGCACACCAATGCCTGCCACCACACGAGTGGTACAGATAGAGCCGGGGCCAATGCCTACCTTAACCGCATCTGCGCCGCTTTCAATCAAATCTTTCGCGGCCTGTCCGGTAGCCACATTTCCTGCGATCACCTGCAGGTCAGGATACTTTTCCTTGATCATTTTCAGACAGTTCAATACATTCCGGGAATGTCCATGTGCACTGTCAAGCACTATGACATCCACTTTTGCATCTACCAACGCTGCCACACGCTCCAGCACATTAGCTGTAATCCCCACTCCTGCGCCGCAGAGCAGCCTTCCCTGCCCGTCCTTTGCTGCCAGAGGATACTTGATGGCCTTCTCGATATCTTTAATGGTAATCAGGCCTTTCAGATTAAAATCTTTGTCGACTATGGGAAGTTTTTCCTTTCTGGCCTTGGCCAGAATCCGCTTTGCCTCCTCCAGAGTGATGCCCTCCGGAGCTGTAATCAGACCCTCGCTGGTCATGGATTCCTTAATCTTCTTCGTGAAATCCGTCTCAAACTTCAAATCCCGGTTGGTGATAATACCCACCAGCTTCCTCCCCTCAGTAACCGGCACACCGGAAATGCGGAACTTCGCCATCAAAGCGTCTGCATCCCCCAGTGTATGCTCGGGCGTCAGAGAAAAAGGATCCGTAATGACACCGTTCTCAGAGCGTTTCACCTTGTCCACTTCTTCGGCCTGGGCTTCAATGGACATATTTTTATGAATGATACCGATACCGCCCTGCCGCGCCATGGCAATGGCCATCCTGTGTTCCGTCACCGTGTCCATTCCGGCACTCATCATCGGAATATTCAGTTTGATTTTCTTTGTCAGCCAGGTTGTCAGATCCACCTGATTGGGCACCACCTCCGAATACCCGGGTACCAGAAGCACATCATCAAAAGTTATACCTTCGCCAATAATCTGTCCCATTCTATTTCCTCCTGATTTTAGTTCCGCTGTCTTCGCAACAATGCCTCCTCAGGGAAGAATTCCCGGCCGCCTTGTGTCCGTAAATTCTTCCAGGCATTGTTCCGAAAGACTGCTGATTTTAGTTCCGCTGTCTTCGCAACAATGCCAATGCCCCCGCCTTTTAATCAGCAAAAACTTTCCGGGGTGCAACATTTTTCATCACTTTTATCATTTCTTCGGAAGGGCTCAGAATAATCTTCTCGCCGCCTTCATAGTACATGATAAACCGTCTGTCAGGCTGCAGTTCCTCGCCTATACTGTAGTCCTTTGTCTTGTTTACATTGCGATTTCTATAATTGTCCAGATGATAACTTTTGAAAGGAGCCAGAATTTCCACTCTGTCCAGCTGATAGGTGGCCACTCTCTTTCTCCTTGTCTTCGCCATGACCTTGTCCACCACCAGCTCTCTGTCCAGATAGAGGTACTCATACTCCAGATCCGTGAAAAGATTGACAAAATAAGCCCCCACGCCGGTAATAATCGCACCGATAAATGCGAACATCATCAGAGGCGGGAGGACAAATATCGCCAACACAAACACCACAGTCAGCATGATCAACAGCATTTTAAAAAATTTCCCTATCCAGGAGGGTTTTGCCTTTACCAGGCATTCCACATAAGTATCGCTCATCTCATATTCCTTTCCTTTATTTTGATTTTCCTCTATCATAAACTATCTGACCGCAACTTTCAAGCAGACTTTCCAAAATATCTGTTTTTTCATAATAAAGCTGTCATTCACTCCCTGACCGGCGGCAGATACTTCACAGTTCAAATCCGGCATTCTGAGTCTGCAAGTCAAAATCCCGGAAAACATTGCCATATTGCTCAATGAATTCCGGGATCTTCTTATCCCTCTTTTTTCAGGATTTCAATATATCTCGCCAGCGCATCCTGCCAGCAAGGGAGCTTTTCAAAGCCCATCTCTGTCAGCTTATCGTTATTCATGCGGCTGTTGGCCGGACGTTTCGCCTTTGCACCATATTCTTCGGTAGTCACAGGTATCACATTTACCGATACATCTGCCTCCTTAAAAATGGCACAGGCAAACTCATACCAGGAGCAGATTCCTTCATTTGTGGCATGGTAAATGCCGTATTTTTCAGTCTGCACCATATCCACCAGCAGTCTGGCCAGATCATAGGTATAAGTGGGCGACCCATACTGGTCGTTCACCACACGAATGGTGTCATGATTCTGCGCCAGCTTCAGCATGGTCCTGACAAAGTTTTTGCCGTTGACGCCGAACGCCCAGGCAATCCGGACAATAAAATATTTATCCAGAATGTTTCTGACTGCAAGCTCCCCTTCGTATTTGGTCCATCCATACACACTCTGAGGAGCGCAGGCATCTTCCGGCTGCCAGAAATGGTCTCCCGCACCGCTGAACACATAATCCGTACTGATCTGCACCATCCTGATGTCCAGCGCCTTACAGACACTTGCAATATTCCGGGGACCGTCCACATTTACTTTCCGGCAGAGCTCCTCATTTTCCTCAGCTGCATCCACCGCTGTGTACGCCGCACAGTGAATCACCGCATCCGGGGCATTCTCCCTGATTACACTGTCCACGCTATCCGCATCCGTGATATCCATCTCCTGAATATCCACTCCCACTGCCGAAATTCCGCGCTTTTCCAGTTCATTCATCACATCATGACCCAGCTGGCCATTCACTCCCGTCACAAGAATCTTCATATAAATTCTCCACTTCATCTCATCCTGGCATTTCAGCCATGCAGTCCCTGAGATTTTACCTTCCCGTTCCCCGCATGGCTGAACTGCAGCTACATTCAGACGTTTTATACCATATCCTCCGCCATCAGAACAGTTTCCACAGCCTGGTCCTCATCCCCGGACACTTCTGCATCATTGAAGTCTTCTTCCGCTTCTTCGATTTCTTCAAATTCGTCAAATACTTCCATATCTTCCGTCTCTTCAGATTTTATATCTTCTTCGAAGCTGATTTCGTCCTCCATATTGCCCTCGTCAAAGGAAATGGTCTCCACCTCATCCGTATTCAGTCTGGTACTGCGGTATCTCTTCATACCGGTTCCCACGGGAATCAGTTTACCGATAATAACATTTTCCTTCAGACCAATGAGGTTATCTATCTTACCTTTAATGGCAGCTTCCGTCAAAACCTTTGTGGTCTCCTGGAAAGATGCCGCTGACAGGAAGGAATTGGTGGCAAGCGCAGCCTTTGTAATTCCCAGAAGTACCTGCTTTCCTTCCGCAGGCTCCTTTCCTTCTGCGGTCAGCATCTCATTCATATCTTCATATTCCAGGAAGTCAACCAGTGTACCCGGCAGGAAGTCCGTATCACCGCTGTTCTCGATTCGCACTTTCTTCAGCATCTGACGCACAATCACTTCGATATGCTTATCCGCGATATCCACACCCTGCAGACGGTATACTCTCTGAACCTCCCGAAGCATATAATCCTGGACAGAACGGATTCCCTTGATTTTCAGCAGATCGTGTGGATTTACACTGCCTTCCGTCAGCTCATCTCCGGCCTCCAGCACCTGTCCGTCCAACACCTTGATTCTGGAGCCATAGGGAATCAGGTAGGCCTTTGACTCGCCTGTCTCCTCATTGCTGATAACCACTTCACGCTTTTTCTTGGTATCCCGCAGCTCCGCCTTACCGCCGAATTCAGCGATAATGGCAAGGCCCTTCGGCTTTCTCGCCTCGAAAAGCTCCTCCACACGGGGAAGACCCTGCGTGATATCGTCACCTGCCACACCGCCGGTATGGAAGGTTCTCATGGTCAGCTGGGTACCGGGCTCTCCGATGGACTGTGCCGCAATAATACCCACTGCCTCGCCTACCTGCACAGCTTCACCTGTGGCCATATTGGCGCCATAGCATTTTGCGCAGATGCCCACATGAGAGCGGCAGGTCAGAATGGTACGAATTTTGATTGCTTCAACAGGCTCACCCTTTCCGTTGACCCCTGTGCTCAGAATTCGAGCGGCACGGCTGGGAGTAATCATATGATTACGCTTTACGATGAGCTCTCCATCCTTATCATAAATGTCCTCACAGGTATATCTGCCCGTGATTCTGTCTTTTAATCCCTCTATGGTCTCCTTGCCGTCCATAAAGGCTTTCACTGTCATTCCGGGGATTTCCGCTCTCTCCTCGCTGCAGTCCACTTCACGGATACTCAGCTCCTGAGACACATCCACCATTCGTCTGGTCAGGTAACCGGAGTCAGCCGTACGAAGTGCCGTATCAGACAGACCCTTGCGGGCGCCATGTGCAGACATAAAATACTCCAGCACGTCCAATCCCTCACGGAAATTGGATTTAATCGGCAGTTCGATGGTCCGTCCCGTAGTATCGGCCATCAGACCACGCATTCCCGCCAGCTGCTTAATCTGCTGATTGGAACCGCGGGCGCCGGAATCGGCCATCATGAAAATGTTATTATATTTATCCAGTCCCGAAAGCAGAACTTCCGTCAGTTCCTTATCCGTCTCATTCCAGGTCTCCACCACGGCACGATATCTTTCTTCCTCCGTAATCAGACCTCTCCGGAAGTTGGTGGAAATCTTATCCACAGTAGCCTGGGCTTCCTCCAGCATCTGAGGCTTTCTGGACGGCACTGTCATATCAGAAATGGACACCGTCATGGCTGCCTGGGTGGAATATTTATAGCCGATGGATTTCACATCATCCAGAACCTCCGCCGTTTTGGATGCCCCATGGGTATTGATTACCTTCTCCAGAATCTGCTTCAGTCCCTTTTTATCCACATGGAAATCTACTTCCAGCTTCAGGAAGTTCTGCGGGTCTTTTCTGTCCACAAACCCCAGATCCTGCGGAAGAATCTCATTGAAGATAAACCGTCCCAGCGTGGATTCCACATTTCCGGTAATTACTTCACCCTCTGCATTTTTCCTGGACATCCGCACAGTAATCCTGGAATGCAGCGTACAATATTTATTCTCATAGGCCAGAATGGCTTCATTCACACTCTTATAGAATTTCCCTTCGCCCAGGGCACCCGGTCTCTCCTGTGTCAGATAATAGATTCCCAGCACCATATCCTGAGAGGGAACGGCCACCGGACCTCCGTCCGAAGGCTTCAGCAGGTTATTGGGCGACAGCAGCAGGAAACGGCATTCCGCCTGTGCCTCCACGGAAAGGGGAAGATGCACTGCCATCTGGTCCCCGTCAAAGTCCGCGTTAAAAGCAGTACACACCAGCGGATGCAGCTTGATCGCCTTGCCTTCCACCAGAATCGGCTCAAAGGCCTGAATTCCCAGTCTGTGCAGAGTGGGAGCACGGTTCAGCATAACCGGATGTTCCTTAATTACCTCTTCCAGCACATCCCATACCTGAGTGTCCATTTTATCTACCAGTTTCTTGGCATTTTTAATATTCTGGCTGATTCCCTTTGCCACCAGTTCTTTCATCACAAAAGGTTTGAACAGCTCTATGGCCATTTCTTTCGGCAGACCACACTGATAGATCTTCAGCTCCGGGCCCACCACGATAACCGAACGGCCGGAATAGTCCACACGTTTTCCCAACAGGTTCTGACGGAAACGTCCGGATTTACCTTTCAGCATATCCGAGAGAGACTTCAGCGCACGGTTACCCGGTCCTGTGACGGGACGGCCTCTTCTGCCGTTGTCAATCAGTGCATCCACCGCTTCCTGCAGCATTCTTTTCTCATTGCGCACAATGATATCCGGAGCGCCCAGTTCCAGCAGTCTCTTCAGACGATTGTTTCTGTTGATAATTCTTCTGTACAGATCATTCAGATCCGATGTGGCAAAACGTCCTCCGTCCAGCTGTACCATGGGACGAATGTCGGGAGGAATAACCGGAATCACATCCATAATCATCCAGTCAGGCATATTGCCGGACTCACGGAATGCCTCTATTACTTCCAGTCTTTTGATAATACGTGCACGCTTCTGACCGGAAGACTCCTTCAGCCCCGTCTTCAGCTCTTCCGCTTCCGTATCCAGCTCAATGGCCTGCAGCAGTTCCTTCACCGCCTCGGCTCCCATGCCTACCCGGAATTTATTCCCGTACATTTCACGGGCATCCTGATACTCTTTTTCGGACAGAATCTGCTTGTAGTCCAGACCGGTCTCACCGGGATCCAGCACGATATAGGAGGCAAAATAAAGCACTTTCTCCAGTACTCGGGGGGACAAATCCAGAATCAGTCCCATCCGGCTGGGGATTCCCTTAAAATACCAGATATGAGATACCGGAGCGGCCAGCTCAATATGTCCCATACGTTCTCTCCGCACGCTGGATTTGGTCACTTCCACACCACATCTGTCACAGACAACGCCCTTATATCTGATTTTCTTATATTTGCCGCAATGACACTCCCAATCCTTGCTGGGACCGAAGATTTTCTCACAGAACAATCCTTCTCTCTCCGGCTTCAGTGTCCTGTAATTAATTGTTTCCGGCTTTAATACTTCACCGTGGGACCACTCGCGAATCTTATCCGGGGAAGCCAGACCGATTTTAATCGCATCAAAGGTCATAGGCTGGTATGCTGTTGTTTCATTCTTTGTTTCTGACATGAATGGCACTCCCTTCTATTCTCAGAATTCTTCATCGCCATCAAATTCTTCGGAGTCTAAATCCGACTCGTATTCCTCGTCGTCAAAACCTTCTTCCTCACCGTCCTCGGCACTGATCAGTTCACCGCTCTCATCATCAAACTCCTGGGCCTGATATCCCATCTCACCCAGTGAGTCATCATTATAATCATCATACTTGCGGTCGGAACCCATCTCATAGCGATAATCTGTATCACCATAGTCAATGGCTTCCATGATTTCGACTTCTGTATGATCTTCGCGAAGAACCCGCACGTCAAGTCCCAGCGCCTGCAATTCCTTGAGCAGCACCTTAAAGGATTCGGGAATACCGGGCTCGGGAATATTGTCTCCCTTGATAATCGCCTCGTAAGTCTTCACACGTCCCACCACATCATCGGATTTCACCGTGAGGATTTCCTGCAGCGTGTAAGATGCGCCGTAAGCCTCCAGCGCCCACACTTCCATCTCACCGAAACGCTGGCCGCCGAACTGTGCCTTTCCGCCCAGCGGCTGCTGGGTCACCAGGGAGTACGGTCCCGTGGAACGCGCGTGAATCTTGTCATCCACCAGATGATGCAGCTTCAGATAATGCATGTGTCCGATGGTTACGGGACTGTCAAAATACTCACCGGTTCTGCCATCGCGCAGACGCACCTTTCCGTCCCTGGAAATCTGCACGCCCTTCCACAATTCTCTGTGGTCCCTGTTGTCAGACAAATACTCCATCACCTCGGGACGCAGCTCATCCTTATGTTTCTCTTCAAATTCTTCCCACTCCAGATTGACATAATCATTTGCCAGATCCAGAGTATCCATTATATCATTTTCGTTCGCCCCGTCGAAAATAGGGGTTGCCACATTAAAGCCCAGCGCCCTGGCTGCCAGTGACAGGTGAATCTCCAGCACCTGCCCGATGTTCATACGGGAAGGCACACCCAGAGGGTTCAGCACGATATCCAGCGGACGGCCGTTGGGCAGATAAGGCATATCTTCCACGGGAAGTACGCGGGACACCACACCCTTGTTGCCGTGACGGCCTGCCATCTTGTCGCCCACAGAAAGCTTCCTCTTCTGTGCAATATAAATACGGACGGCCTGATTCACACCGGGTGAAAGCTCGTCGCTGTTCTCCCTGGTGAATACCTTTGCATCCACTACAATACCATATTCTCCGTGAGGCACCTTCAGCGAGGTGTCTCTGACTTCTCTGGCCTTCTCTCCGAAGATAGCTCTCAGCAGACGTTCTTCCGCGGTAAGCTCAGTCTCTCCCTTCGGCGTTACCTTTCCTACCAGAATATCGCCGGCACGCACTTCCGCCCCGATACGGATAATTCCCCTTTCATCCAGATCCTTCAGGGCATCATCACCCACGCCGGGCACATCCCTGGTAATCTCTTCGGGTCCCAGCTTTGTATCCCGGGCCTCCGCCTCATATTCCTCTATATGCACAGATGTGTATACATCATCCTGCACCAGACGCTCGCTGAGCAGTACGGCATCCTCGTAATTGTAGCCTTCCCAGGTCATGAAGCCAATCAGAGGATTCTTGCCCAGCGCCAGCTCGCCCATGGCTGTGGACGGACCATCCGCAATCACCTGTCCTGCCTCCACATGGTCGCCCTTGTATACAATGGGCTTCTGATTATAACAGTTGGACTGATTGCTCCTGGAAAATTTGGTCAGATGGAACTCCATCTTCTCTCCATCGTCACAGGTCATTCTGATTAATGCGGAGGACACATAATCGATGGTTCCCGCCTTCTTCGCCACCACACAGACACCGGAGTCCACCGCCGCCTTGGGTTCCATCCCGGTACCCACCACCGGCGCTTCCGTCTTCAGCAGCGGAACTGCCTGTCTCTGCATGTTGGACCCCATCAGCGCACGGTTTGCATCATCATTCTGCAGGAAAGGAATCAATGCAGTTGCCACTGAGAAAACCATTCTCGGAGACACGTCCATGTAGTCGAACATGGAACGGGGATATTCGGAAGTCTCATCTCTGTAGCGCCCGGAAACACTGTTCCTCACAAAATGTCCTTCCTCATCCAGCGCCTCACTTGCCTGCGCCACATGATAATTGTCTTCCTCATCCGCAGTCATATAGACCACTTCATCCGTAACCCTGGGATTCCTGGGGTCAGCTTTGTCCACCTTTCTGTAAGGCGCTTCTATAAAACCATATTCATTGATTCTCGCATAGCTTGCAAGATAATTAATCAAACCGATATTGGGACCTTCAGGGGTCTCAATAGGGCACATTCTGCCATAGTGGGAATAATGTACGTCACGCACTTCGAATCCGGCCCGGTCTCTGGACAGACCGCCGGGGCCCAGCGCAGACAGACGTCTCTTGTTCGTCAGCTCAGCCAGAGGATTATTCTGGTCCATAAACTGTGACAGCTGGGAGGAACCGAAGAATTCCTTCACAGCAGCCGTTACAGGCTTGATATTGATCAGAGACTGAGGTGAGATTTCGTCCGCATCATGGGTAGTCATTCGCTCGCGCACCACACGTTCCATTCTGGACAGACCAATCCGATACTGATTCTGAAGCAATTCACCCACCGAGCGAATTCTTCTGTTGCCCAGATGATCGATGTCATCATCGTTCCCCAGGCCATATTCCAGATGCATATTGTAGTTGATGGAAGCAATGATATCCTCTTTGGTAATATGCTTCGGCACCAGTTCGTGAACATTTTTGCGAATGGCTTCCGCAAGCTTCTCCGCATCTGACGCATATTCCTCCAGAATCTGCGCCAGCACAGGGTAATAAACTTTCTCCTTAATGCCGAAATCTCTGGGATTACAGTCCACAAAGCTGGTAAGTTCCACCATCATGTTAGACAGAACCTTTACATTCTTCTCCTCTGTCTGAATGTACACAAAAGGAACAGCCGCATTCTGAATGTTGTCCGCCAGCTCCAGAGTTACCTTATCGCCGGCTGCCGCCAGAATTTCTCCTGTGGACGGGTCCACCACATCAGCCGCCAGAATCTGGTCCTTGATTCTGTTCCTGAAGGACAGCTTCTTATTGAACTTATACCTGCCCACCTTTGCCAGATCATATCTGCGTGGGTCAAAAAACATGGCGTTAATCAGACTTTCCGCACTTTCCACGCTCAAAGGTTCGCCGGGCCGAATCTTCTTGTACAGCTCCAGCAGACCCTCCTGATAATTCTCGGCAGTATCCTTGGCAAAGCTTGCCTCTATTTTGGGCTCGTCTCCAAACACTTCCCGGATCTCGTCATTGGTGCCGATGCCCAGCGCGCGGATCAGTACCGTCACCGGCACCTTACGCGTTCTGTCCACACGCACATAAAACACATCGTTGGAGTCAGTTTCATATTCCAGCCATGCGCCGCGATTGGGGATTACAGTACAGGAATACAGCCTTTTTCCGATTTTGTCATGTCCAATGGCATAGTAAATGCCGGGGGAACGGACCAGCTGACTTACAATGACACGTTCTGCGCCATTGATTACGAAAGTACCGGTCTCTGTCATCAGGGGAAGGTCACCCATGAAAATCTTATGTTCACTGATTTCTTCTTTTTCTTTATTATAGAGCCGAACCGTTACCGTCAAAGGCGCCGCATAAGTCGCATCTCTCTCCTTGCATTCTTCAATCGAATACTTCACATCATTCCTGCTCAGTTCAAAGTCTACAAATTCAAGACTCAAAGAGCCGCTGTAATCAGCGATAGGAGAGATATCATCGAAAGCTTCCTTCAGTCCTTCATCCAGAAACCACTGGTAGGAATCCTTCTGAACTTCGAGCAGATCTGGCATTTCCAGAACCTCTTTTTGCTGCGCATAACTCATACGCATAACTCTGGTGCCGGCAACTGGACGTATTCTGTTTTTCTCCATTGACATTTCACCCCGTTCTTCTTTCTATTATGCCTGATGCAATCGGACGTAAAAAACCAACCGATGCCAGGAAACAGCGCAAAAAAACATTCTGCTCCACAAGGCAGACCTTCCCGTGCATCAGTACATTATCACTTTCATACAATACACAGCATTTTCATACGAGTGCATCGCACAATAGTGCACTATCCATAATATCACAAATCGAAAACCGGGTCAAGTTGATTTTAGGAAATCTTAGGAAATTTGTTCGCAGAATTCAGGGAAATCAGACATAAAATACGAAAAAGGCAGTCCTTTTTCTCTCTCGGAACTGCCTTTTCAATACACCGCTTCTTATTTCAGAGTAGCCTTTGCGCCTACCTCTTCCAGTTTCTTCTTCACTTCTTCGGCTTCTTCCTTGGAAACGCCTTCCTTTACAATCTTCGGTGCGCTCTCAACGGCATCCTTTGCCTCCTTCAGGCCCAGACCGGTAATCTCACGTACCACCTTGATTACCTTAACCTTCTCTGCGCCGATTTCGGTCAGTTCAACGTCGAATTCAGTCTTCTCTTCCTCTTCCACTGCGGGGCCGGCTGCTGCAACCACAACACCTGCTGCTGCAGATACACCAAACTCTTCTTCGCAAGCCTTTACAAGTTCATTTAACTCTAATACGGTCATCTCTTTGATCGCTTCGATCAGTTCCTGAGCTGTTAACTTAGCCATTTTTAGTATCCTCCATTTTTTATTGTTTTTTAAATTCTAAATTACTTTCCTCATGCAGCTTATGCCTGTTCAGCAGGAGCCGCTTCGGGTGCAGGCGCTGCACATGCGGAAGCGCCGCCTTTTTCCGCCAGCTGATTCAGCACACGGGCGAAATTGGTAACAGGGCTCTGCAGACTGCCAAGCAACTTGGAAATAAGCACTTCCCTGGACGGAATGCTGGCAATTGTCGCCATTCCCTTGGCATCATACAGTGTACCTTCCACTACGCCGGCCTTGATCTCCAGCTTGTCTGCTGTCTTCGCGAACTCGGAAAGCACTCTGGCAGGAGCCGTGGCATCCTCAGTGGAAATAGCCACTGCGCTGGGACCTTCCAGGTAAGGGGCCAGACTTTCAAACTCTGTACCCTTGAACGCAAAGTTCATAAAGGTATTCTTGTACACCTTGTAGGTAATTCCCGCCTCGCGCAGATTCTTACGAAGCTTTGTATCCTGCTCGACAGTAAGTCCGCGATAATCAACCAGAACCACAGACTGCGCATCTTTGATATTTGCAGAAATCTCGTCTACAATAGGTTTCTTTAATTCAACCTTTGCCATTTTTCTACCTCCTTATAGATTTTAATGCCGATAAAGAAGTACATTTAAGTAAAAATCCTTCCGATACAGTCGGGAGCTCTCCTCCGGACAAGCCTTCGGAAAATTCTCCCCTCCGCTTCGAAAGGATGAATCATCAAATGTATGCCCCGATACCCGGATGTAAATAGTTCTGCATTTTCCTCTGGTACCCGGCTCATTCTTCTCCTCGGTAGGATTTACGCCCGGACAATAAAACCTTTCCGCACACCTACTGTCTTCGGCCTGATTTTATAACAATAACACAGTCATTTTCAAAAGTCAATCCCTTTGTGACTGTATTATTTCTTTTTGCTTTTTATGACAGTTCAAACAGCTCGCTGAACGATTGCTTTAGAACTTCGCAACATTCACCTTCACGCCGGGGCCCATGGTACTGGTCAACGTAATGCTCTTCAGGAACTGTCCCTTTACCGCACTGGGTCTTGCCTTTGTAATGGCATCCATCAATGCATTAAAGTTCTCCTGCAGTGCTTCGTCCGTAAAGGAAGCCTTACCTACCGGAACATGAATGATATTGGTCTTGTCAAGCCTGTACTCGATCTTACCTGCTTTAATGTCCTTCACTGCCTTCGTCACATCCATGGTAACCGTGCCTGCCTTCGGGTTCGGCATCAGTCCCTTGGGACCCAGCACCTTACCGAGACGGCCTACAACACCCATCATGTCAGGGGTCGCTACCACCACGTCAAAGTCCAGCCAGCCGTCCTTCTGAATTCTGGGAATCAACTCTTCTCCGCCCACATAATCAGCACCGGCCGCTTCCGCCTCGTTCACCTTGTCACCCTTTGCAAATACCAGTACCTTCACGGTTTTACCTGTACCGTTGGGAAGTACCACCGCACCTCGGATCTGCTGTTCTGCATGACGTCCGTCACAGCCGGTTCTGATGTGTACTTCAACAGTTTCGTCAAATTTTGCCGTTGCAGTCTTCTTCACCAGAGCGATCGCATCACCGGGCTCATAGACTGCAGTGCGGTCTACCAGCTTTGCAGCCTCAACATATTTCTTGCCATGTTTCATTATTCTACCTCCTAGGTTCAAACGACAACTTCTGTTGTCTCCCAATTCTCGTTTTTACAAGTCTCCTGTTCGTTACTCCTCGACTGTGATGCCCATGCTGCGTGCCGTTCCCGCAATCATGCTCATGGCAGCTTCCACACTTGCCGCATTCAAATCCGGCATTTTCAGCTCTGCAATTTCCTGAAGCTTCGCTTTGGAAATAGAAGCAACCTTTGTCTTGTTGGGTACTGCGGAGCCTGACTTTACATTGCACGCCTTCTTCAGCAGCACTGCCGCAGGAGGGGTCTTCGTAATGAAACTAAAGGATCTGTCCGCATATACAGTGATTACCACGGGAATGATGACATCGCCCTTATCCGCGGTCCTCGCGTTGAACTGCTTTGTAAATTCAACGATGTTCACGCCATGCTGTCCAAGTGCAGGACCAACAGGCGGAGCCGGTGTTGCTTTGCCGGCAGGAATCTGTAATTTGATATAACCTGTTACTTTTTTTGCCATTTTGGCACCTCCTATATTGTGGTAAACCGCCGCCATCGGTTTCGGCACAGCTGCCTTAACCCCCTGGTCTGACGGCACTTCGGCGCAGATGCGGCAGAAAAAGCTTCCCGCTTCCCAATGAAACGGTATATTCTGCAACTCTGCTCCCACTTTTTGCCGGGACATCTGTTATGGGTTTTCCACAATGCATATGTCCGCACATGTATTCAACCGCCCTTCCGAACGGGAAATACCTACTTATAACTTTCTGACTTCCGCGAAACTGATTTCCACCGGGGTCTCTCTGCCGAACAGCTCCACATTAATGGTTGCTGTCTGTTTGCTGTAGTCAAGCTTATGCACGATACCGATGGTATCCTTCCAGATACCCGCCACAACAGCAATGCTGTCCCCTTCCGCAAAATCAATGGAAATATTCTCGGTTTTGATTCCCAGAGGCTTCATTTCCGCCTCTGTCAGGGGCACCGGCTTGCTTCCCGGTCCCACAAAGCCCGTAACGCCCCGGGTATTCCGGACAACATACCATGTGTCGTCATTCATTTCCATATTGAGAAGCACATAACCCGGAAACATCTTTTTCTGCACGGTCTTCCTGGCTCCGTTCTTCATCTCCACTACGTCCTGCAGGGGAACCCGCACTTCCAGAATCTGCTCCGCAAGATGCTTATTGTTCTCTATGGTCTTCTCAATGTTGGCTTTGACTTTGTTCTCATATCCCGAATAGGTATGAACCACATACCATTTTGCCTCTGCCATAATCACCCTCGCCTAAATCGATATAATGAAGTCCACACCTGCTTTTGCCACATAATCCAGTATCGCAATGACAACGCCCACCACCACTGAAATCGTAACCACCGCAATGGACTGCCTTAAGGTAGACTGCCTGTCCGGCCACACAATTTTCTTAAATTCCTGCTTAACCCCCTTGAAAAATCCAGGGCCTGCTTTCTTTTCTACAGAATTTCCCATCTTGACCATACCTTTCCCTGGCAACTCCGAGCTGACTGTGCTGCCGGTTCCTTATTTGGTTTCTTTATGCAGTGTATGCTTTCTGCAGAATCTGCAATACTTCTTGATTTCCATCCTGTCGGGATGTGTTTTCTTTTCCTTGGTAGTATTGTAGTTACGCTGTTTGCACTCTGTACAAGCTAAAATGATTTTTGTACGCATTTTGCTACCTCCACATGTTCTTTCGCCGTTTTATTTTAAGCATAAAAAAAGACCTAAAATCTTATCTCGTTTCTCTACTATAACACAGCAAAATATGCCCGTCAACTGTTTTTTCTCGAATTCGTCTGTTTTCGTCTGTTTTTCATTACAGTTCAGTGCCCCTCCGAATGGTTACGTTTTCCGGCCAAACATAACCCTTTCCTTCTCTACATATATTATAACAATATTTTCATTCAGGTGATCCTTTGAAAAAGCATTCTTCCATTTCCTTCAGACAACTGTTTTTCGGCCTCTGCTTCCTGCTGGCCTTCTCCGGCATGACACTGTTCCTTTTTTCCTGGCGGCGGGATGAAAAACGGTTCACCAACATTACCAACACCCTTTTCGTAAACGACATGAAGGCCAATACGCTGAATATGCACTATACCCTGGCAAATCCGGAGGACTTCGGCATTCATGACTATGAGCCTGTTCTGTCCTGCTATCATGCTGACCTTGCACTGCAGAGCCAGGCCGAAACGGAAAATACGCTGGCCGCCCTGAAAGCCATACGTCCGGATAAGCTTTCCGAGTCCGATGCCATCCTCTGGCGGCTGATGACGCGTTCTCTGGAAAACACCCTGGCTCTGGACAGTTTTCCTTATTACAGTGAACCGCTCTCTCCCTCCTCGGGCGCCCAGTCCCGTCTGCCCATCCTGCTGGCGGAATATACATTCCGCGGTAAGCGGGATGTGGAAGATTATCTGGCACTGCTGGACCAGACCGATGATTACTTTGCCTCACTGCTTGTCTATGAACAGGAAAAATCTGCCGCCGGATATGGCATGCCCGGCTCTTTCCTGAGAGAAGTCCGCAGACAATGCGACACCATTATCACCGGAGAAATTCTGGACGCAGGAACCCATTTTCTCCAGACCACTTTTCAGGAACGACTGGAGAAAATGCTTCAGGAAAAGCTGATAACCCCCAAAGAGGCTGCCTCCTATGCGGCACAGAACAACCGGCTGCTGAAAACCGTACTGCTGCCGGCCTACATTGCCCTGGGGGACGGCCTCCTTCAGCTGGAGGATGACTCCATACTGCCTTCCGGCCTGGCAGCACTGCCTGACGGGCAGACCTACTATGAACAGCTGCTGATTTCCGAGACCGGTTCCTATCGCCCGATCAGTGAGATTCAGAAAATGCTGACCGCACAGTTTGGCAGAGAATATGACGAAATCAAAAAACTTGCCCGGAATCATCCCGAAATCGTGCAGAATCTCACCCTGGATACGACAGAAGATTTTCCATATAAAAATGCTTCTCAGATGTTACTGGATTTGCAGAACAGAATGGCAGAAGATTTCCCGGCCATTCCCGGACCTTCTTCGGACATAGCGGTCAAAGCGGTATCCCCCAGCCTGGAAGCATACTGCGCGCCGGCTTTTTATCTGACCGCCCCTCTGGATGACACGGCCGCCAACAACATTTACATAAACCGCAGCAAGACACCCGACGGGCTGGAACTGTACACCACACTGGCACATGAAGGCTATCCCGGACATTTGTACCAGACAGTGTATCACAATCGTACTGCTCTCTCCTCCGGCGAACGTCCGGCCAGACAGCTGCTCTGGTACGGTGGTTATCAGGAAGGCTGGGCATTATATGTGGAATTTCTGTCTTATGATTATGCTGTGCAGCTTCTACTGGAAGATAATCAGGAGACGGCTGCTCTCATGGCCCGGCTCGAAAGACACAACCGCAGTCTGCAGCTGTGTCTGTATTCCCTGCTCGATATAATGATACATTATGAAAACGCTGGCTACAGCCAGATTGCAAAAGTACTGGAAAGTTTCGGTATCACGGACTCCGAATCCTCCCGTTCCATCTATAATTATATCATACAGTCCCCCTGCAATTATCCCAAATATTATCTGGGATATCTGGAGATTTTATCCCTTCGGGAACAGGCGAAAGAGCTGTGGGGAAAAGAATATACGGATTATCGCTTCCATTGTTTTTATCTGGACTGTGGTCCTTCGGACTTTCTCAGCCTTCAGGAGCGGCTGCAATCCTGATCTGCGCCATCACGCCACCGCAGCAGACACCCCATCCGGTCGTCTGCTGCGCAATCTCAAAAGCTTCTCTCCTCTTCAGCCATACTTTCAAGATATCCCCTGTCCCACAGGAGTATCCTGAGCTTCCTGGCCGCTTCCACGGCAGGCTGGGTAAAATATTGATTGGTGAGCACTGCCCCCACCATTCTGTCATAATAATCCCGGCCGGCATATGCTTCCTGAACCGCCTTTACCCCCACCGGCGCACTGTAGCATTTGCATTGAATGGCATATGTGACCCCGTCCTTTTCCGCAAGGACATCTATACCGTAATCACCGCTGCCCCTGGTAACTTCCACGTCCTGGAAACCGCATTTCTTCAACAGCTCCGCACAATAATATTCAAATTCATGCCCTTCCATCAGGTCAAAGTTCTCCGGCATTCTTCTCTTTGCCCGCTTCAGCAGATAGAGCACTGCGCTGACCAGCATGGCTCCCACGGAAATGGCCGTGATAATGATTATCTGATTTGTATTCATAAAATTCTCTTGTCTCTTCCGATCTCTTTCCTGTAATAATGTGATATCTCTATTTTATTCGACAAAAAGAGTTTATGCAACCCCGGTTTGCAAAATCTATCTGATTATTGTACAATAAAGCTACATTTTCAAGCTGTGTAATACCTTCGCGTTTACTTCACAAGGGGCAGGTCCCTGCAAGGACCTGTAAAGGTCCTGAGGCCAGAGGCCAGGATACCCGCAAGGCCCAACAGGGCCCTGCCGCTAAAGGCCAGGATACCTGCAAGGCCCAACAGGGCCCTGCCGCTAAAGACCAGGATACCTGCAAGGCCCAACAGGGCCCTGCCGCTAAAGACCAGGATACCTGCAAGGCCCAACAGGGCCCTGCCGCTAAAGGCCAAGATACCTGCAAGGCCCAACAAAGGCCCTTCCTTTAAAGCGAAGGGACGGCGGAGAAGGGGTGGGAGGTTCTTTCCTCGGCAGGGGTAACGCGCCGATGAACTAACTGCCAACAGAAACTAAGGAGCGAAAGTACCGCTCCCAAGTTTCAGTAGGCAGTGGATTTCATCTCTGCTAAGAGCACCCCTTTGGTGCTGTCGGAAAGAGCCTCCCACCCCTTCTCCGCCTGTCTTTCCGCATGGATTAGTGGGCAATATCACAGCTCAGCTTATGGCTGCAGAAGACTGGAACTTCACGAACCATGCCGGCCATCAAAGGAATCGTCCATACCTGTCCCAGGCCAGTGTAACCTGCAATAAACAGGCAGAGGAGGCCGGTGGTTCTTTTCGACAGCACTGAGGGGTGCCCTTAGCAGAGGTAAAATCCAGCCTCTACGCAGACTTAAGCGCGGTACTTTCGCGCTTTAGTCGAAGTTGAGGCTTAGTTTACCGGCGCGTTACCCCGCCGAGGAAAGAACCACCGGCCTCCTCTGCCGTCCCTTTGCTTTGCCCTGACCTGCCGCAGGAATCTGGACATTAGCGACAGGCCCCCTGTAAGTCCTTGCAGGAATCCCGGCCTCTGGGGCAGTCCCTCGTTGGTCCTTGCAGGAACCCGTCCCTTGTGAATTAAACGTGAAGTTAACAGCCAATAGCTCTACTCAAAAATGATAAAGGTGGTAATTCTCATGAAACATATCTTAATTGTAGAAGACGATGCAGAAAACAATCAGATGCTGCGGGAGTACCTGGAAAGCCACGGCTATACATGCACGCAGGCCTTTTCCGGAAGCGAAGGAAAGCTGCTCTTTTCCATGGAAAGCTTCGACCTGGTCCTGCTGGACCTGATGCTCCCCGGTATCGCCGGAGAAGAGCTTGTCTCCATTTTCGCCCGGAAAACACCTGTGATAGTCCTGTCTGCCAAAAGTGAACTGGACAGCAAGGTAAATGTACTCTCAGCAGGAGCCGATGACTATATCTGCAAACCCTTTGATCTGCCGGAACTTCTGGTACGGATTCAGGTACAGCTGCGGAGACGTACAAGAGATGCGGGCGGACGCGAAGAAGCGTTACCGGAAGGCCGGATTTATCAGTACCGGGAATGGATACTGAATCCGGATACTCTGGAAATGCAGGCCTGCGGCAGACAGATTATCCTGACAAAGCACGAATTTTTAATTCTGGAACTCCTGATACGCAATCCGAAACGTGTTTTTTCCAAACAGATGATATATGAATATGTCTGGGGCGAAGACTATGTTGCCGATGACAAAACCATCAATGTGCACATCAGCAATATTCGCGCAAAATTAAAGGAAAGCGGAACAGATTCCTATCTTCAGACAGTGTGGGGGATGGGCTTTAAACTTTGTTAGGTCACTGCTCTCATATCTTTACCTTTTCTTAAACTTTTCTGAGCGATATATGAACCTTTTTCTCTTAATATATCTTTCAGAAAAGCAAATACTGTTTTTGCAAAGGAAAGGAGACTGGAATGTAATGGAAAAAAAATGGGATTCACTGGCTGTGGAGACAATCGCCCTCACCAAAACTTATAAGGGAAAAGCAGCCGTAAACCATCTGAATCTTCAAGTTCGAGAAGGGACAATTTATGGATTTATCGGAAGGAACGGTGCCGGGAAATCAACCACTCTGAAAATGCTGTGCGGCCTGGCCAAACCTGTATCCGGTGAAATCAGACTGTTTGGAAAGCCTGTGTCGGATCCTCTGGTTGCCAGGAGAATCGGCTGTCTGATTGAATCTGCCGGTTTATATCCAAAAATGACCGCAAGGCAGAATATGCTCATGAAGGCAAAATGCATGGGCCTGTCTGACGAAAAAAGCGTGGACCGGATACTGGACCGGACCGGCCTCTCCAACACCGGCAGCAAACAGACGAAACTTTTTTCCATGGGAATGAAGCAGCGGCTCGGCATTGCCCTTGCCCTCCTGGGGAATCCTGATCTGCTGATTCTGGATGAACCCATCAACGGCCTGGACCCGGAAGGCGTCCGGGAAATTCGCCAGCTGATTTTCTCATTGAACGAAGAAGGGAAGACTTTCCTTATCAGCTCTCATATTCTGGGTGAACTCAGCAAGATTTCCACCCACTATGGAATCATCAAGGACGGAAACCTGGTGGAACAGGTCAGCAAGCAGGAGCTGGAAAGGAGCTGTGCGGATTATTACCAGATAGAAGTAGACGATGTAAAGCGTGCTCTTCCGCTGATCGAAGAACATATAGACAATATTCGGACAGAAGTACAGGATAATCGAACTATACGCATCTATGGGCTGGCCGAAGGCGCCATGCTGAACCAGATTCTCGTGGAGAACCGGATACAGGTCTACGCATCCGGGTTCCACCATATGGATCTGGAAGAATATTTTCTGGCCCGTATGGACAACAGCCATTCAGATGACAGTCAAAGTGTAAAGAAAGGAAATGGAAAAAATGTTTAATCTGCTGCGCATGGATTTATACCGGCTCAAAAGAAGCCGTTCCGTTTATATCTGTTTTGCCATTTTATTGGTAATATCCATAATCTGTTTCTGGTTCGTATGGATGGCGACCACGCCCAGGGGACTGACGTTCGCAGCGAAAATCGGTATCGCGGAGACGCTCAGAGACGACAGTTTCTCCGCAGGAGATTATGATTCTCTGTTGATGTTCCGGGAAATCGCAATAGACGGCGGCGGATACAGCGTCATTCTGGGAATTCTGGTTGCGCTGTTCGTCTGCCTGGATTTCCAGAGCGGCTTCCTGAAAAATATTATGTCACTGCACCGGTACAGATGGAAATACGTGATAAGTAAGGTAATAACCGCAGGAATCTTAAGTTTCTTATACCTTACGCTGCAATATGCCTTCTGCATCCTGCTCAACCTGCTGTTCGGACATCTGGCTCCTTTTACCGGTTTCAGAGATATCCTGTTCTATCTGACAAATGCCTGGATCAACACCACGGCCTTCTCGGCATTGATTATTATGGTCTGCTTCTTCACACGGAGCATTACCGCCGGTGTACTGACAACATTGCTGCTGGCAAGCGGCATTGTCCAGGCTGTCATTTACAGTTTCACAGGCTTATTCCATTTAGAGGGCTGGCAAAATTATACCCTGTATTACAACCTTGCCTTCGCGCCCTCCTCCTATGCCAAAATGGAGGATCTGAGAGGTATTTTCGTGGGACTGGTATTCCTGATTCTCTATTCCGTTATCGCCGCTGTCTCTCTTAGCAGGCAGGACATCTGACAGACAGAAGAATCCGTTTGTATCACTGAAAATTTTCCGGAAAGGACGAGAATAAAAATGTGTGTCTTATTTATCCTGTCAGTTACAGCCTGTGCCCTTCTCGCTCTGTTTTATATACGGCTCTGCCTGGATATCCATTCTCTCTGCGGTCAACTTGACGAAATCGCCCGGGGAAGCCATCTGGAGCTGGCGGTTAACAGCCGCCAGCGTGTTCTGCTCGTCCTGTGCCAAAAAATGAATCAGGTTCTTGCGGCAAAGGATACCAGTCACTTCCGATATGATAAAGCGGAAAAACAGCTGAAGCAGAGTATTACGAATCTGGCCCACGATATCCGCACTCCGCTTACCGGAGCTTCCGGTTATATCCAGCTGGCACGGGAATGTCAAAATTCGGACAAAGAAGACCATTATCTGGAAATTGCTTCCATCAGATTAATCGAGCTGGAAGATATGCTGGAAAAGCTGTTTCTGTACACAAAACTCACAAACGAGGAGTTTGTCTTCCCCGAAGACAGCCTGAAAAAAATACAGGTATTTCCCCTTCTGGAAAGCTGTCTGTTAAGCTTTTATACCGAATTCGAAGAAAAAGGAGTTTCACCGGAAGTTTCCTTTTCCTCGGAATCTTTCTGCATTTTGGCGGAAGAAGACGCCCTGAAGCGTATTTTTATGAACCTGATTCAGAACGCTCTCATCCATGGAACAGGGGGGCTCACTATCTCTCAGCGCGAAATCGTCTCATACCCGCCCAACAGTGCACAGTATTCCTGCCGGAACACTGCCTGCCATCCGGAACTTTCCTCTCAGAAAGTTTCCGGTATCATTTTCGAGAATCCGGTACAGGCAGACTGTACCCTGGATCCGGCCCGGATATTCGATCGTTTTTACAAGGCGGATCCGGCCCGGGGTAAAAGTTCCTCCGGCCTTGGCCTGTTCATCGTACAGGAGCTGATGAAAAAAATGGGCGGCGATGTAAGAGCAGAATTTCACGATCATATACTTCGGATTATACTGCTGTTTTCGATATAATCCGACAGAGCCCTCCTCTGAAAGGCTTTTCACAATTTCCTTTCAATTTCAAAAAAGATTTGCATCTGTGTTCTTTCTGTGGTATAGTCACTTTAGCACTTTAAACTTTCAATGTGTTGAATCAAAAATGCAGAAGGAGCATTGTCATGAAACTTGTATTACTCATCATCTATTTCGCAGTATTGGTTGGCATAGGTCTCTATTGTCGCAAGCATTCCACCGATGTCAACGGCTTTGTACTGGGCGGACGTTCTGTGGGCCCATGGCTGACTGCATTCGCCTATGGTACTTCCTATTTCTCGGCGGTTGTGTTCGTGGGTTACGCCGGACAGTTCGGCTGGAAATACGGCATTGCCGCCACCTGGGCGGGAATTGGAAATGCCATTATCGGCTCCCTGCTGGCCTGGGCGATACTGGGACGCAGAACACGCATTATGACCCAGCATCTGAACTCAGCCACCATGCCGCAGTTTTTCGGGGAACGTTTCGGAAGCCGCTCCCTTAAAATCGGCGCTTCCGTAATCATTTTCATCTTCCTGATTCCGTATACTGCCTCACTGTATAACGGTCTGTCAAGGCTTTTCGGAATGGCATTCAACATTGATTATTCTGTCTGCATTATTCTCATGGCCGTACTGACAGCAATCTACGTCATTGCAGGCGGCTACATGGCCACTGCCATCAATGATTTCATTCAGGGCATCATCATGTTGGGCGGTATCGTTACCATTATCGCCGCCGTCTTAAAAAGCAAAGGCGGTTTCATGACAGCGCTGGACAGCCTGGCAAAAGTCACAGACGAAGCTGTCTCTTCAACGCCGGGCACGTTCTCCTCATTCTTTGGCCCGGACCCGCTGAATCTGCTGTTTGTGGTCATTCTTACCTCTCTGGGCACCTGGGGGCTGCCGCAGATGGTACAGAAATTCTATGCGATAAAAAATGAGGCGTCTATTAAAAAAGGCACCATCATCTCTACCCTCTTTGCCCTGGTTGTAGCCGGCGGCTGCTATTTTCTGGGTGGATTCGGCAGATTATTCTCCGATCAGGTAGATATCGCCGCGGACGGCTTCGACGCCATCATTCCCGCTATGCTGTCCGGGTTATCTCCCCTGCTGATTTCGCTGGTGGTGATTCTGGTTCTGTCGGCCTCCATGTCCACTCTTTCCTCCCTGGTCATGGCCTCCAGTTCCACCTTGACGATTGACTTTATCAAAGAATTGTTCCGCAAAGACATGAGTGAGAAAAAGCAGGTACTATGTATGCGTGCCCTGATTGTTGTATTTATCGCCATCTCCTCTGTTCTCGCTCTGATTCAGTATAAAAGTGCCGTAACCTTTATCGCCCAGCTGATGGGCGTGTCATGGGGCGCCCTGGCCGGATCGTTTCTGGCTCCCTTCCTGTACTCGCTTTATTCCAGAAGAGTCACCAGAGCATCCTGCTGGGTCTGTTTCCTGTTCAGCTCCGTTCTGATGGTAGCCAACATTTTCTTCCGGCCTTCCTTCCCGGAGATTATGCAGTCCCCTATCAACTGTGGCGCTATCGCTATGCTGGCAGGTCTGGTAATTGTTCCGATTGTCAGCCTTTTCACGCCGAAGCCGGATCAGAATCTGGTAAACAGCGCTTTCGCCTGCTATGAAAAGAAGACGGAGGTAGCTCAGAAAACGGCACTGAACAATTGAATACAATTCACGGCAGCTATAAAGGGGAAATCAAAATGACAGTACAGGAAAATGAAATGATTCAGAACACAGAAAAGAAGAGTCTCATATCCATGCTCCAATCTGCGGAGGAGACCTTCAAACTGCTCCGTCAGCAGCAGGATCAGCTTTTGAAACAGGAGGTTTTGCTGGCCGAAAAAGATGTGGAACTGGCAAAAGTCAAATCTGCACTGGCAGAGAAAACCATGGAGCTGGCAAAAGTCAGAACACTCCTTGCCGATAAGGACATGGAACTGGTAAAAGCAAAAGCAGGCCTTTCTGAAAAGGATACGGCTCTGTTCGGGGCCAAAGCGGCACTGGCGGAAAAAGATGCCCGTATCGCCGCGCTTGTTTCTGAATCGGAAAAATGGAAGCAGTCTTCAACCCTGACCCGCTTTTTTCAGTGATATCAGCACCGGCAGCGCCACAATTCCTCCCAGTAACGCTGTGACAAGCTGCGGAACGGAAAACATCCCCGAAATCACAGTGGCCTGGGGTTCTGGCAGTTTCAAAAGCAGGGGCACCGCAATCTTCACAATTCCCAGATACAGCACCAGAAATTTGACTGCCGCCGCTCCAATCACTGCCGCTGTCCGTGCGGCATAAAGCGAAATTCCCCGCAGTCTGCCCAGGAAATGCCAGGCAGTCACAAGAGAAATATTCCCTGCTGCAATAAAGGGAATCAGGCTCCAGAGCGGCCCTATCCCCAGCAGCTTCGCCATGACAGGGGAAACCACGGCAGCAAATACGCCTGACCAAAGTCCCCCTGTCACAGCGGCAATAATTAAGACGGCATTGACCAGTGTTCCGGTGACAATCGTGTTCCCCAGCCCCGCGGTAACTGCCTGTATCACTACCAGCAGTGCTGTCAAAGCTGCTGTATAAGTAATCCGTAATGTTTTCGATTTCATGTTGTCGTCTGGTTCCTCCACATCTGCAGGCTGTCTCCTCTGTGCCGCAAATATTTCTGTTTCCAGTTCAGCTTACCACAGGCGCCGATTCTTTGCAATATCCAACCTGCCAACTTACCGTCAGCTGTTGAATTCCCACTGATAAGCCCTGTACTCTCCCATTTCCACAGGTATGGGAAGCCCTGCCTCCATCAACGCGGAACCGTAATATTTCTTCCCGGAAGCAGTATCCTCATACAGCCTGTCCGCCTTCAGCCCCCGCAGTTTCACATAGCTCACTGTCATGTTCCCATGGTTTTCCAGCATCACCACATTCAGCAGTGCATGGTTCCCCTCCTCCGCCACGAACATCCAGGCTCCGAAATCGTCCTGAAAAGGATTGGACAACCGATAATAGTCCCCTGTCCGGATCAGATCTGCGTATTTCTTATACTGCCGGACCTGTTCCTTTACGGTCTCCTTCTCCTCTTCCGTCAGCTTTCCCGGGTCAAGTTCATAGCCGAAAGTGCCGGCCATGGCCACCACACCTCTCGTTTTCAGACTGATACAGCGGCCTGTCTGATGGTTGGGCACTGCGGACACGTGAGCCCCCACCGCGGAAGCAGGATAAAAAAAGGATGTCCCATACTGAATCCGCACCCGGTCCGCAGCATCCGTATTGTCGCTGCACCAGATCTGGGGCGTGTAATACAGCATACCTGCGTCAAATCTTCCGCCGCCCCCGCTGCAGCCCTCAATCAGAATATCCGGATATCTGGCAGTCATCTTTTCCAGAAAGTCGTATACACCCAACACATAGTCATACAGGACCTTTCCCTGTGGCTTTTCCATGGAGTACACATCGGAAATACTCCGATTCATATCCCATTTCACATACTCGATATTTCCCTGATCCAGAATATCGCAGATTCGGTCAAAGACATAGCTGCGCACATCCTTCCGGGAGAAATCCAGCACCAGCTGGTTCCTGCCCCGAACCGGCTTCCTTCCCGGAACACGCATAGCCCAGTCAGGATGCGCTCTGTTCAGTTCGCTGTCCTCGGAGACCATCTCCGGTTCAATCCAGATACCGAACTTCACTCCCCGGGCATTCACCCTCTCAATCATTTCTCCCAGCGTGCAGCCCAGCTTCTTCTCGTTTACCTGCCAGTCTCCCAGCCCGCTGTTGTCATCCTCTCTCTTTCCAAACCATCCGTCATCCATGACCACCATATCGATTCCCAGCCCGGCAGCATCCTCCGCCAGCCTGACAATGGTCTCACCGTCAAAGTCAAAATAGGCCGCCTCCCAGCTGTTGAGAAGAACCGGCCGGGTCTGATGAGCAAATTTCCCCCGGCAGATATGATTCCTGATACAGCGCTGGAACATATTCGACAGTTTTCCCAGTCCCTGGTCCGTATATCCCAGAATAGTCTCCGGAACCGGCAATGTCTCACCCGTCTTCAGCGGATAATGGAATAAATCTTCCTGCAGCCCCATCAGCACTCTGGTCTGTCCGAACTGGTCCTTCTCCGCCTCACACAGGAAGTTCCCGCTGTAGACAAACACACAGCCATAGCAGCTTCCACTGTCCTCCGTGGTATCCCGTCCCGCCAGAATCACCGCCGGATTATATTGGTGGCTGGAGGTTCCCCTGCGGCTTCCAATGGAAAAACAGCCGTGTTCCACCTTTGTCCTCTGGAAATTGCGCTCCATGGCATGCCTTCCGTAAAATGTCAGCAGGTCATACTCTCCTGTGACAAAGTCCAGACAGACTGAAGCCGCCTTCTCCACAGTTATCTCACTGCTGCCCTTGTTGCCGATTACAGCCCCTCGTGTGATAATATCTTCCTTTGGCAGCACCCCGTACAGCAACCGGACCTGTACCTTGCTCACCGGATCCTCCAGCAGAATCTCCAGTGTCTCGGCTTCTTCCCTGGACGCAGACACTGCCGGAAGCCCGGGCAGGGCATACTTTCCCTTTTTTATCTCATATCCTGCATAACGCAGATCACAGCATTCAGAGCCGTCTGCTCCCCGAATGACAATGGCGCTGTTCCGGTAATCTCCGGTCCCCAGATCCGGATATTCTCTGGGCAGTGCATCCATGGAATAGGTTCTGTCCGCGCCCACATCGAAAGGATTCCCCGAGAATCCCCTGTCAAGATAGGTGAGAAGATAATCCATCTCTCCGGATATCTTTCCGCCATAATACAGATGCAGCAGAAAGCCGAAATCATCCACTTTCATCTGATAAGTCGTATTCTCCGTCTGTAATGTAAATATGCGCTTTTCACTTTGATAACTAATTGCCATAACTTTTGTCTTACCACCTTTTCACAATTGGATAGTAACATTTTAACTAAATTTTCAGCTCTCCGCAAGTGAAAAAATGGCCGGCCTTTCTCGGGCCGGCCGCGTAAGGTTCCTGTTCATTCCATACACAGTACCCCCGAAAATTTCCTTCACTGTAAATGCAGATTTCACATTTTCCTGTTTACTTCACCGCTCCGTTTGTCACGCCGTTCAGAATCTGTTTCTGACAGATCAGATAGAAGATCAGAATCGGAATCAGCGAAAGCAGATAGGATGCAAACGCCAGGTTATAGTTTGTGCCGAACTGGGACTGGAAATTCAGCTGTGCCAGCGGCAGCGTATTCTGTCCGGAGCCCGCCATAATGATCAGGGGAGTCATCACGTCATTCCAGACAGCCAGTGCGGTGATAACTGCAACAGTGGCATGCATGGGTCCCATGATGGGAAAGATAATACTCCAGTAAGTCCTCCAGGTGGAAGCACCGTCCACTCTGGCCGCTTCCTCCAGGGCAATGGGAATATTTACCAGGTATCCGGAATACAACATCACATTCATGGGCATGTAGAACACTACATACAGAATGATAACACCGGCCCAGTTGGCCAGATGCAGCTCTGCCGTCTGCTTTGCCAGAGGCATCATCAGAATGGCAAAAGGAACGAACATACCGCTGACGATAAAAAGGTATACGAAACTGTAAAATTTGCTCTTCGCCTTATTTCTTCCCAGTGCATAGCCCATCAGGGAATGAATGGCTACCGACAGTACAATAGTGGTCACGGAAATCAGAAGACTGTTCCCCAGAGAGCGCCAGAAATCAGTCACCCTCATGGCCTCTCTGAAATTATCCAGACTCCAGGTCTTTGGCAGAGACAGGATGCCTCCGATGCTGTTCGTCATCTCCGAAGGCTGCTTAAAGGCAATCACGATGGTCATATACAAGGGGAATATAATCGTGGAAAGCCCCAGAATCAGCAGGATCATAACGGTTTTGTTCGGTTTACCAATTGTGGATGTATGTTTCATAGCTGCTCCTCCTTCGAACCGGAAAATTTCATCTGGGCAACGGAAATAATAACTATCACGATAAAGAACACCACTGCGTTGGCACTCTGGAATCCGAATTGTCCTCCTGACACACCATTATTGTAAATCAGGTAAGAAATGGATTCTGTACTCTGGGAGGGCCCCCCCTTAGTCAATGCCACAATCTGATCGAATACCATCAGGAAATTCTTCACACTGAGCACCATGTTGATGGAGAAAAACGGGATAATCAGCGGGAAGGTCAGGTGCTTGAACTGCTTCCACCCTGTGGCGCCGTCCAGGCCGCCGGCTTCATATACATCCTCGGGCACTGTCTGCAGTCCCGAAATATAAATGATGGTGTTCATGGCAATAGCCTGCCATGCACATACGATCATAACCCCGATCCAGGCTTTGCCGGGGCTGGACAGGATACTGGTGCTCAGAGACTTGATTCCGGTCATGTCCGCCAGGGCCGGAATAATATATGTAAAAAAGTAATTGAAAATATAACCTACAACCAGAGAGCCAAGAATATTGGGCAGAAAGTACGCTCCCCGGAAAAAGCCTTTCGCTCTGATCTTGCTGTTCAGACCCAGCGCCAGAATCAGGCTGAGCACATTTACCACAATGGTGGTCACCACAGCCAGCTTAATGGTAAACCAATAAGATTTTCCTACCCTGGCATCCGTAAATAAGTCCATGTAATTGCGGAACCCTACCCAGTCATACTTACCGAATCCTCTGAAATTGGTGAAGCTGTACACTACACCTCGAATCAGGGGGATGGTATTAAAGCAGACAAACAAAGCCAGAATCGGTATGGTAATCAGTAAAAATGTTCTCTTTCTATCATTTTTCATCGTCTCTTCTCCTCTCCCTCACAGTTTTCAATGACTTTGTTCATAATCCTGCACCATGCGGATGATATCCCTGTTGTACCGCTGCCAGTTCGTATCAAAAATCGTGAGGAAATTGTCCACATCCTTCTCAATCAGGAAGGTCTGAAGCAACGCATCCACCGACATCTCCGAGGGATAGTAATGGTCCTGATAGTCCGTCATATTCCCCTCTTCGATAAAGGGAAGCATTCCGTCCAGCATGGAGGCAAGCTGAAATTCTCCATTTTTGCAGGGAACCGCATTCTGTGCGTCTATATACTGCTGCAGATTCTCATCCGCCAACAGAAAATCCAGAACTTCATATGCCGCTTCTCTGTTCTCACAGCCTTCCATAATACAGAATCCCAGGTCAATTCCAGAGTTCAGCGTTCTGTCCTCTTTCGCATTGCTGGCCGGCATGACAAAGGAATCAATATTCAGATCCGGATTCACGGACAGAATCTGAGGCGTCGCATAGCTTCCGATAGGGTACATAGCGGATTCTCCCCTGGCAAAAGCGGTACATGCGTCATTGTATCCATAGGCAAAAGGGTCATCCGGTCCATAGGGCAGCAGCTGCACATATTTCTCTGCCAGCTCTCGGTATTGATCGGTAAAGGTGGTCTCTCCCCTGTTCACCTGCTTTGCCGTATCCGAAGGCGCCAGCTCCACTGCCATGGCATTCCAGGGAGCCAGACAGGTCCAGGTATCCTTGAAGCCAAAATAAAATGGAAGAATTCCTTCCGCTTTGATATCTTCGCACAGCTGAATCATTTCATCCCAGGTCTCGGGAATCTCCCAGTTATGCTCTGCGAACATATCTCTGTTGTACAGAATGCCGGCTGCATTGGCCACATAGGGTACAATATAGGTTCCATCTGTGGGTACCAGCTCCAGCGACTCGGCAATTTCCAGGTAACCGGAATTGATATTCTTCAATCCCTCATAATCGGAAATATCCGTCAGAATCTCAGCGTCCACAAAATAGGAATAATTAATATCACCGCCGATTCCTATGATGTCCGGATAATCCTCTCTGATGAACCTGGTCTTCAGGATTGTCATCGCATCATTCGGCGAGCTGATAGTCAGGTGAATATTGTCGTGCGTGGCGTTGAACGCCTCCTCCACCGTCTCAAAATAGTTCGCCGCTTCCGGTTTGTACTGGACAATTTCGATCTGAATCTTCCCATCGTCCCCGTTGCTGCCGCAGCCCGCAAGAGAGAATGCAGCCGCCGTACAGCATAGTGCAAGACCCGCACATTTTGCTTTCTTTCCTTTCATGGCATCTTCTCCTTCATTTTAGTTCCGCAGCCAGACTCCCAGGCTGCTGTTTGATTTTTGGTAAAATTATCTTAACATACCATTATGCTATTAGAAATATCAGTATTTTTGTTTTTTTATACCATTATGCATCTTTTCTGTTTTATATTTGAAGTCTGCAAGCATTTTGGTATATAATAAGATTTGAGGTGGGTTTATGAGCGAAGTAATCTTTTCCGTATTTCCAAGTGAAAATTTTATCGATCTGGGACTGTATCAGTTCGGCTGGGAACAATGCGATCCCGCTCATTCCTTTGGTCCGGCTGCCAGGAATCATTATCTCTTCCACCTGTGTCTCTCCGGCACAGGCAGGCTGATTGCGGCCAACGGCAAAGGAGAAGATCTGGAATATCAGATTAAAAGCGGCCAGGGTTTCATGCTGTTCCCCAATCAGGTATGTACTTATATTGCTGACCGGGATCTTCCATGGGAATATGTATGGCTGGAATTCGACGGACTGCGGGCAAAAGAGGCTGTGGAGCTGGCAGGACTTACCCAGGACTGTCCCGTTTACAAAGCGCGCTATAAAGATATATATGAGAATATGAAGTCAGAAATGCTGTACATTATCAATCATAAGGACGAATCCCCCTTTCACCTGATCGGGCATCTCTATCTGTTTATGGACGGCTTTGTCCGTTCTTCCACTGCCGCACAGATCAGCAAGGGAAACCGCCTCCGGGATTTCTATATCAAGGAAGCCTTTGCTTTCATTGAGCAGAACTTTCAGAACGATATCTCCGTGGAGGATATCGCGGCTGCCTGCGGCCTGAACCGAAGCTATTTCGGGAAAATATTCCATGAGACCATGGGAAAGACACCTCAGGAATTCCTCATCACTTATCGCATGACCAAAGCCACGGAACTTCTAAAGCTCACAGACCTGTCCGTCGCGGACATCGGAAATGTAGTGGGGTATCCCAATCAGCTGCATTTCTCCAGAGCTTTTAAAAATGTATATGGGGTTTCGCCGAGACAATGGCGGAATGAACACAAATAAAATCAGGGGGCTATCTATTTCCCGACAGCCCCCTGTGCGGATGAATCTACATGTAAAACAAGGCAGCTAAGAACAGGCTCAGCTGTAATGGATGTCTCCCAGCGGAGCGGAATCAATTGCCAGCCCTTCGCAGATATCCGTTTTTACAGAATCGCCGAAACGGTATACGGCCGGCAGGTCCGGCTGGCTGGGATGATACACCACGATAGCCTGTTTCTCCGGATCTACGATCCAGTACTCCCTCACGCCGGCCTCCATGTAGGCAGTCAGCTTCCGTCCATAGTCAAGCTTCCTGCTGAAAGGCGACACAATCTCGATCACCCAGTCCGGCGCACCGTGACACCCTCTGTCGTCCAGCTTCTTCTCATCGCATATCACCACAATATCCGGTTCCAGATAATTCTTCCCGTCGTCCTTCAAAAGGACCGCCAATGGCGCCGCAAGCACCTGACATTTTCCTTTTTTCTCCCGGATATGGTTGGAAATCTCCACAAGAAGCCATACCAGAACACCTTGATGCGTTGTGGCCGGTGACGCCATCATCACCATCTCTCCGTCAAATAATTCTGCCCTCTGCCCTTCCGGCAGCGCAATAATGTCCTCCACGGTATACGTCCTGTTCTCTGATGCCATACTGATACTCCTTTTCCGTATTTCCATATGTTCCTCATTTTCCGACAGAATCCACATATGGATGTACTTCTGCCACTGTTTTTATTTTGTTTGTCTTCTCTGTGAGTAAGTGGCAGAAACGCCTGAATGTGCACAATGCACGGTTCATTGATTACTCCTGACCTGTTTAGTATAAATCGGATTTTCAGATCTGTCAATATAAAATCATAAAGAACAATGGTTTAAATGATTTTATTCTTCAAATACTGCCTTACAGTCTTTCACATGGCAGGCCATACCGCATTTTATAATTCTGCTCATTCCGTTTAAGGAAGGCTGCCGGTCATATCCTTCCCGTCTGATCTGCTCCATCGCCACTCTGCAACCGGCCTCCAGATCTCCGTTTTCCACATACTTCATCTCTATTACTATGGCAGTTTTTTCCCGAAAGATTTCTATCACAATATCCGCATATCCGGTGCCGCTTTCTCTGTTGGAGGCCACCTTCCAATCCTCCCTGAACCGTAACAGCCCCAGCAGAAAACCATGGTAAAAATTTTCCTTCAGTCCTGTTCTGACAGCCGTATCTCTGATACTGACAGTCTCATCCAGATATTCCGTAAAAATCGTCTGCACGGTCTCCCCGTCCGCGTTTCTGAAGGCTTCACAGAATGCGTTTAAACGCTCTCTGTCTTCTCTGACTTTGCTCTGCATCCAGCTCCTGATCTGCGTCATGAAGATGTTATGAATCTCCCTGTTGGGAATCACCAGATTTCGCATCTTCTCCTCGGCCTCTCCCCGTTGTGTCAGGTACCCGGTAACAAAAAGGAGACTCCATACATTTTCCGTATTCTCATAAATCTCCTTGTAAGTCAGTTCCTCATGAATTCTCTTCTGAATAGATTCACCGGCTATCAGACGCTCGATCTCATCTCTTGTCTCAGTGGACGCACCTTCCAGAAGTCGCCTTATTACATCATTGCTGCTGGTGTTGATCCAGTAATCCTGCGGCGGCAGATCCCTTTTTACCAGAAGCTTATCCACATAACTGATCACATCCCAGGGACAGTACACATCCGAGCTTCCAAAGCGGTATCCGTCATACCATTCCCTGATCAGGTCGTATTTATCTTCCAGTCCGTAATATTCCAGCATTTCTCTTACTTCTTTATCTGTAAATCCAAAGTAGACGTCACATTCTGGATCCGTGATTGAAAAAACCTTCAGATTATTCAACCCTGTAAAGATACTCTCTTTCGACACCCGCAGACATCCTGTCAGAACAGCTAACTGTACACTTTCATTGGTTTTAAGCCCCTGTTCAAACATATTTCGTATCAGCGTTATCATCTGGCTATAATAACCCTGTTCATTTGCCTTTGCCAGAGGGACATCATACTCATCAATCAGAAGAACCACTTTTTTGCCATAATGCTTTTCCAGTAATCCTGACAGCGTTTTCAGGCTCCCCATCAAAACCGCATCCGACATGGCATACATACTCTTTCCCGTGGTATCAACTGCTGTCAACTGCTTATATATCATTTTTTCCACATCGGTAAGTCGGTCGCTTGTGGCCAGCTCATAGAACCGGATTGCCTCATTTCCAATAATAGAACACATCAGAGAACGCGCCATTGTATAATCAGACCCGTTGGCACTTTTCAGGCTGATTGACACCACCGGAAATTTCCCCATATACTTTTCGCACAGTGAGGTTTCCTTCAAAATATCCAGACCGTCAAATATTGTCTTGTCCCCACCCATCTCAAAGAAATATCTGAGCATACTCATATTCAGCGTTTTCCCAAACCGTCGCGGACGTGTAAACAGATTCACCTTTCCCCTTCTGCGGAGCAAATCCCTTATCAGCGCTGTCTTATCCACATAGTAAAAATCATCTGTACAAATCTCCGTGAAGCTTTCTATCCCGATCGGCAGCATTTTCTTCTCAAAATCGTACATCTGTCCTTCTCCCTTCCACGGCAGTCTATCTGAAACACATCGCTATCCTGTTACTATCCACAAGCATACCTGAAAAACATGTGGGTTTCCATTGTTATTTGAGACAAAAAGTTGTTGCCCTCCTGATTCGCCCCTTTCACTTTCTGTTCCGCAGCACTCCGTCCAGCGTCCGGTAGAGCTTATCCACTTCCACCGGCTTGGACAAATGCCCGTTCATACCGCATTCCACAGATTTTTTCAAGTCATCGTCAAAGGCGTTGGCCGACATGGCGATGACGGGAATGGTGTGACAGTCTTCCCGCTCCATAGCCCGGATTGCCCTGGTTGCATCCAGACCGTCCATCACCGGCATCATGATGTCCATCAATATTACATCATAAGTACCGGGCTCTGTGGTACGAATACGCTCTACCGCCTGAGAGCCGTCATAGACACAATCCACACAAAATCCCCGCTCTTCCAGAAGGCACTGGGCTATTTCCGCATTGATTTCATTATCCTCCACCACCAGAATATGATATCCGTCAAAGGAGACCTCCTCTTCCTGCTTTTCAGCCTTCTCATCTTCCCCGGGTGCCAGCAGGATCCGGAAACTGAATGTACTTCCTTCCCCCAATGTGCTTTCCAGATGAATATTGCTCCCCATAAGCTGAACCAGCCTGCTGCTGATAGAGAGTCCCAGTCCTGTTCCCTGCTGCTTTGACGGATTTCTGTCCACCGCCTGCTCAAAAGAACGAAACACTCTGTCCTGATCTTCTGCGGCAATCCCGATTCCGGTATCACTTACCGCAAAATATACAGGTACCATGCCGGGCATACCCTGTCCCATGCTTTCATGAGCCTGTTCTTCCCGCACTGTCAGTGTTATCCTTCCCTTCGCCGGTGTAAATTTCACCGCATTCCCCAGCAGATTAATCAGTACCTGGCTGATTCTCATACGGTCTGCCGCAAAGAAACCATGGGTCAGCTGAATATCCTGTATAAAAGTAATATTTTTGAGGGCTGCCTGGGGCATGATCAGTTCTTTTATGGTATCCAGCATTTCATTCAAATCAAAGGAGAACACCTCCAGCTTCATCTTACCGCTCTCAATCTTGGACATATCCAGAATATCATTGATCAGTCCCAGCAGATAATCCGATGAAGACTGTATCTTCTGCAGACAGTCCATAATCCGTTCCTGACTTTGATCCTGCTGCAGAGCAATCGCTGTCATTCCGATGATTCCATTCATGGGCGTACGGATTTCATGACTCATTCTGGACAGGAATTCAGACTTTGCCTTACTTGCAATGTCGTGCTGCTGCTGATTCAGCTGGGTCTGGATCACTCTGCCCAGCTCCGCCAGATTCTGACGTTCTTCAGAATCTTCGGCAATCCGCATATCCATACCAAGGATGCAGATATTTCCCATATAATTTCCACTGTCATACATGGGCAGCACAACCCCCTCCTGCCCTGGAATAACATTCAGAAACCGCCGCACCACTTCCCGCTCACTGTCAGCCGCCGAAAAACAGCGCACTTCTTCTTCTCCCAGCCAGTCATAGAATTTTCTTTTCTCATCTTCCCCATACTTTTGCACATTTTCTATATATGGCTGACCGTTTTTATGCCACTGGTATTCCAGATAACTGGAATTAAAATCTGCCCGCAGCACAGATATCAGCACACTGTCGGCCTGATAAAATCTGCCGGTTTTGCGAATCATCAGCATCATCTGTGCGTGGAAATCAGCTCCCTTGCCGAACAGATTCAGTGCTGTGGATACCAGATTTACATCTTCGCCATAGTCCAGGCTGTTGATCTCACGCCCCTGCAGCACAGGCAGCACTCCGCTTTCCCCTGCAGGAATGTCCTCATAGAAGAAATAGTTCTCACCGGCACCGGGATTCACATAGTTCCGGGCCAGCTTCGCCCTGCAGATCAGGTTCTCTGCCGTCTGCTCCTTTTCCCCACAGGCCAGTCCCGCATATACATCCACGCCGAACAGTTCCCTGTCAAAGCTTGCGGAAATTTCTTTCAGCAGCTTCTCCGTAAATTCCGCTGCCTCTCTCCCGGACTGTTCTTCCAGCCACAGAACAAATTCATCCCCGTCAAGCCGAAAAGCCACAATTTTCCTCTTCGTCTTTCCGGCAGCTTCTCCGCAGCTGTTCTGAATCAGATTCCCGATCTCCTCGAGAATCATATCTCCGAACACAATACCATTCTTCTCATTAATCTCCTTCAGCTGATTCAGAAGCAGCTCTATCATGACACCGGAAGGCCGGAGGCTGCGGCATTTCTGTACCTGTTCCATGCCTGCGCTGAAGGCGTAAAGCCCGGTCACGCCATCTCTTGTATTTTTCCGCAGCTGCCTTTCTTCCCGCTCTTTCTGTTCCTGAATATCCCGGATACTTCCCACCAGCTTGCGCCGCTTTCCCTCTGTGTCATAAACCGCTTTGCCGGAAAACAGCACCCATGCAAAATCCGAGTCCTCCGGCCATTTCATTCTGAACTCCACAGACAGTCTGTCCGCCTTGCTCTGCAGCGCTTTTATGGCGTCTTCCCGGTCCATATCATAGATATATTCGGGATTGATAAAGCTGCTCTCGAATTCTTCACATTGCCACCGCCCGCTCATAGTCTTATGATTGACAATGTCCAGCGTATGATTCTGGATATCATAAGAGAAAAACAGATCCTTGGAGGATTCCAGGGCCATCCGATAGCGCTCTTTTTCCTCCAGCAGAACATTTTCGGCCTCCTTCTGTCCGTCAGTCAGTTCCTTCATCACATCATACAGTGCGTCAATCTCCAGAATATTGGAAGCTCTGAACTCCGCCAGACCGTCTCTGCCTCTGCTGATACATCCCATAAGGCGCTGCACAGGTCTGGTCAGATGCCGCACAACAAAATAGATGCCGAATACCCCGAAAGTCAGTCCCACCAGAACGGCAATCACCATCCAGATATAAAGCTGACGGCTCATTCCGAAGAGGTCCTCCTCCGTATCCAGTCCTAAAAGCATCCATTCCGTATTCTCATAGGGTACATTACTGCCGTATAATTTCAGCGGACAAACCACTGCATAAATATTCTGCTTGTCAAGATATACATCCCTTACCTGAGAAAGTTCATCATAATACGTCTTATCCAGCGAAAACAAACCGCCCCGGGAACGCACAAGATTATAGAGAACCCCCTTTCCAACCAGGGGTACATAGCTGTCCTCTCCCCCCCTGACTGCCAGCATATATCCGGACTGCTGGGAAGCATTCAATTCCACTACAGGGAAATAATCATACAGAGTACTGCTGGAAATCTCCACTCCCAGCACTCCATATACTCGCCCATCATGGCGAAGCGGCAGAGAATACGTAATCATTTCATAGGAATCAGCCATTTTCTTTTCCAGGGAAAAAGGCAGAGACCAGTACCCTAAATCCACCGCATCCGCATCCGGATGTTCTTCTCCGGCTCTCCAGGGTTCATAAAAGAAGTTGTCAGAAGCATGCTGTCCCCTGCCGTCCATATGAAATCTGGTTGTCCAGGAAGTATCCAGCGGAATATTCCACTCTCTGGACAGATGCTTTCCTCCCCTTTCAAGCAATAAATCAGTATAATTGGCAGGATTGGTATCCGGGTCCGAATCTCTGATAAAAAAGCCGTCAAAATCCGCCGGAGCCTGCATATCCGGCCCCGCCAGAATAACGAAAATTCCGGTTGTGGAATTGTTCTGCAATATACTCAGACACTTCGGGAAAAAAGCTTCCAGCAATTCACTTTTCATCTCCTGAGAATCAAGGAAATCCTCCAGTTCCGTTCCCTTTTTATTCAGATACTGCACCAGAATTCCATCCATGGCCTCTTCCTGCTCATGGAGAATCGCCCATCTCTGATTCATATCATTCTGCAGAATAACCCGTCTGTTCTCCACCACACGGTTCATCATACTGATGGAATACTCTTCCAGTGCCTTGGTGGTCCTTCTGACCACCAGGGTACCAATGGTAATCACACTCTGTATCAGCATGATAAGAATCAGCGGAATCAGAAAAATTCTGAATATCGTTGTTTTTTTACTTTTCCGGCGCTTCTCTTCCACCTCACTCATACTCATCCCTGCTTATCTCTACTTGTTTACCGCTGCATTTAACGCCTCGCAGAAAGCCTGATACCACTCTTCAAAAGCCGCCTCCGTTACATAAGGTCCCGCTGCCTCCTCCAGACTTTTTCCCTGCTTCAGCATTTCTGCCACGTCTGTTCTGTCCTGAGCCGCTTTATCCGCAAGATTATATTCCAGCACTTTTCTGGCTGCAGAGCCATTCTCAAAGCTTTTGTTCGTATATAGTGTCAGGCTGTCCATCTCTTTGAAAATGGTAGTCAGACAGTCATAGGTTTTGGGTGCTACCTCCAGCTGCTGTTCCGCAATTACCTGGTCAAGCTTCTCCGCACTGTTTGCCTCTTTCCGCACTGGCAGGTAACCTGATACACAGCCAAACCGCAGATTATTCTCGGCCTCTGTAAACCATTTCAGAAATTCCACCGAAGCATACTCGTGCTTTTCATCTGATTTGCTGACCACCATTCCGGCTCCCTGCTGTACTGCGTAACGCGCTCCGCCCTCAAACACAGGCGCCGGCATTACAATGTATTCAATGGCATAGCTGCTGTCATCCAGTTCCACCTGCCCCGGAAAATACATAGCCGAAGAGGTAGATCCTGTATACGCCAGCAAATCTCCCGTCTTCACATCATCGGAACGGAATGAACCGTATGCTCCGAAATACCCCCTGACCATGGGCACATAATAGTTCTCCCAGAGACGGTATAATTCCTGCTTTGGCAGATTCAGTGTCACCTGGCCATTTTCCACCATAAAAATCTCCACCCCCAGCTGCTGCATCCCGATAATAAAATAATTGGCCACCGCATCCCGGCCATAAAATGCTCTTCCATCCCCGGGTATGTCAGGCGTCTGACTGTCCGTCCATTCATAATAGGCCTGTGCCGCAGCCGTGACTCCCTCTATTGTCTTCAGCTCTTCCAGCGATGCCCCGGTAGCCGCCGCAAAGGGCTCCCAGTCTGTCCTGTTGATCATCATAATCTCTGTGGATTTTGCCGTTGGGAAAATCCGCAGAGTGCCATCCGCGGCAATACATCCTTCTTCGATATAAGAATCCACATATTTTTCCAGCTCTTCCTTATCAAGATAGTCCGACAGATTCGCAAGCGCGCCTACCTGCTCCACCTCATAGGCGGTATCTGCATAGGAAGAAAAAATATCGGGCATTTCTGCAGAACCTACTTTTTCACTGATAGACTCTCTCACTGCCGTCTCCAGGTCAGAGACTGACCCCTGACTATAGCTCTGTACATAGATTCCCTTTTCCCTGCCCACCGTATCGTTAAACTCTTCCACAAGCGCGTCAAATGCTACCTGCTGGGAACCATTATAGTAATGCCACACTGTCAGAGACACCGGGTTTCCGGGATCCAGCGGACTCTTATCTCCGCATCCCGTCAGTCCCAGAGCCAAAACTGCCGCCAGACATATGCTTCCTGTCAATCTCCCCGTGCTTTTCATAATCTTCCATTCCCTCCCTCATGCAGCCATATCCCTGAGATTCTGTTTTACCTGCATCTTTTCCTTTTCGTATCATTATATAATCATACAGATCAAAAAGCAAGCATTCAACTGCTGTTCCACACCTGTCACCCCGGGATTGTAACGGTTCAGGCAGCACACTGAGCCGTTATGCAGAACTCATATTCCGGTATATGTATCATAAAGCGTGACAACATTTTCCCTGGTATCATACAGTGTGATCTCCCCGCAGTCCAACGGCAGAACAAGGGCAAAGGGTTTGCCGGGATTCACCGGGATGACTGTCTCATCTGAATCCTCACCCACTACAATTTTGCATACTTCATCATGATTCAAAGACAGCAGCGCAATGCCTTTGTCTTCCAATACCACGGCTTCCACATTTTCTGTCATGTAGGCGTCCGTCCCCCCTTTTCCGAAGAAGTACCCAAAGGAAAGTCCTTCCCGGCTCACATAGATGGAATAAGTACACTTGTCCCTCTCCTGCGTGTAAAAGAGCATGGCACAGATGTCCTCATTCATTCCCTGCGCCACCTCCCAACTGTTGTCAATTTTCTGGTTCTCCCTTGCATCCTGCTCCAGTCTGGCGGCGGACACCCCGAGAATATCTGCCTGCCACACAATCAGAAAGGCCAGCAGAATCATTACAATGACCCCCAACAGCATGGATATTTTTTCCAGTTTCACGTTTCTCCACCTCCTCATCTTACTGTTTCATATAAGTAATAAACTGATTCCCATTTTCCTCAAACCATTTTGCGGAATCATTCATTCCCATTTTATCAATACTTCCAGTCAGAGGATTCAGCATTCCCGCATTATATTCATTAAATCCTACCAACAGTACAGCAGACCCGTTTTCCAGCAATGCAAGTACAGGAATGTCCCGGTTCACATAATAAAGCACCGCATCCAGAGGACATCCGGTAAGGTCCAGTATCTCCGCTCCCTCCATATTTTCTTCCAGTATCCGCAGAACATTCTCTCCTCTGTCCAGTAGATACTGTGAATTTCTGGTGATTCCCTCATTGGCCAGCATGGCGTCAAGGCATACGGCCAGAGCGCCTTTTTCTTCCGTGACAGCCTCTTCCTTAATGGCCATAATCTGATTCTTTGCCGCCCGATTCCCCCGAAGCCAGACACAGGTTCCCTTTTCGTTCACTACTACCCCCGGCAGATTGTATGCGAGATTCACCGCACCTGCAGGTGAATTAAAAATTCCGTACACTCCGTATGGTCCGTACACATAGTATCTGATATTGTCTTCCGCGTCCGGCAGCTGCAGCGTTCTTCCTCCCTCATAGACGATTTCCTTGGGAGTCAGTGTCATTACCGTCTGACTGTCTGTCTCATTTCTGAGCTGTATTTCCACATAGCGCTGATATTTCTCTGTATCGGCGGTCACAATCATGTTCTTCCCTTTTTCCGCCTCCAGATTATTGGTAATGTGCTCCTGTTCCGTCTCCTGATATGCTCCCGTCTCCAGACGCCTCACTCTTTCCAGAGTAATCTGATTATCCGTCACAGTACATTCCGTCACATAAACGTCCTGCTGCCTGTATTCCTTCAGCAGCTCCCCCGCGGAATTGCAGATACACACTTTATACATGGGATAGAAAATTCTTCCCGAATTTTCCACCACAATGTCATCGGCCCGAGCCACCCCGTAAATGATATCCTCCTCCATAAATCCCAGGGGACGGATTACCTCCCCCTCCTGAACAGATACTGTATTCCGGGTATCATTTCCAAAGTTTCTGATTTCCAGGGAAGTACTGTGATAGATATCTTCCCCTACCGGCCACACAGCTATTTTATGATCTTCCGACACCTGCAGCCCCTCGTCCTGAGCAGTCTCAAGCAGCCGGGAATACGTCCTTCCCGCCAGGTCAATTCCATACACGGCATTGTTCAGCATGAGATACAGCTTCTGCTCCCGATTCAGATACAGCAGCCGCTTCATCTCCGCATCCAGCACAGCATAGGATTTGTCATAGGGAATATACAACAGTTCTTCAATGGTATTCTGAGCGCTGTTGTGGGTATAAATCTGAACACCCACTTCCCCTTCATGCCTCCCCCGGTTCATATAGCCATAGACGGCAAACTGTACATTTCCGCCCTCGTCCACATCCAGTATCTTGATGGAGTGCTGATTATACATGGTTCTGGCATCCGCGTTATCCTCATCATAAAATCCGAAGATAACCGTCAGCTTATTTGTGGTCAGGTTATAGCCAAACAGCCTGCCCGCCGCCTGGAACACCACAACATTGCCGTCTTCACTTTCCATCATGGGAACGTCCGTCCCCGTGATTCCCAGCAATATCTTATCATTTGCAAACATATGATCTGTCTCCGGAATCTGCGTCATAGTACGCTCATAATCCAGCAGATAGATTCTGTCCGATGTGTAACGTATGCGATAATATTCCGTCACCGTATAATAAGTCCTGCTTCTCCCCTCCTCCGTGGCCACAATATAGTCCAGCAGCAGAGAAGCCGTCTGTGTGGCAATCTCCGCCAGGCGGATGGAAGGTGCCTGCACTTCTGTTACATTCAGCTCTCCCCAGGTAATCTGTCGGAAACTGCTGTGAATATTTACCTTGTGAAAGGAAGCATTGCTCTCCAGCTTTGAATTCGTCTCCAGATATTTTGCCAGCTCTCTGGCAGCTTCCCTGTCGTAAAGCCTTTCATGAAAATCCAGCACATAGTCCAGCTTTTCTGTCAGGTAAAGCGCATCACTCCATATTACTTTTGTATAATAGGAGACTCTGCTGGCCCCGTCCAAATCCAGCAATATGGTAAGGGAATACTGCATGTCCCTTTCAATCAGATCCTTTAGGGCGATCGTTCCGCTGATTCTTCCGTCATTGACCTGAAATTCCTTTATCTGTGTGCTTTCAATCAGCCTGGAACCATCCTCACTGCGCACTTCAATGGATATTCCCGACACGTTTCTGCCACAGGTGTCCACCACAAATCCGGTATCTCTGGCTTCTCCCAGCACAGTCACATGCTCTCTCTGGAAAGCCACATCCGTATCTGTACAGTAGCCATGAAGTCGGTTATATTCCACCCCGTTGGTCACCATGGTAACCATGGGCAGAGTGGACGGCGCCATTTCCATAGTCAGATTATCATGCCCTCTGTTCCTGATTTTACTGACAATGATCAGAGACAATACAAAAACCAGGAAAAAAACAGAAAGCTTGATTATAGTTTTCCTCATATCAGCTCCTTCAAAGTGGGATTTACCCGGAGAAAATCCATGAGCCTGCAGATGGAGTCTTCCTGCATACCTGTCCGTCCTGCAGGACGGACAGCGGTACTCTTCACCGCCCGTATCATCAGATTCTTAGGCGTGTGCTCCATATCAATAAATTCCAGAATCTGCGTGTCATACCCCTTTTGTTCCAGCAGATTAGCCCGCAGCGCATCCGTAATCAGCGCTGCCATCCGTTCTTTGATGACGCCATACTTCAACAGGGGCTGCAGCATGTCACATCGTATCTGTCCATTCAGCTCATGCTGGCAGCAGGGCACGGCCATAATCACAGAGGCTCCCCATTTTACAGCCTTCTCCAGCGCATAGTCCGTAGCCCTGTCACATGCGTGGAGAGATACCACCATGTCCACCTGGCCGGCTTCCTGAAAGCTTTGAATATCGCCTTCCTGAAAGGACAGCCCCTCATAATGCAGCTTTTCCGCCAGTGCACTGCAATGCCTTATCACATCGGCTTTCAAATCCAGTCCCATCACCCGGATATCCCTCTGCTGCACCTGATGCAGATAATAGTACATGGCAAAAGTCAGATAAGACTTTCCGCAGCCGAAATCGACAATGCGGATAGTCCTGTCCGACGGCAAGATGTCCAATATATCTCTTATAAACTCCAGATAACGATTTATCTGTCGAAATTTGTCGTATTTTGCATTTATAACTCGCCCTTCCGGGGTCTGAACTCCCAGTTCAACCAGAAAGTCCACCGGAAGTCCCTCCGGTAAGACATATCGTTTAGAGCGATTATGAGACAAGTCGGGAAGTCTTCCTTCATTTCCGCCTGCGTCCGGACGACGTCTGCGTTTCACCGTAACCTTTCCCTTCCTGCTGACCAGCACCGTTGCCTCCTCCGTCATGCTGTTCAGCTGAGCCTGCCGAAAGCAGTCTGTCATATAGTCCACAAGCCGGCCCTGCATTTCCTCCTTTGCATAATTGGAGTGATACACTTTTGTCCCCCGGTAAAGCGTCTCCTGAAATACCAGCTTCTCTCTGGTCATCACCGGCCGTACCTTCACCTTAGCCGCCCGTTCTCTGTGGGCCGTATTGCTCAGTGTTATCTGTATTAAATCCTGATTCAGCATCTGCTGAAAAAGTTCTCTGAGTTCATCCATATTCTGTCCCAAATTACGGTTCAACACAGCTTATATAAAATAATAATTTCCTCTGTGTCCCCCGTGTCTGCGTTTATATACTTCGTTAAAGAGGAGAACCTGAATCATGGCCTCACCGGGTGCTTCAGATTCTTCTTTCTCCAGGACGCCGCAAATCGATTTCGTCATGGCAAGCAGACTGTACCTGTCCGGGTACTCATCATAAATCATACTTCCTTCATAGTCTGCCTTATCCAGCATATCCGCTATTCTCTTCTGATACCGCTTTACATCATTCGGATACATCTGCTGCAGATATTCCAGATCCTGCAGCAACATTGCCTCCCTGTTGGAGGCCTGATAATCAGGGTACGTCATATAAAAAGGAAGGGGCCCATTCCAGCCCCTTACCTTATTTTCCGGCAACGGCTGCAACAGCTTAGAATGAAATTCCATACACATTCCTCTTTGTTTTTTAACAGCATATGCACGTTTTCATCTAATTGTTACCGGAAAATGTTCTGCGTCAGCCGCAGCTGCATTTATTTATTGCGTCAAAAACCAGAATAAATCTTAAGAATTATTTCCGGTTTCGGCTAATTGCGAAGCAATTTGCAGGAATGGTTAAAATTTTTAACCATTCCTTAATACCTGAATCCGTGCCATTGCCCTCTGCAATGCCGTCTCAGCCTTGGCAATGTCCGTATTTGGTGCTTTTCCGCTCAAACGTTTCTCCGCACGCTTTCTTGCGGATTTCGCACGCTCCTCATCAATCTCTCCGGGCCATTCGATAACCTCAGCCAGAATAGTCACACTCTCCGGCAGAATTTCTGCAAATCCCGAGTGAAGAGCAGCTTTCTTTTGTTCATCCTGTTCACTGATGTGCAGGATTCCCGGCTTTACAATCACAGTCATCGGAATATGGCCGGGCAGTATGCCTATCTCGCCTTCGGTGGTATTGAACTCCACCATGTCCACCGACTTCTCATAGAAAACCCGGTCGGGCGTAATGATACGCAGAAGGAACTCATTCTTATCCGCCATATATATACCTCCTGTTTCGGTCCGGCAGCCTCTCCCCGGCGCCCTTTCCTATACTCTGGCCAGCACGTCGTCAATGCTGCCTGCATTCAGGAAATAGCTTTCCGGAATATTGTCATGTCTGCCTTCCAGAATCTCTTTGAAGCCGCGGATGGTCTCATTGATGGGTACATATTTGCCTTCCATACCGGTGAACTGGCCTGCCACGAAGAAAGGCTGGGACAGGAATCTCTGTACCTTACGAGCACGGGACACCACCAGTTTATCCTCTTCCGACAGCTCATCCATACCCAGAATGGCAATAATATCCTGCAGTTCCTTATAGCGCTGCAGAATTTCCTGCACACCGCGGGCCGTCTGGTAATGCTCTTCCCCAACGATTCTGGGATCCAGAATACGGGAAGTGGACTCCAGCGGATCCACCGCCGGATAAATACCCAGCTCCACGATGGAACGGGACAGTGCCGTGGTGGCATCCAGATGAGCAAATGTGGTGGCCGGCGCAGGGTCAGTGTAGTCGTCTGCAGGCACGTAAACAGCCTGAACGGAGGTGATGGAACCGTTCTTCGTGGAGGTAATTCTCTCCTGAAGGGCACCCATCTCCGTCTGCAGCGTGGGCTGATACCCCACTGCGGAAGGCATACGGCCCAGCAGTGCGGACACTTCGCTTCCCGCCTGTGTAAATCTGAAAATATTGTCAATGAAAAGCAGTACGTCCTTACCGCCCTTGTCACGGAAATACTCCGCCATGGTCAGACCTGTGAGGCCCACACGCATTCTGGCTCCGGGGGGCTCGTTCATCTGACCGAAGACCATGGTGGTCTTGTCGATAACGCCCGACTCCGTCATTTCGTGATAAAGGTCATTCCCTTCTCGAGTACGCTCTCCTACACCGGTAAATACGGAATAGCCGTTATGCTCTGTGGCAATATTACGAATCAGCTCCTGAATCAGAACAGTCTTGCCCACGCCTGCACCGCCGAACAGACCAATCTTGCCGCCCTTCTGATAGGGACAGAGCAGGTCAACTACCTTAATCCCCGTCTCCAGCAATTCCTTCTCCGTAGCCTGCTCTTCAAACTTAGGAGCCGGTCTGTGGATTGGCTCATAGGATACCTCTTCCGGAGCCGGTTTATTATCAATTGGCTGACCCAAAACATTGAAGATTCGCCCCAGCGTCTTCTCGCCTACCGGAACGGAAATAGGGGCGCCGGTTGCAACCGCATCCATTCCCCGCACCAGACCATCGGTACTTCCCATGGCAATACATCTGACGGTGTCATCTCCCAGATGCTGGGAAACCTCCACAGTCAGTGAACTGCCCTCTCCGGTAGGAATGCGAATTGCTTCGTTAATCTCAGGCAGTTTCCCCTCATCGAAACGGATATCCAGAACCGCTCCGATGACCTGAGTAACTTTGCCTTTGTTCTCTCCTGCCATTTCTACCTCTTTCCTGCCCATTTGCACGGGCATAATCTCGTTTCATAATTACCTGTACACACAAAGCACACCGCCTATCATCCTATTGCTTCCGCTCCGGCGATAATCTCAGTCAGCTCCTGTGTGATGGAGCCCTGGCGGGCTCTGTTGTATTTCAGCGTCAGATCGCTTATAATTTCTTCCGCATTGCTGGTAGCGCTGTCCATAGCCTGCATACGCGCACCGTTCTCACTGGCCGCCGACTCTCTCAGCGCACCGTAAATCAGACTGGTGACATATTTGGGAATCAGCAAATCCAGCGCTTCCGAATCTTCCGGCTCGAAATTCATAATGGCGGAAGTTTCCTTCTCCGCCGGCGCCGTGTCCTGTCCCGAAGTCTCCACCGGAAGCAGACGAAGCAGTGTGGGGATATGGCTCACCGTATTCTTGAAAGCGGTATAAGCCAGATAAATTTCTCCGATTTCACCTTCCGCAAAAGCTTCCAGCAGTCTGTTGCACAGAGCAGCCGCATCCTTATACTGCGGGCTCTCCACAACTTCGGCTTCGCATTCTTTCACACAATATCCGCTCCGCACAAACGCATCTCTGCCCTTGGTACCCAGACAGTAGATATCCAGCTCTTCTTTTCTCCACTGAGGATGTCTGGTCACCAGCTTGATCACGTTGGAATTATAGCCGCCGGCCAGTCCTCTGTTGGCAGTGATCACAATGACAGCTTTCCTGGAGGAAGCACCGGAAGTCAGATATCTGTGCTCAACCTGTCCCACCCGCTGCAGGATACTGTTCACCGTATCATACATGCAGGTAAAATACCCTTTGGAACGTTCCGCACTTGCTCTGGCACGCTGGAGCTTTACGGTGGATACCAGCTTCATGGCCTTCGTAATCTGCTGAGTACCCTGAATACTGCTCTTGCGGCGCTTTATATCACGCATTGATGCCATGTTCTATATCCTCTTTCTATTCAAACTGCTTCTTGAATTCCTCAATTGCCTTCTGAAGCGTCTTTTCGGTCTCATCGGAGATCACCTTCTCCGACGCAATATTGCCCGGAACCTCAGGATATTTTGTATCCAGGAACTCGAAGAATTCCTTCTCAAATCTGGTAATATCCTCCGTCGGTACATCCAGCAGGTACTTATGTGTCACCGCATAAATGATGATAACCTGATACTGAACAGGCATGGGAGCATACTGGGACTGCTTCAGCACCTCTCGGATACGCTCACCCTGTGCCAGCTTCTCCTTGGTATCATTGTCCAGCTCGGAACCGAACTGTGCAAAGCTTGCCAGCTCTCTGAACTGGGCCAGCTCTGTACGAATAGGAGCAGCAATCTTCTTCATGGCCTTAATCTGTGCAGCGCCGCCTACTCGGGATACTGACAGTCCTGCATTGATAGCGGGACGGAAACCGGAATTGAACATCTCCGTCTCCAGATAAATCTGACCGTCGGTAATGGAAATCACATTGGTAGGAATATACGCGGACACATCACCTGCCTGGGTCTCAATGATGGGAAGCGCAGTCAGGGAACCTCCGCCGTACTCTTCGTTCATTCTGGCCGCACGCTCCAGTAATCTGGAATGCAGATAGAATACGTCTCCGGGATAAGCTTCACGACCGGGCGGACGTCTCAGGAGCAGAGAGAGTGTACGATATGCCGTTGCGTGCTTACTCAAATCGTCGTACACCACAAGCACATCCTCTCCGTTCTCCATCCATTCCTCCCCGATTGCACAGCCTGAATAAGGCGCAATATACTGCAGGGGAGCAAGGTCACTGGCTGTGGAAACCACTACCGTGGTATAAGCCATCGCCCCGTATTCTTCCAGGGTTTTCACAATATTGGCAATCGTGGATGCCTTCTGGCCGATTGCCACATAGATACATTTTACGTTCTGTCCTTTTTGATTGATAATCGTGTCGATTGCAATGGCCGTCTTACCTGTCTGACGGTCACCGATGATCAGCTCACGCTGTCCCCGTCCTATGGGAATCATGGCGTCGATAGCCTTGATACCCGTCTGAAGAGGAGTGTCAACGCTCTTTCTGGTGATGACACCGCTTGCCACTCTTTCAATCTTACGGTACTTATCTGTCTGAATGGGCCCTTTGCCGTCAATCGGCTGTCCCAGCGAATTAACCACACGTCCCATCAGTGCGTCGCCTACCGGCACTTCCACCACGCGTCCGGTGGTTTTGACGGTATCGCCCTCATTGATGTTCCTTGCGCTGCCCAAGAGTACCACGCCCACGTTATCTTCTTCCAGATTCAGCACCATGCCATACACTTCGCCGGGAAATTCCAACAGCTCACCCTGCATGGCATTTTCCAGTCCATGTACACGGGCAATACCATCCGCCACCTGAATTACCGTACCCACATCGGATACATCCAGAGTGGATGCGTATCTCCTGATCTGATCCTTGATAACAGAACTGATTTCTTCCGGTCTTAAATTCATGGATCTGTCGCACCTTTCTTCCAGCCGGTCAGCCCAGCTGAATTTGTAATAATTGTTTTGTCAAACCGTTCAACTTCGTGCGGACACTGCTGTCCACCACTCTGTCTCCTATGCGGATGATCATCCCGCCTATAATTGAGGTATCCACCTGATAATTCAATTCCATCTTTCTGTATCCGCCGGTCTCCAGCAGCTTTGCCTCCACAGCACTGCGCTGAGCGGCGCTGAGCGGCACGGCAGTGGTCACATAAGCCACTCCCACTCTCTGCTGTTCCTTTACTCTCTCGGTAAAATGAGCAAAAATTGCCGGCAGATCGCCATAACGTTCTTTGGATACCACAACCTCAAAGAGGCCTGTCAGCTCATCACTGACCCGCCCTTTAAAGACATTATCCACCACCTGCAGTTTATCCTGCTTCGGAATCCCCGGGTGTTTCATCAATTCGTCAAACTGCGGATTCGCCTTCAGCAGCTCGCTGATACCGCGGATTTCCTCCAGCAGCTCACCGGCCCTGTCCACGCCTGATTCCATGGCTATCTCATACAGGGCCTCGCCGTATGTTTTGGATACTAATTTAGCCATGTCTTATCACCCATTTCTTTCAAGGTTTCATCAATCAGCTGATTCTGCATGGCAGTATCTACGGATGCGGACACAATTTTACCTGCCATAAGCGATGCGACAACTATGATTTCACGTTTTACGTCGTCAGACATCTTCTGCTTTTCAAGCTCTGCCTCCACACGGGCCCGCTCCAGAATGCGGTCTGCCTCTTCCCTGGCCTGGGCCACAATCTGATTTTCATTGGCCAGAGCCTTTTTGCGTGCTTCACTCAGGATGCTCTCCGCTTCCTTGTCAATCTCCTGCAGCTTTGTCTCATATTCCTTTTTCAGACTCTGGGCATTTTCCATAGCCTGCTTTGCCGTATCCAGCTCGCTCCGAATCTTGTCCCTGCGGCCGTTCAGCGTCTTCCTTGCCGGATTGAACAGACAATAGCTCAAAATAAGGAACAGGAAAAAGATGGCAATGATCATCAGAACAGAATCAGCCAACAGCTGCCAGTCCAGGTCAAACAGTCTTGTCATGGACCCGTTCACTGATAAAAATACCATTTTAACCTCCTTTCTGCCTTCTAAAATGCATTCAATCTTCTCACATTATTAGGGCAGAAGGGGTTTCACGAACATCAGCAGAATGGCAACCAGCAGACCGTACAGACCGGTGGTCTCTGCAACTGCCTGGCCAAGAAGCATGGTCTGCATAACCTTGGGCTGAGCCCCGGGGTTACGTCCCACTGCCGCCGCCGCGTGTCCGGCTGCAATACCCTGGCCCACACCAGGTCCGATACCGGCGATAACAGCCAGACCTGCACCAATTGCGGAACATCCTAAGATAAAGTTTTCGTTGAAATCCATTCTATTTTCCTCCTGAATATAAAAATGATAATAAGGTTTTGAGAAAAATCCGCCTGCGGATTCCCCTCTTACTGCTAACGGCGCGTGCCATCGCCAATCTCATTTGAAATGTATGTCATGGTCAGCATACAGAATACATAAGTCTGAATTGCTCCGGAGAACAAATCAAAGTACACATGAAGCGCCGCAGGCCAGGCTGTGGCAAACCATCCCAGCAGCCCGTAAAGCAATGCCATCATGGCCGTTCCTGACAGAACGTTCGCAAACAAACGCAATGACAGTGAAATCGGCACCGCAACGGCACTGATCACGTTAATCGGCAGCCAAATGGGCAGCCACGGCGGCAACGGAGAACAAAGGTCTGTCCAGATTGTCAGCGGTTTCTGATATTTCCACTTGTTATAGTGAATCAGGGAAAATGTCAGTATTGCCAGCGGCAATGTAACGCCATAATCCGCCGTCGGAGGCCGAAGCCCCAGCAAGCCGGAAATATTGCTGACCAGAATAAAGATAAAGATGGTTCCGATATAGTTAAAATATCTCGGAGCTGCCTGCCCCATGGAGCCGCCTACCATATTGTCCAGCATCTCGACAATCATTTCCACCACATTCTGGAAACTGCCCGGTACTTCCGATGCCTTCGCCATACATCTCTTCGCTGCGATGGCAAAAACTGCCAGCAGCAGCATAACAATCAGAATGCACACATGTGATGTGGTTATCCATACCTGATGTCCGAAAAAGGAATACTGAAATACCCCGTGAATTGTAAAGTCAACGCCAGACTCACCGGACAGCAAAATTCCATGTCCCATACTCTCACCTCTCTTTCCTAAGAATTTTGTGCAGGAATCTCTCCCTCCTGCGCAGCAGCCTCTTCCTCCAGAGGTTCCGCCACCGGATCCGTCTCATGGAACAGCTTATTGCACAGTTTATGAGTAATCGGCTGAAGATAAGCCGTTACTTTCAGGCTCATATAACCAAGGAAAAAAGTCAGCGGATTCATTGCCCCCGTCACAGAAATGACAATCAAAACCGCCGCCACCATACAATATCGGAACAGATACCCTCTCGTCACGATTCCCGAAGCGTCCCCGCCGGACAGAAGCGCCCTGTCCAGCGTCCGACACATATGAATACTGCCGGCCACAGCAAAAGCAACCCCGAACCAGAGACTCAGGGTATAATTTCCTTTATCCTCCACAAACCAGACGCCCGCCGCCTGACAGACGACACCGAAAAACACCATCCCCAGCTGCATCTCCAGCAGCGTTCTATTCGTTTTCTTCAATGTCTCGATTATCTTCATCGGCGTCTCCCTGTTCCTCATCTCCTTCTCCGTTCCCGTACAGACGTTTCGCCATGCGGTACACATTCTGCCCTCCCGCCACTGCCCCCGCCGCAAACAGCAGAATTGTCAGATAAGAGGTACCGAATTTTCTGTCCAGCCAGACGCCCGCCGCGGATAACAAGCAGATAGGAACAATCATATTCAGGCCGAACTGTGTAACCATGGCAAGTGACTGATACACTATTCTGTCTTCGTCTTTCCGCTTCTTCATCCGACACCACCAAAATCAATGCTTCCAAAAGACCAGCATAATTTTCCAACATCGTATATTATAACCTTTTTTATCAGAAATGTCTAGGGTATATTTAGAGGTCAGTCTGACGATAATCCGGAACAGGGAACGGTTCAGGCAGGCCACCGGACTGTTATCTGCAAAAAGCAGAGCCATATAAATAATATACAGCCCTGCTTCTTGGATGCTTCCATATTCTCTTCTGTCAGCCGCCGTCCATTTCAGCACGGCGGCGCTGTGTTTCCGACTCTGCCGCTCCTTCAGACCCGGCCTTTGCCCTGACCAGTTCATAATTCCGCATAGACATCATCAGATGCTCCCGGATAACCGCCTCACTCCGATCCCTGTCACCGGAACGCAGCACCTCAATGATCCTACTGTGATAAGAGACACCGTCTTCATGAGACTGCAGCAACCGGAACACACTCTCCAGCATCGTCTGCAAAATACCGTTCATGGACTGCACAAAAATATTCAGAAGCTGGTTGCCGGAGGCCTCTGCCAGCTGCTGATGGAACTTCAGATCCAACTCCGTCCGCACCTTCGCATTTCCCGTCTCCCGCTCCATCTCCCGGTTGATCTCCGCCATACAATCCAGCTGTTCCGGCGTCGCATTCACCGCCGCCAGACGTGCCGCCATGACCTCCAGCTGAATACGGACCTCATAGACTTCCTCTGCACTTATGTGACGCATTCTCGTCAGGCGATTAACCACATCCAGCATCTGAATGGGCTCCGGGATAATGATGCTGGAGCCGCCGCCTGCCTGGACCGTCACCAGCCCTCTCGCACGCAGAATTGCCAGCGCCTCCCGTATCACCGGACGGCTGACGCCAAAACCGGTTGCCAGCGCCTGCTCTGACGGCAGCTTCTGCCCCACCTGGGCCTTGTCACTGAGAATCATCTGTTCTAGCCGATCTGCTACCTGATCGCACAGAACTTCTTTACTGATATGGTAATTGATGTCCATGAGTTCTCCCCGTTTTAATCACTGCGTTAAATCTGTCATACAGCTTTACCGTATAATCTTAAGATACATTTTGTTGCTTGTCAAGCTGCTTTCACCGTTCCGCATTTACGGATTCTCTCAGTGCTTCCCGTATTCTGCGGCAAGCCTGCGCATTACAGTCAGATTCTCCCTGGACCCCTGGACAATGCAGCCGATATCTGTGCCGGCTGAGATGAAATCCACATCTTTCTGAAACCAGTGTGTCAGGATTTCCGGGTCTGTCGATGCTGCGGACAGCCCAATCGGCTTACCGCAGCGATGTGCCTTCTCGATTGCCAGGTCTATCAGCCGGTCAACCTCCTCTGTCCACCACTCACAGGGAATTCCCACCGACCCGCTCAGATCATTGGGTCCCAGGATAAATCCATCCACATATGGAATCCGCGCTATCTCCTCCAGCTCCATAATCGCATTTTTACTCTCAATCTGCAGAAAACGCAGCATTTCCTTATATCTGCCGCGAACATACTCATGTGCGTCGTCAATTCCGTAGCATATCGCACGGCTGGGCCCATATCCTCTCTTTCCTTCCGGCGGATAGATACAGGTATCAATTGCCCGCCTGGCCTCCTCGACGTTGTCAATCATCGGGATCAGTATCGCATCCGGCCCGGTCTCCAGCACACGCTTGATATCCGGGATATCATTCCAGGGCACACGGACCAGCGTAGGCGTCCCTGCCGCTTTCGCTGCGATCAGATGCATTTCCATACTGTTAAAATTGATGGAGCAGTGCTCCATGTCGATCCAGAGATAATCAAATCCGACAGCCCCCATCATCTCACATATATGGTAGTCGGTCAGGTTGACATGCGTGCCAAGCAGCCTCCGGCCCGAATTCAGTTTTTCACGAAATAAATTTGCCATTACAGCTTCTCCTCCTTTATCCGTCAGCCACCCCACACCCCGATACAGGCTTTATTCCCGGCTGATGGTCTCCTTCTCCTTTAACCACCAGTGGTATACATTCGTTCTGTTCTGGTCATAGGCGTGCGATGCCTGAATCAGCAGCTGCTGCCGGCCATCCGGACAATGCACAACCAGATTGTTGGAATAGGCGCCGAGCCCCTGGTCCGCCAGCCTGACAAAGCTTCCCCTGTCCCATTCGACTCCATCCTCAGAGTGATACAGAACAAAATGTCCCTTGTCCCGTCCAAGGTTTCCGCTCCTGCCGTGAATCCACCACCCGCCGGCAAAGTACACAAGCTGTGGATTGCGCAGCTTTTTCTCGAAGAAAGCCCTGCGGTTCACCCCCCAGCTCCTTCCCGCATCCTCACTGACCAGGTATTTCAGATTGTGTTCGTCCTGCTTATCATAGATATAGGCGATAAGTTTCCCGTCCGGTCCGAATTCCATCGTCCCGTAGACACACTGTACCGTACTCTCAAACGGAAGCTCCGAGCGGAGCGTATAGGTAGCCCCATTGTCCTCACTGACATAAAGCCTGTATTTGTATGGGCGCATAAGCTCAATCCCCGGCAGCTCCGGGCAGTCGGCAAACAGGACATAGATCTGTCCGTCATGATTCAGAACATCCCAGATGCGGCCGGCCTCATGAACGAACATCTTCGGTTCGGAAAAGGTCTCTCCGCCGTCATGGCTGACCGCGTAATGCGGTTCAAAAAACGGTGCCCAGCGATGTCCGTTGGTCTCCATATCACAGGTCAGATAATAGAGAATAATCGTTCCGTCGGACGCGCAGACAGCTTTCTCGCACATCAGGGTGCGGCCGCAGTGCCGTTCAAACATGGCTTTCGAGTTGGGCTCCATAATCGGCTCCGACCAGGTTTTCCCGCCATCCATGGAACGTCTGTATTCCATCCAGCCATAACCCGAGTGCCCATTCCACTTTGGATCTCCGGCATCACAGCTGGCATAGAAGGCCAGCAGCTTCCCCGGTTCGTACTCCACCAGGGCATGTCCCAGGTGTCCGCTGCGCCTTAGCGGTTCATGATTGGCAAACAGATACCCCTCGCTGGGCGGATTCCCCGGCATCATCTGAAAACGCTGTGTCCAGTTACTCATAAATTTTCTCCTCCTCATTCCTTTTCTCCGGATCCTGTAACAATCCTCCGGTCCCTTCACCCCCGCCGGCCAGTTTCTGATTTTCTTCCGTAAATTCAAAATTCCGCATGGACATCATCAGATGATCCCTGACAATCGCTTCGCTCATATCCTTATCCCCTGTCCGGAGTGTTTCAATGATGCGGTCATGATAGGCCACTCCGTCTTCCCGGGCCCTTGGCAGGCCCAACGTGCTTTCCAGCATATACTGCAGGATTCCGTTCATGGACTGGACAAATATGCTCAAAAGCCGGTTGCCGGACATCTCCGCCAGCTTCTGATGGAACTCCAGGTCCAGCTGTGCCTGGCGTCTTACATCCTTCCTGCTGTCTTCCATCCTGCGGTTGACAGCATTCAGCTCATCCAGCTGTTCGCCAGTCGCATTGGCCGCTGCCAGATACGCCGCCTTCGCTTCCAGCCAGACCCGGACTTCATATACCTCTCCCGGGCTGATATACCGCATCCTCGTCATACGGTTAACCGCATCTACCACATGGATCGGCTCCGGCGGTACGATGTGAGAGCCTTCGCCGGACTGTACCGCCACCAGTCCCCGCGCCCTGAGAACTGCCAGCGCCTCGCGGATCACCGGCCTGCTGACTCCAAAACCGGTAGCCAGCGCCTGCTCTGACGGCAGCTTCTGTCCCACACGGCTTTTATCGCTTAAAATCATCTGTTCAATCCGGTCTGCTATCTGATCACACAGTACTTCTTTACTGATATTGTAATTAATATTGATATATATTCACCTCCTGTAGCCGGGAGCTCTGTTCTTCCGTTTGCAGTTTTTGCCACACAGTTCTTATATCAATACCATCTGGTTGTAAACCTGTCTTACAGCTTTATGGGCTTATAATATTACATACTGTCAATACTGTCAATATTTATTTTAATAATTTTAAAAAACCGTTAAAACTTAATAAACTTATGTACCATGTCCCTGGAAAGCAGTGTGATATAAAAAAATGGCATCCCCCGATAAATCAATGGGTAACGCCATTTTGCTTTTCTTCATTTACTTTTGTCATATCCAAAATTTAAGCTCCTGATCACGTCTCCACTTTTACTCTGTAGACAACGTTCCAGTCACTTGTTTCCTGAGGACAAATTTCATCCTGCCCACAGAAGCCTCCCACTATGAAAACACCCAGATAGCTTTCCAGACCATGGCTTATTCTTATTCATGCCATATGAATCACTTGAACAGCAATGACAGCACTTTGGGTCTGGCTCCTGTTCCATATTTGAATTTCAAGGCATGCCTGATGATTTCCGGCAGATAATACTTATCGTTCTCTATCCTTAGATAGCCCTCCTGTTTCATAATCCTTTCTTCTGCCTGAGTCAGGTTAAAGGTATCACTATGGAACGGCAATATTTTCTTCTCTGCCGGCGCCTTCTCAAGTTTGTCAAAAATCGGGTCCAGTGCCTTGATTTCCTCTCTAATTTCACGGATTTTTTCAGCAGAACAGTCCGATACCGCCTTTTTAATTTCAAGAGGCATCAAATATCTGTCCGGATAAACAGGTTTTCCTGCTGTTACAGTGGCTTTTTCCAAAAAGCGTATGATATCCCGAGCCTGAAGCTGTCCGTTGAAATCCGACAGCGCTGCCAGAATCCATCTGGAAGAATTTGCTTCATTTGACGTTGGTTTTCCCAGTTTTATTCCCCACAATTTATGCAGAGTCTTGTCAATAATCTCTCTGGGTGCCATCTCAAGAACTGCTTCCTCTTTATAAAAATCAGGCACTACCTGGCTGACCAACCATACTGCAAGCCTTAACGCCTCCGTACTGTTCCACTGCAGCTCAACACTACGATACAGTGAATGGAACTGTTCATAATTAACTGTCAAAGAATCCCTTGCCATATCTTTTCTTAAAAACAACATGAGTCCCACATTTTTACAGCGTATTTTTACCTCATCCAACAAATCTCTGCACAGTGCTACCACAGCGTTTTTTTCCGTTTCAGAGGATATTGTTCGCTGAAAAATTTCCTCCAAACCATCTATTAAGAATAATATCTTAATTCCCTTGTCACTTAAATCCTCTTCCATTTCTTCAAGGGACTGGTATGCACCGTTCACAGCCCCCAGTATTACCTTCTTCCATATTTCTTTCCATCCCAAAACATCATATTTCTCTCGTGCATATCCTAACAACGCATCTCTGTTTTTAATATATCCCGATGGACTCACTTTTCCTTTCAGACCATAGCTGTTATAATTTTGTATGGCCTGTTCTATAATTTCATGAAATCCCCCTGCATTGCCTGACGCCAATAAAGGAATTGTTATCACCTGTCCCCCATGACTTTCCTCCGCTGTCCTGTACAGGTTACTTTTATCCATCTGCGAAACAAACTTTTCCCATGACTGACTTCTCAAAATCTCTCTGTACAAAAAGGTTTTTCCTGAACCTTTCGCCCCCATAATTACTGCGTTGGGCACAGTGTTTCTATATTTTCTTATCAGATTCTGAATGGACTCTGTCATCAGAACTTCAAAAGCACCATTTCCCTCCGCTGTAATCTGTCTTACAGCAAAGTCATGAATACGTTCGATAGCCTCCTTCCGTGTCAATTGCGTTTCTGTTTTCTGTACTTCTTTCTGAACACCATAGCTGTTTCGGACGATTTCCAGAATATTTTTATAGAAATCTCTGCCGCTCAGATTTTTCATGATTTTCTCCAGAGATTCCAAATGCACAAGCTCACCTGCAAAGGGCAGTTCCGTCACAATATTATCTGTTATGGACACATTGTCATCTGCAACATATTGATCATAAACAGAAACCAGTTCACTGATGATATCTGTAACATTGGTCCCTTCCTGCCCCATGGTCAGCAGTATTTCCGGAATCATCGAATCTGCCTTCAAAGGCAGTCCCTTGCTCAACTGATGCAACAAAATTTCAGTTCCCTTTACAGACTGATAGGAAGTAGATGTTACCAAATATTTTTTTACACGAGGATCAAACAACAGAGGTGCCGAAAACTCGCTCAGCCCTGCCCGTAAATCAACCAGTACCAATTCCGCTCCCAGCTTATCCCCAAGCCTTGATAAAACTTCTGCCAGAATATACTTTTTATTATAACTGACAGCCAGGCTTTCCGGACTTGAATACATATCCAGTAATTGCTCTAAATATCTATATGTGGGTAAAACCATATGCTCTATTATGCTTTTTTCCGTCTCTATTTTAACGGTCAACTGAGATACTCTGTCGGCAACGGCTTCTATGATTTCATCAACGCAATCTTTTTCCTGTGTCACTTCCAATAAATCCAAAAAGCTGAACTTTGCTTCTTCTGCGGAAGTAAGCCATGTGATTCCCGGCGCTTCTATATCTGCGTCTACAATAAGCAATCTTTTAGGATTCTTCAGGTCTGTAAGCGATGACCATGCCTTAACGAATGCCAACACTGACAATGTGCGGCCCACTCCTCCCTTATAAGAATGAAATGCCAACACAGGTGCTCCTGGCAGTTCTTTGTCTATAAGTTCACTGTAGTATGCACTTTTCTGATATAATACATTTTTAAAAAGAGGGATTACATTATCATTTTCCTCTTCTTTTTTCCCGGTTTCCTCTATTTCAAAAACAACTTTTAAAAATGCTCCGGGCAAATCCAGAGAAATCTTTTCATCGTCATATTTATTATCCAGTATTTCATTTATTCTGTTTTTTGCGGCATTTACAGAATCATTATTATTTAAATGAATTACCATCTCCTCCGCATATATTTCAATATCGTTTATTATATTCTTCCACTTTTCTCTGTTCAGCCATAGCTTTCTTTCCACATCTTTCCATGTATACAATAACATCTCTTCACATCCCTTCTCCTATCCAACAGGCTACGTTTTTCAGAGTTTCCTCCAATTTTTCTTCCTTATCACGATCTCTTTCATTCAGGTTGATACAATAACGATAAAGCTGATGATATGCCTCTGTGGGAACCGAATCTTTATGTATTGATTCCAATTGTGGGAACCTGAAGATCCCCTGCTGTCCCAGTTCTTTTAATATTTTTTCCAGGTTATGGGATTTTAAAATAGTTTTTTTCTTTTCGTCCACACTCTCCAGTATTCGTCTGGGGTTTTCTTCCCTCCATTGAACCAGCAATTTATATTTCAGTCCGCATTCCACACTGTAGATTAACAGCAATCTTCTGCTGTTAACATCCGAGTTCTCATTCTTCAGGCGTTTATACAATTCGTAATGTTTCTTATAGCCTTTTCTATAGTCCCGTTTATCTGCAACTATCATATTGACATTCTCCTTCAAATGATTTTACATCCGCTCATCTTCCAGACATACCATAATAACTTTTATAATTTTCCTGACAAGAATAAGGTAATTATACCATATATTCCTTCTCTTTCCTACTTCTATTTCAGAGTTTCAGGCACTTGTCCAGTTCCACCTGATTTTACCTTTTTGCGCCTTCTGTGCATAAAAGACAGGGCTATACAAACAATGTACAGCCCTGTCTTTTATATTCCTCTATTTTCTCATCTATCAGCTCCGGCGGCACATCCAGTTCCCCTGCAAGGCAGATGCGGCACAGGAACGTCGTACTGCCTCGATTGATAAACTTTTTGTGTGCGCCGATTTCATTGGGAGTCAGTTTTTTCCCACATTGCATACATACGGAATCCATGGCTACTGCCCCACCACTCTGGCTCGAAATACTTCGCAGTCATATGCTTCCAGATTACGGGCAACCGTGGAGTTCTTCACGGTAAATTTCTCTCCCGTCCATACTTCCGTCATCTCCAGGGTCTTCCCGGTACTCATGGGCAGCCCCAGCTCATCCAGATTAAATCTTCCGGCACTTTTGCCTTCGCTGAGGTTGAACAGCCCTATGGCAATATCGCCGTCCGAGAGCATTCTGGCATACATCACCATGTCTTCTCCGCTCCAGATGCCCGTCAGCTTCACAGGCTGGCGACAGAGCGGGTCCTGATTGATGCGGATCAATTCCCGGTTCATGAGAATCTTCCTGGTTTCCTCATTCATGTTCCGGATGTCACAGCCAATCATCAGAGGGGAACCCAGCAGCGCCCACACAGAGTAATGGGTCTTATACTGGACATCGGTACAGCCCTTCAGTCCCACATTCCCCTTCCCGTACATTCCCACAATCAGCATGTCCATATCGTTAAAGCAGCCCACGCCGTTATAGGGATGCAGTTTCTCCTGCTGTTTAATCAGCTTTTTCACAGATTCCCAGGTGTCAAAAATGTCTCCCGTGGAACGCCACATGCCTGCAGCCGATTCCTTAATCCACTCATGTGTCTCATCTGCTCCCCAGGAACAGGCGCTGAACAGAATATCTCTCCCGCAGTTTTCCAGTGCAAGTCCCATTCGACGATAGAGATACTTTCCGGCCACAATCGGGCTGTGATAGCAGTAGTCATACTTCAGAAAGTCCACACCCCATCCCGCAAAGGTCTCCGCGTCGATAAATTCATGTTCATAGCTTCCGGGATATCCCGCACATGTCAGATTCCCCGCGCAGGAATACATACCGAATTTCAGCCCTTTGGAATGGACATAATCCGCCACTGCCTTCATCCCTCCGGGGAACTTTTCAGGGTCCGGAACCAGTCTTCCCGTCTTGTCTCTCTCCTTCAGAGACCAGCAGTCATCAATGACCAGATAATCATATCCGCATTCCAGCAGACCGTTCTCCGCCATGACATCAGCTGTCTCCAATATTAATTTCTCACTGATCTTTTCTCCGAATGTGTTCCATGAGTTCCATCCCATGGGCGGTGTCAGTTTTACCATAAAAGCCCTCCTTCTCTGCCGCATCAGCCATCTCTTCCAATTCCCTTTTACTATAACAGATTATCTGCACTTCCACAATGGCTAAATATGTCCTGACGGAATCCTGAAGATGGGATACTCCCCGAAGTGACGTCTCCCTTCAAAATCAGCCCTTCCGCCGTAAGCCAGATAGCAGCTGCATCTCTTTCTGCCGCACAGGGGCCGGAAAATTTCCTCCGCATTGCCGGTATACCAGTTGACCGTTTTTGCCTTGCTGATATTGCAGGTATGAACTCTGCCGTCAGCCTCCACAAAACATCTGTCCGCGCACATGGCGGCATCGGCGGCGGGGGGATTCAGCTCCACTTCAAAAAAAGGATCTATTACAGAGAAAGCCGTTCGCTCCTCTTCCGTATAGTTACGCCTCAGCCCATCCATCTTATTGATCCACAGATAAACATCCAAAGGCAGCTTTTCCCGCAGTCTGCCAAGCAGAGAAAGGTTCTGTGGTACGCCAACCGCCCCGACACACAGATTGACTCCATTTTCAGTCAGTTTATGACAATTATCCGAAAAAGTATCCACATCTGTCATCTCCGGGTGAAAGGTTGCCCAGATACACAGTTTCTTCTGTGGCCTGCCTTTCCCTTTCCTGGCGCCGGGCATCTCTCCAACGTCGTTTCCTCCGCAGTGAAATTCAAATATATTCAGACATGCCTCCACAGAGAAGCTCAGGTTCGTCTGCATTCCCACCCGGTCAATTCCCGGGAGCCCCGCAAGCCGCCCCAGGCCCTCCCAGTACCACCTGTGTATGGATGCTTCCCCATACGGCACAATAAATACAGCACCGATGTCTGACTCCGCCGCCTTTTTCTCCATACTGTCGCAAAAGCGCACAAACTGCTGTCTGTCCCTTTCCAGCTCTGCTGCCGAAGCTCTGTGTCTGGAAAAAGGACAGTACGAACAGTGGTAATTACAGCTTTTCAGGCTTCCCCTGTAGCAAATGGTTTTCCTGCCCATTGACTCTCTCCCACTCCAGCATTTTCTCTCTGATATTCTCCGAAATCAGCTGCGGCCCAATGTAATCGGAAAGTCCCATTCCCTCCACCGACAGGCTCAGGAAAGTGCTGTCCTCTATCACCCATCCGCATTCCGTCCACGTTCTGAGAATCGGAAAATCCTCTGTCACCACTGTCCCGAAGCTGTCCGCGTATGCACCTTTTGAGATGCCGGGATGAATCAGCAGATGTTTTATCACATATCTTCTTCTGACTTCCTCGTCGGAAAGCAGAATACCATGGCTGACCGGGCAGAAATCCTCTCTTTCCAGATAGGCTTCCATCTCCTGCAGCACACCCTGTCTTGTCGTCCGATAAGGAGTGCAGGTGTGAAGCCGTCCCAGATAGCTTCTTCCTCCACATCCCAGAGCCAGCGCACCGGTAAAGCCGCACTCCCGGAATTCCGCTTTGATACTGTCGGAACCCTTTTTCTTCACAAAACGTCTCATGGACATCTGCTCATACCCATGCTCCTTCAAATACGCCGCGCCCCGTCCATACAGCGTATATGTATGATCTGAATCCAGCATGGCGTCTTTTCCGTCTCTTTCCAGCCTGACGCCATGTTTGATGTACAGAGGATAAAGGAAAATCTCATCCGGGGAAAAAGAAACCGCCCGCCCCAGAGAATCCACAAGGCTTTCCCCAGTCTGTCCCGGCAATCCATATATAAAATCAAAATTCACACAGTCAAATGCCGCCTCTTTCAGGCAGTCTGCCGCTTCCTGCGCCCGACAGCTGTCATGATACCTTCCGAGCCAGGCCAGCTCCTCATCCGCAAAGCTCTGAATCCCCATGCTGACTCTCGTTACGCCCAGCTCTTTCAGCAGCCGTGCCTTCTCCCTGTCCGTCTGCTTCGGAGCCGTCTCTATGACAATCTGGCATTCCGCCCCCAAAGGCATACCGTTCCTCACCATCCGGAACATCCGCACAAGCTGCCCTGGGTCCAGCAACAGCGGGGTGCCTCCCCCTATGGTAAAATCCCCGAAAACTGTGCTCTCGGGCAATATCTCCCTGTACTGCCCAATCTGGCGCGGCAGCACATCCAGATAGGCATCCATCTGTGATTTGCCGCAGCCTGCCACGGAGAACAGGTTGCAGTAGCCGCATTTGCTCTCACAGAAAGGAAGGTGAAGATACAAGCTGTGTCCTTCACCCTCCAGATTCGTCATATAATTCTTCAGATTCACATTCTGCATTGCTCTGTATGCGGTCTTGTGTGGATAGCTGTACATATACTGGATATATCTGTTCATGAAAGTCACCTCTCCGGAAACGCTCTTCTCCCCACGGGAGATCTGTTACGTTCCCTCCGTTCACAGTAACGGAAATTTCCCTCACAGGAAAAAGTGTTTATAGGGCACTGTGCTCACCATCGGATGATTCACCCCGTGGAATACATAGCCGTCCTCCCCATAACAGGTGCCATGATCGGAAAAGCACACCACAAAGGTCTCTCCCCGCTTCTCCTTCCAGCCGTCAAAAAGCCGTCCCAGCTGGCCGTCCGCATACCGCAGTGCCGCCCGGTGGGTCTCCAGACTGTCATTTTTCTCTCCATCCAGATAAAAATAATTGGGATAATGGATGGAGCACACATTTAAATACAGGAATATCTTCCTGGGATCCTCATTCTGTTCCAGGCGCTTCAAAATGAAATCCACCTGATTTTCCGTACTTTCCTTCACCGGACAGGAAAAAGAAGGATTCCAGTAGCTCTTCTCGAAAAAGGAGGGAAACACCTTTCCCAGCGCCGACCGCTTATCAAAGAAAGCGACGCCGCCCACACACCAGGTGTCATATCCGTCTCCGTGAAGTCCCTCCACCAGATTACCGGTATCAAATCCATACGCGCCTTTGGGAACCTTCTTTCCCATGCCGATGCTTTTGGGGAAGAACAGTATCTCCTGTTCCGCGATGCTCCTGGCTTCCTCCTTTGCCGGAAGAAACCCGGCAAAAATCGCATGATGAGAAGGATAGGTGAAATTCCCCGGTGCCTGCCGCTTCTCCCAGGCGCCGTACCTGTTTAATACAGGTGTGCCTCCGCTTCTCTCCTCCGCTGTGGCGGCGTCATACCGCAGAGTATCCAGGCAGATAAACAAAATATCACAGCTGCCCGCCACCCTGTTCATGTCAACAGAACATTCCTTTTCATCCATACCGGCCCGAAACGCCGAAAAAGGTACCTCACTCATCATTTTCCCTCCGTCATCATCTCTATCTGCCGTCCATATATCCGATTCTCCCCATAAGCATCCCTGTGAAGCAGGTCCCCCTGGGCATTCATTTCGATGATTCTGGGCGTCAGCTTCCCCTGCTCAAGCAGCACATCCATTCCGATACTTTTCAGTCCGGGATAACAGTCCGCCGCCCTGAGACAGACTTCTGATATCCGCTCCACTGTGATTTTGTCCAGGTGCAGCTCAGGAAACGCCATGGCGTGATTGTTCAGGTGCAGATTGGTAATGGGACCTTTGGAAAGTCTTGGCAGGATATAGTCAATCCGGCCTCCCTGGACAATCACCCGGAGATCATAGCAATACCCCTGAAAAACCGCTTTCCCGTACCACCTTTCCACAATGCAGTCCAGCTTTAACAGGCTGTCCAGAAGGTCTACCGCTTTCTTTCCCTCCAGCCTGTACATCCGCTTTGTATTGAACAGCACCCCCTGCTCCAGGGCTGCGCAGGTATAAAGCGCCAGCTTCCCGTTCCCCGGCGAGAACCGCAGCGCCGCCACACCTGCGGCTCCCGCTCCCCGCACCGGCTTCACGAACACCTGACCGAGCCTGTGCTCCTTCATAAAGGCAAGCAGTTCCTCCCCCCGGGAGAACCTTTCCTCATACATCTGTGTCACCGATACGCCGTTTCGGACAAGCCGCTCCTTGCACTTACGTTTATCCAGTACTTCCGCAATCCCGGAAGGCTGATTCAGGAAATTCCCCGCCTGCAGTCGGGAAAGCCGCCGCAGCCATTCCACATACTGGTCTGTGAGCCGTCCCAGCTCACTCAGCTGGCAGCTCTCCCATTCCGGCGCATCAATCTTGACCGCATACTGTCGCAGATTCTCCTGCTGAAAAAGCAAGGAGTCCCGGTGTTTTGAAAGCAGTCCCCTTTCCCCACCGGCATTCACATCCTCCGCCTCCGGACACAGGGACCAGATCTCCTTCCAGTCCAGAAAGTCAACCGGAATCCCCCTGCTGGCAGCGGCCTTCTGGAAATAGTGTCTCCTCTTCCCTCCGTCCGCCCCGATCAGCAAAATCCGGCTCATTCTGTCAGCATGGCATTGTACCACACCTTCCCGCCCCATTCTTCCGCCTCTTCCTGCTCGGATACATCCACCGCAATGGGCAGCTTTTCCAGCTGGTCCATCATCTCATCCGACAGATAATGGTAATGTACATCCAGTTTCTCTATGTTGGAAAGTCCGGGCAGCTTCTCCAGCAACAGCTGTCCCCCCTTGTCCGTCAGCGTTCCGTTGGACAAATCCAGTGTGGTAATCTGCCCAATGTACTTGCTTTCCAGCACAACCTCCGTCAGTTCATCCTGAATCTCGCTGTCTGTAATCCCCAGATAGGCAAGCTTCGGGAAATCAGAAACGGCAAGCAGTTCCCTGACAGTGTCCGCATTCCCGTCAAAGCCATAGTCTTCAATCCCGATGTACAGAAGCAGCTTTTTCAGGTTCGGCAGCTTCGCTTTTGCGATTTCCTCTATTACCTCCTTTCCCAGACCACCGCAGATGATGGTCAGGGACTCCAGGCTGTCATGCGCAATGGTTCCCAGCGTTAAATTCGTGCTGCCCTTTATGGTCAGCTCTTTCAGCCCGGGCATAGCCTTCCAGAGACTGCTGTAATTTCCCTGCATAATCCAGGAAACCTCGCATACTTCAAAGTCCATATCCCCCACAAACAGCTTTGTAATATGGCTGAATCTGTCCGCGTTCTCGACAATGCCGTCTATTATCGCCTGGCAGTCCTCCTCATATTCGCCGCCCCAGCCCCCGATAATCAGTTCCTCCAGTTCCGGGAACTCCGGATCCGCCAGAATCTCCTTTATCATGGACTCTGCATTCTTCCCCTGCTCATAGTCGTCATAATCATAAGAATAGAGCTTGCTTTTCCCCATTTCTCCTGTCTCCAGCGGCATCTTCCGCAGCCGCTGTCCCTCCTTTCCCGGTATTCCTTCAGATGACAATACCATATGCACTATTGTAACATACCCATCCGACGACGTAAACGGTTTTATGCCGGCCGTCCGGCTCATCCTTCCACGCCCCTTGTCCTCTGATACAGGGTCCGATAGGTTCTGTAAATGCCCTCGTACACCTCCACGGTACCCCTGTCCGGCAGATAGCGCCTGTCTCCGTAAGTCGCAAAGCGTTTCCCCGCCTCCGGTAAACCAGCAAACTGGCCCGTCGATACCCCCGCCAGCATACAGGCCCCAAGACAGGCCTGTTCAGCCACATGACACACACGGATTTCCCGATTCAGAATATCCGCCTGCATCTGCAGCCACACCGGACTGGACGCTCCGCCGCCGGAAGAAATCACGTCATCTCCCCGGATTCCCATATCCACCAGCAATTCCATACAGTCTCTCAGCGCAAAAGTGACACCTTCCATCACCGCTCTGACCATATGCTTCCTTGTATGCGCCAGGTTCAGACCATAAAACATTCCCTTCGCCGCTCCATCCATATGCGGCGTCCGCTCTCCGGTCAGATAAGGCAGGAAGACAAGCCCGCCGCTTCCGGCAGGAATCTCCTCCGCCATACGGCTGAGCGTCATGAAATCCTTCTCTTCCAGAACATTGTCCCGCAGCCATTTCAGAGACATTCCTGCGTTCAAAATCGCACCAAACACAGAATACGCTTTCTCCGTCCCATGGCAAAAAGTGTGCGTGCGCAGTTCTCTGTCATAAACCGGTTCTCTGGAAAAAGCAGAAAACTGCCCACCCGTCCCGATATTACAGATAAAAGCCCCCTCCCCAAAAACGCCGTTTCCGATACTTTGGGCCTGCTGGTCACCCATACCATAGATCACCCGGGCGGATACCGGCAATCCTGTCACCGCCGCGCAATCCCTGCTGACATTCCCCTGGATCTCCCCCGACTCATGACATTCCGGGAAAATTTCATAAGGAAACCCGCACAAATCCATCACCTGCCAGGCCCAGTTCCGCTTCACCACGTCAAACAGCAGCGTTGCCGATGCATCCGTCACCTCGCTGCCGAACAGGCCGGTCAGTTTGTACCGGATATAATCTTTCGGCTGCATTACATAACCTGTCCCGGCAAAAATCTCCGGTTCCCACTTCTTCACCCACAGCAGAGAAGTCAGCGCAAACCCGGAAAAAATACGGTTTAGAATGCAGCTTTGAAGAAGCTTTTCCGGTATCAGGCGATTCAGTTCTCTGCACTCTTCTCCTGCTCTCTGGTCCATCCACAGAATGGCCGGCCGAAGCGGCCTCCCCCTTCTGTCTGTCAAAACCAGCCCATGCATCTGCCCTGACAGCCCTATGCCCACAATCCGGGAAAACAGAGCGCCAAACGTCTGCCTCAGCTTTCCGATACAATGCAGTACCGCGCTCCACCACAGCTCCGGGTCCTGCTCCGCATAATTGGGCCTGGGAATTGCCACATCATACGCTTTCTTTTCCACACCCAGCACACCCTTCTCCGCGTCCAGAAGCATCACTTTCGTGCCGGAAGTTCCGATATCGATTCCCATCAGTAATCCCATAACATTTCTCCGCAAAATCAGGTTTTCACTCCGATGCCATCACGTCAGGTGAATCAGTTCACCCTTGCAAGTGACTGGCCTTAAAAAGGGTGGGAATTGCAACGCATCTGCAGCTCCTCCCAGCGTCTGTCCACTTCCTGCTGGAACTGTACAATCAGCTCTTCGTTTCCGGGCCTGAACAGGTGACGGAAACGGCGCTGAGGGCGCAGGAATTCTTCTATGGGAAGCTTGTTCCCCGGTTCATAGCTCAGCCTCCACTTCCCGTCCACCACCTCATACAGCGGCCAGTAACAGGTGTCCACCGCCTTCCTGCAGATGTCCATCAGATCCGATGTCTCATATCCCCAGCCTCTCGGGCAGGGTGCAAGAATATTCAGAAAAGCGGCTCCCGGCGTATAAATTGCCTTCTCCGCCTTTGTGTGCAGATCCTTAAAATTATTGGTAAAAGCAGTCTGCCCCACATAGGGAATATGGTGCTCTGCCATAATGGCCGCCAGGTCCTTCCGCACCTGCACCTTACCGTTGGACACCTTTCCCGCCGGCGTGGTGGTGGTATCCGCGAACTGGGGGGTGGCGGAAGAACGCTGGGTGCCGGTGTTCATATAGGCGCCGTTGTCATAGCACACGTACACCATGTCATGTCCCCGTTCCATGGCGCCGGACAGGGACTGAAATCCGATGTCATAGGTGCCGCCGTCACCGCCGAAGGTAATGAATTTAAAATCCTCTTTTATCTTTCCCCTCTTTTTCAGCACTCTGTATGCGGTCTCCACACCGGAAAGAGTAGCTCCCGCATTTTCAAAGGCATTGTGGATATAGCTGTCCTCATATGCCGTATAGGGATATAACTTCTCGGAATCTCAATGAATGTGATTCTAACTGAAAATTGACAACTGAATATGGTGCAGGAAAAGAAATTTGAGAAAAATGGACATAAACATTGGACATAGTGGGTACTATGCCTTGAAAAA
>NZ_JANJZD010000012.1 GCF_024623325.1 Acetatifactor muris
TTCACTGCCTGTACTTTGTATTCATGGTCGTATTGCCTGTTTTCTGCCATTTTTGTTCACTCCTTATTCTCTTGATTATATCTCAAATCCTTGAGAATGGGCTGTCAACTTTTTTTATACCACATCACAGTGCATTTGTCAAAGGGGCAGAAACTAAACCGATTAAAGGAACTGTCAAAAATGTATGCCCTCTATGCACCAATCCAAGCCACCTATAAGGAGAGCCAGTCACTCAAAGGATTTGCGAAAATGAAATACGATAAGGAGCATAAGGACAGCTTATCAAAGTACCCCGAATTAAAGGAGCGTATGCAGAGCCTTTTACAGAACGGCGAGAAGATAACGCCGAAACAGTGGAAAGCAGAGATACAGTCTTTGCAGTCTGAATATGACAGTATCGGCAAAGAGCAGACCAAGACCGCCACAGAATTAGCGTATGCCGAGGTAATCAGCTATAACAGGAAGAACCTTGAGAGGGAACTTCAGAACGAGAACCGACAGCATAACAGGCAACAGAGCAGAACGAAACGGAGGGAGGAAGAAATTTAATGGAAATATGAGTGTGATTATGGTATTCTGTTAGAGGTAAAAATCAAAAGTTGCAAAGGGAGTGAAATTGAAATGTGCATGGAATGTTATATTAGTGAAAATAGAATAACACCACTATTAAATCCATTGGATTGCTTAGCAAATCATACACAATACATTTGTGGGACTTGTGGGCGGTGCATTTGTATTGAACATGACCCCAAGCGTGGGTTGCAACGGTGGAATTTCCCTTTTAAGTCGTTAGAGATTGCAAAATTATATTTGCGCACTGCTGATTACAGTATGAAGAAACCATGCGGTATTTATGAGATAAAAAGTGAAAACGGCAGACTTTCATACAAAATCTTTGCGGACAGTGAGGACTTGCTATTATATCTAAAAAAGAACAAAGGAAAAACTTGTGATAAAATGAAACCTATTTTCATTGTTGAAAAATACAAAGAATATGCAAACACGCAAGTAAGAAAACTAACATCTGATGAAATACAGAAATATATGTCAGAGAGATAAATTTCATATTCTCTAAACAACCATTATCACAATCACAACTGAATAAGTAACACAGCGTCAGAGCGTATAGAAAACAAATCTATGCGCTCTATTTTATTGTAAAGGAGCAGATTTATGAGCAAAGACAGCAATACACAGCATAGAGCCACCCGACAGCACCCACCCACAAAAATTATCGTGGAAAGGCACTATGTAGGTACTGAAAAAATGGAAACGGTATTCAAGCGGATAGCCGAGGAACAGATAACAAAAAGGGTTAAGGAGATAGCGGAAAACAGCGTAAATTAGCACTGGAAACGGAAAAGGGAATATAGTATAATAGGAGTTGAGAGGAAGTCCCTTTTCATCAAGGAGGACAAAATGAAAAGGGCAAAACTGAATAACGACAAAATCACTGCTTTATATTGCAGGCTTTCCAAAGACGACGGCACGAACAACGAGAGCATGAGCATCAGCACACAGAAAACCATGCTGAAAGATTATGCAAAGCGCAACGGTTTTCTGAACTGCCAGTTCTATGTTGATGACGGTTACAGCGGTACAAACTACGACCGCCCCGCATTCCGACAGCTTATCGAGGACATACAGGACGGGGAAGTGTCAACGCTCATCACAAAAGACCTGTCACGTTTGGGGAGGAATTACCTTGAAACAGGTACTTATATCGAGGTGTTTTTCCCCAACCATAACGTGCGGTATATTGCAATCAATGACGGCGTGGACTCCATAGACAACGCACAAATGGACATTACACCGTTCCGCAACATCATCAATGAAATGTACGCAAAGGACACGTCAAGGAAAATCAAGAGCGCACTCCACGCAAGGAAAATGCAGGGCAAGTATATGGCTACTACCGCCCCATTCGGTTATCAGAAAGACGAGAAAGACCATAACCACCTTGTCATTGATGAAGTGACCGCCCCCATTGTGGAACTGATTTTCTCAATCGCCGAGGAGGGCGTGGGGCTTCACACTATCTGTAACCGCTTGCGCAAGGCAAAGGTCATAAAGCCGAGTTTCTACAAAAAAGAAATGTTTGAGCGGTACACTGATGAGGAAAAGATGTATGACTGGGACACCGCCTATGTCAGCAAGATATTGCATGACCCCGTTTATGCAGGAAACCTTACCGTAGCGGAAAGACCGACCAAGACCATGCGTTCCAAGAAAAGACAGTATATCCCGTATGCGGAGCGTGAAGTTATCTATGGCACACATGAACCGATTATCGAGCAGAGCCGTTGGAACACCGTACAGAAGATTTTGGAGAGCAGACCGCCCGTTATCGGGGAAAGTTCAAGCGGATATGACAACATTTTCCGAGGGGTTATCAAATGCGCCGATTGTGGGAGTGCCATGCTTGCCAAAGTCGAGCAGAAAAGAAAGCGTAACAACGTACTGGACAAGACTTTCTACTGCTGTACCAAGTACCGCAAGTTTGGGAAAGAGGGTTGTTCATCACACATCATTGAGGCGAGGACGGTTCACGAAGTTGTGCTTGCAGACATTCAGAAACACGCAGGACAGGCACTGACAGACAGGAAAGCTATGGTAACGGATATTGCGGAGCGTCTTAATCTCCAAATGTCAGCGGACAGGGAACAGCAGAAAAAGGAACTAAGGCAATGTAAACAGCGTGTGTCGGAGATTGAAAACCTGTATGCCAAACTGTACGAGGACTTGACAAGGGAACTGCTGACCGAAAAGCGTTTCCAAATGTTGTCGGCACGATTTGACAGCGAGCAGGAAGAACTGACCGCCAAGATAAAGGAACTTGAAAAAAGTGCCATAGCGGACAAAGAACAGTTATCTTCCATTGAGCAGTTTGCGGAGCAGATAAGCGGTTATGCAGGAATAACAGAACTCAATTTTAAGATAATCAATCAACTTATAGAAAAAATTCTTGTTTCTGAACCCGTAGAGATAGACGGGCAGAAAACTCAACGACTTACTATCCATTACAAGTTCATAGGGGCACTGGAAACCCTTGAATAATGGATATTTTCTAAGTCACCTATTCCAACTATCCAACAGACGTCCCGCCTATGACCGTGGTGGGAGGTGTCCCGGCAAAAGTATTGAAACAAATAGATCCGAAAGAGAGGACAAAGCAGGATGAGACGATGGACTGATGGGCTGGCAGTGTTGCTTCTTGCGGTTCTGCTGTCGGGCTGCGGGAGACAACCTGAAGAAGCATATGGAGGGCAGACACAAAGCCTGAAACCGACAGAACAGACAGAAGTTTCGCAACCAGAGGCAGAGGAATCGGCAGCAGAAAACTCAGGGGTAAACGAGAAAGCAGAGGAAAACAATGTTGCAGATGGGAAAGATACAGAGATACAGGAGGGAGGCAGTTCTGTGGCAAAAGAGAATCCATTTGATTTTGAAACGAAAACGGTTACGCTGAACAGCGGATATGAAATGCCCATCTATGGGCTGGGCACCTACAGCTTAACCGGGAAGACCTGTGTGGATTCCGTTACGGCGGCATTGGACAGCGGCGTCCGGCTGATTGATACGGCTTATATGTACCACAAAGAGTAAGCGGCTATTTGTTGTATAGAACAAAAGCCGCCCCTTCTTTAGCAGAAAGCCCAGTATATAGTTACATTTCCATTCAGTACAACGACCTTTTCTATAAGGCTATGCACCAGGGCATAAAGCCCATCACCGTCCCCAGCTTCAATAATACCAGATAGGGAAGCCAGAGCCGCCGCCGCTTCCCCTTTAGACATTTTCCCGGAGCCTTCCGCTTCGGCTTCTTCCAGGCACTTCTGCGCCGCCTTGCGTTCTTCCTTAAGAGCGGATAGGCGGTCTTGTATTTCTTCCAGCCCGACAATTCCCGTCTGATAGAGATTAAGAAGCCTTGTTATTTGCTTTTCCACGTTCCCCAGCCGTTCCCGGAACGCCCCAAGGTCGGGCGGAGCTTCCCCGGCGTTTTCTTCGACCAGCGCATCCAGGGCAGCCGGATCCAGAGCGAGCTTTTTAATTTCATCCAGCACCAGGGCATCCAGATCGGACACGGTAAAGTGTTCCTTACGGTTGGAGCAGGAATCCGACTTAATCATCCGCTTACTACAGCGGCTTACAGAGTAGCATATATATTTGTTGACTTTAGAGGTTTTCCAGCCCCACTGGCGGATAGACATCCGGGCGCCGCAGTCCCCGCAGAACAGAAGACCGGAGAGCAGACCGTCCGAACCAGAGTAAGCCCGCTTATAGGCTTTTTTATTTTGGGATAAGCGGTCATTTACTTTTTGCCAGACTTCCGGGGAAACCAGCGCCTCATGCTTCCCGGAGTATTCCAGGTCATTCATAAAGACCCGGCCGGCATATACCGGATTGCGGAGAATCCGGGAGCAGGCGGAAGCAGCGTCGCAACGATTAAACTTTGTATTGATACCGTACTTTTTTGTATATAAGCACCGACTTCCCCCAGACTGCGACCGGAGCTATACAGCTTATACATATCCTTTACAGCCTGGGAGGTGAAGGGATCCACGATAAGCATCCGCTTTCCATTTTCCTGCAGTTCGGACTTGTAGCCGATAGGCGTTATGCCTGAGTAGTAGTTACCTTCCTTAAGCCCGGCTTGTTTTCCCATTACTAACCGGGCCTTTATGTTTTCCCGTTCCATTTGAGCGAAAGCCGCCAGTATTCCAACGATACACCGCCCGAAGGGCGTAGCCGTATCAAAACTTTCCATGATTGAAACGAAGTTACAGCCGTTTTGTAAAAAGACATCTTCCAGCAGGACGAGGGTGTCTTTTTGGGACCGGGAAAGCCGATCCAACTTCCAGACAATAACTTTTTTCACATAGCCGCCCTGCACGTCTTTAATAACTTGATTGATACCAGGGCGGTCGAGCGTAGCCCCAGAGTACCCCGGATCGGACTGGATACTCGCTAGTTCCCAACCCATAGCTTTACAATAAGATTTAATTTTTTCAGATTGTTCTTGTATTGAATAACCCTCTTCTGCCTGCTCCACAGTAGACACACGCACATAGCCAGCTACAAGTTCTGGTAAATTCATAATAGCACCTCCCTTATAGCATCTTCATAGGACATACCGCTTTTTAGTAAGGCATGAAGCGTTGCATGATCTTCATTTGATAGGACAATAAGGTTATCCGGAGAATTATTTGTTTTGTTTCCATCAATATGGTGGACTACCTCATCAGAACGTAAATACCTTCCGAGCTTCTTTTCGGCTACTATACGGTGTTCATACACATAACCTCTTGCATTTGTTGCGGGATGCCCAGGAACGATAATTTCAACATAACCGTTACTACATATATTGCGCCCACCAGTAAAGCATGAAGATTTTTCGTTCCTTGATCTTCTTGAAATACCATATCTTTTCAGATAGTTTAATATTGTTCTATTGCTTACACTAAGTTCTTGAGCTATGGAGTCTATGCTTCTGCGATTTTTAACATATTCTTCTATAAGAAGCTGTTTAAATTCTTTATCAGTCCTCCCGTTTTTGGTTTGATTAGTTGCTTTGGAATTTTTATTTGTGTCAAAACCATAGGCTTTTAATATTTTTGAAACTGTAATAGGAGAAGTTACACCTATTATGTTGCACATTTCTTTTAGAGTTTTTCCCTCGTCAATATAAGCTTTGTGTAGAATTTCCACAGAAATAGGATATTTTTCCCTATAAACTGCAGCATTATATTTTTCTAACATATACATCACCTTTCTAAAAACGGGCGCAAAAATAGCCCCGCCTTGTACTTGTGTTTTTGGCCGGACCATGCTATAATACATTTGCTCGGAATGTTTATAACATGGCCAACAAGCCGCCCCGTCCCCGTAAGCCACGCCAATGGCTGGGGGCGGGGTTCCTTTTTATTTCAAACTTTCAACGCCGCATTTTGCAGCAAGATAATACATATGCTTGCAAGGCACTTTCCTTTTCTTAAAATCCGGACAGGAGCAGCGACGGAGCGTTGTCCGGTATTTCCCATCAGTAGCACCAGCAAATAAACCATATTTTAATTCGGTATCTATGTAGGTCGGCGTTAATTCACCATAAGCCGCTCTTTCTTTTCGTGCCTGGGCTTTTTCACCTTCTACAAAAGCCCAGCGTTTCCAGAGCTTTTCCGCAGGAGTTTTGATATATAAAATATCTGATAGTATGGGGCTGATTGCAATTATTAAACATATAATTGCAGAGATTATAGCATTAATAAACCCATATGGATTAGGTGTAAATAAACAGCCGGGAACGCAGACAATAAATAAAGCAAATATTGCAAGTTTCCATATTTGGAAAAATCGTAAGTATTTCATTCAGTCACCATCCTAACAAAACTAATTATTTTGCGTAAATAGTCTTTTATTTACGCTTTTTCTTGTAATATTCCAGACGATACAAATTTTTTATATTTGTTTGATTGGATTAGGTCGTCAGAATAATCAACTAATTTTTCTCGCCCTTCAGCATTTAAGCCCTCATAGTTTGCACAGAGAGTTTTTAATAGCGGATCATTTTCTTGTACAACAATAGCTGAGTACGAAGAATTACTCCTTGGATTATCTGATAACCCTAAAAGCCAATCGGTAGTACATCCACACACGTCAGCGACTTTTAAAATATAATCGCTTCCAGGTTCCCTAGAACCGTTTTCGTAATTTGTAATTGTTCTATACGGAATATTGAGCATTTCAGCAAAACTTTTTCGATTATGGCCTATAAATTCTCTGGCTTTTATAAGGCGTTCAGATATAACAGCCATTCCCATATGATTACCCCTCCTTTCGCAGTCAACTTTAACACATTCAAAAAGAAAAAGCAACAATTATTTATCCAATTCGGGTAAAAAACTATTAGAAAAGGCTTGACATTTACTCATAATGGGTATATTGTAAAGATGCGAACTTACCCAAAATGAGTAAATATATAAGAAAGGAGCGAATAGTATGCGTTATAAAAACATTGAAGCAGAGCGAGCAAGGAATGGAATGACAAGAGAAAAGTTTGCCACTTCTTTAGGCGTTTCTGTTAGCACATTAAAAAACTGGCAGAACGGCAAGACGGAAATTCCGGCAAGCAAGATTATTGTAATGGCTAATCTTTTCAACGTTTCTACAGACTACCTGCTCGGACGGACTGCTAACAACTAAAGGGAGGTAGATTTACAGCATGAAGGAAAGAAACGGCTTACGCTTTGGCGGGCGGGGCGGCTTCGGCAGCTATAAACATTCACGAGCAAAAAAGGAGTAACACATGGACAAAGAAAGCATTGATATTAAAACGGCTATCCAGATAGCAAAGATTGTCGTTACGGTTCCAGAGGAACGAATGCCCATTATATGGGACATATTCAAACAGGCCGGGCTTGATATTGGTGGCATAGACGAAATGGCGGAGTGGAAGGCCCTTACAAAACAGGCTTTCCTCATTGATACAGAAAAATTCATAGCAGGCATAACGGCAGGGCTTGAACCAGTAAGCGGCGAATACCGGATCCTGGTAAGCGACTTTAACGAGTATTGCACCAAGCAGAAATTAAGCGCCCGCTGCGTAAGAAAGCATTTGGCAGAACTTGAAGCAATCCGGACAGTAAAGAGCGGCGGCAAAGTAGACTATACCTGCACCGTTTACGAGGCGGAGAAAAACGCAACCTTCCGCCGTTACGTTTGCATTTATTCAGACTGGCGGGAGCGGATTAAGGGAGGCGGGGCGGATTGATTAAACACATTTTAGCGGACGGTACGGAGCTTAAGAGCATAGAGGGGCGGACGATACCGCCCACTGGAAAAACCGAAGCCGTATATAGATTGATTGCGGAGCTTCTTATAAGCTCCAGACCCAGCCGGACGGCAGAGGAACCGAAAGCCAGCCGGGCATAGGGAAAAAGAAGCCAGGTAGACAAGGAGGGATAAGATGGAATACCAGGACTTGAAAAGCGGGATAAGGAACCACTTAAACGACGCCGCCGAAGATTTCTTTATGGTCGGTTATTTCCTTCGGCAGATCAGCGAAAACGCACTTTTCACGGAGGACGGCTATAAAAGTATATGGGACTTCGCAAAAGGGGAGTACGGCTTAAGCACTTCCAGCGCAAGCCGCTTTATGGCGATAAACGCCCGCTTTTCCATTGACGGCGGCGAACATATGGCGGAGAAGTACATCGGGATGGGCGTAAGCAAATTACAGGAAATGCTGGGGCTTCCCGACGAGGAACTGGAGAAGGTAACGCAGGAAACCACGGTAAGGGAAATAAGGGCGCTGAAAAAGAAGCAGGAGGAACCGAAGTCTTTCTTCGGGCTTCCGAAAACAGTATACCCGGAAGGATCCTTACTTTCCACAAAAGGATGCGGCGACGGGAAATACACTTGTTTCAGTTGCGTCCGCCCCTGCGGCATACGGCAGGAAGAACGCTACTGCAGAACCGCCCCACTGGGGAACCCGTTTTCTTGCACCCAGATGAGCGAAGAAAAGCGGCTGGACATTGAAGCCGGGCTTTTCAGCGAGAAATGCCAGCACCTTCACCCGGAGCTTGCACCGATACGGGAAGGAGATAAGGAGCCGACGCCCTGCTGCCTTACTTGCGAACATAAAACTTGTTATTCCCGTTGCGACGTCGCAAAGAAAAAGGACGAGGACGAGCGGAAGAAAGAGCAGGCAGAGCTGCAGAAATGGCAGAAGGAATCCGAGGGCAAAAAGCCGGACATGACGGAAAAGGAAATAGAAAGCCTTTACGGCTGGCTGGGCATTAAGCCGGGGGACAAGATCACCGGAGCATGGCTGAAAGAACAGCACGGCAGATCATACCACGGCGGCGGCTACGGCGGAGATTACTTTAACTGTACGCCCCGCGGAGTAAAGACAGACCAAAGCAAGGAAATGACCTGGGCGGAGGCGGCGAAAGCCCTTAAGGAGATTCAGGAGAAAAAGAAGGGGCTGGCGGACCTTGCAGAACGTAACGCCGCATCACAGAAGTCGCTCCGGGAAGCACTTAAGGAAAAGGAGCAGCAACGCAAGGAAGAAAAGGCGGCAGCGAGGAAAGCAGCCAGGGAGGCGGCGAGGCAGACCACGGCAGAGCCGGAGGATCCGAACATCATAGACGGCGATTTTCGGGAGGTTGAGAGCAGCGAAGAACAGCCCATCACCACCCAGGAGCCGGAGCCGGTACTTTGCGACACTTGCGAGCATGAGGGAGAGTGCGCAGGCAAAAAGACCCACGAGAACGGCTGCATGGGGTACGAGGAAAAGGCCCAGGAGCTGGAGGCCGAAGCAGAACCGAACCCGGAGGAATACGCCCGCTTTGATGTTGAGTCAATTCTTAAGAAAGAAAAAGGCTACCTTGACGGAGGCCGCGAGGCAGACTGCCCGGCGAAGTTCATTAAAGAGCATAAGATCCTGGTTGACGCCTTAACCCTTTTACTTGAAAAGATGGACGCCGAAGGAGGTGCGGAGGATTGACGCGCAGAGAATACCGCAGACGGAGAAGGCGGAGGGCGCGGCGCCGGTACTTGATAAAGCGGATAGCAATAAGCAGCGCCTTTCTATTGGCAACCGGAAGCGTGTTCTTTTCAGTATACGCTGTGACGAACCAGGAGCGCCCAGCATTGGAGGAAACGGAAGCGGTCGGGGAAATGCCCACCATAGCGCCGGAAGCGCCTACAGAGGCGCACAGCGAGGCGCAGGAGGGGAAGGACTTAGGCTGGACAGCCGCCGAGGAATACAAGGCCGCAAGGATGGCCATGGCGGAGGCGGAGGGCGAGGACACCGAAGGGAAAGCGCTTGTTATTCTTGTAATTTATAACCGGCAGCACTCCGGGAAGTTCCCGGACACCGTAGGCGGCGTTATTTCCCAGGAGAACGCCTTTACTTCCTACCATAACGGCAGGTACGACCGAGTAAAGCCGGATGCGGACTGCTGGGCGGCGCTTGACTTGATACAGATCCAGGGCTGGGACGAAAGCCAGGGGGCGCTATACTTCGAGCGGACGCCGGAGGACGAGGAAAGCACCTGGCACAGCCGGAACCTTGAACGGCTTTTCATACACGGGAACCATACATTTTATACAGAGAAGGAGGCGAAAGCAAATTGAAGATGGCCATGAAGGAAGGGCAGATCCTTATAAAAGACGCCGATAACACACAATTCACGATTATTAAAAGCTGGGGCAAGATGAAGTGGAGCAAAGCAGAGCGTATGTTTTACGGCCCGGCAGAGATTGAGCTTTTAAACAAGCTGGCCGGAATAGTACGGCTTCCGGGACCCATTGAGGCGGAGCGGCAGCGGCTTAATATTATCTCCCAGGCAGTAGACGCGGAGCGCATGAAGCCGGAGCCGGAACCGCTTTACAAGTACCCGGTAAAGTTTCCCCTTTACAAGCACCAGACCAGGGCGGCAAACATGGCTCTTATTACTTTCGGATTAGTACCGCCGCCGGAGGATAAGGAGGGCGGTCATGGAAGCATTAAACAGTAAAGAGCGCAAATTTGCGGAAGAAAACCACGGGCTTATATATTCTTTCTTGAATTACTACCGGCTTTCCGAAGCGGAGCATTACGACATATGCGCCATAGCTTACCTGCAGGCGGTAAAGGATTGGCACAGAAAGCCGGGGCTCCGGGACAAGTATAAGTTTTCAACGATTGCCTTCAAAAAGATGGAGTCCGCAAAAATAAAGAAATACCACGCGGACCGGCTGAGGGACTCTTACATATTATTCAGCCTTAACGACCTTAACGCGGAGGGTAACGAGTACCTGGGACAGATTGCGGATCAGCGCGACGCCATCCGGGAGATTGAGGACCAGCAGAACATAGAGAACCTTTTAAACGAGGTTATGCCAGCACTTACGGAGCGGCAGCGAAAGCACCTTATAAGGGCAGTAAAAGGCGAAACGCCCGTAGAGATTATGCGGGGCGGCCATACGGCAATAACGGAATTTTGGAAAGACAGAGAGCGCATAAAAAAGGCAGTATCCGCAGTTTTTGTGCGGGGGGGTATTGAGGCGTGGGGCGGGCGGGTGTTGTTGAGCTATTAAGGCTTTAAGCCTTGATATAAATAAAAAACGAAAAGGAAGGTATAAGCAGAATGAGCAAAGTAAAAGTATTGATTGAACACGAGGACGGCCACAAACAGGAGCTTAACGGCGATACGGTTATCTGCTTCACGGTAAGCAAGACCGGGGAGTTTTTGAACGGGAAGGCGCAGTTTATAGACGCGCAGGCAGCATTTATCGGCAGAGAAATCCCCGCCCCGATTTACCCGGACACAATAGGGAGCCTCGTCGCTTCCACGATTGAGAAAAGCAGCGGAAACGCCGTAAGGGCGGGCTTCAACCTTCACATGGTGGCGCAGATTTTAGAGGCGAAAAGTAAAGAGGTTAAAAGCGGACTTACGGAGCAGGAGAAAAAGGATGCCATCGACAAGACCGTGGAAGAAATTTTAAAAGCCGTCATATTTGGCAAGTAAGGAGGAAAGCGGATGGCAAAGAGGCAGCAGGCCGCCGCCCAGGGTAAAGGCTTCGGGCTTTTGTTTGAAATGGGCTGCGGCAAAACATTAACAGCGATTGCAATCGCGGGGGCAGCATACGAAAAGGGAGCCATTGAAAAGGTTTTAGTGGTTGCGCCTACTTCGGTTTGCAGCGTATGGCCGAAGGAATTTAAGGACTACGCGGACTTTAAATACAAAGTAAACGTACTTTTGGGCGACAAGAAAAAGCGCCTGCAGGAGCTGGAAGCCCTTAACAATTTTCCTTTTAAGGCGCTTAAGGTTGCGGTCATAAACTACGAAAGCACATGGCGCGAGGGATTGTTTGAGGCGCTTCTTGATTGGAAGCCGGATATGGTTATAGCGGACGAGAGCCAGCGGATCAAGACGCCCGACGCCGAACAGAGTAAGGCCATGCACCAGATCGGGGACATAGCGAAGTATAAGCTCATTCTTTCCGGTACGCCGGTACAGAATGACGCTATAGACCTTTTCAGCCAGTACAGATTTTTAAACCCTAACATTTTCGGCTATAACTTTTACGCCTTCCGGGGGCGCTACGCCATTATGGGCGGCTTTAACCGAAAGCAGATTGTAGGCTATAAGGACTTAGATCAGCTTATCCAAAAGGAGCATAGCATAGCTTACCGGGTAACGAAGGCGGAAGCCCTGGACCTGCCGGAGCAGACATTTTTAACGCGGTATATTCAGCTTGCAGGGAAGGAGAAGCAGCTTTACGACAAGATTAAAAAAGACAGCTTCGCAGAGCTGGAGAACGGCGGCATGATAACGGCCCCGACGGTACTTACAAAACTTTTGAGGCTACAGCAGTTTACCGGAGGTTTTATCCAGGCGGACGAGGGGACGAAGCCGGAGCTTGTATTTAAGGGGAAGCTAAACGCCCTGGAGGACATTTTAGAGGATTACGTTATAGGCGAAGGAAAGAAGCTGGTTATTTTCTGCCGGTTCCGCCCGGAGATTGACTTAATACAGAAGCTCCTGGAAAAGAAAAAGATACAGTACCGCAGCATATACGGCGACATCAAGATCGACGACCGGGGGCCGATTGTAGCGGACTTCCAGAAGATACCGGAAATAAAAGTATTCCTTGCACAGATTGACACCGCCGGGCTGGGGATTACCTTAACGGCAGCCGACACTTGCGTCTATTACAGCGAAAACTTTAATTACGCAGCGTACAGCCAGAGCCTAGCCCGTATTCACAGAATAGGGCAGAGGAACACCTGCACATATATCCATTTGGTAGTAGAGAAAACCGTAGACGAGATTATTTTAAAAGCACTTGCAAAAAAAGAAGATTTAGCAAAAACAGTTGTAGACAACTGGAAGGCTTATTTTTAGGAGGCGAACAAAATGCCAGCATTTAAAGATTTAACCGGAAAAAGCAACGGGGGAGTTACGGCTCTTGAAGTTGCGGAGAAGATCGAGGACCGGCTGGAGGAAAGCGAAGTAACCACGCTTTATGAATTTTTGGACGAATTATCAGAGCTTGAAGAAAAAAAGGAGGACTAAAAGTGGCAGATATTTTTTTATTGATTGACGAATACAAGGAGTTGCTGGACGAGAAGGACAGACTGAAGGACGCCACCACGAAAAACAATAAGATCCTGGAAGAAAAGCGCAAGGAGCTGGCCCAGGCCATGATCGATGCGGAAAGCCCGAGGATAAGCCGGGGCGGCTTCCTTTACAGCTTGCAGGATAAGACCAAGTACAACAAAATCGGCGGCTGCGACGAGAACGGCTTTTTTGAAACATTGGAGGAACATGGGCTGGGGGATATTATTAAGCGTACCGTAAGCGCGCAGACCTTGAACGGAGCTATGGCGGGACTTGTGGAGGAAAACGACGGGAAGCTGCCGGAGGACTTCGAGGAATTTATTAAGCCCTACCAGTATTACGACGTAGGCAAGAGGAAAGAAACCAATAAGGCGGCAAAGAACGCCAAGCAGAAAAAGGAGGGATAGGACTCATGACGGATTACGAGCAGATGGAAATTGACGTAAGACTGGAGTCAGAAAAGGACCTTAAGACCAACGTAGGGAAGGTTATTAAGTTCTTTTACGACAAGCGCCGGATGGAAGCCGAGGAAAGCGGCTGGCCGCTTAAGCAGGTAAAAGGCAAGCATGAGGGCTATGGGATTGCGGCGGAGGCTTTCAGCAAGATCGGGGCGAAGATGAAAGCCCTTGACCGGGGAATGAAGGACTACCTGGCATTATTGCAGGTAAAGGGCGAGGACGGCGTGAGCATTTGCGGCGATATTTACGCCCAGGCGCTGGAGCTTGCCATGGAAGCCATAGGGATGGCGGCGGACGCCACCCGGATATTAAACGACCTTTATTACGGCTACGACAGCCGGACACCGATAGAGCAGGCAATAGCCGAAATGAAAGCCCAGGACGACCAGGAAGGGGCGGAGTTTGAGGAAGCCGAAGAATCCCAGGGCGGGGAGGAAAACGGCGACGGTGAGCCGCAGGAGGAAGCCGAGGGGTACGACCCGGACGGAAAACCGGGAGAAGATTAAGGAGGACATGAGATGGCTTTAAAAGTAAATGAGATTGTAAAGGTTGAGGTGGAAGCCAGCGACGGCCAGGTCTTGAGAGAGGGCGACGCTATTATGCTTCGGGTAAGCAGACGGACCCCGGAGGACGTAGTCTGCAGGTTTGCCGGACTTTCAAACGGCTACTTTGTTACCACCACCCTGGACGGACAGCACGAAAACAAGTACCGCCAGGCAAGCATTGAAACCTGTTACCGCATTAAGGAAGTAGAGAAGATCCCGCCCCAGGAACTTAATGGAACGGGCAAGGAAGCAGCAGACACAGCAGCACAGAGCGCAGCCGCACCGACTATGATGCCGGGCGCATAAATAAAAGGAGGATATAACACCATGGCAGAAGCTAAAGCAAAAAACGAATTGGCAGTAGTAGACAACTTCGACCTGCAGACCATTAGCGGAGATTTGGCGCAGGCGATAGCGGAGGAAATGGACGGGCTGGGCGCCCTTCCTTTTGACCGCGTCAAGATCCCTTCCGGCGGCGGGCTTGCGTTTGAGCTTCCGGGCGAGGACGACGAGAACCCGGAAAGCGCAACGGAGATCGTAGGCGTTATTTTGGATCACCACCCGGTCAACGCATACTGGCGCGAGAAGTTCGCCGGAGGCAACGAACAGCCGGACTGCTCAAGCTACGACGGAAAGCAGGGCATAGAGAGGGAAACCGGGGAAATTAAGGACTGCGCCTCTTGCCCTTATAACCAGTTCGGCAGCGACGACAAGGGGAAGGCTTGCAAGAACGTACACCGGGTATTCATTTTGAGGGAAGGGAACCCCGTACCCCTGGTGCTTTCCTTACCGCCGACCAGCCTTAAGTATATGCGGGACTATATCGCCAAGCGGGTGATCCTTAAGGGCTTCCGTTGCTGGCAGGCAGTAACCAAGATCACGCTGAAGAAAGAAAAGAACGCCGCCGGGATTGCGTACAGCCGGGCAGTATTTACCTTCGTAGGGAAGTTAAGCCCGGAAAAGGCAAAGGAAGCCGAAGCCATGAAAGACTGCGTAAAGCAGCAGTACCGCCAGCTTGACGTAGAGGGCGCAGACTACAATACAACCGGAGGAAATACCCAGGACGGACCGACAGCACCGAAAGCCGACGAAGCGGGATTTATGAACGTGCCGGACGGGATCGACGAGGATCTGCCCTTTAATTAAAGGCAAAGGCTGGGGGCGGGGCGCTCCCCCCCAGTTAAAAAACGGTTGGAGGATAAGCGCATGGACAAGGTATATATAATTTCACGTTATAGAGCGTTCACGGAAAGCGGGATGGAATTTAACCGCAAGGTGGCGAGGTATTTCTGCAAAAAGATTGTTTTAGAGGGGAAGATCCCGGTCGCCCCGCATTTATTCTATACGCAGTTCCTGGACGAGAGCCAGGAGAAAGAGCGGCAGATCGGGCTTGAAATAGGGCTTAAGGAGCTTCGAGAGGCTGACGAGTTTCTTTTAATTATTATAGGCGGCTGGATAAGCGAAGGGATGCGGCGGGAAATACGCCAGGCTACAAGGGACAGGATGCGCGGAAGGGTAGTATATATGACCCGTAAAGAAATTAAGAAGGTGATAGGATGAACGCCGAACAGCTTAATATAGACGACTTCGTCAATTACGAAGCGGAGTACAGAAGCGTCATAAAAGGCGCGAAGCCCAGCGGCAGCAGTTTAGTCGGCCGCTGCCCCTTCCACGACGACAAAAAGAACAGTTTCAGCGCAGACCTAAAAACCGGACAGTGGCACTGCTTCTCAGAGGACCGCGGGGGAAACTTCGTAAGTTTCTGGGCGGAGCTTCACAACGTAGACACCAAGGAAGCATATAAGCAGATTTTAGAGAAGTACGGAAAGCTGACCGAGCCGGATCCGAAGAAAAACAAGCCAGCCAAGCCGAAAAATAAAAGCTACACCCTTGCAGAGTATACCTTTAATAAGCACTTGCCGGAGGACTTCTTAAAGGACACCTGCGGCATCAGCACCGCCAAAGACAAGGACGGGACGCAGTACCTTAAAACGCCATACTTCAACGAAGAAAACACAACGCCGATCTTTCGGAAGCGTTACGGAGATAAGGAGTTTAGGTGGAGCTGGGGCAGCGCCGGGAAGTTGATTTTATACGGCGACTGGCGGCTGCCGGAGATACGGAAAACCGGATGGGCGGCCCTTGTAGAAGGGGAAAGCGATACCCAAACTTTATGGTATTTGAAAGTTCCGGCACTCGGATCACCAGGGGCGGCGAACTTCAACGCCCGGATGGTTCCGAAGTTGCATGACATTAAGCTATATATACACCAGGAACCAGACCAGGGCGGCCAGACGTTCCTCGCTAAAGTTTGCCGGATATTGAAGGAGGAAGAATTTTTAGGCGAGGTTTACACCTGGAGCTGCAAGCAGTTCGGAGTCAAGGATCCGTCGGAGCTTTACTTAAGGGACGGAGCGGAAAAGGCATCCGAGAAAATACAGAAGGCCATAAAACACGCCCAGAAGCTGGACCTTGACGACCTGGCCGGAGCGATACCGGAAGCCATAAAGGGTGCGCCCGCGAACCTTCGCCAGCCGGAGGGCTGGATCTATTCAGAGAAGGGCATAAGCCACATAGACGAAAAGAAAGCGATACCGACTATGGTCTGCAGAACGCCGATCATATTAACCCAGCGGCTTAAGAGCATGGAAACGGGCGAGGAAAAAATAGAGATTGCATTTAAGCGGGACGGGCAGTGGAGCCGGGCTATATACCCGCGTTCTACTATATTCACTTCCCGGAATATAACCGCGCTTGCAGATTTGGGATGCACCGTAACCAGCGAGAACGCCAAGCAGGTCGTGAGCTTCCTGGCCGCATTGGAGGCGGAGAACATAGACATTATACAAAAGGCGGATAGTACGTCCACCTTCGGCTGGCAGACGCGGGGGCGCTTCCTTCCAGGACACGGGGACGACATAGTGCTGGACATTGAGCCGTCCTTAAGAGGTTGGGCGGCAGCTTACCACACCGCCGGAACCTTTGAGGGATGGATCGCCACCATGCAGCCGCACCGGAGCCGGGACAAGTTCCGCTTTATATTGGCGGCCAGCTTCGCCGCCCCGCTTCTAAAGATTATTCAACAGAGGATATTTTTTGTATATAACTGGGGCGGATCCAAGGGAGGAAAGACCGCAGCCCTTAAGGCGGCGCTTTCCGCCTGGGGCGACCCGGAACGCCTTATGGTAAATTTCAACGCCACCCAGGTCGCCCTGGAGAGGATGGCGGGCTTTTATAACGACTTACCGCTCGGCATTGACGAGCGGCAGCTTGCAGGGCAGAAGCAGGAGAACCTGGAAAAGATTGTTTACATGATCGCCAGCGGAACCGGAAGGGCCAGGGGAAGCAAAGGCGGCGGACTGCAGACGCTTAACACATGGCGCACCGTAGCCCTTGCCACAGGCGAGGAACCTTTAAGCACCGACACCACGCAGACCGGAGTCAGTACCCGTGTACTGGAGATATACGGCGGCCCCTTCGACGACGAGAAGTCCGCAAGCCTTATGCACCAGCAGGCGCCTACAAATTGCGGCTGGGCCGGCCCGGAGTTTATAAGCCGCCTTTTGACGACGGACGAGCGCACCATAACGGATCAATACGAAAAGATGGTAGAAGAAATTTACGCAGCAGCAAACGGAACCAGCGGCGCACATATAGCCGGGATAAGCGCGGTCGCCCTTGCGGATGCGATTATAGATACCTGGATATTTGGGAACGAAGCGGACGAAAACCGGAACGAAGCGGAACAAAACGACGATTTACCGGAGCAAAACGCCGGAAATTGTAAAAAAACGCTTGAAATACGGAACGAATCCTGGGAGAGAGCCGTCCGGATGGCAAAAGCGATTATACAGGAGCAGCTCGCTGCAGGCGTAAGCGACGTAAACGAAAACGCTACCCAGTTTATAGTAGATTGGATATTGAGCAATCGCGCCCAGTTCGGGGACAAGGCAATCGGAACGTGCCTGGGCTTTATAAGTTCAGCACAAAACAAGGCTTATATATTTCCTTCTTTGCTTAACCAGGCATTAACGAAAGCAGGGTACAGTCCCAGAAAAACCATGAAATATTTAGCAGATAAAAATATTATTGCTTCCCAGCCAAAAAAGAACGGCGGGAGAGAATACAGTATTTCAAAATGGTTTGACAACAGATCAAGCCGCTTTGTTGAATTTGATATAGGGAGATTTTCAAAAGCTATTGACCCATTAGACGAGGACGAGGCGGCAGAAGCCGCAGGGATTGAGGAAAAACCGAAAGCAGACGAGTGGCAGCAATTAGACCTTGATACAAAGTCACCTTTTGAGGAAGAAGAAACAGAGCTGCCATATTAAACTATACCTTTTCCCTATCGCCTAAAAAATAGGCGATAGGTTAGGCGATAGGTTAGGCGATATGTAAAAAATACCGAAAACAAGCGGCTTTTTAAGCCTATTATATATATTCTTACGCCCTATCGCCTATTATATAGGCTTATTGCAAAAGTAAAAAGGTAAAGAAAAAATAACCTTTTACAAAAAGTGAGGGTATATTTCCGAAAATTAGGCGATAGGCGATAGGAAATATATTAAAGCCCCATAAATAAAAGATTTTATTCATGTCGCCAAAGAAAAATAAAAAGGCGATAGGAAGAATAGGCGATAGGAGGTGAGCGGCTACGGAAAAAGCAGAAAAAGCCCTTGAAAAAGCGGCGGCAACGCTTGAAAAATACCGGAAAAATAAAACGCTTGTCCCGCCGGAGGAATTGGCCGGGAAGTATAAAAAGCCCTTCGAGAAATTAAAGCAGCAGCTTAAGGAGGAATTAGAGGAATATTTAAGGCTTTTCGTTCTGGACGGCTTGCAGGTACGAAACGACGACGAGGGGCAGCAGGTCATAGCTGAAATTAACCAGGCATTTAAGGAGGCACAGATCGGCAGGCAGGTCGGGCGGGCAGCTTTCCGGGAATTTGACTTAGAGAAAATAAAACGGATTGCCGAAGAACACCGCCGGAAAGTAGGGGGGATATATAAAGCATACTTTGACCGCCACACTTGCCTCTACGCCGCCGGGCCTTCCTGGGACCCGGACAATCCACAGCCGCCGCTTATTTACAACGATATTGTGGATAAGTTCTACGACGAGGCGGCGGGCGGGTGGATAAGCAAAGAGAAGCCCCCAGGGGCGGCAATATTGATTTTCATAAAAAGTGAAAATAAAACAACCGAGCAAAAGGAGGATAACGATGAACACACAGGAGAACGTAAAGAGGTTTGAGGGACTTTTAAACCAGGTAGAGAGGGAAGGGCTGGCGCAGCTTTTGGAGTACATCCGGGAAAAGAGCGACTTTTACACGGCCCCAGCTTCTACCCGGTTCCACTTAAGCACCGAGGGCGGCTTATTGCAGCACAGCCTCAACGTGTACGATTGCTTACAGGCAAAGAAGGAAAACAGTACCTGGGCTTGCATTTTGGAGGATGCCGGGAAAGATGCCCTTATTCTTTGCCCCTTGCTTCATGACCTTTGTAAAACGCATTTCTACAAGATCGATTATAAGAACCAAAAGACCTATGACCCGGAGAAGGTAAAGGCGGCGGAGCGTTGGCAGGTAAAGAAGGACAACGCTGGGGCTTTCATTTGGGAATCGGTTCCCTGCTACACCGTAGACGATCGGGTGCCATACGGACACGGGGAAAAGAGCGTTATGATGATTGAACAGTTTATGAGGCTTACCGGCCCGGAACGCTTCGCCATCCGCTGGCACATGGGATTTTCAGAACCGAAGGAGCTTCACTTACAGCTTACCCAGGCTATGAGCAAATACCCGCTTATACTTGCCCTTCACGAAGCAGACCAGGAAGCAAGCACACTTTTAGAGGGCGAAAAGGATAATAAGGTGCTTACCAAGGCGCAGGCAGACGCAGGAGAAAAGCCATGGGGAGGCGACGGCGGATCCGGGTGCGACTTCCAGGAGGCTGAGCCGTTAGGAGGTGCGGAAGATTGAAAGCTATAACAGTTTGGCAGCCATGGGCGCAGCTTTTAGCTGAAGGAAAGAAGCACGACGAAACAAGAAGCTGGCGGACAAATTACCGGGGCGAGATATTGATCCATGCGGCGAAGAAACCTTATTCACAGACCGAACGGCTCATGACCGCAGAAAGCCGGAAAAAGATAAGAGATACCCTCGGATTAGGTTTTATAAATTGGCGGGAGAAAATACCGACCGGAGTCATAATCGGCAAGGCGATTTTAAGGGATTGCAAGCTGATAGATCAAGCATACCACGACTTCATAAAGGAGCTTTGTCCGGAGGAATTTCTTTACGGCGACTTCACGGTCGGCAGATACGCATGGAGGCTGGAGGAACCGGAGATATTTAAGAACCCGATACCAGCCTCCGGAAAGCAAGGCTTATGGAACTTCGACGGAAGCATTTGGATCCGCAACGGAGAATTATTCATAAAGGAGGCAGAGCATGGAAGGGAAAATGGAAGGATTGACTAAAGAGCAGATCATAGAGAACCAGAAGAAAGAGCTGCAGACGCTGGCAGCCCAAAACTGCATTTTAGGAAGCCAGGCGAAAGAAGCCCAGAAGATAGCGGCGCAGCTTAAGGAAGAATTGCGGATAGCGCGGAGCGACAATGAAACCTTGAAAGAGGCCATTGTAAGCCGTTTTGTTTCAGATTGGGGAGGAAAAGCATGAACAGAAATAGAAAAGGCGTTATGCCGGAGATTACCAGGGAGATGTATAAGAGCATTAAGAAGTACGACCGCCAGCAGTTCACGGCGTTCTGTACTGACCTTTACGGCTTCGGCTTCCAGGACGGCAGAGAGAGCGTCCCAGGCGTTGACATTACGGCAATTATGAAAGCGATTGAAAATACCAAGGGGATTGGAGCCAAAAAACTGGCAGACATAAGAGCCAGCATAGAGGCGGTATTTGAGGAATCCGGAGAAGATAAGAAGGAGGGATAAAGTGGATATTGAACAGAAAGCGGAAATGCTTACTACGGCTTATATTCATTCCTACAATTTGGCATTGAAGGAAGTAAAAAATCCGAACCTTGCGGCACAGATAGCAACGGCGGTCATTATGGTAATTGACTTGAATACACCGAAGCAGCAGGCAATAAACCCCTTAGAGTTATTATTTGCACAGATGGCGGCCGCAGCCCAGGAGCGGACCAGGAAGGAAGAAAGTGAGGTAGACGACCATGACGGAGCAGAAAATGAAGCAGATTAACGCCTGGCTTAAGAAGGTAAACAAGGGCAAGCTGGAGATGCAGGAAAAGATGGTTATAGCCAACGCCACCATGGAGATGTTGGAGAAGTTGGAACCCATTTACGACAAGTACAACGGTAACAGTTGCGACGTCGCAAGAAAGTAGAGGCTTTGATGATTGATTTTGAACAGTTTAAAACCAAGGCGGAGGTCATTAAGTACCTTAAGGCTACGAAGGATATATCCTGCCAGACGACCGCACAGGCGGAGAAGTACCTGCGGGCGCACTTGCCAAAAGAAAGTTATTACCAGGATAAGATCATAAAGCACATAAGGGAACTTATACCCTCTTCCTTCGTTTGGAAAGCGGCGGCCGGACCATACAGCCGCCAGGGGATCCCGGATATTTGCGCCGTAGTAAACGGCCGGTATTATGGCTTTGAGGTAAAGCGGCCATTTATAGGCGTTCTTTCCAAGATACAGGAGCGCACCATACTGCAGATAAGGGCGGCAGGCGGGAAAGCCTACGTTGTTACATATCCGGACGAGGTAACAAGAATATTACAGAAAGAGATCGGAGGGACACCATGAGCAGAGAAGCGGAGCTTATAAAAGAGATTGACAAACATATCAAGAAAGCGGGCGGCCTTTACGGTTTGGAGCTTCCCGACAGCGACCTGCGGATCATACAGGCGGCGCTTGTTGAAAAAGAAGTCCGGATGAGCCGGATCGAGGCTGGGGACGTTGTAACAGATAACGGCTACCACCAGGAAGTCGTTATAACACGCATTGACAAGCACGGATATTTTGAAGGGTATTATGTAGCCGACGGCGTAACCGTAAAGGGGCTGGAAATTAAGAACTTTGTTAAGATTGCAGACAAAAGCGGAGAGTGGAAGTCCTGCAGGGGCGGCGTATACTTTCAGCGCAAGGGAGGCGATCCGCCAAGTGAGGAATAGCGAAGGATATAAGGATCCGACCGCCGGAGCAGCAATCGCCAGCGTGAGGCGGCAGGAGAAGCGGCGAAGGAAGGAGGAAAAGCATGAACAGAAAACAGGCGAGGGCAGCCATGCGGGGGAAAGCGAAGGGACCGAACTTAAACGACCCCAGGCAGGCGCAGGCAATGCTTGAAAATTTACCTATTGCCACATTGGTGGCCGGAATTAACAATAGCCTTGATATTCTGCAGAAAAGAGGCATACCCATTTCAGACTGGGACCAGAAAAAGCGGGAATTATACAGGCTTAAGGTTTTCGGCGGCAAGGTTTACTTTTTAGCGGCTGAGTTAGACAGATCCGAGCAAAAAACGAATAAGGAGAACGAAGCCGATGGATCAGAAAAGCAAGCAGCGGAAAAACGGACAGAGCGAGGACAAGGAAACGCTTAAGGAGTATTTAAACCAGTATTACACCGGACGCATTAAGCGGTCACAGCTTGAAAGACGGCTTAAAAATATCCGGGCGGAAATGGATGCCCCTATAGGCGGCTACGGATATTCCCCGGTAAATTACGGAGGCACAAACAAAGTCGGATCCGGCGCCGCTTCCTTCGTTTACCGCATGAGCGAGATTGAAACCCGGATAGAGGACCAAAAAAGCCGGGTAGAAAAAGCACTTTTGAAAGTCATGGATATTATGGACTTTTTGGAGGAAAACAGCACGGAGCGGATGGTATTGGAGCTTCGCTTTATTGATTGCAAAGGCTGGGCGGCCATTGAGAAGGAGATGCACTTAAGCCGAAGCTCACTTTTTTCCTACCAGGACAAAGGGCTGGATAAGCTATTGACCTATAAGAAAGTACGCCAGATTTTAAGGGAGTATAAAAAAGAGGTTTGAAATATAGCCCCCCTATGATACCCCCATATAATACCCCCGTATTTTCGCCCCATTTTTACAAGGCGAATTTTACGAGGGTATTTTATACCCCTTCATTTGGCACAGCACAGAGAAAAGCGTACATAGAAACATAACCCCATACAGCCCACAAGCCCAGCATTTACAAGGCTTCGCAAGTTTTTTAAACTTCGGACTCTTTTGGACTATTAAGTGTGCTAATATAGTAGCATGGACACGGAATAAAAAAGCATACCCCCATATAATAAGCCTATAATAAGCCCAATTTTTAAAGCTATACCCCCATATAGCAGGGCATAATATAGGCTTATTATATTGCATACATACAAGCACAGCACCACGCCACAGCGCAAGCACACAAGGGCAAGCACCACAGCCCAGGGCATAGGCGCACATAGTACCATAGCACAGCGTAGGCACAAGCACACATAGCACAAGCAAGCATTGAAGCAGAGAGGGCAAGGCATACAGCACCACACCGAAGCAATGAGAGCAAAGAGAGGAGGAGGCAGGGCAAGCCCCTGGCTACGCTGTTCGGCAAGCCTACCCACGCAAAAGACAAAAGGTACTTACCAAGCCATAAACGGCCTGCGGGGCGGGGAAGGCGCAGTATTTTCGGCGCTGAAATCGAAAAAAAATTTTGCTTTTCGTTACGCGAAGCATAGGAAGGAGGGAAAACGGAACCATGGAGCTGATAAAACGGAACCTTTCAGACCTTAAACCGGCGGAGTATAATCCGCGTAAAGCGCTGACACCCAGCGATCCGGAATACCAGCGCATAGCCGCCAGTATAGAAGAATTTGGGTACGTTGACCCGATTATTATAAATTCAGACAATACCATCATAGGCGGCCACCAGCGCCGCACGGTTATGCTTGATTTAGGCTATACGGAGGCGGACTGTATTCTTGTTGAGATGGACAAGACCAGGGAAAAGGCGCTTAATATTGCCTTGAACAAAATAACCGGCGAATGGGACGAGGCAGCCTTAAAAGATTTATTGATTGATTTAGATAAGGCAGACTATAACGTGAACCTTACCGGCTTCGACGGCGACGAGATCGAAAAGCTCTTTGCAGCCGTTGAGCTTACCCAGGAGGCAAACGACGACGGCTACGACCCGGACGAGAAGCTGAAGGAGCTTACGGAGATACGGACGCGCCCCGGCGATATTTGGCAGTTAGGCAGCCACCGGCTGATGTGCGGCGACGCTACGGACCTTTCCGACGTTGAGCGGCTTATGGAGGGCGCAGCGGCGGACCTTATCATCACCGACCCGCCCTATAACGTAGATTACGAAACCAAAGACAAGAGCCTGGAGCGTTCCTATAAACGGAATAAGACCAGGACCAGCAACGAAATCCAAAACGACAAGATGAGCGATAACGCCTTTTACAGTTTTCTGTACAAGGCGTTTTGTAATTTCAACGAAGCAGCGCGGCCCGGCTGTTCGGTTTACATTTTCCACGCCGACAGCGAGGGTATAAACTTCCGAACCGCCATGAGGGAGGCGGGCTTTTACCAGGCGCAGACGCTTATATGGGAGAAAAACCAGTTTGTTATAGGCCGCCAGGATTACCACTGGCGGCATGAGCCTATTCTTTACGGTTGGAAGGAAGGCGCCGGTCATTACTTCGGAGGCGGACGCGGGCAAGATACGGTTTTCATTGAGGACGACATAGACTTTACCGCCATGAAGAAAGCGGAGCTTGTCGCCTACATTGAGGGCATCCGGGAGAAGCTGCAGCAGGACACAACGGTCTTGTACGAGAAGAAACCGGCCCGCAGCGATAAGCACCCGACCATGAAGCCCGTCGCCCTTTTCGGGCGGCTGATTACTAACAGCAGCAAGTACGGGGATAACGTGGCTGACTTTTTCGGAGGCAGCGGGACGACGCTGATCGCTTGCGAACAGCTAAACCGGAGCGCGTACCTTATGGAGATTAACGAAAAGTATTGCGACATTATTATTGACCGTTGGGAGGAATACACCGGTCAGAAGGCCGTAAGAGTAAGGGAGGGCGGAGCGTAATGGCAGAAGAAAAGAGCAGCGGCGGCCAGTTCGTAAAGGTTGAGGTCATAGCGCAGATTTTCGGCGTTACCGTCCGGAGAGTACAGCAGCTTACCCAGGAGGGCGTAGTTAAGACTACGGAGATCCCAGGGGAGGGCAGGCGCTACGAGCTGGTGCCGACCATTAAAACATATATTCAGTATTTGAGCGATAAGGCATACGGCAAGGGAAAATCCGAAAAGGAAACGGAGCTTAGGCAGCAGAAGCTGGAGGCGGAAATCGCTTTAAAGGAGAGCCAGGGCGAGATGCACCGCATGAGGGCGGAGATCGCCGCCGGGAAATATGTTGACGTTGAGGAAGTGGCGCTGGATTACCAAAAGTTTTTCGTTACGTTTAAGCGCTTCGCGTTGAGTATTCCTTCCCGGCTTGTAAGCATGATCAGCGACAGCCTGGAGCCGTTGGAGGCCCGCCGCGTAGAAAAGGAGATGAACGCCGAAGTAAAGCGTATGCTTCGGGCTTTTGTTGTTTCCGGTTGCGTACCGGAGGAACCGGGGGAGAAAAAGGCAAGAAAGAACCGTGCAGAAGCCTAAACAGCTACGCATAAGAAAATACGATTGCAAACAGTACCAAAAAGCCGCGCTTGAATACTTGAACCCCCCGGAAGAAATGACAGTATCCGAGTGGGCGGAGCAGTACCGGATGCTTGACAGCAGGACCAGCGCGGAACCAGGCCCATGGAATAACGAGCGGACGCCGTACCTTGTAGAGATAATGAATGAGCTTCTAAACTACGAAACGGAAGAAATTATTTTTTGCAAGTGTACCCAGGTAGGGGGGACGGAGGTCGAGCTTAATATGTTAGGCTACACGATCCAGCAGGACCCGTCCCCGGTTGAAGTTGTTTACCCGACGGAAACCATGGCGAACAGCGTATCAGAAAAAAGAATAAAGCCCATGATTGAAAGCACTTCGACGCTTTATAAAAAGTACGATAAGAACAGCAGCAACCTGGAGCTTGACTTTGATGATATGTTTATAAAACTTGTTTGGAGTAACAGCCCTTCCGGCCTTGCTTCTTTTGCCATGAAGTACCTTTTTTTGGATGAGGTAGACAAGTACCCAGGAGCCAGCAAGAAAGAGGCGGATCCGATCAGCCTGGCAAAAGAGCGTACAAAGACTTTCCGAAACAGCAAAGTCTATATGACCAGCACACCGACCATAAGGACGAACCACATCTGGAAAGCCAAGGAAGGAGCCGACGCAGAAAAGCATTACTTCATACCTTGCCCGCATTGTGGGGAGTTTATAGAGCTTCACTTTGACAACCTTAAGTGGCCCGGAAAAGATAAGGATCTTGTGGACGCATACGGAGAGGATGCCATAAAGGAGAAGCTGGGGAACTTTGAGCCGATAGACGACTCGGAGGGTTTGAGCGACGCAGACCGGGCGGAGTTTGCTTTTTACGTTTGCCAGGAGTGCGGATGCGTAATCACGGATGCCCAGAAGCAGCAGGCAGTAAAGAAGGGACACTGGGAGGTCGTAAGACAAACAACCCGCTTTGTAAAAAAGGTTTGTTTCTGGATAAATACGCTTTATAGCCCCTTCGTCCGGTTTTCCGAAATTGCGAAGGAATTTATGGGCAGCAAGGCGGACCCGGAGAAACTACAAAACTTCGTAAATTCCTGGCTTGCAGAACCATGGGAAGATACCAAGCTAAAGACCAGCAAGGACCTTGTTATGGAGCGGCAGACGGAGCTTGCAGAGTTTACCGTGCCGGATTGGGCGAAGCTTCTTACCGGAGGCGTAGACGTTCAGCAAAACTGCGTATATTGGACCATAAGAGCCTGGGGCGACTTCTTGACAAGCCAGAACGTAGCACACGGCCAGGCTTACAGTTTTAAAGAGGTTGAGCAGATTATGAACCTTGAATATAAGACAGAGTCCGGAGCCGTTGCAATAGTAAACCTATGCCTCATAGACTCCGGCTACGACGCCGACAGCGCATACGATTTTTGCGCGCTAAACGCGGAGTGGGCGCTGCCGGTAAAAGGCGCCAGCAACCCCATGCAGAACCATTTTAAGATCAGTACCGTAAATAAGGACAGTTCCAAAGCTTACGGCATGAATCTAATAATAGTTGACGGCGGGAAGTACAAGGATATGATCGCCGGGAGGATGAGAAAGCCAAACGGGCGCGGGAGTTGGATGGTATACCAGGGCTGCGACGAGGAATACGCCGCGCAGGTTACGGCGGAGCATAAAATCCTCGTTAAGAACGGCAACGCGAAGCCACGCCTTGAATGGGTGCCGAAGCACAGCCACGCCGACAACCATTATTTAGATGCCGAAGTATACGCCATGGCAGCAGCCGACACCCTGGGCGTCCGGATGCTTCATTTGCAGGGCGAACAGCAGCAGGCCCAGCCAGAAAAGAAGGAGCAGTACACGCCGGAGGAAGAATGGATCAGCCAAAACGAGAGCTGGCTATAGGAAGGAGGAAACCGGGTGGAACAACAGATGACAGCGCAGGAAATGCTTACCGAAGTAAATAACGCTATTTACGCTATTTGCGTAGGAGGGCAAAGTTATAAAATCGGTTCCCGGCAGCTTAACCGGGCAGACCTTAAGACGCTTTACGACATTAAAAATGACCTTACGGCGCAGGTCGCCGGAGATACGCCGGGCTTTTTGGATGATTGCTACGTCGCAGTATTTGACCGGAGATAGGAGGGAAAGAAGTGGGAAACGTATTAGACAATATAATCGGCTTCATTTCTCCCGCAGCCGGAGCCAGGAGGGAGGCGTGGCGGCAGTATTTAGACGAACAGCGCCATTATGACGCCGGAAGCTACGACCGCCTTAACGCCGGGTGGGTGGCTTACAATCAGAGCGCGGAGCAAACGGATCGCTACAGCAGGGACACGATCCGCGCAAGGGCGCGGGACCTTGAGCGAAACAGCGACATGGCTAACAGCATAATCGGAGCTTACCGCCGGAACGTAGTAGGACACGGCTGGACGCTTCGGGCAAGGACCAGCAACGAAACCCTTAATAAGAAGATCCAGGAAGCCTGGGCGGAGTGGTGCAAGCGTAAAAATTGCGACGTAACCGAAACGCAGAGCTTTAATCAGATGCTTAGAATGGCGGAGCGCCGGAAGAAAGTAGACGGCGGAATCCTTTTTAAGAAATGCTATACCGGAGGCGGCCTGCTGCCCTTTAAGTTGCAGGCGTTGGAGGTTGACGAGCTGGACACCGGCAGAGTAGCGCCGCATAACCCGAAATGCCGCGTTATTGGAGGAATAGAGCTTAACACCTATAACAAGCCGGTCGGCTATTGGATAAGGCAGTATAACGTAGACGGCTTCGGGCAGATTGACCCCGTATATGTTCCGGCGAAGGATATTATTTATTTCTTCACGAAAGACCGCCCCTCCCAGGTTCGGGAGATGAGCGACCTGGCCCCGACCATTACCAGGGTAAGGGACGCGAATGAGTTTATGACGGCGGTAAGCGTAAAGGAGCGCATAGCCGCCTGCCTTGCGGTTTTCGTAAAAAAGATTATTCCTACAACGGGAAACTTTGCAAGGGGAATAAACCAGGACAGCAGGCCGCGTGAGGACTACGACGGGAAGCGGATCAGCCCCGGCATGATAAAAGAGCTTAACGCCGGGGACGAGATCCAGGTCGTAAACCCGACCGGGCAGGCAACGGACGCCGCCAGCTATATCAAGCTGCAGCAGCGGCTTATAGGAGCCGGGCAGGGCTTAAGCTACGAAGCCACGAGCCGCGACATGAGTCAGAGCAATTACAGCAGCGCCCGCCAGGGAATTATTGAGGATGGCCAGACCTACATAGAGGACATAGAACTGCTGCAGGAGGTTGTGATGGACGAAGTATACGAAACCTTCATAATTTCCGGCGTTCTTTCCGGCTTATTCAATATCCCCGGATTTTGGGAGGATAAGCAGAAATATTTTAAGCACGAATGGGTGGCAGCACCGAAAAAGTGGATAGACCCCAGCAAAGAGGCCATGGCAACAAAGATCGCGTTGCAGACCGGCCAAAAGACATACCCGCAGATCGCGGCGGAGAACGGCAAAGACTGGAAAGAACAGATAGACGAAACCGTCGCCGTTTTGGAATACGCCAGGGAAAAAGGCTTAGAGATGGGAGGTGTTATATTTGACAGAACAGAAGCAGACCTTACTCCTGCAGACGAAAAAGACAAGCAGGACCCGGCAGCCGTACCAGCACCTGCAGACCAGGGCGGCGGAAACCAGCCCCCAGGGCAGCCGGCAGAACAGCAGCCAGGGAACCAGCCGGCAGAGCAGCCGGCAGCCGGCGACGGACAGCAGGAGGGAAAATCAAATAAGGGCGTTTAGTACGGCAACCATACGCGCCATGGAAGGCGAAGGGAATGAGCGGAAGTTCATTCTTTCTTTTTCTTCAGAAGAACCATACGAGCGTTACTGGGGGAAGGAGATTTTAGACCACAACCCGGCAGCCGTTGACCTTACCAGGCTTAACAGTATAGGCGTCCTTCTTTTCAACCATAACCGCGATAAAGTTATCGGCAGAATAAACCGCGCCTGGATTGAAAACCAGCGGGGCATGGCTGAGGTAGAATTTGACAGCGACGAAGAAAGCGAGGTCATTTTTCAGAAGGTAAAAAGCGGGACGCTCAAGGGCGTTTCCGTTGGGTATAAGATTGGTGTGATTGAGGAAGTCATGCCGGGGAAGATATCCACCGACGGACGTTTTAACGGTCCTTGCGACGTCGCAAGGGAATGGATGCCCTACGAGATAAGCGTAGTAAGCGTCCCAGCAGACGCTACCGTGGGAGTAGGGCGGGAGCTTAAAGGGAATCCGCAGGCTCCGGAAACTTTAACTTGTTTTGAAGCACAACTTCAAATAAATAAAAACAGAAAATAGGAGGTACAGAGATGACACCGAAACAAAGACGAGAAGCCGCCATGCTGAAGCAGCAGGCCATTGTGAACGCCGCCAAGGCAGACGGCAACCGTGCGCTGACGGCGGAAGAACAGGCACAGTTTAACGCTCTCCAGAGGGAGATTGACGAAGCCCAGGCAGAGATCGACGCACAGGAGAGAGGGCTGGCAGGAGGAACCGGAGCGGCAGCAGCACCCCCGGCGGCGAATCCCCAGCAGACGACACCACCCCCGGCAACCGCACCGCAGACAGTACCTGCAGATGGACAGCGGAGCGCAACCGAGGCGGAGCGTAACCGGGTAACGGAAATTATGGCACTTTGCCGGGACTTCGATGTGGATCCGGCGGAGCATATCCGCAACGGTTCCAGTTTGGATCAGGTACGCAGTTCCATCCTTGACGGCATGAGGCAGACCGGAAGCCCTGTGGGCGTACAGGTCACCAGGGACGAAAACGAAACTTTCAGACAGAGGGCAACCGACGCGCTTATGCTTCGGGCAGGCGTACCCGTAGCCACCCCGGCAGACGGAGCGAATGAGCTTAGATCCATGAGCCTCCGCGACCTTGCTATTGAGTGTTTGAGCAGGGACGGGCGGGACACTATGCAGCTTTTGAGGATGCAGCCCGACGATATGTACGGCGAGCTTTGCCGCCAGTTCTACAACCCTACGGCAGCCTTTCCGGCGATCCTTGACAACACGATCAGAAAGAGCATTGTGCAGCTTTACAACGCAGTGCCTACGACCTTCCAGGCATGGACCACAAAGGGCAGCTTGAAGGACTTCAAGACCACAGCGGATCACGAATACGTGATCGGAGGTATGGGCGACTTCCTTCTGGTTCCCGAAAACGGCGAGCTTAAGCCGGATAAGCCCAGGACGGAGCTGCTGCCGAACCGCAAGCTGGACACCTACGGGCGGACATTCAGCATGACCCGCCAGGCGTTCATCAACGACGATATCGGCTTTTTAACGGAGGTTCCGGGGCTTTACGCAGCAGCGGCAAAGAAAACCATTGATAAGCAGGTCTATAGCTTGCTTTACAATAATGCCCCGATTTTCGACGGCGTAAACCTTTTCCATAAGAACCACGGGAACCTGATCGCAAAGGGCGGCAAGCCTACCCAGGCTTCGATCCAGGCTATTATCCTGCAGATGCAGCACCAGCGCGACCAGTTCGGGGAAGCTATTTACATTACCCCGCAGCATATTATTGTGCCTGTTGGCTATGAGTTTGAGCTGGCGGTCATTCTTCACAGCACCCAGGTAGTAGGCAGCAATAACAACGATATCAACCCGCTGTACAACTACCCGATCAATATTATTCAGACCCCGGTGCTTAACGCCCTGGCAGGGGATAAGGAAGTGCCGTGGTTTATGGTTGCAAACACCGCCAGCGCAAAACATATCCAGGTGGACTACTTGAACGGGCAGGAAACCCCGACCGTAAGAAGGATGGAAACGCCGGGTGTTTTGGGCTTCCAGTGGGATATTTACCTTGACTGGGGAATCGCCGTAAGGGACTTCCGCGGAATTGCAAAGAACCCTGGAGAAAAGATCGCAGCAGAATAAGAGATAAGGAGGATTAAAAGCCATGAGTAAAGCCGCATATTGGCAGAGAGGGGAAACCCTCGACTATAAGAACAATACGGACACAAAGATCGAGGCAAACACGGTCATTTCTTTCGGTTCCCATATTGGCGTCGCCGGGACGGATATCCTCCCCGGCGAGCTGGGATCGCTTGTAGTTACAGGCGTTTTTGAGATCGACAAGACCGCAACTGGAGCCATTGAGATGGGAACGGAGGTATATTTTGACGGGACCGGCATCACCGACACCAAGGGCGACGACACGCCGCTGGCAGGGTATGCGGCTCAGGCAGCAGCCGCAAGCGATACCGTTATCCTGGTAAAGTTGGGCGGCTGATGAAACAGCTTATAGCCGTTTTCCCCATACTTTTTGAAAGCCAGAACTATGAGCCGGGCGACGAGCTGCCGACACATAACGCCGGGCTTGTAGAAGTATGGATCGGAAACGGAACGGCGATATGGAAGGACACGGAGGAACCCAAAAAGCGGAGCGCAAAAGCGAGGCAGACAACCGCCCCCGCAGGGCTTCCCGGTGATGCTTACCCTTCCGCCGGAGCGGAGCAGGATTTAGTGGGAAAACCGCCGTCCAGGAAAACGAGGGGCGCACAGCCGGAACCGACCAAAGGAAGGAGGAAAAGCAGTGCGTAAGCCGCTGACATTTAAGGAGCTTCTGAGGCAGGACGTAAAAACGGTATTTCTTAACCCGGCAGAGTTTGGAGAGGAACACACGGTCAACGGAAAAACAATGCTGATCATTATTGACGATAACGAGCTTACGGAGAGGGAAAAGCGGATGAAAAGCAACATGGACGGCATATACAAAAAGCAAACGCTTGTATATGTCAGCGCCTTAGACTTCGGCCCGCTTCCGGGAGTAGGCAAGCCCGTCAAGATAGACGGCGCAACCTTTATCGTTACCGACAGCTTGAACGAGGGCGGCGTGTATTCCTTGCATTTGGAGGCGAATAAGAGTTGATAGAAATAAGCTACGACCGGAATATGCTGGAGCAGGTTGAGCGGAAGTTAGGGCGGATGAAAAGCGAAGCCCCGAAAGCACTGAAGAACGCACTTAACCAGACAGCCAAGCAGGCACGGAAAGACCTGGCGGACGAGGCACAGAAAACCTATACCGTAAAAACCGGGCGCTTCAATAAGGCCATGAAAATAAAGAACGCCACCCCAGCGAGGCTGGAAGCGACCATAAAGGCAACGGGCAGAGTTATGGGGCTTAAGGATTACAAAGTAAGCCCGGCCACCATGAGAACCGGAGCGAACCGTCCGGACGTAGTAAAAGCGAAGGTACTTAAGGCAAGCGGAATGAAGCCCCTGGAGATGGGAGGGCTTAAGGCTTTTGTTACCAAGTTTTCCAGCGGCCATGTAGCAGTAGCCCAGAGGCGCGGAGCCGCAAGGCTGCCTATTAAGTCCTTTTCCGCCAACTCTATCCCGGTTATGCTGGGGAACGAAAAGCGGGTATACGGCATAGTAAAGCCGCATATTAAAGACAACCTTAAGCAGAACGTAAATGCACAGGTTAGGAAGATATTAGGAGGATAGGCATGGTCGCAACATTTCTGCAGAGCGAGCTGGCGGACGAGCTTAAGAAAATTCTTTCAGATCTTCGGCTTAAGAACCCCCAGGGGGAAAGAGTCAGCATAAATATTTTTGAACAGCTTCTGCCTATGCCGGAGCCATTGGATCAAGGAGAAATAGCCCCGGAGCTTTTGGAGAACGGGCTGGCGGAAGAACAGACCGCCCCGGATCCGTACCCTTATATTTTGGTGCGGATTGCAGACGGGGAGATCGAGGACGAGAACAGCGCCCAGAAAGTAAACCTTACCCTGCTTATTGGAATTTACGAACCGGACTACGACAAGCAGGGACACAAGGACATTTTAAACATAATAGCCAAGATTTATGAGAGGTTCGCAAAGTTCCCGGTACTTAACGGAAAGTATACGATACAGTACCCCATTTTGTGGACCCTGCAGGACGAAGAATCCTACCCCTTTTATTTTGGGGGCGTAAACCTGGCTTTTGAGATTGCAGCAGTAAGAAGGGAGGATCCATATTCATGAGTGAAGCAAAGAAACCGACCGGAAAAGCGAAAGCAGCACCGGCCGCACAGGAAGCGGAAATCGTGGTTTATATTGGCCCGGACATTCCCGGAGCGAAACAGTATACCACATATAACGCCGGACTGCCGGATGCCCTTAAGGAGAAGATCGTAGAGCATCGGGTATTTGAAAGCCTGGTCGTTCCGGTTGAGCGGCTGGCAAAGGCAAGCGCAGAGCTGGCGAAGGAAGGGAGCGCATTAAACATCCTTTACCAGAAGGCCAGCGCATTAAGCAAAAAATAAAGAGAAAAGGAGAGATAAAAGATGGCTTACAACCATGGTGTAAGAATTTTAGAAAACCCTACGAGCCTTACAGCCCCGATCCTCGGTACGGCGGCTTTCCAGGTAGTAGTAGGCGTTTCCCCGGTCAATCTGGCCGAGGATCCCTATAAGGCTACCAACGTAGTGAAGCTGGCTTACAGCTTCCCGGAAGCCAGCGCAGCGGTAGGGTATTCTAACAATTTGAAAGATTACAATTTGAACCAGAGCATCAGCGCGACTTTTAAGAAGTTCGCAGTTGCGCCGATCGCATTGATCAACGTCCTTGACCCGAAGAAACATAAGGACAGCATACCGAAAACGACCTGCCAGGTGGGCGACTTGCAGGCAACCGTAAGCATTGAGGGAATACTGCTTGATACCCTTGTCGTAGAAGCCGGGGAAACGACGCTGCAGGCGGACGTAGATTATATTACAGGCTTTGACGACGACGGCTATGCGGTTATTACCCTTCTGGAGTCCGGAGCCGGGGCGGAGGCTACAACCTTAAGCGTTTCCGGGGATAAGATCGACCCGTCCAAAGTAACAAAAAATGACATTATAGGCGGCTACAACGTAAGCACCGGGAAGGAGAGCGGCCTGGAGCTTGTACGCCAGGTTTACCCGCTTTTCGGCATGACTCCGGGGCTTCTTACTTCGCCGGGATATTCCAAGGACCCGTCGGTCGCTTCGGTCATGGCGGCGAAGTGCCTTAAGATTAACGGGCTTTTCACTTGCGAGTGCATCGTTGACCTGGACAGCACCGCAGACGGGGCGACGAAGTATACGGACGTAAAGACCGTAAAGGAGAAATCCGGCTTTGTAAGCGAACATATGTCGGTGGTATGGCCGAAGGTAAGAATCGGGGACGAAGTTTACTATTTCAGCGCCCTCTATTCAGCATTGATCGCCTACGTTGACGCAAGCAACGACGACGTGCCGAACCTTTCAGCCAGCAATAAAGCAATCCCCATCACCGGGCTTTGTTTGGACGATGCCGCAGACAGCGAGATCGTAATAGACCAGGAGCAGGCGAACCTGGTAAACAGCTTCGGAGTTTCCACGGCGATCAATTTTAACGGCTTCCGTTCCTGGGGGAACAACAGCGCAGCGTACCCCATGACGACGGATCCGAAAGACCGCTGGTTTTGCTGCCGCCGCTTTTTCAGTTGGTGGGGAAACAGCTTTATTTTAAGCTATTTCCAGAAGGTAGACGACCCGACGGATCCCCGGCTTATTCAGAGCATATGCGACGCAGAGAACATCCGGGGCAATTCCTACGTTGCACAGGGCAAGTGCGCTGGCGCACGGATTACCTACAGCGAGGACGAGAACCCGATCACGGACATTTTAAACGGGAAAATCCAGTTTCACCAGTACCTGGCGCCGTACACCCCGGCGGAGGATATTCTGAACGTATTGGAGTTTGACCCGACCATGCTGGAAGCAGCTTTAGGAGGTGAATAAAATTGTATAACATTCCTTCAAAAATAAATTCTTTCAACGTATACAAGGACGGCACGAAGCTGGTCGGCATTTCCGACGAAGTAACCCTGCCGGACTTTGAGAGCTTAACGGAAACATTAAGCGGCCCCGGCATTTTGGGGGAGATTGACGACCCGACCGTCGGGCATTTCCAGAGCATGGAAATGGAGATCCCTTTCAGGACCATGGACAGAGATTTATTTATTCTTTCGGACGATATTTCCAGCGTTACGGTTACTTTGAGAGGATCGATCCAGTACACCGTAAACGACAGCGGGGCGACGGCTTTTAAGCCTATGCGTATCGTAGTCCGGGGGAAAAACAAGGGGCTTACAGGCGGTAAGGCGAAGCAGGGAACCGGAACCGCAAGCAGCATTAAGCTGGAGCTTCTTTATATTTTGATTGAGATTGACAACATTACCGAGATCGAGCTTGATAAGCTCAACTTTATTTATAAGGTTCACGGTAAAGACTTATTAGAGAAAGTGAGGAAAATGTGTTAATGGAAAAGGATAAGAATTTAACCCAGGTAAACCAGGCGGCAGAGGCAGAGGCGGCAGCAGTTGAGGCAAGGAAAAAGCAGGAGATGGAGGACAACCCTTTCCTGGTATTCTTTAAGAAGCCTTTTACCTTCGAGGGCGTAAGCTATGAAAGCGTTGATTTGAGCGGGCTGGAATCTTTGAGCGCAGCGGACATGATCGCCGTAAACAAGACCATCGAGCGCGGAGGAACGGTGAACGTATTGCCGGAGATGTCCCTGGAGTACGCCTGCCTTATTTCCGCCAGGGCTTCCGGTAAGCCCGTGGAATTTTTTAAGGCGCTTCCGCCGAAGGAGGCACTTAAGATCAAGAACCGGGTAACAAATTTTTTGTACGGCGAGGACTAAAGCCAACAGACGGCTCCAGCCTTCGGAAATTAACCATACACCTATCAATTATTCTGCGGACAGGCTTAGACGCATTGGAAAGCCTGTCCGTTTTTGAGTTGATAGAAATAGCGAAGGAGGTGACGGAGATTTATGGCAGCGGGCGGCGGTAAGGAAATGGAGATCGCTATAAAAATAGCGGGCAAGGTTGAAAGTTCGTTCAAAAGCGCATTAAGCCAGGCCACCAAGGGGCTGGGAACCATTACCAAAACGGTCGCTTCCGCCACGGCGGCGGCAGCCGCAGCCGTAGGGGCTATGGGCATAGCTGCCATAAATACCGGTCGGGAATTTGAAGGAGCCATGAGCCAGGTCGCCGCCACCATGCTGATTGACAAGACCACGGCGGAGGGGCAAAAGGCTTTTGAAACATTGGAGAACGCCGCCAGGGAGTGCGGGGCAAGCACAGCCTTCTCAGCAACGGAGGCGGCGGAAGCCTTGAACTATTTAGCCCTTGCAGGTTACGACGCGGACAAGGCGGCGACGGCACTGCCGACCGTCTTAAAACTTGCAGGGGCGGGAGCCATGGACCTGGCGGCCGCCAGCGACATGGTAACGGACAGCATGAGCGCCCTGGGCATTGAGGCGACAGAAGCGAACCTTACGCAGTTCTCCGACCAGTTGGCACAGACAGCCAGCAAGGCGAACACCAGCGTCGCCCAGTTGGGCGAGGCTATTCTGACTGTAGGAGGAACGGCAAAAGGACTCGCCGGGGGAACGACGGAGCTTAACACAGCCCTCGGAATTTTGGCAGATAACGGACTAAAAGGAGCGGAAGGAGGTACACACCTTAGAAATATTATATTGAGCCTGCAGAACCCGACGGACAAGGCGGCGGCTTCGCTTAAGTCTTTGGGTGTTGACGTATACGACGCCCAGGGGAATATGCGCGGCCTTAACGACGTATTTAAGGACTTGCAGGGAGCCATGGCCGGGATGGATAACGCCTCGAAAGATAGCATTTTATCGACGCTATTCAATAAAACCGACCTTACGGCAGCAAACGCCATGCTTTCAAATTGTACGGACCGCTTCGACGAATTAAGCGCAGCAGTGGAGAACAGCGCCGGAGCTTGCGAAAATATGTACGCTATTCAGCTTGACAACCTTAACGGAGATATTGACATTTTAAAATCCGGGCTTTCCGATTTGGGAATCAGCATATACCAGGATCTTAACGGACCTTTAAGGGAAATGACCCAGTTAGCCACCAGCATGGTCGGGGAGCTTTCCGAGGCGTACAAGAGCGGCGGCATGGAGGGCATGGTCGGAGCAGTAGGCGGCTGCATGGCCGAGGTAGTAAACACGATAGCGGACTACGCCCCGCAGGTAGTAAGCATGGGCGTGGACCTTTTGGAGAATTTCATAAGCGGGATAACGGACAACTCCGGGACATTGGCAGCAGCAGCGGCAGACGTTGGGGCTGTTTTTATTAACGGCTTATTTTCGTTGGTTCCGCAGGTTATACTTGCAGGCATTGATATAATAGTCCAGCTTGCACAGAGCATCACCGCACAGCTTCCCCAGCTTATAAACAACGGAACGCAGGCAATCGTAAACTTTGTAAGCGGCATTATACAACGGCTGCCGGAAGTTATATCGACGGCCCTTACGCTGGTGCAGACCCTTGTAAACAGTATAGGGCAGAACGCCCCCATGCTTACAAACGCAGCTATTCAGCTTATAGGGAATTTAGTTTTAGGCATAGTTTCCATGCTTCCCCAGCTTATACAGATGGGAATCCAGCTTATTTTGAGTTTGGTGCAGGGGATAATTGCGAACCTTCCCCAGCTTTTGCAGATGGGCGTCCAGATTATTATAAGCCTTGTTTCCGGCATAACGCAGATGCTACCCATGCTTATCCAGGGCGGCATACAGCTAATAATTTCACTTATCCAGGGAATTATAGCGAATTTGGGGAACATTGTGCAGGCAGCCGTCCAGATTGTAATAACGCTGGCGGCAGGATTGATCCAGGCAATACCGCAGCTTATAGCAGCAATACCGCAGCTTGTCGGGGCGATTATTGATACGATTTTAAATACAAACTGGCTTGACGTTGGAATCCAGATTATAAAGGGATTGATTGATGGAATACTCAGCACGGGAAAGAGCTTGTGGAGCGCCATAAAAAGCCTATTCACGGGCGGAGAGGTTGACATCCCGGACACTTCCAGCCAGAGCGCGGCAGTTGTAAACAGCTATGCATCCGGTATTAGCAGCAACGCCGGAACGGTAACAGCAGCGGCAAACAGCATGGCAACAAACGCTTTCAGCACCATGGACACCACGGGCGCGACAGCAGCCGGAACCCAGGCGGGGACGGCCTTCTCTACGGGCTTAACAGAGAGTATGGCGGCGGGCGGCCTTGATACGGCGGCTTTCAGTGCCAACATGACCAGTATGGGAACGGACGGAGCGGCAGCGCTAAACACCAGCCTCACCGCCGGGCTTGCTACCCCGATAGACACAAGCGGGCTTTTAGACGCGGGGGCGATCAATACAAGCATGACGGCAGCAGGAACGGACGGAGCGGCAGCCTTAACGCTCGGCCTCAATACGGGGCTTTCCGGGGCGACAATAAACACCGGAGCGCTTGCGGTTGATACTTCCGGCCTTACCACTACCATGACGGCAGCAGGAACGGACGGAGCCGCAGCGATAGGAACCGGCATGACCGGAAACAGCCAGGCAGTAACCCAGGCAGCAACGACCCTGGGGACGGATATAAACACCGCTTTAGACAGCGGATGGCAAAAAGCCAACACAAACGCACAGACGGCAATGCAGCGCCTTGCAACGACCGTCACGGATGCGGCCCGCTCCGCAGCGAGCGCGGTAAAAGCAGCATTTGAAAATATGACCATAACGATCCCGAAGCCAAGAATACCGGTTATAAGCGTTTCAACGAACTCGGTATCCTACGGGGACGGCGGAAGCGTAAGCGTACCGCAGTTTTCCGTAAATTGGAACGCGCTGGGCGGCATTATAGACCAGCCGACAATATTTAACACGTCCGCAGGAATGCAGGGCGTAGGAGAGGCGGGACCGGAGGCAATTCTGCCGCTTGATACATTATGGGCGAAGATGAAGGAAATCTTAAACGAGGCCATAGCGGCCAGCGGCGGAGCTTCCCTTATTGACGCTTTCATAGAAAAGCTGAAGGGCATAGGAACCGGAGGCGGCGGCCAGGGTACGCCGGAGCTTGCAGGAGCAGGCGGTCCGACAATTCAATACAGCCCGGTCTACAACCTTTACGGGAGCGCCGGGAAGGACGAGATCGCAGAGGCCGACAAGTTGAGCCAGGCAGAATTTAACAAGCTGATGAAGCAGTACGAGAGAGATCAGCAGAGGCGGAAATTATAGGAGGTGGCAAAGTTGGCAGCAACATATACCACGATACAAGGGGAAACCTGGGACCAGATAGCATATAAGGTATACGGCGGCGAGGAATACGCCGCTTTCCTTATGGCTAACAACTACCCTTTTTTGGATATTCTTGTATTTTCAGCGGGAACCGTTCTTAATACTCCAGGCTTGCCGGAGGACGAGGACGGGGAACTGCCACCGTGGAGGCTCGGAGCAGAGGACGACGAGGACGGGGACGAGCCGGACCCTTACGACGACTTTAACGACGAGGACGAAGCGGAGGACGACGAATGACAAAAGAAACACCCAGGCAGGCAAGCGTAAACGTAACATACCAAAAAAAGGTAAAATCCAAAAAGGCGGGCGGGGCAAAGAAACGCCCCGCTTCCGTCATGGCGGAGTATAACGAGGGCTTTTCTTATACCGATCCGGCATCCGGAGAAAGCGATACTATAAGCATAACCTTAACAAATATAGACTTGCGCTGGGCAAACAAGTGGATGCCAAAAAAAAGCGACAAGTTGACAGCTAAAATCATTGAAAAGAGCTGGGACAAGCAGGGGAAAAAGAAAACTTTCTATTGCGGCAAGTTCTGCCTTGACGATTTGAGCTACGACGGCCCGGAGTGTACCTGCACGATTGGCGGGCTTTCCGTACCGGAAGGAAACGCTTTCAGAAGCACCGGCAGGAGTAAGACCTGGAAGAAAGCGACGCTTAAGGAAGTGGGTACAGAAATAGCGAAAAAGTACCACCTTAAGCTGCACTATACCGGCGGGACAATTAAGCTCGGAACCATAGAGCAGAGCAACGAACCCGACAGCAGCTTTTTAAAAAAGGTTTGCGAAGATTACGGGATGGCCATAAAAATCTATAGCGGGAAAATTGTTATTTACGACAAGGGCGCCTTTGAGGCGAGAAAGCCCGTTGCAACCTTGAAGCCCGTAGACCTGCAGGACTGGCACTACAACACCACCCTGGTCGGGACGTATACCGGCGCCCGCATAAAGTACACTTCCGGCAAAGACGACAAGGAGATGAAATGCGTTGTCGGCAGCGGGAAGCGCATACTTAACATTAACGAAAAGGTCGAGAGCTTGCAGGAGGCGCAGCTTAAAGCCTGCGCCAAAGTAAACGCCGAGAACGAAAAGGCCGTAACGATGAGCGTTACCATCATGGCGAACAACCGGATCGCAGCGGGAAGCACGATACGGATAAAAGGGCTTTACGAGCTTTCCGGGAAATACTTTGTTGACAAGGTAACGCACAACATAGGGCCGGACGCAGCATACACCATGAGCCTGGAATTGCACCGCTGCCAGAAGCGCATAACGAAAGCGACGGTTATGAAGGAATACCAGGGGCAGAAAAAGGCAGTTGCTACAAAGAAGGCAACCGCGCCGCCAGCAGCAACGGAAGCGCTCGCCGTGGGCGATAAGGTTATCGTAAACGGCCCGGCATATTGGGGCGGAAACGGCGGCAAGGCGAACCAGTGCAGCAACATGACGATGTACATTACGCAGATTTTAGGAGGCGGCTATAAATACCAGTACGGCGTGGCAAAGCGTAAGGGCGGGACCCGGTACGGCTGGTGCGATAAAGGCAGCCTTAAGAAAGCATAAGGAGGCGGGAGGCATTGAGCGACGGAGGAAACAGAATCGGAACCGTAAGCAGCGTAGACGCGGACACGGGAATGGTAAGCGTTGTCTTTGAGGACCGGGACGGCGAGGTTACGGAGCTACTACCCTACGCCACCTTTAACGAAGAATATAAGCTGCCGCAGTTGGGCGCGAAGGTTGTCGTTATTCACTTGAGCAACGGCGGGGAGATGGGGATCATCTTAGGGACCTATTGGAACGAATACAACGCAGCAGGGAACCCCGGAACCTTCCATAAGGACCTGGGCGGCGGCGCCTATATAAATTACAAAGATGGCGTATTGACGCTGGCGTCGGAGCATACCGTCATAGCTTCTTTAGACGGCAGCGAAACACACCAGGGCGCAGACGTTGAAACAATTCTTCTGAAGCTACACGACCACGAAAAGAGGATCGCAGCTTTAGAGAAGGCCGTAGGAGTAGGGAAGGGGGTAGTTGAATGGCCATAGGACACATCGGGAAAACGGTTGTATTTGAAACCAGCGACCGGAAAATCCTTAATTTTACAAAGATGCAGCGAACCGTAAAGGGGCGCTGGGCTTCCCATTCCCGCATAGGCAAGAAGCCGAAAAAACAGTTTTTAGGCCCGGACGCCGATCAATTAACTTTCAGCATTACATTGAACGCGGAACACGGAGTGCGGCCACGAAAGACCATAGAAAACATAGAGAAGCTGATCCGGACGGGGAAGCCCCAGACCGTAGTTATTGGCAGTAAAAAAGTCGGTTCCAACAAATACGCCATAACGGAGATCAGCGAGAGCTGGGAAACGATTTTAAACCGGGGCGAAGTTGTAAAGATTACCTGCGACATTACCCTGGAGGAATATTTATAAGGGGAAGGAGGCGGGCGGATGTTTGGCACACCGGAAACAGTTATAATCGGCTTCGACTACCTTAACGCAACGGAGCTGGAAGAAATGCAGCGCAACCTTGATCTGCTTTACAGCACCAGGGCCGGCACTTGCCCCGGTGATCGTAACTTCGGATTAGAGCAGACCTTTGAGAGCTGCCCGACCAACGTGGCGAGAAATTTATTTGCGCTGGAGGTCATAGAAAAAACGGAGATTTACGAGGATAAGGCGGAAATATTAAACATTGAGTACACGCAGGCAGAGGACGGGAACCTGACCCCGAAAATCATAATCGGGCCGAAAGACCCAGAGGACACCGAGGATGCAGACACGGAAGAATCGGAGGAATAAAGGAGGTGGCAAGGATTGTCGGATATTCTGAACACGATAGATAATTTACCGGATATTTCTTTCATAGACGGATTGACGCTGGAGAACATCCAGAGCCAGATGTTAAGCGACTTCGTGGCGAAGTACCAGGAGATCACCGGGAAGAAAATACAGCTTTCCAAGTCGGACCCGAACCGCATTATTATGTTAGGTTGCGCCCAGCTTATATACCAGGGCTTGCAGAACATAGACAAGGGCGGAAAGATGAATTTTCTTAAGTACGCCTACGACGATTATTTAGAGAATATGGGGGCGCTTAAGAAGGTTACGAGGAACCCGGCAAAGTTCGCCCAGGTTCCGGTCAAGTTCACGCTTTCCGGGAAAAGGGAGGCGGCGACCAGTATCCCCCAGGGAACCAGGGTAACGGCTGCCTACGAGGTTTACTTTGCTACGATTGAATACGCAGAGATACCGCCGGGGGAAACGGAAGTCACGGTCATGGCGGAATGCACAGAGGCTGGGACGATAGGGAACGACTTCGCTGCCGGGGAGCTTACCACCCTGGTGGATCCGATAGGCTTTATTTCCAAGGTTGAGAACACGCAGAAAAGCACCGGAGGGACGGAGGTAGAGTCAGACCAGAACATGGCAGAAAGAATTTACCTGGCTCCTTCCAGCTATTCTACAGCCGGCCCGGACGACGCTTACGAGTATTGGGTGAAGGACAGCAACCCCTTTATAGGGGATGTTAAAATAACCAGCCCTACACCGGGCTTAGTTGATATCCGCTTTGTTATGACAGACGGAACCGTCCCGGACGATACCACCATAGCAGCAGTAACGGCGGCGGTAAACCAGAGAGGAAAGCGGCCGCTTACGGACCAGGTACAAGTAAAGCGTCCGGAAATTGAAGAATACGAGATAGACGTGACCTATTACATAAACACCAGCGACAGCAACGCGGCAACGGCTATCCAGGCACAGGCAGAAACCGCCGTAGAGGATTATAAGCTGTGGCAGGCTTCCAAGGTAGGCCGGGACATAAACCCGGATGAGCTTATAGCAAGGCTGAACGACGCAGGGGCAAAAAGGGCGGAAGTCCGGGCGCCAGCGTTCCGCGTTATAGGGGAAACGGCGAAAGCCCAGTGTACAGGGGTAAATATTATATACGGAGGGCTTGAAAATGATTAGTTATTACGACGGGCAACTAACAGACATCATGCCCGGAAACATAACCAAAAAGCCGGAAGTAAAGGCGTTAAGCTACGCCTTGCAGCAAGCCTGCCGTCTTCTTTACCGATACAGCCGGAGGCTCTATATTTATTCCAATTTGGACGAGCAGCCGGAGGAAGTTATAGACCTTCTGGCTTCGGAACTTCGTACCCAGTATTACCGGAGTACGCTGGACATTGACACGAAGCGGCGGCTTGTAAAAAATACGCTTATTTGGTATATGAGCGCAGGAACGCCCCAGGCAGTAGAGGAACTCGTGGGTGTAGTATTTGGGGAGGGCGAAGTAAAAGAGTGGTACGAGTACGGCGACAAGCCCTATTATTTTAAGATTGTTACCAACGCAATACTTACACTTGAAATGAACGATTTTTTTTCAATTATGATCCGGCGGGTAAAGAATACCCGGTCACACCTTCGGGCGATTGATATACACCGGATTGTAAATCACGAGCTTTTCTCTGGGGCGGCAGTTTTCCCAAACTATAAGCCGCCTGCAGTAATTGATGGTTACGCCGTAGACCGGGAAGCAAGGCAGACCATACACGCCGGGGCATTGGCATCCCAGCAGAGCCGCCCTGCGCCGATTTGGGACGGCTTTAAGACTGAGGGCGGAGAAATTACCGCCGGAGTATTTGCAGGGGCAGCAGGAGCCACCAGGACGCACCAGGCGGCCATTGTGGACGGTTTTAGCTTCGAGGGTAAGGAAGTCATAGGCCAGACGTTTATAGGGGGTGAAATGGCGGCCACAGAGAAGCAGGCAGCCATCCGGGAAGGATTGGAAGGAGCCGCCTCACCAGTAGAAGGCCATGCTTACACTGGATCCGCAGCGAGGGCGGAGGCGCACCAGAAACCGCCAGCAGTCCGGGAAGGTTTTATCGTCCAGGGCGAAACAGTAACAGAGGCTATTGTAGCCGCCACGGCTTCAAATAGTAAATACAAGAATACCGTAAAAGAAGGAGGAACCAAGAATGCCACAACCATTTAACAACGCGGTCATGACCAACGCAGGGGCGAGGCTTCTGACCAGGGCGCAGGCCGGGGAAATCAAGATAGAGTTTACCCGGATCGCAGTAGGCAACGGCAATTATACCGCAGCCGAAAAGACGCTGGATGCGCTGCAGAAGCGGACAGCCCTTAAATCGCTTAAGAACAGTTATACCCTTTCGGATATTGACGTATTCAGCGATTACAGCGTGAAGGTAACGGCGCTTATTACGAACCAGGACCCAGTAACCGGGCAGACCCTCGTAAACGCCGGGTATTACATTAACGAGATGGGCTTATTTGCCAAGGTAAAGGACGGAGCGGACAGCACGGAAATCCTTTACAGCATCACCACCACAGCCGGGGACAACGGCGACTTTATGCCGCCCTATAACGGATATAACCCGGCGCAGATCACCCAGGATTATTTTGCAACCGTAAACAACAGCGCAGAAGTTACAATCGTCAGCACCGGAGCCGCCCTGCTTGCGGAGGATGCGAACAAGATAAGGGACGACGCCACGAAGCAGAAGTATAAGCTGGGGATTGATAACGGATTGATTTATATACAGGAGGTAGACGAGTAATGGCAGGAGAAAAGATTTATATTGCAGACAAAGAAACCTTAGACAAGGTTTATAACATTTTGGCATCCGATCCGGTATACGGCTTCATTGAGCATAACGACATCTTAAGCCCGTCCGCCCGGATTGAGTACATCGGGCTTAATAAGAATTATTCCCCGCTTGCAAGGAATAAGGAAAACGGCAGCATGGTTCTGAACAGTTGGGCGGACTTCCCGGTCATTAAAGCAAACAAGCCTTATATGGTTCGGGCAGACGGCACACCGGATTACAGGCTCAAGGAAACGGACTACACCCAGAGGGAGGACGGCGGCTCTTCCGACGTTGCAAACAGCAGCTATAACGGCGGCGCTTTTTCCTGGCTTATGAAGATTTACAAGAACGAGGAAATGGTCGGCAACGACCGGATCGTGCGCTTTTCCCTTACCGCCCGCGACGGCTACGAGCCGGTGGGCTTCATTGACCCCAGCAATAACGAGCTGGGGGGCGTATGGCTGCCCATGTTCTACGGTTCCATTTTGGGAGCGGACGGAGCTACCCCGAAGATGGTAAGCCTTGCAAACTTGCAGCCGACCTATAACAACACCACGGACAAGGAAAAGACAGCTATTACCAATTTCAGCAGCCGGGCGGCGTTCCTGGGCGGGCCGATTGTGGAAACCATTATCGACCTTTTGATCATGTTCGCAAAAACAACGAACTTGCAGGAAGCCTATGGGTACGGAAACTGCAGCGGCTACGACGCCAGCCAGTCCCCGACCTACGGAGTAAAGCGGAACGCCGTAGTGGGCGGCGGGCAGTTCTACGGAACCGACGATAAGCTGAGCTTAAATAAGATTTTCCACAGCATAGTCCTGGGCAGCTACCAGCAGTGGATGCGCGACCCTTACGAAGTAGTTGTAAACGGGCGGGTGAAGGTAAGCAAAAATTACACCTACGATCCGACCGGGGCAAAGTATACGGATACAGGGATCACCGTACCGGATAACAAGACCTGGGACACGAACCACAACGCCCTGGACTACCCGGCCCATTTCAGAACCGTACCGGGATACGGCAGTATCCCGGCTTTAGGAATGGACGGAGGGAGCAGCGCGACCGGAGGCTGTGACGGGCTTTGGAGAAAAGACCCGAAGCAGACGTTTACGGGCGTCTGCCGACGGTTCGGGCATTGCAACTTTGGGCTTTCTTGCGGACCACGGGCGCGGGATTGGTACAACAGTGTCACGGCTGCGAACTGGTACTTCGGCGCCGCCGATCTTCTTTTACCACCTGTCGGCGTAGCCGTTTAGGGGGTCTGGGGGTGCGAAGCAATTCCCCCAGGAGATACCGGAGCTTTGAAGCAGCGTAAATTATAAGCAACAAAATATAAGGGGATAGGGGCGGCGTCACCTGGGGGCGTCTGCCTACGGTTCGGTAATTGCAACAATGGGCTTAATTGCGGACCACGGGCGCGGAATTGGAACAACAGTGTCACGAATGCGAACTGGAACATCGGCGCCGCCTTTTTTCTATTCATACGGTTCATTAACTTAAAGCCGCCCTTATTCCTACACCCCTGGGCGTTGAAATACGCCTTAACCGCCATTATTGGAAGGGTAAGTGGTAAATTAACTTGATACAGGGCGCACGGTAAAGCGGTCGCACCTGCCGTGCGTAGAGGATAGAAGAAAAAATATTCTTATAGGAGTATTGTTTATGCGGAAGAAGGAGCTGTGGCAGAAAGTAGAAAAAGCCGCAACGGAAAGAGGCGTTAAACAGTACAAATATTTGTATCGCCGTATGCTTGACGAAAACATAATAAGAAAAGCATACAAGAAGCTGCGGAAGGGCAAAACGAAGCGAATAGAGATACAGAAGATAGACGCCGATCTTGATAACGAAGTCGCCGCCATGCGGCGCATGATAGAGAATACGAAGCCGCCAGACGTTCCGGTGGAACACCCGGAGCTGGCATATAAGCCGAAAAAGCGCAAGCCGAAAATCATAAGGGAAAAGGGCAAAACCCGGAAGATATTTATGCCGGAGATACACGAGCAATGGCTGCACCATATAATCGTCCTTATTTTGGAGCCGATTATAACAGCCACGGCTTACCCATATTCCTGCGGCAGCTTCCCGAAGCGGGGCGCACATTACGGCAAGAAACGGCTTTTAAAAATTATCCAGGGCGGAAAGAATATCCGGAATTTTGCGAAGATTGACATCCGCCATTTTTACGACAGCATACGGCTGGACATTCTTATGCGGGAGCTTCGCATAAGAATAAAAGACGAGCTTTTTCTATACATTGTGGAGCTTTGCTTACAAGGCTTTAAGAAGGGAATACCGCTGGGCTTCTACATTTCCCAGTGGCTGGCAAATTATTTGTTGGAGCCGCTGGATCACTTCATAACGGACAAGCTGGGAATACCGAACCTTATCCGCTATATGGATGATATTGTTTTAGGACACGACAACAAAAAGAAGTTGCACCAGGCAATAGTAGAAATTAAGAAATTCATAGGGCGGAGGTTCCGGCTGAAGCTGAAGCGAAACTACCAGGTCTTTAAGTTCAACTACCAGAAGAAGAACGGGAAGGTCGTAGGGCGCGTTATTGATTTTATGGGCTTCCTTTTCTTCCGCAACCGGACAACGATGCGGAAAGCTATTATGCTTTCAGCCACCAGGCTGGCCAGCAAGCTACACGCAGCAAAGGAAGCCGGGAGGGGATATTTTAAGAAACACTTAGAGGCAATGTTAAGCTATATGGGCTGGTTCAGTTGTACGGACACTTACGACGCATACCAGGACTATATAAAGCCTTACATAAAAGTAAGACAGCTTAAGAAAATTATTTCAAAATTGACAAGGAGGGCAAACAGAAATGAAGCAGTGGACACAGGAACGAAGCGCAAGCCGGCCGGCAGAATTGCAGCTTGTGGCGCCTGATACTTTCATCCAGCGCCGGAACATTCAGCAGGAGGAACACGAAGCCACGGAGCAGGCGGCAGCCTATACGGACTTCGTATGCGAGAGCCGGGAGATCAGCGTCGGAGAGTACGAGATGCTTAAGAGCATAGAGGAAATCCGGACGGACGAGGCAGTGAGCGCAGCTATTGACGAGTACACGATGCAGCTTATGGAAGGAGGGCTTTTATAATGGCTTCGATTTTAGTAAACAGCCTTAAGAGGCTTTATGCAGCAGGCAGAGTCACCAGGGAACAGATCGGGGAACGGGTAGAGAAGGGAACCATCACCGAAGCCGATTACCAGGAGATCACGGGGGAGGAATATGGAGAATAGGAGCAGCGGCCCGCTGGAGATAGTAGAGCAGCAGAACGCCATTATAAGAATCCAGAGCGGCGTTATTGACGAGCTTTTCTTGCTTCTTATGCAACACATAAGCGCAGAAGAAGCGGACGGCCTTCCGTGTATTGCCAGGATTAACCAGGCGGCGGAAATCCGGGCGGGAATCGGCTTAGACTAATATTTCTACACTAAAAGGCAAAAGGCCCAGGAAACGGCGCAGGACGCGCCGTGGAAGGGGCTTATTTTATTGCAAGAAGGGAGGGCAAAAGCATGGACACACCCATCACCAGGGCAGAGCATCAGGAATTTGCAAAACGGCAGGACGAGGAAAACAAGCGGCAGAACAAGCGGATCGACGAGCTGGAGGAAACCGTGCGCCAGATTGGAACGCTTACCGCTTCCGTTGAAAAGCTGGCCGTAAGCATTGAGAGCATGGCGAAGGAGCAGGAGCAGCAGGGAAAACAGCTCCGGGAGCTTGAAGCAAAGGACGGCGAGATGTGGCGGAAGATTGTAGGCTACATAGCAACCGCCATTGTCGGCATTGTTATCGGCTTTGTTTTCAAGCAGATCGGGATGTAACAGGGCAACCGCGCCGGAAGGTTGGGAAACCCCGGCGCAAAAAAAATAAACCTTAAAGGAGGACAACACCATGAAACAGATTAACTGGGTAAAGAAACTTACAAGCCGGAAACTTTGGACGGCGGTCGCTTCCTTCGTTTCCATGATGATCCTGGCAACGGGCGGAGCCGAGAACACGGCGACGCAGGTAACGGCACTTATTATGGCCGGTGCTTCCGTTATTGCCTACATTATCGGGGAAGGATTGACGGATGCGGCAAACATTGAGGGCGAGGTCGGGATCGAGGTCCAGGAGGATACCGAGGAATAGGAGGCAGACCATGGGCATTATTTGGGGAGGCGTAGAGCGTGAGCTTTACGCCTTTTACAGTAGCAAGGGACTTTGTAACAATGGCATTTTCGGGCTGTTCGGCAACTTTTACGCAGAGAGCAGGATGAACCCGAAGAACCTGCAGAACAGCTTTGAAAAGAAACTCGGCTTTACAGACGAGAGCTACACGGCAGCAGTTGACAATGGAAGCTATAAGGACTTCGTACACGACGGTGCAGGCTACGGCTTACATCAATGCACATTTTGGAGCCGGAAACAGGCTATGCTTGCTTTCCACCAGGCAAAGGGCGTATCCATTGGCGACACCTTGACGCAGGCGGAATTTATTTACAAGGAGCTTTCCGAGAGCTTCCCGGCAGTCCTTAAAGTTCTTAAGACAGCCGCCAGCATCCGGGAGGCTTCCGATGCCGTACTGCTACAGTTTGAGAAACCGGGGGATCAGAGCGAAGCCGTCCAGAAGAAGCGGGCGGGCTATGGCCAGGAGTACGAAGCTCTTTACCAGAAAGAAGGAGGGAACGAAGGTATGACAGAGGCACAGGCAAGACAGAAGGTCGTAGGCATTATGCAGGGCTGGATCGGGCTTAAGCGTTCCGACAAAAGCCACGCCCCGATCATTGACACATATAACGGCGATAAGCCGCTGCCCAGGGGGTACAAGGTTACTTACACTGACGCATACTGCGCCACCACGACCAGCGCGGCGGCGATCAAGGCAGGCTATACGGATATTATCCCGGTAGAGTGTTCCTGCTATTATTTGATTGAGAAAGCCAAGGCTATGGGCATTTGGCAGGAAAACGACGCATACATCCCAGCACCGGGCGACGAAGTTCTTTACGACTGGGACGATGGGGCGAACTTTGCTACCACGGATTGCACCGGAACACCGGAACACGTCGGCATGGTTGAGGCAGTAAGCGGAAACACGATAAAAGTTATGGAGGGCAACATGAGCGGCGGAGTCGTAGGACGCAGGAACCTGCAGGTCAACGGCAGATATATCCGGGGCTTTATTTGCCCGAACTACGCCAGCAAGGCGACGGAGAAAGCTCCGGAGAAAAGCATAGACGAGATCGCCACGGAAGTCCTGGCAGGAAGATGGGGGAATAACCCGGAGCGCAAGCAGAAGCTGGAGGCGGCCGGCTACAACTACGAAGCCGTCCAGGCAGCAGTAAACCAGAAAGCGAAAAGCGGAGCTTCTGCAAAGAAAAGCGTTTCTGCAGTAGCCCAGGAGGTACTGGCAGGCAAGTGGGGCAATAACCCAGCCAGGAAGAAAGCCCTGGAGGCGGCCGGCTACGATTACAACGCCGTCCAGGCGGAAGTAAACAGGCTTTGCCAGAAGTAGTCACATTTTCACAAAGGAAAGCCCGGTATTTTGTCTATTTCAGTGAATAGATGAAATCGGGAAACAGGCGTATAATTGTGCGCCAGAGGGGGGTATAAGGGGGTAAAACCCCAGCCCCGAAAAGCGAGAAAAGCCCCGCTGCCGTTTTGGCAGTTGGGGCTTATTTTTTAATTCCAGATATGATTATTTTGTCGCCATCGAAAGAGGCTACGACGCTTCTATTATTCAGATCCACACCCAGGGCAGCCGCCCAGGGCTTCGGTACTGAGAGCTTGAAACCAACGGAACCAGAGCCGCCCTTATTGGCGATTAAGTTAAGTTCCCTTGTTTCAATTCCTTCTGTTGTTTTCTTCATTTCCTACACTTCCTTTTTGCGACGTCGCAACGAATTTTATATAAAAGAGGCTTCCCGGCCGCCCTTCGGTATAGCCCGACGGGTAGAGCTTGCATAGCTCGGCTTCACATCACCTATTAACCTTTCTTCCACGCGCCAGGCGCGGACCCTGCGGAGGTTTACAAGTAGCACCGTTTCCCCGGACGGTTTTAAGGTTTTCACATTAAAAGCCAGTAAAACTTGTTAGACGACATTCAGGCCGGGAAGCCTTGATTTATACATAGCACCCATCCCACAAGCTGGGGAGCTTGCTTTACTTCTACCCGCCGGGCTTTGGACCGGCCGTCGGTGGTTTAGTGCCGGGGCAGCAGCTACGCCGCCGCCCGTTCAATTTTGAATAACCAGTTTTCCTCGTCTTCGGTTACAAGCCCGAAGTATTCATCCGTCCGGGTAAAGTTGTATTCGATACCGAAGAACTGCAGGAGAACCATTTTATATACTTCCCATTGAGCCTGGCAGCACCGACAGGTGTTATCCCAGTACGAAAAGCCCAGGCCGGCATCCGGATCGCCCCAGCCCGGCGTTACCTTCCGCAGTTCTTCAATGGCGCTGTCCCATACCTTTATACAGTTTTCAAGCTCCGCGCCTACTTCCGTTTTTAAGAATTTTTCTTTATTCAGCTTCATAATTTACCCCTTTCATTAAGCCCTCGTAACCTCCGGGGCGGGAACAGTTTAAACCAGCTTAAAGACATTATATAAAAAGTTTCCTTCGCTATCGTGAACAGTTTCTACTTTTGTTAGTTTTTCAAGAGCTTCGCTCATAGGCGAACCGTAGGTTCCGCGAACCCATAAGCCAGACTTTTCAGCCTTATCCCAAAACAATCCGGTATAGATACCGCCGTTTTCAAAAGGGAGTTTTTTAAATTGAGCCTTGATCCAGTTTTCGCACCATTCAACTTTAATTTTCTTCATTTATTTTTACCGCCTTTCTTACTTCCGTTTTTGTTTCCGTTCCCTTAAGGTGTGTGTATGGTAACTCTGAAAAGACGGTACGTCAAGCACTTTTTGAAAGTTTTTTAACTTTTTTCTTGACGGCGGAAAAGCCCTATATTACGCTATTTTCCAGGAGAACCAGCGCACGGAAAAGCTATACAACAAATACAAGCGTACTATAATGAGGAAAGTGTGGGAGAGGCGGTCAGAAATTCCGGTATCCCCAGGGAGGAAATCTTTGTGATCACAAAGCTGTATCCCAATCAGTTTTCCGATCCGGAAGCAGCCATTGAAGAAGCGCTGGAGAAGCTGGACATCTCCTACATTGACATGATGCTGCTCCATCATCCGGGCGCAGGTGACGTGGACGCTTACCTTGCCATGGAAAAGGCTGTGGAGGAGGGAAAAATTCGTTCTATCGGTCTGTCAAACTGGTATGTGGAGGAACTGGAAACGTTTTTGCCTCAGGTAAACATCACCCCGGCGTTGGTGCAGAACGAGATACACCCCTATTACCAGGAGAATGATGTGATCCCATACATCCAGGGTCTGGGCATTGTAGTCCAGGGTTGGTATCCCCTGGGGGGCAGAGGGTATACGGCAGAGCTTTTGGGCAATGAGGTGATTTCCGAAATCGCCCAGGCGCACGGCAAATCGTCTGCCCAGGTCATCCTTCGCTGGAATCTCCAAAAGGGCGTGGTGGTAATACCAGGTTCCAGCAATCCCGACCATATTAAGGAGAATACGGAACTGTTTGATTTTGAACTGACGGAAGAAGAAATGGAACGGATTCATGATTTGGATCGAAATGAAAAGCATGACTGGTATTAAAGCAGCGAAACTGTTGCTTCCCGATTTGTGAATACAAATTGAGAAGGTTCTAATATATGAAAAGTGGAGGATACGGAATATGAAGGTTTTGGCGATTAACGGCAGTGCAAGGAAGGATGGAAATACGGCCCTTCTTATCAACACGGTGTTTGAGGAATTACATAAAGAAGGAATCGAAACAGAGATGGTACAGCTTTCCGGTAAGGTGATCGAACCCTGTAAGGCTTGCTGGGCCTGCGGTGGAAAGAAAAATTGCGTCCATAAAAAGGATCTGTTTCAGGAAATCTATGAAAAAATGATACAGGCAGACGGAATCCTTCTGGGTTCTCCGGTCTACACGGCCAATATCTCCGCAAATATGCAGGCGTTTTTGGAGCGGGCATCCGTTGTGGCAGATATGAACCGGAGCGAAAACCTGCTCCGGCATAAAGTTGGGGCGGCGGTGACGGCGGCCCGCCGCGGCGGAGCCTTGAACGCACTGGACGCAATGAATCATTTTTTCATGTTGCAGGATATGTTTATTGTCGGTTCTTCTTACTGGCCCATGGCTTACGGGAGAATGCCGGGAGAAGTGATAGAAGATCAGGAAGGTATTGAGACTATGAAAAATCTCGGTCAGAATATGGCATATTTACTGAAGACACTGGGAGAAAGGCGGGATGGATGATGAGAAGGACAGTTGGTTTTCTGCTTTCTTTTGCTATGATTTTTTCCCTGGCAGCATGCAGCCGTACAGATGCCTCAGAAAGACAGGGGGAGCAGCCCGATTCTGTATCTGAGTCAGATGGAGGGCAGGACAGCACCGGAGATAATATCGCTGATATGGCGGAACAATCCGATGAACAACAGAACATGACAGAGGATACAGAGCAGGAAACAGAAGGACAGGGAAAGGAACAGCAGGCAGACATGGATACGAAAGCGTTGGTTGTATATTTTTCGTGCACCGGAACCACAAGGTCCTTGGCAGAGTATGCGGCGGAGGTTCTGGGGGCAGATATTTATGAGATTGTAGCGGAGGAACCTTATACAGAGGAAGATCTGGCGTATTATACGGGAGGCCGTGCAGATCATGAACAAGACGATCCCAACGCGCGCCCGGCTATAGCCGGCAATGTGGAGGATATGGATGGGTATGATACAATTCTGATAGGTTATCCTATATGGCACGGGCAGGCTCCCAGAATTATCAGTACGTTTTTGGAAAGCTATGATTTTTCCGGAAAGACTATCGTTCCGTTCTGCACGTCTCATAGCAGCGGGATTGGTTCCAGCGCTGTGGATCTTCATGCACTGTGCCCGGATTCTGTGGAATGGGCCGAGGGGATGCGGTTTGAAGCAGGAACTTCCAGAGATACCATAGAGGAATGGCTTGGCAATATTGGAATCAAATAGTTTAGATTGAAATAAGGCATGCACATCTTGCTCAAAGAGAGAACACATGGTGAAGATAAAAGCAGCTGCCGTTACAGACAGCTGCATAATATACAGGGTAAAAGCCTGTTTATTGGTCTTGTTATAAGTTCTGCTGTTTGACGGCTCTGAACTGAATTCTCACATAGTCTACTATCCAAAAGTCATTCTGATAAAGCCTGTTCCGCAATCTGGAGACGGTATCTGAAATAATTTCTTCTTCTAATTCTTTTTCTACTCCTTCAAAAGGCTTTTTTACAAACATGCGGATCCAGTTTGCAAGACCATCCGATCCATTTTGTGGTGTAGGTCTGTCAAAGAGCGCAGCATATTCTATCTTGAAGCCGGCCTTCTCAAGCATCGGTGCATACTGACCGATCGTGGGGAAATAGAATACTCTTCTATATACAAGTCCACGCTCGGAAAAACACTGTTCCAGTGTTTCATGGACGGCTTCCGCGCACCCGGAGCCGCCGAATTCGCAGACCAGCTCTCCGCCCGGGTTAAGGTTGCGATAGATATTTGACAGCATTGTCTGCTGATTCTTTTCATCGATCCAGTGGAATACAGCGTTTGAAAAAATCACATCCACCCCTTTCTCCAGATGGAAGCTGACAGCATTTCCCTGGAGAAAGCTTAAATCAGGATGCTCTTTTCTGGCCAATCGGAGCATTTCTTCCGAGTCATCTATTCCCGTTACGATGTATCCCCGCTCGGCAATGTGGGCGGTAAGAGAACCGTTGCCGCAGCCCAGGTCTATTACGCGGCTTTCCGGCTGCTTTGTGATCAGATCGATCACGGCTTCTCCATAGGCAGGGACAAATGAAAAGTTTTCCTTATAATCTGCGGCATCCCAGCTGATATTTGGCATGGCGGCATCCTCCTGAATATCTGAATTGTGTATATATCAGATTATAGTATGTTTGCCTGCCGTTTACAATGGGAAAATGCGTTTAAAATCGGGAGATCCCTGTCCTGTTTTTACTTCATAGGTAGTTTGACTATGTTGACATCAAAAGTAAAATGAGTATAATGAACTAATGAAACCACAATTTTACCGGAAATGCAAATCAAAGTAAACCGGAGGAGAAGCACGATGAATTTACTGCCAAAAGTAAAGCATATGGAAGTGAGAGCTGGATTCCTGGCGAAGAAAGTGATTTGCCCTGATGTGGACGGCATGGACAGAAGGCTGGCAGCTGCACTGGAGAAGTTGCCTTGTGATGCGGCCGGTACAAAGCTGAAGATCCATGTTTCAGGCCATGGAGGGGAAGGTTATGAACTTATTATCGGTGAGGCGTATATAGAAATCAGTGCAGAAAGCTCTGCGGGGGCCTTTTATGCAATTCAGACCCTTCGTCAGCTGCTTCGGGAGGAGCAGGTTCCCTGTCTGCAGATCCGGGACTGGCCTGATTTTGCTTATCGGGGATTTTATCATGATGTGACCAGAGGCAAGATTCCCAAAGTGGAGACCATCAAAAAGCTGGTGGACAACATGGCTTATTACAAGATGAATTCCCTGCAGCTGTATGTGGAGCATGTGTTTGAATTTCAGGAGACGAAGGCGCTTTGGAAGTCTGCCGGATATTTGACAAAGGCTGAGATGCAGGAGATTGATGCATATTGTCGGGAAAATTTTATTGATTTTGTTCCTTCTCTGTCCACATTCGGGCATCTGCATGATTTGCTGGAACAGGAACAGTATAAGCATCTGCGGGTGTTTCAGGGAGAGGAGAGGCTTCCGAATTTCTGGGATGCCAGAATGCACCACCATACGATTGACCCTTTGAATCCGGAAAGCTTTGAGGTGATAAAGAGCCTGATTGACCAGTATGCGCCCTGCTTCAGCAGCGAGTATTTCAATATTTGCTGTGATGAAACCTTCGATTTGAAATGCTATGGTGAGAAGGGGTATGATGTGGGACGGCTCTATGTGGATTTTGTGAAGAAAATCGTCGATTATGTGCAGAAAAAAGGTAAAAAGGTCATGATGTGGGCGGACATTGTATCGGAACATCCCGAGACAATCGCGGAACTGCCGGATGATATCTGGTTCCTGAACTGGCATTATGGCGACGATGCGGAAGGAATCAGGGAAGATGTTGAGAAATTCTCAATGTCGGGAAAATCCCAGATTGTCTGTCCCGGAACCAGTTCCTGGAATCGTTTCTGTGAGAAAACAGATCGGGCCGAGATGAATATCACTCAAATGATTGGAAATGGTTATAGATGTGGCGCCCTGGGAGTGTTGAATACCAATTGGGGGGACTGGGGAAATATAGGCAGTCTGGAGCTGGGAATGTACAGTATGGTGCTGGGGGCAGGGAAATCCTGGGCAGCGGATACGGAGCCGGACAAGGCTTTTTATGGAATGGTCAACAGCCTTTTATATGGAGCGGAAGACGGTGTCCGGGCCTTGAAGGCGGTCAGTGCGTTACAGGATCGGATAAAGTGGACTCAGGTATGTAAGAATTATTTTCTGCATCGCTATAACAACGGGGAAGGTATGGAATTTCTCTCCGGGGATGAAGTGCAGGCAATTCAGAGGGAATATCTTAAGATTTCCGGGGAATTGAGCGGGGAAAGCTGGGGAAATGATGAATATCGCCGGGAGCTGCTTCTGGCGGCGGAGGGCGTCTGTGTTATGGCAGAGCTGTCCGCAAAGCTGGCTGGATATGGACTGGAGCGGGTGAGCAATACAGAAGAATGGCTTTGCAAATATCGGGAGAAATGGCTGGAAAAGAACAAAGCCAGCGAACTGTACAGGATAGAGGAACTGTTTTTGTATTATGAACAGAAAGCATGCCGGGCTGTTTGACGGCATGCTTATTAAGGAGATGCGGCAGGAATCTGTGAGGAATATGGTGTACTGATGTGATATGTAAAAATAAGAAAAACAAAAGAAAATATCAAATTTCCTCTTGCCAAACGTGATAAATTATGGTAATATATCCTTCGTTAGGTTATCAGTTCGCTGGTAATCTCATGTCAGCAGAAAGAAGCCGGAAAGGCGAAAACAACGCGGCTCCATGGTCAAGCGGTTAAGACATCGCCCTTTCACGGCGGTAACACGGGTTCGATTCCCGTTGGAGTCATTTTTCCAAAGGCAGAGCATATAATAAATATAGAATAAGGCGCAGTAGCCAAGCGGTAAGGCGTGGGTCTGCAACACCCTGATGCACCGGTTCAAATCCGGTCTGCGCCTCTGAAGAACCCCGATTCATGCGGGGTTTTTTGTTGCCCTTTTTCCCTGCGCTGCCCATGTTTCCTTAAGTTCTCGTTCCTTTTTAAGTTTTTTCAAAAAATCTTCTTTTTTTCATAAACACCGTTTCAGACCGTTTAAAATCAGATAAAATCTTTTTATAAGGTGGTAAATAGGTGGGAAGGCATAGGTCTTACAGCTGGTCAACCAAATCATGCTTTCCACTGGTATCCGTATGAAGATATGTCTTGATAACGATGCTGTTATGTAGACAAAGCTGCTGATATAAGAGGAGTCGCCTCTCTCGGACAGCAGGAGCCGCTTCAACAGGACAAGGCGGGCACTGCTCCAGACGACGGAGCTGCTACGGCAGAAACTCCCCTCTGCGTTCATGATGCCATGCAGCAGGTTCTTTATCGTGGACAGTTTCCCGCTTGCCGTCTGCAAGTTCGGAAGGGCCCGCTACTGCCGCGCTTTCCGTGGCATCGGGGCGGACTATGGGATGTGCCCGTCCAAAAAGGAGACCTGCTTCGGCTATAAGGTCCATGCCATGGTTACCCTGGAGGGATATGTCATCGCATTCGAGGTCACGCCCGCATCCACAGACGACAGGGAGGGGCTGCGGGATCTGATCGATGGGCAGCATGGCCTGGTGGTGCCGGGGGGACAAGGGCTATGTCGGCGAGGCCCTGGCGGAGGACATGTCAGGACAGGAGATATGCCTCATGGCGCTCAGGCGCTCCAACAGCAGGACGGACTGGCCCAGGCCTGTACGGCAGCTGATATTCAGGTTGCGCAGACGCGTGGAGACTGTATTCTCTCAGCTGACTGAACAGCTGAATGCGGAACGTGTGCCTGCCAAAAGCTTCCAGGGGTTGTGCACACGTCTTGCGAACAAAATCCTTGCATATAACTTGTGCATGGTATTAAACAGCATCTTTGGCGAGGACTGCGAGCTTGCTCAGATAAAGCGGCTTGTCTTCTGATTCTCAAGGCATCAAAGCCGCTGCTTTTCAGGCATAGGGTATCTTTGCGCTTTCGGACGCTTTGGGTATTCCTACAAAGAATTAGCACAACAGGTTAAGTTATTTTTATGATGATGAGCGTATGCCTCAGGTAAAGTTAAGCTTGGAATATTTTTCTATTATTTCCTAAAGGATAGCACCAATGGAAAGCTTCTTGGCCTTTTTACAGAAGGGAAATATCGGTGTAATAACAGATGTGGAATTGAAATGCCAATAATGATTTTTGAACATGAGGAGGAAAGGAAGAACTTTGAAGAGTGGTTTTTGAGTGTTGATAGGGAGTTGAAGCAAAGTATACGATTAAAGGTTGAAGAAGACGCGATTATACAACATATTGTTAGAAAAGAAAAGCGGGATGCAAAACCGGAGCCAGGAGTAAAAGATGTCGCTCTTGCGTTTGCGCTGTATAAACGATGGAGAAAATTTTTACTGAAGAGTAATACTGTAAATTAACACGCATATTTGCGTTGTTATTTTGGGCTGTTTTGTATATAATAAAGGTTAGAAGGAGATGATGACTATGCCAAACATAAAACCAATATCAGATTTAAGAAATTATACAGAAGTGTTAAAAGAAGTAAGCACTAATCAGCCAGTATATCTTACCCGCAATGGCAGGGGGGCTTATGCCATTGTAGAGGTGGATGAATTGGACAGGCTGAAGGCAACGATAAAGCTTCTGGCTAAATTAGAGGAAGGAGAGCAGTCTGCTAGAGAAAAAGGCTGGTTGACAGCAGATGAAGTAGAGGCTGCACTGGGATTATAATATGCCAAAGCTAATTTATGCGCCTAAAGCATTAGATGATATACAGGGGATAAAAACATATGTTTCTAAGCAGTTCGGGGCGAATAAAGCGAAGGCTTGTATCAGAGACATTACATCAACGGTTCGGCAATTAGAAATATTTCCGGAAGAGGGCCTCTGCGTGGAAGATTTGATAGAATATCCAACAGATTACCGCTACTTGGTTGTAAAGCCTAACTATGTTTTTTACAGGATAGAGGACGATATAGTAAGAGTCATTCGTATCATAAATGAAAAACAAGATTTCTTGCAAATATTGTTTGGGATTAGCAGTATTTCTGATGAGGGTGAGGAGTATTGGGATAGAAATGAATGATACGAGAAGTGAATGGATGTTTGAATTCTATCAGCAATAGTGTTGGAGGTATATTATGTCATTGTTTTGTGAGCATTCTTCTCTTGTAACGGAAAGTGATGTTGAGCAAAAATTTCTATACCCATTCCTTACTGAGAAAGCACCTATGGGCTTATCGTTAGAAAACTCTGAGATTTTAACGAAGAGCAGATTGCGGATTTTGCCCTGTGGAATGAGGACTGGCTGAAACAGTATATCGAATTAAGAAACGGCGTGCCATCCCATGACACCATACAGCGAGCCATGGGAATGATACGGCCAGAGAATTTACAGCAGCTTCAGCGCAAATGGCAGGAGATGCTGGAGAGCAATGAAAGAGAAAAGCTGAAAAAGATTATCTGCGTGGACGGGAAGACCATGCGTTCCAATAAAAGAGAAGGAGCAAGGCCATGCCATATTGTATCGGCATGGAGCAGGGAAGAGGGATACTGTCTGGGACAGAAAGCAGTGGAGGAAAAGAGCAATGAGATAACGGCGATTCCCAAAGTGCTGGAAAGCATAGAGATAAAAGGCCAGGTTGTAACGATTGATGCAATAGGGACACAGACGGGAATCGTGGAGACAATACGGAAGAGAAAGGCGGACTATGTACTGGCGGTAAAGGGGAACCAGGGGAATCTGGAAACCGATATACGCGAATATTTTGAAGAGGCGCAGAAATGTGCAGAGCTAAAGAAAGGGAAAGGATATAAAAAAACAACCGAGAAAGCGCATGGCCAGATAGAGATAAGGGAGTACTATCAAACAGAAGATATAGGGTGGATGTACCGGAAAAAGGAGTGGAAAGGGCTGAAAAGCATAGGGATGGAGAAAAAGACCATCCGAAAGGGAGAGACAAAGAAAGAGGAACATGGGTATTATATCAGCAGCCTTATGGAAGATATCGAGCTGTTCAGTCGGGCAGTAAGAGGACACTGGGCAGTGGAAAGCATGCACTGGCATCTGGATGTGACATTTAAAGAGGATGCCAATACCACACTGGACAAGACAGCGGCCCAAAACCAGAATATCATAAGGAAATGGTGTTTAAGCATGTTAAAATTATTAGAGATAAGGGGAACAAAAATGTCGTTAAGAAGAAAGCGCTTTAACATAAGTTTCGCGCCAGCCCAGTTTATAGAGGAACTGCTAAAAATTTAAAAAAGTAAGAAATATATATTGGGATGGGGTTAGACATTCATGCGTATGTCGTGCACAAGAGGCTGAAAAACATTGCTTTCAGCCCCATGTAATGCTATAATCTGTTTGGTTTAGAAACTGACTGCCCCATACAATAAGGTGGACTTAAGGTGGTCATGAGGATTAGAGGAGCAACAAAGCCAGTGTGGATGCGGCGTTGCGGGTCTGGCGGCATACGTCTGCAACACCCTGATGCACCGGTTCAAATCCGGTCTGCGCTTCTGAAGAACCCCGATTCATGCGGGGTTTTTTTGTTGCCCTTTTTTCCTGCAATGCCCATATTTCCTTAAGTTCCCTGACGGAATGATATTTCTGAAGGAAATCATGGTATAGTGTGAGAAGAACTTTCAATCACTTGCAGCAAAAGCTACCCGTTGTAACATTTCGCGGACATTTGCCTGCTAAACTATAGTGAATAATCGGCCATTCCCTACATCCATCCGGGCATTCCATAACACATGCCTCTGGCGGGGCTGGCGGACTATCGTCCGATAAGGTATAAAAATATAAAGGAGTGGGATATGAAAAGGATTTTGCTGGTAGAAGACGACGCCCTTTTAAATAAAACGCTGACCTACAACCTGATTTCTGAGGGTTACGATACCGTATCAGCCCTGAATGCAGGCACAGCGGCCCGGTTACTGACCCAGACGGAATATGACCTGGTACTTCTGGATATCAACCTGCCGGATGGCAGCGGCTATGACCTGTGCAGGCTCATAAAGCCGGAGAATCCTGACACGCTGGTGATTTTCCTGACGGCCAATGACCAGGAGAGCGACCAGATCCGGGGGTATGAAGTGGGGGCGGTGGATTATATCACCAAGCCCTTTTCCATTGGGGCGCTGCTGCGGAAAATACGGGCAATGTTCGCCATGCTGGAACACCGTGGGTTTACAAAAGATTTCTATGATGACGGCAGGCTGTTTCTGGACTTTTCGCAGCAGTCCGCCTCGCTGAATGGTAAATCCCTTACCCTTACCCCTATGGAGTATAAGATGCTGTACCTGTTCTGCAAAAATCCCAAACAGATCCTGACCAGGCAGCGGCTTCTGGAACGACTGTGGGATGCGGATGAAAACTATGTGGACGAACACACCCTGACTGCCTCCGTCAGCCGGATACGGGGCAAGATTGAGGCTGACGGCGATACTTATATCAAAACGATTTACGGGATTGGGTATCAGTGGATGGGAGGCGAGAGAAAATGAGTCTGGGGCGGATCTCTGTAAAAAAGATATTCCTGCTGACCTGGGTTGGTATGGCGGCTTCCATGCTGGCTGTCTGTGCCGTTCTCTTATGGATGACAGGCGAGAGCTGGGTGTTGATCGGCGGCGGGCTGCTGATGCTCTGTGCTCTTGCCTGGATGTTCCTTCTGACAGTTGTTTTCAGTAAACGGCTTTCCTTATTTACCAGGGAGCTGTGCCGGGCAATGGATCAGATGATAAGCGGAAGCGGAGAACCGATGCATACTGCGGACAGTGAAACACTTTTTGCCCGTATCGGCTACCGTCTGTCCCGTCTGTACGATATCATGCAGGAGAGTAGACGGAAGGCAGATGAGGAACGGCAGGAGCTGCAGATGCTGGTGTCGGATGTCTCCCATCAGGTGAAGACACCGGTGGCAAATCTGAAAATGGTGACGGATACGCTGCTTTCAAAGTCTGTCACAGAAGAAGAGCGACGGGAATTTCTGCAGGGCATCCGGAACCAGACGGACAAGCTGGAATTTCTTTTTCAGGCCCTTGTGAAGACCTCCCGGTTGGAAACCGGGGCAATCCGGCTGGAGAAGAAAGAGGCCCCGCTGATCGATACGCTGGCTTTTGGCTTAAGCGGCATTGTATATGCGGCGGAGAAAAAAGATATTTGCGTAACGGTGGACTGCCCGGAGGGTCTCCTCCTTTCCCATGACAGCAAGTGGACGGCGGAAGCCGTGTTCAATCTGCTGGACAATGCGGTGAAGTATACTCCAGCCGGCGGGAGTATCTCTGTATCGGTGGCACAGTGGGAAATGTATGTGGAGATCAAAGTGGCCGATACTGGCAAGGGTATTTCCGAGAGCAATCAGGCCGCTATTTTCCGGCGCTTCTATCGTGAGGAAGAAGTACATGAACAGCAGGGCGTGGGTATTGGCCTGTATCTGACCCGCGAGATCGTAACGAGACAGGGCGGCTATATCAAAGTGGTTTCAGAGCCGGGCAGGGGTTCGGAATTTTCCATTATGCTCCCTATAAGATAACACATGGCAGACGGACATTCCCGGTTGTCCTGGGTAAATTTTTTTGCAGCAGTATGCCGACAGAGCTGTCAGTGGCAGGTTTTCGGCTGAAATGTCCGGGCTTTGTAACATTTCAGCCGCATTTTTTATGCCGCCTCGGACATTTCTGTGACATTTGGATTTTATAATGTCCGAAGAACGAAAGTTCCAAGAGCGAAAGCTTTTTATTGACAGGCAAAAAGCCCTGGAACACCACAAGGGTATATCTGCATGTCCTGAAAAACGGGATAGAGATAAGAAAAAGGAGCATCTGATTATGAATGTATTACAAGCAATCGATCTGAAAAAGTATTATGGCGCCGAGCCAAACATCACCCGCGCCTTAGACGGCGTCAACCTCTCTGTGGAACAGGGAGAATTTGTGGCGATAGTCGGAACATCCGGCAGCGGTAAATCCACCCTGCTTAACATGATGGGCGGGCTGGATACGCCCACGTCCGGCAATGTCATTGTCCGTGGGGATGAACTGGTTAAAAAGAATGATGAGGAGCTGACTATCTTCCGCCGCCGCAATATCGGTTTTATCTTCCAGAACTATAACCTTGTCCCGATCCTGAATGTCTATGAAAATATTGTCCTGCCTGTGGAGCTGGACGGCGACACGGCGGATGAGAAGTTCATGGACGAGATTGTGAGGATGCTGGCGTTGGAAGATAAGCTTCACAATATGCCAAACAACCTTTCCGGCGGACAGCAGCAGCGTGTCGCCATCGCCCGCGCATTGATTACTAAGCCGGCTATCATCCTGGCTGACGAACCCACCGGAAATTTGGATTCCAGGACCAGCGCCGATGTACTGGGACTTTTAAAGCGTACCGGCATGGAGTTTAACCAGACCATTGTCATGATTACCCACAACAACGAGATTGCCCGGCTTGCTGACCGGATCGTAAGGATTGAGGACGGCAGGATTGTGGAAAACAGCACCGGTACACCGGATGCCCAGAGCATTTTCGGACGCAGGTCTTTAGCGGCCGGAAATGACTCTGCCGGAAATGGTATCCGGTGTACCGGTGCGGAACTGAAATAGGGGGGTGGCAGACTATGACATGGCCTTTTGAGAATGATACCAGCGCTGTCATTAAAAAATTAGCGTCTGCTCAATTAAAGGAAGAGCGTTTGAAGAAGATTTTTACGATTATTGCAATTTCATTGGCAACATTTTTGATGTCGTCTGTATTGCTTCTGGTTTCCGGAATTATTACAGTGAACCAAAATGGAGGAAATAACATAACAGGGTCTTATCATGCGCTTATTTCCGGCATAGAAAAAGAACAATATGAAAAACTGTCTGATGATGCGCGTGTGGATTTATGCGGATTCACAGCTTCCATTGGCAGTGTGAAATCCGGAAATGACCGCCTTAATATTTCGTATTCCAACAAGGATGCACTTACATTAAATGGGCTGTCTGTTGACCAGGGGAAAATGCCGGAGAAAGCGAATGAAATCCTGATTGAACAGGAATACTTAATCCGGCAGAAGATAAATGCAGAAATTGGAGATACCATCCGACTGCCAGACCCAGACAAGGTTGGGGAAACATCCTTTCTTATAACAGGATACCTGAAAACAGGGGCCAAAGGCACTGACCGTTCCTTATATGCGGCTATGGTTTCTGAAGAATACTTCTCAGAAATGGATGGATGGAATCACTTTTCACCGGCAGTAATGCTTCGCGTAAATTTGGATGCGGACGCTGGGGATGTAAAAAACTTAATATCGCAGATAGCTGCTGACGCAGGCTGTAAAGCGGCTCCTTCTTATAATGAAGCGTATTTGAATCTTAGCCGGCCTTCGGCATTGATGGTCATGGCGGCTGTTGCCGGGCTGCTCGTTATCGTAATCGCGGGTATTTTGGTAATATACAACATTTTCTATATTTCCATCATCAACTCAATTAAAGAATATGGACAGCTCCGCACAATAGGGATGACGGCAAAACAGATTCAAAGGCTTGTTCTCAGGGAGGGGACTTTGCTGATGCTGCCTGCAATTCCGATTGGACTGATTGCGGGAATTGCAGTGGCTTATCTTTTGATTCCATATGGATTTGGATTATGGAATGTGCTATGGATATGCCCGGTTGTTATTGCGTTAACCTATGCCACTGTGCGCATGTCCATCAAAAAACCTGCTAAAACAGCAGCGGCCGTTTCACCCATAGAGGCTTCCCGCTATGAACAAAATAAGGGGCCTAAATGTAGACACAGGCAGCGCAGGCTGACGCCGGGGTCTTTGGCAGTGAATCAGGTTTTGCGATATAAGAAAAAGAATATACTGACAGTCGCCTCTCTTGTCCTGACAGTCGTTCTGCTGTTAGGTTTATCCTCTGTCCTTTCTTCTATCAATGCAGAAGATATGTCTTTATCCGGATTTGCAAGAGGACAGTTCGTTTTAAGAATCTCGAATCAGGAGCTGATGGAAAATCCTTTGGAGATTTTGCAGGAATCCAGTCCCTTTACGGAGGAAGTGGAAAAAGAACTCTTGCAATTATCAGGTGTGCAAAAGATCATAGACGATCAGCACCTCCCGGTTTCCTGTGATCTGCAGGCTCTGGAATCAGATGCTGAAATGGTAGGATTTGAGAAAGCAGATATGACTTTGCTGCAAAGCTGTCTCTTAAATGGAAACCTGTCAGATTATGGGCAAATGGCATCTGAAAATCAGATGGTTATTGGCAGGCCGGGGGACTTTGAGAAGTATTTTGGTATTCATCCAGAGGCCGGCTCGTCTGTAACGCTGAAGATTTTTGATGGGCAGCATACGGAGAACCTGGAATTTGAGATTGCGGCAGTCCTTGACGAAAGTAAGATTGGAAATCATGGCGATAAAATAGATATGCTGTTATTGCCGGTTGATTCCATGCAAAAAATCGCACACAGCAATTTGACATATCAGTATGTGATTCGTGTAGAGGATTCTTTGGAACAGCAGGCAGAAAATGAAATAGACCAGATTGTATCAGATAACCCGCGGCTGAGTGTGGATTCACTTTCTGCTGCCATTGCCCAGAATGAAAACTTCCTGCAGGGAACACAGTTAGCCCTTGCAATAGCCATTGTCCTAATTGGTTGTTTTTCCGTGATGAATTTGTTGAATACAACTTTGACGGGAATTATCGTAAGGCGCAGGGAATTTTCTCTCATGCGTTCCGTGGGAATGTCCCAAAAACAATTATCCGTGATGGTTCATAAAGAGGGACTGATCGTAGTCGGCATGGGACTTGTATTATCTGTGATAATTGGCGGAGGAATTGGATATGTTCTTTGCTCATTTTTGAAAAACAGCCTGATGAGCTATTTGAATTATCAATTTCCATTTGGTATTACAATCTTGAATTGTGCGGTTATTATTTTATGTAGTGTGCTGATTACAACAGGGGCCTTAAAGCAGCAAAGCAAGTCATCCATGATGGAAGCTTTGCGATAATAGAAGGAGGTGGCGTACCATGACATGGCCTTTTGAAAATGATACCAGTATAGTAGAAAAGAAGTTGGCAAACCGCAGTATGAAAGCGGACAGGCGCCGAAGCGTTTTTATCATTCTTACCATTGCCCTTGCAGTCTGTCTGATGGGAACCCTCTGTTTTATCTACTCGGCGCAGCAGAAGAAGACACTGGACAATATCCTGGGACAGTATCAGGCCGGCTGCGGGGGGCTGACCAGAGAAGAGGTCACAGGGCTTGCGGATACGGGCAGGTTTGAAAAATGGGGATATACAGCCGATGCCGGCTCTGTCCGCCATGAGGACAGCGTTTTGAACGTCAGCTTTGTAAGCCCGGAGATGATGGACCTGATGGGATACGGCAAAATTGCCGGGGCTTATCCCCAGGCAGAAAATGAGATCTGTATAGAGCGCTCTTTTTTCGGTTATTTTAACCTTCCGGCAGAAATTGGCCAGACGGTTACTCTGAACCTTGGCGGCGGTGAGAGGCTCTATACCGTCACTGGCATTCTGGAATCGGAGAGCAGCAGCCGGATTTTCACGGTCTGGATTCCGGAAATTGCTGTGGACACAGGCATCCACCAGGCGCCTTATGAACTGCGGTTCCGTTTTGAAGGGAGCCAGGTAATGGAGCCGGAAAAACTTCGTGCAGACATCGAAAGGTTCTTCATAGAAATGGGAATACCGGCGGATCGGACCTTTTACAGTTCCAGCTATTTTGGAATGGTGGATCTTTATCTGGGAAGCGGAATGGAGATTTATGTCCTGTCGGCGCTGATCGCCGTACCTGGTTACTGGTCCTGGCGTGACAATATCCGGTCTGCAGTGGTCATTCTGTTTCTGATTTATGGAATGGTTCTGGCTGCCACCAGAAAGCCCTTATCTATGGCAGGAAAAGTATCTGCTATTGAAGCCGTCCGGACCACTGCCTATTCCGGCTATCAGGGACGCAGTATTTCCGGACAACTGCACCGCCGCCTGAGCATAACAAGGCTGGCGCTGATGAACTTCTTCCGGAACCGCAAAAAGGCTTTTGTGACGGCTCTGTCCTTAAGTCTGACAGGGATTCTGCTTCTGTGTATTTCCGCCTATGCAAATTCGGTGGATGTAGAAGAAATGGCCCAGTCCCAGTTTGGAGACAGGAGCCAGTACCTTTTACAATATGAAGACTATGCAGGCCGGGAATTTTATGAGATGCAGAAAGATAATCCTTTGGGACAGGATCGGCAAAAGAGCTTGCCTCTATTTTGAACGTGGATTACGTCACGGCATACAGCATGGCCTGTGTGGAAATTCCTGCCATCAGCGAAATCCCGGGCAACCGTGAGCATGAGCCCTTTATCGTCAGGGGAATTGACCGGGAGGATATGGCGAAGATGTATGCCGATGGAGCGGTTCTTGAGGGAACTGCAGATTACCGGCAGCTGGTGGAGCAATGCGGCATTCTGGTCTGCCCGTCAGGCGGAGCGCTGAAAGAGATTTACAGGACAGACTATCAGCTGGGGGATACTGTTACCGTTTCCTGTTACAACGGACAGGGGAAGACTTATACCGTGATGGGTATTGTGGAGAATGTTCCGATCTGCAACACGGCTCATTTCTTTATTCTGCCGGAGGAAGAACTGTCCGTCCTTTATCCGGAAATACCGGATTTTACAGGCTGTGTCAATCTCCACACAGAGCAGGACAGTGAACAGCTGCGGCGGGCAGTATTCGGCGCTGTGCCCGATGAACGGGTGGGAATCTCCAGCCTTTATGATCTGACGGCTGAGCTTCAGACCGGCATGCGCGGGGAGCTGACCCGGCTCTACAGTATCCTGGTTTTTATCTTTGTGTTTGCCCTGATCAATCTTGCCAACACGCTGATTACCAATCTTCTTACCCGCCGGCAGGAATTCGGCGTGTTCCAGTCCGTTGGCATGAGCGGCCGTCAGCTGTCCCGGATGCTGTCCTTCGAGTGTCTGTACTATGTGGGGATCACGCTGCTTGTGACCCTGACACTGGGAACTGTGTGCAGTTTGGTTGTGTGCAGGGTATTTGACCAGATTGGTTTGTTTGGGAAACTCACGTACCATTTCCCGGTGTTCCAGGTTCTTTTGTTTGCAGCTGCTCTGCTTCTGGTACAGGCGGTATTCTCGGTCTGTGCGGTCCGTTATACCGGAAGGCTTTCCCTTGTGGAGCGGATCAGGGCTGCGGACTGAATTCTGCCCTGGGTAAAATGCAGCCCTGTGTGATTCCGATGGAGGGATTGATAGATTTTTTATTCAGCATTTCACGGCAACAGACAAACATTTCACGGCAATCAAGTTGTTTTGGCATTTCCAACAGGATATAATAAAGTATTTGATACCATGATGATGAGGAGGTAACGCATTGATTCGTATTGCAATCTGTGATGATGAAAAACATATGTCTGATCATATAAGGTCTCTTGTTTCTGATTTCTTTCGTAAAAAGAACCGGGAGATCAGCCTCCGTATGTTTTCCGGCGGCGAAGAGCTGCTGAGCTATACTGGGCAGATCGATATCCTGTTTCTGGATATTCAGATGAAGGACATGGACGGTATGGAAACGGCAAGGAAACTGAGGGCGGATCAGTTCCGGGGCTTTTTAGTTTTTATTACGGTGCTGAAAGAGATGGTGTTCCAGTCTTTTGAGGTACAGGCCTACGATTATCTGGTCAAGCCGGTGGATAAAAAACAGTTTGAGAAGACCATGGAGCGCCTTTACGCTTCCATGCAGAATGCCAGCGAAGACATCCTGCTGGTGCAAAAGGGATATGAGGGGCGCATCATCCGGGAGGATGAGATCGTCTTCTGTGAGATCATAGACAGGAAAATATATCTGAACCTGACTTCCGGCGAGGTTGTTGACTATTATGAGCGGATTGAGAATCTGGAGACAAAGCTGGACAACCGTTTTTACCGGTGCCACAGGAGCTATCTTATCAATCTGAAGCATTTAAAAGGCTATAAAAACGGGACTGCCTGTATGGATAATGGCAAGGAGATTCCCGTATCACGGCTGCGGAGCAGGGAGTTCTCCGGCGTTGTTCTGCAGTATATGAAAAATATCTGAGAATTTTGCATATAGGGGGGCGGGCAACTTGGAAGCGTATTTAGATTTTTTCAATATCTACATCATGGGCGTTATCGATATGTCTTTCCAGTTCTTTTTTCTGGCTAAAATCCTGAAAAAGAAAGTATGGCCTCCGGTTTATTTCCTGTTTGGAGTATGTGCGGTGCTTGCCACTGAATTTGTATCAATGGGCACGATGACGGGCTTCGCGGTGCTTGTATTTCTTTTCACCACAGGCGGGATTCTGGTCTGCCATGTGGATGCCAAGTCTTCCCTTCTGTATGCGGCTCTGACCACGGAAATCCTGCTGCTCTGCTATGGAATCGTGCAATCCCTGATAGGTCTTTTGCATGCATGGATGCCGGATTTCTACTATCATACGGCGGGTATCGCAGCCATGTTGATCAGTGAGGCCGCGTCCCTTTTGCTGACCGGGTTTTGTTATTCTATGGTGTATCGCTATTTTTCCAGGGATGTTTTTTATCCGGGGGATGGGGCGCGTTCCTTTTATGCCGCAGCCCAGATGCAGCAGATGTTTCTGGTCTTCATCCCGATTCTGATGATATCTATTATGGGCCAGTACATTAACATGATTGCATTTGAATTTCAGTATATGGTCTTAGAAGAGGATGGAACTTTCAAGTATCTGTTCAGCCATTGGCAGCTGCTTGTCCTGCATCTTCTGGGACTTTTAAGCCTTTTTTGCATCTTGTTCTCTTATAAGAAACTACAGCAGAATTTCCGCCTCAGTAAGGAAATATCACTGCTGGAGCAGGAGGAGCATTCCCTGAACCAGTATGTGGAGGAGGCGAAGGCCCGTTACGACCGGACGAAATCCTTCCGCCATGATATCAGGAACCATATCGCAGTGGTAAAAAGGCTCCTGCAGAGTGAGAAACTGGAGGAAGCCGTAACCTATATGGAGGATCTGGACGATATGGCGGAAAAAATGTCATTTCCCTGCAGCACCAATAACCCGGTGGTGGATATTCTGGTGGGGAACAAGCTGGGGATAGCCAAAAGCATGGGGATAGAGGCGGACTGTTCCCTTCTTCTGCCCTATCCCTGCGACATTAAGGACATTGATATCTGCATTGTGCTGTCAAATGCCCTGGACAATGCTATCCAGGCAGTAAAAAGCCTGGATGCCGGGATGGAGAAATATATCCATGTATCCGGGCGTATCCAGGGGGATTTCCTGATGATGGAAATCCGGAACAGCTTTCATGGGAAAGGCACGCTCAAAAAAGGGACAGGCCTGTCCAATATCCATAAGGTGGCTGAAAAATATGGCGGCGCCATGAGCATAGAGACCCAGGGGAATGAATTTGTCCTCCATGTGCTGCTGATCCTTTCACAGCATCCAGAAGACATCCTGCGGCAAATGGATTAACATGTCTCTTCCTCCAGTCGAAAAAGGAAATGAAAGCTGGCTGCAAGGCGCTTGACAGTAGCAAATCGAAGGAGGAACATGATTATGGTAATGCAGGTGAATGGAAACTATGACCATTCCGGAACCGACTACGCGGAAAGGGTGAAGGAAAAACAGGCCACAGAGAGGGCAGAACAAACAAAGGAAGCAGAGAAGGCCGCAGAGGGGAAAAGCTCCGGCAAGCTGTCCCAACCACAGGATGAATACATCAGCAGCGAAAAATCGGGGAAAAAACCTACGGGACTGTACCGGGTAGAGCAGGACGGGAACGGCAACCGGAGAATTTATTTTGATGATCCGAAAACAGCACAGGAAAAAGCTGTCCATGCAGAGGGAAGAGAAGCCCTGAAGGCAAAGGAAGACCGTTCCAGGGAAGGCAAAAATGGAAAGGATCCGAAGGTAAGCGGGAACAGCCAGGGAGAGCCGGAGGAGAAATGTGTGGCAAATACGGATAAGGTTGACCGGGAAATCAAAAAGCTGAAAGAGAAAAAGCGACAACTGGAACAGCAGATTCAGTCAGCTTCCGGAGATGAGAAGAAAATCCGGGAGCTGGAGAAAAAGCTGGCCCAGGTAGAAAACGAGTTAAGCCAAAAGGACAATGATACCTACAGGCGTCAGCATGCTTCTGTATCAGAATAAAAGAGATTCAGTTTTTCCGTGTTTTCAATTTCTTAAAAAGGATTGTGGCAGTTTTGCGTATAAAACAGTGTGCGGAACTAAAATAAGGAGAGATGTGTATGCATACGAAAACAATGGAAGGCCTTGCAGGGGCAAGCATGAGTATGAAACTGATGAATACACCGATGCGTGTCTATAAGGAAGCAGAGCGTAGAGGAGATACGGCTGTCATGGAGCGGGCAATGGGGTATGCCAGTGACTTTGCAGATGAGGCAGAGGACTACCGGAAGACAACCAAAAAAGGAATGAAGGAGGATGCAAAGGAGGCAAGAGAAAAAGCGAAAACAGAGCAGGAAAATGCGATTCAAAAACGCAGGGAACAACGAGAGGAATTGGAAAAGAGGATAGCGGAAAGCCGGAATGAGGATACGGATACCGTCAGCATCAGCGAAAGCGGGAAGGCCGCATTAGACGGGAAGTCTGATCTGGCTCAGGCTGGCACGAACGGCAGCATATCTACAGAGGAGACAGCGGATGATATTAAAAAGGAGCCTGTAATCTATACTATATCAGGAGAAGCGGCAGGCTCCGAACCTGGTGCAAGTTTTTCTGCATCTGTATAGAAAATGCAAAATAATCAAGTGGGAACAAACAAGGAAAAGGCGCTTTTGCTTCTGGTACAATAAATGTGCCAGGGCAGGAGCGCCTTTCTTCTTGACGCTGGAAGACCTGCCAAGGCGGATTCTATTGCAGATTCCCCTGTTTGCATTCCTGGCTGTACGCTCTTATTGCAGGCATGCATGGAATTGAACAGAATTTACGCTTGCCCTCACGATCCGGGTGTGATAGAAATTTGGCCATTTTGCGGCGGTTTTCAGAATGCCCGGACATTTCACGTCATTTAGAAAACCGTCTGCGGCAAAAAGGTTGCCCCGGTGTTTTGGGAATGCTAAAATTAAAATTTATAGGAAAGAGACAGGAATGGGATAGGCTAAAACAGCATACAGGGATATCTGGACCAACTTTACAAGCCTTTTTGTGCTGTTATGTATCATCAATACTGTCGTTTCTGTTTTTCAGAAAAAGAAAGGGAAAGGGAAAAAGGAATGACAGAGGCTGTCAATAAATGGATTCCGATTTTTGCAGGATTACTTCTTATACTACGCGGTCTGCTTTGGATTGTCGATGGAAAAAAAGGAAACAAGAGAAGCTATCCTTTTGGCATAGCCGCCATTGTGGTAGGAAGCCTCATGATCATAGCCGTGTTTTTAGGTTGATGGTTTCCATGTCATTTAGACAGGAACATAATACAAAACGGATTCTAACTTTTAAAAAAGTTTCTGTAAGAGATAATCGGGATGTGTATCGGGAGGATATGGAATGAAGGATAGGAATGAAACAATCATAGAAGCTATCATAAAAATGGCGGATGCTTTGTGCCCTGATTCTCTGGCCCTGATTGGTGTGTACGGCTCTGTAGCTACCGGAGATGAGCACGAAAAATCCGATCTTGATTTGCTGATTCTGATTCATGACGAAAAGGGACAGGTTCTGGCTGACGGATTTATTATAGATGATGTTGACATAGGATATGACCTTTACTGTACCAGCTGGGATATGCTTGAAAAGGATGCCCAGTGTGACCACGCACATTTGTCTAAGCTGTTGGATTCGAAAATCGTATATTGCAAGGATAAAAGCGCATTGGAAAGGCTGGATGAGATAAGAAGAAAGGCGGCAGAGCTGCTTGCATCGGATAGACGGTATGAGAAGGCCGACAATGCATATAGTGATGCAAAAAAGCTGCTTGCAGAGGTATATCTTGCACAATCCTTATCAAAAGCCAGAAGCTACGCAGGAGCGGCCATTGAGCTTATAGAAAATGCGGTCATGCTGCATAACGGCCAGTATTTCAGAAAAGGAACGAAAAGGGCTCTGGATGAGCTGAAACAGCTTGGACTTCCTTTTGATCTTGAGACGTCAATTCTTGCCGTTATTCAGGCGGAAACAGTGGAGCAGATACGGGCAAGACTGACGGAGGTTTTCGTTTTGACAGAGGGGTATTTGCAGGTTCCGAAGAAAAAGGAACTCCCTTCCGCAGAAAATCTGCGGGGCACATATGAGGAAATATATTCTAACTGGAAAAACAAAATGGCTGAGGCGGCAGGCAGAGACGACGTGTATTCTTCCTTTATGAATTTATTGTCTTTACAGTGGATGTTCTATGAGATTGCAGAATGCATCGCAGTGGATGGCTTTGAAATTATGGATAAATTTAACCCCAAAAATCTGGAAGAGAATGTGGATGTCTTCCATCAGGCTCTGAATAAGTATCTTGCAGAATATGAAAAAGTGGGAATTCGTCCAAAGCATTTTGAGAGCATAACAGAATTTGCGGAGGATTACAACAAAGAAATTTCTGAAGAAATATAAAGAGAAAGCGGGATTTGTGTAAAATTTTTTGTATCGTAAAGGGCAATTATGATGGCAGGCTACACAAGTAAGCTGAAAATCACAGCATGGGTTTCTGCTGTATATGTTTTATCGTTTATATGCTATGTACCTACATTGCTAGAACAAAACGGAATTATCATTCCCAATATATTGTTATACGTAAAATACTTATATGTGTGCATCCCCTCGATAGCTGCTGTTTTTCTGCTGATTTGCGGGCAGAATGTCAAGGTGTACTTTTTACAGATGTTTTCAGGGAAAATAACGGCCGTAAAAATTCCAGTTGACAGGAAGCCGCATATGAAAAAGAAATTGGTGCTGATGGAGGCAGCTATATATGGTAAGAAACATAAAATGTAAACCAACTAATATATGCATGATAATCTTTATGCTTTGCTTGTCTGTAAGGTTTGTGGAATACTTTTTAATTGAAACAGATAAAACAGCTATTGGAGAAAATGTGCTCCATAAAGTCGTTGGAATTATCTTTTTGGCGCTGGCATTGAAACAGATAAATCTTTCATGGCGTGATATTGGATTTCAAAGAAACAGTTTTGTAAGCGGTATTTTGAAAGGCTTGTTATTGGGAAGCGTGTGCTTTGCCGTTTCTTTTGGATTGGAATTGGCGATTTTTATTCTGCAGGGCAATCCCGCACATTTGGAAATCTATATCAGCAGCTTTTCTTTAACTGGCTCGCAGATGAAAAATACAGACTTCGTTTTCTTTCTATTATGCGTACTGTTCAATATCGTCAATGTATGGATGGAGGAGGGTGTTTTCCGCGGTCTGTTCCTGAAAACGCTCTCTGAAACAAAGCCATTTATGCAGGCGAATTTTATTGCAGCATTTTTATTTGGTATCTGGCACATTGTAATGCCCATCAGAAGCTATGTGAATGGCGAAATGTCGTTTGCGGCAATGCTTCTGATGGGGATCGGTTATATTATCCTTGCCGGGATTATGGGAATCAAATGGGGACTTCTTTACCGTATGACAGGAAATTTATGGGCAGGGCTTGGCGACCATTTATTTAATAATACCGTTGCTGCCAATATGCTGCATGTGGTTTCGCGGGAGGGCGCAGACGAACTACAGATTGTCCGGATTATGGCTGCACAGATTATTTCCTTCGTTTTTGTGTTGATGATTCATGCTTATCGAACTACTAATGTTCGATAAGATATTATTACAAGAACAGAAAAGGAAATAGATAGAAGCCTGGAAGGAATGCTTTGAAAAGGCGTGAAAATTCCCGTTGTGGGACAAAGGAGGAGAAATTCAATGAACGATTTAAAGGAATTAGGAAAACTGATGAAAGAGCACCCTGTCATTATTGTTGTAACATTGGCGGCCATGGCGGTAGGCGCTGGTTTGGGAGCGGTCGCGTTTTATCAGGGGTGGTTAGGATGAAGGAAGCGGCAAACAGCGGAAAAGGAAAAACGCTCCTGATTTCAGCCGGCATAGAAATCATGCTGATTATCTGCATTACGGCAGCGAATCTCAATCCAACGCCCATACTATATTTTGTTTTTTACAATCTTCTGTATGGGTTGGTATGCAGCCTTTTCATTCCCCTGTACTGTTTGTATAAGGAAAATGGAGTACCAGCTTCCGGCAGCGTATTGGCAGAAGCAGGTTTCAAAAAGCCGGGCATACGGCAATGGGTTGTTTTGGCGGTCTTTGTGGTATTTTCCGTTGGAGGACAGCTTATCCCGAAGATGGCTGTGGGTGAGCAGATTCCATGGCGTTTGCTGCCTATGGGAATTGCGCCGCTGATCATGACCACGTTTTTTGAGGAATTTTTATTCCGGGGATTTGTGCAGAGCCGGATTGACCGGCAATTTGGATGGGTATCGGCAATTCTGGTTTCCGGGGCAATGTTTTCCCTTTACCATTTGGGCTATCCGGGATTCCGCACCTGGGAGGACATTCTTCTGCTGTTTGCAGTAGGGATCGGATTTGCAACCGCATACAAACTATCTGGTAATAACCTGATTGTATCCTTCTTCGTGAACCTGCCAAATGCTTTTGTTACTTACATATTGAAATATGAGCAGTTCCCCGTTATGCGTGTCAGTTCTAACATAGCGGCGGCTGTCACATTGGTGCTGATTGTGCTGATTCTTTTATCATGCTATCATTGTGTGCGCTCCGGCGCACATGGAGTCAGAAGTTGACACGGTGCCTTTCCGGGTCAACATTATATTGAAATGCAGATCAAAGGAGACAATAGAATATGGAACTTGTAAAACTGACACACGAAAATATGGAAAAGGAGCACATCTGCTGCGCAATCTCCAATAACAAAGACATTCAGGTTATGTCCAAAAAGAACTGGCTGAAAGACAGGCTGGACGAAGGGCTTGTATTCTTAAAAGGCAATGTCCGTGGAAAATGCTTCATTGAATATATCCCTGCAGAATACGCATGGGTGCCCGTGGAGGCGGAGGGCTATATGTACATTGACTGCCTGTGGGTATCCGGGCAGTTCAAGGGGCATGGATACTCGAACCTTCTGCTGGATGCATGTATCAGGGACAGTAAAGCGAAAGGGAAAAAGGGGCTTGTGATCCTGTCCTCCAAAAAGAAAATGGGATTCCTCTCCGACCCAAAGTATATGGAACATAAGGGCTTTCAGACAGCGGATACAGCGGAGCCTTATTTTGAGCTGATGTATTTGCCTTTTGAGGAGGATGCCGCCCTTCCCCGTTTCCGGGACAGCGTGGGCAGACAAGAAGATATGCCGGAAGGATTTGTGCTGTATTACACAAACCAATGTCCCTTTACGGCGAAGTATGTACCTATACTGGAGGAGATGGCAAAGGCCAGGAACGCTGCGTTCCAATCCGTACATATCCAGACCAGAGAGGATGCGCAGAATGCCCCTTCGCCCTTTACGACATTTTCCCTTTTCTATGACGGGCAGTTTGTGACACATGAAATCCTGTCGGAGAAGAAATTTGATAAAATCTTAACAGATAAAGGAGTGTGAAAAATGATTCAATTAGTCAGACCAACAGAAGAACGGAAAGAAGAGGCAGTCGAATTCAGAAAGGAATTTTTTGATCATGGGGAATTCGTCATTAACGGAAGTGAATTATTTGATAAGACGGAGGATTATATAGAATGGTGCAGATCCATAGACGCAAACACGAAAGAGGAAACGGTGAATCCCAATTGGGTCATAACAGACACATTCTTTGCCGTTGATGATCGGGATAGAATTGTGGGAATCATTGATTCCCGCGGGCAATGAGCCAAGCGGATGCGCAAGCATCCATTTGGCGAATGCCGCGAGGGTCAACAACCCCACTGCTTGTAGCGGGGTTGTTGACTTAAGGCATACGCTGAACGACTTCCTGAAGGATCTGGGTCATTGCGGTTACAGCGTTCGTCCGTCAGAGAGAAGAAAAGGCTTTGCTACGGAAATGCTGCGGCAATTATTAGAGGTTGCCAAAAAAGCGGGGATGAACGAACTGTATCTTTCTGTGGAAAAGAAGAATGAACCTTCGGTAAAAACAATCACCCGGAATGGCGGCGTCTATCAGCGCAGCTTTGAGTATGACGGAGAACAGGCGGATATTTACAGGATCGCTTTCAGAAGACAGGGAGGTAAAAAGCATGCGTCATATTTATATTAGAGGAATTATTGGACTGATCTGGCTGGCTGCAGCCATTGTATGCGGGATATCGGGGGACTTCCCGATGATGGGGCTTTACATAGTTTTAGCGGGCGCCTTTCTGTATTCCGCATATGCGGCATGGAAAAAAGAAAAGGACGGCAAAGGGGGGAGGTAAGATGGGAGAAGCGCTCCTGACTGTGAAAAGCTTAAGCGCATGGTACAATGCTGGCTCAGAAAAGGCATTGCGCCAGCTGCTGATTCCGGGCACGTTAAAGCGTGGGAAAGTAAGGCACAGCAACGAGAAAATGATACTTTCGGATTTTTCTTTTGCGCTGGCCGAGCATGAAGTGGCGGGGTTGATCGGGCTGAACGGGGCCGGGAAGACCACATTTCTGAAGGTGCTCTCCGGTCTGCTCCCCACCTTCCGTTCAGAGGGTATCTGCTTTTGCGGTTCCCCTGTGGATTTCCGGAAGCAGGATTTTAAGCTCTGCCGCTATACGGTGTTTGCCGAGGACAATTCGTTTTCGTATTTTACTTTCCGGGAATACATGGCCTATGTATGCGCCGCCTATGGGAAAGAGGTTCCTGATGTGTCGGAGCTGATACAGGGATTCCATTTTGAAGAATATACGGACACCCTGTTAAGGGAGCTGTCAACCGGAAACCGGAAAAAGGCATTCCTGATCACGGCCTTTGCCCTGAAACCCAGGCTGCTCCTTCTGGATGAACCGGTGAACGGGCTGGACTTCCAGAGTACGGAATACCTGTATGAGCAGATTTCCGGATATAAGGAGCATGGAACCGTGCTGTTTTCCTCCCACATCCTGGAGAGCATCACGCTGACTTCTGACCGGGTATTTGTCCTGGAGGACGGCAGAATCCGGCAGACCTTTGAACGCGGGCAGATTAATGCCGAAGATATCCGGGAGGCTCTGCATGATGAAAATGACAGGTAGAGCCTTTGCCAAAAAGCTGTTTGGGGCAAACTATGAGCGGCTGCCCCGGACTCTTTTCATGGAGGGAATCGTATTTTGGGGACTGTACATTGCCGGCTTTCAGGTGCAGATTGCATCTTTTGTCCGAATCCTGATGATCAGCGCCTTTACCGCGGGTGTGATGTGGCAGGCCCTTTCTTCCAAAGATAACGAGGTGGAGCTTAGGGCTATGCTGATGCTGCCCCATCGACGCCGGGAGTTTGTTTTCTCCTATGTGGGGGTGCTGGGCGCCTATACGGTTCTTACAAAGACTGGGCTGCTTTTCGCGGTTCTGCTGGCCGTTTCTGCCTGGAAGCCGGTGGAACTGGCGGGAATGATCCTCTGCATGATCCATGGGGTCCTTATGGCTGCCGCGGTTTATTCTGTGAGAAAATACTGGTATGTGGGCGGGCTGTGGGCTGCCGGCATTGTGGCCGCAATTTTATTCATGACAATATATGACACCGGAATTCTGCCTCTGAATTCTGGTGTAGTAGACTCGCAAAGCGTGGATTCTATAGCATTTGGAAATGAGCTCCTGGTTGGCCTGTTGCTGCTTGTGAACAGTCTGTTTGCCATTCTGATTTTATGGAGGGTTGACGGATATGCCTTCTATCAGTGGGAGAGCAGGAAAAGCCATGTGGTTCGGCAGCGGAAGAGGGCAGCGCTTTGGCGGTATTTTTTCCGGTATCTGAGCTGCCATAAGAATTATCTGCTCAATACCGCTGTGATGTGGTGCGTAGCCCTTGCACTGCCCTGTTTCTTAAGAGAAATGGCCGGTCTGTCCGTGATTCCGGTTGGGTTTGCGATTCTATCCTTAAATACGCCTATCTGTATCCTGCTGTCCTGTGACCCTGATCTGGAGCAGACAGTCCGTTTCCTGCCCGGGCAAAGCCGGCGCTTTTGCATTCCATACTGCCTGTTTATCTTTCTCTGTAATATGGCTGCGGATGCGATATTCCTCTGCAGCTGGCAGATACAAATCGGCGGTGTCACCGTCCTGATGATTGCGGGGGCTGTCTTCTTTGCCCTGCAGAGCGCGGTGCTGTCTGTGCTGCTGGAATGGCTTTATCCCATCCGGGGCTGGAAGATTGAAAGCGACCTGTGGCACCATCCGCGGAAATATGTGGTTCCGGTGGTAATGCTCCTGCTAGCAGGGGCAGTCTCAGCCTGTCCGGTGCTGCTGCCTGTGCTGTTGGGCTTGCTGGCTGCAGAAGCCGTAGGTTTTCTTTTCCTATGTTGGAGGTAGCGTGCCATGAAAATCTTATTGGTGGAAGATGATATGGAAATCAGCGCCATGTTAAAAAGCTTTTTGCTTATAGGGTTTCGCCTGTCGCGGCAGTCAGCGGAGGTTCCCAGCTGACACCGCACAGCCTGACAGACAATCTGCTGGTGGGAATGCCTGGGGTTTCAAGCGCCGGTTGAATTTAAAAAGCAGAGATGATATGATGATATCATAACGAACAGGGAGGCAGAACATGAGGCAATATGAAACCTTTGAACTGACATTTACGGGATCGGAACCGGAGGGTTCCAGAGCACTGGTGGATTTGCAGGCAGAATTTACCCTTGCGGGAGAGACGAAGAGAGTGCGGGGCTTTTATGCCGGGGGTGGCGTCTATAAGGTTCGCTTTTATCCTTCCGCGGCAGGCGGCTGTAGCTGGAAGGTATGGGGCACAGTGAGCGGAGCGGGAGAGGAATTCTGCGAACCGGCGGTTTCTCACGGAATGGTCCGTGCGTCAGGCAGACATTTTAAATATGACGACGGTACCTGGTACCGGCCTTTCGGCACCACGGTATATGCGCTGGTGCATCAGGAGAGGGCATTGACAGATACTACTATGGAGACGCTGCGGAAAGCGCCGTTCAATAAGGTTCGATTCTGCGTGTTCCCGAAGCACTATGATTTCAACCACAATGAACCGGAATCTTATCCTTTTGAGAAAACGGACGGCAAATGGGATGTACATAAACCGGTGGCTGCTTATTGGGAGGCGCTGGAAGCGCGTATCAGGGAAATGGATGCCATGGGAATTCAGGGAGATCTGATTTTGTTCCATCCCTATGACAGGTGGGGTTTTTCCCGGTTTTCAATGGAAGACAGCTTTGTATACCTGGACTATCTCCTGAGGAGACTCTCAGCCATGCCTAATCTGTGGTGGTCACTGGCCAATGAGTATGATCTGATGCCCAATTACAAATGGGAGAACTGGGAGGAATTCGCCGGATTTGTCGCGGAGCATGATCCGTACGGACATTGTCTGAGCAATCACAATTGTATGGCTTACTGGGATTTCACGCAGAAGGAAATAACCCATTGCTGTATTCAGGATGTCAATGTGAATGAAGTGCCGGAACTGTGGGAGAGGTACGGCAAGCCGGTGGTTTTTGACGAATGCCGCTATGAGGGAAATATCATTCACGGCTGGGGCAATATTTCCGGAAGGGAGCTGGTACGGCGCTTCTGGACAGCGGTGTGCTGCGGCGGATACTGTACCCACGGGGAAACCTTTTACAGTGAAGACGAAGTACTGTGGTGGGCCAGGGGAGGTGTGCTGAAGGGAGAAAGTCCTGTCAGAATCGCTTTCCTGAAGGAGATTGTGGACTCTCTGCCGGGGCCGTTGGAATTTATGGGCGAGGGAAGCGGCGGCTACACCGAGGGACAGCTGCTGGCCATGAAGGAAAAGGGGGCTTCGGAGGAATTCCGGAAGAGCTTCTTCCTGACGGCCATGCTGAATATGCCTGAAAAGCAGGTGAAAGCTTTTCTCACAAAAGAGCGGGTGGCGTTTGGACACTGCGGACAGGAAGCTTATCTGAAATTCCTGGAGAGGCAGTGCGCTGCAGTGACAAGGATGAATCTGCCTGAGGAGGGAAGGTATCGCGTTGAAATAATCGATACATGGGAAATGACCAGGCAGACTGTGATGGAAAATGCATGCGGCAGTGTACAAATTGACCTGCCGGGCAGAGAGGACATGGCGGTACTGGCCATAAGAATGGGATAAGCTTAAATTTGAAGAGGTTATGACGCAAACAGGTCATAACCTCTCTGTATTCTTACATCTTGCCGGAATTACGGCTTACGGTCAGCAGTTTCTGGCGCATCTCATCTTCGATGCGGAGCAGTTCCTGTTCCGCACTCTTTCTCCTGGCACGCCCGTCTTCCTGAATCTTCATAACCTCGTCCAGGGTACTGATCAGTGTCTTGTTGGTAGCGGTCAGGGTTTCGATATCCACAATGCCGCGCTCGCTTTCTCTGGCGGTTTCAATGGTTGCAACCTTGAGAGTCTCCGCATTCTTTTTCAGCAGTGCATTGGTCATATCCGTGACTTCCTTCTGGGCTCTGGCGGCCTCGGTGGAGTGGTTCAGGCCGATGGCAATCACCATCTGACTTTTCCACAGGGGAATGGTATTGACCAGAGTAGACTGGATTTTCTCCGACATGGCCGTGTCGTTGCTCTGGATCAGTCGAATCTGAGGAGCCATCTGCATGGAGATGGTTCTGGTCAGCTCCAGATCATAGATTTTCTTCTCAAAACGCTCACACATGGAGGCATAATCATTGGCCGCCTGAGTATCTTCCGGAAGTCCGCTCTGTTCCGCCTTTGCCAGGAGCTTTGGAAGCTCTACGGTTCTGGCCTGTTCCAGCTTCTGCTTACCTGCCAGTATGTACATGGACAATTCCTTGAAATAATTCAGATTCAGCTCATACATTTTGTCCAGCATGGCGGCATCTTTCAGCAGAGTAATCTGATGATCTTCCATCACCTTACAGATACGGTTGATATTACCTTCTGCTTTGTCATATTTTATTTTCAGATTTTCCAGCTTATTGCTGCTCTTTTTGAAAAATCCCAGGAAGCCCTTTTCCTCTTCCTCGTTATTGAAATCCTTCAGTTCAGAGACTACACCTGCCAGCATCTGACCAATTTCCCCCATATCCTTGGTGCGCACATTGTTCAGCGCATTTTCGGAAAAATCGGCGATTTTCTTCTGACTGCCGGCACCATACTGCATGACCAGCTGGGTGTTGGTAATATCAATCTGAGCGGCGAAATCATTCACCATTTTCTGTTCTTCCGGGGTCAGAACTACTTCCGGCACTTTCGTTTCCGCTTCCTTCACCGCAGGCATTTCCGGCGCGGAGGGTTCGGCTGCCGTAAAAGGCTCAAAGGTCAGCGAAGGTGCTTCCTTCAACATTTCGTCTAAATTATCGCTCATTTGGTTTCCTCCATTTTGATTTATGATGTATCAGGACTCTCTGCCCAGAGCAGCGAACTCCATTTCTCTTGTCAGTCCTTCCTTGGCCAGCATTGTCTTCAATACCTGGGCGTCTGTGGTGGCATCAAATACCGCATCCTGGAACAGCGTGTTCAGAAGCTCGCGAAATGCCTGATTGATGGTATCCAGCGTATTTTCAATCTCTGATTTGGCCTTCAGGATTTCTTCTCCCGGCGAGCTTATCCGGTCAAATTCTTCATAGGCTTCTACCAGTTTCAGAGTGGTGGGCAGATAATAACTCATCAGCTTGTGCATTCGATGCATCTGGTCCGGATGTTCCCTGACGCTGTCGAAGATATCTTTCAACAGGTTTTCCAGACAGAAAAGCTTGGCGGAAATGACTTCTCCGGGAATTCTGTCGTTCAAATCCCGCAGCTTGCGAATAAATCCCATTCCCTCCGATATCATGGTCTGCAGTTCGGATTCCTGTTCGCCGGACACCCGGGGCGAAGCCTGTGCCGGGGATTTGGGGGCGGCATTTTGCATTTCCAGAGCTTTTCGGCTCTCTTCTTCCCTGAGCCTGCGGCCATTTTCCGCCTCCAGATATTGTCTGTATACCACATCGTTTAACATAAAGCAGGTCTTCTGCTGGTCCAGATGGCCTTCTGGGAAAATTCCCAGAGCAAGCATTTTCTGGAGATCCTTTATGACATAATCCCTGCTTTTGCCGGTTCCCTTTGCCAGATTTTCAATTTCACCGTATACCCTGTAATCGCAGAGCTGAAGATAGCGTTCCGCCCGCCGAAGGCGCCTGCGCTGCCCGATACCGAACTGAACCATGCCGAAGAAGCCCAGCAGGAAAAGCAGATTGACAATCCAGCCGCCGAAGGTAGTTTCTCCTACAAGAAGGGCAACAAAGCGAAAAAGGGTAATCAGCCCGGTAATACCCAGACCGATTCCGCCGAACACCTGGTAGAGAACATTCGATACACTTCCCACTCTTTTGATTTTAATCAGGGGAGCGTGAAATTTTCTGAGTTGTGTCTGCTGCATATTCTGCTGCTTTATCTGTTTCCGGCGTTCCCTTTCCTGCGCCCGCTGCTGCCAGACAGGAACATTGTCAGGCGGCGGGGGCTGGGACGCAGAGGGATGTTCAGCGGCAGCTCCGCTTTTCCACTGTATGCCGTCAGTATTGATGGAGACATGCTTTCCCACCTCGTTCACAGCACTGGTGACTGTCTGGGAGACCAGCTGATTCAGATGCTTAAAATCTCCGCTCTGCAGAGCGTCCGCCAACGCGCCTTTGAGCTGCTCGCCGGTGTTGTTCCAGTTTTGATTATTGCTCATATACTAATCCTCTCAGGAACTGTCGGAAACTGTCTGTGCACCTGTACTTATACAAAAGCTTTGACGCTTCCTTACTATTCCTAAAACATGTACTTGTACTCCCTGTTTATTATTGCACAACATGCCCCGGACCGCAACAATTTCTTTGATGATAAAAGAGAAACGCCATGGAATTTTATCTTGGCACTGCAGGGGACTGATGATATAATGACTTTATTCATGGCAGGGAACGGCCGAACGGCTATTCGGCTCTGAAAATCTTCTTCCGGGCCAGGAGAAAGCAGGCCAGGAGGAACACACAGAAAGCGGCTTTCGTCAGACGATAATGGCTGTAGGAATCCGTGATCTGCCGGCACAGTGCATCCGAGAAGATGAGATAGGACTCCTCCGGCGAAGTGGCGATATACACCCGGGCCCGGGATGGGACGGAACTGATACCGGAAATATTATGGAGGGAAGCAATATTTTCGTCTGCAAAGAAATCACAGGGACTGTACTGATGCTTAATGACGCCTCCGCTGCTGACCGTTACACTGTCGATGCATAAAAGCTGCTCTGTATTGGGAAAGTCCAGCCGCAGGCCGGTAATGTGACCATCCAGGGAGGGATCCAGATTAAACTCCACCATTTTCCGGTCATAATCAATTTCGGAAGTCTGGTGCTGCCCCAGGCAGAATACATCCATGGCATCGGTAGAATAGTATAAGGTGCAGTGATCACCGGCTATTTCTTCAAAATAGATGCGGAGATACAGACTGGATGTCCGGGAAGGGAGCAGGATAAAAGCTGTCATGAGGACGAAAACGGGAATCAGATATAATAATTGTTTCTTCATTGAAAAGGCAGGCTCCTTTATAAGTTTGGGAATAGGGATATTATAGTAGAGATTGACTGCTTTTGCAAGTAGTATAGCAGGGAGGACAGAAGATTGAAAAAAGAGAAAAGCGATTTACTTATCGTACTTGTTTTCGGAATTGTGCTGTCATATTTCACTTATGTTTATGTGACAGGCAACATACATGGAACCTACTCTGATTATAATGGGCATGCCTATGTCTATCTGCCCATGTTCACGAAGGAGACCTGGGTGGAAGGCTGGATGATGGTGCCCTACTGTATGTGGCATCTGATGACGTTATTTTTCAATAAGCTGCTGCTGATTCCACTGGAAAGTGCGGCGGCCTATACCACCTGTCTGTTTTCCCTGTTCGCCTATCTGACGGCGTACTGGATGGTGCGCAGGGTGACAGAAGCGGCAGGAAGTACCGACAGCTCCGCACGTGCGGCCATGATTGCCTTCGGGCTGTGCGTGGTGCAGGCGTTCCACTTTTACTGGCTGGATGAAAATGCAAAATTCTCCATGAACCCGCTGTACAATCCTACTTATATGTGTATGCGTGGATTTTCACTGCTCTGCTTCTGCCTGGTCTGTGATATCTGGGGACGCCAGAAGGACGAAAACTATCGGGGCATTTTTTTCCGGGTGGAGAGAGGGCTGAAACGGTATTATATTTATCTGACGATTGCATTGTTTCTGTCAGCCATGGCAAAGCCCACCTTTGCGGAAATGTTTATTCCTGCCGTGGGGCTTGTGATGCTGGGAGAGCTGGTGACAAGGCTTGTGCGGAAGGACGGCAGCGCGGCTCCCTATTTCAGACAGTGTGTGACAACCTTACTTTGTGCAGTGCCTACACTGCTCTATATTCTGATGCAGTTTCTGGTTTACTTTATATGGGGAGGAAGCTATGGCGGAGGCGAAGGTCTGGTGCTGACAAAGTGGCTGGAAGTCTGGAGAATGTTCACCCAGAATGTGGGGCTGTCTGTGGCCTGCAGTATGGCATTTCCACTGTTTATGCTGTTGATTGACGGTCGCTGGTTCGTGAAAAACGACTGGGGCAGGCTGGCACTTACAGGGTATCTGGTGGGCTTCCTGGAGGCAGCTCTGCTGGGAGAAGGCGGGGAGAAACTGACCCACGGAGATTTTCTGTGGCCTATGATGTCAGGGATTCTTCTCATGTTCACGGCATCCCTGATGCGGCTTCTGGTGCTGGAGCGGACTCAGGCAGATACCAGGGGGAAGAAGATCCTGCTGGCCGCCGCCTGGTTCTTATTCTGCATTCATGTGTTATATGGGATACCGGCTCTGATTTTGTTCCTGGTATGAGAGGATGGTTCACTTATCAGCCGGTTCAAACAGATTCTCCCTGGTAATGTTGCTCAGCCATCTGCCGCTGCGGTAATGCCTGATTACCCAGGGCCACTTGGCAAACTCATCGGTGCACAGGAGAAAATACACCCACATGACGGGAAGCTTCAGCACGAAAGCTGCCAAAAGCCCCAGAGGGACGGCGTAGCACCACATATCTATAATGTCACAGACAAAGCCGAAACGGCTGTCTCCCCCTGCGCGGAAGACGCCTGCAATCAGGGTGGTATTTACGGCAGCCCCCATCACATAATAAGTATTGATGAGAAGCATATACTTGAGATAATGCATGGCCTGGTCCGTCAGATGGGCATAGCGCAGCACCAGGGGAGTGGCGCAGAGAACGATGATTCCGCCTATGGCTCCGGTAATCACCGTGAGCTTCATCAGCTTTCCCGCATCCGTGCGGGCTTCTTCCAGTTTGTTCTCTCCGATTACATTTCCCAGAAGGATACCGCCGGCACTGGCCATTCCAAAGCACAGTATCGTGCCGAAATTTCTCACTACAATCACAAAAGAATTTGCCGCCACCGCATCTGTTCCCAGATGTCCGATGATGACAGAGTAGACGGAAAAGGCCACACTCCAGGCAATGTCGTTGCCCAGCGCCGGAAGCGAGAGCCGGACAAAATCGGAGAACAGGATCCTGTTCCTGATAAAGAGAGCGCGCAAATCCAGCTTGATTTCTCTGCTGCGGAAAGAAACCGCAAAACATGCCGCCAGCTCCACCAGCCTGGACAGAGATGTGGCAATGGCCACACCCTGCGCGCCCAGCTTCGGCGCGCCGAAAAGGCCGAAGATGAAGACTGCATTCAGCAGGATATTCAGGGAAAAGGCCAGCAGGTTCAAGGCTGTGCTGATCATGACCTTTCCGATGCTTCTGAGCACGGCCAGATAGACTTCCGTGATTCCCCAGCACAGGTAACTGACACTCATAAAGCGGAGGTAGGAAGCGCCGATGGATATCAGCTCCGAATCATTGGTGAAAATGTGCATCATGTTCTCCGGCGCCAGAAGGGCCAGCCCTGCAAAAAACAGGGAAAAACCCAGAGAAAAGCGCAGTGCGATGCCCTCGATTACCTGGATGGCCCGCATGTCTTTTTTTCCATAATATTGGGCACAGAGCATGGTGGCTCCGGTGCCCAGTCCATAAAATACCATAAAAAGCACATTGGCATACTGGGAAGCCAGGGAAACCGCCGATATGGAGGATTGCCCCACATAATTCAGCATGATGACATCCGCGGAACTGACGGCGGCGCTCAGCAGGTTCTGGATGACGATGGGCAATACCAGCCTGAAAATTCGATTGTAAAAAGGATCATTTTTCCATGATGTTTTCATAACACGCCCTCATCCGGTCTTCAAGATGTCTGCCCATTTCTTTCATCTGCACAGGCTTTGCCTTGCATACTTTTCTGTCATAGGTATAGAGACCGTTAGTCTCATCCTCCACATCGCTGAGCTGGGTATAAATGCAGCCGCAGACACCCTTTGGGATATTGTCCATAACCATCTCCCCATACAGCGCTCTGATTCTGGCTGTCAGTTCCTGACTGTCCGCACATTCTCCGTAACCGAACTGATTGTATTTCGCATAGTAATGATTCGGTATGCGATAAGAATAACCGCCGCATTCCGAGATAAGCACAGGCCGTTCCGGCTTCTCAGGAATCATCAGCTTTCTGAAATAAATGTGCTGGCTGTCAAAGTCACTTTTGCTGACAGGGAACCAGCCGGAAGCTGTGTCATACAGTCTTGTTGGGTCCAGAGCCCTGGCCCTGTCATATATGGCATCTCCGTCAAACTGTCCCCAGCCCTCGTTGAACAGCGTGTAAGCGATGACACTGGGATGACTTTGCAGATGCCGGATGGTCGCTTCCATGTGCCGGACAAAAAAGTCTCTGCGCTTTTTCCTTCCCCACAGTCTGCCGTTTCCTTTTTGAAAGATGCCGATGGTGGGGAGAGCCGTGTCCTTTATCCAGGAATAGAGGCCGCTGTTCACCATGTCCTGCATGACCAGCATTCCATGGACATCACAGTAATAATAGAAGCATTCCGGTTCAATTTTAATATGCTTTCTCAGAAGATTAAAGCCCAGCTCTTTCATGCGGAGAATATCCTGCTGATAGTCTTCTTCCCTGGCCGGGAGATAGATACCGTCGCAGAAATACCCCTGATCCAGGACACCGTGCAGGAAAATCGGTTCGCCGTTCAGACATATTCGGGGTATCCCGTTCAGCATTCTGGTCTCCACGGTGCGGAGGCCGAAATAGGAGGACACGATATCTTCGCCCATGGTGACTGTAATGTCATACAGACAGGGATGCTCGGGGCTCCACAATACCGGCTGATAGGTGCTGCCGTCTGCCAGCTGCAGCTGACTGAGATTGATTTCCAGCTCCTGGTTCTGGGTCCGCACACTGTAGAGGCTGCCGTTGTGGAGCTTGACGGTGACGGAGATTCCTCCCGGTTTTGGCGGGGGATCCTGCTGTGGGAAGGCTTCCTGCCCTGTAATGCCTTTCGACTGTGCGTCCGTGGTTGGACCGGCTTTCTGCTGCAGCGTGGCAGAGGCAGATTGCCTGAGCGGTTCACCGATGTGTGGAATATCTGCATTGTCATGAGAAGAAACAGCAGTATCCGCACTGCTTCTGACATGGATATGTACTTTCTCTGTGTCTGCAGTGATATCCAGCCCTGTGATATATACTTCCGGCACATACTCCAGCCATACATTCTGCCAGATGCCGCTTACCGGCGTGTACCACATACCACCCCGGGCTTTCCGCTGCTTTCCGTAGGGATAGCGGGGAGAAAGGGCATCTGTGGCCTTTACCAGAAGCTGATTCTCACCTTCCTGCATTGCATTGGTAATATCGAAGGAAAACGGCAGATAACCACCCTCATGCTTTCCCAGATAAAGACCGTTCAGGTATACCTCCGCAATTTGGTCTACCGCGCCGAAGTGAAGGATAAGCCGTCTGCCCTTTTCTGCGGGAGGCAGGATAAATTTTCTGACATATTCCAGATGTCTTCCGATTGGCCCCTGATAACCGGACAGCAGAGACTGGGGCGGAAAGGGAATCAGGATTTCCTTTCCGTTCAGAGTCCATTTTCCGTTCAGGCTGCGGAAACTGGTCCGGCGCATCCGGGGACGGGGATAACCGGCCCAGATTTCTTCTGTCTGTGTGCTGCTTTCGGCATTGATATTCCTGCGGTCTGTATTTTGCGGTTCAGTTTCCTGACACTTTGGCAGAAGCCCGATGCTGGTAAGCAATTCCCTGCCGGACTGACTGAGCAGGAGATGATGGCCGTTTCTCATCATCCGGAAAATCAACCACAGCAGTATCAGCAATCCCGCCGCAACTGCAAAGGCAGCAGCGTAAATATTCCGGTTTGGCAGGAAAGAAGCGGTGCCGTCAGAATTGATAATCTGTTCGGCATCGCACAGAACTGCCGCACCGACTGCCGGTCCCAGAATGCCGGGCACCAACACCTGACCTATGATGCGGATTCCCTGAAAACGGCCGGCTTTCCCTTCCGGGATATGACTTCGTATCATGGCGCCAAAAACGGCCATTCCCGTCAGGTATCCGGTCATCATGAGGAGGGAACCGATAAAGACAACAGCTGTGCTCCTGCCCGTGTAAAGAAGGATGTAACCGGCCATAAGCAGACAGACGGCGGGAATTACGGAGGATTTGAACCCCAGAAGGTCGAAAAGTCTGCCGTAAAATGCGGTGATAACGGCGGCCATTACAATGGCGGGGGCCATTATCAGGACATAATCGGTCATCCCCAGTGTCTTTTCATAATATAAAATCAAATAGGGCATGAAAATATTGATGGAGACGCCAAAGACCGCAAAAGCGCCTATAATGGCGTAGAGAAGAGGATTTTCACGCACTACAGAAGGGCGAAAGCTGTAGAAAAGATTTTCGCGGAAGCCGGCTTTGTCTTCCGGCAGAAGCAGGTTCTTTTCATCAATAAGAAAAAATCCGGACACGCCGATGAGCGTGACGGCGATACCGACGATGAGATAAATGGCAGTCCAGCTTTCCGCCTTGTCCAGATCAAAGACGGAAAAACCGCCGAAAACCACCAGGATGGCAACGAGAGGCATCATGGAATTGACGCCTTCTATTTTGCCCCGGTTGGAACTGTCGCCCCAGTCCGTCATCCAGGCGTTAAAGGAGGCATCGTTGGCAGAGGAACCCAGAAAAGTCATGACGCAGTCCAGGATTATCACCAGAGTGATGCCCAGAGATGCGGCCTGCAGGGCATTTCCGGCCAGAGGAGTCAGAAGGTCCATGCGCAGGAAGGCAAAGGCCAGGATGGAGATACCCCAGGCAAGATATCCGCCGCAGATAAAGCCTTTGCGTCTGCCAAGATAATCCGTCAGTGCACCCATGAATATGGTGGTGACTGTGGCGGCCACGGAGCTTGCACCTACCATCAGAGAAATGTCCGCCGCAGAGGCGTGGAACATCTTGTAGATGAATACGTTGAAATACATATTTTCAACTACCCAGGCCACCTGACCTATGAGGCTGAAAATTACCAGTGCCGTCCAGAATTTGCCATTGAAACGCTTCTCCATTATACCGCCTGTCCCTTTCTGTGAGTCAACTGTGGCTGTGATATCCTCACCAGTATAGCAGGTTCTAAGGGGCATTGCCAGAGTTAAATTCCGCGTTTGATTCACAAAGGTCGGGGTCTCTGCAATGGCTGCCAGGGTGTGCCGCCAGGGGCCGGGATTCCTGCAATGGCAGACAGGGTCCTGTCACCAGAGTCCGGACTTGCTGCAATGACTTACAGGGGGCCTGTTGCTAATGTCCAGATTCCTGCGGCAGGTCAGGGGGAAAGCAAAGGGACGGCAGAGGAGGCCGGTGGTTCTTTCCTCGGCGGGGTAACGCGCCGGTAAACTAAGCCTCAACTTCGACTAAAGCGCGAAAGTACCGCGCTTAAGTCTGCGTAGAGGCTGGATTTTACCTCTGCTAAGAGCACCCCTTGGTGCTTTCGGAAAGAGCCACCGGCCTCCTCTGCCTGTTTCTCTGCAGTTTAAACTGGCCTGGGACAGATATGGACGATTTCTTTTATGGCTGGCATGGCTCATGAGGGTCCAGTGCCTGATGTAGATATAGACTAAACTTTCTGGCATGTTTTGTGAAGTTTCAGTCTTCTGCGGCCATAAATTGGTCTGCGCTATTACACACTAAAACACGCGGAAAGACAGGCGGAGAAGGGGTGGAGGTTCTTTCCGACAGCACCCAAGGGGTGCCCTTAGCAGAGATGAAATCCACTGCCTACTGAAACTTGGGAGCGGTACTTTCGCTCCTTAGTTTCTGTTGGCAGTTAGTTCATCGGCGCGTTACCCCTGCCGAGGAAAGAACCTCCACCCCTTCTCCGACGTCCCTTCGCTTTAGGAAAAAGGTCTTTGCTGGTCCTTGCGGAAAAACCGGCTCTGGCGGAAGCCCCCTGCTGGTCCTTGCGGAAAACCCGGCTTTGGCGGAAGCCCCCTGCTGGTCCTGGCAGGAATCCTGGACCTGGCGGAAGCCCCCCTGGTCCTGGCAGGAGGCTCCATCTCTTGTGAACGAAACATGAATTTTCTGTGCAAAATATGGAATATGACAGGAGAACGTGGTATAATTTTGAACAATAAAACTATGGAGGAGAGAAGCCATGGAACAGGAATTCATTAAGCCCCCGGTAGAGGTAAGATACAGAGAAGAACTGGAGGCGCTGAAAAATACGGACACAGGAAATAAGCCGGAGAGCTGGCAGATGTCTCCGAAAGCGGTGCGGACATTCATTCTGGGAAGCTCGAAACCGGTGGTTTACGCAGGAAAAGAATACCACATAGAGAAAAAATACTTCGGCAACGATGCCCTGGTGGAACGATGTATTGTGACTTTGGCAGGCAACCGGGGACTGATGCTGGTAGGAGAGCCGGGAACGGCCAAAACCATGCTGTCGGAGCTGCTGTCCGCCGCCATCAGCGGGGTGAGCACCAATACCATCCAGGGAACCGCCGGCACCACGGAAGATATGATAAAATATTCATGGAATTATGCACTGCTTCTGGCGAAGGGGCCCAGCAGGGAAGCCCTTGTGCCATCCCCGCTCTACATAGGCATGGAGAAGGGAATTCTGACCAGATTCGAGGAGATCACCAGGACCCCGGCGGAGATTCAGGACAGCCTGATCAGTGTGCTCAGCGATAAAGTGCTGAATGTGCCGGAGCTGGGAGACAGCGGTTTCCTTTTTGCCAGACCGGGTTTCAATGTCATCGGCACCGCCAACACCAGAGACAAGGGTGTCAATGAGATGAGCAGCGCTTTGAAGAGACGTTTCAACTTCGAGACGGTAATGCCTGTAAGAGAAGCGGCCATGGAGAAGCAGATTATTATGAACGAAGTCAATAAACTTGCTGCAGAGAGTCATATTGCCGTGGAGGCTGACGAGGATGTGGCAGAGATTCTGGCGTCCACCTATCATGAGCTGCGGGAAGGTGTATCTTCTTACGGGCACCGAATTGATAAGCCGTCCTCGGTGATGAGTACGGCGGAGGCCGTGTCTGTGTATTATCAGGCCATGATTACAGGCTATTATTACGGGGACGGGACATTAAGCATGGACAGTCTGGTTCAGAATCTGGTAGGAGCCGTGTCCAAAGAGAACAAGGATGACCTGGAAAAGGTAAAAGGATATTTCAATACGGTAATCAGAGACAAGAGCAGCAAAGAAGGTGGCTTATGGAAAGAATATTACGAAGCGAGAAAATGGCTGAGATAATCCTTCTCCCTGTCCGCCATCACAGTCCTGCCTGCGCTTATCATATCAGCCGGACCATTGAAAAGATCCTGCCTTCCGTTATCCTTGTGGAGGGACCGGAAAATGCCGGGCCGCTGATTCCGGTGATGGTGCACGAGGAGACGAAAGCGCCCTTTGCCATCTATTATTCCTATCATGACGAGTCGGGAGTGCTTTCGGAGGAGAAGGAACGATACAAATGCTATTATCCCTTTCTGGATTACTCGCCGGAGCTGGCGGCGCTGCGGGAAGGGAAAAAGTACGGGATTGACACGGCATTTATTGATCTGTCCTACGGAGATATTCTTGCGGCCTCTCAGGCGGGCAAGGGCCTGCTGAAGGAGGAAGAGGAGAAAAGCAATTATAACGATGATTATCTGCTTTCCCGGAATGAATATTTGAAGCGGCTCTGTGAGAAGGCGGGGCTTCGCAGCTTTGACGAATTCTGGGAGAAATATTTTGAGTTGAACGGGCTGGCGGAGGAAAGCGAAAAATGGTTCGATAATCTGCTGACCTACTGTGCTCTGGCCAGGGAGAACACGCCGGAAGAATCTCTGGAGGAGGAAGGCTGTCTGGCCAGAGAGCGGTTCATGGCGGAGCGGATTCGGGAGTATGCCAGCCGGAAGGCGGGGACGGAAGAGATTGTTCTGGTGGTGACGGGGGGCTTTCATACGCCGGGCCTGCGGACTCTGCTGGGCGGGCAGACGGACGGTGCGGTGATAATGGCCTGTGGGAAAGCAGGCGGAAATGCCGGCTCGGACAGCGTCATTGCGGAGAACCGCTCTTCTGGGCAGGAAAAAAGCAGGAAAGCAGGCAAAAAATCCGGAAAAGAGGGGAGGAAGGAGGCAAATTCGCCGTCAGGCAGAGTTCCGGCGAAGGACCAGGGCGTCTACCTGATGCCCTATTCCATGGAGGCGGCGGATGCGTTGAACGGTTATGCCAGCGGAATGCCCTTCCCCGGTTTTTATCAGAAAATATGGGCGGGGATACCGGAATCGGATACGCCCTATAAAGATGCGGTTCTGGATTTGATTGTCTCATCCGGCAAGGAGACCAGGCGGAAGGAAGGCTATCTCTCCACTTACGACGAAATCTGCGCCTGTTCTATGGCGGACGGACTTGCGGGCCTGCGGGGCAAGCGGGAGCCGGGGGCCTATGAGCTTCTGGATGCTGTGCTGGCCTCCTTTGTAAAAGGGGAATACACCATTGCCACGGATACGCCGCTGCGGATTCTGCGGAAGCAGATGACAGGCCGGGCTGTGGGAGCATTGTGCAGCCAGGCGGATGTGCCGCCTGTTATACATGATTTTGAGGCCCAGTGCAGGAAATTTGGCATCAAGACAGGCTCTACCCTGGAGGCGGAATCCACACTGTCCATTTTTTCCAATAAGAAGCACAGACTGCAAAGTATGTTCTATCACAGAATGGTGTGGCTGAATACCACCTTTGCCAGGAAAATAAAGGGACCCAACCTGCAGCTGAAAAAGGACAGAAATCTCATGCGGGAAATCTGGAAATATAAATGGAGCGCTCAGGTGAATTCCTCTCTGATCGAGGTGTCCGTCTACGGGGCCACCATAGAGGAGGCCGCCATCAGCCTGGTGCGGGAGGAATTGAAAAAGGACCTGGGGGCGAAGGAGAGCGTGCTTCTGCTGACAAGGGTCTTCGAGATGGGACTTCGGGAGCAGATGCAGGCGGTTTATGACAGAGTTCACGAGCAGATGATGGGGGACACGGATTTCTACTCTCTGGCTGAGGCAGTGCGGTCGCTGCTGATGATGGAGGAGCTGGGCCCCTTGTACGGGACGAAGCTGGAATTCGAAAGTCTGATTCATTTGGGCTGCCGGAAAATGATTACGCTTCTTCCTTCCATGACGGGAATCAAGGACGAGGACCTGAACGGGTGCATGAATGCTCTGAAGCTTCTGTATCAGATTACCGGGCGGGACGAAGCCGCGTACGGACAGGAGAGAGAGAGCTACTTTGCGGTGCTGGAGAAGATGACTTATGACAGTGGGATTCATGCGGGACTGAACGGATGTATTCAGGGCATTCTGTACGGAAGCGGAAGAGAGACTGCGGAAGCGGTGGAGAATGCCTGCCGGGGGTATCTCAGCGGTACGAAGGAACAGTTGATTCACACGGCGCAGTTTTTCAAGGGATTGTTTTTTACAGCCAGGGACCTGGTATTTATCGGGGATACGTTCATCCGGATGCTGGATGAATTTTACGGCCGGGTGACGGAGGAAGAGTTCATGGAGCTTCTGCCGGAGCTTCGCATGGCATTTACCTATTTCACGCCCAGAGAGACGGATAAGATTGCCGCAGCGGCGGCAGGCCTTCACGGAAAGGGCGGGAAGGACATTCTGGAGAGGACGGAGGTCTATCCCGACTGGTATGCATATGGAAAAGAGACGGATGAGTATGTGAAGGCAAGGATGGAGTCAGTAAATTAAGGTATGTAAAATGAAGTGTGGAAGGTGGGTTTTATTGTGAAAAACATTATATGCTTTCATAATCCTGATGAAGCAAACGGATATTTAAGTAATTGGTATCTTTCGGATTTTGGTGTGAACGGGATTCGATATTCTTCCATGGAACAGTATATGATGTATCAAAAGGCATTACTTTTTGAGGATATGGAGATTGCAGCACAAATATTGGACACAGCTGATGTGGGAAAAATCAAAGCATTGGGAAGAGCTGTTAAGAATTATGAAGATATTTTGTGGAATGGTATGCGTCAGCTTATTGTTTATCAGGGATTACTTGAAAAATTTCAGCAGAATGTGGAGTTAAAAGAGAAGCTTCTGGCTACGCGGAATCATATATTGGCAGAATGTGCAGTTCAGGACAGAATATGGGGAATAGGCCTTTCCATGAAGGATGAAAGCCGATTTGATCTGAACAGGTGGAAGGGGCAGAACTTATTGGGTTTTTCCTTAATGAGGGTGCGTGCAGCATTGGAACACTCTTCCGAAAGGGAAGACAAAAAATGAGACAACATGCTTAGAGGATGGAAAAGGAACAAAGACATGGCTGACGAACAGGAGATTTTAAACCGGTGGAGACTCGTTCTCGGGAAATATGCCTCGGGGCAGATTGACTTTTCCGGGGATGGAGTGCAGTTTATGGATATGGAGAATGTGCTGGACTATCTGTATTCCAGAGAGTACGGCGACGAGCAGGAGATACGCAAGGAGCGTTCGGGAGGAAGCGAAGGCTCTCAGCTCACGGTGCCTTACTGGCTTCGGCAGATTAAAAAGCTGTTCCCGAAGCAGACAGTGGAAGTTCTGGAGCGTCACGCATTGGAAAAATACGGGATGACCGAGCTGCTCACCGACCCGGAGGTGCTTAAGAAGCTGGAGCCCAACAAGGAGCTTCTGAAGACCATTCTTGAGCTGAAGCACATGATGAAGGGCGAAGTGCTGGTGATGGCAAGGGAGATCGTGCGGAAGGTGGCGGAGGAGATCAGCAGAAAGCTGGAGCAGGAGATAAGGGTGTCCTTTTTCGGCCAGATCAACCGTAACGCCAGCAGCCCGGTGAAGTCGGCCCGGAACCTGGATATCAGGAAAACCATCCGGATGAATCTGAAGAATTATGATGCTGAAAACAGACAGCTGGTACTGAAAAACGTGTATTTTAATTCCAGGATGAAGAAATACAATCAGTGGCGGGTGATAATCTGTGTGGACGAAAGCGGCTCCATGCTGGATTCTGTGATTCACAGCGCGATTATGGCGGGGATTTTTGCCAGACTTCCCATGCTGGACACAAAACTGGTGATTTTCGACACCAATGTGGTAGATTTAAGCGGCTATGTGGACGACCCTGTGGAGACACTGATGAGCGTCCAGCTGGGCGGGGGGACCAATATCGCCGGGGCACTGTCCTACTGTGAGGGGCTGATTGATTTTCCTTTCCGTACCATGGTGGTGCTTGTAACGGATCTCTATGAGGGCGGCGGATATCAGCGGCTGTACAGTACCGCCAGAGGAATCATCGAGAGCGGCGCCAGACTGGTGGTGCTGACGGCGCTGGACATGGATGCCAATCCGAATTATGACAGAAACGCGGCAGCCGCGCTGGCAGATATGGGTGCATTTGTGGGGGCCATGACGCCGGAGGAGCTGGCAGGCTGGATGGGGAAGATTATCGTATGAGTAAATGGAGAGACAGACTGGCCGATGTGGACGACGAGTATCTCATCGGCCTGAGTAATAAGGGAATTGTGAAGCGGGCTTACAAGGATAAGGAGGAAGTTCCGGCCAGCATCGGAGCCATGGAGGAAGATGCTTCCGTAACGGTGGGGGAGGAGACTGTAACAGTACGTTTCCCTCTGGGCGACAGTAAATGCAGCTGCCCTTCCAGAAGTATGTGCAGACACATTGTACAGGCGATTCTGGTGCTGAAGGAAAGCTGCCAGAAGGAAGGCGGCGCAGGAGAAGGCGGGACAGAAGCGGCTGGGACGGGAGAAAGCGGGGCAGATGGACAGGAAGCGGCTGAGTCCCAGGAAGTTCTGACAGCACCTGCGGAGGCGCAGAATGGCGGAGATGCTGCAAATGCCGGAGCACAGGGATGCGGGGATACCCTGACTGCCAGGGAAGGAGGCAGCGGGGAGGATACGGCCGGATCGGAGAAAGCATACAACATAGACGATGCAGATGGTAAAGCACAGCAGAATGGAATCAATGCGGCGGAAAGACAGAGCCCGAATGAGAAGAAGCAGACCATACTTATAAAGGAAATAACAGAATACCCCTTCGAAAAACTGAAAAAAACCCTGGGAACCCGTGGATTTCAGACCTTTGTCAATCAGGTCACGGCAAAGCAGCGACCTGAAATCCGATATTCCTCGGTGATTACGGTAAAGCTGCCGGAATACACGGTAAAGCTGCTGTCGCCGCTGGAGTATTCCACCTGTACCTGCCACAAAAAGGAACTCTGTGTACATAAGGCGTCTGCCATTCTATGGTGTCAGCTGGAGGCAGGAATTCTTACCGGAGAGAAGCTTCTGGGTGAAATCGGGGCTTCCGGACAGGCCATTGACATGGAGAAAGGAAAGGAAGCTGCCGCACAGATGAAGGCTTATCTGGAAGAGCTTTTCGGCACGGGGCTTTCCAGAACGTCAGAGGATGTGCCGGAGGACCTGGAGCGGCTGGCGGTCATCAGTCATAATGCGGGACTGGCCAGATTTGAGGGATATTTCAGAACCCTTGCCGATGCTTACGGCAAATATTTTAAGCGAAATGCCGCCTTGAAGACAGAGGACCTCATGGCACAGATGACACGGCTGTACCGGCGTGCAACCTTGCTTTCACAGGCGAAGGATGCCGGTGCGGTGATGAAGCTTGCCGGGGAATTCCGGGCAGATTATCTGCCTGTGGGGAATCTGGATTTGATCGGAATCGGCATGGAGCATTTCCAGAATCAGGCAGGTTACGCGGGAGAGACCATCTATTTTCTGGAAGAAAATTCCGGAAAGTGGTATACTTATACCAGTGCCAGGCCTATGTTCTACGATTCGGGACGGCGGGGCCGCTTCACGGAAAAAGGCCAGGCCCCCTGGGGAATCAATACTACCATGGAAAATCTGCTGAACCTGCGGATTCACTTAACCGGAGCAAAATGTGACGACAGGATGCGCCTTTCCTCCAGTCAGGAGACCAGGGGAGAGATTACGGGCGAGCAGAAACTGCGCACTTCCGATGTAAAGGGATGGTATTACAGGGATTTCGAAAAGCTTTTTCAGGAACAGATAGGAAAGCAGCAGACAGGGTGGCTTTTTGAACAGAGCACTTCCGGGGAGGAAGCGTCCGGCGGCGATGGTGGAAACAGCGGGGGCAGTACCCGGAAAGGTATGGAGCTGGTATTCGTCCGTCCTGCTTCCTGTGCGAAGGCAGAATTCTCCCGGACAGGACAGCAGCTGACTTTACCGCTTTATGACCAGGCGGGCAGAGAAGTTCTGGTGGAGGTCACTTATTCCAGACAGGAATCTTCCACCATCCGGTATCTGGAGAGAATTTCGGAGAAGAAGCTTCCCTGCTTTCTGGGGAAACTATACCTTCGAGACGGCCGACTGCGGATGTATCCGGTGGACCTGCCGGAAGTGGAGGAAGACGAGGATGCAATAACTGCAGGCCGTGAAGTGGCAATCGGCCTGGCGGACGCAAGTCAGGACAGTCAGAAGGAAGAGGCAGATGCGATGTCTGTGGGGGAAGACAGTACGGCAGTAAAGGCTGGCCCGCACCAGGAGGCAGAAATGGATAGTCAGGCCGAGACCGTGATCTCCGGCCGGAAGCCGAAGTACCAGGTGGTGGAAGAGATTTCGGAGGAAGTGAAAAGCCTGATGGAGGACCTGTACCAGAGCGGGTTTTATACGGTTCATGACAGCACTTTGAAGGATATCGGGAAAGCTGCGGAATTAACGGAAAGCTATGGCATGAAATGCTTATCGGGGCTGCTCTCAGAGCTGAGTCAGGAAATCGCCGCAGGGCGTCATCGGATGAAGCGCCAGAACGGACGGATGGCGGAGCTGTATACCGACATAAATGAGTACCTGTATCTCTGCAGGCAGAAAACCGCGTATGATCGGGGATGGGATTACTATAAAAGTGTGTGAAAGCTGAGGTGACGGACCTTTGATTCTATATCATGCAGGTAAAGAAACTGTTGAATTTCCAGAAGTACGCAAGACAAGGTATACAAAAGATTTTTCATGGGGATTTTACTGTACCAATAATTTTGAACAGGCGGTTCGATGGGCCAATCGGGGAGCAGGAGAACCGATAATTAATTACTATTCATATGAACCGGTTGATGGAGTGTCTGTATTAAAGTTCGATAATATGACAGATGAATGGCTGGATTTTATCGCAAAATGCAGAAGCGGAGGGACACATCAATATGACATTGTGGAAGGACCTATGGCAAATGATACTGTATGGAATTATGTAAATGATTTTCTGACAGGAAGAATAAGCAGAAAGCAGTTCTGGGCATTGGCAGAATTCAGATATCCCACACATCAGATCAGTTTTCACACTTTGTCGGCATTGAACTGCCTGATATTTGACAGGAGCGAGATCATTTATGACAGAAAAGGAAAGAAATGATTATTTTTATGTATGTTCCTTAATTGAATATACGGCGCGCCAGACGAAGAACAGACGGCGTGTAATAACGGAAGCACTGGGCAGAGAGGGAATTGAAAAGCAACTGCATGATGCGGAAGTCAATCACTGCCTTTCCTTTGAACAGGTGAGTGATGAGATAATAGAACAATATGAAATCCCCGGGGGAGATTTCGATACGATTACAGAATGTAAATATACGGTTCCTGGCTTTATGGACATCGGGAAATTGTATAGTATTATGATTGAAGATTGCGCGGTGCCTGGGAAAGAGGTGGAGGAGCTGCTGAAAATATTTAACTCTTTTATCAGTGATGAAATATCGGAATTTCAGACGGACCTTTATTACCAGAACCCGAGTTATCTGGAGTGGTCTTACAGGGAGGGGCATTTGCTGGACTGATTTTTCAAATACGCGCCAGGAAGCGCAGAACAGATATAAAATTAAATTTCAGGAGGAGAACCATGATTAATCCAAGAGACCAACGTATCACTAAAATGGTAGAACTTTTCGAACAGATGAATCTGTTCACGGCGGATGAGCTGACCCTGATAGAGGATTATCTCACCGGCGCCGCAGAGGAACAGGAGCTGGAGAAGCTGACCTTCCGGGACCTGTCCGGTGTGCCGCAGGATGTGGTGAATGCCATGGTTTCACTGTTCACGGATCTGGTGAACAAGGGCAGGGAAGAGAAGGAGAAGCTGGCCAATATTCTTTTTACCGCGGGCCAGTCCACCAGCAGCAATCTGTTTCCCAGCAACTATATTTTCTTTAACAAGAAAGAAACAGTGAACATGGAGATCCCCAAAAAGGTGACGCTTTTTGCTGAGAGAGCAGGTATGAATGAATACCAGATAAGCCGTTATTCCATACAGAAAATCATAGAAATTTCAGAAAATACTTCCGAAAATGTGAGAAAGGCTCTGGAGTATCAGAAAAGTAAACTGGACAACGGCAAAGTGCTGGTTCTGACGACTTATTTCAGGATGAAATACAGAAATCTGAAGCTGGTAGAAAAAGGAACAGAGGAGAAAAACGGCGGAATTCTGGCCGGCGTGAGCAAAATCCTGGGCGGTAAAAGCAGTGAGAAGGAAGAGGTCGTACAGATTGATACAAAAGACATGGAGCTTTTGAAGCAGTATGAAGACATTCTGGTGAGCAGTATCTGCAACCTCTACAAAAAACAGATGCCCCGGCTGGAGCTGGATGAAATCACCAACGCGGTGAATAATGACAGAGTGGATGGCAGAATCCTGAAAATGGCCCATGCCAATCTGCCTGTGGACCGTTTTATGCTGTGTATACTGGGAGGTACCGCTTTTGTCAATTATAAGCAGTCTGTGCGTCTGAAAAATGTGCTGAAGATATGTATTGCCGCCAATCCAAAGGAAATGCTGAATATTATGGACAACATGGATTTGCGGGGAGAGCTGAATCAGAACGGCGGAGACTATGACGAGGCATTTGGAATCGACAGCAGAAAATATATTATCTGGGCTGCGGAGAAGATGAAGACAGGGATTCTGAACGCGCAGTTTAAACGGAACAGAGAAGTCTATCTGGACTGTATGAATGCTGTGGATTTCGACGCTTATAATCGGATGAATGCCGTCATCCAGAAGCTGGATCCGTCCCTGTATAATGCGAAAAAAGCCACGGATATTCACAAACAGCAGACAAAGGTCATTGATGCCATTCTGCAGGTGCTGGATCCGGCTGTGAAAAATGTCGCCGGAGATTATCTGAATGGTACGACAGAGATTGAAACTCTTTATGCTTATGAGGATAAGCTGGAGCTCACCGGTTACCGCTGGGGCGGAAGGCACTGGAATATACTGCAGAGCTACCAGAGAGGCTATGGGTATGACGAGCTGAGCGACCGGTGTGAAGCGCTGCTGATGCTCTGCGGCGGTTATGCCAATACCGGCGGCTTCCGGGATGGCACCAATATTAAGACGGAGAATGTGGAACGGACTTTTGCGTCTGTGAATGCCAGGCATCTGGGGCTGAAATACCAGCTGAAGGGGTATGCGGATGCCTATGATGCATTTTATCTGGACAGGTGGAAGAATACTTTTGAAGCCGTGGGGAAGAAGATTTTCCTGGGATATCTGCAGGAGCGGCGTGAGGAGATGACAGCGGCCTTCCAGGGAGCAGGCAGTACCGGAAGAGTCTTCGGGCTTCTGGTGCTTTCCGAAGACAGGAAGGCGAATAAGGAAGCCATTCTCAGCTTTTCTCAGGACAGTGCGAAGACGGTGAAGGAAGCCCTGCTGAATATTTTGTATCAGGAAAAGGCCTGGGAGGAGGATGTGAAGAAGCTGCTTTCCTCTAAAAAGGCGGGAGAGCGGGAGATTGCTGTCCGGGTACTGACAGAGTGGGATAGTAAGGCATACCAGGAGATTCTCACGGAAGCGCTGGAAAAGGAAAAGAACGGCAAGGTCCGGACGCTGCTGGAAACTGTGCTCCATGTGGGCGGCGGAGAGTCGGAGAGCGGCAGCAGGACCCTGACCCGGGAGGATCTGGTAAAGGAGGCCCATAAGGGCAATAAAAAGCGTGGTCTGGCCTGGGCTTATGAGACACCTTTCTCCAAAGTACATACAAAAGCGGGAGAAGAGGCGCAAGAAGAATACCTGCAGGCCGTTCTCCTGAGCTATTCCTCCATGTCGCCCTGCGGGGTAAGTCCCAGTGCTGCTGCGCTGGCGGAGACGTTGGATGAAAAGGAGCTGGCGATATATGTCAATGAACTGTTTGACAAATGGATGGAAGCGGGGGCGGAGTCAAAGAAGCGCTGGGTGCTCTATGCGGCGGCTATCCACGGCGGAGATGAGATTGTGACAAAGCTTCATCACCAGATTCAGGAATGGCCTCAGGCGGCAAGAGGTGCCATTGCATCCGAGGCGGTACAGGCCCTTGCGTTGAATCCGAAGCCTCAGGCCCTGCTGATTGTGGACGGCATCTCCAGGAAGTTCAAGTTCAAGCAGATTAAGGCGGCGGCCGGAAAGGCGCTGGATTTCGTGGCTTCCCAGCTGGGAATCACCACGGAAGAGCTGGCGGACAGAATTGTGCCGGATCTGGGCTTTGATGAGAATATGGAGCGCTGCTTTGATTACGGAGAGCGGAAGTTTACCGTGACCATTACCACCGCGCTGGAAGTGGAAGTATTCGATGAGAGCGGAAAGAAGCTGAAGAATCTCCCTTCGCCCGGAAAAAAGGACGACGAAGAGAAGGCAAAGGCTGCCTATGAAGAATTCAAACAGATGAAGAAGCAGATGAAGGCCACGGTAAGCAGTCAGAAGATGAGGCTTGAGATGGCGCTGTCCACCGGGCGGCAGTGGAGCGTGGAGGCCTGGAAGAATCTGTTTGTGAAGAATCCGGTGATGCACCAGTTTGCCACGGGATTGATCTGGGGCATATACGAGGACAGGAAGCTTGTGTCTACATTCCGATACATGGAGGACGGTTCTTTCAATACAGAAGATGAGGATGAATTTGAACTGCCCGAAGGCGGGGAAGATTCCTCTCAGTATATCGGCATTGTGCATCCCATTGAGCTGACGGAGGATACCCGGAAAGCCTGGAAGGAGCAGCTGGAGGATTACGAGATTACCCAGCCCATCGAACAGCTTGACAGAACGGTATATTACAGGACGAAGGAAGAGGAAAATGAAAAGAGCCTTGAGCGTTTCGGCGGCTGTATTGTCAATGATCTGTCTCTGGGCGGAAAGCTTCAGACGCTGGGATGGTACAGAGGTTCCGTACAGGATGCGGGAGGATTCTACAGCTATTACAGAGAGGATAAGGAGCTTGCCATGGGGGTGGAGCTTCATTTCTCCGGCAGTTTTGTGGGTGGACAGAACGAGGATGTGACTGTGTATGAGGCCAGATTCTATAGTCTGGAAGGCACGGTGGTGAATGAGAAGGGGGAAGTGGTGCCGGCAGGGATTCGACGGGGCAGCTATGTGTATGACGAGGCGAATGATCAGAATTCCTGCTTCCTGAAGGAAGTGCCGGAGCGGTATTTCAGTGAAGTGGTTCTTCAGCTGGCCAAAGCCACCGCTTCCAGCAAGGAGAAAAATGTGAACTGGAAGTCGGTGCGGTAGAGAAATATAGGGGGAGGGTTGGCATTGCATTACGATTGTCTCATTATAGATGATGAAAAAATGCTGGCGGACAGCACGGCGGAGTACTTCAATCTGTTTGGCGTCAGCACGGCGGTTGTGTACAGCGCCGGGCAGTGTCGGGCATTTTACCGGGAGAACAGTGCCAGCCTTCTGCTGCTGGATATCAATCTGGGGGATGGCAGCGGATTTGCGCTCTGTAAGGAGCTGCGCGAGAAAACGGAGGTTCCCATTCTGTTCGTCTCTGCCAGAACCAGTGACGATGATAAAATTGTGGCGCTTCATATCGGAGGGGACGACTATATTCAGAAGCCCTATTCTCTGGGAGTGCTGCTGGCAAAGGTAAAGGTGGTGCTGAATCGTTTCGGAAAGCTGGAGTCAGAGCCGGGAGGGAAATCAGACAGCAAATACGTTGATAACCGGCTGACAGTGGATTTTAACATGCGGCAGGTGTTGGTGGAAGGGGAGTCAGTGAAGCTGACTTCGCTGGAATTCCGGCTGCTGTCCTATCTGATCAGAAATGAGAACCGTGTGATATCAAAACAGGAGTTGTTCGAAGAAGTATGGGAGGATAAATTCACAGGCGACGGGACGCTGAATGTGCATATCCGCAGGCTCAGAGAGGCAATTGAGCGGGAGCCGGGCAGACCGGAATACATCATTACGGTCTGGGGAGACGGCTATCGGTTCAGCGGGCAGAGGGAATGAAGAAATCGGCGGCACATGTCCGGATACCGTTCAGGAAGTCTGACTGTCAGGCTGATGTGGAAATGAGGAGAAAATGAAAATACGTGCTTTTCTTGTCTGCCTGCTGTGTGTACTTGCGGCGGAGGCAGTGCTGCTTTTCTTTTTTGCCTTTCGGCAGAGAGACAGCGGACAGGATGCTGTACTGGTCAATGATGCGGTATGGTCCGTACAGCAGGACTGGGAGGATATGCCACATCATGAGAATCATACCGGGCTGGATTATGTGGTTCTGGACAGGGACGGTGCTGTCCTGTACAGGACGGGACCCGGGCTGAGCGAAAGCCTGAATGCCGCGGTGCGCCACAGGGATACAATACTTGACATTCAGACAGACAATGAGCTGGTGGGCAAAATTCTGATATACAATGATGCTTCCCGGATATTCCGGGAGGAAAGGCAGTCGGTTATTCTCTTCATAGGTACAGCCATGCTGATACAATGCGGAATATGTGTGGGATATCTGCTTTATCTGAATCACAGAGTGGCCAGGCCCTTTCGTCAGCTGAGTGGATTTGCGGAGCGGGTTGCAGGTGGCAACCTGGATATTCCCCTGAAAATGGACAGACAGAATCTCTTCGGTGCGTTCACGGAGAGCTTTGACCTGATGCGCACAGAGCTGAAGAAGGCCAGGCGGGCAGAAGCAGCGGCCAACGCGGAGAAGAAGGAACTGGTGGCAAAGCTCTCCCATGACATCAAGACACCTGTGGCAAGCATCAAGGCTGCCTCCGAAGTGGGGGCAGCGATTGCGTCCCAGGAGAGAATCCGGGACAATTATCGGATGATTATACAGAAAGCAGATCAGATCAATACACTGATCAACAATCTGTTTACTGCTACTCTGGAGGAGCTGCAGCAATTGCCTGTGAATCCGGAAGACATCCGAAGCGATGAACTTGTGCCATTGCTGGAAAATGCTGATTATCTGCACAGGGCCGCGATTCCCGCTGTTCCGGACTGTGTTCTGTATGCGGATAAGCTGAGGCTGCAGCAGGTGTTCGACAATCTGTTTGCCAATTCCTACAAATATGCTGACACCGAAATCGAGATAACAGTGGAAGACGATGGACGTTATCTGACGGTAACCATGCAGGACGCCGGCGGAGGTGTGGGAGACGACGAACTGCCCCTTTTAAAGGAGAAGTTCAGACGGGGCAGGAATGCGGAGAATGTGGAGGGAGCAGGACTGGGGCTCTATATCTCTGATTATTTTCTAAAGGAGATGCAGGGGGAACTGCTTGTCGGAAATGGAGAGAAGGGCCTGCGGGTGAGCATCAGGATTGCGCTGAGCGGCCGGGGGACAGCCCACGATGCAGGGTGAGTGCAGGTCACCTGTCCCGGCGAAGATTTATGACAAAGCTTATAAGAAACAGCCGTCTGCTTTTCAGGGAGCAGGCCGGCTGTTTTTATATTATAAAGTGTCCGTCCTCAGATGGAGGGGGAAGAGATTTAAGAAATCTGTAAGGATTATCTAAAGACTGTTAAGAATGAAAAAGGTAAAATGTAACATGCACAGGAGACAGGTGCAGAAAGGCATGGTTACTGAATATGAAAGAAATTTTGTTGAAAACCGGGCGATTAAGCAAAACTTTTTCCAACGGAGGAGTGATGCAGCATATTCTGAAGAATATTGACCTGGAACTTTACCGGGGAGATTTTACCGTGATTATGGGAGCCAGCGGAGCGGGGAAATCCACGCTTCTGTATGCTCTGTCGGGAATGGATACACCGTCTCTGGGGACGATTACCTTTGGAAATGAAGTGATTTCCGAATACAGCCAGGACAGACTTGCCATATTCCGCCGCAGACACTGCGGCTTTGTCTTCCAGCAGATTTACCTGATTGACGGTATGTCGCTGATGGATAATGTGCTGGCGGCTGGGATGCTTGTAAACAGGAACAGAAAAGTGATCCTGGACAGAGCGGAGAAATTGTTCGAGGCGGTGGGAATTTCCAGAGAAATGCAGAAGAAATTTCCCACACAGATTTCAGGAGGAGAGGCCCAGCGGGCGGGGATGGTCCGTGCGCTGATCAACAGTCCGGAAATTCTCTTCGCGGATGAGCCCACCGGGGCATTGAATTCCAAAACAGGACTGGATGTACTGGATACCTTAACCGCGTTCAATGAACAGGGCCAGAGTGTGGTGATGGTGACTCATGATATGCGTTCCGCCAGGAGGGGCAACCGTATTCTGTATCTGAAGGATGGCATGATTCTGGGGGAATGCAATCTGGGGCGCTATCAGCATGGAGATCAGGAGAGGCATGAGAAACTTTCAGGCTTTCTGCGGGAGATGGGGTGGTAGCATGGTAAGAATTGCAGAAGGCTGGATGAAGAGTGGAATGGGAAGGGGTATGGACAGAATATGAGAAAAAGTTTTTTGCTTGCACGTTCTAATTTGAGGAGAGCGAAAGGGCAGGGGGCCGCTATTGTGGCGCTTGTGTTTCTCGCCGCTATGATGCTGAATCTGTGGCTTATGCTGTCCATGGACTACAGACAGAACTTTGACCGCAGCCATGACAGAATGAATGCGGAACATGTGACGCTTGCAGTGGATGGAGAGCTGACTGAGACAAAGGAATTTCTGACGCAGCTTCTGGAACAGGAGGAAGGCGTGGATACTTTTTTCCTGAGTGATTCCATGCATATGGTAGGCTCTTTCGATTACAACGGAGGAGAGGTGAATTCTGACCTGATTTTTCTGGAAAAACAGTCGGCTGTTTCCCGGCCGGTGGGAAGAGTGGAAATTCTGGAGGACAGTGGTGCGGAGAGCGGAATTTACATGCCTCTGCTCTATAAGTCAGAGGACATTTCCGTGGGAAAAACCGTGGAGATTTCCATAGGAAGCAATAAAGTTTCGTATACCGTATGCGGCTTTTTCAACAGTGTGATGGCAGGTTCTCATAACTGCAGTCTGTGTGCGCTGATTCTCACAGAGGATAAGTATGCGGAGCTGGAAGAGAAGGGATACGCGCCGAAGGCTGTATTGTGTTCTGTCAGGCTGAAGGAACGGGCGGAAAATGAGAATTTTGAAGCAATGATGAAAAATAAGGTGTCATCTCAATATCCGGCGGCCCGTATGGTCAGCAATTCCTATGCGCTTGTATCCCAGTCCCGCTATATTTCGCAGATGATCTGTTCGGGGATTATGAGTGCCATGGCTTTTCTTATTCTTCTGATTGCACTGGTGGTGATTGCTTCCAACATTGTCAATTATATTCAGGAGAATATGAAAAATCTGGGGGCACTGAAAGCCGTGGGCTATACCAGCGGCCAGCTGATCGGCTCACTTCTGATGCAGTTTGTGGGACTGAGTCTTGCCGCTGCGGTGGCAGGGGCAGGTATTTCCTATTGCCTGTTTCCCTATGTGAATGAACTGATGATTTCACAGACAGGCATTCCGTATTCTGTGCGGTTTCTGCCGCTGCCTTTTCTGCTTACGCTGATGATATCCGGAGGAACGGTTGCGCTGGCGGTGTGGCTGTATTCCCGCAGAATCAGGAAAATGGAACCTGTCACGGCATTGAGACAGGGGCTCAGGACACACAGCTTCAGACGCAATCCCGTTCCGCTGTCAGATACGGGAGCACCGCTGAACCTTGCACTTGCGTTGAAGACAACGTTTTCCGGGATGAAAAACAATATTACCATCTGTATCACCATGCTTGTTCTGTCGCTGGTGGTGGTATTTTCCGGCCTGATGATCAGAAACATGATGATGGATATGACGCCTTTTGTGAATCTGATTGTGGGAGAGACAGCGGACAGCTGTATCAATGTGACGGCGGACATGGAGGAAGATTTTCTGAAAGACATGAATGGCGACTCCCGGGTGGAAAAAATCTATCTGTATAATTCCGCGGAAGTGCGTCATGTGGACGGAGTGGCTCTGATTGCAACTTTTACAGAGGATTATTCCAAAGTAAATAATCAAAGTGTTGTGTTCAAGGGAAGATTTCCAAAGTATGATAACGAAATTGCCGTGGCCGCGAAATATGCAGGAGAAAAGGGACTGAAGATTGGAGACGAGATTACGATAACGGCGGAGGGAAAAGAAGCCTGTTATCTGATCACTGGTTTTACACAGATCAGCAACAACCTGGGTAAGGACTGTCTGCTTACCAGAGAAGGATACGAGAGGCTGGGAAAAATGCAGAGCGCAAGTTATTATCTGAATCTGGCGGAGGAGGTCAATATTGACGAATTTCATGAAGAAATGAAGGACACCTACGGCGATGGGGTGAATGCTTTGATCAATATCAGGACAACAGTGGAAGGAGCGGCTTCCGTATATGTGCTTCTGATGACAATGATTGTTGTGGCTGTTCTTATCTTGAGCGCAATTATTATTGCATTTGTCCTGTATCTGCTGGTGCGGACAATGCTGAACAGTAAAAGACGGGATTATGGGATTCTCAAAGCGTTGGGCTTTACCACGGGACAGCTGATCTTGCAGACAGCGCTGTCTGTTATGCCTGCAGCGGCAGCTTCAACCATTGTGGGCATGATTGTCGGAAGCTTTGCCATCAATCCTCTGACTGCTCTGTTCCTGAGAGGAATCGGCATTGTGAAATGTACCTTTGTGGTGCCTGTGGGATTGAATCTGATCGCAGGCGTCGGACTTGTGCTCTTTACATTCGGGATTGCCTGCGTCCTCTCATTAAAAATCAGGAAAATTACGCCCAGGGCGCTTCTGGCAGGAGAGTGAGCCGCCGGGAGGAGGCAGCCTGTGACCGGCCGTCTGCAGAGATAATACAGACAACAATGGCGGAGGACATGGGGGAAAGCCGCGCTGGAATTAGGAGATCGGCGGCAGCACCCTGCGGTATTGGGAGGGCGTCATACGGTAACAGGCAAGGAAGGTGCGGTTGAAAGTCTTCTGGCTTTCGAAGCCTGCCTCCTGCCAGATATCTGTGATATGGCAATCCGTGTCCCGCAGCTGCCTGGCCGCGTAGTCCAGCCGGAGCCGATTGATATATTCATGAAAGTTGCAGTGCAGCTTCTGGGTAAAAATGCGGGAGATATAATATTTGTTGAAATGCAGCTCCCGGGCGATTCGTTCCAGGGTCAGGGGCTCCTGAAAGTGCAGAGAGATATAGGAGATAAGCTGATAACCCACATCGGCATCTTCCTGTCTGTTTCGGGCGGTAAATTTCGCCTCCGGCATCAGATAGGCCAGAATCAGATTCAGCCAGGCTTCGCTGACAGTGCGGGATTGTTCCGCGTAATGCAGCATTCTGTCGAAGGCAAAAGGAATGTCAGGATTCTGGGTGCCGGAAGAGAAAAAGGGGCATTCGGGCTGCTGTTTACGGAAAAGCTGGTAGTATTCCTTCGCATGGGCCGGGGCAAAAATGCAGATAACAGCCATGCAGGAAGCCTCCGCCAGATAACTGTGCACCATATCCGGAAAGATGATGGCGGCTTCATCTTTCCGGATTTTTCTCGTCTGGTTTGAAATGGTGACTTCCAGAGTACCCTCCCGGATAAAAATCAGTTCCACCGCATTGTGCAGATGAGCCGGAAAGGTGATGTCTTTGCAGAGGAAACACTGGAATCCTACTTGTTTATTCTCATAAAACGGCCGCATATATGTGAATCCTTTCTGCTTCTCGTTACATTTTCCTTATTACAGATATTTTTTCAACTTGCGGGCGACAGTCTGAACATCAATGGGTTTTGCCAGATGGTCATCCATACCACAATCCAGACACTTTTGAATATCTTCCGAAAAAGCATCTGCAGTCATTGCAATGATCGGAATATCCGCATCGGCACGTTCCAGATCCCGGATGGCTCTGGTAGCTTCATAGCCATCCATCAGGGGCATCCGCACATCCATAAGAATCGCGTCATAATATCCAACAGGAGAGTTCGCAAATTTTTCAAAGCAGATCTGCCCGTTTTCAACCCAGTCCAAATCCAGCTCAAGCACAGACAGCAGCTCCCTTGCAACTTCCCAGTTAATCTCGTTATCCTCTGCCATTAAAATATGTTTTCCCTGAAACGCCAGGTCATTTTCTTTGCCGGCATCTGCAATTTCTTCGCCGGGAGTACCGGCAAGTACTTTCAGGGCGTCATACAGAGCGGATCTGAACAGCGGCAGGGAAATGAATCCGGTAATCCCCGCTGCCCGTGCTTCCGCTTCCATCCCGCTCCAGTCAAGGGCTGCGAGCAGCAGAGCCGGGCTGCTTTCCTTATACTTCAAACGAATTTCCCGGGCAGCTTCAATTCCATTCATACCCGGTAATTTCCAGCCCAGAAGGATTACCTGATAATCGTCGTTTTGTTGATGGCGGTCAGCGATCAGACCCATTGCCGGTTCAGCGCTCAGGCACCACTCGGCGTGAAGCCCCATTGCATTTAAGAAATGAACCGCACTGCTGCATAACCGCTCATCCTCATCTACAACCAGAACTTTCCAGGCGGGAAGAACCGGCTCAGCTTCCTGCTCTGCCGCCTTTGCCAGGTCAAGAACAACGTGAAACTCACTGCCCCTGCCCTGTTCGCTTTTTACGGAAATAGTGCCGCCCATGGCATCCACAATATATTTGGTAATTGCCATTCCCAGCCCGGAGCCCTCTGTTTTCTGTACGCGGGTATTGTCTTCTCTGCTGAAGGAGTCGAATATTTCCTTCTGGTATTCCTTTGACATACCAATGCCCGTATCGCTGACCAGGAAATGGGTCCGAACACAGGAGGTATCTTCCGGCAATGGTTCCTGATATACAGATACCTGAACAGTACCGCCTTCCGGCGTAAATTTGACAGCATTTCCCAACAGGTTAATCAATACCTGATTCAGACGTACACTGTCACAGCATACATCCTCCGAAAGAATTTCGTAGGCGACAGCGTTGAAGAGCTGATTTTTTGCCCTGACCTGGGGCTGCATAATATTGACAATACTGTCCATGACTTCCCGCAATGATGTCGGCTCCACATTCAGCACCATTTTGCCGCTTTCAATTTTCGATATATCCAGCACATCATTGATAAGTCCAAGCAGATGCTTGCTGGATAATGTGATTTTACGCAGATATTCCTGAGTCCGTTCCGGATTGTGTGTATTGTTTGCAGCCAGAGCCGTCATACCGATTATGGCATTCATGGGGGTGCGTATATCATGGCTCATGCTGGACAGAAATTCCTGCTTTGCCGCATTTGCCCGCTCAGCTTCTTTCTGCGCTTTTTCAGCCGCTCTCCGTGCGGCATCCATTTCCTCATTCATACGCTTCAGCTCAGAAACCTGATTTTTGAATATTTTTAAATACTGAAAGAATATGTAGAGGAGCATGGCAATTACAGCAAAAGAAGCAGCATAAACGGTGACAAGCCAATGACTGCTCATACCTGAAATTGCCTGATCCAGCCCGCTGAAAGGAAGGACCGTCACCAGATACCATTCGCAGTATGGGAGGCTGAAACAATACAGGTGGCGGCGGGATTCGCCGTTTTTCAGAATAACGGAATAATCTTCATCTGCATTCATGGCAGCAGCTATCTGTCCGATATAGTAATCTGCTTCTTCAGGCTGGCCGTCAAAGATATCGGATAGCCTGTCAAAATAATTATCGTGGGTACCATTCGTATTCCTGACAACATAGCTGCCGTCTCTGCGTATGACAAAGGAATAAATCAGCGAGCTGTCAGAATCCAGAAAGAGAACCTCTCCCATATATTTGGAAGAAAGTCCTACAATGATGGCAAGGCTGTCGCTTCCGTCGGACATGGGATATTCACAGGGAACACCGAATAAAATCACACTATTTCCGCTGCTGTCGACAGCAGATACCACTTTACGCTCCCCATTCTGCAGACTTTCCAGAAAAGGTTCAGGGTGGTTGAGCTCCACAGGATCGCCGTAAATCATTTCAATGTCACCATCGGAGGAATACAGGGCTGCGCATAGAAAATGCCTTGCCCGTGCGCCGTATTCTATCTCTTCCTTCGAGCCGTAATCGGAATGCTCTTCACCTGCGGCAATGTGCGCTATGGATTCCGCCATTGTCAGGCGGAGATCTATAATGGTTTCAAAATGTAAGGATACCTGCTCGTTCATTCCAGCCATATAAGCAGTGCCTATATTTTCAATTGTGCTTTCGCTCATATTGTTAATGGATATTCCAAGAAACAAAAACACGAAAATATTCAGGCAGATAATTATTGTTGTGCTGATTTTTAATGAGCGCGGCAACTCTATGTTTTTCATACTTTTAATCTCCATCCTCTATGCAGCTGTCTGCTTACTGCCTCTGCCGGTATCTCAGCCGGCTCATGACCTTAAACATTTTCCCGATGTCTACCGGCTTTGCCAGATGTTCATCCATGCCGGCGTCCTTTGCCAGTGCGATATCTTCTTCAAATGTGTTCGCCGACAGCGCTATAATGGGCACAGAACCCGCGTCTGAACGGTCCAGGGCGCGCATCACACGGGTTGCCTCATATCCGCTCATAACCGGCATCATCAAATCCATGAGCACACAGTCAAATGTTCCCGGAGGGGACGCCGTGAACGCATCCACGGCAGCTTTTCCGTCGTTGGCAGTCACGACTTCTGCCCCCGCCTCCTTCAGCATGAATTCTACGATTTCACAGTTGAGCTCGTTATCTTCCACCAGAAGGACACGCATCCCCGCAATATTGCTCTGCAGGTTCTGTTCCACAGCCACAGGCTGGATACTTTCAGCCTCATCGATCTGAATGGGCAGGGTAATCTGAACCATGCTCCCTATGCCGGGCTGACTGTCTATCTCAACGGTCCCCTTCATCTGATCTACCAGCTTCTTTACGATGGACATACCAAGTCCCACACCATTATAGTTGGTTCTTGCGTCCTGATGTTCCTGGGTGAAAGGCTCGAAAATGTGTTTTTTGAAGTCATTTCCGATGCCGATTCCGGTATCTTCGATCTCAAAACGGTAATTTTCAATTTCGCCCTGGCAGTCGTTTTCCTTTACTCGAACAAATACGGAACCGTGAGGGCGGTTATATTTCAGCGCGTTATCAATGACATTCATCAGGATCTGCTTCAGGTACAGGGGATTTCCGATCAGCCTGCTGTGCTGCAGGCCGGCCTTTTCCATTATCAGTCGGATTCCCGCCTCCTCCGCTTGGGGAGACAGGATCGTGATGCAGTCTTCCAGTATATCGTGAAGGTCAAAAGGATCTTCCACCGCGGCAGGCCTTCCGGTTTCCAGCCTGCTGACCTGAAGAACGTCGTTCACCAGGGACAGCAGATGCTCTGTCGAAACGCGGATTTTTTTGCGGCATGATTTCTGACGTTCCAAATCATCCGGACTTTTCTCCAGGATGGCCAGCATTCCCAGAATCCCGTTGATGGGGGTGCGGAGATCGTGGGACATATGGGAAAGGAATTCGCTTTTGGCCGAATTTGCCCGTCTTACCTTCTCCAGAAGCTCCATGATGGACTGCTCCTGTTTCTTTCTCGTCATCATGGTCTCTGTGATATCCTGATGATATCCGTTCAGGCAGGCGCCCTGCTTTTTGAAGGTCCTGTCCGGCACACCGCCGCAGCGGACATATATTTTCCCAAGCTTCGGATGATTCCAGGGGTAGATTACCTCGGAACGTCCCGTTTCCAATATCTCCCGCACCGAATCCTGCACCATCTCCACATAGTCAGGCTCTATATTTTCAAACCAGAATCGGTAACACGCCTCCGGCTCGATTTCGTCCGATACACCCAGAAGGAGCCGCATGGTTCGATCCGCATACATCCTGGGGCGGCAGCCTTCCTCCAGCTCAATGGTCCAGATGCCGGTTTTGGCTCCCTCCAGAATGTCCTCCAGGCTTTTTCTTGCCTCCAGCTTGTATTTCTCCTCCTGCTCCACCACGGCATTGACATCCCGCAGAGCGAAAATTGCGCAGTTTTCTTCTGCTTTCTCCGTGGCGGAAAAGTGGATTTCCAGATGCTTAAGTCCCCAGGGATTATCCTTTACCTGGTAACGGACATAGAACTTTTTCCTTGTTCTGAGCTGGGCAAGCACATAATCTTTTTTCGTCACGGCACGGAGCCGCTCCTGGTCCCGGGGGACTACATTATGGAAAATATACAGCTCCATAGCCGCCTGATAGCCATCCGCAAAATGAATAGCTCCATCCATGCTCATCTGTTCGCTGTCTCTGTATATCTCGCATTGTCCTGTGTTGAAGTTCACCTGATAGATGCCCAGGTAGTCCACGCTGAGGGCGTGGAGAACATTATAGTTCCTCTTTTGAAGCTCGCGGACCAGATTCCGCCGTTTCAGAGAGGATACGATAAAGTACGCAGCAGTCTGAAGCATATTTGACGCATATTCCAGCGACTTTGCAGGGGGATTATCCACACCGTAAAAGCCGATGAGATTCTGGCCGTTATAGAGGGGAACCACCACAAGAGAATGGATGTTTTGCCGCTTCAGATTCTCATACTGAAGGGGGTCAGTCTCCCGGATATCTTCCAGGCATTCGATGACAATGTACCTGCCAATACTGAACTTCCGATACCAGCTTGCACACACCTCCGGGGGAACATTCTGAAGGTTTTCCTTTTCCGGTTCTACCCCGTCAGCCACCCACTCATAGGTGTTGTCGTCACAGCCGGACTCATTCTGCTCAAATATATAGGTCCGTTCTCCGGCCAGCGCTTTTCCCAGATGTTCCAGCAGCACTTCCAGCGACTGGTCCGGGGTCTCCTCCAGCAGAGCGACACGAAGACCCTCATTGATGACGGCTTCCAGATTCTGAACGTTGCGCATGCCGCTGTGCTGCTCACAGCTTCCACCGCCCGACGTCCCACTGTCTGCCTGTTCATAAATCTTCCTTGAATAATCCATACGCCTGCCCTCCATATAGACCGCTTTTCGGCCATATTCACCACATCTGCAGAATCCGCAGCGCCTGTGTCATAATACCATATGCCCACAATCACGTCAATATGGAGGAGCTTTGCCGGCAGGCCATCGACAGAATGGCGGACTGCGCATTATGAGACTGGATTCGACCACCGGGACTGACATGGGAGCATATATGTGAGGAAACAGAAGCTACAGTGCAACAGATGACTTGTTTTCCTGGGTTTCTGACAATCATTTTACAATGAATTCTGCTATACTGCAAGTAGCTTCTGTCAGAGAACAGAAACAGTTCAGCTAAAGGCGGCGAGAAACAAGGAGGGACTCTTATGGAGACGAAGAGACAGGCACTGATTTTCCAGGGCGGATGGGATGGCCACGAGCCGGTACTGGTGGCCCGGCGTTTTAAGGGAATGCTGGAGAGACACGGCTATACCTGTCAGGTGTATGACAGTCAGGATATCCTGGCGGACGGTGAGAAACTAATGGAGATGGACTTGATTGTTCCCTGCTGGACCATGGGAGAGATCAAGCCGGAGTACCGCAGAAATATCAGCCTGGCAGTGGCGGCGGGAACAGGGCTGGCCGGGTGCCACGGCGGAATGTGCGATGCGTTCCGGCAGGATGTGGAATGGCAATTTATGACTGGGGGACAGTGGGTCAGCCATCCGGGCGGAGACGGAATCGACTATACGGTGAACATCTGTAAGGGATCCAGCCCTATTGTGGAGGGCCTGGAGGATTTCCCTGTGTGCAGCGAACATTATTATCTCCATGTGGATCCGGCGGTTGAAGTGCTGGCCACCACCAGATTTCCGGTGGTGAACTATTACCACATTTCCAATAAAGTGGTTGACATGCCGGTGGCCTGGACGAAATTCTGGGGGAACGGCAGGGTGTTCTACTGTTCGCTGGGACATCATGACGATGTGTTTGAGAAATTCCCCAACGCGGGGATTCTGATGGAGAGAGGCCTGGTGTGGGCGGCGGAAGGCAAGGCGTACGCGGCGGACCGGGGACTGACCACGGAACGTTTTGAGAATAGCGCAAAAATGTATTGATACAGAGACATTCGGGCAGCGGTGTATCAAGAGAGAGGATGGAAAATTTATGGAGAAAGTGAAAATAGGCGTACTGGGAACAGGGGCTATCAGCGGCATTTATTTCAAGAATCTCACAGGCCTGTTTCAGGAAGTAGAGGTTGTCGGTGTCTGCGACCTTTTTCGGGAGAAGGCGGAGGAAGCCGCAAAAGAATATAGTATTCCCAAAGTGTACGATACCATGGAGGAAATGCTGGCGGATGAGGAAATAGAAATTGTTCTGAATCTGACCCGTCCCAACGAACATTTTACGACCACAAAGGCAGCTCTGGAGGCGGGTAAGCATGTGTACAGTGAGAAGCCCCTGGCGGCCACTTATGAGGAGGGCGCAGAGCTGGCGGCACTGGCGAAGGAAAAAGGGCTTCTGCTGGGCGGAGCGCCGGATACTTTCCTGGGTGCAGGCATTCAGACCTGCCGGAGGCTGATTGACGACGGATTGATTGGGGATGTCATCGGCGCGGAAGCGAGAATGGTCTGTCATGGTCATGAGAGCTGGCATCCCGCGCCGGAGTTCTATTATCAGTACGGCGGCGGGCCAATGATGGACATGGGGCCTTACTATATGACAGCGCTGGTGAATCTGGTGGGAAGGGTGAAGGAAATCACAGGGATGACCGGACGGGCTTTTGAACAGAGAATCATCACCAGCCAGCCGAAAAAGGGAACGGTGGTGGACGTGGAAGTGCCCACCTATACCACAGGACTGCTGAGATTCGAGAACGGAGCCATCGGAACAGTGCTCACCACTTTTGACGTTTACTATGACCGTCAGGCCTTTCTGGAGATTTACGGGACGAAGGGGACGCTGCGTGTGCCGGATCCCAATGGTTTCGGAGGAAGTATCTGGCTGCTTCGGCCGGAGGACGGAAGCTTTAAGGAGATGCCTCTTCTGTATGACTATAAAGAGAACAGCAGAGGGCTGGGACTGGCGGATATGGCGAAGGCCCTGCGGGAGAAACGGGAATTCCGCGCAGACGTACAGCAGACGCTTCATGTGCTGGAGATTCTCACCACCTTTGAGAAGAGCAGCGCAGAGGGGCGCTGCATAGAGCTTGTCTCCCCGTATCAGAGGAGAGACGCCATGAAGAATCTGCCGGTTTCCGGGGTGCTGGACTGACGCTTTATCTACACAGCAATTCCGACAATGCCGGGCTGAGACAGTAATGATTTACGAAGAGGGCAGGCGGAACCACACTACGGTTCCCATGCCCTCTTTGCTGTGTATATGGAGCATACTTTCCGGCGAGTAGGTGAGAAGGAGCCGCTGGCAGCAGTTGGGCAGGCCGATATGGGCGGAGGTGTATTCCAGGTCACTGTCCTGAAGCCGCCGCCGTATCTCCTGAAGCCTGTCCGGGGGGATGCCGGAGCCGTTGTCGCAGATACGGATCTCTATAGCCGCTTCACGGTACTTTTTCCGGACAGTAATCTTGATACGGCCGTTTCCCGGAGTCTGCTTCAGGCCGTGAACGATGGCATTCTCTACAACAGGCTGCAGCAGAAGCCGCGGAATCCTGGTTTCGGCAAGGCTTTCGTCTGTGTCCCAGATAACCTGAAAACCGTTTTCATACCGGGCCTGCTGGATTTCTATATATTTGCGGCAATGTTCCAGCTCCTCGTCCAGGGTGACGAAGGTACTGGGGGATTCCAGGGAGAATCTCATGATATCGGAGAGATTCTCCACCATCTGATTGGCATGGGTCTGCCTGCCTTTTGTCAGAGCCAGAATTTCATAGTTGATGGTCTGCAGAGTGTTGTACAGAAAATGTGGATTAATCTGGTATTGCAGCGCCTGGAGCTGAGCCGTCTGCAGCCGCAGCTTTCGCTCGGACAGCTGAATCTGCAGATAATTATTCTCCAGGAAAATGCGAATGATGTTGTGCAGAATCTGAGAATACATATCCCGGGTATTGTATTCCACTTCTGGCAAAGGCTCTTTTTTGGCCGCACTGTCCAGGAGACTGACAATCTGATTTAACTGGTGATAGCTGTTCAGAGACAAGATGTAGGCGAGAACTACGGTAATCAGCGCGATCATCAGGGTGATGGTGACCGTGAGCTGAGCGTTCTGAATGGCGGAACGATACAGTATTCTGTTGGGTACTGCCGTCACAAGGCGAAGACCATATTCCGGATATTCCCCGGTGTGGACCAGATGACGGCTTACGAAAGTGTCGTCCAGGAAGGCTTCTTTCCATACATTCGATTCTTCATCGGGAAGCCGGGCATTGTGAACCAGGATATGGTTGTCCGAGTCCAGAAGAAAGAGGATCTGTGACTCATAAAACAGCATGGAGTCATAGGTCTGGCGTATATTTTCAGCCGAAAAGTTAATGACGCTTCCCCCTTCAAAGTTATGAAAAGTGTTGAAGACTGTCAGAACCTGACGGGGGGTCTCAAAGGGATAATCGGTTTTGACCCGGGCGCAGAGCCACTGTCCGGTGCCGCCGGAGGACAGCATGTCCACCCATTCCCGGTCGGTGAGGCTATCCAGGAAGACGAAATTGCCCGTCGAGGTATAGACTCTGTCCAGAGAATTCGGAAGATGAAGATAGATGGAGTCTATCAGAGTATTGGAGTAGACAATGGAATTAATAAAAGAGGAGAAGTGCCGGAAAGCAATCATTTCAGGGTATTGAATGGCTTTGCTGTTCATCATACGGCTCAGGCTGGAGAGCAGCTGATTGCTCTCTATATACACATTTACCGCCTTGCTTTCATCGGTGAGAGAATTCAGATGTTCCGCCGCCAGGCTGACTGTGTTTTCCAGTCTCCGACGGGCGTCGTGTTCTACATCCCGCCAGGAGAAATACACCATCAGAGAGCCCAGAAGCAGTGTGGGCAGAACAAATGCACTGAACAGAATGAGAAAATTTTTCTTCACAAACTGTTTTTTCACATTAACAGTCTTCATAGGATCCACCGCCTTTGTATTCTCTGGGCGAGCAGCCGTAAAAGCTGCGAAACGCTCTCGTAAAATTCTTCGGGTCTTCATACCCCAGCTTTTCCGCAATCTGATAGACTTTGAGAACGCCGTCGGAAAGCATTTTGCCGGCACAGCTCATTTTGGCTTCCAGAATAAACTGGGAAAGGTTCTGTCCGGTCTGCTGTTTGTACAGAGAGGACAGATAGCCGGGACTCAGTCTTACCTTTGCGGCAGCGCTTTTCAGGGAGGCCCCTGGCAGGTCCTCCAGGATAGACTGATTTACCTTGTCCACAATGGTCTGGTAATAGCAGACGGGTGCGGAGGGAGCGTCTGACCGGGCCATGTCCAGAATTCCCCGTATTTTATGGAAAACATCCAGCAGCTCCTGATATTTGACCGGTTTCAGGATATAATCATAGACATTATAGTGCAGGGCCTGTCTGGCATACTGAAAATCGGCATATCCGCTTAAAAACACAATTACCGTAGAGGTACCGGCCAGCTTTTGTGCCAGTTCGATTCCGCTCATCACCGGCATGGAGATATCAGTGAGCACCACATCCAAATGGTTATTCTGCATATATTCCCATAGTTCCTGACCGTTCCGGGCCTGCACACAGATGGTAAAGCCCATGTCTTCCCAGGGATAGAATTCCCGGAGGCCGGTTACTATTTTGGGTTCGTCATCAGCTATACCAAGTTTATACATTTTTTCACTCCTTATCCTTTTTGCCGTCATGTCGTTGAGATTGACTGTCAGGCCTGCTGTTCCCCTGACGGCCTGCTCAAACTGCCGTCCGGAAAACTGTGATAACTGTTACTCTATTTTCAGGGATGGAAGGCAGATTTGTCAATTGGTAATTGTTCGGTAATTTGGCTGCGCAATCGTATAAAATGACACTTTTTCAGATGTAACGCAACTATTATTGCACTGTTTCCCATGGTAGGATAAGATTACCGGCAGCCGTCAAAAGGAGTGGCAGTCCACACAGGTTACGGGATTGCTGCCAACAGCTGACGGCACTGCCGGGAAAGTAAAAACAGGATGAAAAGAGGAGGAGACGTATGAAAATGAAACGAAGGATCTGTTCGGTGTGTGTGCTGGCCATGCTGACAATTCTGCTCACAGGCTGTCAGGGCAAAAAGGAGGAGCCGATTACACTGCGGTTTTCCTGGTGGGGTGGAGACACCAGACATGAGGCCACCATCAAAGCCATCGAGCGGTACATGGAGCTGAATGAAAATGTGGTGATTGAGTATGAGTACATGGGATTTGATTCTTACTATCAGAAACTTCTGACACAAATGTCAGGTGGTACCCAGCCGGAAATTGTATCTGTGGACTATAAATGGATTGGGGATCTGAGTGCGCAGGGGAAACCGTTTCTGAATATCAACGATATCTCTGACCAGATTGATCTCTCAGCCTTTGACAGAGATTTTATTGACAATTACTGCGGACAGGACGGATATCTCATCGGGGTTCCCTGCGGAATCAACGGCAGGGGGGCGCTGTATAACACAGAATTTTTCGAAAAATACGGGCTGACAGCTTCCAATGACTGGGACTGGGAGGAGCTTCTGGAAGCGGGAGAGAAGGTGCATGGACAGGATGAGAACGCGCATCTGCTGTTTCTCACCAACGATGTGCTGGTCTATGTGACCAGAGATCTCATCAAACAAAAATACGGCGAAAATATGATTAATGACAGGTATGAGCTGATGTGTACACCGGAGGACCTGGTGGAATGCATGGAGATGGTACGGAGACTGGTGGAGACTGGCACCATGCCGCCTTTCGAGGAAAGTGTTCTGTATGAGACCGTATTTGCGGACCAGATTCCCAACTGGCTGGAAGGCAGCTGGGGCATGACGGTTCTGAGTGCTTCCAATCTGCCTTCCATCGTGTCGGCATCGCCCTTTGAAATCGACACCATGAGATGGGTGGTGAAAGAGGGCGCAAAGGATTCCTCCATCACCATAGCACCTACCATGATGCTGGCCATTCCCACAGCCTGTGCCCATCCGGAAGAGGCGGCCGCCTTTATCAACTGGTTTATGAATGACCCGGAGGCCATCCAGATTACCGGGGATACCAGAGGAATCCCGGCCAACAGTAAGGCCAGAGAGCAGCTGGAAAAGGACGGACTGATTTCTCCCCAGGTATCCTCCATGCTGGAGCAGGCGCTGGCGGACGGCGGAAGCCCGGAGAACGGCCCCACATTGAATGCGGAGTGCGCGGCGGTAATCAGTGATTATTCTCACAAGGTGGGATATGGGGAGATGGAGCCGGAGGAAGCGGGGCAGAAGCTCTATGAGGATCTGGTGTATACGTTGGAGAAACTGAAGAAGGGAAATGCGGAGCAATGACGGAAGTGCGGAAGGGAGTGGACGATGAGACAGAACAGAACGAAACATCAGTATAGAAAGGGTGACTATGCAGCATTTCTGTACATTGCGCCATGGATCATCGGATTTCTGGTATTTCAGGCCTATCCTCTGGCAGCCTCGTTTTTTTACTCCTTTACGGATCTTTCCATGCTGAAGTCCTGGGATTTTATCGGCCTGGAAAACTTTCGGGAAATTTTTACCCATGACAGGATTTTTGTGCAGTCACTGAAAGTGACAGTGCTGTATGTTGTCGTTTCCGTGCCGCTGAAGCTGGCGTTTGCATTGTTGATTGCCATGCTGCTGAATATGAAGGTCCGGGGCATCGGCGCATTTAAGGTACTATATTATCTGCCGTCCATTCTGGGCGGCAGTGTGGGAATATCCATATTGTGGAGGTTCCTTTTTAACAGGAACGGCCTGATCAATCTGATGCTGGGAAAGCTGGGAATTACGGCTGTAGACTGGCTGGGAAGTCCGCGGAATGCGCTGTTTACCATCAGCATGCTGTCAGTGTGGCAGTTCGGCTCTTCCATGGTGCTGTTTCTGGCGGCGCTGAAACAGATTCCCCGGGATTTGTATGAGGCGGCGGAGGTGGATGGCGCGGGAAAGGTAAAAATGTTCTTTCGGATTACAGTGCCCATGATTACACCCATTATCCTTTTCAATATTATTATGCAGATGATTAACGCGTTTCAGGAGTTCGCGGCACCCTTCCTGATTACGAAAGGCGGACCGCTGAAATCCACTTATCTGTATGGGATGATGCTGTATGACAACAGCTTTACCTATCTGAAGATGGGATATTCTTCGGCCCTTTCCTGGATTATGTTTGTCATCATCATGGCACTTACCGCGTTGATTTTCCGGTCATCGGAATACTGGGCTTTCTATCAGGACGGAGGAAACTAAGGCATATGGGAGCAGAGAACAAGGACAGGAAGAGAAAAAAGAACAGACACAAAAGCAGGACTGTGGGACAGCTGCTGTGTTATGTGTTTCTGACAGCACTGGCGGTGGTGATGGTCTATCCGCTGCTGTGGATGATTGGCTCTTCCTTTAAGGAAAATAATGAAATTATCACTTCTCTGAGCATTTTTCCGAAGCAGATTCGGCTTTCGGCGTTTGTGGAAGGGTGGAAGGGAAACGGGCGATACACGTATCTGACTTATTTTGTCAATACATTTCTGCTGGTGGTGCCCACGGTGTTTTTTACTGTGTTCTCCAGTATGCTGGTGGCTTACGGATTTGCCAGGTTTCATTTTCCGCTGAAGAAACTGTGCTTTGCGCTGGTGATTTCTACTTTGCTGCTGCCGGAGCAGACGCTGATGGTGCCCCGGTATCTGCTTTTTAACCGGCTGGGATGGCTGGACAGCTATAAGCCTGTGATTGTACCGGCAGTTTTCGCCACGTATCCGTTTTTTATCTATATGATGATACAGTTTATCCGGGGACTTCCCAGGGAACTGGACGAATCGGCCAGAATCGACGGATGCGGTTCCTTCGGCATCTTTGCCGGAATCATTGTGCCGCTGTCAAAACCGGCGATTTTCTCCGTGACACTTTTCCAGTTCGTGTGGCGGTGGAATGACTTCTTTAATCCGCTGATTTACATCAACAGCGTCAGCAAATATCCGGTGTCCCTGGCTCTTCGGATGTCCCTGGACGTGGCGGACACGGTACATTGGGATCAGCTCATGGCCATGTCTCTGCTGACCATGCTGCCGCCGGTACTGCTTTACATATTCGCACAGAAATATTTTATAGAGGGAATTGCCACTTCAGGGCTGAAGGGGTGAAATGGAGAGAAATAATGCTCAGGCACTGCCGGGGCGGCCGGCGGGAAGCGGGAGAGAAATTTTGACATGTGGGCGGAAAAGCATGGAGAAGGAAGAAAAGGAGAGTGATTCCTGTGAGAAAATTTGAATTTCGAGGTTATGAGATACACAGTTCACGGATGTGGCAGCAGGCCCAGGTGGACATGGCGCTGGAATTTATGGAGAAAGAGGAGCTGAATGCGCTGATTTTCCATCAGAATGACCTGGTGGACCAGCTTGTGTTCCCGGAAAAATATTATGACAATGATATTCTGTGGGAACGATGGCCGGTACGGCGGCAGGGGGTACTGTACCAGAGGGACTATATGGACGGGGTAATCCGCAGGGCAAAGGAGAAGGGAATCGGATTCTACCTGGAAATCAAGGAAATCTATACGCTGGAATCTGTCTTTGAACTGTTCCCGGAGCTGAGAAACGGTGACGGCACAGTGTGCCCCAATCATCCGTTCTGGCTGGAATTTCTGGAGGTGAAATTCAGAGAATTATTTGAGCTTTTTCCGGATATTGCAGGCATTATCGTAAGTCTGGGTACCAGAGAGAGCCCGGTGTCCATTGCGGCGAACAGGTGTCACTGTGAGAGATGCCGCCGGACGGAAGACTTTGACTGGTATGTCAATGTGCTGAAAGCCATGTATGGCCCAATCTCCGAGGCTGGGAAGGAGCTGATTGTCAGGGACTTCGCCTATACGGCGGAACAGCAGAGTCTGATGATTCGGGCATGCGAAGAAATTTCGGACAGAATTATTATCGCGCTGAAGGCGCAGCCCCATGACTATTATCCTACTTTTCCCATCAATCCGGAAATCGGGAACACGGGAAAGCTGCGGGAATATATTGAGTTTGATACCTGGGGACAATACTTCGGCATGGGTGTGGCGCCCATGAGTCTGGTGGAAGATATCAGGGAGAGGCTGGAAATCTGTTATGAGAAAGGCGCCGTGGGGGCGTGGTTTCGAACGGACTGGGAGCTGATTCACGATGCTTCCGTGCACTGTACGCCCAGCCTGGTGAATCTGTATGCCGGGGCCATGCTCACCAGGAATCTGGACACAGAGCCGGATGCCATCTACTGCAGATGGGTGGAGGAGGGACTGTACTCTCCTCTGAAGAGTGCGTCGCAGCTTCAGGAAAAGGCAGTGCTGACCAATCCGGAAGCCTGGAAAAATCTCAGGGACTTTATGAAGGCTTCCTGGGAGGCTTTTGCGGGAGCATGCTATATTCTGGGACATCAGTATCTGGAGAGTGACCAGGCGCCTTATACCATTGACAAGGCTTTTGAGATTATGACGGTGATTCATTCCCGGGACGACTGGGAGAAAGGTGCATCAAAACGGGTGGCTGTCACCGAAGAAAACATGAAAAATATTTTTGCGGAAAAGAAGAAAGCCATTGTGCAGACGAAAGAATTATATGCTATACTGGATATAGACAGACTGGGTGCGCCGGCAGCGTTTGCGGAGGATATGAAAGCCGTGATTCGGACAATGGTGTTGTTCGCTGAATTCTGCGATGTGACCACCCGGGCTATGTATCTGACTGTGTGGGCGGAGCAGACGAAAGATGAACAGGACGCGAAGAAGGCCGGGGCCACAGTGACAGAGCTTTTGAACATGGCAGACTCCCTGGAGCGGGAGCTGGAGGGAACGGACTATCCGTATTATCTTTACTCACGCCTGCATCCCCGGAGGATCCGGAGATTTGCGGCCGACGTGGAGAGAAGGGTAAAGGCTCTGGCAACATAGCCCCTGTAACAGTCAGAGGAGGATGAAATACAGGAGGCGATTATGCGGTATAAAGTATTGCAGGACACGGATCTGAAAGTATCTGATGTCTGTCTGGGGACGGTAAAGTACGGTGTGGAAATGGCGGAAAAGCAGGCGGGAGAGCAGCTGGAACGTTTCCTGGATCTGGGCGGGAATTTTATCGACACAGCCCATGTATATGGCGACTGGACGCCGGGGGAGCGGGCCAAAAGCGAGCATGTCATCGGGCGCTGGCTGAAACGAAGCGGCAGACGCGGAGACATAATCATCAGCACGAAAGGATGTCATCCGGCCATGGAGGCAACTTCCGTGCCCAGGGTAACCCCGGAATGCATTGTAGAGGACCTGGATGAGAGCCTGCAGGCACTGCAGACAGAGTATGTGGATTTATATTTTCTTCACCGGGATGATGTGACGGTGCCGGTTGCAGAACTGCTGGGAACGCTGGAAGAGCAGAGAAGGCGTGGCAAGATTCGCTGGTATGGCTGCTCCAACTGGACGCTGTCACGGCTGACTGAGGCCGACGAATGCGCGAAGGCCCAGGGAATTCCGGGATTCGTGTGTAATCAGCTGATGTGGAGTCTGGCGGCGATCAACAGGGAGGGCGTGCCGGACCGGACACTGGTACTGATGGACGACGACACCTGGCAGTATCACCGCAGAACCGGGAAAAGTGCCATGGCGTACACTTCCATGGCCCAGGGGTATCTGAGCAAGCGAATCCGCGGGGAGGAAATCGGGCCACAGCTGCGGGTGCAGTATGAGAATGAGCAGAATGAACAGATTCTGCGGCTTCTTAAGGACTGGGGATTGCCTGTCAGCGAGCTTTCTCTGGCGTATCTGATGCGGCAGGCATTCCCCACTGTTCCCATCGTCACCTTTCGGACGGAAGAACAGCTGCAGGAGGGGATGCGGAGCGCGGATATGACTGTGCCGGCGGAGCTGATGGAGGCCCTGGACATAATAAAGGAATATGGGAACGGCCAAAAGTAAGGAAGAAGAGAGGATATAACATTTCCGAAAAGAAAGACTATTGGGACAATTCATAATATCCCGCAATCTCACGGTCCGAGTCTTCTTTCAGCATAAGGAGAATCGGGCCTTCTTTTTTTATGGTTTCGGCGCCCTTTTGCAGGAAGACAAAGTGACTGCAGTACAGCAGATTTTCCACCTGGAACATATTCATGGGGTCATACCCGCAGATGAAGGCGGGATATTCCACACAGGTGCTTTGGGCCATGTGGGTGGAAAGGATGCTTTGTCTGCGTTTCGTCAGGGCCTGGAAACGGTTGGTAACCTCGGTGAGCAAGGCGGTATTTGGTGCGGCTGCTTCTGCTGAGACGGAAGGGAAAGGGATATTCTGCCGATAGACAGGCAGGCCATGGAATTCATTCCTGACGGGCAGTCCCAGCATTTCCAGAGTCAGGCAAAAGAGGGGGCCTGTGTAATAAGAAATTCTTCGGATATCGAAGAGCAGGTCCAGATTGTTTTTCAGTTTATCCACATAATCCAGAGTGATTTTCCAATATTTTTCTTCGTTGATAATTTTCAGGGCCTTCAGACCCACATATTCAGCCACGCCTTCTATGGTCTCTGCTTTCAGCTCTTCCGTAAGACCGCCGTATCCGGCAAGACGGGCATTCCTGATTTCTGAGAACCGAACCAGACTTTCTATGTTGCAGCCGGAGAAGGCATCTATCAGATATTGATTTTCCTGGTACTTGGCGGCGTAATGGGCCGGGTCGGAGGGATAGACCAGTAATTTCAGGTCATCGGGAAACCTCTCCTCGCCCTGTTGGAGCTGGAAGCAATGGAACATTTCGTGGACGATCCCATAGGCCAGAAGCTCCGCATCGAGAGAGGCCTGCTGTTCAGGCGCTACATTCCAGATTGCGATGTAGTCTCCTTCGTACAGGATGGAGGTATTGGCGAGAAATCGCTGATCATAGGGTATGATTTTCCCATCCAGACATATTTCAGTGTGGTTATACAGTGCGAATCTGTATTTGCTGAAATGAGAGTACAGCCGGCTGAAGTCAAGTCGGCTTAAAATTTTATTTACTGCTTCATATAGAGATAACAGTTTCATGGCATTCTCCTTCTCCGGGGCTGAATTTGATTTTTGACGGTAAATGGTTTTTCCTGACGGCCTGTACCGGACACGGAGCTGTCACATTATTTACCATGATGGAAAACGTTTTCAGATGGATACGCACTCAGAATGATGCCGGATATGCTTTTTTATGGAAACTGACGATGGTATTCCGTCAGAATTTCAAAGATATCGGCTTCGCTTCCGCTTAAGATAATCCGGCTCTTGTCCTGCCTGCTTTCAAAGGACATCGTCATCCCTTCTTTTCGATTGACAGCATCACAGATAAAATGCATGAGGCGTACGGGATCCTCTTCCGGCATATCCCAGATCATACAGGCGGAATTCGTTTTCTTATGTGTATCATTCCAAAAATCATTCACAATCGATTTGTTTTTAGCCTGGATTGCCGACCGCACCGTTTCGTTCTGAAAAAAGTCGCTGACCTGCTGTGGGGTAAAGGTCCATATGCCGTTTTCTTTTCGACCGTGAAGAATGCCCGCATCCAGGTAATTGCGAAGGGTGCGGTCCGAAAGCCTTGTGCTTTGAGTCAGCTGTTTGAGAGTGTACATGTGGTTCCTCCCGGAAATGTTCTGGTTTTGGCTATTGCGACGCAATGCCTTTACCTGACTTTATTATAGCAGAGACAGAAAATTGGTATCAATATGAAAAAAGAGGAGTTTTTCATAGGGAAACCAGTGTTTTTTTGTAGAAAAATTATTGGTGAATTTAGATTATCTCTTTAGAAGTTCTTATATGTCGGTATAGCCCGTATTTTCGGGCTTTCCCGGCATTTTAGATATGGGGAGAAGTTCTCATATACTCTCAAAACCTTTTAGGTTTTCCCTCTCAATGGTAGTAAAAGAAGTAGTAAATCCGTCTGCGGCTATGCTGCAATCAGCCTTTCCATTTCAGCCCTTGCGGAAGCGAATGTTGCGTGTGCGTAGTAGTTCAGCGTCATAGTGATATTGGAGTGTCCCATGATGTACTGTAACGCTTTCGGGTTCATTCCGGCATTGGCTAAGTTGGTGCAGAACGTATGGCGTAGGGTGTGGGGTGTCATTACTTTCGGTAACGCTTCCTCATGGCACTTGTTATACTTCTTTGCAAGCCCCCGGAACATATTATCATAGCTGGTTGCCGTTTTCGGGCAACCGTCCCGGTTAAGGAAAAGGAAATTGCTGTACCCGTCAATGGTGGTCGCTTTCGCTCCCTTACGGTTCTCCAACACGCGCCCCAACGCTTCATACACTTTTTCACTCATTGGAATTTGTCTGATACCGCTCTGCGTTTTGGGCTTCTCTATGTAGTAGCCCGTTTCTGCGCTCCGTAAAAGCTGGTGGTCTACATTGATTACCCGGCTTTCAAAGTCAAGGTCGGTGTCAGTCAGCCCGCAGAGTTCGGAAATCCTAAGCCCCGTCCCTAACAGTATGATAACCTCGTCACGGTATTTCTGATAGACGCTATCACTTTCCATAAAGGATAAAAGGCTTTCTTCCTGTTCCGCTGTGAGAGGTACTTTCGGCTCTGTGTCGTCCTCGATCACGGTGTTTAGCTGGAAGTCAAAGGGGTTCTTCCTTATACAATCGTCCTGTATCGCTGTATAAAAAGCAGCTTTCAGAGAACGCTTGTCATTGCTTATGGTCTTATAGGATATTCCCTTTTCTTTCATGCGCAACGCCCATTCTTTCGCGTCGGACAGCTTCACACTATCAATAGGGCAGGAACCAAGTTTATCCGCTTCCAGCAGCTTCATCAGCCGCTCACGCCCTTTTGTGGTGTTGTGCCTTACATTTCCCCGGTGGCGGTTCTGCTTCGCGTAAAGCTCGCAGACCGTCATTTTCTTACCGATTGTGTCTATCCCGTCGTCAAGGTCTTTCTGTATCTCTTTTTCCTTTTCTCTAAGGGATATGTCGTCACGCTTCCCGGCAGGGGTCTTGTCCGTAGGCACTAACTTCCAAGCGTAGACAAATTGCACTTTGCCAAAAGTATCAGTATATTTATAAGCATATCTCCCGTCTTTTCTTTGGCTCTCTCCCGAACGCAAAATGCGGTTTCTGTTATCTCGTCTTTTCTCCGACATTGTTTTGCTCCTTTCCGTGTCGGAAAGAGCCTTGATATGCCTATATCTATTATAGCATATTCAAGGCTCTTTTTCACTATCTTTTTGCTAAATTGCGTCCAGTGTGTCAATGACTTTTTCAAACTGTTTCCTCTTGATCTGAATACGGTTCCCGTTCAAGATCACCCAGCCCGACGTGGGATTTTCTTCTGCAAGTTTCCGCAGCTTGTTTTCCCCAATGCGGAAATATTTTGACGCTTCTTCAATGGTAAGCGTGTATTTTTCCCAAATAGGCACATCAGCATTGTTCATTTCTATAAATCCCCCTTTCAAAATGGGTAAAAGGTTAATAGTTAAAAAGGGGCTGTGATCGGGCGGTTATCAGCATAACCTCACGGGAGTTTCACCCCTGCATGGTTCTCATGCAGCCCTACCCATTGCCTGCGACGCTTTGAACGCTCGGACTGTGGCGGTAAGGGAGTATCATTGTATATTCTGCGCGGTCGTCGCCCGCAAGCTGCTAAACTTGTTCCCCGGCGCGGTGTTGGTCGCTCGGCTGTCCCGGCAGGAGAAATCCTACCGGGATAGCGTCATGGCGCACCCGCCGTATGGCTCGGCGCAAAAGGGACGTACCCGATCTGCCCTATACTGCGCCGCCGTTATCTTGCGCCGCTTTCTTTGTCAAGGTTCAAAACAGGTCAAACATACCGTGTTTGCGGAAAGGGGATCGTAAACACGGGGATATATCAGACCTTGAAATCCAATACCGCCCGGATAAGCCGGGAACGCAGACGGTCGTATATGTCCTGATCTGTCCCGTAATATGTATTACCGCGCTCGTCGCGCATTTTGCGGACAGACAGGGTAAGCATATCGCCCTCGTAATGGCTCAACACAATTTTCATTGCGTCCGGGTCGCCTTTGGTTGCGGCTATGATTACCGGGAACGGCAACAAACCGCGTTCGTCGTGGTCGCTGTTACTGTTCTTCGTCATAGGCTCGTTCCTCCAAATAGCGTTTCAGCAGCTCAAAAGAGCTTGTCCGTCGGTACTGTACCGTACTCCTTGAAATATTAAGGAGCTTCGCTATTTCCGGGTCGCTCATTTCAAAGAAATAATACAGTAATACCGTGTCGCGTTTTTCTTCCGGCAGCGCGTGTATAGCGTCAGCCAAAAGTTTCGGCGTAATTTCCATTCCAGCCACATAAAAAGACTTATCATCAGCTTCTTCATTCGCAAAATGACGGTCAGTTGTGTAAAGCTGTTCTTCTTCCTGCGGCAACAGGCTTGAAAAAGCAACTTCACGCAGTTGGTGGTGTCTTACGTCACGGTGGGCGTTGCTTGCTTCATACTTCAACGCCCGTTTGCAGAAACCGTTAAAAGCGCAACGTATTTCCCATTCGGTACGATTAGGTTCGTTCATGTTCTCACCTCCTTTCGCGTCCGCGAAAGCGGGTGATTGTTTGATTTCCCCTTTCATACCCCACACCACAAAAATTTCAAAAACTGCCAAACGAAAGCAGGTCTTTTTGAAAAATTTTTTGAGGATAAAGCAAAATACGCCCGTCTGCAAAATGCAAACGGACGCAAGGGAATTGTAAGCAGTATTCAGTTGATTACACAGTTCATATTCATGGGTAAAGTATGCCCCGGTGGTGGACGGGCTTTTTTTGATAAATCAAGAATTGGCGAATTTTGTCGATACGGTTTGTGCTTCACGGCGGCTACCTCCTTTCGCCGCCGCTTTAACAAAAACCGCGTATTACTTTAGAGGATAAAAGAAACGGCGGCTTTGATCTCTCAAAAGCCGCCGTGTAAAATAGGCGCATGAAAATACCTCTGCTGTACGACGGCTTTTTTTCTTTTGCCGTCGTGCGGCAGTTTAATGTTGATTTATATATCTTAATTAGTCTATTTATGAAACTTGATGTTTTGCAAAAATCCTACGGGAAATAAAAACACCAATCCCCATAAGTATCAATGCAACTGGTACAGCCATTAGTGCATAAAGTACATTACCACTTATTTGTTCTACCGACATGAGGGAAACAAACTGTGCGTGATACAGTGGCAAAAGTGTAATGATTTTGAATAATGGGCTTGTTTCAGTAACAGGCAGCATGATAGGGAAAAGATAAATTGCAGCAGAAGCGACTAATGCTACCATTTGATTTTTACATACAGCAGACAAAACCAATGTAATACCTGTAATACTAATAGTGTTGGTAAAAGCCAAAAGTATTTGATATTTTAACAATGTACCGCAGGTAATATTAAATGGAATATATCCCTCAACGAAGTCCGCAGGCGCAAAGAGAATACTGCAATCCAGCCCCCCGTTTCCGTACAGTATAAAAGCATATATAAGGTTAATTGCCGATACAACGATAGTTACAATCAATGCGGCTAAAATACTTCCAATGATTTTTGCTGTTGCACATTTTGTTTTTCCGTACTTGCTTGTTAAAATGATATTGTCAACGCCCCCATATTCTCCCGAAAAAACAGGTGCAGTCATAATAGCGACAACTAATGATAAAACTATAAATATTCTTACCATATTTTCACTTGTTTTGAGCCAACCATGTGTATATCCAATCTTGATTTCTTCATTTCCGAATACATCAGAAACACTAAGACCATTCCAGTTGCCATTCATATCAGAAAATTTACGAAACAAAGCCGATTGCAAGGAGTTTTGATAAAGATACACTGCATTCATACCATGCAAATCCTGTGTAGGCTTGAACTCTGCAATCATTTGTTGTACCTTTTCATCAGTTAATATTCCCTCATATTTTTCTGCGACAGACTTATCAATTTCAACGGCTGTCCGCCCTGTACCCTCGCGGTTTTTTCCGTCAAAGGCATACATATTTTGATAAGCCGAAAAACCCAAAAGGAACGACAAAAGCAACAATGCTATTAAAGTAACTTGTGTAAGACGTTTTGAGAATATTTTCCTCAATTCAAATTGAATTAGTTTTTTCATTCTTCTGTATCTCCTTTGAAGTAAAATAAATATAAATCTTCCAAATTCGGTTGCACTTTTACTGCATTTTCCATAGGCGGACGATCAGAAATTATCCTTAATATCGTTTCGCCCCGGTCTGTGTTACGGAGATTGCTTGTATTAAATGAAGCTGCATATCTTTCAGCATGAGCAGCCGGGACAATACATTCCCATACTTGCCCGTTAATCTCCGAAGTAATTTCCTGCGGTTCCCCAAAGTGGATAATCTGCCCCGATTTCATCATAATGATTTCTTCTGCGATAAATTCTACATCTGAAACAATATGTGTTGACAAAATCACAATGCGGTTTTTAGCAAAGGCACTTATCAAATTACGGAAGCGTACACGCTCTTTTGGGTCAAGCCCCGCCGTTGGTTCATCTAAGATTAAAATGTGGGGATCGTTGAGCATTGCCTGTGCAATCCCCAAACGCTGCTTCATACCGCCGGAAAAGGTTTTAATCTTATGTCTGCTTTCAGCAGATAAGCCAACAGCTTCAAGCAGTTCCTTTGATTTTTTCTTTGCTCTTTTTTCACTTAATCCTTTTAGGGCAGATACATACAGCAAAAAATCAAGTGCTGAAAAATCGGGATAATAGCCAAAGTGTTGTGGGAGATAACCTAAAAGATCACGGTACTTTTCATTAAGTCCCACAATGTTTTTACCATTCAAAACAATTTTCCCGGACGTGGGAGTTTGAATATTGCATAACAGTCGCATAAATGTAGTCTTTCCAGCCCCATTTGCGCCTAACAAGCCATAAACGCCATTTGTCAGAGTTATATTCAAATGGTTTACAGCAGTTTTTGAGCCAAATTTTTTGGTCAGCTCGATTGTCTTTAATTCCATATAAAACTCCTTTCTTCACTGAAAGCAAAAATACTCTCCATGTGTTTTCATGGAGAGTATAAAGGGGAATTATCTACTTTTTATCTACAAGGCATTGATTCAAAAAATGCAGAAACTTTTGAACCATTTGGAATATTGTCAATTTTCAAATAGCCGCCGTGATGTTCGCAGAGTAATTTACATATATATAGCCCAAGTCCAAAGTGGTCGGAATGGTCTGTTTCCTCTGTAAAATATGGAGCTGTTACCTTATGCAGACTATTTTTATCAAAGCCTTTTCCGTCGTCTGATACCGAAAGCAAAAAAATGTTATCCTTTAAAGCGAAAGATAATGTTACCGTAGTTTGGGCATACCGTACAGCATTTGAAATCAGATTATTACATACTTGTGAAATAAACGAACTATCAAGAGAGAGCCGTGAAACAGACACTTCATTTTGCAAACGCAGCTCTTTTTCATTTTGTGCGCATACAATTTTTGCACTTTCATACAGAGAAGATAGAAATGGCTGCAAAAGAATAGGTTTGCACTCCGGCTGTGTATCTTCTATGCGGTGGAGTTTGCTCATGCTGCTTACATAGGTTTCCATACGTGATATATGCTTTCCCATAGTAACGGCAATTTCTTTAGTTTGAGAATGCTCGCTTGTTTGCAGCATTTCATCATACCCTTTCAATACTGTAAGCGGAGTACGCAGATCATGCGCAAAGGCAGCATTAAGTTGTTTGCGTTCCTCGACTTGCCTCCACATTTCAGAAAAGTTACCCACAAGAGTAGTCCGCATAATTTCAAAGGAAGTACATAGCTGCCCTAATTCGTCTTTACTGTCATATTCGATTGAAAAATTCAAATCGTTGTTTGATATTTTTTCAGACGCTGCCCGCAGTTCTGCAAGCGGGATTTTCAATTTATTTCTATAAAACAGTAAAGACGCCGCCATGATACATAAAGCAGAATAAACAGGTGTAACAATTATAGGTATCAGCTCCAACAAGGCTATTGCGCGTTCGTCTTGTTTAGACATTGGGATAGTTGTATCACCGATAAAAGCACCATTACCCAACTGTTCACCCTGTTCATTCGTCAAGTAATACTTTTCACCAGTTAAAGGATAAGATGATTTGATTTTATTGGCAATGCTACCACATATCGAAAATGTCACTACTGAAAGAATTATGGCAATAACAGCAAAAACAACAATATAAAATATAAGGCTTTTTCGGAGAGATAAATTTCGTCCGGGACGTTCTATTTTATCCATTTGTAACCACACCCCCAAACCGTTTCAATATACACCCGGTCAGTATGCGCCGCAATTTTTGTTCGTATCCTGCGGATATGTTCTGTTACAACGCTACTGTCCCCCTCACTGTCGTAACCCCAAATACGCTCATAAATCCGTTCTTTATCAAAGACCTGTCCCGGATTTTGGGATAGCAATTCTACAATATCAAATTCCTTTTTCGCAAGCCCAACACGTTTATCGGAAAAAAACAGACAACGCTCTAAATAGTCAATCGTCAAATCGCCGGAAAATCTTACCTGTGCTTCAAAGCTGTGCCGCTTTTCCCGCCGCAAGTGGGCGATTACCCTTGCTTCAAGCTCCATAAGCGAAAAAGGCTTGACTATATAATCATCACCACCGGCGGCAAACCCCCTTACCTTATCAGTATCTTCAATTCGGGCAGTTAAAAAAAGGATAGGGCAGGATATATAATTGCGAATGCGTTCACAAACTTCTAAGCCGTCCAATCCGGGCATATTTATATCAAGTAAAATAATGTTTGGTTGCCGCTCTATTTGTTTTAATGCTTCTTCGCCATTTGTGGCAAATAAAACAAGATAGCCTTTGCTTTCAAAAAAGCTACGGAGCATTAACACAATGTCTATTTCATCATCAACTATCAATATTTTTGTATTCATTTTTTGCACCTCCGTATCAAATTGAAGATAGCAGACAATTCTCAATTATTTATCTACTTTTTGAACTACCTTTTTACGTGCGTCAACAGGCTTCTCTGCGTCTTTTGGTATCAACCACATACGGCTGAATTTTGCCACACCGGGTATGCGGTTTTCCTCACATAGCTTTTGTACCCGTCTTTCTGAAATACCCCATTTTTTAGCTGCTTCCGGGGCAGAAATAAACTCTAACATTTTCATTCTCCTTTTCTCCAAACTCTATCAGTATAATTATATACGGTTAGCCGAATAAATTCAAGGCGTTTGTTATAGCGTTTAGGAATTATTTAAGCTAATAAGCAGAATTGTGTAAGCATATCCAAGAGGAAAGGTGAACAGTAAAATGTAATAGGGTGAATAACTATGGCAAAAAGACCAGTACCACAATATGACTTTAGAGCTTTTGGGGCGGCAATCAAGGCGGCGCGGACAGGACGCAAGGAGAGCCGGAAAAAGGTATGCGACGAAATGTATATATCCCCACGCTACCTTGCGAATATTGAGAACAAGGGGCAGCACCCCAGCTTGCAGATATTTTTTGAGCTTATGCTACGTTACAATATCTCGGTAGATCAATTCCTTTTGGAGCAGCCCACCGGGAAAAATACCCAGCGGCGGCAGCTTGATGCATTGCTGGACGATATGAGCGATACGGGAATACGAATAGTCACCGCCACGGCGCGGGAGATTGCAGAGGTTGAGGGTGAGGAAAAATAACACTGTCCGTCTAAAATTGAATAGTGGCTATGAAGCGTTGCAAATCTTTTGAGGTTGCAGCGTTTTTCTTTTATGGAGTTTGGCATAATCGCTTTTTTCTGTGTTGTAGGGAGTAGAGAAAAACTTTCATAGCAAGCATAGGAAAGGAGTACCCTTTCCGTATTTCTTCCCGCCCGCGCCCTGCGGCTTGTCGGTCAGAAATTGCTTGTTGGGAAGTGTCCCAAACCCTCTATGAAAACGGAAAGGAGCGAAAACGCATGAGCGGACGGAAAAGGACGGTACAGGTCAAATTCTATGTGACAGAGGACGAACGGAAACTGATTGAGGAAAAAATGAAGCTCGTCCCCACAAACAACATGGCGGCATATCTGCGCAAGATTGCCATTGACGGGTACATTATCCAAGTAGACCATACAGACATAAAAGCAATGACAGCGGAGATACAGAAGATCGGGGTGAATGTCAATCAGATTGCACACCGCGTAAACGCGACGGGGAACGCCTACAAAGAGGATATAGAGGAAATCAAGGGGGTGCTTGCGGAAATATGGCGGTTACAAAGATTAAGCCTATTAAAAGCACTCTAAGCCAAGCCCTTGACTATATCGAAAACCCGGACAAGACAGACGGGAAAATGCTTGTGTCCTCTTTCGGCTGCTCCTATGAAACGGCAGACATTGAGTTTGGCTATACCCTCTCGCAAGCGCGGGATAAGGGAAATAATTTAGCCTTTCACATGATACAGTCCTTTGCGCCGGGGGAAGTGGACTATCAGACAGCCCATGAGATCGGGCGGCAGCTTGCCGACGCGGTAACAAAGGGACAGCATGAGTATGTATTGACGACGCACATTGACAAGGGGCATATCCATAACCACATTATTTTCTGTGCGGTCAACTTCGTAGATCATCACAAGTATGTTTCCAACAAGCGGACGTATTACGGTATACGGAACATGAGCGACAAGCTGTGCCGGGATAATGGATTGTCTGTCGTCGTCCCCGGCAAAGGCAGCAAGGGAAAGAGCTATGCGGAGTACCAAGCGGAGAAAACGGGAACAAGCTGGAAAGGCAAGCTAAAGACCGCCGTTGACGCGCTCATTCCCCAAGTGTCCGACTTTGAAGAATTGTTGCAGCGGTTACAGGCGGCGGGCTATGAGATCAAGCCGGGAAAATATATCTCATGCCGCGCACCGGGACAGGAACGCTTTACCCGCCTAAAAACCCTCGGCGCAGATTATACAGAGGAAGCCATAAGGGAACGGATAGCGGGCAAGCGTACCCGTGCCGCCAAAGCTCCAAAGGCAGAGCGCAAGGGCGTTAATCTTCTCATTGACATTGAGAACAGTATCAAGGCGCAGCAGAGCCGGGGCTATGAACAGTGGGCGAAAATCCACAATCTCAAACAGGCGGCAAAGACTATGAATTTCCTTACCGAAAACAGGATTGAACAGTACGCCGATCTGCTCACCCGGATAGAGGAAATCACGGCGGCAAGCGGACAGGCAGGGGACAGCCTAAAGGACGTGGAAAAGCGGCTTGCGGATATGGCGGTCTTGATTAAGAATGTCACTACCTACCAAAAGACAAAGCCCCTCTATGAAGCCTACAAGAAAGCCCGGAACAAAGAGAAGTACCGGGCAGAGCATGAACGGGGCATTATCCTACATGAAGCCGCTGCAAAGGCACTGAAAGCGGCGCAGATCGGCGGGAAGCTCCCCAGCGTCCCCGCGCTGCAAGCAGAGTATGAAAAGCTCCAAGAACAGAAAGAAGCCCTTTATGCCGACTATGGCAAGCTGAAAAAACAGGTTGCGGAATATGATGTTATCAAGCGGAACATTGACAGTATTTTACAGGCAGAGAAGCAGCCGGAAAGGGAAAGGGGAACAGAGCGCGGATAATATTGAAATATGGTTGAATTTTGAAGTGCAATATCATATAATTTGAACTGGCAATGCAGATATAAACAAATCGGGATTGATGGAGCATCATATGGGAACAGGTATTATTGTTTGTGGTCTTAATGGTTCTGGTAAGAGTACATTGGGGAAAGCTCTTGCAGAGAAATTAGATTTTCATTTTATAGACAACGAAAATTTATATTTTCCCAAGACAAACCCTAACTATGTTTATTCTTCCCCACGCACTCGTGAAGAAGTTGAAAAGCTCCTTTTTAGTGAGATTAAAGCACATGAGAATTTTGTTTTTGCTTCTGTAAAGGGGGATTACGGAGAACATATCTATCCTTTCTTTCGGTATGCCGTATTGATTGACGTTTCAAAGGATATTCGGATACAACGAGTTAGAAATCGTTCTTTTCAAAAATTCGGTAATAGAATGTCAATGGGCGGCGATTTATATGAGCAGGAAGAAAAGTTCTTTGAATTTGTTAAATCTCGTCCAGAAAACACTGTTGAAGAATGGATACAATCTTTGAAATGTCCTATCATACGCATTGATGGAACGAAGTCTATTGAGGAAAATGTAGATTTTATCATTGAGCAGTTACAAAATTAAATTCAAGTTTGTAGAACGAAAAAGAGCCGGGACGCGGCAGCTATCAACATAGCCACCGCGCCCCGGTTTCCTTATAGGTGCAGATACCAAAATGTTACGCAATAGAACGGCATTTTCGGGGGTAAAGGTATAAATCCCTTGCCGCTTCATTTTCCCGCCCGGAAAGCCGCATAAATCAAGGCTTATTTTGCCCCTACCGCGTCACATTCCCCCGCATTTTCCTCATGCGCTCGGCGGTCTGTCTGCGGGTGATACGTTTCCGGCAGTCCGGGCAGTAAATAGCCCGGTTGGAGCTGGACGCAAAGGGCGCACCGCATACGCTACAACGGCGCATATCCTCCGTGTGGTAAAGCTCGGCGTACAGCTCCTTATCGGCGGGCAGTACCGCAATACGGAACCATTTACAGAGCAGGGAATAGGAAATGAGCTGCGGGCATACGCAATAGTCCCCGTCGTCCAGCAAGATACAGTTGCCGTTATCGCAGTTGCAGCACGTCCGGCGCACAAGGGCGTTGACTTTCCGGCTTTGGGGCGGCGTGAGCCGCTTGACCTCGCTCATACCTCGTCGGCGGGGTAAACGGCAAGCCCCGCAAATTCCGCTTCGGTCATGCACACCACTTTTTCAAGGGTGCGGGCGGCAAAGTCCCGCATTTCCCCCTCCATAAAGGGCAGCGCGGCGTTCATGGCTACGACAAGCCCCTCCTTGCTGCCTGTCATGTAGATACTCAAAAGGTTGGTTTCTTCCACCGTGAAATTACTGTTAAATCTGTTCATGCTCATACCTCCAATCCGTGATCTTTCTTTTTTGCCGCCTTTTTCGGGGCGGTTCTCTTTTTATCCTGTGCAAGCTGCGCCCGGACAGAGGGGCGGGGCTTTTTTACCTCCCTGTCCCGGTTCTCGTCCTTTCCGATCAGCGCGTATGTACCGCGCTGGTCTTTCAGTGCGGAAAAGGAAAGGGTCTTATAGGGAAGCATGGAGAAAAGCCGTTCCGTGTCCTTTGTGGACGCAAGCCGGGTGAATACCGGGGACAGCTCCACCATGAAATGTGATTTGTCCGGGCTGTTGGGGACAGGCAGCTTTTTCATGTCTGCCACAATGCGCCGCGCTTCCCGCTCAATCAGATTGTTATGCAGGGCTTCGATATGCGCCCCAAAGTCCCCCGGTGTCAGTTTGTCCCGGCTGTGCTTTTCCTCCCGTAACAGGGATTGCAGGGTTTCCGGGTCTTTCGGCTGTACTTCAAAGCGTTCAAACTTTCCAAGCTGGGGGTCGGGATAACCGTCAAAGCGTCGGTCTGCTGGCTGCTCCCGCGTCCCCTGCTCATAAACAAGCGTTACTGTCCCCGCGTCAACCGTGTTATCCTTGACGCGCTCATAATGCTTTTCATAGTCCAGCTCATACAGGTTGCCCTTGATCTTCCCGCCCTGTACCCCGGTCAGCTCCACGGCATAAGCAAGGATAAGGTCGCGGGTCTGCTCCTTGTAGAAACGCCATGTGTTATTCGGTGCGGTGTCCTTGATGAAAACGTCACGCTCCCGGAAGCAGTAAGTCCCGGACGGGCGGGAAAGCCACAAAAGGGTCTTATCCTCTTTATTAGGGCTTGCCGCCTTTTCCGCAATGATCTGTCTGTCAATGTCAAAATCGCTCTGATAAAATCCCGTGTTCTGCTTCATTATGGCTTCAAGGGAAGCGAACACGTCCACATCTTCAAATTTATTTAATTTCCCCATAGGGTCAGCTCCTTTCCAAGTCCTGCGACTTACTCCTTGCCTGTTTCCTCTGCGCCGCCCGTTCCTTGTCGGCTTTGAGCTGCGCCCGGATAGAGGGCTTCTTTTCTGCCTTTTTCCCCGGCTTCTTTTCCTTGCCCTGTTCCTGTTCCGCTTTCAGCGCGGCGGCATACTCGGCAAGGGAGATCTGTTCGCCGCTCCGTGCTTTTGCTTCCAGCTCGTCAGTGGTGGGGGTGTTGTTGATGATACCGTCAAAATTGTTGTCGTTCTGCTCGATAGTGTCCTCGACGTGCTTTAGGGGATTTGCCTTTTCCGGCTGCTGTGTCTGCTCCTGCAAAAACTCCGGCACTTCCTTATAGCCGAAACTGTCAACGTAATGGGCGGTGTCCTGCCCGTTCTGATGAAGCACCACTATATCCGACACGGAAAGGCTGTGTCCCCTAAAGTCTGCGGGGTGGTCGATATTGAAACGGGTATAAATATCTTCAAGGGAAGTCCCCGGCGTAAGCTCTGCGGTGTAGGTCAGATTATAATTCGCTGCTTCCACGGCAAGCCCCGCCGCCTGCAGGCGGTCGTAAGGCTCAAAATGGTAGTCCCGCATACCGTCCCCGTCCTTTAGCTGGTAAATGGAAAAGGTGTCTTTTACGCCATATTCCCGCAGGGCTTCCTTTGCGGCTTCGCTCCCGGCTAAATCCTGTTTCATGTCCCGGTACTCGCAGAGGGCGATCCAGTCCTCCTTATGTACGCCGAAAATGCCGCCTTTTTCCGCGTGGTTTTGTATCTCGTCAACACTCCCGGCTATGCCCTCGCTTCCGTCGCTGTAAAGCAGGAAAATCTGCATATCCTCTTTTTCAAAAAGGTGCGCGGCGGCTGTTTCCTGTAAGGGAAGCATACCGTTCCACTTGTAGCCGTATTTTTCCATATCCGCAACGCTGATTGTGGGGTCGGGTAAAGCTGTGTCCGTTTTTTCCGCTTCCTGCGCCTTTGCATAAAGTTCTTTCACGTCGCCCTGTGTCAGCTCCCCGGCTTCCAGCTTCCCCAAAAGCTCCCGGCATTTCTCCGGCGTTCCCATGTAGAGAATATCCCCCAGCTTCGCCATGCCGTTATCCTGTGATACATATTCCTGCAAGATATAGCTGTTTTCCCGGCTGTCGCTGTATGGGTTCTGCCGCACCTTGCAGAATGTTTCCGGCGTGGAAGCGTCCCCCGGCTCCGTGTCCTGTGCTGCTTCCTGCGGCTGCTCCGGCTCGGCTTCTTTCTGTGCGGCGGCTTCCTGCCTTGCCCGTTTCTGTAACTCGGTAGGGCGTTCCCCGGTAAGGGGCTGTATAAATTTGATACGGTCGGCGGCATAAATGGCGTTATCGTTTAGCTGCCGCTGCCATGCTTCCGCGCTGGGCGCATAGCGGAAGCCGTTCCCTTTCAGTTCTTCCCGGATTTCCTTATCCGGCTTTTCATCAAAGAAAATCTGTAAGCGGTTATCCGTTGTATTGGCTTCCACACGTCCCCCGTCAAACTCCCAGCCCACATAGCCTAATTCTTTGCGGCGGGTAAGGGCGGTGATACGGTCTTTTAACCTGTGGATTTCCGCGTTGTTGTTGGATAGCTGGTAGCTCTCAAAAGGTTTCGGGTTCGCCCGGTAGCTCCCGGACATGGACGCTTTCAGCTTTTCGATCTGCTCCGTGGATAAGTGGGGGCAGCCGTCAAGGGTCTTGTTCTTGCGGTAATAGGTATTGACCGCTTTCATGGTTTCCTGCAAGGTTTCCAGCTTCGCAAGTTTGCTTTCCAGCTTAGAAACGGCGTTAGGGTCGTCGGCACTGATACCGCCCATGCCGGTACTGCGGATTTTGTCAAGCAAGCCCTGTATCTCGTTAAACTCCTGCATATTTTTATCTGCGGCGGCGTTCTGCTTTTCCTTTTTGCGGACGGGGAAATTAGAACCTCCGGCAATCATAATCGACGGGACGCGGGCGGTGATTTCATTTCCCTTGTTCATATTTTCCGCTAACTTCCGGGCGTAGGTGTCAAGCAGCCCGTCGATCTTCGCATGGAAAGAGGGGTCAACGCGCTTTTTCTGCCTTGCGGCAAGCTCGGCGGCTTCGTCTACATAGTGGCGGTATTCTGCCGTTGCGCTTCCGGGCTTGTAATCGGAAAAACTGATTGCTTCCTTTGCGCGGCGGGCGGCGTTCTCGTTGATCGGGTAGTAAGTAACGGCTGTTTCCGGCTGCTCTGCCGTGTGGGTCTGTGGCTCGGCGGTTTTCTCCGGCTGTGCTTCTTTCCGCTGTGCAAGCGTTTTTTCCGCACGTTCCAGCACATCATCACGGACAGGCAGCGAATACAGGTCAGAGGTTGAGGAAAAGCCCACGTTGTTGAATACATAGTCAACGTCGGTTTCTTTCAATGCCCCTGCCGCAAAGTAATTTTCCCTTGTGGGGGTATCGCTTACTTTCCCGTCCAGTATGTCATAGTTCAAGCCTGTTTCAATATGGGAGCAGATTTTATCATCAACTGCTAATGTCACATAGTACCAGCCGATATGCCCGCCGCTTCTTTCGTCCGTACCGTCGTTAAACTCCACATTAAGCAGGGTGTAGGGCTTCAATCCCTTTTGTGCTGCAATCTCATTGTCCTTTGCTTCCCGCTTCCTAAGTGCGGAAATGGCGGCTTCCTTTGTGGCGGCTATGATCTCCGGGTTATACCGCACCAGCGCGGCGTTGACATCTTCATTCTGTACCTTTGCGGTTTTGGCTTGTGATGTCCTGTGGTTGCCGATAAAGAGGGTCGCGCCGCTGTCAAACTTGATAGATACGTCGCTTGTGCCGCGCCATTTTCCCGTACATGGGGAAGTTTCGATTTTGCCGGACGTGCCGCCGAAAGACTGTGCGATAATTCCGATCTTATCCTGCAAGGGGAGATTTTCGTACTGCTTTGCAATCTCAACCGCTTTTTTCTGTAAATCCGTAAGGGGTTTCGTGGCTGACTCTGCCTGTTCCGGCGTATCTGCTTTTTCAGAAATAGGGCTTTCCGGCTCCTGCGGCTTTTCCTGTGCTTCGGGTTTCTCCGGCTCCTGCGGTTCGGCGGTCTGTGCTGCTTCCTGTGCCTGTTCAAATGCTTCCACGTCCAGCTTTTCTATCGCTGTGTCCTTGCGCTCATGCAGCGCAAGGATTTCATCACGGGCAGACAGCATAGAAAGATCGGGGTTGTCAAGCTGCCCTCCGTCGATCTCTGAAAAATCCTCCCGGTAAAAGGTATAGTCGTAGCCGCTTTCGCAGGTCTGTATATAAAGATAATCGCCGTTATCCAGCCGATAGGCGGCTTCCTGTTCCTGCGCGGTGTATGGCTCGTACCCATTGGCGGCGTATTCCTCCACGGTCATTCCTGCGGCGGCTGCTTCCTGTGCGATTTCCTCCTTGACGTGTTCCTTATAGGCTTGCAGCTCCACGTCAAAATCTTTGAGCTGGGGGACAGGCGGTAAGTTATATTCGCCTTGATTGATAAGTCCCCGGCACTCGGAAACATAGGCTTGCATGGCGGTATGGTAGGTGGTTTCAGCAGGGGTCAGATTGTCTTTTTGCAGGGCTTCCCCGGCGGTACGCTCCATTTCAGAGAGGTTGCAATGCAGTTTCAGATAGGGGACAAATTCATTCAAGAGAAAAGCCCGGTGTTCCTTGTCGGCTTCCAGTGCTTCCTCGCCCTCATGCTCTAAAAGAAAATTATTCCAGTTTGGGTCATTGGCATAGTAGGCATGGTATTTTTCGATATGCTCGATCAATGCGCCCTCCCCGTCGCCTAAGTCCTGCCGCCCCTCGTATTGGTCGGCTTTGCCGTTCATCACAAAATCAATGCGGAACTCGGTCTTGTCATAGCCGGGGCTTTCAAGGTTCGCTTCGTCAAGGGCTTCAATGAGGGTGTTTGCACGGGACAGGGGGATTGTTTCGCCCTCCCGTAACTGGCTGCTTTCACTCCAAAGGATTGTGACGGTCGGCTCGGCGGTAAGGTCGGGCTGGGTCTGTGCTTCCGCTTCCTGTTCTTTCGCGGCTTCCCGTTCTTTCTGCAATTCTGCAAAATGCCCGTCAATGGTGTTGATGATCTCGGCGGCGGTGGCGCGGATTGTTTCAAGGGAACTTTTCAGCTCCGCAAGCTCCCGCCCGCTGCTCCACCCGGCGACGTACCCAAAGGAATAATCAGACGTGTCAAGCCCGTAGTGCTGGCATACCGTGTAAGCGATACTTTCCGCCTGTACTTCACGGGTGCGGCGGTCGGGTCTGTCCGGCTGTTCCTCCTGCGGGGCGTTAAGGTCAATGTCGTGCAGCTTCGCATGGGCGATCTCATGGATAGCGGTCTTTAGGTTCTGAAGCTCACTCATTCCCTCGTCAATGGCAATCCGCTTTTCCTCCAAGTGGTAGTAGCCGTGTGCTGTCCCCTCGATCTTCTCAAAGCCCATAGGGACGGGAGAGGTCTTTTCCAGCGCGGCAAAAAAATCTTCGTACTGTTCCACGTCCCCGGTCAGCTCGTTTGCGGAAATGCTGGGAAGCTCCCGCCCCTCGGTCTGCGACACGTCGAACACGGCGACGACTTTATAGGCGGGGATTTGGATTTCCCTTGTTTCCGTGACGGGCTTCCCGTCCCCTCCGATCACTGTCTTTCCCGTCTGCGGGTCTTTCTTTTCTACCTCCTGCCGGATTTTGTACGGCGACGGGGCAAGTATGCGTATGCCCTTTTCCCCGCGCATTACGTTCCGTCCAAAGTTGTTTTTCCATGCGTTAAATCCGGCGATAAGGGAAGCGTCGGGCTTCTGCATGGCGATCAGCAGCGTATTGTTGAAGCTGTAATTATGGAATTTTGACATGACTTGCAGATATTCCTTGTAGCGTTCACTGTCAAACAATTCTGTAATTCCCTGCTCCAAGCGGTCTGTGATCTCTTTCAGCTTTTCAGCGGGCTTGTCGGCGGTGAGGATAATCGGGTTGACCGGGCGCGGCTGGGGCGGCGGCTGCGGCTCTGCGGCTTCCTGTCCCGGCGCGGCTTCGTCCTTTTCCAGCTTATCCGGGTCGGGGTGTTCCGGCTCCGGAAAACTCATTGCCTTGTATTCCTGCGGTATGTCGCTTTCGCGCCCGTTGTACCACTGTGAAAAGGTGTTCCCGTTATTGTAGATATAGCCCTGCTCCGTGAACTGTCCCCGGTCTTTCTTTACTGCGTCCCGCCCGTATTCCTCGTAATTGAAATATTTCTTTGCTTCTTCGGGCAGCTCCAATTCGTCCAGCTCGTCAATGAGGTAATAGCCATAGTCGGCTTCGCTTCGGACAGTGGGGTATATCCAGTAGCAGTCAAGGTTCTGTGCAAGGTTGATAAGGTCTTTCACGCTCCCGGCGTGTTCCCCCAGCGTCACCGCCGCCGTGAATTTATCCCGGTCGTCGTCGCTCTGCATTTCCATGAGCTTTCCAAGATAGTTCAGCTCGTCAATGGTGCTGCGCTGGATAACAGGAAGCGGCACATCAAAGGGATATTCCTCGGTGTTGGCAAAGCCGTTGATAAAAAAATCCTGCGGATTGTCCGCAGTAATGCCGACGCTTTTCATGGCTTCGTGAAGCTGCTCCGTGGTGGTCGGCATGGATAGCCACACGCCGCCCGGTTGCCCGGTTTCAAAACGGCTGCGGCTGTCGATTAAGATTGAAAATGTTTCGCTCATTCGTGTATTCTCCTTTCTTTTATGGCAGCATTGCGGAAGCTGCTCTTTTTATTGTTGCCCGGTCTGCTGTGCTGCACCCGCGCTTTCTGCCAAGATTTTTATTTTTTCAAGAGGGTTTGGGACACTTCCCAACAAGCAAAATCCCCCGTCCAGCGCAGAAGCGTCGGCAGGGGGATTTACGGAAAAGGGTACTCTTTTCCTATGCTTGCTAAATAACTTATTTTTTCTTCGGTAGCTCAATCTTATAGTTGACATACTTCCCGCCCGTATCGGCTAAAACAATGGCTCCGTCGTAGGTTTTGCCTGTTTTCGGGGAATACAAGCCCTTGACGTTTGCCTTGCCGGATTTTAAGAGCGCGGCGGCGATCTTCGGGGAAAAGGCAACTTTCCTTTCTTCAAAGAAACGGTCGTTTTTCCACATGGTAAAGGCGCAGTCCCGGTTAGCGCAGTAGAAGTTCAGCCGCCCCTCCCGGACGGGGGAACCGCACCGGGGGCATTTTCCGATAGAGGGCTTTTCGTCCTTATCCGTGAAAGTCGCCTTGCTTTTGTCAGCGGCGGTATTTGTTCTTACCAGCTCCCGCGCCATAGCTTCAATGCCCGCCATGAAGTCCCCAGCGTCGGCGGCTCCCTTTGCGATCTGCGTCAGCGTGTTTTCCCATTCAGCGGTCAGCATGGGAGAGGTCAGCATATCCGGCAGAATAGAGATAAGCGCGTTGCCGTTTTCCGTGGGGATAAGCTGCTTGCCCTTGCGCTCCACAAAGCCGGACTTCACCAGCTTTTCAATGACAGCGGCGCGGGTGGCGGGTGTGCCAAGCCCCCGGCGTTCTGCGTCCGGGTCGGTGTCCTCGTTCCCGGCGCGTTCCATTGCCGACAACAAGGTTGCTTCGTTGTGGGGCTTCGGCGGCGTTGTGAAATGCTCCGTCACCTTTGCCGCCGGGTGTTCAAAGGTCTGTCCCTCTGTAAGCTCCGGCAGGGTGGTTTCTGCTTCGGCTTCCTCGTCGGGCTTGCCCTTTAAGGTTGCTCGGAAGCGGCGTTCCAGCTCTTTCCAGCCGCCCGCAAGAACTGTCTTTCCCCGCGCCGTAAACTCCGTATCTGCGCATGAGAAAACCGCCGTGACCGCTTCGTAAACGTGCGGCTCAGTGGCAGCGAAAATAAGACGCGCCCCGGCAAGGGTGAGGATATTTTTTTCACTTTCCGGCAGCGTCGCAAGGTCGGTCTTTACAAGTTCCATAGTGGGGATAATGGCGTGGTGGTCTGATACTTTGCTGCTGTCAAGTGTCCGGGAAATGTCCGGCGTAAATTCCGCGCCCTCCATAAAGGGGAGCTTTTCGGACAGCATGGAAACGGTCTTTGCCGCTGTGTCCCCCATGTCGTCCGTAAGAAATGCGCTGTCTGTCCGGGGATAGGTGAGCAGCCGTTTTTCATATAAGGTCTGTGCAAGGTCAAGGGTCTGCTTCGCCGTATAGCCGTAGATTTTATTGGCTTCCCGCTGTAAGGAAGTGAGGTCAAAGAGCTTCGGCGGGGCGGCTCTCTTTTCTTCTTTGGTGAGGGAAACACATACCGCCTGTGCCGCTTCACAAGCTGCTTTCAGCCCGTCAGCGGCTTTCCTGTCTGAAATCCTTTCGTTTACCGCTTCCGCGCCGGATAAGTCAAGCCGCACATGGTAGTATTTTTCTTTCTTGAAATGGGAGATCGCCGCGCCCCGGTCGGTGAGCATTTTTAAGGTCGGGGTCTGCACCCGTCCCACGTTCAAGGTCTTGTCATACAGGCAGGAGAAAAGGCGCGTCGCATTGATACCGATGATCCAGTCAGCCTTTGCGCGGCATAATGCGGAAGCATAGAGCGCGTCATAGTCCCGCCCGTCCCCTAAATCGGCAAAGCCCGCCTTGATCGCGCTGTCCTCCATTGAGGAAATCCACAAGCGGCGCATGGGCTTGTTACAGCCCGCAACTTCATAGACAAAACGGAAGATTAGTTCCCCCTCGCGCCCAGCGTCACAGGCGTTCACCACTTCGGAAACGTCGGCGCGGTGCATAAGCTCCTTTAAGGTTGCAAACTGCTTTTCCTTGTCGGCGGCGACGGTGTACTGCCATTCCTCCGGCAGAATGGGTAAGCTCTCATAGCTCCATTTTTTATACTGTTCCCCGTAGGCGGCAGCTTGCGCAAGCTCCACCAAATGACCGACACACCAAGAAATGAGGTAGCCCCCGCCCTCGATATATCCGTCTTTCTTTTCCTTAACGCCAAGCGCGGCGGCGATACTCCCCGCGACGCTGGGCTTTTCTGCAATGACTAATCTGTATGTAGCCAATAGAAAAATCCTCCTTTCATTTTCCCGTTTTCTTCTCGGACAGCTTCTTGATACAGTACCCCACGCAGGGCGGCTCCCGGTTATAGGGACAGCCCTTGCAGCGCGGGGGAATGGAAGCGGGCGGCGATTTTCCACGCCGCCCGTCACCCGGTTTCTGTATCATCATTCTTTCTAAGGGGTTGTCGGTGAACAGTGTCATTCCTCGTCGTCCTCCGTTCCCCCGTCGTCCCCGGCTTCTTCATCAGCTTCCAGCTCGTCCTCGTCGTAATCGTCAAAGTCGAAATCGTCAAGGTCTGTGCCGCCCTTTACGTCCTGCTTCGGCTTCATAATCTTAAAGTAGTAGAACGCACCCCCGCCGCCAAGAAGTGCCACAATGAGGAATACCACAAGCCCGCCTGTACCTGTTTTCTTTTCCGGCTGCTCCGTGGGTTCCTCCGTTTCCGGCTCCGCTGCCTTGCCGTTACAGGCGGTCATGTTGGTGCTGCATACGGGGCAGCTCACGTTGACTTTCCCGGCTTCGCATTTATCCGTACAGTTGCAGACAGCGGGCGGCTCCGTTTTCGTTTCCCCGTCCTCCATGAGTGCCATAAGGTCGGCTTCGTCCACTTGATTGAGGAAATGCACGGTGTTCTCGCCCTCGTCGTCCCGGTCAATGAGGATATAAAAATAGTTGCCGTTTTTGGTCGTCACGGTGATAAGCTGCTTGTTGCCGCCGAAATCGTCAACAAGGGTCGCGTTCCCGTCCGGGGTAAGGGGTTCTTCCTTTTGGGGTTCCTCGTAGACAACGCCGCTGTCGTCGGTTGCGTCGTCGGCTCCCTCCGGCACCTGCGCATAGGCAGTAACAGAAAAGCCGCCCATGAGGATAAAAGCGGCGCAGAGGGTCAAAAGCATTTTAAGGGTTTTCTTATTCTTCATTATCGGTTTCCTCCTGTTCGTCATTGTCTGCGCCATGATAAGCGGGCGCGGGTGTCATGCCGGGGATTGCGCCCCCGGACAGCATGGAAGTAAGCTCCTGCGGGGAAAGGCGCATAGAGCGCACAAGCTGGACGATCTGCAAATTCTCCGCTTCGGTTTTCTGTGCTTCCAGCCCTTTCAGCTTGTTCTGATACTCGGTGATCTTCTCGCGGGTCTTTTCAATCTCCCGGTTGATACGGTCAATCTTGTTTGCTGCCATAGTGTTTAATACTCCTTTCAAATTTTCGGTTTTCAGTTAATCAGTTCCAGTTCATCAGCCCGTAGCCTTTGATACAGCGGTAGTCAAGGGGATAGCTCTTGATCTTGCAAGCGTCCCCGGAATTGCCCTCGACGGTGTAAACGCGCTGCCCGTCCGTGCCGATCACAAGCCCTACATGGTCTGCGCTCCCGTCCAAGTCCCAGTCAAAAAAGATAGCGTCGCCGGGGGCTATGTTGGTATAGCTCCGGTCGCCCCATTGCCCGTGAGATTGGAACCACGGAATACCCTGTGACTGGCAGGCGGCAAAGCGCGGCTCGCTTTTTCCGGCTTGATTGTAGCACCAAGACACGAAACAGGCGCACCATTCCACGCGGCTGTTGAAGCCGTACCAGCTCCAATAGGGCTGTCCCCCTACATTGCCTACCTGTGACTTTGCCCGGTCTACAATGGCGGTATTGCCGGGGCGTGTGCCGTTCACAAGCTGTACGCCGCTTAAATCCTCGGACGGGTTCGTGTCCGGGGAACCGCCGCCAAAGACTAAAGGCTTGTTGCCGCTGGTTTCCAAGTACACCCGGAACATTTCAAGCTGCTCCGGCGTTAAAAGTCCCGGCGCAAGGTCGGATATGGGCTTGTTCTCCAGCTTGATATTGAGAATGTAATAGTTATAGGCTACGTCTACCTCGTATTCGTAGGTTTCCGTAGAGGTTTCCCCCGTTACCGGGTCGGTGACTGTCCGCGTCCCTGTCCGGGTTTCCGTTCGGTGGCGTACCTCCACTTCCTCCGTCAGAGTGAGGGTATATTGCAGCTCAAAGATACGCTGTATTTCTGCCTGTGCGGTCGCCGGTGTGTAGGTCTGTAAGAGTGCGGTCAAGTAGGACGCCAATTCATGGGGGTTATGCCCGATACTGTCAAGGTCGTAACGGTATTCATCATAGCCGGGGTGGTCGCGTTCGATATTGTCAATCTCGCGTTGCAGCTCCGTTTCCAGTGCCATATAGTTATTTTCCACGGCGACTAAATCTGCGTCCTCCGACGTGTAGGAAGTCCCCACAATGCCGTTTATCATGCCGGAAAACATAGCACCGCAGGAAGATAACGCCGACGATACCATGATGAATAAGAGCAGCGCACCCACGGCGATACATACCCCTGCCGGGTGCCGCCCGATAAAAGCAACGGTTTTCTTTGTCCCCTCGGCGGTCTTTTTCGCGGCTTTCCGGGTATTTTCGGCTGCGTTCTTGACAGTCTTTGCGCTCTGTGCCTTGACGGATTTTGCATACTGTTTCTTGATACGCTGCTTCTGCATATACCGGGAGAACGGGTTGGACGCGGCGATCTGCGGGTTGTCGTGGAGTGCCTTTTGGTAGAGGTAATTCGCATTTGCCTTTTCCGCTGCCTTTTCAGCCTTTGCCGCCGCCCGGTAGGGTTTGAGCTTGTGGCTGTGGTAGCCCTCCCTTATTTTCCGCGCCCCGTACTTTGCGCCTTTCTCCGCTAATTCCTCGGATTTGTGCGCACCCTCCACGCCGGAATTGTCCTTTTCCACGGAATGTACCTTGTTATGGACGAAAATACCCGCTTCCTGCGCGGGGCGGGATAACGGGTTTTTATGTGCCTTATTGCCGTTCATGGGCTTTTCCCGTTCTTGAAAGTGCAGGCGGGTCTTGCCTTTCCCGGTGGCTTCGTCAAAAGTACGCTCCTTGACAAGTTTCTTTTCCTTTGGGATTTTCGCCCTTGCTTCGTCCAGCTTATCAGCGGCTTTGTCGGATTTCTTGATATATTTTTCAAGCTCCGGCGTTGCCCGTTCTTCCTCGGTGAATTGCAGCCGGGAAGTGTGGGCGCGGGCTTCGGCTTCTGCCTGTGCTTTCCTTGCCGCCTTTTTGCTGGCTTTCCGGGTGTGCGCCCCGTCGATATGCTCATAGACACGCTCGGCGGTTCCCGTGTCCTGTCCCGGCTCCGTCCCCGGCGCATGGGGCAGGGGCGGCGCGTTAGGGGAAATATCCGGGGCTGTGCTGCCCGGTGTGGGTGGTAGTGCCTGTATATCCTGCGCCGCCTGTTGCTCCGGGGTTCTGTTAAGGGCAGCTTCCCGCGCCCGTTTGCTGATACGCTTTTTCGTGCCTTTGGTTTCGTTGACTTCCATAGCCCCGTCCCGGCTCATTTTAAGCGTGATCTTATCACGGGCTTTGTACTGCTTCATGGTCTGTCACCTCCTTAATTCTTTGGATTGCGGTATTGTAATAACCGCTGTTAATTTCGGAACCAAGAAACCTGCGCCCCGTCCGTATTGCGGCGGCTGCGGTGCTTCCGCTTCCCATAAAACCGTCAAATACCAAATCCTCCGGCTGGCTTGAAATCTGTATCAGCCAAGAAAGAAATTCCACGTTCTTGATCGTCGGGTGGTAAATGCCGTGCTGTTTCTGCCACCCGGAATTATAGGTTGCCTTTGGGTATTCCGAACCGAACCAGCAGGAATTAAACCTTGTTTTGTACTTCCGGCTGGGTTCCCTGCCCTTGTGAAACCGGCTCCCGGCTTTTGCCTTGTTCTGCAGCAATGTTGTACGCTGGAATGCCCGCCGCCCTTTATGGCAGAAAATAAGCCATTCCGCATTGTTCGCATAGCTGCCTTTCAAGTCGCCAATGCCGCCGATATTGCCTTTTTCAATCACCATGCAGTTTTTAACGGTAAATCCCGCCCGCTGTAAATACAGGTAGTGGTAAGGGTAACAGTCGAAACGGGTAAAAAAATAGGCATGGGAATTTTCTTTCAGTACCCGGAAGCTCTCACGGGCGAAACGGTCATAATCTATGCCGTCGTCGCCCGCAAGTACCGGGTATTCCCTGCCTGTAAAATGGTTTTGGTATGCGATCCCATAAGGCGGGTCGGTCAGTATCAGAGAAATACAGTTATCCGGCAACTGTGAAAGCAGCTCCAAACAGTCCATGCAATAAATCTGATTGACCGATAATGCCTTTTGGGATTTTTCCGTGTTTATCATGCGCCGCCCACTTCCTCCGGCTTCGTCGTCATTACCCGGTAAAGCTCCGTATCTTTCGGGAAACGGTCTACAAAGGGCAGAATGACGTTGCCATAGAACAAAAGCCCCTCGCCCGCTTCGGAATGGGTGACGTAAGACATTTGCTGCGGGGAGATATTGAGCTGCTTCGCAAGGATAGCACGGTCGCCCGCCGCTTGATTGAGCATGAGGACAAAATCGCTGTTCTCAAAGATATTTTCCACTTCCCGGCTTGCCAAGAGGTCTTTCACGTTCTGCGTGATCGCGGTCGGTATGCCGCCCCATTTTCTGAAACGCTTCCAAATCTCCACGGAATAGGCGGCGGTCTGCTCGTCTTTCAGCAACAGGTGAAATTCGTCCATAAAATACCGTGTGGATTTCTGCGCCGCCCGGTTCACGGTGACGCGGTTCCATACTTGATCTTGAACAATGAGCATACCCAGCTTTTTAAGCTGCTTCCCAAGCTGTTTGATGTCAAAACATACAAGGCGGTTGGAAAGCTCCACGTTGGTACGGTGGTTGAACACGTTAAGGCTCCCGGAAACATAAAGCTCCAATGCCGCCGCGATACGCGCCGCTTCCGGCTCCGGCTGCTTCAAAAGCTCGTCGTACAGGTCGCCCAAAATCGGCATTTTCGCCGGGTCGGGAGCAGCTAAAAACGGGCGGTACACATTCCTTACAGCCCGGTCAATGACGGTCTTATCGACGGGCTGCAAGCCCTCCTTGCCGCCGACGATCAGCTCACAAAGGGAGAGGATAAAGTCACTTTTCAATGCAAGCGGGTTGTCGTCCTCGGAATAGTTGAGGTTTATATCCATAGGGTTGACGTAGTGCGGGCTGGTGGGTGAAAGCCTTATCACCTGTCCCTGTAACCGCTGCACAAGGGGGTAATACTCTGCTTCCGGGTCGCAGATAATTATATCGTCGTCGGTAATGAGGAAAGCGTTTGTCATTTCCCGTTTTGCCGCAAAGGATTTTCCGCTTCCCGGCGTTCCCAAGATCAAGCCGTTGGGGTTTTTGAGCTGCTTGCGGTCGCATAAGATCATGTTGTTACTAAGGGCATTTAAGCCATAGTAAAGGCTTGCGCCCCTCTGAAAAAGCTCCTGCGTGATAAAGGGGATAAAGATAGCCGTGCTGGAAGTCGTCAGTCCCCTTTGAATGGGGATAAGGTTCTCACCGATAGGGACGCTTGACATAAGCCCCGCTTCCTGCTGGTAGTCAAGGCGGGTCAAGCGGCAGTTGTATTTCTGGGCAATGCCCGCCGCCGCGAAAATGTCATTATCCAGTTTCCGCTTCGTGTCTGCCATGTTCACAACAAGGAAAGTGAGCAGGAACATACGCTCGTTGCGGCTCTGTAAATCCTGTAAGAGATTTTTCGCTTCGCCGCCAAACGTGGCAAGGTCGGACGGTATAATATCCATGTCATACCCGCTGCGGACAGCCTTTTTCTGTTCCTCGATCTTCATTTTGTCAAGGTCGGTAATCTTGCGCTTGACTGTCTTGATTGCTTCGGTCTGGTCGATACTGTGGATATGGAGATTGACGATCACGCCTGTTTCAAGGTCTAACATATCCGCAAGCATACGGTCGTTTAACTCCGGCGCAAGGATTTCAAGGAACGATACCGCGCCGATCTTGCGCCCCATGCGGAAGTACCGCCCCTCGCCAAAACGGAATGAGGGCGGGGCGATAAAGTCCTTTGTGGAAAGCCCGGACGGTGCAAGCCAATCAAAAGAGAAATTGAACGGTGCGCCCTCCGGGTGGAATACCCCGTGCATGGTCTGTAACCGCTCATAGCCTGTCTGCGGGCGGGCAGATACCCCCAGCACCTTGAAATTGTTCAGTATATCCGTTTCGATACGGGCAAGGCGGGATTTTGCCGCTGCCGGGTTGTCGGCTTCAATGCTGAACGTGATATATTTGTGCTTCACAAGCCCGTTGTTGCCTTTGGAAAGCTGGTTTTTCAGCATATCCCCGTATTCCGTGCGGATAGAGTTGAAAGCGTCGTCCTGCGCCGGGATATTGATTGCTTTTTCCGCTTCCTCCCGCTGCGTCCCTTGATTGATGAAAGAGAGCTGCACCGACACGGAAGCGTCAAAGTAGTTGAGGAAGTCGCACCAGTTCTCAAAAATGGCGGTCTTTTCGTCTGCCTGTGCAAGCTGGTAGTTTATATCCTCGTAGGATATGCTCTTTGAGTATTTCCGTTCCGTCACCCGGCATATCCCGTCCGGGTACATGGTAAGATAGGGGATCGTCTGCTGGGCGGTGTGCGCCTTTCCGTCCCCCTTTGCCTGTCTGATAACGGCGGCGATCTGCTTCTTTTCGGCGCGGGTCAGTTTCCGCTTTGCCTTATTTCCGGGGCTTTTTCCCGGTGCGCTTACCTTTGTTGGTTCCTTTGACAATCGCTGATACCTCCTTTTCAAGTTTCCGCTGCTTCTCCAAGACAGCGTAAAAGTTTTCTGTCTGATAGGGTCGCTCCTTTAGTCGGACAAACTTTGTCTGAATGATATTCCTTATCACGACTTCAAGGGGCTGTCCGTGTTTCTCGTACATTGCCATGAGGAAGCAGGGAAGCATGATAACGATCATCACAAACGCCGCAAGGCTTGTTCCCGCGCTGTCCTTTAGCAAGAAAAAAAGCGGCAAGCCCAAGATAAGGGCTACCGCGAAACAAACGATCTGCCGCTTTGTAAGGTTGAACGCGACTTTCGTTTTTATCTTTGATAAATCCTTTGGTACTGGCACATACGCCATACTGAAAAACCTCCTTTCCGTCAAAGTACGATACTGTTTTTGGTTTCATTCCCCCATGTGTCCCAGCCCGCCGTTTCCTGCCTTGCGAAAAGCTCTATCCGGGGAATGTCGCCCATGAGGGCAACAATTTTGTCCCGTGTTTCGTCCGGCTTCTTGCTGTGCTGCTCAATGGGGGAGATAATGAATTGATGAATACCCGCCGATTTCCTCTTTGGGTGTCCCCGTGTGGCAAGCAGGCAGATTTCCGCATTTCCCCGCGTCCAAAATCCCAAGCCGTAAAACCATGTATAGGATTTCTTGTTGAGTTTCAGCCACACAAAGGCGACGGTCTTATAGGTAAAGCCCCAAGCCTTGATAAGCCGCAGGGCTTCGGGGAGCTGGGGGAATGTCGCCCACAAAAAAAAGTGCGCTGTCCTCTGCCGCAATGTCAGCGACGGGAAGCGCACACAATTCATCAGCCCCCATTGTGGGGTAGTGGTGTTCCGCTGCGCCGGACAGCCGCTTTTGTGCGTACTGCCACGGGGGATCGGCGTAGATTATGCCGTATTTCTTTTCAATGGTCTGTTACCTCCTTTCCAAGTACATAACTTCTCGGAATCTTCAGCCCTTATTTCATGGTGCTTTCAGAACCTATTTTTCAAAAATCACCCACTTTTTTCTCAAAAACACTTGACAAACCAGTCAAAAAATGCGGCGCTTCGCGCCCTTGA
>NZ_JANJZD010000013.1 GCF_024623325.1 Acetatifactor muris
TTTCCCGGCGTTTCCGCTGGCAGTCACATTCTTTCGGGTGGCGGTCACGCCCGAAAAAGGTTTTGCCCTCCGGGAAGTAGGCTTCTTTGGGCTGGCGGCAGCTCCCGCAATATAAAAGCCCGTCCTCGCCCGTGTAGTCCTCCGGCTCTGCTTCCTGTGCCGTGGCAAGCCGGAAAATGGCGTTATCATAATCGCTCATAAAATCGTCCTCCTTGTTCATGGTCTTTTACGCCCTGTTTACGGGGCGTTGTATTTATGTGGTCAAAGGCTCTCGCCCTCTTTGTAGGAATAATCGGGGATTCCTTTCTTTCCTGTGCCTTTCCTGTCACGTCTTGCCCACATACGGACAGCGGCGGCATGGTTGGCGTACACTTTCCCATAGGCGGCTATGAACTCGCTCAATTCCTCAATGAACCGTTCCAGCCTGTCCGGGTATTCCCCTTTCAGCTCCGCATACTCGGATTCGGAGAGGAAAAGGTTTTTATATCTGCCAAAGGGTGCGGGCTGCTCCCCACTCACTCCTTTTCGTTGGTTCTCTTTTAGTTGGTTTATAGTAAGTTGGTTAGGGGTCGGTTTTCCGTCCAACGCAAAGGTCGGTTTTCCGTCCTTATGAGGGTCGCTTTTCCGGCTATCAGAGGGTCGGTTTTCCGGCTGTATGGCGGTCATATGGTCGGAAAACTGTACCACTGGCATTTGCGGTATTTTCACATAAAGACGGTTCGGTGCGGAGAAGCCCCGGCGTTCCCTCACCAGAAGCCCGGCAGCGTCCAGCTCGTTCAGTGCGCTTTTTATGGCGGTGCTGCCTTTATCCAGCATTTCCGTTATCTCCGAAACGGGATAGACAATATACGTCCTGCCCTCGCTGTCCTGCCAGCCGTTCTTCTGTGAGAGGGTGGAACGGTCAAGAAGCAGCCCATAGAGCAGCCTTGCAGTATGCGACAAGTCCATTTTCAGCAGAAAATAGGGATAGGGCAGAAAACGGGGCAATATGGTGTCGGCTGTGATGTATTCGGTTATGGTTCTCACCTCCTGTCTGTGGCTTCTGTTACGCAGTTAAAACGGCATTTTCGGGGGTAAAGGATAAATGTATCGGCTACCCGTTGAGGGCGGTCAAAAAAGCCTTGATTTATGGGGGTCTGGAATATCCTAAAGCGTGACATTTATCCCTCTGTTTCCGCTTGCGCTGTGCGGCTTTGATTCTTTTCATGCGTCCGGCGCAGTCCGGGCAGTATTTCCCCCGGTTTGACTTGGGGAGAAAATACCCGCCGCACTCGGTACAGCGTTTCCTGTCTGCCCGGTGGAGCAGGGCGGCTTCCAGTTTCCCGTCCAATGGCAGCACGGCGGCAATGAACCAGCGGCATAAAAGGGAATAGCTGATACTCTGGACGCATACGCAAGGCTCGCCGTTATCCAGCAAGATACAGTTGCCGTTATCGTAGTTGCAGCACTCATGCACAAGGCGGCGGGCGGCTCTGTACTGTGGGTAGTCCATGTAGGGGCGTTTACCGTTCATTTTCCCGCCCCTTTCCCCGTTCCGGCTCACGGCGTAATATCTTGTCAAGATTGCTTTTCACGGTCTGCAATTCCCGGACGTTCTCTTTCTTCTCCCGGTACTCGTTGTAAAGGGCGTTTTTCTCTTTGGTAAGCTGCTCAATCTCCGCTTGTAAGGTCTTGGAAGCTGGCAGCTTTTGGATTCCCTGTGCCTTGAAATACCGGGCGGCAGATTCGGAAATGATAAACTCGCTTTCGTGCTGCTCCCGGTAGCTCTTGCGGGCTTTCTCTGTTTTCTGTGCTTTCAGCCCGTCACGGGCGGGCTTGGTCTTGATGTACGCCAATAGCTGTTTCTGCAAGTCCTTTTTCTCCCGCAAAGTGCTTTCCACGGCTTTTAGTTCCGCATGGACGTTTGACAGCTCTGCGCTGGCGGCGGCAAGGGCGGCTTCCAATTCCTCCGGGGAAGAAAAGCCGGATTCCTCGTAAACGCTCATGGTAGCCGCCATTTGCTTTAGATTGTGAACAGCCGCCCAGCGGTCATATCCTATACCCTTGCCCTCGGCTCGCTTCGCTTCCCGGTCTACCATGCGTTGTACTCCGTCATTTTTCGGGGCGTTTACAGCGGCTTTGTTGCGCTGTAAGCGGTCTTTTATGCTCCGGGGGTATTCCTGTTTGGGTAGGGGCTTTTCGGCGGCTCTGGCGGCGTTCTGTGCGTTTTGGGTGAGTGCTTCCAGTACGGCGGCACGGTCAAAATCATCACCTAATTTCCGGGCGGTGATGGGCTTCGTCCTGTCCGGCGTGAGATAGGATAGCCGCCCCCGGCTCTCCTTGACGGTCACGCCCTGTTGTAGCAGCTTCCCGGAAAAATCCTCAAAGGAAACGGCAGAGGACAGGACGGCTCGGATTGTGCGCCGTAATTTCTCCTTGTCGGTTTCAAACTTGGTCTGTTTGGGCGGCTCTCCCGTGGCGGCTTGGGAAGCGTTCTCCTTATCCAGTGCGGCTTGTCCTTTCCGTTTCGCCCAATACTCACGCTCGGTAATGCGGTTCTTGCTCCCGTTCAGCAAGTCAATCTGATAGAGGTTTTCCCGGTGGCACATTTCCATGACTTCCGCTTTGAAATACTCCATAGCTGCGTCCGTACAGCGGTGCTTGCAGCCCTCCCTTGTGTCGGCTGGTCTTTCCATGTACGGCAGCAATGGCACTTCCGCAATCCGTAGGGAATTGATTACGATATGCACATGGATGTTGCCGCTGTGGTTATGCCCGTCCGGGTGGGTGCATACAAGGGCTTGGTGTCCGGGGAAATGTGTCTTGCAAAATTCCTCGCCCAACGCTTGCGCCCGGTCTACGGTCAAGCCGTTGTCTGGTGCGTCACGGGGGTCAAAACTGATAATGTAATGGTGGCTCTTTACGTCCTCCCGTTTCTGGTTCTTGCCGTATTTCAGATTGGAACGCATACAGGCGATTGCAAAATCTTCCTCACCGCAATTCAAAGAGGAAATGCGGTAATCGTCACGGATAACAAGCTGCCCGTTTCCGTCCAGTGTGGGCTTCATGGTAAACTCGTCATGCTCAAAGGTTAGGTACTGCTCGGCAGCTCCGTAATCGGCATTTTTAGAGCTGATATGTTTGAATGTTGCCAACGGCTTCACCTACTTTCTGCAAGACTTCAAACTTCAAGGCGGCAAGCTCCGCTGTGGTGGCTCGTACCTCTTGGGAGAGGGCGTTATAGGGTGCGCCGTACTCGTTCAGACAGCGGGCAATCTGGTTCAAGTTGCCGCCGATTTTCCCGTATTCGGCTGTGAGTTTCCCAACGGCAGAAAGCAGTTCATCATTGACCGGGGAAACGGTGATAACCGGGCGTATGCTTGACTTAATAAGGGCTTGCCGGATAAACTCGGCTTGGCTCATTTTGCAGAGGGTGACACGCTCGGAAAACTCGGCGTATTCTTCCTCGGTCAAGCGTGTCTTGATTACCCGGTGGCGGTGGGGCGTGTTGTATCTTTTCATGGCTTTCAGCTCCTTTCTTTTTATGGTTTGCCCTCTCACCAATAGGAGAAAAACAGGGGGCAAAGCGGAAGTGTTTTTTGAAAAATCCGAAAATATTTTTTCGGGGATTTTTCAAGCGGCGCAAGCCGCAAAAAGGCGGGCTTGGGGTGGCAACCCCAACAAGATTCCCATAGGACAAAATGAGCGATTAGCGAAATTTGGTACTGTGGTAGAATCTTGCTCTAAGAAACTGCGCTGTGTGGTATCTTCACTTACTATCCAGCTTTCCGGGGCTGGTTTGTTGCGTTCCGGCGAAAATTTCTCATGGAATTTTCTGATACCCTCGACGGACGGGGCAGGGATTCTGCCAAAGCTGCGGAAACATTTCTCCCCCTAATACCTACAACACCACGCAAAGCAAAATTGACGGTGATTTGCGGAAATTTCTTCATTTTCCTTTCATTTCCCACACCACCAAAAATTGAAAACTGCCAAACAAACAGGACACATTTTCTCTTTGTCCGCCCTCCACGGACAGCTTGCGGATTTGCCAAACGGGAGAGAAGATTTCTTTCTAATCCCCCTTTGCACGGCGCAATACTGGCGATTTTTGAAAATGCCAAAAATGAGCGCAAAAAAACAGGAAATCTTTTTTTGATTTCCTGTCATGGTGTGCCGCTGTGATGGGCGGCGGTTATTCAGTTTTTTTGTATGGCTGTTCATCAAACCGAAACTTAAATAGGGCAGTGACAAGACGCTGTTTTATGCTGTCCTCGGTGTCTTTGTTGATGTGTCCGTTTTCAAGGGAAGCAAGTCGGATTTGCTTGCCGTAATGCTGCAAAACTTTGTCAACGGCTTCCGGCTCTCCGCTGGTCGCCCGGACAATCGTTTCATAGGGCAAAAGATTCGGATTCCCCATGTGAAAGCACCTCCATTTTCCTTTGCAGGAGTTTTAACGTCCTGCGGATTTGATACCCGGTTGTACTCCGGCAGCGTCCATACATTTCCCCGATTTCCTGTTGTGTATAATCCCCGAAAAAGTAAAGGAAAATGATTTCCCGGTTTTTCTTTGGCAAGGATAACAGGGCAGCGGCAAGCTCCCCATTGGTGAGGATAACTGTCTGACCGCATATCGTTATGGGGTATTCTTCATAGGGTGCTTCAAAATATTCGTCTGTTGTGCCTAAAGGGTAAAATTTTTCTTCTGTGAGGTATTCAAGGGATATTTCTTTTTGCCGCCGTCTGCTTCTGTCACGCCATGCGTTGAGTGCCGCAAAGCGTATGACGGTCTTGCAAAAGCCGTTGAACGTATACATGATATGTTCTTTGTATGCTTCTGTGCAAGGCATAAATATTCCCCCTTTCTCCCACATGGGGCGGTGCATGGTTATTGGTTACTTTTTATAATTCAGAGAGGCGATAGTATTTTAGACTGTCGCCCCTTGACTACAACTGGCAGAATATAAATATAGAAGCTATTATTTTCCTTAATTTGATTTACGTGGACGTTCCCTTTCTCGCACTAAACCACTCTCGAAAATAACTTCAATTTTTGCATAATTTATTTCAGTTCCAACAAATCTTATAACATACTCATTTTCTTTCAAAATATTATTTAATGAAATTGTAAAAGTATCATTTTCAATATTCTCATTCCATGTATTTGCCCAGATAAGTTCATCTGTTTCATTATCTCTTATTTCAACAAGTCCACTTTTTCCGTCCATTTGAAAAGAGATTTTTGCTTTTAAAGTACTTATATCCTCGGATACACAGAATAGCCTTTCATTTACAAACGGGTCTGTATCATCATAGTATCTATCCAATTCCATTTCAAAAATTGAATTTTTATTATCTGATTCGACATTTCCACAAATATCTGCGACAGCTTCCATGACTAATTTCTTTTCTTCCTGTGTAAGAGTGTTCATATACTCACACTGCTCGGCAACATCTTCCATAAGCGTTTCCATATTGTCAAATGGTCCGATAGAGGTATAACTATCTTTTCGTACCAATACAAACTTAATGCTTCCGGCAGAAACAGAAGAAAGCGGCTTGTCATCTTCCCCTGCACCATCACAAAAAATGTAGTATACTCCGTCTTCTGTCAATATTTCATTCAGTATTTCACTGTCCTTCCATGTTTTCATATCATTAGCAGCAGAAGGGGCGGCATATGCGCCGGTTACAAAAAAGCAAACGCAAACAGCAGCCGTAAAAATAGCAGTGATAGCAATAATCGCTTTTGATTTTTTCCTAAATTTCATAATCGCACCTAACCTTTCTTTTAATTGTTCTGCTCCCTCTGTCAATGTAACGGAAGCTAAAGAACTTTTGTAAAGATTGTTTGATTTCAAAAAAGAAATCAGTGTGTCCCCATACTCACGCTTTGCTTTTTCATTAAGTATGGATATGACTTTTTCATCACATGACAATTCACAAGATTTATTCACTTCCTTTTCTAGCAGATATACAAAAGGATTGAACCAGTGGACGCACACAACAATCTGTATCAGCCATTTATAAAACATATCCCTCTGCTTGTAGTGAATCAGCTCATGCACAAAGATATAAGACAACTCTTTATCTTCCCATTCGCCAACAGGCAAAATGATTCTTGGTCGAAAGAAACCAATCAGCATAGGGGAAGCAATCAGCGGATTACAGGATAATTCTACCCTTGTCTTAATTTTCAGTTTTTCTTCACAATCAGATAGCAGATTCAAGATTTTTATATCTGATACTTCTTTATTTCCTGCTTTGATGTATTGGATAAAGCCTTGATAAACCGTTACTTTGCGGACAAATAAAACCAGTGCCAATGCTGACCAGATAAAAAACAGGCAGACATATTTGTCAACTGGCTCACGCATGGCAGCGGTGGTTATTTCCCGGTTTGTCTGTATCGGCTCTGCTTTGCTGTTACCCGTATCTGCGGGAACGGGTACATTGGGGTTTGTAGGGATTTCATTTGTTATTGCTGTTGTGTCGAATTTTTCAAACAGACTTCCAATAATCGTAGTGTCGGGAGTAAAGGGAAGCAGAAAACGCAAAGCAACAACTATCCAGATATAATACTGCCAACGCTTGCTGAATTTGTTTTTATACAGCGGCTTCAATCCCAAAATGAGAAGCAGTAACAGTGCGCCGGAAACAGACAGCGACAATAATATTTTTATAAATTCACTCATTTTCTTCTCTCCAAAATCTTTCAATCTCTTTCAATTCGTCTGCCGAAAGAATATCCTGCCGCAACAAGGTTGATACTAAGTTTTTCACATTCCCGCCATAGACTTTATCAAGAAAGCTGTGGGTCTGCATGGTCTGGTATTCAGCTTCTGTTACCGTAGCCACATACTCATTTTTCCTGCCGATTTTTTTGACTTTCAAGAACTTTTTTTCTCCTAAACGGGAAAGCAGCGTGAGTACGGTGTTGTTCTTCCATTCGTTTTTATCTTTTTCCAATTCCTCCATGATGAGGGAGTATAAAGCCGCCCCTCCATTCTTCCAGATGATTTTCATTAGTACCAATTCGGATTCAGAAATTTGCTGCGCCATTTTGTCCTCCTTTTATCTTAACATTTTGTGGGTGTATAAATATCTTAACATTTTGTGGGTGATAATGCAATACCCTAATGAAAATTTAAGAATTTATAAAAAGATATGAAAGATAGGGGGGATTTCGTAGTAGTCGGCATTGTGGGAATGTGTATAACTGGCTATCTTATGGAATTGTGGGTAACTCTGTTTGCAGCATGTGGGAAAGCTGCACTTTAGCTTTTCCATGTGCTGTGAATAGAGTTATCCATGATTCCATAGCCTGTTATGCACATTTCCACAATGCTTGTCTTTTGGTCTTTAGCTTCTTTTGGTTCGGAATAGTGTGGTGCTGGCGGTCTATCTCTTGTTTTCGGTTGCTTGCTTCTTTACCGTACATGAGCATTCGCGCCCGGATTGTCATTGCCATAGCCCTCCATGAGATTGATCACGCCCCAAATGCCAAGTCCGGCTCCAAGTGCTACAACAAGGGTCTGCAAAACGTCTACTGCGCTATTGAAAAATGCCATGAATATATCCTTTCTGCCGCGTCTGCGGCTGTCCGGCAAGCGGACAAAAGGCGGTCAGCGTTTTGGTCGCCGCCGCATAAAAAAACCGCCCTGTATGAAAGGCGGCGTCCCCGCGCTGCGTAAGTTCTGCGGCGCGGCGGTATTCAGTTGTAAGGGGTTGGGCGGTACGCCCCACGGTAGGGGCGCGTACCATGTAGCCCGTGTTTACGTTCTTGATTTCCGATCAGCTCCTTAAAAATCTTTTTATGAATGACAGGTAGGAAAGGGTCTTTTTCCGTAGCAGTCGGCGGTGTGGGAATGTGGGTAACTGGCTGCTCTTTTGGGGCTGTGGGAAACGCTGTTTGCAGGACGTGGGAAAGCCGCACTTTGGCTTTTCCATGTGCTGTGAATGGCGTTTTCCATAGTCCCATAGCCTGTTATCCACATTTCCACGGCGCAAGGGGCGCGTATCTCATGCCCGGTTTTTCTGTTCTTAACTGCAATCCCTCCTTTCTCCCTGCTGGTGGGTCAGCTCCATGTGCCGGATATAGCTTTCTGTCCCCTTAATAGCAGCGTCAACCGCCCCGGCTATAAGTAGCTGCCACTTCATAACCTCCCGTATCTCCATTTCTTTACTGATACCTTTCTTCATGGTCTGCGTCCTCCTGTAAATGCGCCCGGTTCTTCTCGTAGAGCCGTTCACAATCCTTAATAAATTTCCGCAGGGCAGCTTCCCGCCGCTGTTCCTCCCGGATTTTTGGGTTGACAAGCACCGTAAACCGCCGCCTGTCAGTTCCGGGGTGTTCACTCATGGTCTGTGTCCTCCTGTAAGCCCTCCCCGTCAATCTCGTAGTAGGCAAATTCTTCCTCCGGCTTCACAATGGCGGGGCGGCGTTTGATGTGCTTTTCCATGTCAAAGGCGTTTTTCGGGTCTGCGTCGGAAAGGTACTTGTATTTCGGGTGTTTTGTGATGTCAAATTTATCCGAAAAGAACGGGCGCACTCCGCGCACCTGTAAAATGCACTTGCCCCCGTCCATAACGGCGATCTCGTCCTGTGTCATAAGCTCTTTCCCCAGCTTTTGATAGTTCAGCCCGTGGGAAAGCTCCCGTCCCCGCGTTTCAGAGGTGTTAAAGCTGTCTATGGTTTCCTTGCCTAAAAGTTCCGACATTTCTTTAAGGGTTGTTTTTTCTTTGCCGCCCAAGAAAAGGGTCGTGTCGCAATTCCCCGTGATTGTGTCGGCGTTGTCCTTGTAAATGGCTTTTAGCTGGCTCTGTGACTGCAAGATGATTGAAGCGGAGATTTCCCGGCTCCGTATGGTTGCTATGAGTTTTTCAAACTTCGGTATCTGCCCGATATTGGCAAATTCATCAAGCAAGCACCTTACATGGACGGGAAGCCGCCCGCCGTATTCATCATCTGCTTTATCGCAAAGCAAGTTGAATAGCTGTGTGTAGAGAATACTCACGACAAAGTTAAAGGTGTCGTCGGTGTCGCTGATAATGACAAACAGGGCGGTCTTTCTGTCCCCCAGCGTGTCAAGCTCCATTTCGTCCGTTTCCATTAGCTCCCGCAGCTCCCGTATGTCAAATGGCGCAAGCCGCGCACCGCAGGAAATGAGGATAGAGCTTCGCGTCTTGCCCGCCGATAGCAGGAATTTCTTGTACTGCCGGACAGCGAAATGCTCCGGGTCTTTTTCTTCCAGCCGTTCAAACATGAGGTCAACAGGGCTTTGAAATTCCGGGTCGTCCTCGCGGGCTTCGCTGGCGTTTATCATTTCAAGCAGCGTCGTGAAGTTCTTTTCTTCCTCCGGGGCTTCATAGTGGATATAGCCGATAAGGGCGCAGTAAAAAAGCCGTTCCGACTTCACCCAAAAATCCTCCCCGGATTTCTCCCCGTCGCCTTTAGTGTTGGCGATTATGGTATTTACCAGCTTCAAAATGTCTTTCTCGCTCCGCAGATAGGCAAAGGGATTGTAGCGCATGGACTTTTTGAAATTGATTGTGTTCAGCACTTTTATCCGATAGCCGCCCCGCTGTAAGAGCTTCCCGCACTCGATTAAGACAGTGCCTTTCGGGTCTGTGACAACATAGCTGCTGTGCATTTGCATAAGCGACGGTTTGACGAAAAACCTTGTCTTGCCGCTGCCGGAACCGCCGATCACAAGGATATTTTTGTTTCTTGCATATTTCGGCTGCTTCGGGCGGCTGTTCATGGTGAGCCGTTCCGTCTGTGTTAAGGGGATATTGTTCTCAAATACCGGGTCTGTGTACGGCTTTATATCGTCGGCGGTTCCCCAGCGGGCGGAACCGTACTCAATGCCTTTGCGGTACTTCTTCGCGTTCTTGCCTTTTAGGTAAACGGCAAGCCGGATAATCACCGCCCCGGCAACGCCGATCAGCAGGTCGGCGGGGTGGAAGCTGGGCGCGGCACTGGCAAAGGCGGCGGTAAAGCCCTCCCCAAGATGTAATATCTTTGCGCTTGCGTCCATGCCGGGGGAAAGCCGGACAGCCGCGCCCACCTTGTCAAACAGGTACACAAAGAGCAGATACGGGAGATTGAGAATAAGCAGCTTTTTGATTTCCGGCTTCATAGCGATACCTCCCTGTCCTTGTTTTTGGTCTGCTGGCGGCTGGCGTTCAGCTCCTTTGCCTTTTCCCGGAAAGCGGCTAATGCCTTTCGGATTGAGGGCTTCTTATCCTGCGTCAGCTTCTTTGCGGAAAACTCCTTGAAAGCGGCGGTCAGCGCGTCCGCGTCCCTGCCCTTAAAGAATACAAGGTAGCGGGGCGGGGTTTCCGTCGCGTCCTTTTTCAGCGCAAAGTCGATACCATATTTTTTCGCTGTACTCTCAAAGGCTTTGATGTTGTCCTTTGTGATCTCAATGTTGGAAACGCCTGTATTCTGCTTCATAAGCTGCTTTAGGGTCTGCTTCCCGTGGGGGATTGCCTGTCTGTCAAGCTCTTTCTTTGCCTGTGAGAGCAGCTTTTTGATTGCCTTTTGCAGCACTTCGGCGGTCAGCTTCCCGGTCTTGATATACAGGGCAACGGTTTTTTCGTTGATTTCGTCCTGCATGGGGTCTGTCCCTCCTTTCGGGGTAATCTATGGGGCGGCGGTCAGATACGCACCCGCAGCCCGTTTAAGTCGTCGGCTCTGATACCCACCAAGTACCATTCCTGCGCCATGTTCATTTCAATACGGGTCGGCTTCCATTTGCCGCGTGTGAACACGTCGAAACATTCCCCGCAATGCAGCCCGCCGTAATAACTGGCAAGGTCAAAGCGAATGTCATAGCGGTCTGTGCGCTCGTCAAATACCAATGCTCCCGTCATTTTCTGTGCCATAATAAAATCCTCCTTTTGTGGTTGTGGGTGGTTACAGGCTTTCGCCCGGTTTGAATGAATAGGGGTCGTGCGGCTCCTGTGGCGCAAGTGCGCCGCTTGCCATGTCGTGAGCCACAAGGGACGTGTAATAATTGCCGATTGTGGACGGGGCATTGAAAAGCACCGCCCGTAAATACTGCTTGATGTTGCGGATTTTGGTTGTGTTCTCTTTCATGCAGTCCAGTACAAAGCGGATATGTTCAGCGTCCAGCTTCATAAACTTTGCTTTCACCAGCTCGGCGGGGTAGTCGTCCCCGGCAATGCGGATTGTCTTTCTCCGGGTGCAGACGGTTTCCAGCATGAGGTCTACAATCTCATTCAGCCTGTCCCCGTCAAACTTCATATCCTGTATGAGAATGTCATAGTCGATATTGTCCTTGATGATCTCCCGGTAAATTTCAAAAGCGGTCTGTGCTTCCGCTTCCTTTCGTTTCCGTTCCGGCGGCGCAGCCGCTTCCTGCTCCAAAGGAGAGGGGTTAGGGGAAAGGATAGGAATGGAATGGGTACTTTGTAAATCCGTATTTATTTTTTCTTTTGTTGGTAAGTCAGTTCTTTGTATATCTTTATTTAATTGCATTGGATTTTCCGTCGTCGGTTTACCCGGTGTCGGATTTTCCAATATCGGATTGCCCGGTGTTGGATTTTCCAATGTCGGGTTATCCAATCCCGGCGGGGTGTCGTCCGGCGGCTGGGGCTGTTCATAAATGGTGTATTCAATGGCGGTCATTTTGCCTTTCTCGTCCCGTCCCTGCCGCCGCTTGATATATCCGGCTTTTTCAAGCTCCCATACGGCGGTACGGATAGCGTCGATACTTTCCCGGTTGATCTGTGACAGCCCCGCAAGGGTGTAGTCCCAATCTTCGGGAAGTGACAGCATTTGCGATAAAAGCCCTTTTGCCTTTAAGGTCAGCTCCTTGTTGCGTAAATGGTGGTTGCTCATAACGGTATAGCCCTTGTTGCGCTCCACTCGGAAAACTGCCATAGCTTCATCACTCCTTTGGTTGTGGATTTGTTACGCGATAGAACGCCATTTTGCCGGGGTTAGGTATAAATCCCTGTCCCCGGCAAAAGTGCGCCCGCAAAGCCGCATATAGCAAGGCTCTTTTTGCCCCTACTGCGTAACATGAGGGCATAAAAAAAGCGGCGTTCCTGTTCTCCCGTGTTGGGATAGAGAAACGCCGCGTATGCGTCGTATTCAGTTTTCATTTATTCTTTCTCAATGCTGTGTGCTGGTGGCTGGGCTGGCAGGGTTCCGGGCGGCATATCAAGGCTCTTTCCCTCAAAAGTAGTAAATTGGTAGTAAATTCAGCTTGAAATCCTGCTTGTATGCCCGTAAATCAAGGCTTTTTTGAGATAATCAACCATTTTGAAATAAAATCAGGCAAATTCCATACCACGGAATCTGCCATGTAATTCTATATAACCACATCAAAGGGACTGCAAGCAAATAGTTTACTACCTGAACATGTGCATCCGGAACCTGTGTAATTGTTCCCGCCAACATTTCAATAATGCACCTGTCATCATTGGTCTCGAAGCCCATTCCCATCTTATAAAATGCCAGCAGCAGCATTACGGCAGCCAGAATCGCAGCCATTATCATTCTATTCATACGCAGCAGCTTCATACAGCCAAATCCCCCAATAACTCGTCTCCGTCTCATAATAGCCCATAAACCTCAGTCCCAGTTCCTCTGCGTTTAATATCTCTCCACAGGAAAAAAGGTATTCACAGCCCAGTTCCTCCAGCGCCTTCCAATCAAATTCCAGCTGTTCATATACAACATTGTGCGCCTTGCCCAGCATCCACGCATTTCCGGTTGCCCCGTTGAACAGATAGCATCGACTTCCCCACTCGTCAAAATAAAGTCTGGTCTGTTCACTTTTTTCCAGTTCCTTTGCAATTGCCTGCCGAAAGCGATGTTTATATTCCAGCGGGTAATTGTTGGAATAACCATCCACTGTATAAAATCCATGCATCAGCGCAGGGGCGGGGCTCATTCCCAGATGAGCCACCTTATACGTTTCCGGACCGCGGCCAATGGCTTCTTCCAGCTGTTGCATCAATTCTTCGGCATAATAGCTCTCCCAGGAAATATATCCCGTAATTCCGGAGCCATTGTTCATCTGATTTACATTCATGTAGAAATAAGAATTTTCCTTGATTTCCTGCAGTGTCGGATAAAGCAGAATACACAGAACCAGACTTTTCACCGGCAATGAGCTGATAATCCCATGCAGATTTTCTTTTGCTCCGTTTTCCGGCTCCTGGGAATTCTGCGAAAACTCATCCCCCCATAGAGAACAACACAGCACAAACTCCAGAATCCAGCCTGCCGGGTACAGCCAGTAAACCCGTTCCAGCTGAAAATACCTCAGAAACCCTGTCTGATGATTCTTGAAATCCACAACCGGCTGTGACTTACACATGCCATAAAACAATGCAATCCCTGCCAGAATCACTATACCTGCCGCAGCGGCAATATAGCGCCTTTTTCTCTCAGGCTCCATCTTCCTCAGTTGCAGTCCCGCCAAAAAAAGCATCAGTAAAATGGGCGGAATCAGATACTTATGCAGTGACTCCGCGTGCTGGGCACTGTTCAGAAACACATTACAGATTGTCTCCCACACTGGCAGGGCATAATTCACCATTTCTTCTCTGTGGCTGACATAGCTGCCCTGTCCCAGGAACAATTCCAGGAATAGATTTCGATTCACTGTCACATAGATACCTGTAAGCCATACAAATCCCAACCAGAGCCATTTATTCCGCTGCCTTCCGACAAGCATCCAGATCAGCGCCAATCCCCAGAAACCCAATATCACATATCCGATGAGTACCAGATGGGAAGTCAGGCCAAAAAGCAAAAGCAGCAGCCCGCTCACCACTATATTCTTCTTCCGATACAGACACAGAAAGCAGTAAAACGCCAGCGGCACTCCGGCAATAGACAGCCCATACACAGGAGGCGTGGGCAGCATACAAAAACACCCTCCCGCCGCCAGCGAGAGAATACTGCTTCCTGTCATCTCTTTCACACAGAAATACATCCCGAAGAAAGCCGCCGCAAAAACCACACTGTATTGAATCAAAAATGCGCTGTACATATCCAGGAAATGATACAATGGGACAAACAATACCGCTGCCGGCTGCATGCCGCTGGCATTCACGCCGCCCAAAAGCTCCGGAAACACTTTCACTCCCGTTCCCAGATACTTCCCATTCAGCGCATAAGTCAGCAATGTCTCGTCCAGCTGGTCATGATAAGGAAAGACACACCCCTTTCCCAACTTTAAAAACGGGAAAAAGTTTACTGCCATCATCACAAACCCTATAATCCAAAGAGGAAATCTGTCTGCCGCCAAAACCATATGATTCATTTTGCGAAATATTATTTTCTGCTTCAATTTCCCTCCACTCTTTTCATCTCATTTTGAATATGTTAAAATAAAGGTCATTATAAAATCTAAGGAGAATGATTCATGCACAAGCAAAGCAGCAAACACATTATTCTGATTGCAGGCATACTCCTGCTTATTGCAGCCGGACTTGTCGGCCTGGTCCTGTACCGCTGCCACAGCAAAACTGTCTTCTCAGGTAATAATCCGCAGACAGACGATGGCAGAATGGATGATGATCTCATAAGGTTGTCCGAAGAAGATTACGAAGCCGTTCTTCTTTCCATGCATTCCCCCGGTCAGTTTCGGGAAGAAGATTTTTCTTCCTTCCGCGGAATCAATGCTCTTGTTACCTCCCACGCCATTTTGGACACTGCAGAGCTTTCCGCATATCTGGACTGCATTCTGAATTCCGGTAATGCCGTCACCAACCTTTATCTCTGCCTGGATCCGGAGCTTCTCTGGACAACCGTCAGACAAAATCCTGCTGACTGGAGTTCCGGCCTTCAGAATCATCTGTATTCCTATATGGAAGCGCATCCTGATATTACTTTCGAGATACTGCTTCCATATCCTTATATTGAGTACTGGCTGAATCTGAAGGAGGACAGGCTGAATACGCTTATTACCCTTTACCACACTTTGACAGTCGAGCTCTGCGCTTATCCAAATGTCAAAGTCTTTTTCCCTGGTGCGGAATACTGGCTGATGGTAAATCCCGACAATTATACGGATACCTTCTTTGATGCCAATGAAATCATCACGCAGAAAATTTTCCTGTCTGTCTTCTGTGACAGCCTTTATCAGATTACACCCGAAAACGAAGATTCCTGCTGGACTTCTCTCCGTGACCTGATAGCCCGCGAAAAAGCCTCACCGACCTTTTACCCTGATCTGTCCGACTGGTGCCTGGTATTCTTCGGGGACAGTGTCCTTGGCAATTTCCCGGGCAGCTCCTCCATTCCCGGTTATGTGGCCGGACTGTCCGATGCTGCAGTTTATAATTTCGCCATAGGCGGGTCCAGCGGTGCCTCCCACGGCGAGGGCACACAGGATTTTCCAAATATTATCGATGACTTCCTGGCAGAGAATACTTCTCCTTCTGATTCCGGTACCCTCTTCACCCCCGGGGGGGAAGAAGCCGGGAATTTCAGACGAAAAAATCTCTGTTTTATTATCAACTACGGTTTTAATGACTATTTCAGCGGCTCCCGGATAGAAAACCTCGAGGATCCTTATGACACAGCAACTTTCAAAGGCGGTCTGCGCACCTGTATTACCAAATTGCAGACAGCTTTTCCCGATGCCGGCTTCATTCTGGTTACGCCTACCCACACCGGCTATTTCAACCGGGGAATGGACAAAAACGGTACTGACGGCGATATTTTTCCCGCCTATATCAGCGCATCTCTGGAACTGGCTGAAGAATTAAACCTGTCATTTATCGACAATTATAACAATTATATCATTACAGATGAAAATCTGGGAGAGTACCTGTCGGATACCTGCCATCCCAACGAAAAGGGGCGCCTGCTTCTGGCCACCACACTTATGTACTTTATCCATGAAGAGATGGCTGACAACATTTAATTCAGGAAACGCAGTGCTCTGTCAGTACCTCTGATAGAGCACTGCATTTTCCTGCTCCACAATTTTATCATACCCCGCCTGAATGCACTTCTCTTCCACAGGCCCTCCGGGCACCACACAGAGATATCTGCTCTGAAGCGTATCAAAGTGCTCCAGCACATAGCCCGGCATACAGCAGCTGATGCCAAAGCCCTCCGGCAATGCGTACAGCAGCTGCCACTGTGTATTTACATTTATCCCTTCCACAGTATCATTAAATACCCAGATTACCACATTTTCATAATTCGGCACATTCTCTTCCTTCAATTCCAGACGTCCGGAAAGCGTATTGTCCCATACTTCCAGAGAAGCCAGTCGCTCCTCCTGCACAAACGGTACCTGATAGTCATAAGGGTCCAGCCCCATGTAAAAAAAGAAATAGGCAAAAGTAACTCCCAGTACTGCTGCCTTTTTATAGAATTTCGTCTCCATCAGAGCAATCAGGAATATTGCTGCCGCAATAAAGGTTAACAGATGCTTACTGCCCTCTGTCAGCTTATACATAAGCAACAGCGCAAACAACATGGAAAAAAAGCAGAACGCCAGATGTGCCTGGATTATGAACTGAATCTTCATTTCCTTCTCTTCGTTTTCCAGCTTCCAGGCTCCCTTCCGCAGCCTGTACCAGTCTCTGACACTCTGCACCGTCAGCACCATCATGCACACCAGATGGCAGACAAAAAATGCCCCTGAAGCCAGTCCTGTGGAAAAGCCCTGGCGCATATGATTCAGGAAATCCCGCCCCATATAAAACAGTTTTCCCAGGGTAAAACGAATTCCGCCCCACAATCCCTGCTCAAAGAAAGCAGAAGCCCAGTCCGTGAAAAAGAGCGGCGCAAAGTATTCGGCTCCCAGGTAATGCTTGATGCAGGCATACACTCCCACTACCGCTGTCAATACCGCAAATGCCCCTGCTGCTCCCTTCCACCTGCTTTTTCGGATCCAGAGAAAGGCCGGAAGCAGCAGAAACAGAGCAAGATAGGGCCGCATCAATGTCATTGTGGCCGCCAGCAGGAACAGCAGCACCAGTTTATACCCCTTCTCCCGGCGCAGATAATTAACAGCCAGCGAATAGAAAATAATCAGCATACTGAAGCAAATGACCTCCGGCATTACAGAAAGCATATAACGCACAAAGGGGGTATACAGACAAAACAAAAGCGCCAGAACGCCCAGCTGCTTCCACGCAGGCCGCACAAGCCACACAAAAAGGAAGCAGCACAGCGCCATCAGAAAAATGTTGCAGTATATGGGGGACATCAGATTCCAGCCGAAAATCAGTCCCCAGATAATCCACGGGAACACCAGCACAGGACTCCAGGCCGCAAAGGAAAGCTTCAGCGCATGGCTTTCATTAAAGCCAAAATATCCCTGGGGATACCCATAATGAATGATTCCCTCCACCTGCTTATAATAAAACAGCTCATCATTCCATTCAGAGACAGGCAGATAGACCTGGCCTATGGTAAATCCCTGTGCCGCGCAGTATACCAGACAGCAGAATACCGGAAGAGCGGCCAGAAGCAGGGCTTTTACAAGCGTAATTCCTCTATTATCCTCTTTCCACCAGACAACTATTTTTTCCATCTTTCCTCTCACTCTGCAAATTCACACTACTCCAGATTCATTTTCTCTCTGATTACATACTGAGGAGAATTGTTCAGGCTGATGTAAATCCGCCCGATGTACTCTCCGATCAGCCCCAGCATCAGCATCATCATGCCGCCGAAAAACACAATGGCAGCCATGGTAGAACTGAAGCCCATAGGCACATCCGGATTCAGAAAACGCTTTATTATCGTATAGATTCCATACAAAAAACCGGCAACCGCACTTATCGCGCCCAGCGCTGTGGCAATTCTCAGAGGCTTCACCGAAAAAGCAGTAAATCCGTTAAACCACAGAGAAAACAATTTCTTCAATGTATAACCGGATGTCCCCACACTGCGTTCCCTGTGGTTCACCGGCACATTGGCAATATTCTTCGTGGCCCGCAGTACCAGGCCGATTACATATGGATACGAATTCTCGTAGCGAATCATATCTTCCACCACAAATCTTTTCACAGCAAAGTAGCTGGAAATATACAGGTCCGCCGGTTTCCCCAGCATAGTGCGGGTCATGCGCTCATTCATCTTACTGCCCAGATTTCGGAACCCGGAATGCTGCTTGTGCTCATATCTGGCATACACGGCGTCAAAGCCTTCCTCCAGCTTTTCCAGCAGCCTGTCCACCTCATCCGCCGGTGTCTGGCCGTCATCGTCCAGGCAGACCACATAATCGCCATCCGAATAACGCAGCCCTGCCATCAATGCGGAATGCTGTCCGAAATTTCTGGCAAAGTCAATTCCCTTGACTTTCCCGTCTTCTTCACACAGTTTTCGGATGACATCCCGTGTATTATCAGGGGAACAATCATTTACCAGGAAAATATCATACTGGTACTGCTTCATGGTATTCATTTTTTCTCTGATTTCGGTCACCACCTGCTCAAGCGTCTGTTCCGACCGGTAACAGGGAATCACAAAACTGATTTTTTTCATTTTTTCCATTTCATATGCCTCTTATTTCCGTTCCAAAACCGATGCATTCATTGTCTGCGCCGCCGTCTATACACGGTCCAGACCCTGCAGCGGATTTATGGCAGCCATCCATACAATATCCCGGTATTGGCCATCTATACGCACATCATCCCGCAGGCAGGCCTCTCTGATAAACCCCGCTTTCTCATAGCTGCCGATGGCCTGCAGGTTATCAGAAAGCGCCCGAAGATAAATTCGGTGCAGTCCCTCTTCTTCAAAACAATAGCGGAGCATCAGCTTTGCGGCGGCAGTGCCCACGCCGCGTCCCCTGGCCTGCGCCTCTCCGATAAATATACCGTATTCCGCCTTATTGTGCTGCCTGTCAATATCCCGTATATACACACTGCCCAACGGCTTCCCAGTGCCGATTTCACAGATCATCATCTGTATGGCTCTGCCGGTGCATATCATATTCTGAATCCATTTTTCATGCCCTTCTCTGGTGAATCGTTCCTGATAAATGAAGTTTTTCCTCACCTCATCAGTGTTCCGCCAGGCTATGATGAAATCCGTATCCTCCTGCGTCATAAGGCGCAGGCAGATACCTGCTTTTTTATCAATGTATTGATTCATCAGACATACTCCTGTCTCCCCTTTTACCCATGAACAGTAAAAAGGGAAATACAATCATTTTTCTCCTTCCGACTTGCCGGGGCACTGTGTTTTTTCCGACTTTTCAGCTGTAATCCTGGTGAGTCTGTACTCAAAGTCACGTTTGTCCTTCGCCGTCATAACCTCCAGAATCATACCGGCAAAAAAGGATTGAATTCCCGCCAATATCATAAATCCGCACACAATCAGCGTGGGAAATCTGGGTACCAGACCTGTTCGAAAATATTCACTGAAAATAGGCATCATAAATGCAAGTGCCAACGCTACCAGCACCAGACAGATCATGCCAAAAAAGTGCAGAGGCCGGTAGTTTCTGTACAGCTGCAGCATCTTGCGTATCACTCTCATCCCGTCGCTGTAGGTATTCAGCTTTGACACACTGCCCTCCGGCCTGTCCCTGTACTCCACAACCACATTCTCTACCTGCATATTGTAATTTACCGCATGAATAGTCATTTCCGTCTCTATCTCAAATCCTTTGGAGAACACAGGAAACGTTTTCACAAATCCATAGCTGAACGCCCGATACCCTGTCATAATGTCTTTAATATCCGTATGAAACAGTCTGTTAATCCCAAAGCGCATCAGACTGTTGCCAAAATTATGAAACGGACGTTTATTCTCTGTAAAGTAAGTGGAAGAAAGCCTGTCCCCCACCACCATGTCCGCATTATGATTCAACACTTTGTCCGTCATCTCTTTGGCACAGTTCAACGGATAGGTATCGTCACCATCTATCATCAGATAACATTCCGCCTCAATCTCACGGAACATCCTGCGGATGACACTTCCCTTTCCCTGTCTGTACTCATGGCAAATACATGCTCCCGCCGCTTTCGCCAGCTCTGCTGTCCTGTCTGTAGAATTATTATCATATACGTAGATTACTGCTTCCGGCAACGCTTCCCGGACATCCCGCACTACTTTTTCGATAGTCTGTTCTTCGTTATAACAGGGAATTAATACTGCAATTTTATCCATTCGTTCACTCCATCTGAATCCATTCCCACAAATATCCTGCCATAAAAATATAAATATAATAGATTATACCACTTTCATACAGTGTCAGCCACTTTTTTATAAAAATATATTTAGAATGCAGCCATTCCTGATAAGCATTCCTTATATTTGTATATCAAATCTTTCTGGATTTTACACAAATAATATGTTATAACAGATTTAAACCACTTTGTGTAATTAAGGAAATATGGGGATTTTATTATGATAAGACAAACTGTATACACTTTTTCTCTGCGTTCCGTTAAAATTCTCCTGTTGTTTCTCACTGGTATGCTCCTCGTTTCCGGGCTGCTTTTCACCTGCTATTCCCTGGACATGGAGACGCAGCTGGTATTATTCCAATGGGATAACCTCCTCATAACGCTGCCGGGAACCGCCCTTCTCGGTGCAGTAATTTATGCTGTTATCCAGGTCTCCGGGAATACTCTTCCTGCAGTCCGCCGGCTTCTGCGTCTTGTTGTTCTGTGCTGGTGCATGATATTCGGCATTATCCTGATTCTGTTCAGTAAATCTGTTCCCACAAGTGACAGCTATTCTGTATACCAGATTGCCTGCCAACTGGCAGCAGGAGATACCTCTGTCATCCATCCCACGCAATCTTATCTATCCTATTATCCGCAGCAAACAGGACTGGTAGCTTTCCTGGAACCTCTGATTCGGATATGGAATCTGTTCCCCTTCCATATGCCGGCCTATCATTTTATCAAGCTCATTTACCTTTTGGCAGGATGTGTCATCATTTTCTTTCAGGAACAGACAGTCCATCTTCTGTGGAAGGATGCAAAAGCAGATTGCCTGTATTTGGTTCTGGCAGGTCTTAACTTTCCCCTGCTGATATATATGTCCTTTATCTATGGGGAAATTCCGTCTTTCGCGGCCATATCTGTGGGGTTCTATTTGCTTACCAGGCTTCTCACAGATGAGAACAGCCAGGCACCACAGGCCCCTGAGACCACTTTGTCCAATCGTTATTTCGCAGCATATCATCGGTTCTTGACTGCGGCAGGCAGCCTGTTTTTCTTTACACTAAGCGTGATGCTCCGGAAAAACTCTTTAATCTTCATTATCGCGGCAGTGATCGTAATGGCTCTCCGGGGATTTTCACACAGACGTCCGGCTATGATTCTGCTGGCAGCTCTCTGTATGGCCTGTTCCCTGGCCATTCTGCCCTGCATACAGAAATTCTATGAATATCGCTCCGGCAGTACCATCAGCTCCGGTGTTCCTGCCATTTCCTATTTTGCTATGGGAATGCAGGAATCCTCTCGGGCAGATGGCTGGTATAATGGTTTTAACTTTGATACCTATCAAAATGCTGGAATGAACACAGAAACGGCCACAGCCATCAGTCGAGAAGCTATCCGGAAACGTCTGGCCCATTTTCAGGAAAATCCCGGCTATGCTGTCAGATTCTATATGAATAAATATTTGTCTCAATGGGTTGACGGCACTTATGCCTGCCGTCAGGCTACAATGGCCACCTTTGGCGGCAGAAAGCCTTTCTTTGTCTCCCTCTATGAAGGGAATGGCAGTAAATATCTGATTTTCTACTGCAACCTCTACCAGAATATTCTGTATCTGGGTACCTTCTGGTTCTGCCTTGCATCCTTTCGACAGGGCAGGAAACCAACACCAGCTTGTTCTGCGGAATATTCTTACAACGCTGAACTCCCGGCTTATCTGGGGCTTATAGGCATGCTGGGCGGCTTTCTGTTCCATATGCTGTGGGAGGCCAACGCCCGCTATATCTTTCCCTATGGACTTGCCATGCTTCCCTGCTGTGCCAGGGGCCTCTCTCTTCTGAGCGACAGTCTCAGTAATAAGTTCCTCCGAGAAAGATCCCCCAGAAATAATAAATCCCGCAGGCCAGATGCCACAGATAAGCCAGCCACTGCAAAATGAGGAGAAGTCTTTCCTTCTTTCCGGAATTTCCGGTGCTTCTGCCGGCAGTTTTCTGCAGCAAAAGCAGCAATGCCCCAAAATGGCAGAAAAAGATACCATACATGTATCCCCATGAAAAATTAAAATCCACCTTGCGGAAGCCCTTTTCATAAAGCAGAAAGGCCTCCGCAAATCCCACCAGATACAGCTGCCAGGAAAAACGGAAAAGGCTGTTCTTCCTGCACTCTCTGAAATTCAGCACAAGTACCAGCAGCGGAAATCCGATTGCCAGGCATACAGCCAGCGGAATGTTGTCACAATATTGCGCCCAAACTTCTCCAAAGCAGAAGCCGATTCCTCCCTCTTCGCCGTCTTCCGGCATGAATACACCTCTGTATTGATACAGCAGCGCTGTAAAAGTGGGGATAAAACACACACCCAGCTGTATTGTGGGAACAAAGTTTTGAAATTTCGCCCGAATCAGACGATACAGCATAATCAATCCGGCAGTGCTCACCATCACCAGTGTAAAACTGGGTTTTGTCATGGTTGCAATCAACAGAAACAGGGAAAAAAGCATGTAATCCTTTAGTGCCGCCTGCTTTTTCCCTTCTCCGCCGCAGAGAATTTCTCTTCCCTTTCCTGCCCGGAGTATCACTCCATTCTCATACACTGGCAGCAGTTTCCCATACCACAAAAAGGCCAGAATCGCAAATGGTCTGGCTGCCATGTAGGTAGCATTATGAAAAGGATTGGGCGAAAAGACACCTATATTTTTGAATTTAATACCCGGCAGGTAAATGCCGTCGGGGGGATACAACATGGAGATGAAAAAAAGAGACGCAGAAAACAGGCTCACTGCAATTCCCACAGGAACAGACAGGCCTGTATCCTCCCCGCCCTTGTCTGTCCCTGTGCTTCCAGAGGCCATTTTTCTTCCGTCTCCACATAACAGACGGTTAAAAGCCAGCTTCGTAATCACCAGGCTCAGACTGTTCAGCAACATGGCGGAGATGGCCACAGCCATCTCCGGCGATGCAGCAAAATGAATCAATGCAGCCAATTTGAAAAATACAGGATAGGGAAAGCTGTAACCGCTGTCCAGCCCCTGCATTTCCAGAATGTACGCTTTCATATCCGAATGATAATGCTCCAGATCTCCATACACCTGCCTGCCGAACAGGGTCAGTGTCAATGCTGAGAACAACACCAGCACCACGGTGAATACCGCCCAGTCAATGAATCTGTTCTTTTTCCGCATTGTCTCTGTACAATTCATACAGTCTTCCTTTCGCTGCTTTCTTCTCCGATTCAGCTTTCCCCCACGCCGGCATAGCACATTGAAAATCCACCTTACCTTCGGTAAAATTGAACAACTTTCTTCACCGCCATGATAACGTCTTCCACATCTTCGTCCGTCAGTCCGTAATAAAGAGGAATGCTCATGGCTTCCTCATAATATTTCTCCGCAGTGGGGCACAATCCCTTCTCATACCCCAGCTTCTCATAATAAGAATGCCAGTAAACCGGCAGATAATGTACCTGAGGACAGGTATTCTCCGCATACAGCGCATCGAAAAATTCTCTTCTGCTGCAGTTCAGCCTCTCAGGATTCAGCCGCAGAATATAGAGGTGCCTGGTGGTATCGGACTCGGGAAGTTCTCTCTGCACCACAATCTCCGGCATCTGAGAAAAAGCCTCATCATACTTTTTTACAATCGCTTTCCGCCGGGCGGAAAATTTAGGCAGCTTATTCAGCTGGCTCAGAAGCAGCGCTGCCTGAAAGTCTGTCATGCGGTAATTATATCCCAGCTCCACCTGTTCGTTATACCATTTTGCATCATCAGGGTGAACCATTTCCTCCTGATTACGCGTTATTCCATGAGTGCGGACTCTCATCAGCCTCCGGTACAGCACTTCGTCGTTGGTGGTAATTGCGCCCCCTTCTCCGCCGGTAACCGTCTTCACCGGATGAAAGCTGAAACAGGTCATGTCAGCAATGCTTCCGATGGGTTGTCCTCTGTATTTCGTGCCGATGGCATGGGCCGCATCCTCAATGAAAGTCAGATTGTGCTTTCTGCAAATCTCATGCAGTGCATCGTGCTCCACAGCCTGTCCGGTGAAATCTACAGCCACTATACCTTTCGTCCGGGGCGTAATCAGCTTTCTCACCGCTTCCGGGTCAATATTATAAGTATCCGGTCTGATATCGGCAAATACCGGTCTTGCGCCGCAATAAAGCACACAATTGGCAGATGCTGCAAAAGTGATGGCACTGACAATCACTTCATCTCCCGGTCCAAATCCGGCCGCCAGCGCCGCCAGGTGAAGCGCAGCTGTCCCGTTGGCCACAACAACGGCATATTTCGCCCCTGTGACTTCGCAAAGCTTCTTTTCCAGCTCCTCCACCCTGGGCCCGCAGGTAATCAGGTCATTCTTCAGAGTCTCCACCACAGCGTCTATGTCATCCTGTTCAATACACTGTCTTCCGTAAAATATCGGTTTCTCCCGTACCGGGCAGCCGCCGAAAATCGCCAGTTTTTCCATTGCTTCATCCTCCTGCCTTCTCTGACTCTATCCCTACAGACCTGTTATTCCCGCTCTGCGTCAGCCTCGGGCGGCATTTCATATTTTCGTTTATCTTCCACCCGGATATCGCGTCCCAGCTGTACTTCTGTCACTTTCAGCTCGCTGTCCGCAACTATGGTATGCCTGCAGCCCGCAGGCATGGATATCACATCCCCGGGGCCTACCTTTCTCTTCTCGCCGTCAATCACGGCATACCCGCTGCCGCTCATGACAGTCCACACTTCATCCCTGTTTTCATGACTATGATAATACAGCCCATGTCCGGGCAGCAGTACAATCTTGATGGTCAGGCTGTCCTCCTGCACATCCAGAACCGTGAAGCTGCCCCATGACTTTTCCGCATACATCACCTGCTGCTCCAGCTTCTCCACATAAGGCTTGATATAACTGCTCTGTTCCTTATCTGAAATCAAAATGCCGTCACTGCTGGCGGCAATCACCATATCCTTGCATCCCATGCAGAGGATCGGAATATTAAGCTCGTTGATCACATGGGTATTTTCACAGGTATCGTTCAGCGTCACCCGCCCCAGAGTATGCCCGCTCATAGCCTCGGAAAACGTATTCCAGGTTCCCAGATCCTTCCATTCCCCCGGATAGCGAAGCACCTGAATCGCATGTTCCCGTTCAGCCACCGCATAGTCGAAGCTGATCTTCTCCTGCTCTTCATACTGTTCATACAGTTGATCATAGCCCGCAAATCCCATTCTCTCGCGGGCCCTATCCAGCAGATACCCCAGCTTAAAGGCAAACACACCGCCATTCCACAACGCGCCCTGCTCTATATACTTCTGTGCGGTATCCGCGTCCGGCTTTTCCTGAAAAGCTCTCACATGACTTACCCGTTCCGGAGACTCCGGGATAATGTAGCCGTATTTTTCGCTGGGATAAGTGGGCTCCATTCCCATCAGAACCAGGTTGGCATCCCCTTTCTCCGCCAGCTTCTCCAGCTCTTTGAAGGCTTCAAAGTAAGAATCCTGCACATAAGGATCCACAGGACACACTACCACAATCTCATCCTCGCTGACCCTCTCCACATCCCGAAGGTAGCAGGCAGCCAGGCAGATGGCGGGAAAGGTATCTCTGCGGCAGGGTTCCACACAAATCCTGACTCTGTCTCCCAGCTGATTTTTAATCATGCTGGCCTGTTTCCTGCTGGAAGCCACTGTAATCCTTGCCTCCCTGTCAACCGCTGTAATCTGACGGTAAACTCTGGTCAGCATGGATTCTGTCTCACCGCCTTCGCTGGTGAGCATTCTGACAAACTGTTTGGAGCGTATATCATTGGACAGAGGCCACAGGCGTTTCCCGCTTCCCCCCGATAACAAAATGATGTTCATCCGTTTATCCCTCTTACAGCTCTTTCCCGCACAATTCCAGAGCAGCGGCAATTACCTTATCCATATCATAATATTTATAGCTGCCCAGCCTGCCGCCGAAAATGACCCGCTCTTCCCGGTCCGCCATGGCGCGGTACTGTGCGTACAGGCTGTCGTTTTTGTCATTGTTCACCGGATAATAGGGCTCGTCTCCCTTTTTCCACTCACTGGAATATTCCCGGGAAATAATTGTGGTCGGCTGTGTACCGAAAGCAAAATGCTTATGCTCAATAATCCTGGTATACGGCACTTCGCGCTCTGTATAATTCACCACCGCATTGCCCTGGTAATTCTCCGTCTCAAGCTCCTCCGTCTCGAAACGAACCGAGCGATACTCCAGCACTCCCAGAGAGTAATCATAATATTGGTCAATCATCCCGGTATAAATAATTTTATCTGCCAGACCGTTCAATTCTTCCCGATGCTCCAGATAATCTGTGTTCAACCGCACTTCCGTTCCTTCCAGCAGCTTCTCCACCAGCCTGGTATATCCCTCCACCGGAATCCCCTGATATCTGTCGTTGAAATAATTATTATCGTAGGTAAAACGCAGAGGCAGCCGCCTGATGATAAAGGAGGGCAGCTCCTTACAGTCACGGCCCCACTGCTTCTCTGTGTAACCCTTGATCAGCTTCTCATATACATCTCTCCCCACCAGAGACAACGCCTGCTCCTCCAGATTCTTCGGCTCGGTAATGTGCAGGTCGGCAATCTGCGCCGCAATGATATCCCGGGCTTCCCGTGGCGTGACAATTCCCCACATTTTGCTGAAAGTATTCATATTAAAAGGAAGGTTATAGAGCTCATCTCTGTAACGGGCTATGGGAGAATTGATATAATGATTGAATTCCGCGAATTCATTGACATACTCCCACACTTTCTTATCTGATGTATGAAAAATATGCGCTCCGTATCTGTGCACCTGAATCCCGTGAATTTCCTCGCAGTAAATGTTGCCTGCAATATGATTTCTCTTCTCCACCACAAGGCATTTTCTGCCCTTTCCTGCCGCTTCCCGGGCAAATACCGCTCCAAACAGGCCGGCACCCACGATTAAATAGTCATATTTCATATTACGCTTCCTCCAATGCCCGCTTTATCTTCGCTTCCCTTCTGGCCAGCGCACGATCATGCTCCGCCATAATCCGCACCAGCTCCTCATAGCTGGTTTTCTGCGGATTCCAGCCCAGTACGGTCCTGGCCTTGGACGGATCTCCCAGGAGATTGTCCACATCCGTAGGCCGGAACCAGGCCACATTCACCCGAATTACAACTCTGCCTGTAGCCAGATCATAGCCTTTTTCTTCAATTCCTTTTCCCTCCCAGCGAATCTGAATACCATTTGCCCGAAAAGCCCTCTCCGCAAAGTCTCTGACTGTATGCTGTACTCCCGTGGCGATGACAAAATCCTCCGGGATATCATGCTGCAGCATCAGCCACATACATTCCACATAGTCTCTGGCATATCCCCAATCCCGCAGCGAATCCAGATTCCCCAGCTCCAGGCAGTCCTGCAGCCCCTCGGCAATCCGCCCCGCAGCCAGCGTAATCTTGCGGGTGACAAAATTTTCCCCCCGCCGCTCGGATTCATGATTGAACAGAATACCATTCACGGCAAACATATCATATGCCTCGCGATATTCTCTGACAATCCAGAAACCATACTGTTTTGCCACTGCATATGGGCTGTAAGGATGAAAGGGAGTGGTCTCTCTCTGAGGCACTTCCTCCACCTTTCCATAAAGCTCCGAAGTAGATGCCTGATAAATCCTGGTCTTCCCGGCCAGTCCCAGAACCCGGACCGCCTCCAGAATTCTCAGCACGCCGATGGCATCCACATCTCCCGTATATTCCGGCACCTCAAACGAAACTCTGACATGAGACTGGGCCGCCAGATTATAAATTTCATCCGGCCGTACCATACTGATGATATTAATCAGCGATGAAGAATCTGACAGGTCACCATCATGCAGTGTGACAGCATTCTCCGCCAGCAAATGTTCAATGCGAGCCGTATTGGATATGGAAGCTCTCCGCACAATCCCATGTACTTCATACCCCTTCTCCAGCAGAAGTTCAGCCAGATAAGAACCATCCTGTCCTGTAATTCCTGTTATCAACGCTCTTTTCTTGCCGGCTCCTGTCTTAACTTCACTCATACCAATCTCCTTTATCTTCAATTATCTTCAATGCCTGTTAATTGTATTTCTGTTACTGTTCACACCGGAATCGATAATCATACATATATGGTATCCATTCTTAATGGTTTATTATAGCAGGTTTTCCCAATAATTCCAATCAGAAAATACTTCTAAAATGAAATTGGCAGCCCCGGTATCCCGGAAGCCGCCAATTTCATTTCCCCTTTTATGAATACAATTATAATGCCGACATCATCACATGTAAAGAAAAAGCCATCGACAAATATCGACAAAATCCCCTGCATTCCTCTGTTCACAGGAAGAATGCAGGATATAAAAGTGCTGTCAGAGAATCAGCCGCCAGAAACAGTACAAAGAAGCTGACAGCCACACATTTTTTCAGCCGGCTTATTTCCTTTCTCTGCATAATCAGTTTCACTCTCCGGCTGGCATGTCTGTAATCCTTTCCAAGTTCACTGCCGATCATCAGATTCCGTCTTCGTCTTCCCAGACTGTCTGTAATCAGTTTTGCATATGTCGTGCACTCTTCCTTTGTGCACCCTCGGACCACCCATTCGTCACAGGATGTCTCTTTCACAAATGCAAAATTTCTTCTCAGAATATAAATCAAAGGGTTAAACCAATGCAGACAGGAAAGCAATTCCAAAAACAGCATGAAGAGTGCATCTCTTCTGACGGTGTGCAGCATCTCATGCCGCAGAATGAAATTCTGTTCCCGCACCGTATCTGTCTCCTGCAGAATAATAGCCGGAGCCTTCACACCCATGGCAAGCGAAATTTTCTCACCTGGGATTCTGAGCAGTTTTACCCGGCCTTTATAGCCCAGTTCTTCCTTTGATTCCTTCACCAGCTTTTCCAGGCCGTCATCATTACATTCCCCGGTGAGAGCCATAATAAGCTTTCTCTCATAAAAATACCGTACCATTTTTGCTGCTGATAATACAATTACACCGGATCCCCACACTATTCCTGCCAGCAAAATCCATTTTCTGTTCCCGGCTCCGAGAATCCGGCATCCTTCGTTCGCTCCCGGCAGTTCTGCCAGACAGGCCGCCACACGGCTGATTCCTTTTACCCCTGTATGGTTCACCGTTTCCCCACCCGAAAATACAGTGAACAACATTTCATACGGCCGTTTCAGCCAGACCCATGGCACCAGATAATCCAAAAGCACTAACAGCAGCGCTCTGTATTTCATGGCTTCTGTCAGGCAGTTATCAAACATCTTCTGCCAGATCAGGTAACTGGAAAACAGCATACCTCCGGCAAACGTTATCAGCAGCAGATAAATCATTTGTCTTTGCCTTTCTACTGCTCACGCAGCTGTTCAATCAAGTCATTCAGTTTATCCACCTCTTCATCCTTCAGACATATATGACCTGTCAAAGCAGCAAAAAAGTTTCCGATTTTCCCTCCGTAAAAATCATCCAGAATATCCTGCGTCTCCTTCTGCCGCAGTTCCTCTCTGGTCAGAGACGCCTGCACAAATGCATGAGTGCGACTGACAATTCCTTTTTCATCCAGCCGGGCCAGCAGCGTATTCAGTGTCTGACGCTTCCAGTCCCTTCCTCTGGCCCGCATCTGCTCCAGCAGCACGCCTGTCTGAACAGGTCCGCCTGCTTCCCAAAGGACTTCCATAATTTCTTTTTCCGTTTTAGCCATACTATAACATTCCCTCACAATCCACCTCCTCAAGCCTTTTCTTCTGCCAAAATCTCTCTCAGAAATCTGCAGAAATCCTCTTCCGCCTCTTCCAGCTTTCTGTCATTCGCATACACATAATCATAGTGAAAGCTGCCCACATTGTCATCCGAAGCATTCCCCCAGCTGACCTGCGCATTCTGCTGTCTGGTGACCAGCAGCGTAACACAGGGTGTCTTGATCCGGTTTCTCAGCTTCTCAATCTCCTCTCCTTCCCGAATGTGGGCAAACATCAGCTCTTCGCCACTTTGCATAAAGTCCTCATATTCCCTGCAAAGATATTGAAAAGGCAGGTCGTTATAGTTCACAAACAATTCCTTTAAATCCGCCAGAAATTTTCGGGATTTGGGATCTTTTTCTCCGTTCCACCCTCCATATTTTCCGGCAATCTCCTTGATGGGAGTAACCGACGACACATTTCGCACCCTGAAATGTCTGCCCGCGAGCAGACACAGGGTATCTTTCCCCACACCGCCGTTTCCATTGATAATAATAACCGTTTTCTTCATCTGACCTGTCTCCGTTCCTGAAGTTTCCTTCTCCATTTTCTATTGGCTTTCTTATATTAACATGTGGAATGCAAAAAGGGAATAGTCGAACTTTTTTACCTCCCTTCGCAAATCCATTTTTTAAATGTATGAAAATCCACCCCCAACATTCTGGCGGCTGCAGTTGCTGAGCAGCGCCCTTCCCGCCACATCGCTTTCACATTTTCAAATTCCACCGGGATTTCCTTGGCCCGCCTTCCGAATTTCACTCCCCGCAGCTTCGCCGCTGCAATCCCTTCCGCCTGTCTCTGCCTTGTGGTAATCCGTTCATTTTCCGCCAGATAGGAGAGAACAATCAACATAATCTGTCCAATTGCCCGGGCCATAAGCTGATCATCCAGTCCACAGTTCAGCATCGGCATATCCAGCACAATGATTCCCGCCTGTTTTTCCACTGTAATATGTCTCCATTGATCAAGCAAATCATCAAAATTCCGTCCCAGACGGTCGATGCTTTTAATGACCAACGTGTCATTTTCCTGCAATGTTTCTACCACTTTCTTATAGCCCGGCCGTTCAAAATCCTTTCCAGACTGTCTGTCTGCAAAAATATTTTCCTCCGGCACACCATACTTTTTTATGGCAATATATTGCCTGTCCTGATGCTGCTGCGCCGTTGACACTCTCACATAGCCGTACACCTTCCCTTTGGTCATCTTTTGTTTTCCTCCTGTCAGACGAATATTTTTTAACATATTCATTTTAAGGAAAACAACTATATAAAAATACCTCCGCAGGCGCACTTGCACACGCGCAGAGGTATTCTCACACACTGAATTTTTCCATCTGACACATTTCCATGACAGCTTCTTTCTCTGTTTTTCGACTTTCCCCAGCAGTCTCCGGCTCTCTGTCCTTTTCCCCTGCCAGGCAGAATAATATCCCCATTAAAGATACCGTTATCTGTCCCGTCACAACAGCCATTTCAAACATACCGTAACCCAGAATTGCCAGCAAAAAAGTTACACACAACATCCCTTCCAGCCGGCGTTTCCTGAATGACCAGATAAGGCTGTAACAATAAATTCCCACAAACAATAAGCCTGCCGGTATCCCATGGTTATACCCGATTTCCAGGAACATATTGTGAGCATGTTCTATCAGAAGTCCCTCGAATATATAAAATCCGGCCCTTTGGGCATGTCCTCTCCAATTCAAATGCTGAATGCAGTAAACATGAATCACCTTCCGCACATCTACAGAATTTCCTCTCTCCGTATCCGGCAGATTGAAAGGATTTTCTTCCGTATCTCCCGGCTCTCCCTGTTCACCCGATTCTTCCAGTTCCCCCGACTCCTGAGCATATACTCTCATTACCCATGCACTGCCCGGTATCTCGGAAGTCCATTTCCTGATATCAATACCGATTACCTGGAGAATGCGTCCTATATTAATGTCAACTGCCGTCTCAAAAGAAATGTATTTTGGGCTGTCCCAGGGGTCATTATACATTACATTATTTCCGTTGTATTCCCCTTCAAACCAGACAGGGTGATGCAGAACTGTGGGAAGATACCGAATGCATCCATAAACCACAGGAAAAGTGACAACCACGCAGGCCAGCCCCAAAACACCGTGCAGCAGCAATCTGTAAAAAGACTTCCGCCAGACAATATCATACCATATCAGTACCACCACCGTGGCCAAAGCTATCCCCACTAAAGGCGAACGGCCGCCTGTAAATAAAGTAAAGCTGACACATCCCGCCGCCAGGAAAAAATGGATCCATGACCAGACCCGGTGTCTGCCGCTTTCCTTCAGCCACAGCCACTTTACAAGGAATGCACAATAGGCAATCATATAAAACAGCCCGTTTTGAGTCTCTCCGGAATACAAGCCGCGATAGCGGACGTAATCGTAAGGTCTGAAGCCAAACGCAATGATTTGCTGCACAAAAAACCAGCAGATAATTCCGTTTAACATCCCCTGAAAAAAGTCCTCCCGTGCCGCTTTCGGAATCCCTATCAGATAAAATCCTCCTGCTAAAACCAGCAGCATCAAAGGCATATATCCTTCGTGCGCTGAAAAAAGCATGAAAAGGAACAGAGCCTCCATACACCAGAAAAAGGGGTTCACCACTTTTCTGCGCAGTATCTGCGCCTCCTTCTCACTGGAAACGCAAAGATGCAGAATATAAAGAAGCAGGTATCCCCACACCGCAATCACAAGCACTGCGCTCACCCACTGGTCCCTGTACAGATAATGCTCCCAGCCCCATGTACATGCGGCACTTCCTCCAATCGCAGCTATGATTGTCCAGATTCCATATATTACATGCCGAAACCGCTTTAACTGCAGAGAAGGCATTAACATTGCCGCAATCACCAGACCTGTCAGATTTGCTGCAGTCATCTGCACGTTTCCAGGCGCGCTTCCTCTCCTCTGATCAATGATACCCAGGGCAAAAAAGCACAGCATATACCATATTCTACACCAGTTTACCCGCAGTCGGCCTTCGCGTTTCATGCTTTCTCTTCCTTTCCTGAAACAGAACTGCTTTCCTGTAAAATGATTTCTGCGCTATTCCACAACAATTCCTCCGAGAACCCGAATCTCCTGCCGTTTCAGCAGTTCCAGCTCTTTTGCAATCTCTGTGTATAAGGTGGAACCGACTTTCTCCACCAGCACAACCCCTTTGGCTGCTTCCAGCTGTTCCAGAGTCTCTGCATTATAAAGTACATTGTCCAATACCTGTACCTGAATATTCTCCTGCTCCAGTTTTGCCTTTACCTGCCCGCACAATTCCAATGCGCCTTCCTTCAGGTTACATCCGATCATGTAGACTGTGTCAAGCATATTCTTCCCCGCGGATATCTTAACGGCGGCTGCCGCCAGTTCCATTGCTTCCGCTGCGGTGAATTTCCGCTTATTCCGATCCCGCAATGACAAAATCCATCTGTCCACAAAGCCCAGAAACTTTTTCTTCTCCTGCTCTCCGGGAATCAGTCCCAGCTGTGAAATTCCATACAGCTCTCCCAGATTGTCCGTGGCACGAAGCTTCCCATTGAAAACATACCTGCAGAACAGCACAAAGGCATAAACAAACACTGCCAGGAACATCCCCAATACCACATACTTCAGGCTGACTGAAGGCGCTGCCGGCCGGACAGACTTCTGTTCAGCTGTTTCCGTTTCAGAGTCGGAGGTTTCCTCTTCTTTTTCATCCTCCTTACTCTCTTCCACATCTTCGCCCTTCATCAGATAATAAAGTGCTTTCTGATCATCGGTAAACGCTTCCTTTGCACTGGCAACAGATGACATCAGGGAAAGCACCGTATTGTTGTAACTGTTCTGCTGATTCGTCAGGCCCACATCCATCACTGTTGAAAAGATCTGATCCACCAGCTCTATCTCATATTCACCAACCGTCTGTACCAGTTTGTCATGCTGACTGTCCAGATACTTTATTACAGACGCTGCCAGCGCCCTGCACTTTTTCTGGTCGGCATGCAGAATGGTAATTTTTAATGTATCTTTTCCTACAATCTCCGGTTCGCTGCCTTCGATCACCAGAATTCCTGACTGTCTTCTGACACTGATCAATTCGCTGACCTCGAAAGAAGACATGTCATTCTTATCCGCAAGCCACTCGTAAAATCCCGTTCCGGTGGTCAATGCGTCGTACAGATTGGTCAGGCTGATAGTCATTCCGGGATCCTCTGCCGCTACGTTGAAAATCAGCTCTGCCTTCTCTACCTTCTGCGGGTCCGCCTGCATCAGAACAGAATTGTTGATATAATCCAGAGTATCCTGATATTGCTTTTCACTCTGCAGGACAGAATATACACTTATTTTCTCCGGCTCTGTCAGTTCTTCCTCCAGAAACTCTCTGTATGCCTCCGCATCCTCCCACTCCTCTTTCGGATCGCTGCCCTTTGGAGAAACCGCTGAGCCGCTGTTACGTCCGGACCGCACATAACTGAATCCGCCCATGGCAATTCCCGCAATCAGCATAAATACAAGGATGCCTCTCCAGTGCAGCATAATATCGACCAGTAAATCTATCAGATTAATTTCTCTTTCTTCCATATAGAACTTCCTCCCGTTCTTACCCATTATTCATAGCCTGTCCGACATTTCCCCTCACTCATATCGAACTGATTTCAACAATTCACGAATCTCTTCCACATCGAGCCACTCTGTATTATTGCCCGAACTGTATGAAAACCCTTCCGGAACCTTTTTCCCCGTGGGGACAGCACGCTGTCTCTCACTCCAGACCATCTGGGGATATACGATGAAATGCCTGTCATATTCATACGTATTCATGGAGTCTTCCACCGTCACCATGATTTCATGCAGCTTTTCTCCCTCTCGAATTCCCACCTCCGACATTTTACACCCCGGCAGCATCGCCTCCGCCAGGTCGGTCACCTTAAAAGAAGGAATCTTCGAAATAAAGGTCTCGCCTCCCTTTGCTTCTTCCAGCGCCTTCACCACAAGCTCCACCCCCTGCTGCAGGCTGATCCAGAAACGGGTCATGCGATAATCCGTAATGGGCAGCTCGGTACCGCCCTTCTCAACAATGTTATGGAAGAGCGGAATTACCGATCCCCTGCTTCCGGCCACATTTCCATACCGTACAATGGAAAAACAGATATCCTTCGCACCGGCATAGGCATTGGCCGCAATAAACAGTTTATCGGACACCAGTTTGGTTCCGCCGTACAGATTCACCGGATTCACCGCTTTGTCCGTGGACAGTGCCACCACTTTCTTCACACCGCTGTCCAGAGCCGCATCTATCACATTCTGGGCCCCGTTGATATTGGTCTTAATCGCCTCGGCCGGATTGTATTCGCAGGCAGGGACCTGCTTCAGAGCCGCCGCATGTATCACATAATCCACTCCCTCAAAAGCCCTGCGCAGTCTCTCCTTATCACGCACATCGCCAATGAAAAAACGCAGCTTTGAGGCATATTCCTTCAGCTCATTCTGCATGATAAACTGCTTAAATTCATCGCGGGAGTAGATGATAATCTTTCTGGGGTCATAATGCCCCAGAATATACCTGGTAAATGCTTTGCCGAAACTCCCTGTGCCGCCTGTAATCAAAATAGATTTATTATTCAGCATGCTTCCATCCCTTCCGATTTTATAAATATCCTGCTTCTTAGTCTTTGGCTGAACAGTTAAAAATATCCAGAACTTTTAGTATTATAGCAGATTCATTACTCAATTCCAATCCTAAATTGCAGATTCGGGGGATTCTTTATAATATTATAAGGTTTTAAGTGATGGTTATCGCGAAATCGCGTTGATAAAAACATTAGAAATAACAAGACTTTTGTGAATGGGAGACAATCTAATTAGAGACAAATCTTACAATTGCGGGCCTTCTTTTATAAAATCTTCTATATTCTTCACATTGCCGGCAAGTTTCAGCCATTTGCTTAAAGTATCTTCATCTGTTTCCCTCATATGCTTCACCTCTGCTCATATCCTTTGCGAATGCCCTGACTTTATCCACATACCGCATATATTCCTTTAAAGTCCGGTATGCCTCTTTCAGCTCTTCCTTATAGCCCTCATTAGAAAACCTCTCCATCTTCTGAAATCCCATGCAATTGAATAGTTTGGAATAAAAAGCACAGGTTTCAATTGAAGTAAGATGGGAATATTCCCCTGGAATACAGACTCGGCTGCAGAGCATTCAATAGAATATATGCTTTTGAACATAGTCTATCAGGATATTTAAAATGAGCCATTTTACTAAGTACCAATACCTTAAACCGGCTCATAAAATGTATCCGGATGATTTGGATCAAATATTTCATTCGCCCACATCACTGTCACAAGATTTTCCGTCTCAGACAAATTGATGATATTATGCGCATATCCGGGAAGCATATGTACTGCCTGAATCTTATCCCCACTTACTTCAAATTCAATTACTTCATCTGTTCCAAGCTTTCGTTCCTGAATGAGTCCATGCCCTGCAACCACGATGAAAAATTCCCACTTCGTATTATGCCAGTGCTGCCCCTTCATAGTTCCAGGCTTACTGATATTTACTGAAATCTGACCATGAGCACTGGTTTTCAGCAGCTCCGTGAAACTGCCGCGAATATCACAATTCATCTTCAAATCAAAAACAACCTTTTCTTTTGGCAGATAACTCAGATACATTGAATAAAGCTTTTTTTCAAAAGATCCCTTTGGAATTGTCGGCATGACAAGACTCAGCGGCTGGTCATGGAATGTATACAGCAAGTCTGTAATCCGGCCAAGCGTGGCTTTGTGCGTAACTGTCGCCGCACAATATCTCCCATTCACACACCACCTCGGTGTCAGTCCATCGTACTCAACTCCATCAATAGTCTCCCCTGCCGCAGGATATTCGCAGCGATGCTCTTTCCCTTCTATCGCATCATACATCTCATCCAGCAGATCATCTATAAAAAGCATTTCCAGTTCAACGTTCGGATCATTTACTGTTATCGGAAGTTCATTGGCAATATTATTGCAGAAAGTTCCAACGGCACTGTTGTAATTTGGGCGTACCCATTTTCCGACCAGATTGGGAAATCTATACACTAATACTCTGACGCCAGTCTCTACCCCATACCGGAAAAATAACTCTTCACCTGCTTTTTTGCTGAGGCCATATTCCGAAGTTCCAAAACGCCCCGCAAGTGTAGCCTGCAGGCTGCTGGACAGCATAACAGGAGCTTTATTATTATGTTTCTTAAGCGTATCTAAAAGGGTTGATGCAAAGCCGAAATTACCCTTCTTATACTCTTCCGGATCCTCAGGTCTGTTTACTCCTGCGAGATTGAAAACAAAATCTGCTTTTCCGCAGTAATCATCAAGTTCTTCCGGTGTTGAAGAAAGATCATATTGATAAATTTCTTCAATGAAAATATTTGGTCTTGTTTTGTTCTTTCCATCCCGGATATTTTTCAGATTTTCCACAAGATTGCGGCCTACAAATCCGGCCGCACCAGTCACAAGTATATTCATTTCTACTATCCTCAGATTTCTTTTCTCCAAACCATCTTATTAACAACACCAACGTAAGATTGAATAATCTTCACGACTTTATCAGAGACATTGACATCAATATAATCTGGTACTGGAACCGCACCGCCATTCTGTTCTTCTCTGACCATCTCTATTGCTGTATCTACACTTTGGAGAAGCCCTTTTGCGTCAATGCCGGAAAGGATAAAGCAGGCCTTATCCAACGCTTCAGGACGCTCCGTAGAAGTTCGAATACATACAGCCGGAATCGGATACCCAATTGCTGTAAAAAAACTGCTCTCCTCCGGCAAAGTGCCGCTGTCTGAAACCACAGCAAATGCATTCATCTGCAGACAATTATAATCGTGAAAGCCCAGAGGCTCATGTTGTATTACACGTGTATCCAGTTGAAACCCGGAAGTCTTCAGCCGCTTACGAGACCGCGGATGACAGGAATACAAAATCGGCATATCATATTTCTCAGCCATCCTGTTAATTGCTGTAAAAAGAGAAGTAAAATTCCGCTCAGTATCAATATTCTCTTCTCGATGTGCGGAAAGAAGGATGTACTTCCCTTTCTCCAGGCCTAATCTCTGATGAATATCAGATGATTTGATAGCTTCCAGATTCTCTGTCAGCACTTCCGCCATAGGGCTTCCAGTGACATAAGCGCGTTCTTTCGGTAAGCCACAATCTGCAAGGTATCTCCTTGCGTGCTCAGAATAGGCCAGATTTACATCTGAGATGATATCCACAATGCGGCGGTTCGTCTCTTCCGGCAGGCATTCATCCTTACACCGATTGCCAGCTTCCATATGAAAAATTGGAATGTGGAGACGTTTTGCGCCAATAACGGAAAGACAGGAATTTGTGTCACCAAGAACAAGTACGGCTTCCGGTTCCAGTTCAGCCATAACTTTATAACTTGCCGCAATAATATTCCCCATTGTCTCGCCAAGGTCTTCACCGACTGCGTTAAGATACAGCTCCGGCTCTTCTAATTTCAGATCCTTAAAAAAAACACCGTTCAGATTATAATCATAATTCTGACCGGTGTGGACCAATAATGTATCAAAATATTTTCTGCATTTCTTTATTACAGCGGCAAGTCTGATGATTTCAGGTCTTGTTCCAACGATAATCATCAGCTTGATTTTTCCGTTTTCTTTCCACTGTACCTTGTCTTTGTCCATAGTGTAGTCATCTCCTATTATAAACAGTATGGATTACTTATGCTGTAAATTCATCAGCTCTGGTATTACACCTGTTTCCCAATCTTTGCCAATTCTTCTTTTACATAATCTGTTGTAAGAATCTTCTTCACTGCACCCTCCACATCAAGCAGATTCGTATTATGAGAGGTGTAGCTTTCTTCTGCTTCCGTCTGAACCTGACCTTTGACAAAGTACTTATCGTAATTCAAATCTCGGTTATCTGCAGCCACACGGAAATACTGTCCCATGTCTTCACTTCTCAGTCGTTCCTCTCTTGTCATCAGTGTCTCGTAGAGCTTCTCACCATGTCTCGTACCGATAATGTTAGTTCCCGTATCTCCAAATAGCTTCTGCACAGCTTCTGCCAGAGTCCCTATGGTGGAAGCATCCGCTTTCTGGATAAACAGATCCCCGGGCTCTGCATGTTCAAAAGCAAATTTCACCAGTTCCACCGCCTCATCAAGATTCATCAAAAAGCGCGTCATCTCCGGATTGGTGACCGTAATCGGCTCCCCTCTCCGGATCTGGTCAATAAAAAGTGGGATCACTGACCCCCTGGAGCACATCACATTCCCGTACCTGGTACAGCAAATCACTGTCTTCCCCCGCTCCGCCGCCACCCGCGCATTGGCCCTGACCACATGCTCCATCATGGCCTTGCTGGTCCCCATAGCGTTGATGGGATAAGCCGCCTTATCCGTGCTTAAGCATACTACCCGCTTCACCCCTGCTTCCGTAGCTGCATGGAGGACGTTATTGGTTCCTTCTACATTCGTATATACGGCCTCCATAGGGAAAAATTCACAGGAAGGCACCTGCTTTAAGGCCGCCGCATGAAAAATAAAATCCACCCCCGGCATGGCGTCATGCACGGACTGCGGATCTCTCACGTTTCCGATATAGAATTTCACCTTCTTCGCCACGTCAGGATGCTCCGCCTGCAGCTCATGGCGCATATCGTCCTGTTTCTTCTCATCCCGGGAAAGGATGCGGATTTCCCCGATGTCCGAATATAAAAAATGCTTCAGAACCGTATGCCCGAAGCTGCCGGTTCCGCCGGTGATTAGTAGGGTCGCGTTGTTGAATCTGCTCATTAAAAATCCTCCCTGGTGCATATATATAATCTATTATAATAAATACAGTTTTTCACAATTACATCATAAGACTACTAAGCTTCCAAAAAATTCAAGGGCACGTCGCTGCGTTCTTCAATTATTTAAAGTCTATTCTGTCCCATGCAGACAGATTTTCCGTCCTATCGATATCATTACCATATCACAAAAGAAAGAGAGGCTTTTACATGCGCAATAGCAACAACACGAAGCACGGCACCAACTCCGGCACCCATACTGACGTCAACAGCAACGCGAACAACTGCTCCAACAACACCAGCAGCATATCTGGCGACCGGCTTTGGAATGAGATTCTTAAGGCTATCGTCTATACTATGCCGTAACAGCTCTTCCCACTCTTTCGAGAAGCCTTCGGAAAGAAATATCCCCCGGTACCCCCATTACCCTGCTGGTAACGGATACCGACTACTACCACCTGGAATGCCAGATGCGTAATGACTCCCAGATAGTTCTTCGCATGCTCTCCTATGGCCTGCATTTTTCCCTGCAGCACACGGCTCCACCTGACCCTGCCGCAGACGAAATAGTCCTCCGCTTTCCCCGCTCCGTCGTCATCTATCCCGGCCGGAACACCGCCCTCCCGGACAGTCTCCGCTACCGCCTGGTCTTTTCGGACCATTCCGAACATATTTATTCGGTTCCTGCAGTCAAAATATAAACCTATACCCTTGAACAGATCCGCAGAAGGCACCTCTACCTCTTCCTCCCCTATACCCTGCTACGCCTGCGGCCGAAGCTATATCATGTGACTCCACTAACAAAAGAGAAATTGACAGCTTTCGTAAAGGAGGTTATTGTAATCTTAGAGGAAGATACGACAGCCGGTTATTTGACCTCGCAGGAGTCCTTTGACTACATCCGACTCCTGCTCCATGCGTCGAAGCATATCTTCCATAAACATCCTGACTATCACGAGAAGGTGCTGCAAGTAACAAAGCCATTGATCAAACTGCCCAGCGTGAAGCTGAGAGAGACCAAAGAGACACTGGATAGAGCGTATGCTGATATTGCTGACAAGGATGCTGAGACAGGGCTGAGATTGCCCGCCTGCGGGAAATGTTGCTTGCACTACAAGGCAGCTCGGCTCCGCAAGACTGATTCTTAATAGAAGCGCCATAAATCACCCCTTGCCCAAGCCCCACCTAACTGCCTTCTTCACCCCTGCAGCCACCCTCGTCAGCTCTTCCTCCGAAATACTTGTGCTGCAGGGCAGCGTAATGATCCTCTGCCAAAGGCCTTCCGAAGCACTTACATCGCTCTTGGGACAATTTTTATACGGCTTTTGAAGATGTACCGGTTTCCAGAAGGTACGCGCCTCAATCCCGTCCTCCTTTAAACAGGAGCATACAGTCTTTGCTGTTTTCAGCGTCTCCCCTTCCGGCAGTACAATCCCTGAAAACCAGCAGGAGCTTCCTTCTGTAGCAGGGAAAAAAGTTATTCCAGCCTCAGTTAACTCTCCTAATTCCATCTCATAGTACTGACGCACTCTTCTTTTTGCAGCTACAAATTCAGACAGCCTCTCCAACTGTGCACATCCAACAGCCGCCTGGAGATTGGTCATCCTGTAATTGAATCCCACCATATCGAAATCATAATCAGGCCATACGCGGGCCGTCGTCGTAAGGTGGCGTTCAAGGCTTATCTGCTCTTCACAGTTTCCCACCACCGCCCCGCCGCCCCCACAGGTAATTGTTTTATTGCCGTTAAAACTCAGCACACTCAGGTCAGCCAAAGAGCCAAAAGGCCGGCCATTATAAGTCGCTCCGATCGCACAGGCGGCGTCAACAATCAACGGCAAACCATACTCATCAGCAACGGCACGAAATGCAGCCATATCCGGAATGTTTCCGAGAGTATATACCGGCATTAATGCCGCCACCCTTTTACCGCTCTCCCGGTAATACAATCCGTCCCCCCGCTTTTCACAGTGCTCCCCTATTTCAGCCGCTACAAGCTCAGGACTTAAACACCAGGTAGACTCTTTCACATCCATCAGCCACGGATCTGCCCCGCAGTGTCTAACAGCATTCGCACTGGCAATAAAGGTAAATGCAGGAAGGATCACAAGTTCCCCATATTTAACTCCTGCCCCATGCAATGCTGTATGAAGCCCTGTTGTTCCCGCCGACGTTGCTACTGCATCCCTGCTTCCGGTGGCTTCCGCAACCATTTTCTCAAACCGGGTCACATATTCACCCACAGAGCTTACAAACGTCGTATCAATACAGTTATCCAGATATTTCTTCTCATTGCCCGTTAAATCCGGCACCGCCAATGGAATCATATATATCCCCTCTTTCCATGCAATCTTTCTTTGCCCTGAGCCTAATTTTCAAGCCACCCCCTGGCCTGTGAAACTGAATGCCTGCCCGTAAAGCAACCTTTGCTACGGGTGTAAACCGCCAAAGGCAGTTAAAAATACTTTTTCGCTACATCTTTCCATCCAGGCTCTTTCCTGTCTCCAGATGTTCAAAATTCGGCAGGTACCCCCTGACGATATTTACAATCTCCGCCTTACTGCAATGCACGGATGCAAACGCTTCATCAAGACAGGTAATCAAATCCGTCACGGCAGACTTATCCGGTACTGGCTTATCCGTAATCACCCCAAGGCTTCGAAACCGCTCCAGATCTACCTTTTCCCCCTCCACATAGAATTCCTCAAACGCCTTCTCCCCGCTTGTGTCCGAGGGGCTGAAATGCACCGGATACGGCATCCCTGCTTGCCACTTTTTGCTTTTCTCTATGGCCTCCTGATCGCTGCCACAACAGTCAATCTCATAACCCATGGAGATCAGCAGCTCTTCTGCGATCCTGTCAAATGTCATCATCTGCTGCTCTTGAAGCTTCGGGAAGAAAATGGCACGATTTCCGCCAAGCATGGCAGACAGCATACAAATCTGGCCCGACTCCTGAGGCGATACAAAATACCGCTTTACATCCGAAGGGGCCGACAGCGGCTGCCCCCGGTTAATCCGCTCCAGGAATCCCTGGGGCAATGATCCGTTTGAAAATGCCACATTGGCAAACCTTGCCGTTTTTACCGGAAAAGAAGACGAATAGGAAAAGATCAGGTCCTCCATAATCCGCTTGCTTGCTCCCATTATATTCACAGGGTTTGCCGCCTTGTCCGTTGAAACACAAAAATAAACTTTTGGCGGACAGGACTCCAGCAGGTCAAGCAAGCCTTTGGCATGGATCACATTATTTCGTAGCAATGCTTCCACCGAATAAATGTCCTTCTCGGAACGGACATGCTTATGGGCAGAAAAATTCGCCACAATATCAAATCCCCTATGTGCCCTGAACATCCGCCAAAAAGTAACGGAACTGTAGTCCATGGGATACGGAAGAAAAACACTCGGCACATAGCTTCCGGAAGACCGTAAATCTCTCGTCAGCTCCGTCAGCGTGTTCTCATTGGTATCCACAACCACCAGCTCCGAGGGCCGAAAGGTTAGAATTGCCCGGATAAAGGATGACCCTATACTTCCCGCCCCGCCGATGACAAGGACGCTTTTTCCCTCTATTGCATCTGAAAGCTCATCGCTGTTATCAGAAATATCCGCCTCGAACATGGACCTCGGGCGCTTTGTTACATATGTGCATATGAATTCATCCAGATTAAACATACCTGATTCCACCTCTAACAATTCTCATAAATCTCCCTGAACTCATCCTTATGTTTAAAAAGATACTCCGCAATGACCTCCATCAGTTCCAGATCATTCTCATGATCTAAGTCCAGAATGCCCGTATCATACATTTCTATTACCTCTACATACCCGTCCAACACCTGCCTGCCCGATCTTAAATATTCAGGACAATACGCGTATAAGGACGCATTCATGTCATAAATATCCGGTGCCTGTTGTCTGGCGGTAAAGTTCGATGCACAAACCTTACGGAATCCCTTTTCCGTTCTTTTCAACTGATTAAAATAAGGATTCCTTCTTGCCACCACAACAGAGGTAGTCACATCTGCCCCGGTGCGGATATGTGTTTCTATCAGGTTTTCTATATCGATTATTCTGCGAAGCGGGGATGTTATATCCAGATCCACCACAGTGTCATATTCGTATTTCTTCCGACTCTGCATAATATCCAGACAGTTATGCATCACGTCTATCTTGCTAATCGTATCCCCGCCCAACTCCCTGTTTCGCTCAATCAGCTCAACAGGACGGATTCCGTTACTGCTCATCATAGAAAGAAGTTCCTGGCTGTCGGAATTTACCACTATGTCACATTCATTTTCACCATGCTTCTCCAGATAAAGATCTATTGCAGACAGCGTATAATACGGAAGCGGCTTCCCCACAAACAATTTGATATTTTTATTCCTGATTCCCTTAGACCCCGCTCTTCCACAAATCGTAAAAAGTATTCTCATTTTTCTACCTCTATCCTCCCCTGCGTCAGCTTCAATACCTCGACCGCATGTCCAATATCACTGTCAGATTTTGCCCTGCCCTCAATCATATCCAGAAAGTGTTCCAGCTCCCTGATCTGGTAATCATCCCGCCTCTCATGAAAATCTATGATTTCCCCTGTCTTCATAAATTCTATCCTATTGTTTATAAGATCTCCGCAGACGGTATCCTCGTCCGTCAGGATCATAACCTGGCGAATGGTCTTCCTTCCGAAATAATCCAAATGGAGCTCAACAATTTTATCCTCATACTCTGCCATATAGATGGCGTAATCCTCACTGTCTATTTCAAGTGCCGATTTCTTCCCATAAAGATAAAATATCTTCTGAGGCATTCCGATTAAAAACGTCAGATAATCCCATTCATGAATGAGATCAATGGAAACGCCTCCTCCCAGCCTTCTGCTTGCACTGTATGTCTGCCGGTAGTCCGTACCCGGACGCCATTCCGGCAAATAACTGGATGAAATGCTTCGTATGGATATGACTTTCCCAAAATCCACATTCTCCTTCAGATATTGAATCACTGCATTGTATCTCAGCGGGCAGGCCACATAGTAAACGGCATCTTTTTTCAGCCGCAGCTTTACTGCTTCTTCTATCTGGCTCACGGAAGAAACCGGTTTTTCAATAAAGAAATTCCTTCCGTATTTCATGATATTTTTCAGAGTCTCGATATGATACTCCGTAGGGTTTGTGATAAAAACTACATCATATTCGGAGTCCATTTCCTCATAACTCGTATATACTCTGCCAAGCTGAAGCTCGTCATCCTTCCTGTCAGCCCATGCGCTTCGCCTCACCGCGTCAACCCTTAACTCTATCCCCCGCCCTCTGCAGACCGTCCGCAAGTTTCTTATATGGCGCCTGGCAATAGAACCTATACCTGTAAAACAAATCTTCAACGATTTCACGCCTCTTCCTCCAACGCATCGATCAACTTCAATATTTCCAGATCCTGCGCAAAACCGTATTCCGGCTGCCGCCCATTCACCACTAACTCTATAAATTCCCTGATCTCGTTTTTATAAGCATTCTCCACCACGAACGTCCTGTAACCGTCCCTATGCTCTTCTGCTTCCTGTAAGACCACCCGTTCTAGCCTGTCCGTTTCCGCATTATACTCTTGCAGAGAATCCGGCGTTCCGCTCCATTGTATGTATCTATGCTCTCCGTAAATCTCCAGCTTCCTGACGGCTTCCGGGGAAACCACATCAATGATCAGCGCTCCCTTGCTACCGCTTTCATGCTCCGTCTGGACGATATAATTATCCCGGTAATCTATGTTTAATCCCGTCATTTTATCAGCCAACACATGCGTCCGGATCACTTTCCCAAATGTCCGGGTTAGCCACGGAAGCTCGATCGCCATGATTTCTCTGCATCCGTTTGTCCTCTTATCGCCGATGAAAAAATCCGTGTAGCTCTCCCAAGGATGCCAGTCCGGCAGATACTGCCCCACGTGGTAAATATAATTCCACCGCTGCTCCTTCCCCACCCTTTTTCTGATGTAACGAATCTCCTCACGGTAAAGAAAAGTGGAAGACAAAAAAAGCCTGCATCCATTTTCCCGGGCAAGCTTCATATTTCTCTCATAACCGTCCGCCACCAGATTAATCTCCGTAAAGACATTCCATCTGTTTTGAAGGCATTCCGTAATGATCGAACTGTGTGACAGGGGCGACGTGCATACAAATGCAGCGGCAACAGGAAATCTTCTGCCCGCCTCAACCACAGAGTCCACGCACTCAATACCTGACTGCTTCTCCGCTTCCTGTCTGCGGTCTGCCCTCCCGTCCACACCGAAAATTCCAAAGTCAGGATACAGTTCCCGCAATAATCTGATACGTCTTTTCCCCATAGAGCCAAGACCGATCACCAGCACGTTCACACCATGCACCTCCCTACCCTATATTTCAAAACTAATGTCAAAAAATTTCTTCTTGATATCTATCCGGTCATTTACAAAATAGTCCTTAATTATCTCTACAATCTTTTCTGATGTGTGACCGTCACCGTACGGATTTCCGGCTTTTTTTATTGCCTCTCTAAACGAGCCATCCATAGCTTTATGGATGGCTTCCCCAATAGCATCTCGCTCAGGTTTACAGTGAATCACTGTTTCACCGGATATTCTTCCACGCTGCCGGTCTCCGATATTTATGGTAGGAATTTTAAATGACGGTGCCTCCACAAGACCGCTTGATGAATTGCCAATTACAAACAAAGAGTTTTTCAAGGCACTAAGATAGCGTTTTATTCCAAGGGAATCCACAAAGCAGAAATTATCATTACATTTCGCATAGTCTTTCAGCATTTGATTGATGTTTCGCCCATCCGTATCTGAATTAGCCCCAGTAAAAAGATATCGTATATCCTTATGCTGATCCACTGCAGCAAGCAATTCCTCCATCTGCCTTCCGGCAGTAGCCTTTTCCAAAGTAACCGGATGAAAAGTACCCACTGCATACCTTTCTCCAAGCGCAAAGCCTATGCTTTCCTCCAGTTCCACTACTGACATACATGGGATGTTTAAAGCATTTTCAACACCCATCGCCCCTATGTTAAACACCCGGTCCGGTGCCTCCCCCATCTGGATGACACGCTTACGGTAACCTTCCGTACTTGTAAAATGAAGGTAACTCATTTTCGTTATGCTGTGCCTGATTGCCTCATCAATCGCTCCTTCGGTTGTCTCGCCTCCATGTAAATGAAAAATTGGTATTCTGGCATTCATCGCCGCACAGCATACTGCCAGCGTCTCATAACGGTCTCCCAGAACCATCAAGGCGTCCGGCCTGCACTCCTCAAAATATTCTGAAAAGCTTATCAGGGCAAGCCCCATGCTTTTTGATAATGCCACCGGTGTATCCGAGCTGAGAACGATTTCTATTTTCTTGTCAATCGGTACGTTATCTGACTTTATTTCCCTTACCGTCATGCCGAATTCCGGTGAAAGATGCATACCGGTAACTACAATCCGCGTGTCATAATACGGATCGGACTTTAATTTTTCCATAATTGGCTTCAGCAGACCATACTCCGCCCTTGTCGCCGTGAGAACCACTATTCTTTTCATATTTCTATCAATTCATCCTCTTCAAAATCCCGGACTGCCCTGGTCCCAAGGACCTCATTCCACCTCATGGGACTGATACCTGTTCCCGGTCGTTTCGTAGTCAGGTTTTCTTCCGTCAGTATTTCGCCAGCTCTGATGTCGGCTGCTGCAATGATGCTTTTGCGGGCAACGGCTATATTGGCTTTTTCTGATTCAGATGGTGCCTTACCCCCATCACCCATCGCCTTTTCTATGTTGCGTATAGCCTTTACCATTGCCTCCAGTTCATTCGGCTCCAGGCTTGCCTTATGATCCGGGCCTTCCATCGTACGGTCCAATGTAAAGTGCTTCTCGATCACCATAGCCCCCAATGCAACCGCGGCAATCGGCACTTCGATTCCCCTGGTGTGGTCAGAATAGCCCACAGGACAGCCGAATTTATCCTTCAGCGTAAGCATTGCTTTCAGGTTCACATCCTCCATTGGCGTAGGATAATTAGTGGTACAGTGCAGCAGGGTGACCTTACCGGCACTGTTCTCCCGCAGGACAGCCAGTGCCTCTGCAACCTCCTGCAGGGTGCTCATGCCTGTTGACAGGATAATGTCCTTCCTTGTATTTGCAATCTTCACCAAATAGGGATAGTTTGTGATCTCACCGGAAGGAATTTTCCACATATTACATCCAAGCTCTTCCAAAAAAAAAATACTTTCCATATCAAAAGGTGTAGATATAAAGCACATATCAATTTCTTTACAATATGCAGACAGTTCAACAAATTCATTATATGTCAGCAATAGCTTTTTTAACATATCCCGCTGACTCATTTCCGATCCGATATTTTTCTTTTGGTAATCCGCCATTTGGGCATGTTTTGAAACCAGTGCATCCAGCTTTGCAGTCTGAAACTTCACAATGTCTGCACCACAATTCTTAGCCGTTAGAGCTAATTTTTTTGCAAACTCCAGGTTACCATTATGATTTACTCCAGCCTCTGCAATAATCAATGTCCGCATTGTTACTTTCTCCTGTCCTTTATGACTTTTGTCGGCACACCCACGGCTGTACAGTCGTTTGGTATATCCCTTAAAACTACCGAACCAGTTCCTATGACCGTATTCTCACCAACACATCTGCCTTGAAGGATCTGGCTTCCTGTCCCCATACTGACTCCTTTAGAAAGTCGGGCATTGCCTGAAATACTGACGCTGGGATTCACAGTTACAAAATCTTCAACAACAGCTCCATGGCCTACGGTACAATCAAGATTAATGATACAAAAATTACCAATCTCTATTCCAACTGTTAATACAGATCCTGCACATATAATATTTCCCTCTCCAGTCAAAATAGCTTCAGACATTATTACGCTGGGATCTATCAAATTGGGAAATTTCAGCAATCCGTTTTTGTGAAATAGTGCTGCCAACCTGCAACGTAACGCCGTATCTGCTATGGCAATGACAACATACAATTCCTTGGAATAATTGCATAAATAGTCATCATTTCCAATAACATTACCGTCACTGGCACAATTATTTATGTAGCCAAGAAAATTCCAACAGGGTGTTGCGGAATTAATCCGGTCGATAAGCCACTTTATTTCCTGCGCAAACCCACTTGCACCTACAATAACAATATCCTTCTTCATCATGCAGCCTCACAATCTTTATTTATTGTAAAAGCTGCCTTCTTCAAATGGCGGCTACATATTACCCCACGCCGATAACCCGGCCGTTATCCGGCACATTTCCAATCACAATACTTCCTGCACCTATGATTACATTCATCCCGATCTGAACTCCCTGTATAATTGTTGCGTTTGCTCCAATGAAGGTATGCTCTCCCACATGGACATCCCCACAAAGCACAGCTCCTACTGCAATATGGCTGTACTCTCCAATCCGGTTATTATGTTCAATAATTGCCCCTGTGTTGATAATGCACATCTTGCCGATTTTTGTCCCTGCATTGACAACCGCATTCTTACCAATAAAAACCCCCTCGCCTATATCCGCTGTGGCTGAAATGACTGCACTGGGATCGATGATTTCAGGCAGTCGAATTCCTGTTTGTTTTACCATATAATATAATCTATCCCTTATGTTGCTTTTCCCCAGATAACCCACGGTAATAGCAGCATTCATAACTCCTCTTTCAAATAAACTTTTCAGTATATCATCCGTCCCCAGATAACGAAGAGGAATATGGGTGTCAGATACATCGGTATATCCCATAATTTTATAGTTCACACCGTTTACAATGGCATCTGCTACGCTTAGCGCGTGCCCTCCGCCGCCGATCAGAACAATATCTTCCATTTACTATTCTCCACATAGTTTGATCCGCATCTTTTCAAGTTCCGGCAGTTGCCCCATATCCATCCAGTCTTTCTCACTGACCGGGAAAGCCGCAACCCGCTTTCCCTTCTGCCTCTCCCTTTCCACTATGTCAGGAAAACCGATTGGTACATTATCTTCCATATCTTCGATTACTTCTGGTTCGACAATATAGATACCAGTATTCGTCAAAAAAGACATGAGCGGCTTCTCCCTCATGTCCTTAATTGTCCCATTTATGCCCATTTCCACAACACCGTACGGAATGTCGATATTTTTGTATGCACAGATCATGGTGATGGTATTCCTGTTTTCCTTATGAAACCTCAGCATACTCTCGTAGTTAGCTGTCAGAAGAGCATCACAGTTGGCAAAAAAGAATGTATCCCTGAATCTTCCCCGCAGGAGACTTAACCCACCGCCTGTACCCAACGGCTCTGCCTCATCATACCAAGTAATATTATAATGATTTTCATTGTCTGCAAAGTAGGCCTTCATCAGATCTCTTTTATAATTTACAATAATGTGAAATTCATTGCAGTTATAGGATTGGTATTCCTTCATGATGTGTTCTATAATCGGCAGGTCACCCACAGGGATCAACGGTTTGGGCAGTACCCGGGTGAATGGATCCAGTCTGGTTCCCTTTCCTCCTGCATTGATTACTACCGGAATATCTAATGCTGCCCTCTCTCTGCTTTTTTGTTTATCTCGGGTATAGACATCTATCATCCGCCCCTGTTCATCTATAACAGGAATTGCAATATAATTCTGTTCATGGTACATCAATTTTGCTTCTGATTGCGTATATGCAAATTTAGGCTTACAATTAGCCGCCTGCATAATGTTGTCAGACATTTTCCCTCCGGCCAAGAGAAAGCGCCTTATGTCGCCGTCTGTCACACAGCCAGCAAGCACTCCTCGCTCATCTGTCAGAAATAAGATACCTTTCGCATTATGATCAATTTTTTGCATTGCTTCAGAAGTTGCAATCAAACTGCTACCCACTAGCATATTAAATTTGTCCATACTTAGTCACCAAACTAACCACTTAATTCCTCACTCAAGAGGTGTTTTAGTATCAATTGCCGTCTCGCCATTTACCAGTTTCGACATATTCTAAACCTCTCGTATTATCAAAAAGTCTATTTTATAACGCAGGCTAAATGCTTTTCTGGCATACATTGTCTAACTTTCTTACTCTGCCGTATATTTTCAAGAGCATCAGCAACGCTTATGAAAGATGGCATTTCATCTATTGAATATAATTGATCTATTACATCCAATCTCCCTTAGGTATATGTTATCATTGCATCTCTGAACTGATTATACTCAAGGGTTGTATTATCGTACTGCTCATTGATTACCTCCCTTGCCTGAGTATGACATAATATAGCATCCTGCATTTTTCAAACATCCAATCTCATTATCGATTGCTATAAAATCTGCTCTACCGCTTCTATGAGTGAGTTGCAGGTTAAATCTTGTCCAAACTGACCATTTTCTTTATTGCCATCATGTTGATTGCTATCTGTGTCACTTCCAATCAGCAGTACCGTTTTTGTTCCTGCATTTTTACCACATAGTACATCATTCCTGCTATCGCCAATAAACCAGCTAGAGGTCAAGTCAATATTATAATCTTTTGCCGCTTTAACCACCAGTCCTATCTTAGGTTTTCGACAATTACAGTTTATTTTAAGAGAAGAAATTTCACCTGTAAATCCTCTATCCGGATGATGCGGACAATAATAAAGAGCATCAATATATGCTCCCGCTCTGCCCAGCTCTGTTTCCAGCTTATCATGAATTTCACCCAATAATTTATCTGATACTTCTCCTCTTGCAACCACTGGTTGGTTTGTGATGATAATACACAGGCTCCCCGAAGCATTAATTCTTTTTACCGCCTCAGCCACCCCATCTATTAGCTCAATCTGGTCTACACTTCTTATAAGACCTTTATACTTGTTTATTGTTCCATCTCTGTCTAAAAAAAAGGCTCTTTGTTTGTACTGAAGATTCTTCCTTTTTATCATTCCTACTTTGAAGTCACATAATACTTGCTCAAACCGTTCTGGCGTTCCCATATCTTTAACATACTCAGGTGAATCATAACAAAATATTGCTCCACTGTTTTTATCCCCACACAATGGCTTGAGTAGCTGACGATCCAAGTCAACTTTCACAACGCTCCCCTGCGAGTTACTTGTCCCAATCAATTCAGGAACTATTGTGCCATTCTTCACCGCTATGTCCAGCACTTTTCTATTCAATATATGCAATCCTGCATTAATCCTGTTTTTAAAGTATACTGGTCTTTTATCCTCTTTGGCAAGCCATTCTATTACCCGGCAATCCATATCAGCAACAACTACCGAACTGTCAAAAGGATGAGAATTGGGATGGGTAAAAAGTGTTGCCCACCCCCCTTTCTTCTTATGATATTCCACAAAGCGCCTAATATTTACATCAAATACAGAATCCGCAGTTAGAAGCAAAAAGTCTTCATCAGCACCATCCTTTAGGTCATCATATATTTTATAAAGTGCTCCTGCATTTCCGAGCGGAATTGCCTCATTAAAGTAGGAAATAGATACTCCAAATGGTTTTCCTGTAGCACGTGAGACACAAGTCCCATCGCCAAAGTAGTCCATAATAATCGATGAAAGGTATCCAACCGTAATAATTATCTTATCAAATCCCTGTTCGCGAAGGGAACATATTTCCCTTTCCAGCACTGGTATTCCATCTATCGGTAAAAGTGGTTTGGGTATATCAGGTGCTTCATTATATAGTTCTGGATATTGCACAGCAAATTTCTTTGTTACAGAAGTAATGCGCGTTCCTTTGCCTCCTGCCATTATAACTACTTTCACTGTCTTGCCCTGCTCCTTAAATTAATTTATGCCCCAATACATTTCTGCATTACTGCCCTGAACTGTTTTATGAATAGTTTCAGATATTCTGATTCTTTAAATGATTCTTAGCGATAATCAAATCAGCCATTTCATCTATACACAAGTCAATAATATTTTTTCCCTTGCTTCCCCTTTGGCAGGATTAAAGGCAAAATTTTGTTTTTATACATTACTTCTTCGCCCTCTTCTTACATATTAAAATCAACAAATTGTTTCTGAATCTCTACATTTCATGTCTCTTCATTTAATAATACTTTCAAAATCTGAAGAATTTCATGACAGCCAACGTACCTACGCCATTAACTCTTTTTGCTTTTTGATTTTATATTTCCCCAAAGAAAACGATTTACTTCTTTTACTATTTCATTTCTAAAAACAAAATGTGTAATATAATAAAGCAATGCGGAAATAATGGCTGCAAAAAAGAATTTATACCTTGAACTCCAATGTATAAATTTAACAATGAAATAAACAGTACCATTTGATAGTAATCCGATTGTCAGCGGCATAATATCTCTCATTAAGGATATTCTCATGTTTCTTAAAACATCCCGACTACTGTATACGGTGATAACAAAAACCATAAACTCCGATACCAGTGTTGTGATTGCTGCTCCAAAGCACCCCCACTTAGGTATAAAGACTAAATTCAATATCAAATTCAATGACGCACCTGTTACCGTTGCTGTCAAAGTAACTTTTTCCCTATCCATCGGAATCAATATTGCAGAACTCATTATCATATTGCCTGTGGCAAATAACAAAGTAACCGCCAATACAATTAACGGTCTGAACGCATTTGTAAATTCCTCTCCTGAAACAAAGAGTATCATGTCATTTCCATACAAAACACAGATAGACGAGCAAAATATAACAAAAATATAAAATGCCTTAACTACTTTATTCAGTAATACATAATAAGCCCCTTTTTCTTTACAGAAATAGCTATGTAAATATTGTGTCAATCTAGGTATAACTACAATAATTCCTACTGACACCATGACATGAATTACATTGTAAATTTTTACCGCAGCACTATATATCCCCACCTCCGAATCATCACGCAACCAGCCTACCATAGTAATATCGGCATTAGTATATATTGCTGACGCAACATTTGTAAAAAATATAATTGCTATTGGCTTAAAATATTGAACGCTTTCTCTGGATAAACGAGGGGTAAGCCTTACATGCTTTCGTGCATGAAAGTGAGTGTATATATCGTAGCCATTTGCCGCAATCATCAGGAAAAAAGTATATGCTGCAATATCCTGGACCGATCGCACACACAGTATTACCCCTATTACTGCAATAAATTCGCAAATAACTGTGCTTAATGCAATTGTTGCAAAGTCTTCATAAATATTGTAAATCCATTCTAATCCATAGGTAGTTAGAAGAATGCTTATAGAATAGATGTATATTAGTCTCTTATATGGATGAAAGAATTCAACAAACGTTGCCAAAAAAACAAATATTACATAAGAAAAAAAAGTTGTCACTATGCTGATCGCATAGAGTTGAGACGCTATATGTACTATATCTTTTTGATTGTTTCTAACTTTCGAACATTCTCTAATTGCAAAAGTACTGATTCCCATCATTGCAATTAATAAAAAATAGCTGTTTAGAGATTTAACAAATTCAACAGCGCCGACATTTGCAACACCAAGCTTTATTGCAGCATATTTATACATGACCATTGGAGCCACTATTGCAGCAACATTTTTTATAAACAATATGATTGAGTTCTTAATCAAGCTCTTTTGGTTCATAAGGTATGTTCCCTTCTCATTCCCTATGAGTCAGCGTATACATCATCAGGTGGTCCAGAATCATATGAATATCTTCTGTAATCTGCATATTATCCACGTTTATGTGAACATGGTGATCCGCAATACCTATCAGTTTTCCCCCATCATATCCCACAAACACTACGGTCTTAGCGCCATGCTCTTTTGCATAAGAAATAGCATTCACCACATTTTTAGAGTTTCCAGAACCGGAGATGCCAATCACTACATCACCCTCGTGTAGCTTATTTTTCAGAAGTTCGCGAAAAACTTCTTCATATGAAACGTCATTGGCAATAGCCATCATTGTGGGAATGTTATCTGAAAGACATTCAAAATCATACCGCTTGTCCAGCTTTTCGCTGACGCCTTTGTTAAAATCCGCCGTAAAATGAGATGCTGTAGAAGCACTGCCGCCATTTCCGCAGATAAAAATGCGCTGCCCCTGCAGCCGCGCATTTTCAAAGATATTCATCACCATATTAATATGATCAATATTCAAATTGTCGATAACCCGCTTTTCTTCCTCCAGGTATGCCTTGATTCCACTTGTGTAATCCATTTACTATTCCCCCTCATAAACTTCCATTTTACATTTTCGCCGCTATCATATCAGTTACAGTCTGCCTTACTGCTTCATCCGAGGTATGCCTTGGCTTCCAACCTGTAGCAAGGATTTTGGATATGTCATATTCAAATCTGGGAACATCTCCCTTCCAACCGCAATCACCGCCGGTATATTCAAATTGCACTCCATCCAGCCCCATTTCCCCCACCACGATCTCCGCAATTCTCGTCACAGTAGTACCCGCACTGTTCACACTGATATTAAAGACATCCTGCCCCGACTTCCATTCCTTTGTGAGGTGTGCTATGGCATCAATGAGATCAGACACATATATATAAGGCTTGCATTGGGTACCGTTCCCAAGAATCTTAAGTTTATGAGGGGATTGTTTCAACTTATTCATAAAATCAAAAATAACTCCGTGTGTCAGGCGCGGGCCAATGACATTCGGAAATCGAAAAACAACCGAATGAAGATTACACATATACGTGTAAGAAGATATCAACGCTTCTGATGCAAGCTTTGCTCCTCCGTAATAGGATATGGGTTGTAATCCGCCGGTTGTCTCACTCAGTCTTTCATCAAATCGCTCACCATATACGGCCGATGTTGAAGCAAAAAATAAATTCCTGACATTTACCTTTCTCATCCCTTCCAAAATTGTCCTTGTGGTCTTGAGCGTGTTACTCCAGTCAACTGCCGGTTCCTCACCGCCCTTTCGAATATCAGAGTTTGCTGCCAAATGATAAACCGTATCAATCTTATTCTCCGCAAACACTTTGTCCACGCATTCCTGATCTGCAAGCTCCAGCATATAAAACCGAAAACGCCCCTTCCTTCCCAGTTCACTGTCATCCAACAGATGCCTTATATTCCTGTCGCCAAAACACAACTTATCTGCCACAACCACGTCCTCACCCTCAGCAAGTAATCTGTCCACTAGGTGACTTCCTATAAATCCTGCCCCTCCTGCAACTAAAACTGCCATTAATTCATATCCTCCCCGCTAAGTTCATCCCATTTTTGACAAAAAATATCTTTGGATGCAAATATTTTTTCGTCCTCCCAATTCCACCAAGTCATTTTATTAATAACATCAACGGATGCATTTTCAAACCGATATCGCAAAATTCTGCCCGGGTTGCCCACAACAATCGCAAAATCAGGCACATCATGCGTCACCACGGTGCACGCTCCAATTACCGCCCCATTTCCAACTTTTACCCCCCCTAATATAACTCCCGTTTCCAATCCATACATCATTTCCGATGGTTACAGGCTTGGGCTTATCATGATATAAATGTGCTTCGTCTATTATCTCCCTAAAAATCCTTGGCGACGTCGTCAAGAAACAAAGCGGATGTTCCCATGTTCCTATTGAGCAAAAGTTTCCAATGGAACAAAACGCCCCTATCTCCGCAGAAATGATATGCGTACAGGAACCAACATAACTATACCTTCCAACTTTGACACCAGCCTCAACCACACTATTTTGCCCTATGTTGACGCGAGCTTCCAATATTGCATCGAAGGACACATTAATAGAGTCTATCATGCAATGAGGAAACCGGTTCCTCAGTCTTCTCATCCTAATCTCTTCTCTTAAGAATTTGGGAATAAGCTGTTTTATTTTCATAAAATGTCCTCACCTTTCAGAAATCGTCCCTATCCACGTGAATAATCGATGCACCGGAATTATCCATTTCAAAATTCATTTTACGAAAGTCCGCAAGGCTTTTCTCTACAGCCTCCTGCCTGTCTTCTGGCACATAAAACAACATAAACCCCTGACCACCGGCGCCTAAAAGTTTTCCGCCCGTCGCTCCGGCTTTCATTGCTCTTTCATAGACGCCATCAATCAATGTGTTCGAAACGCCTTTCGCCAGCGATTTCTTTAATTCCCAATTTTCTCTGAGCAACTCGCCCATTGCTTCTACATTATTTTTTTGCAGTTCATCCCTTAATATCCTTGTAATCTCACACATCTGCCGCTGTATTTTTGCCTTGTCAATGTTTTTCATATTCTCCGATTGCTCTTTTAAAATGTTTGATGCGGAATGTGTACCTCCCAAATAGAACATCAGAAGTCTTTCTTCCAGTCTTTTGTAACTGCTGGCTTGCATGATAATTGGTTCAACTTTGACAAAACCATTAGAAAGAAACTCATAATAATTCAAACCACCGAATGCAGCGGCAAACTGATCCTGTTTCCCTATAGGTTCATTCAGCTTATTAATTTCCAAGTCGCATGCATCTTTTGCCAGTTTATATTTGCTGATAAATTCTCCCTTATATGTATGCAATAGTTGTAAAAGAGCGACTGTAAAAGAACTGGAAGACCCCAGACCTGTTCCTGCAGGTATATCTGCCGCAGAACTGATTTCAACGCCGGTAATATCCATAGATCTTAGACATTCCCGAAAATACTTATGCTGAATATCGCCATATGATTTTACAATTTCTGTCTGAGAGTATTTCAACACAATTTGATCTTTGTAAAAATAATTGTGCAATGTAAGGTACATGTATTTGCGTATTGTTGTACTAAGTACACATCCGCCGTATTTTTCATAAAAAGAAGGGAGATCGCTGCCTCCCCCACAAAAGCTTACTCTAAATGGTGCTCTTGTAATAATCATCTTAATCCACCTAAATTCACAATGACTTATCTTTCATTATTTCATTTATCAATGAAATATATTTTTCAAACATGCTTGTTAAAGAGTATCTTTCCTCATAAAGCTTTCTGGATTCCATGCTCATTTTTTCCAATACTCTTTTATCTCTACATACTCTCAATATGGCTTTTTCCAGTTGCTCCTGGTTATCCGGAGTGATCAGTACCCCATTATTTCTTATAAGTTCTCTGCATCCGCCCACATCGCTAATGATAATTGGCAGTCCATTGCGTAATGCCTCAACGCCTGTAGCCGGAACCCCTTCATCTAACGAAGGAGAAACAAATAAGTTAGCTCGGTCTAAATATTCTACAACATCATTTGCAAAACCTGCAATTTCCACATTCTGAAGATTATGTGCCATAACATACTCCTTGCAATGATCAAGTTCCGGACCACCTCCGACAACAGTTAATTTTATTGTCGGATCATTTATTTCCCGAATAGCCTTTAATAAGGCCATCTGGTTTTTTCTCCTGCATACCGTACCCGTAGTTACAATGTGAATATAATCATAGCTGTGTCTGTATTTGCATTCGATATCTTCCCTACCTACCGGTATATAAATACATTTAGAGGCATAATCCTCATGTTCCCGCGCAAACTTTTTTTTTGCCGTTTCAGATACAAATACTAAAGCCGTGGATTTTTTATATATTTTCGCCTCCAGTTCTTTCAGAAATTGATATACCTTCCCCTTTTGCATACCCGGATACTGTGCAAAAAGCTGTCCGTATAATTCACCACTATTATGCATTACATAGATTATTTTTTTATTTAGTCCGTCTTTTAACACGTAATAAGCAGTATTTGTATCATTTATAATAACTACATCCGCAGAAGTTATCTCTTTATCATAAACATCCACAACTTCTTTTGCAGGCATTAAACCACTTTTTTTAAGAATAATTCTATTTCCTAATTGAAGCTTCTTAAGTACCTTTATTACTTTCTGCTTCAATTTATATTTTGTGCTATTAACATACCTGAGTTCACTTTGTAAGGCTTCCTTTTCATCCGCATGATTTTCATTCATTCCTCTAATGCAGATATTTAGCTGTATTCCCTTCGTATAAAAGTAATCTTGATTATCTTTAAACTTCTTGACATAATATGATAATCCATTCAATCCATTTAATTCCGCATAACACAACACTGCTGCCCTAACCATAAGTACCTCCTACTGCATTGTCAAGTTTTCCGCCTTCCATGACTCCGTGTATACCCCTCTTTAAATGAATTTTCCCTGTAAGCAGCCACACTGCAGCAACATAAAAAAAAGCCCATTTTACAAAGGTATAAGAATCAAATAGCATCTCGGCTCTGGGTGCAAATAGTATCTGGTTAATAAATAGAGCAGAAAAATACCGTATAAATCGGCTTGTTCTTATCTTCTTCGAAACAAACACAATCCATAATGAAAATATGATTGATCCAATTAAAACCCCGGGAAAATAAAACTCAGACATTTCCGCGATAAAGTTACTACCCACACCGGCACCGGACAAATAATATTCTTCAGATAATGAATAAGTAATCTGATGATTCAGACTCGCCCTCATCTTAACCATTTCAAGATTTTGCCCCTTCGCCATTATATCCGGAAACAAAACAATAGATACTACCCTCACAATTGGTTCCAATGCATACGGCAGATTATTTATATTCAGCAAATCACGATATTGATAATAATAACCGGCAATATTTAAACTGCTGGCAGTTGTTTTCAAAAAATTAAATATTGTATCTGGCAATCCTCCATAGTCAAATGTTGTGCCTACCCTTATAAAGGTCATCGCCTGCATAGCAATAATTAACAATACTGCAAATATTCCAATCGCAACCGTATTAAACTTTTTCCTATATACTTCATATCTAAATATCAGGACAAAAAGTATCGGTATAATTGCAGCAGCGCGGGATCCCTGCATAAAATGAATTGCCATACAGCTTATATACAATAGACCACATTTGTCAAATTTTTTCCCGTCTTCTTCTGATGAACATATTAGATAAAATGACAATATAAAAATATTGTACAACACCTTTAATACGAAATTAACAGGCCCTGTCATTGTAACACCATTTTGAAATGAAGCAACATATCCAATATTTAAAACAGCTAATGCATACTTGATACTATACAGAATTGCAAACGAGTAGGTAAAATAAAAGGCCCTTCTCGCCCATAATAAAATGGCTTTGTCATTTGGATACAATTCCAATAAAGGTTTATTCTCTTTTGTTTCTACTTTGTCTGACAGGGCAATGGAATAAAAAACAGATAAAAACAGGATATAATACTCTATTATCACCATTTTCGTTTTTGTTTCCCACGTAAAGTACTGAATTCCCAGCGCAGTATCTCCAAAATCTGTTAGCCCAAATACTGTAAAAAATACTGCATTTAATGAAAACAGTGTCAAAGTAAGCAAAAAACCTGTTTTTATACTATATACACCATATCTTTTTATTGATACATATAAAACAAATATATATATAATAAATAATTCTATCTGAAGTAAATTTAATACGATAGGATTAAATCTACTTAATTCTGCCCCTAAAAAATTAATAACATTTATACAGATCAAAATTACTATTGTAAAAAGTTTTGAACTAGAAATATGCATCCGGCAATACCCTACCTCTATTTTTGTTTTCTTGTCTCTCATCCTGCGGATATTTTCTGCAAACGATAAATCATAAAAACTGATAAAATACCATATAAGCAAACCTTTATAATTTCTTCTGACGCTGATGAACGATATATACAAGCTTGAGGACAGAGCTTATGTTATATTAATACTACTCACAATTTGCTGGCAATTTTTTTCAAATTCACTCAATGTATAACATACTTTTACATTCTCATGTGTTTCCTGCAAATCAGATAACACCTTAAAATCTTTTAATTCATATACAATAATTGGATTATCATATCCTGCTCTAATATAATCATATGCCAAGGTACTTGGTCCGGAAAAAATAACATCAAAATTCATTTCCTTCTTTTTTCCCTCCACAAGCTTCATCCTTTCCCTGTTTAGAAAATTCTTTCTAATTTTAGATAAAGGATGGAGCATTACAATATATTCTGCATTAAAGCAATACTTTTCTACCAGTCGAATGAGCTCGGTCATCTCCTCAATCGGGGTATCAATAATTCCAATTCGCTTACCACTTTTTTCAGTATATTGAAAATCTACAGAACTGACATATTCAGTTTGATATTCACAATTTGAGTTCAATATTATCTGATTTTTAAATTTCTCAACTTCATTTTCATCAAAAGCTATAATTCTATTCACAGGTATTTTATGAGGTAACTTCATGTTATTACTTAACAGCCCATGTTGCCTCATGCAATATTTTTTCCCAAATTGCACTGACAGAAGAGCAATCTGTGTCGTCAGTCGATCATAATGTCCATATCCCCAAATTTGATCAGCCTTATATATAGAAAAAAATTCTCTCCAAAGAATATAATCCAAAAAATATCCAAAAGGGATCTCTTTATTTTTCTTTAGCCTACATGCCATGATTATAAGCTTTATTCTCGAAAAATACCCAATATATGATACATGTGTCAACATCTTGTGATAATCAAATATACTCCTTGATGTTAATGCGTATTGTAGTGTAAGAATGTCTTCATGACCTTTGCGCCTCATTTCCGCCTTACCGCTGACAACAAACAATTCTGAGGAATCTGCTTTATGGTACTTATTAAAAAGACAGATAAAAAGAGAGTACCAACAGACCTTCGTCCCGTTTTTCGCTCTGCCAACTGCTTTATCGTTTTCAACTATCTTACTTATATTTTCATAATCACATTTTTTAATAAGAATTCTTTTCATAACTCAATCGAATAACCCCAATGGACCACTATTACTTACACACCTAAAAAGTGGGAGTGCAAACGCTATTACTGGCTACCACTAAAAGTCAACTTCCTCACTATCTTCTTTTCTTGATTTTTCCGATCGTTCTGTTATATTCTTCTTGATTATGTTAGAATATTCAAAAATCTTCAACAAATAGGAATTCTTCAACGCCTAATCCTCTTCTCAATCCCCAATTTCTCATATATCTTAATTCCAAAGTCATAAAGCTTCTCTTGACTTTTGAATTTCTCCACGCATTCCGGCAACTCATGATATGACCACAGCTCCTCTTCAGTAATCTCTAAACGTTTTGCCACCTCACAAAACAATTCTCTGCTTTCTTCTTCACTCAGCGGCGGCTGATCCAGAATTTTAAGCGCTTCATCCCTGGTCATCTGTTCTGTGATTACTAATGTAGACAGCCATACTCTACGGATATCATGACCAAACCTGGTCGGCACCCAATATCCTTCAAGGAACTTTGTGATCAGATCCTCGAAGTGCTTTTGTCCATATGGAATATATCCATATTCCTGACATAATGTCTCTGTCATTTCCTTCTTTGTAAAGGGAACCAGATTTAATGGCTTCAATGTTTTGACTCCTAATACATACGGAATCCAAAATTTGTGCTTAAAACCTGTTGTAAATTCATAATGCTTAATTGGCTTCTTACAATGTTTCTTGATTACATCCTTTAAATAAGTCCCATCGCCAGTGGGTCCTCCCCCTCTTCCCCAAGACGCCGGATCAGCTACAGCTTCTGTAGCAATGTTATATCCATTCAAGATATATTTAATACCAAGCTTTCTTGATAGTTTATCAATCAGTGCTATAAATGCGTGATCTTGAGGTACATCTAAAGATTCAAGTCCTGTACGAAACCATGCTAACTGTAATTCCCGCATTTCTTCCCAGTCCATCTTTTCGATGTGCAATTCAACCTCAAGCTTATCTGTAAGTCTCCTGATATTTTCTTCTGCCACAGGAAGATTCCAGCCAGCATCAATATGGAAAACATACGGTCTCAGTCCCCACTCCTTAACTGCCAGATGAAGCATATATGAGCTGTCCAGACCGCCAGATAAGCCTAAAATGCAATCATACTTTTTCCCTTTTCCACTTTCCTTAACCTGTTTAATCAGTATGTCAAGTTCTTTTTCATGTCCTTTTCCATGATTCCATTCCGGTAAAATGCGCTCTTTGTACTCGTTACAACGCATACATACGCCATTGGAATCAAAAATAATATCCTCGTCGCTGGTATCCATTACGCAACATTTACAAATCTTATATGGTCTATTATATTTACTTTTGATCATTTACTTCTTTCTCCATTCAATACCTTTCTATCTACAATTCTCAAAGAGTATAGTTTCTAATTTATCCATAACCGTTTCAACAGAGAAATTGGCATTATAATATACCTTGGCATTCATCCCAAATTCATCTCTATTTTCCGATTTTAGAAATTCTTCTATTTTTTCAACGAAATCTTTTTCATCGTTGCCTCTTGCACAGAGGCCACAGCCACTTTCTTTTATTACATTGGGTATTTCTCCATTTGCACATGCAACAATTGGTTTGCCTGCCGCCATATAACTCTGCACTTTAGCAGGTAATGTTAATGAAATTAGAGAATCGTTTGTTAATGTTACTATCATTGCATCTGCTAATGCATAATACTTAGGCATCTCTCTTGGTAATTTTCTTCCATGAAAGATAATATTATTTATCTTATATTTCCTCGCACAACTCTGAAGATTATCAAGTTCCTGTCCATCGCCTATAATATGAAAAAGTATTTTCTTTCCCTTGTCATATGTCTTCTTATTTTCAATAATTTTTGCCGCTTTTAAGACTACACCCAGGTTCTGCGCTGATCCAATATTTCCGGCAAACACAAAATCTGTTGTGTCTTTCTCTTTTGGCTTGGGTATGTTATCAAACTCAGACAAAGCATATTGTGGTAAATAGTCTATTTTTTTCTCATGTATCCCGAACTCTGAAACGAAATACTCTTTGAATAATTTCGATGTCACAAGAATCATGTCTACATTTTGATAAATCTTTTTTGATATTCCATAATAAAACTTGTAAATTGCAGACTCCTTTTTTACTCCACCAATACACAGACTTGCCGGCCACAAATCCATACAATACATAACGACTCTCTTGTTCCATTTCTTTGCATATGCGATAGCCGGCTCGACCATCATGACCGGAGATGACTGATTAGCAAAAACAACATCATAGCTACCATCTAATTTTTTTATTTTGTTCTTCGCTGATATAGGGTAGCTATGGTAATTCAAAAGTCTATGGATAGAATCATGTTTTCTTGATACGACTGGTACATGTGTAATATGTACTCCATTATGGTCTTCGTCCTTTATTTTATTATGTTCATATCCCTTGTATATGTCGCCCATTGGATAGTTCGGTGTTCCTGTTATTGCATGAACATGATGGCCACGTTTTGCCATTTCTTCCATAGGATATAAAGAAGGGTATGGCTCAGGCCATCCGTATTGACATGTTGCTAATATTCTCATCTTGTCCACAAAATTATTCCTCAGTTAATTTTATGCTCGTTTCAAAATCGTAAATATCTACTGTGTCCACTTGCTCGTAAGTCAGATCTCCGAATACCTTTTTCACAATATTCACAGGCGCAATACTCACTGCCCAATTGAATGCTTTTGTTAGTTTTATGGGTCTGTTATGCTCTCGTGCTATATGTTTCACCATCTCGCTGGAGTTTACATACTTGTCATTCTGCGGAAAGAATACCCCCCGTTTTTCAAAATCTATACATTTTTTTACAAATTCACACAGATTGCCAATGTAAATCATAGAACGCTGATTTCTGTAGTCTGGAAATATAGGAGACTTCAAGGCAAAAGATCTCAGACTCTGGTAATTACCTTTGCACCCTTTTCCATATACCAGTGGTGGTCTTAGACAGGCAAATCCAAAATTCTCATCCTGAAGTTTTTCTATTTGTTCATCTGCTTCTGCTTTTGATTTACCATAGGCATTCACTGGATTGACTGGCGTGTCTTTCTTAATATGACCAACTGTTAATCCGTACACAGACATGGAAGATAAGAGTATAAATTGCTTTACCCCTGCTTTTTTTGCAGCCTTGGCAATGTTGACAGCCAAGTCTCGGTTAATAGCAAAATATAAATGACGGTTTTGTTCTGTTTCTTTGATATGTGCTATTCCGGCCACATTAAAAACAACATCATATGATATAAAATTTTCAACTCTTGGTTCCCATCCCAAAGTGTCTTTAATGTTTACAGAATATTGTTCTGGAAACATAAGAAGATATTTTTTTATCGCTTCCCCTATATATGAATTAGCCCCGGTAATGAGTACATTTTTCATTCCATCTTACCCACATGTTTCTTCATCTCACCAGTTCCGCCCTCAATGACCCCCGCTCCGCGTGCAACAGAAAAGATGCTTCCAAAGAAGCATCTACAATCAAATAACAGGGCCTTAAACCCACCATTTTTTAATTTTTCACTATACTCTCCATCAAGCCGTGCTTTTACAGGAATTTCCAGCTCATCTCTCCCATTAATCTGCGCCCATCCGGTAAGACCCGGCTTAATATCATTAGCTCCCCATTTTTCTCTTTCTGCTATTAAAATGTCCTGATTCCAGAGGGCTGGACGCGGACCTATAATACTCATATTCCCTATGAATATATCCCATACTTGTGGCAGCTCATCAATACTGTGACATCGTGCGAATCGGCCTACTTTCGTAATATACTGCTCTGGATTGTCCAGCATATGAGTTGGGATATCATGAGGTGTGGACATCTTCATGGAACGAAATTTATGCAGCTTAAAGTACTGTTTATTTCTTCCTATTCTTTTCTGAGTAAAAAACACAGGACCAGGATCATCAATCTTAATAGCAATCGCAATTCCCAAATAAACTGGTGATAGAACAATCAGGCCAAAAAATGAGACTACTATATCAATTACCCGCTTGATACACTTATCATACAATCCTGGTTTATATTCCGTATCATCAACTGCTTCTAAGTGTCCGCAAACACCATCTGCATTTTCTTCATCTTGGTCATTTTCAACAAAAATAACCTTTTTATTTTCCATAGGATTTTTCTGTTCCGTGTCATTTTCATATACAGAATCCCCTTTTTTTATTACAGCCACAACAGCCAGCATTCCCAGAACAAAACTAACTGCAATGCCAGCAGTTACAACTACCATAGAAAGCTCTCGACCCACATATGACATACTAATTGTCCAACCTTCACTATTTATCAGTCCATACAGTACAACTCTGTACTTTTGTTTTTTCTGGAACTATCGTCCCTGATGCAACAACAGCGTTGCAATCAACCTGGCAATATGAATTCACAACCGCATCATGATTGACAATAGCTCCTGCGCAAATATAAGAGGACTTCATGATCTTTACATTGCTGTTTATGGCAGCATATGCCTCTATTACGCATCCATCGCCAATTATAGCAGATCTACTGATAGTGGCATCCGGATGAATCAGTGTATGTAGGTGATTAATCTTCTCTGTTATAGCTTTTCTGGTTTCAGGATTGCCAATAGCAATTATGCATCCATTATACATATCCTGCAAAATATTCCATTCATCAATCTTCCCGATGGCACAGGGGCTGTTGTCATCAAGAAATTCAATTTTGCTATATCCACACAATTCAGCTATTTCTTTGATATGTTGTCCATATCCACCAGCTCCGATAATTAATAAACTTTTCATTTAAAGCTCCACTTATTCACACAGCAATAATCTCTGCTTCATATTCTCTACGCCTCTTCCCTCCCCACCAACTCAATCCCCAGATGAATAACCGTCTTCCGGTTCATGAAATCCACCTCCACCTCCGCAATCCGTCTGTGGAGATGAATCTTCCTGATCTTCCCTTCCATATCCCTCAATGGTCCAGACAGGATCGTCACCGTATCCCCTTCTGCCACTGCCACCTGGGATATCTCTGCCTCCGTACCGCCCTCTGTGATTCTTTCCAGCCAGTCTGCTTCCTTCGGGGCCAGAGGTATGAATACTTCTCCTTCACTTCTGCCCAAAAGTTTCGTCAATGCCGGTACCCGCCGCAATTCCGGATACAGATCGGCAATGGTGTCGCTGGTAATGAATACATATCCCGGCATCAACTTTTCGTGTAAGTCCCGCCACTCTCCCCGGAATTTCTTCCGGACATGACGCAGAGGGTGGAAACAGCGATCATACAGCTCTGTTTCCACCCTCTCTTTAATTAACGTTTCCGTTTTCTGCTCCGTTCCCGGTGCAACCTGAATTACATAGTACATTGTTTTTCTCCCGTGTCCGCGGGCACAGATTTCCGCACTCCCGAAAATCTGTATTCATATTCGGTCTTTCTCCTCCCAGCCTGTCTATATCCTGTATCGGTTATTTGCAACAGCCATACCTTCGCCACCGGACAATCCAATGCCTGTCCGATACCGAAAATGGGTAAGCTTCGCCATCTCCGCCCACAGAACAAAAAATCTCCAGCCGCAGTGACGAATACCATATCTCCGCATTTCAGGAATATCTGCGGAGACACAGTACACCAAATATGTCATACTCCGAAGGTCCAGGTGCCCACGCTTCAAGGACGCTCCCAAAAGTAATCATCTTTATGACTATATGAATATAAAATAATTCCTATAGTAGTATATACCACCTTTCCGAATTGCGCAAGAAAAAAATATTATTCGTACTCTTTTAATACATTCGGCTGAATCCCATTATGCTCCAAGGTCAAATACTCAAGCAGAAACAGTCGTTCAGCAATGTCAAGGGGATTCAGGTTCCACTCCGGATTTGTATTAGCAAAATACAGATTTCGATAGAAAATCCTGAAATAATCTGTTGGGCAGGAATTCGCCTGCGGAAAATAGAATTCTTTTATCGGCTTCATCTTATCCTTAAGCTTTTCTCCTAACTTTTCATTGAGCGCTTTTCGCAAATAGGAGAATCCCACTTCTGCAGCCAACACATAATTTCCCACAAAAACCACATCTTCCCTTGCCCCTTCCAGGACTTCGGCCCTGATAACTGATATCATAAAAATGGCAGTCATCTTATGCCGATCCAGCGGTTTTTCTTTATCTTCCATATATTCCAGAAGATCGTCATATATTTTTCTACATGAAGCTTCAAATGCCTGCTTTTTAGATTCTTCAAACAGAATATTCGAATCCTCTGCACACATTGTTTCTGCACCGATTTTGACAATATCCCACATCTCATTAATTAATGGTGTCATTTTATCTCTTCCTCTTCATCCAATAGTCTTCTCTTTTACTATATTTAATATACTCAATTTCTCCCATACATTCACATGGTGCTTTACCTGTATTATGCATTTTAAAAAAGTCCTTTGTTTTGTAGCATTCCTCACCGATACCGGAAGGGATGTCTGAAAAAATCACTTCTCGATTATGATTTTCCAACTCACTTTTCAGAAAGCGTTTTTGCTTAATGGAAATTAAACCGTTTGCAAGCAGCAAAGCAGAGAAAAACAGAAATACCGACACCATTAATAACTTTTCATTCATAATCTATATCTCCTTATATTTTCATAAAAACTTCCGGAATTGCTTCATATCTGGCAACTAAATTATCGAGAAAACTGTTAATAAAGGTTTCCATAATTGCAATAATACCAATAACTGCTAAAGATTCCGAAACAGCCTGCCCATAAAAAAAGTAATATACTGAAATTACTATATCTATTGCATAACCAATATATATAATCCCCAGCCTTGACTGCCAGGCCTTAATATCTATTTTTTTAATGACTCCTTTATTCAGCAGAGTATTTACTGTAGCATTTATACTTTCCTTTTTCTTTATATATATGCTGATATTCAACCGGACAAGGACAATTATATTCAAAATTACCACAAGTAAAGAAGGAGAAGCCCCTGGACTGTTTGCCAGCGCCGCATTCGGAAACAGCATCATCACGGCATTATATAATGAACACCCTGTATATATATACAAAAACACCAGATCCGATTTATAAGACCATTTGTGCTTGTTTCCGGCTGTATTTTTGACTTCATAAGAAAACTTCGTTAAAATCCATTTATCAAAGTTCGCCAGCATCTTCCATTTTATCCCCTCTGTTTTTATAGTTCTTTACCTGTTAAGAATAATCAAGTAAAGGACAAGCAGAAATCTCCTGCTCATCCTTTACCTTTCTCTACCTGTCCTGATTTTCATTTAATCATAGCCAACCTCGTAGCAAAGTTAACAAACTTTGTTTTCTACTGTGTATTTGACAATTGTCCTTTCTATTGCCGTTTTATTATATAGCATTTTTGCCAGATTATCAATATATATACAAATATTTCCTTTTTTTCATAAAGTTTTTGTGTATTTTCACAATATTTTTATGATTATACTGTTAAAAAGCGGAATGAAAATCATGTTTTTTGTGTAAAAAGACAACAAAAATCCTCTTCTACCCTTCCTTCGGCACATAAGTCGGTACAATCTGTTTCACATACTCACGGATGTCATACGGCTCCCGGACCACATATTCCTTCAGCTCTTCCAGCTGCGCCATAAACTTCTCTTCGTTCAGCTCTATAGGTTGTCCAATATGAATCATCTTATTGGCGGTATCCTTCATTCCCTCCTCCGCCATAAGCATTTCTTCATATAATTTTTCCCCGGGCCTGAGCCCTGTAAATTTGATTTCGATATCTTCGCCCACCTTATATCCGGACAGTTTGATCAGGTTCTGGGCCAGATCCAGAATTTTCACCGGCTCCCCCATATCCAGAACGAAGATTTCTCCGCCTCTGGCATAGGCTCCCGCCTGCAGCACCAGGGATACTGCTTCGGGAATGGTCATAAAGTAACGGATGATGCCGGGATCTGTCACTGTCACTGGACCGCCTTCTGCAATCTGCTTCTTAAACAGAGGGATTACGCTCCCGTTACTGCCCAGCACATTGCCGAAACGCACCGCCACAAATTCCGTCTCCGAATGCTTGTTGTATGTCTGTATAATCATCTCACAGATTCGTTTGGTAGCTCCCATGATGTTAGTGGGATTCACCGCCTTATCTGTGGAAATCATCACGAAACGTTTTACTTTCCATTTGTCTGCCGCCTGAACCACCTTCCATGTTCCCAGCACATTATTTTTCACCGCCTCATTGGGGCTGTCCTCCATCAGAGGCACATGTTTATGTGCTGCCGCATGGTACACAATATCCGGGCGATAGGTCTCAAATATCTGCTCCATACGGTTGGTATTCCGCACAGATGCAATCAGTACCTTCAGATCCAGATCCCTGTACTTTCTCACCAGCTCCTGCTGAATATCATAGGCATTGTTCTCATAGATATCTACTATAATCAGCTGCTTTGGATGATGTCCTGCAATCTGCCTGCACAGCTCACTGCCGATAGAGCCGCCTCCGCCCGTCACCATCACGACCTTACCGCTCACGTAACCCATGATTTCCTCGATGTTGGTCTTCACAGGCTCCCTGCCCAGCAGGTCCTCAATCTCTACCTCCTGCAGTTTGGATACAGATACTTCTCCGTTAATCAGCTGATAGGTCCCCGGAATCGCCCGAAGCTTACAGCCCGTCTCCTTACAGATTTCCAGGATTTCCTTCCTGGTCTGCCTGTTGGCAGAAGGAATGGCATAGATAATCTCATCAATTCCGTACTCCGATACTGCCTCCAGAATCTTGTCTCTCCCTCCTGCGATGGGAATCCCCCGAAGCAGCTTTCCGTGGCATCCGGGATTATCGTCAATAATGCATTTCACCCGCAGGTTGATGTACTGGCTGACCTCAATCTCCTTCAGAATCATATTCGCCGCAGCGCCCGCTCCGATAACCATCACATTGATTCTGGGCTTTCTCCCCAGGATGCTGCTTCTCCGGGAATTCAGCACACGCATGATTCGATAGCTGAATCTGATGACACAGGTCAGTCCAAACAGGAAGAACCAATAGAGCACATAGTAACTCCTGGGCATGACCCATTCCATGATAACGCACAGAATCGTCTGGCCCAGTGCGGCACAGCTGGTGGCAAACGCAATGTTAATCAGCTCCGTGGCACTGGCATACCGCCATACACTCTTATAAAGCTTCCAGATCAGAAAGAAAAAAAGCGTCAGAACAATCGTATACGGAAGAAACTTCTCGTATCTCTCCAAATACTCTTTTGGAATTTCCTTGAAGCTGAATTCAAACCGCAGAAAAATTGCTCCGAAGGAAGATACCATAACAGCCATTATATCCATCAGAATCAGAGCAATTATCCTGTTTACAGGTATTTTCAGGAAACTTGTATTTTTTTCTACCATCGGCAGTCTCCTCCCTAAACCAAATCCTTTTCCTAGTATATACCACCCATCTGCTTTCCGCAAGAAAAAATTGGCATAACCGGCCATTGCCATTATAATACCATTATAGGACTCGCTTCGCGAACCCTATAGTAATAGCTCTGTTTTAAAAAATATATTTCACAAAGGAGAAAACAACATGAATTTATCAGAACGATTAGCCACTCTGCGTCAGATCAAAGACATTGGACAGAAAGTACTTGCTTCCCACCTGAAAGTCTCCATCGGCACCATATCCAATTATGAAAACGGAGTTCATCAGCCGGACCTGGATACCCTGTGCCGATTTGCAGAATATTACGATGTAACGATAGATTATCTGCTGGGCAGAACCGCTCATTCGGCTTCTCCGCTGAATTATCAGGAATGTAATATTTATATGGAGCTCCGGGAAAGAATCTTTCTGGAGACGGCAAATCTGTCTCCAGAAAGTCTTCATACGCTGGAATGGATCACAAGGCTGCTTGCGGATTATGAAATCACAGTCAAGTCAGCCAATACCGCCCCGTGTATCGCACAGCCGCTGGCCCAGACACAGCAGCCAACAGAATAAAGGCGTCGAATGTCCTTCTGCGTTCTGCCGGTTACATCAGATCCGGAGACCATTCAATATCCGTATCTCCACCGGCTGAAGGCGGTGTCGGCTCCTGGGGAGGTTCCGGCGTCGGCTGCGGATCTGGCTGTGGTTCCGGCTCGGGATCCGGTTCTGGCTCAGGGTCCGGCTGCGGTTCCGGCGTTGGTGCCTGGGTAGGTACCGGCGTCTTCACCGGCTTTGGCGTTGCCGCAGGTTTGTTTGTCGGCTTCGGTGTAGGCGTCGCCGTCGGCACAGGAGTCGGCGTCGGAACAATCTCTCCCTGCTCGTCGTATTTCACAGTTGTCGTCTCATAGGAAAATCCTTCTCTGTTCGTCCACAAATCAAAGGCTTCCCCAGGCGCTCCGGTATATTCGGATTTGGTATACTCACCTGTAATAACACCTTTTGAATAGGTTCCGGTTTCCTTTGCGATATACCCGTTTTTGCTGTCAATCAGCCATATTTCAAATGCCCCGTCATATTCTCCCTCCGATACACCTGTCTGCATTATCCAAGTGATACCGTCTGCCTGCTTCAGCAGAATCAGACTGCCATCTTCCCCCTGATAGCAAATGTTGGCATAAAAATTTCCCGGGATATCATAACCCACATGCACGGAGAGGAGCACACGCTCTCCCTCCTGCAGCGTGTAACTTCTACTGCCTTCATAAAGTCCGCGGGACATGGTTTCTTCCCATTCCGCGCTGCTTACCATGTGAATGCCTTCTCCCACATATTCCGGTACCTCCAGATTCTGATACAGCGTCTTCATGGCTTCCTGCACTTCTCCCTCTTCCTCAGCAGTAAGCTGCCCGCTGCCATACAGCAGTTCCATTCCCGCAGGCTCTGATCCCGCAGATTCCGGTTCCGCGTTCACCGGCTCATTGGTGATTGTGACTGCTTCCACCACACTGATACTGCTCTCCGACATCACCTCATCGGTTCCATCTCCGCAGCCTGTGAGGGCTGCCGCCATGAGGATTCCCGCTGCCATGCCGTATATTCGCTTCGTTATAGCCATCATACTCATTCCTTTCATTTTTATACTGGCAGTTATCACTGCCTCCGTTTTCTGCTGCCGGCTTCAACTCTCCGTCAGATTTCCGCATTCCCGGAAAATACCGCGAAACTTCCTGTCTGAGAATTTCCCTCAGTTCCCTCCTGACAGTGCATCCGCATCGCTCACCAGTTTCTTCAGGAATGTTTCTGCTGCGGAACCTGCAGGATAGCTCCCCTGGCTCAGCAGCTGCTGTGCCAGATTATAAATGCTCCTGGCCACCACAGGTCCGTAAAGGGTAGTCTCCACGCCGTCCTTTTCCAGCACAATATAGCCGCGGAAAGCGTATTCCGTCTTATACTGCTCCACCGGCAGGCCCACCAGCACAGAGGTATATCGATATCTTCCGTCCACTGTCTCGAAGACCACATCCTGCATGTTTCCGCTGCTGTCCATACCATAGGAAATACCGCCGGCCACCTTTGCTCCGCCTCTGATCATGGGATACTGTGCCCTGTTGGCATTATTCATTACCAGAGTGCCGTATTCTTTCAGTTTATAACCGTTTACTCCTGCGGAAATCAGTTTCCCGCGAAGTTCTGCGGATATACCTGTTTTAAACCGTATTCCCGTCTTCCCTGTGACACGAATGGAAAAACCGTGATATGTCAGCAGGTCCGCCAGCCCCGGCTCCTCCGTGGCCGTATAGGCCACCCCGTTATAGCGCAGACTCCAGACCGCCATTCCCACCGGCACACCGGAGGCATTATACTGATATACAACCGCGGTACCTGCCTTTCCGTCGGGTGCTTCCACAATCAGCCTGCTGTCTCTCCGTTCTCCCTGATAGGCCACTCCATCCAGCCATACGGTAGTATCACTGTAGCCCGAAGGCAATTTTAACACCACATTGGTGGAAGCGCTTGGTTTTGTGCAGGGTGCCTCCGGCATATTCTCATAGACCGGAATCTTGAACACAAAAGTACTGTCCACCGCACTTGCACTTTCATAAAGCCTTTTCATGCTGGAGGCTTCCGAAGTGGGTGCCATAATATTCTGCATATACTGATGCGTGTAAGGCGCATAGGTACCATTGGGATTCACATTAAACTTCTGCAGATACAGAGTATCCTGTCCCTTTTTGATATAGTTGGCGGAAATAAAATCCGCCCCGCCCCGCAGCGCGTTCTCCACGCCATACCAGCCCTGCTCCTTCGCATACTTCAGACCATTCTCATAAATTTGCTGGCTTGTAGTTCCGGAAGCCTTTATATTAAAGAAATTATAATATCCTTCATATCCTTTATAAGTTCCCGAAATCAAAGGAGAAGTTCCCTTTCCCTGTTCCTGAAGTACTCTTGCTGCCAGATGGAAAGGACTTACCTTCCGTCCTTCCTCCCTTCCAATATCCCAGAAAAGCTGTGCGTAAGTAGTATTGGTGCCGGGTGCCGGCTTGCTGTCAGTCATAAAGGTATTGCGCAGAAATGCCGTTACTGCCTCCAGTGTATGACATTCTTCATTATAAGTCAGCTGCTCGAACTGGAAAATGCCGTTTTCTGTGAGGCCGTTTCTGGGATCCATATACACTTCCAGCGCCGCCTCGGAGGCATAATACCATTGTCCGTCATCATAAAGTCCCTCTTTTGCCCACTCTTCCTGCGTGTATTCAATCAGGCTTTTGCCGTTTTGAAGCTGCTGATAAACGGAATTATCCCAGTCCAGCCCCGTGTTCATTTTCACAAAGCGCCAGTTCGGGTGCTTCTGCTTCAGCGCCAGCAAAGCCTGACGATAGCTTTCCGGGAACTGGTCTATGTCCGGATAAGCTGCCTTTTCTTCCCCATCTGTGGCATAGGCGGAATCCTGGAAGTTCATTCCATACATCTCTTCCCATTCCAGGAACCGTGAATCCGAACTGGCCAGATACATCCGGGGAACGTACCCCTGGATTTCCTGCCCTTTGTACTCCAGCCCCACATAATACCAGATCTCCATATTGTCATCCACATAGACATCCAGAATATTCACAGTATGTCCGCTGAGGACCGTAACTGCCGTGCCTCCCTCATAGTCAGGAGACGTACGCACGGGATATTCGTCGCTCAGATACACCAGCGCCATGATCTCCCTCTCTGCAGCAAGTACAGTCAGAGCTTCTCCCGCAGCCTCCACCCATTCCGCTGTCTCCGCGTCCATGAATGTCGAAACCCTTGTGCGGCCATCCTGTCCGAGACTTTCCTTCTGTGCCGTTACATTCCCCTCCTCCGACACTGTCTCCAGCTTCCCGCCTGTGGGTCCACTTCCTTCAGTCTGCATATTTCCTGGCTGCATCCCCTCTGTCTGCTCACCTTCCGGCTGCGTGCCGTTTTCCTGTACGCCGCCCGGCTGTACATCACCTTCTTCTGCGGCTTCGTCCGTCCACACGTTTTCGTTCTCCTGGAACTGGCCCGGCTGTGTACTGCTCACCTGCTCTTCGTCCGACTCCGCATTTTCCTTCTGTGCATCTCCGCTCTCCGGCGCGGCTTCGTCCTCCTGTACATCTCCCGACTGCACATAACCCGGAAAAAGCCCTTCTGTTCCGTCCATTTCTCCGCTCATCCCGGCAGTCACCGGCTGCATGATACTTCCGCAGAGCAAAGCCGCCGCAAACAATATTCCACATATACGTTTTCTATATCTTCCCATACAGTATCTCATACCTTTCCAAAGTATTGTCAACATTTCCTCTGTGACCTGCCACAGCAGCCATTTTCTGTTGCTTCCGGAATTCAGATTAACACGTTTTATTCGTACTGTCTCCCGGTAGTTTTTCCCATTCGTGCATTCACCGCCGCAATGCTGCATGCAACTGTCTTATTTTCTTCGGCGCAATGCCGAATAACGTGTGATAAATTTTATTTTTTCCGGTCAAAATCGGATTTTTCATGGCCATCAGCCAGTTTTTTCTAAGGTAAGATACCACTTCCATATATAATCCATTGTCTCGCCGCATCTGGGAAATGGGAATATGCAGCAGGTATTCCAGGCGCTGGAACACTCCGAAACGAAATGCGGTTTTCTCCAGTTCCGGATAATTGCGTTTCACCAGTTCCGCCGCCATATCCGCATTTTCCACGCTGTCTCCATATACCCGGGAAAAGGTTTCCCTGTCCGCCTTCCGCGAATTACTTCCAATCCGGTAGAATACATGGTAGTCCTGCCCGGGAAGAGACAGAATTTCTCCCATCTCCGGCAGCATTCTGATCAGAAGGTGAAAGTCCTCGTTCAGCCGGTCAGGCGGAAACCCGTCTTCCGGAAATAAATCCCGGCGAATTAATTTCGTACAGAAGGAACAGTCTCCTCTGTGGAGAAGCAGCTCTTCCATAAAGTGTCTGTCTTCTATCACCACAGGCTCTTCAGGCGGCTCACATATATTGGGAAGGGCATTTCCCTTTTCATCTATCTCATCCCTTCCTGTCTGAGCCGCAGATACGGAAAAATTCCGTATTCCATCCATCAGACGCTGATACATGCCGGGGGCAATATAATCGTCGCTGTCCACAAAGCCCACGTATTCTCCGGCAGCATACCTCAGCGCCAGATTTCTCGCAGAGGAGGAGCCCCCGTTTTCCTTGTGATAGACTCGAATCCGTCTGTCCTCTGCTGCCAGCTCATCACAGAGAGCTCCCGTACCATCCGTAGAGCCATCGTCCACCAGAATGATTTCCAGGTTCTGATATGTCTGGGCCGTTATGGAATGTACACACCGGGGAAGGTATTCAAGTATGTTATACACCGGCACAATGACGGTAATCAAAGGGGTATCCTTCATATGTTCTCACCGCTCCGTTCCTTTTCACAGTTTTCACGATTTCCTGCGGTATCTCTCCCCCAGCACAGGCGCCGGCATACAGGGTGTATAAGGCAGTTGACCCTCAAGGTTGCCTGTCACAGCCTTTGAGGCAGCTTTATCCCCCGCCATTTCCTCTTCCGGATTCAGGATACCCCGAATCAGCTCCATCAGCCGCTCCGCCGCATTCTCGGCATTCCAGACTTCCGCAATCGTTGCGTAGGCCTTTCTTCCCGCGCTCCTGCAAAGCGCTCTGTCCTTTACCAGCTTCTCCGCCAGGGCAAACAACTGCTTTGCATCTCCGTCTCTGTAGATAAACCCATTCTCTCCGTTCACCACCAGAAAAGGGACAGCTCCGATCAGATGGTCCGCCACCAATGCACAGGCGCTGTTCATAGCCTCGTTGGCCACAGCCCCCCATCCCTCCTGTCTGTCGCTGGTAAACAGGAAGATGTCCGCTTCTTCCATATATCGGCGTACATCGGCGGGAGCTTTATAGCCCAGAAGGCTGACGCAGTCTTCCAGTTCATCTCTTTCCAGCATCTCTTCCATTTGAGAGTACAGCTCCCCGTCACCGATAATATTCATATGGAAGGAAAGCTTTTTATCCTTCAGATACTTTGCCGTCTTCAGAGCAAGCTCCGGATGCTTCCAGTCAATCATCCGGGCCGCCCAGAGCAGGCAGGGAACCTTTTCCTTTCCATATCCCTTTTCCGCCAGAAGCCGGTCCACATCATAATGCTTCGTCTCCGGGAAATACCCCCAGCAATACTTTTTCCCCGGATAGGCTCTGACAATTCCGAAATCGGAAGCCACATACGCACCTGCACAGAGCAGGTATACCTGCTCTTTTCGGTAACGTGTATGATCGTGATACTTCTTTTTCAGACCTCTGGGAGAAATTGCTTTCCACTGTCCTGTCTTATACAGTCTCTCACTGTAACGGATAACGGGCTTTCTCTCCTTCAGCCTGGGAACAATGTAGGATTCCTCGTCTGTCCCGCCGAACACCACCATATCGCAGTCCAGAATCAGCCGGCGGCAGGCTGCTTCTTCCTCATAGAAGCACTTCACATAAGACGGCCTGTCCTCCTGATTCCAGCCCATACGTACCCGCTGTTCCTCCATGGGTTCCGTCTGAATAAAGGTAAAATTACCTCCGGTAAGCCGGTTCATGGCATTGCAGAATGGAATCTGGTGATGATTGATGTAATTTGACACGAAAGCAAGCTTATAACATGTCTTCATATATTTCCACCAGCCTCCGATAATTTTCTTCCCTGTTATGTGTCCGCACTGCATGTCTTCTGGCATTTTCGCAATACTGTTTCCTTTTTCCCGAATCTCCCCACATTTCCAGCACTGCATCTCTGAGATTTCCGGCTATTTTCTCCAGCCTGCTGCCTCTCAGTCCATCCCCGGCGCCTTCCCGGCGCCTTTCCGGCTCTGCTCCGTCTGCATCTCCTGCCAGAATATGTCCTTCATACAGCAGACCGTCCTCCCCTCCTGTAAAGATACTTGGAATCCCCCCAACAGCCGCACTGACACAGGGCATCCCCAGAAGCATGGCCTCTCCCAGCGAATTGGGAGAATTCTCCAGCGCTGAAGGGCATACGAAGACACTGCTCTTCAGATACCTGTCCAACATCTGTGCCGCATCCAGCTTACCCAGGAAGATAACTTTCTCCTCCAGCGCTCCTGCTCTCAGCAGTTTCCTCAGATACTTTCCGTACGCGGATATTTTCAGCTTTTCCTTTAAGGTTTTATAGCTCACCAGACTGTTTCCCGCCACATATACCTTCGCGTCCGGATATCGGACAAGGATTTCCGGCAGTGCCAGAAGCATATAATGCAGCCCCTTCAACGGATAATCTCCCTGACTGAGGAAAATGGAATGGGGAATGCATTGCTCCTCTGCCCACACAGGTCCGTAAAATTCCGGCCGGAGCGTCTCATTCATTTTGCGGTAGCAGGCATTGGGATTCCAGTTCTCCGCATTCTTCCTGTCCCACTCCGTGCGTCCGGTCACATTCCCGGCCAGGCGTATACTCTCCCGCTCTATATTTCCCCGGAGTCTGAACTTTTCCTGCTGCTGCCGCAGCGTGTCCTTCCGCAGACAGTCCCGCAATGTGGCAGAGTAAATTACCGTCTCCGGCAAATCAGAAAAATACGCCTGCGCATACAGAGTGCAAAGCCCCTGCAGTCCCACCAACAATTTCCTTTTTTCCGGCAATACCCTGCACATGGCCAATGTGTGAGGGTATTCCGTGCCAAAACAGTGAACCACATCCGGTCTGACCATATCAACGATTTTTTTCAGAACGAGTTCCAGTGACTCATCATATTTCTCAGGATTTCGAGTATCTTCCGGAAAACCATAATATTGAAAGGATGCCTCCCCCAGAGCCGCCTGTCCTCTGTGGATTCCTTCCCCTGCCATATCTGTGTGGATATTACCCATGGGAAAAGCCACGGAAAGCTCGATTCCGTTTTTCTTCTGATTGGCCAGCACCACATCCGCCAGGCCGCTGAGCCATCCCTCTTTACTGGAGGCCTCCACGCCCATCTGCTTTGCCGCCGCAGGCAGAATAATATTACACAGCCACAAAACCCTCATCCGCTCTTTCCTCCTTCTCCACACGAACCCCAATCATCGCAGCTTCTGCCAGATCCCTTTCCATCAGTCAAATATCCAGTTCAGATAAGGCAGAAGCCTTACGTCCACTGCATACATTTCTCTCAGAAGAAATACAAAATACACCCCAAAAGCACCGATTACCCCAACATGGCAGATCCTCCGCAACCATCCTGCCTTCATCTGTGCCAAAATCCCCGGAAGCAGAAATATCTGCGAAATAATCAGATAATATCCGATTCTGGACACCTCCGGTATAAAGGAACCGCAGCAATACACAACCAACCCGAACAGATTCAGGAAGAAATAAAAGCGATTCTGCACATCCTCCCGCAGACTCCGCCGATAGCAAATCACACACAGCCCCAACACACAGATACATTTCAGGATATTCGCATAGGACAGTTGCCCATTATCGAAAGCCGAGTCCCGATAATAGGGATAGAACCAGAATATAACCGCCCGGTACAGATTCTGCCCGAAAATCAGTGTACAGAGAAAAATGCCTCCCACAGTATAATGCCACTTTTTTAAAGGCGCAGCCGCCAGATATCGGGCCGCCAGATACACCGGGATCACAAGCAGAATAGATTTGTGGAACAGGACTCCCAGCAATATCCAGAACACGAATTTTCCATATTCCCCACGAAGTACATACTTCATGGCATAAAGTGCAATGGCCAGCGCCAGATAATACCTGACTGAATTCAGGCTGTTAAAATAATACCCTCCTGTCATCAGCAAATACAGAGAAAAAGCAAATCTGCTTCCCTGGTCACTCAGCGCTTTCACAAAGAAAAAAACAGTTATCAACGAAAAAAAGGCGAATACAGGCAGATATTCGTCATAACCAAACAATAGCTGAATCCACTTTACAATATAATTAAAGCCAAACTCTGAAGACACATGCCGGCTCTGGGCAATCAGGTTGAAATTAAACCGATATACCCAATAGTCATTTCCCACGGCAATCCGGCATGCCGACACTCCTGTCAGCAGACAGTAAACTGCAAATATGGCGATTCGGTTCCGTGCAAGCCTCCGCTCACATAAAATGCTTCCCTTCTCCCAATATGTTTCCTTTCCCACCCGGGCCGGCACATATTCGACATTATCCACACACAGCCCCAGCGCTGCCGTGACTATCGTCAGTCCCACATAAACCAATGCGCTTCGCTCCATAGGCACTATCCCTCCAGACTCTCGGACCGCTTTCCTTCTTTTGCGGCACTGCACATCCACCTGTATGCCTGTTTCAGCGGTACCTCTCTGCACAGTTTATCCCTGTGAGCCAACAGGAAGCGCAGCGCCATGATGCCGTACAGCCGGCCGTACAGATATCGATACAGCACACCCCTGTCCTGAAAAAATTTCCGGGAATACCCTTCAAACCAGCTGGACTCCCCCTCCGTCTCCCGGGCAATGGTAACCGGCGCAGTATATACCGAATATCCCCTGTCCATGAATTCCTTCAGGAACAGGCTGTCTTCCCCGTTGCTATACTTTGCTCCGCCCCCGAACAACAGAGAGAACATCACCCCGGAAGACAGCAGACTGCTGCGACGCACCGCAAAGCTCACAGCTCCATATCTGCCGCAATTATACCAGTGCACTCTCTTTCGCTCCGTAATATGGTAAGTTTTGCGCATTTCATTTACCGTAACATTAAAAAGTATCATATCTGCATCATGATTCCGCCGAAATTCTTCCGCCACAGCCTCTGCATACCCCGGTTCATATACAATATCCGCATCGGAAAAAAGGCAGATATCACCATCTGCCCGCATAATCGCTTCGTTTCGGCTTCTGCCTACACCTCTGTCAGGAAAAGAATAAAATTTTATCAAATACCCCTCATGTTCTATTTCTTCAGCCCCCAGCCTGTCACACTGATTAATAATCACTGCGTCCGATGCCAGCCGCATCCGGCCAATCAGCTCCCGGGGCTCCTCGTTCATAACTGATGCCAGCACCTGAACTCTCATTTCCTTCCCCCTTCTGTTCCTCTGTCTCTTCGTAAACCACCCGACGTTTTTTCATTCTGTCTCCCGTCAGTATCCTTCTGCCTCAGCCAAAATCGGCTCTGTCACATTTAAATGTGCAGGCGGTAATACCTGCGGATAAGTCTTTCGTCGGCCCCCCACAGAACTGCAGCCGTCACCCTACAGTCCTGCTGCTCCAGGTATTCCAGCACATGCTCCAGCTTCCTCCCTGCATGGCTGCCCGCCTTTACCGCCAGCAGAATTCCTTCCGCTTCCCGAAGCCTTTCACAGACCTCCGGGCAAATGACAGGAGACTGCACAGCAAACCATCCTTCACCCACTGTTTCAAGGCAGGAAGCCTTCAGCATCTCCAGCACTTCCTCCCCATCCAGCTTCTCCTGCACCGGACAGACAGCCACAGAGCCTCCTTTTCCTTTCCCGTCTTCTCCCCGGAAAAAATATTTCATATTTTCGGCAAATTCCCCGCTTTTCGGAGTCCCCGCCGTCTTCAGCCCATATCTCCTCCAGAGAGAAGCCGGCAGCCAGATACTGTCGTCCCCTGTCTCCTTCAACAGGAAAATGATTACAGCAAAAAAGCAGGACAGCACCGCACTCAGAATCAATGCCCTTCCCACTCTGACATCAGGGACCACTTCCACAGCCGTGTCCCCCGGATCAACCACATGGATGGATTTGATCTCCCTGATTTCCGATGCCAGAGCTCCGGTCATCACCGCTTCCACTCCGGCGGCAATCCGCATACTCTTCTCCGGGTCATCTGTGGTGACAATGGTGGACGGTATCCTCAGATCCGACGCCAGATCGGCCCCCAGAGCTTCTGCCAGTTCCTGCTCACTCATTGTTACCCCGCTTTCTCCGTCTTCCGCCAGATAAGCCTGCAGATGCTCCAGGAACATTCCGGATCGGATATAGGTCGTCCAGGTAGCCTGGTTGATATACACCTGCCCCACATCCTTCTCATCCTGGACATCATATTCCACCCGATAGACAGAGACCACCTGATAGAAAGCCGGCCCCTGCAGCAGTACATTTTTCACATAATATCCGCCTCCGAAAAGCAGGGTTCCCAGAATCGTCAGTCCCCCTATGACCGGCAGTCTGTACAGCATGCGAAGTATCGTAAGTTTTAAGTCAAAAGGTTCCTTCCCATAATATCTCATTCTGCACCCTATTCCTCTTCCTCATTCCCCTGCTTTCTCTGTTTCGCTTCCCGCAGCGCCGTAATCTGTTCGCTCTCAATCCCCTCGGTACTGTCAGGCCAGAGCAGTACCTTCAGCGTCAGCAACATCAGTTTCAGATCCAGCCACACGGAATAATTTTCAATATAAGTCAGGTCCAGCTTCAGCTTATCATAGGGCGAAGTATTATACTTTCCGTATACCTGGGCAAAACCGGCCAGCCCTGCCTTCACCTTCATTCGGTAGATAAATTCCGGCATAACCTCCATATACTGTGCAATAATTTCCGGCCGTTCCGGCCTGGGACCGATAAAGGACATATCTCCCTTCAGAATATTGAGCAGCTGCGGCAGCTCGTCGATTCTGCACTTTCTGATAAATCTGCCGATGGGAGTAATGCGATCGTCATTTTTCCGGGCCAGCCTGGCCACCCCGTCCTTCTCCGCATCCGTTCTCATACTGCGGAACTTCATAATATAAAAATGTCTCTGATTCACGGTACACCGCACCTGTCTGTACAATACAGGTCCTCCGTCATATATCTTGATGGCAATCGCCGCCAGCAGCATAACGGGAGATGCAATCACCAGCAGAGCCAATGAAAATACTATATCCATCCACCTCTTAATCCAGCGCTGTTCCATGGTAAGGCTGTATTCCCTGGTCAGCAGGAGAGGACTGTCAAACACATGAAGCTCCTCCGCCCCCATCAGAATCACATCCGTTATCTTAGGCAGCATATAAAATCGAATTGATCTGGCATAGCAGAATTTGATCAGGGGCGTTCTGTCCTTCACAGATATGTCCCCAAGCAGAACCGCGTTGCACTCTCCTGCCTCATAGGCCCGCAAAATAGCTGCACAGAGCGCGTCAAAGCCTTCCCGCACATGAACAGCTCCTGTTATGATATATTTGTCTCTGCGGCTCTCGAATTTGCTGTAGATTCCGTTCGTAGGCCTGTCACCATAGACCAGAAGCAGTCTGCGCGGCGGAAAAATAAAGCGATAAATACGGTTTGCCGCATTGATATACACCATCACAATAATTGTCTGGTAAAACATCATTGTTATAAATACATCCGGGACAAACAGCTGTGTGGCCATAACGGACAGTTCGCAGTAAATCAGGATATTGGCGATTAAAGTAGCAAATATCTGGGAAAAAATCAGTTCCACATTTTTCAGATACCCCAGGCGCAGTCCTCCGTACATGGAGGACAGAAATACCAGAATTACCGCATATATGGCTATTTCCAGCATATTCCCCTTGAACCACAATTGCCTCCAGACTTCTTCTATGATACTGTACCGAAAATGATTCATCCAGCAGTAGGCGAACACACCTGCCTCCAGCCCCAGACATATCCCGGACAGGCATAAATTCACCAGTCGTTTCAGACTTTCCCGTTGTCTTAGTTTTCTTTCGTTCCTGTCTGCATTCAAAGCAGGGTCCTCCTGATTAACTCTCCGTCTCAAAACATCCGTCCCCGGACTACACTCTTCTCTTCACAGCCCGTATCGCCCAGAAGAAAAAATGATATGCGCTGCGCACAGGATTCAGTCCTTCCGCCCGACGGTACAGATTCCAGATACGTCGAAGTGCTTCCAGCTTATTGGAAGAAAGGCTCTTCCCCGCCCGACGGTATCTCACCAGATTCTCATCCAGCCCGTAGGCTGTGTAGCCGCTGCGCAGCACACGAAACCACAGTGCCGTATCCTCGCTCTTCATTACAGGCATCTCCAGCAGCTTTCTGTCAATCTTCTCTGTGTCGAACATCACCGTGGTGGTAAAAATTGTCGTATTACTCAAAGCCTGCCTGTAACTCAAAGTCTCAGGCACATGCACCACCTTTCCGGTTCCCCGGCCGTTTTCATCTGCAAATTCATATCCGGTAAAAGCAAACGCAGCATTCTTTTCCTTCAGAAATGCCAGTTCCCGTTCCAGCTTTTCCGGCATCCACAGATCATCGGCATCCAGATAGGCGATATATCTGCCCTTCGCCTCCTGCAGTCCACGGTTCCTGGCCCGTGCGGCGCCTCCGTTGGAAGGCTGATGAATCACCCGGATTCTCGGGTCCTTTCGCTGTTCCAGATAATCTCTTATCTTCTCCACAGTTCCGTCTCCGCTGCCATCCTCCACCAGAAGCAGCTCCCAGTACGGACAGGTCTGTGCCTCCACACAGTCCAAAGTTTCTGTAATATATTTTTCCACATTATATACAGGTACTATAATACTGACCAGTTCATCCATAGAAATCCTTCCCGTATCTCCGAACCTGCAGCCGTTCGACTCTCGTATCTCCGTCAATTCTTTCATTTGAGCTTATCGGCAGTCCGTCACTCATAACAGGCAAACAGATAGTAGTCCTTCAGGGGCTGCGCTTCCACTCCCAATGCCGCCTCCATGCGTCTTATCACCTCCGGCGCCACTTCATCCGGAAGCAGAACACAGTCCACTCCTGCTCTCAAAGCGTAAACCACCGCTTCCTCCACAGTGATCGTCTTCTCCCCGGACTCTGTTTCCGCATTTACGCCTTCGGCTGCCTCTGCCTGCGTCATCCACTGATATAATAAGCCTGTCTCTTCATCATAGATATCATATGCATAGGCGTTCAGAGAAGCATCCCACATATTCCTGCCGTAAGGAAGCCTGAACGCTGCGTCCGTCTCCCTGGCATATTCCATAATCTCCCGGGGTGCCCAGAGACAGACGCCGCTCTCCGGTACAGCTGCCAAAAGCAGCTGCAATACTTCCTGCGCCTGCTGCTTTTCCACTTTCGTTTCCCTGCTGTCAGACAACATTCTGCCTGGATTTGCACACAGCAGCATCGTCAGCAGCAACAACATAGTCAGCGGTACACTTTTCCCCCAGTTGCCGTTTTTGTATTCTCCACAATATTCTGCCCAGAAAACAGCAATTCCATAAGCGATTACCGCCGTCAGCGGCACCATACTCCAAATCCATTCATAATCATAAAATTTTGTCTGATACAGCATCAGAAATACCGCAGGAACGGGCAATATACAGCAAAATACCGCCAGGGACGAATAAAGCACCAGGGTCCCCTGCTTCTTCCCCTTTCCAGTCAGCCATAAAAACAACAGAACTGCCAGCAGCAAAGCCACCAGCTTCCCGTCCTCCGTATAATCCTGCCATCCCATCCATGCATTTCTCAACAGTTCCGTCATATACATAATCTACCTTTCCCGCAGGCTTTTCTCCGCACGCTTCCGGCGATACAGTCCCGCCGCAGCCATTCCAAGAGCTGCGAAAAGGCACCAGCCACAGCCATACAGTGTCCAGACCATGCAGGCTTCCGCCAGAATACACAGCACTGCAGACATCCATTTCCCCCGAATGCAGAGGGATAATAACCAGGGAAGCAGTACACAGTTGCGAATGGTTACACCTCTCCATCCGCAGTACAGCAGCTGAAACCCATCCATTCCATACCGATAAGTTCCCACCCACATAATCAGCGCCGCGGCCGCCAGGAAGCAGGCTCTCTTCCTGCCGGATACCGTCTCCTCCGCCGGAAAGAGACTGCAGGCCAATACACCAAACGACGCATAACAACTCACAAGAACAATAACGGGAATCAGGATTCTGACCACAAAATCAGGGCTTAATCCTGTTATCCTGCAGATACAGGCATACAATGTGGGCAGACACAATATTTTCAATCTGAACGGCATTCCTGCAGTGTATGCTGCACCGGTCATAGGATTTATCCGGTATATGCCGTCCGCGGCAAGAAAGCTTTTTACCGTCTCCAGTGTCATGTCACCTTCACGACAGGCGGTATTTCCTGTGCACACAAATATAAGCTGTGATATTACCAATATTGCAAATACAAGAAATAAAATACCCTCCAGGGCATTTCTTTTTTCCACTTTTTCAGGATTTCTGCTGCCTTTTTTCCAATGATAAAAAAACATACCCGCCACGGCCAAAACTGCAGTGCCTGACAGGCCTCCCCAAAGCATGGCGCATCTGCCGAAAGGCAATCCCAGAAACATTGCCGCCAGATGTACGACCTCAGCCAGTCCGATGATACTAATGATTCCCATAATCAGATAATCACCGAGATAATTTCCCTTCATCCTGACTCCCTCTTTATCCGGGGCCTTTTCCCTGCCCTCTTCCGATTTTATTGCCAATATTCCCCTGTTCCATAATGCATACGTGCATTGTAACACAATTATTTCATTAAGTCTACAAAAGCAGCCGGATTTTAACCCGGCTGCTTTATTCTCGCAGTAAGAAGCACATTTGTCTCCTATTTCATCTTTTGTATATCTTACATGGCCTTAAAATCAAGCCGCACTTTATCAGCAATGCGGGCTATGTATTCGCTGTTTGTAGGTCTGGGTCTTCCTGATAATGCGGAATATCCGAATACTTTCTCGAACGTTTCCACATTTCCTCTGCTCCATGATACCTCTATTGCATTACGAATGGCTCGCTCTACCTTCTGATCAGTAGTCTTGAATCTTCTGGCAATCGTTGGATAAAGAAGCTTTGTCACACTGGTCACCACTTCCATATTCCTTCCGGTCAGTAGAATGGCATCCCGGAGATAGTGATACCCTTTTAGATGTGCCGGTACTCCTATATCCAACATGATATCTGTAATATACCTTTCCAATTCACAATCCTTTATAGCAGTAATCTCCATATGAATTCCCCTTCCTTATGTTGATTGCTGCTTCTTTGCTGCGAGAACATATATAGAAAGATCCATATATGTCAAAATTTTTCACGCACCAGATAAATAGGCCGTTTTTTTACCTCCATATATGTTTTTGCCAGATATTGCCCCAAAATTCCCGTACAGAAGAACTGTACTCCGCTGGTCATCAGAATAATACACACAAGAGAGGGCCAACCCGATACAGGATCCCCGAAGATCAGTTTACGGACGATGATAAAAATAATCATCAGAAACGCCACCACACAAAAAAACACACCCATTACCGATGCAAGCATCAGCGGAACTGTGGAAAAAGCAGCAATTCCATCCAGCGAATACAGAAACAGTTTCCAGAAATTCCACTTGGTCTCTCCCTTTGCCCGTTCCACATTCTCATATTCCAGCCATTTCGTCTGAAAACCTACCCATCCGAATATCCCTTTGGTGAACCGATTGTATTCCTGCATGGAGAGAATAGCATCTGCCATCTGCCTGGTCATCAGACGATAGTCCCTTGCTCCATCCATAATCTCCGTCCGCGAGATCTTCTTCATCAGACGGTAGAACGCCCTGGCAAAAAAGCTTCTCACGGGAGGTTCCCCTTTTCTGGATACCCTTCTGGTAGCCACAGAATCATAGCCTTCCCGCATATAGGAAAACATTTCCGGCAATAATGAAGGAGGGTCCTGCAGGTCCACATCCATCATCACCACATAATCACCCTTCGAATTCTCCAGACCCGCATACATGGCCGCTTCTTTTCCAAAGTTCCTGGAAAAGGAAATCAGATGTACCCTGTCGTCTTCTTCCCGAAGCTTCTTCACTTCTGATGCTGTTTTGTCTACGGAACCGTCATCAATATACAGCAGCTCCAACTCTATATCATTTTCGGAAAAAAAGGGATGTACCTTCAGAAGTTCCCTATAGAAAAGAGCTACATTCTCCTCCTCGTTATAACAAGGCACAATTACACTTAACAGAGCCATGAAATTCCCTTTCTTCTTAATATAATACAGTCAGACAAATATCTTGTTTAACAGTATACAATTTTATTCCGCAATTCGCAAGCCTTGATGTGAATTTTTTCCTATTATTCGCATAGTTTCGTACTTTTCTGTCAATAGTGCAGCTCACAGGCAGCAAAAGTACATTAAAAACTCCGGAGTTTCCCCCGGAGTCCATGCAGCTGGCATCATTTCCAAAATTTTTTCTTTTTTCCTTCTTTGGCATTTTCCTTGGTCTCACCGGAATGATCCTGCTCCGACGCTGCCTTCGCCGCATTCAGCGAGTTCCCTGTCAGTTCGTCAAACTGGCGAAGTAGTTCCTTCGCCTCCGGCTTTAGCCGGTCAGGTACCTGAACCACCAGGGTTACATAGTGGTCACCGCGGACATCCCTGTTTCTCCAGGAGGGCACACCTTTGCCGCGCAGACGAATTCTGGTATCCGTCTGTGTCCCTGCCTTTACATCATAAATGACCTTGCCGTCCACCGTGTCAATGAGAATCTCTCCGCCCAGCGCCGCTACCGCAAAAGATACCGGAACTGTAGAATAGATGTCGAAATCCTGACGCTGAAAAATCGGATGTCGTCCCACAATCACTTCAATCAGCACATCTCCTCTGGGACCACCGTTGATTCCCGGCTCTCCCAGACCAGGCATCCTGGTGGACTGACCATTATCAATACCTGCAGGAATATCCACGGAATACCGTTTTTTCATGGATATATATCCTGTTCCCCGGCAATCTGCACATTTATCCCGTATAATCTTGCCGCTGCCCTGACAATCCGGACAGGTCTGTACATTCCGAACCGTTCCGAAAAGCGACTGCTGTGTGAATACCACCTGCCCCTTACCGCCGCACTTGGAACAGGTCTCCGGGTTACTTCCCGGCTTCGCCCCGGAACCGTTACAGGTCTTACAGGTTTCCTTCACATTCAATTCTATCTCTTTCTTACAGCCAAAGACAGCTTCTTCAAAAGTAATCCTGACACTGGTTCGAAGATTTGCCCCCTTCATAGGCCCATTACTTCTGGATCTGCTTCGCCCGCCTCCAAAGAGATCACCGAATATATCACCAAAAATATCACCGAAATCTGTTCCGCTGAAATCGAAACCGCCTCCGCCGCCCATACCGCCTTCAAAAGCAGCATGGCCAAACTGATCATATTGGCGTCTTTTATCCGGATCGCTTAACACGGCATACGCTTCTGAAGCTTCTTTAAACTTCTTCTCTGCTTCCGCATCGCCGGGATTCATGTCCGGATGATATTTTTTCGCCAGAACACGATATGCTTTTTTGATTGCAGCATCATCTGCGCCTTTATCCACTCCAAGGACTTCGTAATAGTCCCGTTTCTGCTCTGCCATAGTAACACCTCATGTTTGTGCTTCGTTCTTCTATATGGATTCAAAATTCCACTATCGGGAAATCATCCTCACGCTATACTAAATTATCACATTTCCCGCTGTTTTTCAACCTTTATTACAAACCGGATTTGCCTCTCCGGTAATCCCGTTTCCCCCTGAAGAATTGTGCGGAAGCTCAACTCTTCCCATTTTGCATAAAAGCCGGGGACTGCCATGCATGGAAATGCAGCGCAGTCCCTGGAAATTCCACAACCGGCGAAACGGCGCCGCAGCTGCGGCACCGTTCAAGCCTTATACCTCGCGGAAATCTCCGTCTATTACATCGTCCTCGGGAGCGGAACCGCTTCCGGCACCCATATCACCGCCCATATCCGGACCTGCTGCACCGCCCTGAGCCTGCTGCATATTCTCGTACATCTTGGTAAACAGGCTCTGCGCACTGTTCATCAGCTTCTCCTTTGCCGCTTTCAGCTCATCCACATCGCTGTCGGTCATTTCCTGGTCTTTCGTCCGCTCCAGGATGGCTTTCACTGCATCCAGCTCGGCCTGAACTGCTGATTTCTCACTGTCGCTGATCTTATCTCCAACTTCTCCCAGCGCCTTTTCCGTCTGGAAGACAAAGGAATCGGCTTCATTTCTGGCCTCTATGGCTTCCTTTCTCTTCTTGTCCTGTGCTTCGAACTCCGCGGCTTCCTTTACTGCTCTCTCAATCTCGTCATCAGACATATTGGAGCCTGCCGTAATGGTGATATGCTGTTCCTTACCGGTTCCCAGATCCTTTGCAGATACATTCACAATGCCGTTGGCATCAATATCGAAAGTAACTTCAATCTGAGGTACGCCTCTCCTTGCAGGCGGAATTCCATCCAGACGGAACTGTCCAAGAGATTTGTTATCTCTGGCAAACTGTCTCTCACCCTGTACCACATTGATATCCACTGCTGTCTGATTATCTGCTGCTGTGGAGAATATCTGGCTGTGCTTTGTAGGGATGGTAGTATTTCTCTCGATCAATCTGGTGGCCACACCGCCCATGGTCTCAATGGACAGGGACAGCGGCGTTACATCCAGAAGCAGGATATCCCCTGCGCCCGCATCGCCGGCCAGCTTTCCGCCCTGTACGGAAGCGCCGATTGCCACGCACTCATCCGGATTCAGGGACTTTCCGGGCTCCTTGCCGGTCAGCTGTCTCACCTTATCCTGCACCGCAGGAATACGGGTGGAACCGCCTACCAGAAGCACCTGACCCAGATCCGAATTGGTCAGCCCCGCATCCTTCATGGCGTTCTGAACGGGAATGGCCGTCTTCTCCACCAGGTCATGGGTCAGCTCGTCAAACTGCGCGCGGCTCAGGTTCATGTCAAAATGTTTCGGCCCTTCTGCCGTTGCTGTGATAAAAGGAAGGTTGATGTTGGTTGTCATGGCGCTGGAAAGCTCTTTCTTCGCTTTCTCGGCCGCCTCCTTCAGTCTCTGCATAGCCATTTTATCATTGGAAAGGTCCACGCCTTCCGCCTTCTTGAACTCGGAAAGCATCCACTGAATCACCTTGTTGTCAAAGTCATCGCCGCCCAGATGTGTATCACCGTTCGTCGCCAGAACTTCTATAACACCGTCGCCGATTTCAATGATGGAGACATCAAAGGTTCCGCCGCCCAGGTCATAGACCATGATCTTCTGCTCTTTTTCATTATCCAGGCCGTAAGCCAGCGCCGCCGCTGTGGGCTCATTGATGATACGCTTTACTTCAAGACCTGCAATCTTACCCGCATCCTTGGTAGCCTGACGCTGAGCATCATTGAAGTAGGCCGGAACCGTAATAACCGCTTCCGCTACCTTCTCACCCAGATAGCTCTCCGCATCTGCCTTCAGCTTCTGAAGAATCATAGCGGAAATCTGCTGCGGTGAATATTTTTTGCCATCGACGGAACGGCCGTTATCCGTACCCATATCTCTCTTGATGGAAGCAATCGTCTTCTCTGCATTGGTTACAGCCTGGCGCTTTGCCGGCTCACCTACCAGTCTCTCACCTGTTTTCGTAAAAGCCACTACAGAAGGAGTCGTTCTCGCGCCCTCCGCATTTGCGATGACAGTAGGTTTTCCACCTTCCATCACTGCCACACAGCTGTTTGTCGTACCTAAGTCAATACCGATGATCTTGCTCATTTTTATATCCTCCTGAATTTGTTCTTCTTCTATCTGAATTATTTTCTACTGCCCTGCTCTTTTTTCACTCTACTACGGCCACCATGGAATGCCGCACTACACTGTCCCTGTAGGTATATCCTTTCTGCAGCTCCTGGGCCACCGTACCGCTTTCATACTCTTCGCTCTCTACCTGCATCACCGCATTGTGAAGGTTGGGATCAAATTCCTGACCAACGGCCTCGATAGGTTTCACGCCGAGGTTTTCCAGTTCGGTAAGCAGCTGCTTATAAACGTGCATCATCCCGTCCACAAACGGATCTTCTTTCTTATCCTCCGGCACTGTGGCCAGACCTCTCTCAAAATTGTCCACCACAGGAAGTATCTTCTCAACGACGCTCTTCGCTCCTGTCTCGAACATGGCATGCTTTTCTTTTTCCGTCCGATTTCTGAAATTCTCAAACTCGGCCAGCTGACGTTTCACCTTATCTTCCAGCAGCTCAATCTGGTCCTTATAGCCCTGTGCTTTCTTATCCAGCTTCGCCTGCTTTTTCGCAGCTCTTTTCTCCGCCCAGGTTTTGGGATCCTCTCCCTCCGGCGGTCCCTGCTCTTCTTCGTCTCCGCCGTTGTCCGCCGTCTGCTCTTCCTGCCCGGTATCCTCTTCCGGACTCTGCGTTTTGGCCGTTTCTTCCTTATTTACTTCCTCCGTCTCCGGCTGTGCCATCTCCTGCTCTTTTTCTATTTCTGTTCCACGTTCCTGATCTGCCATATTCCTGTTCCCTGCTCCATTCCTTTCTTAAGTTTCAGCCCTGTAAAGCTCATCGAGCTGTGTCTGTATGGTTTTCAGCGTAACCACTACCTTGTCATAATCCATTCTTTTCGGGCCCACAATGCCGATGGTCCCCTTCATGCCTCCGCCCAGTTCATAGGTTGCCGTGACCACGCTGCAATCCTTCATGCTCTTTACCGGCGTCTCCGCCCCTATATAGACCTGAATCCCCGTCTCCTCAGTTCCCGTATGCGTCTCCTGAAGAAGCTCTCCCAGCAGCTGCTTTTCTTCAAAAGTATTGATCAGCTCGCTTGCTTTCTGCTGATCTGCCAGCTCGGGATAACGGAATATATTATTGGTTCCGCTGGTGTAAATCTCCAGATCTTCCTCAGCTCTGATGGCCTCGGCCACCGCATCAATCACCTCGCTGACCAGATGACTGTGAATTCCTGCCTGCTGCTTTATGACCGCTATCATGGCCAGATTGATTTCATCGATGGCCAGACCGTTCAGATGTGTATTCAGCAGAATATTCAGCTTCAGCAGCGTCTCGTCATCCAGCTCCTGCTCCACAGAGAGAATGTTGTTCTTAATTACATTTCCCTCTATCACAATCACTGCCAGCAGCTGACGGGCATCCACCCGGGAAAGCTGGATGAATTTCAGCTTGCTGCGTTTCGTCTGCGGTGCGGAAATCATGGTGGCATACTGGGTATTCTGTGCCAGTACTCTGGCCACCTGCTTCAGCAGCGTCTCCATCTTGTCCTGACGCTCCACCAGCATCTCCTTCATCTCCACCACTTCCCGCTCTTTCTCTTCCATCATGGTATCCACATAGAGGCGATATCCTTTATCGGAAGGGATCCGGCCTGCGGAGGTATGAGGCTGAAAAATGTATCCCATCTCCTCCAGATCAGCCATCTCGTTTCGAATGGTGGCAGAACTCAGGTTCAGGTCGGTATACTTGGAAATGGTTCTGCTGCCAACCGGTTCCCCTGTCTCCAGGTAATTGCGGATGACAGCCTGCAGGATTTTCTTTTTTCTCTCATCCAGCTCCATCCAGGCTTCCTCCCTTTTGTTATTAGCACTCATTTGCAGGGAGTGCTAACATCGTTAACCATAAAATATCACTTACCTTATTCATTGTCAACCAATTTCCCCAAAAATAATTCTAAAAAAATTCTAAATCATAATTCTTCCATTAAAAAACAGCATCCTGTGTCCCGCACTCCCGTGCCGGTATGGATGCTGCTCTCTTTTATGTTCCTTTTTTCATCACAGTTTCAGATGTCAAAGCTCCCGGTAAATTCACCGTTCATTACATAGTAAGCCTTGTTCTCTTCCGGTTTTACATAAAGCTCCACAGTGTTCAGTTCTCCGACCTTGCGCTTCAGGTCGTATTTCCATACGTCTTTGGCAATCTTCACCAGATCCTCCTGGGAATAAGACTTACCCGCATACTGAATATGCATCTCGCACTTCTGCTCGACTTTCTTTACAGCCGTTTTGGCCGGTGCCTTCTTTGCCGTTTCCTTTTTCACTGTTTCCGTCTTAACTGCCGCCTTCTTTGCAGGTGCCTTTTTAGCCGCCTTCACTTCCGCATCCTTAACCTCTGTCGCTTTGGGTTCTGCTACTTTTTCTTCTGCTTTTATCTCTTCTGTCTTAGGATTCATAGCTTCAACCTCTGCTGTTTCCACAGCTTTCGCCGCAGGTTTTGTAGATTTCCTTCCTGCCATAATAGCCCACTTCCTTTCTCAAACATTGAAATCATCTATATATATGAACATGCGGATGGTTTCATTCTCCGCCTGCCCTGATGTATTGTATTCCACTTTTGATAATTTGTCAACTATATAGTGATTTTCCTCACATAAATATGGCAGGAAACAGCTGTTTTCTCATTATCTTGTAAGACTGACCTCCAGTACATCTCCGTTTATACTCATTTTGTCAATTCTTGCGGAACGTGCATCTCCGGCGGTTCCCACATCTCTCAAATCTCTGCCATGGTAGACAATATAGCATTCACCGCTGTCAAAAATCACACTGTTATGCCCCATACCCTCAATGAAATCCGTGTTGCACAGCAAAGGCGCATAGGTATGTTCGTCCGGGTACTTTTTCCAGTCCAGCGTCCTGAGATCCGCATCCTCCGGACCGTGGGCCACACAGTATCCGATGAAATAAGTAGGATTCGTATAATTCGCCCCCGAGAACATCAGGAAATGTGTCTGTCCCATATGAAAGTAAAACGCGCCTTCCACCGTGTACCAGTCTTCCCCTTTTCTGAACCGGTCCTTCATATAAATCTCTTCGTCCAGCGTGGGCTTTACCACACATACCGGATTCCCTTCCATAGTAAGCGGGTCCGTCATTCTGTCACAGAATATATATGTACCCACACGCTCTGCGTCCAGCACATTCCTGCAATAGAAATGATAGATTCCGGAATCGTTTATAACCACATGCGGGTCTATGGAAAAGGGTGCTGCCAGCTTTTTCACCATCTGAAACGGCCCCCGGGGAGAATCTGATACTGCAACCCGCAGAGTCTGCTGATGTTCACTCTCCGCGTCCTCATCCAGACTGGAATAATACATATAATATTTTCCTTCCATATAAATCACAGAGGGCGCCCAGCAGCTTTTCTGTCCGGTCATATCCAGACATTCCCCCTCATATTCCCATCCGTCCAGCAACGAATCGCTGGAAAAAAGCGAAGCCCCGTCAGGGCCGGTAGCATACAGATAATATCTTCCGTCATCTGCCTGAATCATATAAGGATCTGCCTGTCCCACGGGAGCCGTATCCTCCTCTTTGCGTTTATACAATTTCATAGAACTCTCCTTCTCTTCTTCCTTCGCTCTGCTCTGGTTTCAGAAAAATTCCCAACTTTCATCCCTTTGCTGTGTCACAGCGCCGCAGAGTTATTCACATATTTTATCATATCAGTGTTTCCATTTCCCCGTCAATGTCTTCCTGCTTCTATTTCCGGCAGGCCACTTCGGGAAACCGGAATCCGTTATCCCCTTTCCGCCGCTCCCGGGCGCAGGTGTTCTGTTGTCATTAACATCTCTTCAAGATTCATCAGCGCATCATTATCATACCAGTGCTCCCATTTCCCTGTCAGAGCCTTCTGCCTGTCAATGCAGAGTCTGGACAATGCACGGACCGCAGCATCAATAAAGCTCTCATACTTTTTCTCACTGCGCTCTCCCAACCGGTCTTCCGCCGCATAACTTAAGGCAAGAACCCAGTCATACAGCCCCATCATAATCTCAATCTGTACAATCATATGAGAAATGTAAAACTGTCTTCTCTCTTCCGTTATTGTGCACAATGCCATCACAGCCTTCTCGTGCAGCTTTCCGAAACGCCTGCTCCCTTCTTCGGAGGCATGCCGATAATATGCGATGAAATCCTCTGCATTTTGGAAGTCAAACAGTCTCCTGTTCTGGATATCAGCCTGTGTAAACGGCTTTCCCTGTATCAGCTCCATCAGCTTCACGGCCACCCTGCGCGTCATGCCATCCATGAAGAGCATCTGTCCCGAAATCTTCTCGCCGGACATTTCATAAAAGCATTGATAATATTCCCTGTAAATATCCTGAAGCCGGGCCGGATTTTTCGTCTGAAACTCCTGTCTGCACCATTCTTCACAATAGGTATCCGGATGGTAACACTCCACATTCCAGGTCAGCTCCGCCACATAGCGGATATTGTAAACATGCTCTCTGAAATTTGCCACATTCAGCACCGAATAATCACTATCTCCCCGGGATACCACATTCCGATAGACATAATCGATCTTCTCCGGCGGATTTCCCTGTACCAGATGCGGACCGCAGCCCCAGAATGCCACATGATAGTACAGTCCGTAGTGCCTTCCCGCCTCTCTGGGCGTGTCAAAGTAATCCTGCCCCGGCATCTGTTCCGGCGCATAATCGGCAAATACCACAATTACATCCTCCGGAAAGGCAAGCAGCCCTTTTCCGTACAGCTCCATTCCCTCCATCCACAGAGTAGAAGAGCAAAGCACTTCTCTGCCCGGGTTTTCCTCCTTCACGATCTCATACTGTCGTCTGATTGCATCGGAAATCAGCTTTCCCCGTTCTTCCATACTGTCCGGGACTCCATTTTCCTGATACCATACCGGCCGGTCTCCCCGGCCCCGCAGCCCCAGCTGCCATATCACATTCTGATACCGGGACCATCTGCGGACATATTCTCTCCAAAGCTGCTCGTATTCTTCCCGATATGTATAATAATTGATATCTGTAATTCCGCGCTCCTTCCAGTAGCGGTCCATGGTAAACTGGTGAACGCCCACCGGTTCCTGATGGTGCATGGAAATATACATGCCGCGCCGGGTCACAATCAGCACCAGTTCTTCCTCTTCCGGCCTGCAGATATCCAGGTGAGAGCAGGGAATCAGCAGATTCTGCTTCAGGCGCAGTCCTGTCTCCACCAGCATTTCCAGCACACGGGCATACTCTCCATGGAAGTCATAGCCGTCCGGCAGCTTTCCGCCTCTGCCAAATCCCTTTATCAGATCCTCATCATTGATAAACCAGCCGCGGAAGCGGAAGTGTTCCGGTCCGTCAGTGATATTGATTTTCTCCAGAAGAAGCGAATCCAGCCTTTTGGGAAAATGATCCGTAAACAGATACAGCGGGTCTGTTCCCAGGAACTTCTCCGAGAATGTATAAATTCCCCACATGGTTCCGCAATTATCGCTTCCGACAATCAAAAGCGTATCATCTTCCGCTCCTGTTGTCCGAATGGCATAATGTTCCCAGCTTCCCTCCACTTCCGGAACGCTGACTCCCATACGCTCCAGATACTCCGCAAACCTTCTGTTCTTCAGCGTTCCAATCAGCAGTTTCCCGCCCGGGTCTGTGGGAAGCAGATCCACGGTCCGGACATTCTGCGCCCCCGCCCTGGCCAGATCCTTTTCCAGATCCTGTATCGCCATCCGAATACAGATATTCTCTTCCCCGTCATAATACAATCCCGCTGTTTTATCTTTGTCCCATACTGTAATCATCCCTGTTCCTCCGCTTTTCTTCGTTCCTGATCTCAGCCCTTTCTGCGCAATCCGCTGTCTTCTCCCTCACCCTTTGACCGAGCCAATCATAACGCCTTTGACGAAGTATTTCTGTACAAAGGGATAGGCGATCAGCAGCGGAAGACTGGAAATCAGCACCAGCGCATATTTCATGACCACTGCCATATTGGCTTTCTGGGTCAGATCCGCCAGAATCCTGGCGTCCATGTTAGCCAGCCGGTCATCGCTTACAATACTCTCATTCAGAATCAGAATCCGGCGAAGCACAAGCGCCAGCGGATGATATTTTCGATTGCTCAGGTACATCATGGCATTAAAATAGCTGTTCCAATGACCTACTGCATAATATAGTGTGATGACTGCCACCACTGGTTTTGACAATGGCAGCGCAATGCGGAAGAACTGGTCAAATTCACTTCCCCCGTCAATCTTCACAGATTCATAGAGGCTCTCCGGTATGGAACTGGAAAAGTAAGTACGGGCCACAATCATGTTATAAACGCTCAATCCTCCGGTGACAATCATAATCATGGGATTATTGATCAGATTCAGGTTCCTGTAAAGCAGATAAGTCGGAACCATACCGCCGCTGAAATACATGGTAATCAGGAAAAACCAGGTGAGCAGTGTATGGCCAAACATCCGCTTTTTACTCATTACGTAAGCTGTGGGCACAGTCAGAAACAGGTTGAACAATGTCCCGAGTATCGTATAGATAATCGTATTCCGGTAACCCAGCCAGATTTCTTTATTATCCAGAATCGCCTCATACGCAAGGGTTGTAAAGTCAATGGGCCAGAAGCTTACTTTACCGGTTGCCACCGGAATATAATCAGAAAAAGATGCAATAACCGTATAATACAGCGGATAAATGCATACAAATGCAAGCAACAGCAAAAGTATCGTATTTATCACATCAAACAGTCTGATTTTTTTACCTTTCATTTTCCTTCTCCTCTCAGAACAATCCTGTTTCCGTCAGACGCCTGACCACTTTGTTTGCAATCAGCAGACATATGATATTCACAATATTGTTAAACAGGCCGATTGCAGTTGAGTAACTGTACTGCCCTCCCAGAATACCGATATCGTAAACATAGGTTGATATCACCTGAGAAGCAGAAAGGTTTAAATCATTTTGAAGCAGATAGATTTTGGAATAGCCCACCGACAGCAGGCCGCCCAGTCTCATAATAAAGGTTATCGCAATTGTCGGCATAATACCGGGAATGTTGATGTGCCGGATAATCTGCATCCGATTGGCCCCATCCACCCTGGCGGCATCCACCAGCTCCGGAGATATGGAAGCAAGGGCCGCGATATAGAGAATGGAATTCCATCCCAGATTCTGCCACACGTCGGACCACACATAGATAGAGGAAAAAGCTCTGGGATTGGTAATGAAAGGAATCCTCTCCCCGCCCAGCGCTGCGATCAGGTTGTTGACAGGACCGTTGGCACGGTCCAGCATCATCAGTACCAGGGAACAGGCCACCACTTCTGACAGAAAATGTGTGGCATAAGTAATCATCTGAATGGATTTCTTCAGCCGAATCCGTCTGACTTCATTCAGCATCAGTGCAAATATGATGGCGCAGGGGAAGGTTGCAAGGGAATACAGGGTAATCGATAAGGTATTCCGAATCATCTTCCAGAAGTCCGGATATTTAAAAAAACGGATAAAGTTCTTGAACAGCGGGTCCAGCCATTCACTTTCGGTAATCCCTATGCTTGGTTTGAAATTTTTAAATGCAATCTGTATGCCGTACATGGGACCATAGCTGAAAATCACTACATAAATAAAGGCCGGCAAAAGCAGCAGATACAGCTGCCAGCTCTCTTTCAGGCGTTTTATCACATAGGCGGCTGTTATTTTTTTCTTAAATTTTTCAGGTTTCGCAGATAATGCAGCCATCTTTTCTCCTCCTGTAATGTAAAAATGGCGGACAGGAAGATACGTTCCCACCCGCCATGAAAAATGCTCTCAAATCAGTTGCCGAAGGTTGCATCGATAAAGCCCGAATACGCATCCTTATAGATATTGATGTAGTCTTCGACACCCAGGTCTTTCAGCTCGTTCTGATATGCATCAAATTCGTCCAGAGGACGTTCGCCAGCAATAAACTTCGCCGTCTCCTGCGTCACATAATCATTGATAACCGTTGCATAATTGTCGGCCTCCTCCTTCTGTTCCAGAGACAGATAAACCGGCGGCAGAACGATAAATGTAAGGTAATCCTTCATTGCTTCCGTCTGAATTACACGCCAGTGATGGTCCCAGTTGTCGTCGTCAAAAATCGACACATCCGTGACAGGCATCTCCACCTCTTTTCCTGTCAGTACATCCCTGACCGTACGGTATTCCATGGGATTATCCACGCCTGCCAAATCATAGCGATAGGCTTCCATATGATCGAAGCGTCCGGCCACATAATAACATGCCGTATTGCCGTTCGCAAGTGTGGCTACAGGATCTGCTTCCATTCTGGCATTGGTAAAGCTGCCGTCCTCCTTAATCCACCATCCGTTGCCGTCCATTTCATCCGCACTCCCCTTCATGGGGCCGTTGTGATAATAGCAGCCTCCTTCATCACTGTACATATAGTCAATGATGGAAGCAATCAGCTCCGGATATTCTGTCCTGGAAGATACATAAGTACCGAGAGAGTACCCGGCATTAACATGTGCGACACGAGTGTCATTCACATCGCTGGACAGCGGAGAAAGCGCCAGCCAGTCCTGCCAGCTGTTCTCTGCAGGCTGCAGAGTACTGTCTCCAAAGATGCCTACATAGCCGGCGGCCACATTTGCCCGGTTGGTATCCTGATCCAAAGTAAAGTAATCCGGTGACAGCAATCCTTCTTTCAGCATGGTATTCAGAGTCTGCATAAATTCCTTCGCTTCCGGTGTATAGGCAGGCAGCGTAATCTGGTTATTCTTGATAGCGAAATTCGTCCCGTATGTCTGTCCGCTTCCATAGAATCCCAGCGCATTCCAGATATAATCCTTAATCTTATTCTGATTGTCTGAAACCGGAATCAGCTGCTCGCCCACGCCTCCGGGATCCTGCTGTTTAAATGCACGGGCAACCTCAACGAACTCATCCAGAGTGGCAGGCATATCCATATTTACTTTGTCCAGCCATACTTTATTGATGTTTACCCGGATTGTGCCGGAAAATGCACCCGTATTGTTGGCATAAACCGGTCCGCGGATATAAGGAAGACTGTACACCTTTCCGTCCGGTGTTGTGGATGCCACCAGTGCATCCGGATAATCTTTCAGAACATTCATGAGATTCGGCATTGTCTCTTCATTCATATACGGCGTCCAGTCAAGGAGCATTCCCTCACTGACGCCATAGGTCATTGCATCCGTAGTGGACAATCCCAGCCACATAATATCCGGAAGATCGTCTGCCAGGAAAAACTGGTTGACACGGGTTGCACTGTCCGCACCCATATCTTCCAACTCAAATTTGACATTAAATTTCTTCTCCAAATGCTTGAAGAACCAGAGGTCTTCAAGCGCCACTGTCTGCTCCGTGTGCAGATAAGTAGCCAGACGCAGAACCGGTGTTTCACCTGATGATTCCGCTCCCCCGCTCTCTGTCTGTGCCGTTGAAGAGTCCTGCGCACCAGAAGAATTCGAAGCAGAGCCTCCTGTTGATTCTGACGAAGGCTCTGACGAAGAACAGGCTGCCAGCCCCATGACCATACTTCCGGCCAACAGCAAAGCCATTGCACGTTTCCGTTTCATAATACCTCTCCTTTCTCTTTTCCCTTTTTGTGTTTTTGCCACATTTTCTCACTAAAGCCCTTATCTCTGTTATATATTATTTCACAGTTTCGAGCCCGCAGTCATCATAACATTATCCAATCTGCTTATTCAAATCCCAAAAAACGGGAAAACTCCCAAAAAACCGCTAAAATCCGGTTTTTGGGAGTTCTGGGGATTTTGGGACATCCGCTGTCTCAATCAGGAATTCCGCTGATTCATCTCACCTGAGAAGGCTGCATTCCTGTAAGCTCTTTGAATTTTTTGCTGAAATTAGAGGCTTTCCGATAGCCCACCCGCATGGCCACATCATTTACTGTCAGAGATTTTTCTTCTGTCAGCAGACGCTTTCCTTCCGCAATGCGCAGCATCGTGAGGTACTCCTTAAATGAAAATCCCGTTTCCTTTTTAATCATACTGCTGATATAGTCGGAGCTCAGTCCGAAACGGTCAGACAATTCCTGTAAATTGATATCCGGATCATAGGCGTTGGCAATCACATATTCCACCAACAGCTTGGAGGCATCATTGCCGGTGAGCCGGTTCTGTGAAGTTTTATCTGCCGCTTCCAGCAATAATTTCTGCAGATCACAAAGTGTCATGGAAATGTCCGACAGCAATACCAGGGAATTCACCTCCGATTTGTCTACTTCCACTCCGTGCTCGTCCGCTTTTCGAAGTACATTCTGCAGAAATTCATACAGATTCTGCTTTCTCAGCAGATTCTCTGTAGCCGAATCCATAAGAAAACGGTCAATATCCCGGCTGACTTCCTCCATCGCACTCTGAGAGCCGCATTCAGCAGCGGCAACCAGCCTCTCAGCCAGAAAATCCGTCTGGATACGCTTCTGAGAGGCAGAAGTGCTTCCCCGGTAGCTGCCGGCAGTCTGTGCGGACATCATGGACAGCGGCAGTCGCTTCGGAGAATCTACCGGACGGCCAACGCAGAGTTCCAGTGTACATTCCGAAGCAGCCAGCCGAAGCATCTCTGTGACCTGCTGATGTGTGACACTGCTGTCATAACCCGCAATGACCGCCGTCATATCAATATGTTCCATTACCACTATGTAAAAGTCTATATCCAGGTCCCTGAGCTTTTCCAGCTCCTCTCCCAGAAGATTGCCGACATCCGCCTGCCCTTCTTTTTTCATCAGATAAACGCAGTACAGCGATCTGTCAAATACAATGCCTGTCATAGACCAGCGTTCCAGCATCCCTTCACTGTACTCGCCGCGCAGAATCAGATTCAGCAGATGATTTCGCAGCTGGAAACGAATATCGGCATTCATCTGCGTCATATTACCCAGAATCGAATCCAGCTGCCGGAAATTCCGCTCAAACTTTGAACTGTTCGGCACATACTTTTCAATCAGCCGGTTCAGCGGAAGAAGGCTGATATGAGCCATGGCAAAAGCAATCAGAAGAATCAGCACCCCACAGAAGCCAACTCCAATATAAAAAATCGCAGAATCCCAATCCAGAAGAAGCTGCCAGCCCTTCAAACGCACCGGCGCATAGAGCCTGATTTTCCCGTCAGAAGAAATGACGTTCATACAATCCGAAGCCCCGGTCAGCACCTCAATCTCCATATCCGTTTTGTCCAAGATAACTTCTCCATTCACCATAACGGCATATTGTTCCGGCAATCCGGCACACACCTGCTCCAGATATCGCTGAATCTGTGGTTTTGTCAGCACAAAACAGAGCACGGCATTATAGGCATTGGTTTTGTCATATCCATAAAACCGGACAGGAAAAACCGACAGAACATAAGGCTCTGAATATAAGAAAGAAGCCTTCTTTTTATCCAGTATCTGTCCAAATATCTCATCTGCCTGCTCATAGGGAATTCCAAGAACAGATGGTCCATAATATTCAAAATAAGTGGTATTTCCTGTAAATGTATATATTTTCTTCTCCGAACGATACGCCAGAAAGTAATTGACTGACAGTGGGGAATAATTGGTAAATTTAGTGAAATCTTCCAGCATTACAATCTCTTTGTACTGGTTCCGGCTTAAGACATTGGGCCGATACTTAGTCGTTATGCCAATCTGTACCGCAATACTTTCCAGCATCTGAAACTGCTTCTCCAGGTTATCGGCTGCCAGCTGCATGTTTTTCTGTTCACTCTGCCGCTCCGCCTGCAGCAGCATATTGGAGGAATACCAGAGCGTTCCCACCAGAATTACACCTGAAACCACTAAAAGTACCATAAAATAAGCCGTCACATAATGCGAAAAGGTTCTGACGTTTCTGATTCGTTCACTCACCTTTATTTCTCCTTTTTCATCCGTAAAATCATATGTTCCGCAGGTTCTCCTGCCCATCCCTCATAAATTTCCATTTCTTACAGAATTACTGTTATAATCACTATAGCAATATTTCTCGGAATGCACAATGCACAATTGAAAGAATAATTTCTTCTCTTGCTTTCCGCCCCCGTTTCCCTTAAACTATAAGATAGGAATCCAATTATGGAACTGTCCATCGGAAAAGGCTTTGCCGATGGGTAAAAATTATGTGAGGGAATCATCACCTTACAACAGACATTCAGACAGGACATCAGGCTGAGCATAAAAAAATATAAAGGAGGCGCGAAAAATGCTGAAGCGTGAAAACGCAGAAAAACTGGAAAGGTTTATTGAGGATTTCTACCAGGACTTAAGCAAAGTAAAAATGGATAAGTGGAATTATGAGGACGGCTGCATCCTGACAGCGGCCATTCAGCTCTATGAAGCCACCGGAAAAGAGCGGTTCCGGGATTTTATCCTGGAATACATGGATTCCTATGTGACGGCAGAGGGAGAAATTCTTCATTATAAAAAGGAAGATTTCAACCTGGATAATATAGCGCCGGGCAGAGCAGTGATTTTCGCATATGAACAGACAGGGGAAGAGCGCTACCGCAGGGCCATGGAGCTCCTGCTCAGCCAGCTGGCGGAGCAGCCCCGGATTAAGGCGGGGAATTTCTGGCATAAGCTGATTTATCCCAATCAGGTATGGCTGGATGGTCTGTTCATGGCACAGCCCTTTTACGCCGCTTACGACACCAGATACGGCGGCAAGGTCCGCTATGTGGACATCACTGATCAGTTTGCACTGGTACATAAAAAGATGTTCAATCCTGAGAAAAAGCTTTACTATCATGGCTATGATGAATCCAGAAGCATCTTCTGGGCAGACAGAGAGACCGGCTGCTCCGCCAATTTCTGGCTCAGGTCCATCGCATGGTTCCTGATGTCTCTGGTGGATACCATGGAGGAAATGGATAGCTGGGCTTACGACTATTACCGCCAGCTGCAGGATATCTATAAGGAAAGCATCCGCGGTATCCTCGATTATCGCCATCCGGAAAGCGGCCTATTTTATCAGGTGGTAGACCGGGCCGACATTCCGGGCAATTATCTCGAGACCTCCGGCTCGTCCATGACAGCAGCCTCCATCCTGAAAGCCTGCCGTCTCAAAGCCCTGCTGGCCGAAAAATATCAGCCCACAGGAGAGGCGATTCTGGAATCTGTAATTGAGCGGAAGCTTCAGGAAAAGGACGGCGTACTGACCCTGCTGGGGAACTGCAGCGTAGCCGGTCTGGGCCCTCAGGAAGGCAGAAGAGACGGCAGTGTGGAATACTACCTGTCGGAACCTGTAACCGCCGATGACAGAAAGGGAATCGCCGCCACCTTCATGGCATACGCACAGTACCTGAAGCTGCAGGCGCTGTAGCTGTCCGGCTTAACAACTGCAGAACCACTGCACAGTCTGTTCGGCCGGAATCCCGGAAAACAGCTGCTGCCACACTAACTTACCGATTACAGAAAGGCATATATTATGGAAGGAAAAATCATCTTTAAGACAGCCCGGAATTTCGTCCTGGAAATATTGGACCCGGAAGCGGATTATCGGACAAAAGAATACACACTTTATCTGAACGGAACCTACTATGTGACTACCGACCAGACCATCCTGTCCGTGTACGGCTTAAAGCCCGACACAGATTATGAAATACAGCTGAAATGCGGAAATGATGTCTCTGAAATCATCGCTTTGCATACGGATTACGAATATGTCACTTTGAATGTAAAAGATTTCGGCGCAAAGGGAGACGGTGTCACTGACGATACCGCCTGTCTCCAGGCCGCCATCATGACAGTTCCCGAGCAAAGCCGCGTCTATGTGCCGAAGGGAACCTACCGTTTTACCCATCTCTTCCTGAAAAGTCATATGAAGCTTGAGCTGGCAAAGGACGCTCTGCTGCTGGCCATTCCCGACAGTGAGAAATATCCTATTCTCCCGGGAAGAATCGAAAGTTATGATGAAGATGGCGAATTTCTTCCCGCCAGCTGGGAAGGCAGCCCCACGGACACCTATGCCAGCATCATCACCGGTATGTATGTGGAAGATGTGGTCATCTGTGGACAGGGCGTCATAGACGGCGCCGCAGATTTCGACAACTGGTGGGATCTGGAAAAGCGGAAAAATGCTCCGGCAGCAAGGCCCCGGATGATGTTCCTGAATCACTGTAGAGACATTGTGGTACAGGGAGTCACCTTCCGGAATTCTCCCTCCTGGAACATGCACCCTTATTTCTCTCAGAATCTCCGTTACCTGGATATCAGGATTGAGTCGCCGGACAATTCACACAACACAGACGGCATCGACCCTGAATCCTGCACCAATGTGGAAATTGCAGGGGTATATTTCTCCGTCGGCGACGACTGTATCGCCGTCAAGTCAGGCAAAATGTATCTGGGAAAAACATACCGCACACCTTCCAAAGACATCCTGGTGCGCAACTGCTGGATGGAGCGGGGACACGGCGGTGTGACAATCGGCAGCGAGAATGCCGGGGGCGTGGACAATATTCTTGTAAAAAACTGTTATTTCGTCAACACTGACCGGGGCTTACGGGTCAAAAGCAGGAGAGGACGCGGAAAGGATTCTTATCTCACAGGGATTACCTTTGAGCATGTGAAAATGGACGGTGTCATGAGTCCCTTTGTCATCAACTGCTTCTATTACTGCGGACCCGACGGGAAATCAGAATATGTGGCCTGCAAGGATCCTCTCCCTGTGGACGAAAGAACCCCCAAAGTGGGCAAAATCGCCATACACAATGTGAGATGTACCAATTGCCATGTGGCCGGGCTCTACTTTTACGGACTGCCGGAGTCGAAAATCGAAAGCGTGGAGATGGAAAACGTGTTCATTTCCTATGCCAAAAATGCCCGGCCCGGAGTCGCAGCCATGATGACCGGCTGCGAGGTGGACAGCAGGAAAGGTATTTTCGTCAGAAATGCAGAGCGTGTAACCCTGAAGAATGTCATTCTGGAAGGAAACAGCGGGGAAGCTCTGGATATCGAGGGTGTGGACCAGTGGAGCTGGGACTGAATATCCAATGATACATCCGAAAACGAGATTACCCCATAGAAACTTACAGGAATACAGTTGTGATGCTGCTTTTTGAAGTGCCCTTACTTATCAGGCAGCTGAAATGGCTTGCCGCGAAAGAGCAGAGACAGTACACTGAAGTAAATCAGAAATCGGAGGTATAAATGAAAGAGAAAACAATCCGAGACAAACTGAAAGACAGAGAACTGAAAGTATTCACCACTGCTTTCCTGCTGTTCCTGTTTATGGCGGCGCTGGTCGGCATGGCACAGGACGGTCAGAATCCCGCCACTGTCTTCCGTGGATTATGGACAATCATCATTTCCCGGGACGCATTGATAACGGATTACTTTGAGCTGGCCGGCTATGGCACGGCACTGCTGAATGCCTGCCTGGTGCTCACCATGGGGCTCTTCCTGCTGCACAGAGAGCAGGTCAAATTCACAGGTCTGACCATGGCAGCCGTGTTTATCTATGTGGGCTATGGCTTCTGGGGCAAGAATCCGGTAAATATCCTGCCGATTCTTGCAGGTTCCTCCCTCTATGCAAAGCTGCACGGTTCCCGGCTGAGCCGATACCTTTACACTGCCCTGTTCGGAACCAGTCTCTCTCCGCTTATTACAGAACTTGTTTATCTGCTGCCTTTTGACTGGAAAATCAATCTGCTGATTTCCATCGGCGCAGGCATTTCCATCGGTTTTATTTTACCCGAGCTTTCCGTACATACAGCCTCCATGCACATGGGATTTAACCTGTTCAATGTGGGATTTTCTGCCGGCACACTGGCATTTGTGATGGTATGCATTCTCAAATCTTTCGGCCTGGAAAGTCAGCCGGCAATGATCTGGAGAGCAGGAAGACCCTTATGGATTGGAGCCGGACTCTATATCTTTTTCCTGCTGACTTTTCTCTATGGCCTGTACCTGAATCAGGGCAAAGTAAAGGACCTTCTGAAGATCTGGAAACATCCCGGCAGAGCAGTTGCAGATTTCGTTCTGATGGAAGGTGTGGGCGGTACCCTGATGAATATGGCTCTGGTAGGTTCCATCTGTGTCACTTACATCTACCTGATCGGGGGCGACTTATCCGGTCCGGTGGTAGGCGCTATATTGACGGCTTTCGGCTTTTCTGCCTTCGGCGCCCATGTCAGGAATTACTGGCCGATACTCTGCGGCGTGTTTCTGTCCACCTTTCTGAATCAGTTTACGCCCACAACTCCCGGGATTCAGCTGGCCGCAATTTTTGCAGTGGGCCTTGCCCCCATTGCCGGGCGGTTCGGCGTCGTTGCCGGGATACTGGCCGGAATGCTGCATGTGGCTATTGTTATGTGTACTTCCCAGATGTACGGCGGATTAAATTTGTATAACAACGGTTTCAGCGCCGGCTGGGTGGCTATAATCATGTTGCCGGCATTGGAAAGTTTTATGCTGGAAAAAGACAAAAAGAAGAAGAGGAAAAACGAAAATGTATGACGAGCAGAGGAAAGTATCAAAAATTATGGCAGAACTGACCATGTTCTTCCTGTCGGTGGGAGCTGACCAGATAAGCTCCAATATAGAAAGGACAGAAGAATATGAACGGATTACCTTCCACGCCAATTACCACCCGGATAATGAAAGGGAACTGGATGCACTTCATTGTCTGAATGAACAGAGAAATGACGGGATTGAAGATATCTACTGGGAGCTGGCCGGTTCCGGCAATTTTGGGGAAACCAGCGAACTGCTGCTGGTGGGGATGATGGTGGATAAAGCGGAGGTCCATGTAGAGAACGGTTTTGTAAATCTGACATTGTACAAGAAGCTTGAAAGCTGATGCCTGAAGAAATCATTCGGTTGAACTGCCGGATGATTTTTTCATTTCCTTAAATCCTTTTTCCGGTTTCTTCCGTTTTATATACTATAGGGGATGCAAGGTAAATACGCCGTTCTCCTGCAAGGACCTGTAAAGGTCCCTGGGCCAGAATCCGCTTCCCTGCAATGACTTACAGAGGGCCTGACGCCTGAAACCAGGTTACGGCAGCGAGGCAGGATGAATGCAAAGGTACGGCAGAGGAGGCCGTGGTTCTTTGGTAACGCGCCGGTAAACTAAGCCTCTGCTAAAAGCACCCCTCAGTGCTGTCGGAAAGAGCCACCGGCCTCCTCTGCCTGTTTCTCCACTGGTTATACTGGCCTGGGGGTAAATATGGACTAAGCGGTATAGTTCGTGAAAGTTCCAGTGCCTGATGTAGATATAGACTAAACTTTCTGGCATTTTGTGAAGTTCAAGTCCCCTGCAGCCATAAGTCGGCCTGTAGTATTACCTTACTAAACCTTGCGGAAAGACAGGCGGAGAAGGGGTGGGAGGCTCTTTCCGACAGCACTGAGGGGTGCCCTTAGCAGAGATGAAATCCACTGCCTACTGAAACTTAGGGGCGGTACTTTCGCTCCTTAGTTTCTGTTGGCAGTTAGTTCATCGGCGCGTTACCCCTGCCGAGAAAAGAACCTCCCACCCCTTCTCCGACGTCCCTTCGCTTTAGAAAAAGGCCTTTGCTGGTCCTTGCAAGACTCCTGGACTCAGGCGGCAGCAGGCCCCCCTAAGTCCTTGCAGGAGCCTGCCCCTTATGGCTTAAACGCGAAATTTGTCTACAACACCAAAAGGAGAAAGCACAGTGCACACCATGTCCGACGAAGAACTGATCAGCCGAATCCAGCAGGGCGACAAAGCCCTCCTGGATCCGCTGATAGACAAATACTATCCGGAAATCTTCCGTTTCTGTTACTACAGAACCGGAAGCGAGCAGGCTGCTTACGACTGCACGCAGGATACATTTCTGCGCATGCTGCGCTTTATGGACAGCTATGTGGAGACCCATAAATTTAAACGCTGGCTTCTTCGAATCGCTCTGAACGTCTGTCGGGATTATTACCGCGCCAATCCTCCCCCCACAGTCTCCCTGGCGGAGGACAACTGGGAGCAGTACGATGAAGAAGGACGGTTCAGCGGACAATTTCTCTGTTCCGAAGAAAATGACAGCCGGAGAAACGCCTATGAGCAAATCGAAATTTCCTGTGTCATCCAAAAATGTCTCCTGCGTCTGCCGGAGTATCAGCGCGAGGTGATTATCCTGCATTTCTATTTGGGCTTTAAAGTACGGGAAATCGCAAAAATCGCGGGGGTAAACCTGCCCACCGCCAAGTCAAGGTTAAAACAGGGACTGGACAAATTAAAAAGGTTCTTTCGGGAGGAGGGTATTCATGAAGAAAACTGGTGAACAGAAAATGAAAGATTTTTTAGCGCTGAATCAGGCGCCGGAACCGTTGCCGGAAAAAGCTGCTCACCTGAAGCAGGAAGTAAGGCTTCGGGCAGAATCCATGGCTTTTGCCCTTCCGCAGAATTCCAGTCTGCCAGACCGACTGTTGCGTCAGCTTCCCTATATCTCTCTGTGGATATGGCCCATACAGCTTCTCGTGCTCCTTCTGTTTTTCCTGCTGCTGCGTCAGAAAGCAGTCGGCATGGAGACACTGATACTGCTGTCTTTTACCGGTCCCCTGCTGGCCATATTGCCCATGGCAGACATTATCAGGAGCTTTGGCTGCAATATGTGGGAAATGGAATCAGCCTGTCGTTATGACTTCAGACAGATTACAGCCATGCACCTCTGTATTATCGGCAGCGGGGACATCTTTATTCTGATATTCGGGTGCTGTCTCTATGGAAAAAGGCTGAGTGCAACATGGGAGTTCAGCCTGTACATTATCCTGCCGTTTCTCATCAGCAGCTGCATTTATCTCTGGGAGCTGAATCATTTTTCCAGAAAGTGCAATATTTACATGTTGAGTGCAACCGGAACCATGCTGTGTATCATCGGCTCCAGCGGATTACAGCATATTTACCATCTGATTCAGACAGGCCGCCTCCAGTGGATTCCTGCGTTCACCATGACAGCTGTCATCGCCTTCAGCACAGCCGCAGTTTACAGTGCTGTCAGACTGTGCACCAATCTGAAGAGAAAGGAAGGAGTAACAAAGTGGAACTTAGAGTAGAAAAACTGACAAAACAATACGGCAGTAAAATCGCAGTGGACCAGATAGATCTGTGTCTTACCAGAGGCGTGTACGGACTGCTGGGCGCCAACGGCGCGGGAAAAACCACGCTGATGCGTCTGCTGTGCGATATCCAGACGCCCACCGCAGGGGAAGTCCTCTATGACAATCAGGAAATTCAGCAAATGGGCGAAAAATACCGGAATCTGCTGGGTTACCTGCCGCAGGACTTCGGCTATTACCCGGAATTCAGCGCATATAAATTCATGCTTTATATATCCGCGGTAAAAGGGCTTTCCAGAGGATACGCCAGGCAGCGTTCGCTGGAGCTGCTGGACACTGTGGGACTCCTGGAGGTAAAGGATAAGAAAATAAAGACTTTCTCCGGCGGCATGAAACAGCGTCTGGGAATCGCGCAGGCTATGCTGAATAATCCCCGGATTTTGATTCTGGACGAGCCTACAGCCGGACTGGACCCGAAAGAACGTGTGCGTTTCCGGAATCTCATCAGTTCCTTTGCCGCAAATAAAATTGTTCTCCTTTCCACCCATATCGTATCGGATGTAGAATATATTGCCAGCCAGATACTGGTCATGAAGAACGGGAGGCTGATTCACTCCGGTAAGCCGGAAGAGATTATCCGGACCATCCAGGGCAGGGTCTGGGAATGTCGCGCGACTTCCGACCTGGTCGGACAGATATCGGCATCCTTCGATGTAATCAACCTGCGGAATGAGGGAGAAGAAACCATCCTGCGCCTGCTCGCCGATGATTCTCCCATGCCCGGCGCCCGGGAGGCAGCCCCCAATCTGGAGGATCTGTACATGTATTACTTTAACGATGAAGAAGGGAGAGAAAAACATGTGGGAACTGATAAAATATGAATTACAAAAGCTGATGAAAAAGAAGCTTGTGTGGGCCTTTATAGTGGGAATGGCACTCATGCAGATTGCCATGACCTGTGAGTGGATCTATCCGGGCCCGGAAGTCGTTCAGTATTTTCAGGATGGCAGCCTGGTGGCTCTGGAAGGAAAAGATGCCATCCGTGCCGCCAAAGCCATCGGGAAAAGATACGAAGGTCCCCTGACAGACGGGAAAGTGCAGGCCATTCTGGCCGAATATACCATGTCGGACGAAGATATGACGGAACACAGCCTGGATCCTTCCATAGAAAGCTATTACTCACATAATTTTCTCTATTCCGCGCTGAATCAATTTTACACGGCGGACGGATCCTGGAATGGAATGACCGTACAGGAGGTTTACGGAGAGCTGGCTCCTGACCTCACACTGGGTTATGGCTCCGGCTGGGAAAGACTTCTTTTTGCCGTGGTCAACACCCTGCTTTCTCTGGGCTGTGTAGTGACCATCATCCTGGCCCCGTTATTCTCCGAAGAGTACACCAAAAGAACGGACGCACTGATACTGACCGGCGCATATGGCAAGACAAAATGCGCATGGGCTAAAATCATTGCAGGCTTTACAGTCTCTATGAGCCTGACAGCTCTGGTTATCCTGCTTTTCGGAGCAGTCTTCCTCTTCCATTACGGAACAGACGGCTGGAATGCCTCCATCCAGCTGGGCCAGATAAGTGCTTTCACAGCCGTCCCCTATCCCATGACCTACGGTCAGGGGATCCTGTATGCCCTTCTCCTGTGGTTTACCGCAGGGCTGACGCTGACAGCGGTGGCCATTCTCATATCTGCCGTGGCCAAAAGTACTTTCACCAGCCTGGTTATCTCCTTTGCGCTGTTCGTGGTACCCATGTTTCTCCCATGGCGGAAGTGGCGCTTTTTAAACCTGCCTGCACAGTTTTTCCCTGTCCGGCAGATGCAGCTTGCGGATATTTTTACCTGTCCCCTTCTGGAAGCCGGAGCCTTTCAGCTGAATATCATATGGCTGTCAATTCCCGTTGCGCTGGCGGCCACTCTTATTTGTGTCTTTTATGCCAGACGTGCCTTTGCCCGTCATCAGGTTATGGGATAATAAGTTTCTTCTGATTTGCTCCGAATTATACTTTTCGGAGCAAATCTACATCGACTTTCACTACAACTTTCCGGTAATGTACAGGATGTCTGTCAATCCAGATTCCCGGTCTGTGAATATCATTGGGGAAAAACACTGCATAACATCCTTTTACGGCATGAATCAATGTCTCATTTTCCACTTGATCATAAAAATACAGGTCTTCCTCGTCTCCGCCACAAAGCGAATCGCCTTCTGAATTGCCTCTGGATACCTGGAAAGATCATCATTCGCATAAATGCTTGAAAAAATCATACTTGAATTCCTCCATCCTATCTTACTTCGCCATCAGCCCAAAATACAGCAGCACCACTGCCCCCAGCGCAATCCGGTACCAGCCGAACACCTTAAAATCATGCTTTTTAATATAGCCCATCAGGAACCGAAGCACGAACAGAGATACGATAAAGGATACCACAGTGCCCACAGTCAGCAATGTCAGCTCCAGAGATGTAAATTCGAAGCCGAACTTCACCACCTTCAGCAGGCTCGCCCCGAACATCACCGGAATGGCCAGGAAGAAGGTATACTCCGCGGCAACGGTCCTGGACACACCGATCAACAAAGCCCCCACAATGGTGGCACCTGAACGGGAAGTACCTGGAAAAACGGCTGCAATCACCTGGAACACACCAATCATCAAAGCCGTCTGGTATGTAATCTGTGACAATTTCCTCACCTTCGGCTGCCTTCCTTTATTCCAGTTCTCAATGATAATAAACGCCACACCGAACACAATCAATGCAATGGCCACACAGACGGGATTGTAGAACAATGCATCAAATACATCGTCAAACAGAATCCCGATTACCGCCGCAGGAACACAGGATACCAGAATCTTAAACCACAGGACCCAGATATCCTTTTTAAAATATGTCATGATTCCGGTTCCACTCTGCTTCTCCCGCTCCTTTTTCGTCAGTGCGAAAGGCCATATCTGACTCCAGAACAGCACCACCACCGCCAGAATGGCTCCCAGCTGGATGACCACATCGAACATCCCGAAAAAGGCTTCGCTGACGGTACCGCCGGCTTCGGTTGACTGAAAAGGCATCAGGCTTTCCACCAGAATCAGATGTCCTGTGCTGCTGATTGGCAGCCACTCGGTAATTCCTTCCACAATGCCATAGATGATTGCTTTGATAATTTCGATCATATTTTATCTCCATTTCTTTCTTAATTCTGTCTTATATCACTTTTCTGCCGCGTCTTCTTCAGCTCTCCAGAAACCGCTTCATTTCCCCATAGCACATCTTCGCGTCCGCATACCCCTGTCGGTAAAGTGCTTTGAGCTTCTTCACATCCTTCTCCACACGACCTACGTTGCCTGTCTTTTTCGGCCGTATCACGAACACCTCTCCACTCTTCCGCAGTCTCTCAATGTATGCGGCCTGTTCATTATAATGCATATGCCGCTCCGCCATCATACTTGCCACCCTGGGATAGCGCCAGTATCTTAATTTTGTCAGCCAGAAAGAAAGCCATCCCACAGGCCCTTTCTCATAGCCTGTCTCTTTGGTCATGACAACCACATTTTTACGGTTCCCATCCATAATGGACTTCTGCAGCGGAAGGGAGTCGCTGATTCCTCCATCCAGATAATACTTCCCGTTAATTTTCACATTTCTTGACACAAGGGGAAGAGAGGCGGAAGCCCGGATTTTGTCGATATCTTTTCTCATATCCCGGATGCGGAAATATTCCGGCCTTCCGGAGGCAATATCCGTGGCCACACTGTATGCCTTTCCCTTATACTGGTTAAAGGTATCATAATCATACGGATTCAGATACTCCGGAATCAGATGATAGCACATCTCCACATTAAACAAATCGCCGGTGGTCAGCAGGCTTTCCAGGCTGCAGTATTTCCTGTTGTCCAGATAGTCAATGCAGACGTCCAGCGCACGTTTCCTCTGCTTTGACAGATAGCTGCACATGCTGCATGCCCCCGCCGACACACCATATACACTGGAAAATTCAATTCCTTTATCCAGGAAGAAATCAATCACACCGGCGGTATAGACACCTTTCATTCCGCCGCCTTCCAGTATCAGTCCTGCCTGATACATCTTCATCCCACCTTTCCATATCCTTCGGCCGGTTCCTTCCTGTCTTTCCGGCCTGATATATTCATCCTGCAGGTTTTCCGCTTCAGGACGAACATCTCTTTAACGATATATTTCCTTTACAAATCTCCTCAGCGCTTCCAGAGACCGCTCCACCTTTTCCGTATCAATGCAATACGCCATGCGGAAATAGCCCGGCGCACCGAAAGTATCCCCAGGCACCAGAATCAGATCATATTGTAATGCCTTACGGCAGAATTCCTTCGCATCTTCCTCCAGAGCTCTGGGGAAAATGTAAAAAGTCCCCCCCGGCTTCACACAGGTAAAGCCCAGTTCTGTCATTTCGTGATACAACAGATTCATATTCGTCTCATAGACACTTAAATCCGCTGTCTTATCCAGCACTTTAGCCACAGCCATCTGTATGATGGAGGGCGGACAGTTATGCCCGATGCCCCTGGAAATCTGACCGCACATGTATACCATATCTTCCGCATCCCTGCAGGCCGGGTTCACCGCCACATAGCCGATACGCTCTCCCGGAATGGACAGAGACTTTGAGAAGGAATAGCACATGATGGTATCGTCATAAAATGCGGACACACAGGGGGCATCTACTCCCTGAAACACAATCTCACGATAGGGCTCATCTGATATCAGATAAATAGTATGCCCGTATTCCGCGGATTTCTTCCGCAGCAAATCTGCCATCCTCTCCAAAGTTTCCGCAGAATATACCACCCCTGAGGGGTTGTTTGGCGTGTTGATCAGCACCGCCATCACCTTTTCCGTGAGCATTTCCTCGAATTTTGCAAAATGAATCTGAAAGCTTTCCGTATCCGGCGGCACCACCTTCAGCACCGCTCCTGTCAGATTCACATAGGGGCCGTATTCCGGGAAGTAAGGTGCAAAGGTCAGAATCTCGTCCCCGGGCTCCGTCACCAGCCGGAAAGCATGGGCCAGCGCTCCGGCTGCTCCCACTGCCATAAAAATGTGTTCCTTGCGATAAGGCAGTCCGAAGCGTTTCTCCAGAGACGTCGCCACAGCCTCTCTGACGCCGGTAATTCCCAGGCTGGGACTGTAGCCGTGCAGCTCATTTGTTCCCATCTGAGTCAGCATACGGATCATTTCATCCGTAAATTCCCGGGGAGCCGGCACGGAAGGATTCCCAAGACTGTAGTCAAACACATTCTCATACCCGATTTCCTGCCCTCTGGCTGTGGCAAACTCCGACAATTCTCTGATCACGGATTTGCCTGACAGCATATCTTTATATTTCTGAACTAACATAATCCATTATCCTTTCTTAAGCTCTTTCTGACTATTTTACCACACTTAACTCCGTCATTCCTCTTCCGCCCACACAAGAGCACATTTTACAGCCCGTTTCCAGCCTTTCAGCAGCTCTGTTCTCTTACCTTTTTCCATCATGGGCTCGAATATTCTTCCAATCTGCCAGTTCGTCCTGATTTCTTCCTTATCCTCCCAGTAGCCCACCGCCAGGCCTGCCAGATAAGCCGCCCCCAGCGCCGTAGTCTCAATGCATTCCGGCCGCTGCACCCGGGTATTCACAATATCGGCCTGGAACTGCATCAGGAAATCATTGGCGCTGGCGCCGCCGTCCACCTTCAGATTCTTCAGGAAGATTCCGCTGTCCTGCTCCATGGCCTGCAGCACATCCGCCGTCTGGTAGGCAATGGACTCCAGGGTGGCGCGGATGAAATGTTCTTTCGCACAGCCTCTTGTCAGACCCACCACAGTACCTCTGGCGTACTGGTTCCAGTAGGGCGCCCCCATGCCCGCAAAAGCGGGTACCACATACACACCGGCAGTATCCTCCACCGCGTCGCAGTAGCTCTGGGACTGTGCGGCACTTTTCAGCATTCTCATGCTGTCCCGAAGCCACTGTACTCCAGCGCCCGCCACAAATACACTGCCCTCCAGCGCATATTCCGGTTCCTCAGATGTCCCCGCGGCAATGGTGGTCAGCAGTCCGGACCTGGACACAATCGCGTCATTTCCTGTATTCATCAGCAGAAAACAGCCGGTTCCATATGTATTCTTTACTTCCCCCTTCTCAAAGCAGCACTGTCCGAACAATGCCGCCTGCTGATCTCCGGCTGCCCCGGCAATGGGAATCTCTCCTCCCAGAACGGAACTGTCCGTATGCCCGAAGACAAAGCTGGATGGCCGCACCTTCGGCAGTATTTCCGCCGGAATCCCGAACCGCTCCATTATCTCCTCATCCCAGCAGAGCCTGTGGATGTCAAAAAGCATAGTCCGGGAGGCATTGGTATAGTCCGTCACATGTACGGCTCCTTTTGTGAGGTTCCAGATCAGCCAGGTATCCACCGTGCCGAACAGCAGCTCTCCTGCTTCCGCCTTTTCTCTTACCCCGGGCACATTCTGCAGAATCCATGCAATTTTGGAAGCGCTGAAATAAGCATCCGGCACCAGTCCCGTCTTCTCTCTGATCTTCCGGTCAAAGCCATCCGCTTTTAGCGCCTCAATCATATCGGCAGTACGCCGGCACTGCCATACAATGGCATTGTACACCGGCTCACCGGTATTTTTATCCCAGAGAATCGTGGTTTCCCGCTGATTTGTGATGCCCACAGCAGCTATCTGCTCTGCGCCCGCCCCCGCCATGGCCATGCATTCCGTGGCCACCGCCAGCTGAGAAGACCATATTTCCTTCGGATTATGCTCCACCCAGCCGGGCTGAGGATAAATCTGAGTGAATTCCTTCTGAGACATAAAATGAATCTTTCCCAATTTGTCAAACAAAATGCAGCGGGAACTTGTGGTGCCCTGATCCAGGGCCATAATGTACTTCCGCATATCTTTCTGCCTCCTCCGTTTAATCATTTAAACTGACTGCCGTACCGCCCTTTACCTCTACAATTTTCTCATCATTCACTTTCAGCCACACACTGCCGGCACCGGGATTATAAACCATTTCGTTATTACCGGAAAATTTCAGGTTCCCTGCCGCATCCATATAATCAATGATTTCAATGTTAGTGGCATACCAGATGTCTGTCCTTCCGCCCATATACCTGCAGAATTCTTCTATTACATTCCAGTTATCTCTGTCATCAAATTCATAACTGTGTCCCCAGACATACATAAGCTTTAAATACTGCTTTTTCTGAAACTCAGCAAAAAATTCCGCCTTCTTCATCAGTTCAGGATCATTGTGATGACAGGTGGGATGCCACTCCAGAGGGTCCGCGGGCAGCTCATAATCCGCCCTTGCCTCCACTACCCGGCCATATGCAATGCCAAGCTGTCGAAATAATTGCCTGATTTCTTCACTGTAAGAACCGTTTGGATAGGCATGACCCCGGACCAGGCCGCCTGTGAGTCCTTCCAGCCCAATCCGATCTTCCAGAACTTCTCTCGCCACTTCTACCAGAGGACAGCGCGCAATAGTGGGATGTGTCATGGTATGTGTTGCCACTTCATGTCCCTGATACAGTTCCCTGATACGCTCTCTCACAATACGGCGCGGATCCTGTTCCATTAACCCGTAATTCAGGTTAAAAGTTCCCTTTATACCATATTTATTGAAAATTTCAACCAAACGCTCATCCTGAAGTTTACCGTCGTCATAGCTCATGGTGAGCGCTTTTGCCTTTCCCTCCGGAAAACATGTGTACACTTTCATTGCCTTTTGTCCTCTCCTTTGTTCACAATTATGCAGCTCTTCTCATTCTTCGCAACAATACAAAACCAGACTCTCTGAAGTAACACACCGCTTTTCTGCCGCCTTATTTATGTACTATATAGTTTATACTCTCGAACAGACTTTTTCAATAGTTCAATATGAATAAAGGCCGGCATCACGCCAGCCTGATCTTATCCATCATCCCCTTCGGCAATACTGCTTCATAAATGCCGTAATACTCCTCAAATGTCACTGTCCTGCCAAAAGTCAGAATCTCCATCTCCACCCCGAACAAATTCACGACAAAATCCATAGTCTTCATTCCATTTCGCAGGTAAAACCTTTTCCGGCGCAGACGTTCTTCCGCATTCTCCGCCTGCGTCGCTTCTTCTCCCAGCGTGGTTTCAATCTCCACCACAAGGCTTCCGAGGCCATAACGTTCCCGCAGTTCCCGAAGGGTACTGCTCCCTGCTCCGCCGCCCTGGTATTCCGGAGCAATGGCAAGGTAATCCAGCAGTGCCAGACCACCGGCCAGCAGCATAATTGCCAGACCGCAGAACTGTCCCTCCTCATTCTCTATAGCCAGGATGTCGAAAAATCCTTCCGCACGTTTTTTCAGTATCATGGAAAATGGCTTCTTCTCCGATTTCGGAAAGGATTCCTCATATAATTTTCTGACACATTCCAGCTGTTCTCTCGTGTTCGCTTCCTTAATCCTGAACGACATAATAATCCTTCCCTTTTTGCTTTTCAGGTCTGATGAATCTGAAGCTCATACAGCTTCTTGTAAATCCCATCCTGGGCCAGCAGCTCCTGGTGGGTCCCCTGCTCTCTGATTTTTCCCTTCTGCATGACCATAATGCAGTCCGCATGCTGAATGGTGGAGAGACGATGGGCCACCATGATGGTAGTACGCCCCTGCATCAGCTTTTCCAATGCCTCCTGAATCAGCAGCTCCGTCTCCGTATCAATGTTGGCGGTCGCTTCGTCCATAACCAGGATGCTGGGCTTGTGGGCAAGGGTTCTGGCAAAGGACAGCAGCTGTCTCTCCCCTGCGGAAAAGGTGGAGCCCCTCTCGGATACCGGCTCCTGATAACCGTTCGGCAGCTTCTCGATAAAATGAGAAGCATTCACATACTCCGCGGCCTCTTTCACATCATCAAGTGTAATGTCTTCATCATGCAGCCGGATATTGTACTCCACATCTCCCTCGAAGATAAACACATCCTGCTGCATCTGACCGATGGCGCCCCGCAGCTGCTTCTTGCTGAGCCTGCGGATGTCCACTCCGTCAATGTAGATATTTCCTTTCTGTATGTCGTAATATCTCCCGATCAGATTCAAGATTGACGACTTTCCGGCGCCCGTCGCACCCACGAAAGCCACTTTCTCGCCGGGCTCAATGACAAAGGACACATCTCTCAGAACATAATTCTCGTTGTCATAGGCAAACCACACATGGGAGAATTCAATCCTTCCCCTGATCTCAGGCAGAATAACCGGGTTCTCATCCTCTTTTACCAGCGGTTCTTCGCTCATGATGGTAAATATCTTCTCCGCCGAAGCAATGGAGGACTGCAAAGTGGAAAACTGCTCCGCCAGCTCCTGTATGGGCTCAAAAAAGGACTGAATATACTGGGCAAAAATGTACAGTGTACCGATGGATATCACATTTCCCATGACTTCGCTGCTGCCCACACCCAGGACAATCATCAGGGAAATAATGCTCAGAATGTATATCAGCGGCCGGAAGATGGCGAATACCATCATTTCCCTGTAGCCTGCACGGAACAGCTTATAATTCTTGTCATTAAACTCTTCATACTTCCGTTTCTCTCTGCCGAATATCTGAATGATGCGCATACCGGAAATGTTCTCCGACAGGAAAGTATTCACATCCGTCAGCCGCGTCCTGGAGATACGGTAGGTCTTGCGTGCAATCTGGCGGAATACCACAGTCAGCACCGCCACAATGGGTAGCAGTATGAAGGAAATCAGCGCCAGCTTTTTGTCCATCATCAGCATCACCACGGCCAGTCCCACAATCTTCACAATGTTGCGAAACAGCCGAACCAGAATGCCGGAATACATTTCATCCAGTGCTTCCACGTCATTGGTGACGCGGGTCACCAGCCTGCCCACCGGTGTCAGGTCAAAATAGCGGCTGCTCAGCGACTGAATATGGGCATACAGCTCCTTGCGAACAGTGAGAATAATACTCTGCCCCATCTTCTGCAGCAGCCAGGTCTGGGTAATGTTGAACACAAAGCTCAGCACCAGCACAATGGCATACTTTATGGTAGTCTCCACAATTACATCGAAATTCCCCTGCTCTTTGAACAAGTCGATGGCATCACCGATCAGCATGGGACGGTACAGATCAAAACCGGTCAGCGCCAGCACCAGCGCCAGACAGATAACCACCCACCCCACGTAAGGTTTCATATAAGAAAGCAGGTGCAGCAGGGCATTGCCCTTGTAACTGGACTCTATATTATCATCGGTTAACGTGCTCATAACACCCTCCAATTCTTCTTTCTACCCTTTAAAGCCATTCCTGAGACTCCAAATCCACTTCCGAAATCTGCCCCACAGCTTCAGAGCTTCTCCGCCTGCTTACATGGCTGTCAGCTCCTGCTCCAGCTGCTGCTTCTCATAAATATGGGCATAGAATCCTTTCAGCTCCACCAGTTCTTCATGTGTGCCATACTCCGTCAGCTCCCCTTCTGTCAGCACCGCGATATGATCCGCTTTCTGCAGTGTGGAGATACGATGCGCAATGATAATCGTGGTCTTCCCCCTGCGCAGCTCCATCAGATTCTCCAGAATCTGCTCCTCGGTATCCGTGTCCACGGCAGACAGGGAATCGTCCAGAATCAGCACCGACGCATCCATCAGAAGCGCTCTTGCAATGGAGCTTCTCTGCTTCTGTCCGCCCGACAGCGTCACTCCCCGCTCACCTACCAGCGTCCTGTACTCTTCCGGAAAACCCATGATATTATCATGAATACAGGCTGCCTTTGCCGCTCTCTTGATACTGGAGCGAATCTGCGGATGGTCTCTGAGCCGTTCCTCCAGGCCGAAGGCAATATTTTCCTCCAGCGTATCCGAGAACAGGAAGTTATCCTGGGGCACATAGGCCATATCCCGGTGCAGTACCGCCAGCGGAAACTCCGTGATAGGCCTGCCGTCCACCAGAAGGGCCCCGTCCTCGCAGTCGTAGACCCGCAGCAGCAAGTCAGCCAGACTGGACTTTCCACTTCCGGTTCGTCCCAGAATCCCCAGCATTTCTCCCTCTTTCACATGGAGACTCACATCCCTTAACACCGGATCTTCACCGTCCGGATAGGTAAACGTCAGATGATTCAGAACGATATCACCTCTGATATGTACATCTCTGTTCACGCAATCTTCCGGCACCTTATCCACAATATCCGGTTCCTCCCGGAAGATACTGGCGATCCTCTGAAATGCTGCCGCCGCCTGGCTGAAATTATTAATACAGTCTCCGCAGGCAATCATGGGCCATACCAGCATTCCGATATAAGAATTAAACGCCACAAACTGACCGATGGAAATCTGCCCCGCCAGAACCATCTTTCCTCCAAACACTAACGTCAGAAGAAGGCTGATTCCTGTGACAGTATCCAGCGCCGGTCCGAACATAGCCCGAAGCTTTACCATGGAGAGATTCTTCTCCATGCTGTTCTCGCTGGCTTTTTCAAAGGCTCTGAAATCCTCTTCTTCCTGTACGAAAGCCTTAACCACACGAATTCCCGCTATGCTCTCCTGCACTTTGTCGGACAATCCCGAGAAGGCTTCCTGACGCCTGGTCTGGCGCTTTTTGGCCTCTATTCCATAGAAATAACATCCCACTGCCACCAGTGTCAGCGGGACGAATGCCATAACTGTCAGCTTAAAATCCACATCCCATATCATTTTCATCAGGACCATAACCGTCATCACAATGGCGTCAAAGGCTGTAACCACCGCAGGTCCCACCGCCATACGGATGGCTCCCAGGTCATTGGTAAAACGTGCCATCAGATCCCCCGTCTTATGAGCGTTGAAATAGCGGGCGGAAAGCATCTCCAGATGCCCGAACATATCGTTGCGCAGACGATATTCAATTCCCCTGGCGGAACCGAAGATGCAGAATCTCCAGCCAAAGCGCCCCAGCATCATCACCGCGCCTGCCGTGAAAATTTTCACAAGCAGAAAAAGCACACCTTCCCTGTCCAGTATGCCTTCCGTCAAGCCGTCAATCACTTCTCCTATAAACTGCGGAATATACAGATTTGCCGCATCCACTGCCAGCAGAATTACGATACCAGCCAGATAATACCACTTGTATTTCCACAGATAGGGAAACAGAGAAAATTTCTTTTGCTTCATATTTGTACTGTGCATTCCACAACCTCCTTACCGTCCAGCAGGCGCTGTGCCTCTCCCCTCATAACGGCATGGGTAAAATCATGAATATCCTTCAATTTCCGGGAAAATATCATTCCTCCGTACAGCATCTGTGTACTGTGCTGATCCGACCCGGCTGTCATGGGCAAATGCTGCTTTTCTGCATAAGCCATTGCCATTTCGTTATACTCCGGATGCCTTTTTCCGGTCAGTCTGCCCGTATGTGCTGCGTTCAGACCTTCCACCGCATCCACATATCCGGGGAACAGCTGCACCTCAGATATGTAAGAAGCCTCTCTGTACGGATGGGCATGGCTGATTATGCCTCCGCCCTCATGTACCAGCTGAAACTGTTCCTCCACTGTGGCATCCCTGATTTCCGGATGCGCCAGCAGCCATTCTTTATCCAACCCATAGACCAGAAACTCCGGCCCGTGATAGCCGGACTCCCAGCCGAAAAATACCTGAAGCCCCAGTCTGTCTCCCTCCGCCCTGGCATGTTCATATCCCAGGCAGAAGCCTTCCACCCATTCCTCCCAGGGCAGAGCCCTGTCCACAGCTGTATTCCCATAAAAGAAATGATCTGTCACTATAATGCCGGTATAGCCGCATTTTGCATAGGCCCTTGCCATCTCCGCTCCGCTGCTCTTGCCGCAGGCGCTTCCTTCGCTGGTATGCATATGTGTCTCGTACCAAAAACCTTCCAACTTCATCTCATCTTCCCAGACCTTTCAAACCGTCGATTCTCTGCTGTCCTTCTTGTCATTGAATTCCCCGTCTCCAGGCACACAGTTCTCCTGTCCGGCTTTGCCAATCCCGTTCAGGCATTGACATCTATTGTACTCCACGTCTGGTACATGCGTCAATACAGTAACTGATATTTTCTTGCCGCAGCAGTTCTGCCGAACTGTTATTCCCGGCAATCCCGAAAATGCGTCAGCGCCAGATGTCTCGACACATTGTAGGTTCGAATTCCCATGTTCTCTGTATTCCGCTGCATTTTCCGCATCCAGTAGTATCCGAAACCCATCTGTACGTGACGGGCATTCCCGGCATCCAAATCCCATGCCCCCCATGCACTTGTGTCAGCAGCATACTGTACGGCATCCTCCGTGTAAAAGGCCTCCATATCATAGCCCAGCTCCTTCAGGTAGGGAACCAGAACCGGCGCCGCATCCGCACTCAGACTTCTCAGATAGTAATAATCATTATAGGGCTCCTTCGCCAGGAAAAAGGAGTGATATACCATCCCGTCTTCCCGGGGGGCGTTCGCCACATTTACCTTCGCAATCAGATAATCCGGATGTGCAAAGGATAATATCAGATACAGCACTGCCACTACGGCTGCCTGATAACGAAACAGCGGAAATTTCTCCTTAAATATATTCACCACCACACCCGCGAACAGAAAGGTCAGCAGTACCAGGGCCCACAGCACCAGAATCCGAAGATAGGTCAGATAATAGTAGCGAATATACATAATCATTCTCACCGCACTGGATGCAATCATCACAAAGGTGCAAAGTGACATAAGCGTCAGAATAATCTTCAGCACTGTGCTTTCCCTGAAGAATTCCATACAGCACAGCACAATTATCAGATTCAGCAGACTGACTGCCAACAGCTGAAAAAAGCCCTCTCTGGCATACATGGCATAGGTGTACCCCTCCGGCAGTCTCAGGCTTCCGAAAAAAAGTCCCGCAATCTGTATCCCGGAAAATAACAGATACAAAAGAGTCAGCATTCCTGTCACGGTGATTGCCAGAACAGGCTCTCCCCTGCGCACATCCCCCACATCTTCCCGGATTCTCTTCTTACACAGATACGCGGTCACGGCATACGCGGCAAAAAAACAGGACTGTTATCCGGAAAAATATATTTATAATTCCTCCCAGGCTGATGCTTTGCAGCAGCCTCGCCGTCATCTGACGGAATACGGCGTCGGCGCTGGCCAGGAGCAGAAGCACGATTAAGAACAGCGGCAGGGCTATCACAAGCCCCAGCGCAGCGTACCAGACTCTCTTGTCCACCTTTTTCCCTCTGCCCTGCCGCCAGGCCGCTCCATCGGTAAAGGGCCGGCCCAGTTCTCCGATACTGGCAAAAATCAGGACACAGATACTGCCCAGATATTTCCCCAGCTTCCACTGTGCAGTCTGAAAGCACTGCCTCAGCAACAGGCTCATCAGAAGCAGGAATATCCCCAGCTTATTAAAAAAAATCAGGAACCCGTCATCTGTGCAGAACGTGGAAATCCCCAGCAGAAGCATGGCAGCCATGTAAAATCCGCTTCCTTTTTTTACAGAAATCCCCAGTCTTGCAAAGGACAAGAAGAAAAATAAGAGGCTGCCTGCCACGAAAAAAGGGAATGTCACCCCGGAGCCGTTTCTGTACATGCAGAATGCGTACAGCACCGCATATCCGAATGCCAGCGGCCCGATAAAACCAAAATTCTCCTTCAATCGTTTTGTCTCTTCCGTCTCCGCAGGAACCGGCGGCATGGGGGGTACCGGCGGCACAGGCGGTACCGGCGGTCTTTGTTCTGTTCTTTCCATCTCTTCTTACACTCCTTTCACTTCATCAGCACAGCTTTTCCCTGTACCGAATATTTATTTACTCCCCGTCCGGCACATATTCCAGAATATCTCCGGGCTGGCAGTCCAGCGCTTTGCAGACTGCTTCCAGTGTGGAAAAGCGTACTGCTCTGGCTTTGTTATTCTTTAAGATGGACAGATTGGCAAGGGTTATGTCTACCTTACCTGCCAGCTCGGTGAGGCCCATTTTCCGCTTTGCCATCATGACATCCAGATTTACCACAATTCCCATCTTCACACTCCCTGCCTGCCATCAAGGCATCACATATCATGCTTCACTATATAGTAAGATCATTTTCCTGCTTATACCGCACTGCCTCCGCAAACACACAGGCAAGCACCTTGCTGAACAATCCTGCAATAATGAACACCAGGATCACCACACCCATGGCCACAGTCATATATACAATGCTTCTTACCACCGACATGACTGCAATGAAAAAGCTCCAGTTTCCCATCTTCTGCAGACTGATGACATTTTCCTGCACAAAGCAGTCTCCCTCCAGCACAGTCCTGAAAATCTTCCGCAGCTCTCTCACCAGAACCATCGCAGCCACACCGAGCACGAAATAAATAATCACCGACTCCTCGTAATGCTCCACCATATACGGAAACTGTTCTCCGATTTTCCGGATGCTGAACGGCAAAGTCACCGTCACGGCAATCCCCGCATAAAACATAAAGTCCAGAAGGTATTTTGTCCATGTGGTCAGGCAGTTCTTCTTCGTCCGGATATCTTTTTTCTCTTCCATAATCACCTCAATTATCAGTTCCGCACCATAGCCCGGATACATCCGAACTGTTATGCCTCTGCTCTTCTGTAAGGTAATATAGCACTCCGAAATCCGAATGTCAATATATTTTTATTGTTTTTCAATAAATCTTCTGCCTGTTCTGTCTTTCTGTCAATAATGATACTTTCCTTTCATTCCCACCAGGAACAGAATCGTCACCACTGCCGCCATCAGTTCTGCCGCCACAATGGAAACCCAGATTCCGTCAATTCCCCAAATCAGCGGTAAAAGCAGCACTGCCGCCATCTGAAACACAAGGGTCCGCAGGAACGAAATCAGTGCGGACACCAGTCCGTTTCCCAGGGCCGTGAAAAAGGACGAGCCGTAAATCGCCAGCCCTGCAAAAAGGAAGGAAAAGGAATACACCAGAAACCCTCTCAGCGTCAGTTCCAGAAGCCCCTGGTCATATCCTACAAAAATCATGGAGAGCGGTCTGGCCAGTACTTCTCCCAACGCTACCATACCCACAGAAAAGGTGCCCACAAGAATCAGGCTCTTTCTGAGCAGCCCTTTCAATTCTCCGTGATTTCCCGCGCCGTAATGGTAACTAATTACCGGTGCCACACCCACAGAATACCCGATAAAAACAGCCAGGAAAATCATGCTCACATACATCAGTACTCCATATGCCGCCACACCATCCTCTCCTGCGTACTTCATCAGCTGTGCATTATAGAGCATGCCGACAATGGACATGGAGATGCTTGACATCAGCTCGGAGGAGCCGTTTGTACACGCTTTCAACAGAGCTCTGCCGTCATATTTCGTCCTGGTCAGCCGCAGAAGACTTGTATTTGGACGCAGAAAATAAACCACCGGCACAATCCCTCCCACCAGCTGGCTGAATGCTGTTGCTGCCGCTGCTCCCACCAGGCCCCAGCGGAATACCCCTACAAAGACAGCATCCAGCACCATATTACTCACTCCTGCTGCCACAGTGACGGCAAGCCCCAGCTGCGGCTTTTCTGCCGTGATGAAAAAGCTCTGAAATTCGTACTGCAGAATAAACGCCGGAAGCGCTGCCAGAATAATCCTGCCGTATAGCACACAGTTATCCAGCATGACGCCTTCCGCCCCGAGCAGTGCCCCTACCGGACGGATAAAGACGATTCCCAGCACTGCTATCACAATACCGCAGCCAAAGGACAGATACACAAACAGTGAAAACAGTCTCTGCGCCTTCTCCTTCTCTCCCGCTCCCATGGTAATCGCAATGATAGCACTGCCGCCTGTACCGAACATAAATCCTATGGCTCCCAGAATCATCAGAAACGGCATGATAAAGTTCACCGCCGCAAAAGGAGTCTTCCCCACAAAATTAGATACAAAAAAGCCGTCAACCACACCGTAAATCGACGTAAAAATCATCATGATAATGGATGGCAGCGTAAAACGCAGCAATTTCCCGTAATTAAAATGATCTGATAATTGAATTTTCATTATTCCTTCACAACTCCTTTATTTTTTCCCTGAACTCTTGCAGATATTTTCCCGTCAGCTGAAGATACTGCTCCACTTCCTCTTCAGGCCAGGAATCCAGTATACCGTTCTCAATCTCAATCAGCCGCACTACCGTGTCTTCCGCCAGCTTCTTTCCTTTGTCCGTCAGGCATACTCTTTTCTTCTTTCCGCTGGCATTTTCCAGATAGACCATTCCTTCCGTCTCCAGCCTGCGCAATGCGGAATTGATCGTCTGCTTGCTGATTCCGGACAGCCTGCAGATATCACTGATGGGATATTTATCTCCGTTATCACAGATAATATAGAAAATCTGCATTACACTGTCAGATAATCCCAGCTTCTGAGCCGCTTCATGATAGGCCGCATCTGTCTCTCCCACCAGATAATTGAAGCGCTTCATTTCCGCCGTTGTAAATCCCTTCATCACCGCCGCCTCCTGTTCTTCTTTTCTTTCGTCCCGTCATATGGCATACAACACGTCTGACATATAAAAAGTACGAAATCGTACTTCAAGTAGTTTAGTACGATTTCGTACAAATGTCAAGACCCTGCATTATTGCAGTAAATCCTCCTGAACTGGACAGTTTCACTTCACCTGAAAGTCCTGGGATTCCTGCATCCGGTACAGCCGCATTCCATTATCCCACACTTTTTTCCGCACTTCCTCTTCCGAAATCCCTTTTACCTCAGCCAATGCGGCAATGACATAAGGGAGATTCAGAGAGCTGTTGCGCTTTCCTCTGTGCGGAACCGGCGCCAGATAGGGACAGTCTGTCTCCAGCACAATCCTGTCCATGGGAATATAGGCAACGGCCTCCTTCAGCTTCCTGGCATTTTTAAAAGTCAGAACACCTCCCACGCCAAAGAAGAAATCCATCTCCAAAAATGTCCTCGCCGTCTCCTTTGTGTAGGAATAGCAGTGTACCACACCACCGATTTCACCGGCTTTTTCTGCCTTCATGATATCCACAGTGTCTTTTGCGGCATCCCTGGAATGAATCACCACCGGCAGGTGGATTTCTCTGGCCAGGTTCAGCTGACGGACAAACCATTTTTTCTGGGTCTCCCGCTCCGGTTCCCCCCAGTAATAGTCCAGCCCAATCTCCCCCACTGCCACACATTTTTCCCACAGGCACATCTTCTTTAGATGCTCAAATTTCTCTTCAGTCATTTCTCCGGTCTCACCGGGATGTATCCCCAGTGCGGCATAGATATAATCATACTTTTTTGACAGTACAACAGTTCTCTCGCAGGAAACCACACTGGCTCCCACATTTACAATTCTCGCTATTCCGCTTTCCGGCAATGCCTCCAGCAGTGCCTCTCTGTCCCCGTCAAATGCACTGTCATCATAATGAGCATGTGTATCAAAAATATATGTCATTCTGTTTCCCTCTCTGGCCCTGAATATTCAGGCCTCTCCAAACCTTCAGCGGTGCCGTTTCATCGTAAAATTCCGTCGCTGTCATCTGAGATACACGGTATTATATCACACTTTTTTAAGCAAAAAGAAATTATTTTTTCATGCTTTTTATATATTCTTAATAAATTGTGTTGCATTTTGTCAGAATTTCACGTAATATGGAATAGGAAAATAATAACAAACGCAGTAAAGAAAAGGAGAACTATTATGGCATTTTGTGAATTTTGCGGAAAAGAGTTACAGGAAGGAGAAGTGTGCAGCTGCCGGGCAGCCACCGCACAGGCTCCGGAAACTGCCGCTCAAAGCATGGATAAAAATACGGCTGTAGAATCAGCCACGCAGGCACCGCCTGTACCTCCGGTACAACCGGCTCCTGCCGCCTCAGGAGAAGGTTCCGCCTCGCAGCCTTCCGTCACCATCACACTTCCTGACAAGGATGCGCTTACCAGCGGCCTGAAGAAAGTTCTGTCCACCACATTGGCAGTGCTAAAGCAGCCAGCCACAGAAGGCAGAAAGTTTGTGGAAAAGGGAGATAAAATCGCAGCAATTGGGATTATTGCCGTTCAGACACTTTTCTCCTGCCTCTTCAGCATTATTATGGTAAGCAGAGTCAACCTGGCTCTTGATCTGGGAAAAGACTATAAATTCTCCGGTCTGAAAGCATTCTTCCTGACTCTGTTGTTCTCATTGATCTTCTCCGGGATAATGCTGTTGCTGCTGTGGGGTGCAGCCATTATCATGAAAGCATCTACGAACCTGGAACAGATACTGTCTCTGACAGCCGTGCGTTCCATCGGACTGCTTCCCATGATTATTCTTGGCAATGTATTCATGATTATTAACACCCCCACCACCATCTCTCTTGGTCTCGTACTATATTATGGTTCTTTCTTCCTTGCCACCGTTTTCCTTCTCGGTGCAGTCAAAGGTTTAACCGGCGTAAAGGACGATCTGGCATCTTACGTGGTATTCGGCGTGATGGTGGTATTCATCCTCCTCTTCTGGCTGATTGGCACCAAAATGGCACTGTCCCTGTATATTCCCGGTTCCATCCGTGACCGGATCGGCAATATCAGTTCTCTGATGAGAATGTTTTAAGTAGCTTTTTTTACAACAGGAACAAGATAACAGGAACCACAACACCTGTGGGACATTCTTCCATCAATGGTGTGTGGTTCCTTTTTGTCGCTTTCTCTTCTTCACTTCCGTGCTTTTCCGGTTTCAGCATTCCTTCTGCCACTTCTCCCCGGCCGGCCATTGCCTTTCCTGTCACCGTCGCCTTACTTTCAGGGCCTTCCGTTTACCGGATCCGCATAATAAATCCGACTCTCCTCCAGAATCCGGAATCTTCCCTTATCCAGAGTCAGAATAGATGCCGCGCAATTAGGCAGACTGAGCTGCCAGAAATCCCCCAGCGGAATCCCGCACACAGCGCTTAAAAGCCCCCTGTTAAACGCACCATGAGCCACAATCAGTACATTTTCACAGGCTCCTTCCAGAGGCACAATCTGCTCCTGCAGGAATGCCCTGCCTCTGTCCATGACATCCTGAAAAGATTCCGCGCCCTCCGGCGGGATATAATGTTCCGGATCACAGAAGAAATTATGAAGGGGATGCGTGGATTTCTGCTGCTTTGCTTCATCAAAAGCAGCTCCTTCATGTTCCCCGAAAAACATCTCCTTCAGCCGTTCATCGGATACCAGCGAAACAGGCCTGTCCCCGAGAATAATCTGTGCCGTCTCGGCCGCCCGGACAAGGGGAGAACAAAATGCTCTGTCAAATGCGATCTCTCTCAGTGCTTCCGCTGTCTTCACTGCCAGTTCTCTTCCAAACGCATTCAGCGCAATATCACTCTGTCCCTGCAGCCTGCGCGTCCTGTTCCATTCTGTTTCGCCGTGTCTGAAAAGGTATATTTTCACCTCTGTCCCCTTCCCTGCCTCTATTCCATATTCCGGCGATACTTTATATTCAGAAAAGCGTCTCTGTCATTTTTAAACATGTATTTGTACTCAGGATTATTCCCCACAACTATATGAGAATATCTCTCATATATCTCCTGTATCCGTGACAGATTGCTTTCAGATACCCGGACTCTTTCCACACTGCCGTCTTTAAGTCCCAGACAAAGATAATAATTCACTCTGTTTCTGGACCTTTCCGTTTCACCATACACCAGGACCACGATATCATTGCCCACCAGAAGACAATTCAGGTCATGACTGTATATCCAGCTCTTGCCGACCCATATATTGCCCACCTTCTCCGCTGCCGCGAAATCAGTGTCCAGCTGCTCCATGGTGACTCCCGAATGTCCCTCCAGATATTTCCGCGCCCGCTTTCCCACTGAATTTGTAAGACCTCTGATTATAAGAGCCACCACAATCAACAGGAAAAAAAGTCCCAGTCCGGCCAACCCGTAAATATTGCTCATGGACTCGCTTTTAGCCAGTTCCGGTGTCCCTCCCTGCAGGGCCTCAAGAGCAGCAGGCCCGTACTTCCAGAAAGGTGCGCTCAAAGCCAGACAAATCAGACAAAAGAGCAATATGCTCATCCAATATTTTAAAGTCAGTTTTCCTACCATATTCCGCCCCTCCCACTTCTCACACTGCCGTAATCTTTACATTGTCGCCGACTCTCTTTCTCACAAGCACCATAAACAGTCCGAGAGAATCTTCCCAGTTGAAAGACAGTGCCTTATCAAAGGTCTTCTTCGGAGTGGCGTTGCGATAATAGAACCTGGCCACATAGGAAACATAGCTGACACGCACTTTCCCGCTGCGTACCTGCCCTGATATGGTGGCCGTCTCAATCTTATCCAGACGCTCGGAGTCAATGACTGTCGCCTGTCCGTTCCAGGAGAGCGCCACCCAGTAGCGGCTCCCCACGACACCCTGCAGCATGGCATCCTTTGTCTTCTCCCTGAATTGCCACTCACTGCCCGCATTCAGAACATCCTCTGCAAAATCTTCCTGTTCCGACGCCGAAGGGAGCTCCTTTTTGACACTCTTTTCCAGCTTCTTCAAAATTTTGCCGGGTTTCGCCTGTCCCTTCTGTCCGAACCAGAAAAGCAATCCTGTCAATTCTCCCAGCAGCACGCCGAGAGACAGGTAAAATACAAGTAACTTCTGCACAGGCACTTTTACAAAAATGCCGATAGCCAGGAAAATCACCACACCGCCCAGCACCGACAGATAGCCCAGACGGCGTCCGCGATTGAGACTGTAATCGCACCAGTCTTCCACCCAGTCTCTCTGTGCGGCCAAAAAGCGATCCAGCTTACTTCCGGATTTCTCTGCCTTGTCAGAATGCTTTCCAGCGCCCCGTAACAGAGCAATCAGCCGGAACACGGCAATCAGGAGATTGAGCCCTGCCGCGAATGCACAAATCCAGATATCACCACCTGACAGACCATTGATACTGCCGTCTACTATATAATACCAGTCAGACTGCTGCCAGCCCTCCTCCAGGGCCTTACCCATAGCCGCCATGACCTTGCCGTATTCATCTGAATTAAAATAAGCTTCATAATGAGAACCGCTTCCCCCGGAGCTCATGTAGCTGTCTACAATCTCACTGTCTTCCACTGCGGCGAGCATCTCTTCCACTGCTTCCGACTCCATGGGCTCCAGTGATCCCCACGCCGTAAACGGCTCCATATCCTTGCCTGCTCTCATCTCTGCCGACAAATGCAGGTCCCACATGAGATTCTCAAGTCTGCCCTTGTCATTGTCCGACACCACGATGTAGATAAACGCCTGTCGCTCCTGATCGTATACCACATACCCCATGGTTCTCACCCTGTCAGGATCTCCCGAATAATACTCTTCTACCCGGGATGCAATCGGATACGCCGCTTCATATGATATGTAACGTCCTTCCGCTTCGCTGAACGTCGTGCCTGAAGCCAGCTCCTCCGGCCCTCCCCTCATCTTCGTACACAGCGAGCCGCCGAGAATCCAGAATACAGCCGCGCCTGCCAGCGCACATAACGTTATTACAATACTTAAAAGTTTTTTCATTATGCCCTCTCCTTACCATTATTTTTTCTGCTATATTATACAAAAAAATCCGGGATATTTCAATAAATTGATTTTATTTGATTTGGAATTCATTTTAGATGACAGATTTATGTCAGGTTACTTTCGGGATACGCCGACAGCAGGACAAGGTACTCGGAAAACTGATTTTTGATTCTGAGAGATTTGCACGAAAAAAGAACCGCCCCCAGGGCCTCTAAATCCCCAAAAACAGTTCTTCACATGCGCCGCCAGGGGCTCGAACCCTGGACACCCTGATTAAGAGTCAGGTGCTCTACCAACTGAGCTAGCGGCGCGTTTCCTTTGTAGGGTATGTTCATCAACATACTGTTCTGTACAACAAAATGAATTATATTATATTTTTTTAAGAAATGCAAGTACTTTTTTTAAAAAAAATTAATTTTCTACATCCGGCTCCATTTTCCGGCATGCCCTGCAATAACCATATAATTCCAGCTTATGGCCTGTGACAGTAAACCCTTCCGTTTCCTCCAGATGAAGGTGCGTGAAAGGACAGCTCTGCAGCGGAACCCTTTTGTGACATTCCAGACATACCGCGTAATGTGTATGTTCGTCCCGTTTCAGTTCATAGACAGTCGTACCGTCTTCCATCCAGGCAGTCTTCTCCACAAGCCCCTTCTCTTCAAAGGCCGCCAGAATCCGGTAGATAGTCGACACTGCATATTCCTCCCCCTGACTTTTCCGCTCCACACGATGGTAAATCTGCGCCGCGCTCAGAGGTTCCTTTGCTTCCCACAATATGCCGTATACGCTTTTTCGCTGTTTCGTCCATTTTATTCCCTGTGGATACTCAATTTCTCTTGTTTTGATCATATGACAAGTTACGCTGCCTTCTCTCCGCAGCCCCTTCATTTTGTTATTTATAAGTTACGCTGCCGGTTTATACAGGAAGAAATCCCATCACGATTCCCGCAGCCACTCCAATTCCATAGAGGAGCAACAGGATTTTCAGGTTTTCTCTTCTGTTGTGATTCACCCGGAAAAGCACCAGCACACCCACGCCGGACCCTGTAAACAGACCCGCCATTGTGGCTCCCAGGCTTAAGGCGCCTTCCAGATACAGCCGGGTAATCACCACCGACCCGGCACAGTTTGGTATCAGCCCCACAAAACCTGCCAGCACAGGGCCAAGCACAGCTCTGTCCCGCAGCAGCTTTTCCAGGATATCATCCCCCGAAAAATGAAGGACCAGATTCAGAATAAATGTTATCAGCAAAATGAAAAAGGCAATTTGTGCTGTATGTGTCAACGCAGAGGATAGAATCCCTTTCTCACAGTGACAGTGCTCCTGCTCACAGATGTCGTGGATACTTCCTCTGTCCTCCGCCTTTTTTCTGCGCCGTATCAGGTCAATCAGCAGACCCGCCGTCATTCCCAGAAGCGCCTTCCCCAGAAGGATTCCCACAATTTCCTTAAAGGGCGCCCTCTCCGAAATAAGGATGGGCAGCATTTCATCGGAAGTGGACAGATAGATTGCAATCAGTGTCCCCAGTGTAATCACACGTCCGGCATACAGATTGGACGCCGCCGCCGAAAATCCGCACTGCGGAACCGCTCCCAGCAGACTGCCCATCACAGGCGCCGCCTTATCCGCATTTTTAAGCCATCTCCGGATTCCGTTCCCTGTCCTGTGCTCCAAATACTCCATTGCCAGATAAGCCAGAAACAAAAAGGGAATCAGTTTTATACTGTCTATAACAGAATGTTCAACAATGTGCAGCATCTGTGTGCCTCCCGTTCCGTCGCCTGCATTCATATCATACAGGCGCCCAAATGCAAATGCAATTCATTTGCATTTAGAACTATAGCACATTTTATACTTTTGTCAAGCACTTATTGACTTTCTACAATAGTTCCGTAATCTGTCATAACAGTTCAGACAGGCACTGCACTGTTACCCTGTCTGATTATTCCCGCCTGTCGTGTACAATTACCCCTTACGCCTGCTCCGAAACAGAAAAAATACACCCAGCAAAATACCTGCTGTCAGAAGAATCATTCCCACCGGTGCGCTGATTCTGGCTCTCTGCATTCTTCTGGAGGCATCTTTAATCATCAGAGGCTCTCCCATAGCCGCAATCTCTGCATCTGTATATCCGATTTCACGCATATATTCCGAGAGCAGATAGGGAAGCCTTCCCTGCGCTTTTACCACATAACCTTCCAGCATTATCGTGGAGACAGGCCAGACTCCGGTATCCAGATAATCCAACGTCTCCTCCAGCAAAGTCTCCATTGCTGCCTGTCTATCCGCAGGAATCTCCAGAATCATCATCCCTTCCTCAGCCGGAATTGTATAATAATATGCGCTGACCTTTCCTCCGTCCATATTCGACATATCTGCAAAGCACCCATACGTATAAGGTACCGCTCCCTTTACATGCATTCCCTCCCGGGCTCCGTTATCCAGCAGATACTCCACATCATACTCCGGTTTCAGAGACATCCAGAAGTTCTGTGCCGACGACATCACAATGACAAACCCTATGGCACACAGTGCCATAACCACCACAATCTTCCAGGTTCTCTTCACTTCTTCCTTATCCGACTGATATGTTCCAAACATAGTGTTGACACTTCTGTCAGTTTTTCTCATTTTCGTTCTCCCACTATTCCCGACTTCTGTTCTTCCCTAATTATAATATGCATTTCCCAGAAATCTTTCAATAGATTCATTTCAGCCACTTCCACAAACTACCTCTCGCTGACCACCTGAAAAATGTAGAATTTCAGATAATATGACTGCTCTGCCGCCCAAAGAATCGGGTGATCAGGGCCCTGGGTACGGAATTCCACCTGCCGCAGTCTCCTGTGTGCCCCTGTCGCCGCCTCCCGCAGTGTTTTGGCAAAAAGCTCCTGTTCCATAAAATGAGAGCAGGAACAGGTGACCAGAAATCCGCCGTCCCGCACCAGCTTCAGGCCTCTGAGATTGATTTCCCGATACCCCTTCACCGCGTTTTTGACGGAATTCCTGGATTTGGTAAAGGCAGGCGGGTCCAGAATCACCACGTCAAATTTCTCTCCCCTTTTCTCCAGCTCCGGAAGTAATTCAAATACATCTGCACATAGAAACCGGACTTTTTCCTCCAGATGATTCAGTCTGGCATTTTCCTCAGCCTGTGTTACGGCAAGCAGGGACGCATCCACCCCCAGCACGCTCTCCGCCCCGGCAATTCCGGCATTCAGCGCAAAGGATCCCGTATGCGTAAAGCAGTCCAGTACTTTTTTCCCTCTGCAGATCCTGTGAATGGCCGCTCTGTTGTTCTTCTGATCGAGGAAAAATCCCGTTTTCTGCCCTTCTGCCACATCCACCAGATATTTTACACCATTCTCTGCAATTTCCACTTTGGTGTCAAAGGGGGCTCCGATGAACCCTTTGCTTCTCTCCATTCCCTCCTGCAGCCGCACTTTTGCGTCGCTTCGCTCATAGACACCGCGGATATGGATGCCATCCTCCTGCAGCACTTTCTTCGCCGCGTCCACAATCACTGATTTCCATCTGTCAATTCCCAGAGCCAGCGATTCCACCACCAGCACATCCTCAAACTTATCCACCACAATACCCGGCAGAAAATCCGCCTCTCCGAAAACCAGGCGGCAGCTGGAAGTATCCATAATCTGCCTGCGATACTCCCAGGCATCCCGGACTCTCCGCTCCAGAAATGCTTCATCTATGACCATATCTTTTTTTCTGGACAGCATGCGTACGGTAATTTTAGATTTCGTATTAATAAAACCGCAGCCCATACAATAGCCGTCGAAATCATGAACCGCCACCACATCACCGTCTTCGAAATCCCCCTCAATCTTATCTATTTCATTGTCATAAATCCACGCGCCTCCCGCCTTTAAGTTACGTCCCTCGCCTTTTTTCAGAATTACTGTTGTCCGCTCCATTTTATCTTCCCTTCATGGCCTTATACTTTTCGCATGTTCCTGTTGCCAATAGGCACGACAGCTTTTCCCGTTGCTCAAAAGCTATGTCCGCCACCTCCGCCGCTGCTGCCGCTTCCTCCTCCGCTGCCCCCGCTGCTGTTACTGCTTCCTCCCCCGCTGTCACTGGACACAGGGTCATAAACTTTTGTCTGATGCGTATGTATCACATTCGGCGGCGTATGGCTGAATTTCCTGTGAATGCTGCTGAGGATTTCCGCTTCGCCCGGCTTCCGCAGGCGGGTAAAACAGACCACCAGTCCAAAATTAAGCAGCAGCGCCAGAATCAGCGCCAGCAATGCATTGCTGATATACTTCATGGGCCGGGCAATCTTTTCTCCCTCCAGCAATGCGTAAATCTCCCTGAATGCTTCCTCTGCACATTCGTGATACTCCTCCGAAGACGCAAGTCGGTATACATTATCTGCCACCGTGTCCGCATTCGCCCCGGTAATCACTTTATAGACCGCGCCGTCACTGTGAATCCAGATTTTACGGTTATCCATATCAATCAGAAACACAGTTCCGCTCTCGGTGCCGAACCGGTCCATGTAATAATTGCGGGCGTACCTTTCTGCAGATAAACTGTTTTCACTTACACTTTTAAATGCCACATTGCCATATGCTGTAATCTTCTCCATGGATGCTGCCAGCTCCCGGCGCTCTTCCTCTGTGAGCAGCTCCGCATCATCTTCCACCAGAACCCGGAAACCGGTATCCGGATTCCGATATTCCACCAGTTCTGACATTTCCTCTGAATTCCGGTCTTCCTCCCCGGCTTCTTCCGCTCTGCATTCTGAGATGGTTGTCATAAACATAATGGTCAGGACTGCCGCCAGCATAGCCAGAGCCTTCCCCCATTTTCCCCGGCTTCTTCGCCAAAAATACTGGTTATGCAATCTCGTCACCTCCCCGCCGATTGAACTGCGGCAGCTTCCGGGTTGTCAGCATATTGTGCTGCTTTATGATATCCATAAGCGCCCAAAGCACCATGCACATGCAGCCAAATGCGCCCAGATAGTAGAACTCGTCAGATACAGGATTCACAATAAAAATCACTGCCGCTGCCACAATTCCTGCAAATGGTTTCACCAGAACAGGCCATTTCTCCCTGAAATGTCCTGTATATGCAAGTTTCCGGGGCAGCGCTCTCCTTCCCCGCCCCGGAAACTGACGTAGACAGAAAAATCCGACAGCAAAGAGCGCCAGAAGAATCACCATTACAGACACGATCCTCGTGCCGCCCCACCCACCTTTCATCATCTGCAGCAGAAAGCCCGGCAGCAAAGCTGTCCCGTAAAACAAAAGCATCAGCCACCCGATTTTCCCCCATATGCTGCCGGTCTTCTTCCTTTGCGGCATTCCTGCTCTTCTCCCTCCGAACAGCCCCGCCCGGGCTGCGGAATGAACAGAGGAAAATCCTTTGTCATCCTCTCCGGACTCCCTGGCCAGAATATGTGTAACCTGCACATTTGAAATCATGATGCATACCAGCGCCAATAAAGCAGCGATCAGCAGAATCTTTACCGGCGTGATTGTCAGAAAGAGATTCAGCAGCACAAATATCGGTAGTGCCAGCAGCATGGAACCGGACAGATACTTCTTCAAATCTACCGGCAGGTCCGCGGCAGATCTCCCTGTCTGGCCGTTAACCACAGCATATCCCACCCGCTCTCCGCTGCGGTATGCCAGGAACCATACCGGCAGCATGGCAAGCTCCGTTTCGCTTTGAAAGGGTCGCACAGCGTTCCGCAGTGTATTCTGATTCTCTCCACGACCCACATGATACTTTCTGCACACAGGATTCCCTGACAGACATTTACATCCGTCTCTGATTACCATATCTTCCGCATCAAGGCGATACACACTGCTTTCCACGTCACTGGTATCCGCATAGAAACCGCTCAGAAAAGATGGTGTAAATGCTTTACTCTGCCTTAAATCAAAAGGAGAAATAGCATTGCTCAGATGATCTGAAAAAGAAGCCGACGCATCATAAGCCAGTCCCCTGTACTCCTCCTCTATCCCGCACTCCAGGCGATAATGGTCCGTGATTACATAATCCCCTTCCCTGTGACTTTTCTCTCCTGAGAAAGTAACTTCCCCTCTTTTTTCGAAGGAATAGATCCAATACGGCATATAGATGCCCCGGAAACGCTCCAATATCTCTTCATTTTTCAGTTCCTTCGGCACAAAAAGAGCACGCCGCATCATTTTTGCATAAGCGCTTCTGCAGTCCTCCTCTGTCCTCATAAAGGGAATAATAAGGCCAGGACGTCTCTCTCTGCTGACTCGGCTGTTCAAAATAGTGGAAGAACCGCAGAAGCTGCAGAATGTAGCTGCTGTCGTGTCCTCGCTGACAAGCTGCCCGCCACACTGTGGGCAGGTGAACACGGTAACCCGGTACTCTTTTTCCGTTGGGTTATCTGACATGGATATAATACTTTCTTCCGCATCCTTTTCCTTATAAACAGTATAAGGATCCGCAGTTGTATTGCAATATTCACAATATAACTGCTGCCGGGCAATATCAAACTTCAGATTCCCCCCACAGTTCAGGCATTCGTACATATATATTACCTCTATTTGGATTTATTAGCTATACTATTATAATTTTATTCTTTTTGCACTTGACAATCAATCCATTTTTATATATTATTTTAATGTCGGTTCGTGATACAGGCAGGATATAGTAGAATCCCTGAGTTATCATGTATCAGATTCAACTGAGATATCTTTACAGCGGCGCGTGGCTCAGCTTGGTAGAGCGCGGCGTTCGGGACGCCGAGGTCGCAGGTTCAAATCCTGTCGCGCCGACTTTAAAAAGCCTGTGATTACAGGCTTTTTAATTTTTTTCGGACAAAAACAGGACAAATTGTCCAAGCAGGTTATTAATTATTGTAGTACGCTGAACAACTCTTTCAGATAATTCCTTTCCATCAGATGATTATACTGCAGCATTTGATATTGTTTTATCATTTCGTTCCCTTTCATTTCATTCATCTTTCCCCTGGAAATTACGGGATATTTTTTCTGAAGCTCCAGAAGGAACTGATAATAAGGCGGCAATTCCGTCCCTGCACATTCCAGTACTGCCGCTCCCAGATAGTTGGCGCTCATATCTCCATACACCGGAAAGTCTGCTTCAAAATTGTTCCATATAACATATGGCGTAATATATTTGAGTGCCTGACGATCTTCTTCTGAGAGATTGCTTTCTCTGAACATCGCATCATAGAAATTATCTCCCAATCTCGGCTGGTGATCACCAAACATACATATAATCATTGGTTCTTCTTCCTTTTCAAAATATGCAAGCAGCATTTCAAAAGCTTCGTCTGTAAGCTTTATCAGGTTCAGATAGGTATCCAGATCATATACATCGCCAATGTCTTTGGCGGGTACATTCCCTATCTTCTCAGCATTCAGCAGTATTGCCGTATTCCCACCATATCCACCATGATTCTGTATCGTTACATCAAAAAGAAACAGCGGTTTATCTTTCTCCCTGTTTTCGTACTGTCGAATAATTTCATTGAAATTACATTCATCCGAGATATATCCGCCTACATACTGCAATTCCGTCTCAAACTGAGATATATCCACAAATTCTTCGAATCCAAAATAATCATATACCTTATCTCTGTTCCATGCGAAATTCACACTTGGATGCATGGCCATCGTAGAATATCCCTGTTCTCTCAGAACACGGGCTACGGAATACATCTCATGATTTACCTGCAGCTGATAGGGAACTGCTGTCGGTGACAGAAATGCGAGACTGTCTCCTGTCAACATCTCAAATTCCGTATTCGCAGTCAAACCTCCCAATATGTCCACATAAGTATATCCTGTGACTGCCTTCTCCGACAGAGAATCATAAAGCGGCATAAAATCTTCCGATGTCTCCAGATTTCCAAGTACTCTCAGGTCAGACCACGCTTCATTCATAATGCAAATGATATGCGGAAGGCTTGTCGTCATGCTGCTCTGTGGCTGAAATGCTTCCTGCACCTCCTCAATCAGCTGCATCAGCTTTTCTTCAGAATAATCTCCCGGTTTATCCATGGAAAAATCCTGTGCACTGAAAGCAAAGCTCAGCAAAAATCCATTCAGCAGTTCATTTGCATTTACCGTCCAGTAAATATTCTGCAAGTCATGCTTTCTAAAATAGTCTGATTTATTCCAAAATGTATAAAAGGCCAGAATACAGCTCAGCGAGAGAATCGTCACCGATATATGATACTTTTTCCCCTTTACAGGAATATCACACCAAAAACCCAATATTATGAAAAAGGTGAACCACAGAATACTGTACCACAGCTCACTGCTCATAGTAAGTCTGTAGCTGTCCAGAACAGTTAATGCTGTCCTTGTCGCCAGAAGATCGACAGCGCTCAGACTGCTGCCCCGGAACTGGCAGACATAATAATTTATCAGAAACAGAATCAGGAGAAAGATATTGGCTCCGCCCAGTGCAAAACGTACCCTCTATAATATCAATAAAAAAATTGCGTACACAAGCAGAATAATTAACACATTGACCAGCTCTGCACCTTCCAGAAGTCCGGTCATATCATAGAGAGGAAGCTCCATACGCCTGAATATTCTGGAAGGCACTGTTACCAGATATAATATAATTGACAGAAAAGACACATATATGTTTTCGACTCGCGGGCAGACCAGAAGCACGCCTGTCCCCAGACTGAGCAGCGAATAAAGTATAAAGCGTTTATTTATCCCACTGTAAAGGTAATACGTTGATATTGAAAAGAGGATAACAGAAATAAGAATTGCCGGAAGAAACCACTTTTTTCTTCTCATTATTTTTTCCGCGTAATTTTGAAAGCACTCAAGCATTTTTCTCTCCTGTAAATACATGCAACGTTGATATTGATGGCCATGCAGACATCTTCTGGCCGAAATAACGTTATTATACCACTATCAGTTCTTGATAGTCAATACTCACAGCTTTTTTACTCCATTTTTATTCCATAAATACAATACACCCCTATTCTCCGTTGACTCTCCCTCCATTTCATGCTATAGTATGCAAAGATAGAAAAGCAGGCTGAAACAGATCTCTTAAGCAAATTAAACACCACATGAGTACTCTGAAATTATAAAAATCCGGAGGAGTGCATTTGAACAGCAGAGATTATGAAAAAATCCTGAATGCCATGCCTGAAACAGGTGTTTATGTCATTCAGGAAGAGGATCACAGCATATTATATTTTAACAAACGGGTACAGCAGGTATGTCCTGATATACAGAGAAGCAGGGTTTGTCATGAAGTCTGGGGTGGCTCCTGTAAGAATTGTCCTCTTCTGACCATTAAGAGCAGACAGGAAAGCCGTTCCATCAGTTACAATGCACTTTTCGGCGGAGTAGTTGATATTATTGCTACCAGGACATTATGGGAAGATACCATTCCCGCTTTCGTGATCACCGTAACCCCCCGTATAGGCAGCTATACATACCGCAAGCTTCTGCGGGTTGATCTTGAGGAGGATACCTATGATGTTCTGAAAGTAGATTCCGACATATGGCTGACCGGGAAGGAAGGCGCTCATATTTCCGCACAGCTGGAGAATCTTGTCAAAAACGGAGCCATTCATTCCGAAGATGTGGTTCGTTTCACAGAATTCATTGAGCCCAACGCACTGCGGAATGCCCTGCTGACCGGGAAAAAATTGCTGACCTGTATATACAGGCGCAGATGTGCTGACGGTTTCCGGTGGCATATGATGGAAATTATACCGGCTTTTGATTATACAAGCGAAAATCAGACGGCAATTTTTTGTGTCCGGGATGTCCATGATATGCCATGGTCCGGCGTTGAAAGCAGTCGTTCCAATATTCTCAACGGAATAGACAGTGACATCATTCGCCGGGAACTGATTTCCGATAACCATAGTTTTCAGATGGCTCCTATTCTGAAAGCCCGTTACAGTATGATGAGTATGGTACACCTGGACAGCGGTCAGTGTGAGCGGCTGGATCTGACCCATGCCCCCCAGATACAGAATACACTGGTGGGAGACTATGATCACTATGTGGCCCTTGCTCTGGCTGATTATATCCATCCGGAGGATACAGATCATTATCGCCGCACATTGTCCCTGCAGCATCTCCGCGAAAAGGCAACGGCAACAAAGGAATATGCCGAAGAGCGATGTCAGTATCGTATGAAAGGCACGCCTGTCCGCTGGATAGAACAGCATGTAGTGTATATCCGTCAGGGAGAAGCTGTGACGGTCAACCTTCTGGGACAGGATATTACCGAAAAAAAGCAGCAGGAAGCGCTGAGGCTGCAGGCCATGCAGGACCGGGCCTATATCATCGGCAGTCTGAGCAGCCTCTTTTTCTCCACATATTATATTGATCTGGAACACGACACCTTCCGTGTGGTATCCCAGCTCAGTAAGATAGGCGACATTCTCGGCGACGAAGTAAACTGTACTGCCGCCTTGCAGGTATATGCGAATAATTTTATTCACAGCGAAGACAGAGAAAAATATCTGCAGGTAATGAATATTCAGAACTGGCTGAAACATCTGCGCTGGTGGAATCCTTATGTGACTGTGGAATATCGTACAATTCCGGATAATCCCGGGGCCGGCCCCGAAGAATATATGCGGGTGCGTGCCACTGCCGTACTGGCTCAGACCGGAGCAGGCGATCTTCCCAAAACAGTAGTATATGTAGCTCAGAATATGACCGAAAGTCAAACGCAGAGTGCGGGAAAGGATGCGGGATAACACATGGAAAAAGTATTGGTAATTGATGACAGCCTTGTACAGGCCGAATATCTGAAGCTGATATTGCAGGATGAATACGACGTAACCGTATGTCAGACCGGAGCAGACGGTTTTCTTCAGGCAATGTCCGGAGAATATTCTCTGATCTTTCTGGACGTGGTCATGCCGGACATAGACGGTTTCATGCTGCTGCGGAAACTACAGGGAACAGTCCAGACCAAATATACTCCCGTAATTTTGATTACCAGCCTTTCGGATGTACAGCATGAGGAAAAAGGGCTGACGCTGGGTGCGGTTGACTATATTTCCAAGCCCTTCAGTCCGGTAATCATAAAGGCTCGTGCAAATACGCACATCAAGCTGCATCGGTATCAGATGCAGTTCAGACAGCAGGCTATGGTAGACGAACTTACCGGCGTGGCCAACAGAAGACATTATGAAGACGAAAGTCGTGCCAAGTGGCGTGAAGCCGTCCGTCTGGGACTTCCTTTCTCCCTTTGTATGCTCGATATCGACAAATTCAAGGTCTATAATGATACCTTCGGACATCCATCCGGTGATAAGGTAATATCCACTGTAGCACAGACTATTTCCTCCCATCTTCAGCGGGCAACCGATTTTTTCGGCCGCTATGGCGGAGAGGAATTTGTTGCCATTCTCCTTGGCAATGATGCGGAATCCGCTTACCGTTTTTTTAAAACCATACGGCAGGCAGTGGAAGATCTCCATCTGCCTCACAATCCTGCTGTATCCGAATGGGTTACTGTCAGTGTCGGCGGTGTGACTCTTGTGCCGAAAGAAAGCGATCTGTATGACACTTATCTGAAAATTGCAGATATCATGCTCTACGATGCGAAACGCTTCGGCAGAAATATGGTAGTCTGGTCTGATGCAAATAAAGAACAATGGCGGGAGAAATAACCGCCATTGTTCTTTTTTCCGGACTTTTTAAAATCCTGTCAGATTCCCTTTTCAGCATAGAACATTTTCCGTAAAGTACAGATATCCCTGGGTAAAGTATCCCTGTCCTCTCTGTCATGCAGCTTCCTGACCCAGGAGTAGTATTCGTTGGCCAGCGGTGTGGTGAGTGCGGAAGTTTTGCTGATATAGCCTTTTCTGACTGCCTCATGAGACACACTTCTCATAAACTTCCAGAAATTATAGTAGGAGAGCTTTATCTTTGTCATATATCCCCCGCTGTCCTCAATGACAAATCCCTCGATTTTGCGTCCGTGATACTCATAATCCGATTCCATAATGTCGTAATACCAGTCATAAAACTCCTGCCAGTTGGCAATTTCATATGCCCTTTCTTTGGCTTCCAGGCCGAAGAGCCCTGCCGTGTGACACAGATCATCATACCCATATCTGGCAAATTCCATCTGGTTATAGACAATATCCAGCAGAAACAATCTGCTCTCAGAATAGTCAATGATATGCGGGTCATGTTCCATATCAACGCATTCGAAGACAAAGGATACCTCCTTTTCCTTACAGTATTCCTTCATCCGCTCGAGGTTCTCCGGGGTGACCTTTTTCTGCAGCATCTCCTGAAAGTACCTTGCATATTGGCTGTCAATTGTGGACTTGCTGGCTGCGAACAGGCCATCCTCATATTCATTGTAGCTCACAATCCCCAGGAAACCGTTTTCTTTCACATATGCAGTCACCGGAAACTTCAGTTTATGTTGCAGCATCTCAAACTTCGTCTCCGGGCGTTCATTGACATTGAAGAATTTATCGTACGCCCGGGCCGTCACCTTCCCTTTAGCCGTATCAAGGTACAGTCCTCTGGCTTTGGTAGTCTGTGCATCCCAGACTCTGTCATAAAATGCCTTATCTGTATAATTGAATGACGAAATATTACCGAATTTCTTCTCCTGTATGTATTTATTGCCGCGCAGGGAAATGATAATGTCTGCAATGGAACTCTCCACAACGCCCTGCGCTTCCTGCATTTCCGGCGTTTTATATACTTCGTTCTCCAGTTCAGTACAGTGAATTCCCGATTCGTCCACCTGTACACAGCGAAGACAGCCTCCGTATTCCACCTGTCCCTCAAGGTTGAACACTCTGTCGTTCACCATCGTGGGCATCTGTTTCGTGTTCCGGTGTCCGTGAATTTGATAACAGTTGTCCGGTGTCGTATCAAAAAAAGTCTCCGCTACCTTTTCGAAATCATCATAATTTCCCACACCCTTAATCATCTGTTCCGTGGCCACGAGAGATAAGTTCTGCGGCAGTGTACTCAGTCCCGCATGGGTAACCAGATAGATAATTTCACCGTATTTATAATAAGCGCACTGTCCGAATTTCCTGTACAGCTGCCTTACATCCTTCTTGTTGATTCCCGCCGCGTCCAGTGCAGGCTTTGTGATAAGTTCAAATTCTTTCGATCTTCCCGTACAGTCATTTGCCCACAGCCAGAGCCACCGCTCATGGTTCCCCTCCAGCATCAGCACATTTTTCCTGTTCATGATGGAGATAAGAAACTTTACCACCTCCGCATTTTCGACGCCCCTGTCAATGTAATCTCCCACAAAAATGTACATCTCATCATCCTTCAGCCCGCCGTTGTCTTCCAGATATCTCTGGAGAACAGTATTACAGCCGTGAATATCGCCGATATGATGTATTTTCCTGTAGTTGGACATGTCAAACAATTTCAGCCAGATAGTGTCCAGTTCGTCCGGCCGAATCACTTTGATTCCGGAAGGAATTTTCTGCGTTCTGAATCGGGAGTACATATTGTCAATGACCTCTTCCGGCACCTTCTTAAAAGTCTCCCTGCCCGCATTTCTTCTCTTCACCTCTTCAATGGGAATATCTGTGAAATCCACACAGTAAATTCGATACCTGTATGTCTCGCACATCTCCCTATACCGGTTCATCTCACTGGTCTTGGAATTTGTCGCGTCGATTACCGTAAAGTCACCTCTCTGCATCCTGATTTCCAGGATACTGAACAATGTCTTCCACACTGTGCCGTCGTTGCTCTGGCTGATACCTTCCGAACCGTCCGCCAGCATCACCGGACTCTGGCACAACAACCGGATATCGTCCGCTGACAATGTATAAGGTTTCAAGCCATGCTGTTCAATCCAGGTAGACTTTCCACAGCTGGCCGAGCCTCTTAATAAAAGTAAAATTCTCATGATATTATCTCCTGATATTATCTCCGTAAATGTTCTTACAAAATCTTCTCCTGCGGAACAGTTTCCGGCCCTCTATATTTTCTCCTGAGATTGCAGCAACTGCGCAATCAGATGTTCCACTTCCTGCAGCTGCTCCCTGGAACTTTCCCTGTGACTCTGCTTACGGTACTGAGAAGGAGACATTCCCTTCATGGCATGGAAGGCCTTCGTAAATACCAGCGCATCTCTGTATCCGCATGACAAAGCAATACTTTCTATTGGATAAGATGTGGAATCAAGCAGTTCCCTGGCCTTTGTAATGCGGAACGTGGTAAGAAACTGTTGGGGGGACATCCCCAGATAATTCTGGAATAGTGTATAGAGGTAGCTTCTGTTGATACATACATAATCTGCCACGTCCGTCACCTTGATGGGATTGCAGTAATTGCTCTGGATAAAGGACACCGCCTTCTTTACATACTGGTTTCCCTTATCCTCTTCATCCTTTGCCACCACCCCGGCGCTCTGGGCCAGAATGGACAGAAATACACCCAGCTGTCCATTCCGGCGAAGATCATCGGCCACACCGAAAGTATTGTGTTCCATCATATCCCGGACTATGGAATAAAGCTCCTGATCCCTCTCGCAGGAGAAGATGGGATGTCTTCCCGACAATCCCATGGAATTCAGATATTCTCCTGCACGGCTGCCGCCGAATCCCACCCACAGATAGCTCCATGGTTCCTTCTCGTCTGCCTGATAAAAAGCAAGCTCATTGGGCTGAATCAGAAAGCCATAGCCCGCCTCCAACCGGTATTCCTTATCGTGAAACCGGAAAATTCCCTTACCGCTGAGTACATAGTGAATCAGATAATGGGGTTTGGAAGCCGGGCCAAAACTGTGGAGGCTTTCTGTCTGAGAACAGCCGCAGCAATTTACATACAGACTTCCGACTTTATCGTTCTCAAAGTCCAGCTTAAACGCCTTCTCCATACAGAAAACCGCCTTTCAGAAATTTACAGAACAAATTCTTTTTTGTCCAGGTCTTCCTGCACCTTTACAAGGTCTTCCCTGATATGCAGATTCTGCGGACAGACTTTCTCACACTTGCCGCATTTGATACAGTTTTTCGCCTGTTTTGCGTCACCCAGTCCGTTTTCCCAGCTGTTTTTAATCATATTGTAATTCTGGTACATATGATAGGTATTCCATGCTCTGAAATTCCCGGGAATATCTACCCCTGCCGGACAGGGCATACAGTAGCTGCATCCCGTACATCCGTTTTTCACACGGCTGTTAATCAGTGCCACAACCTCGTCAATGGTCTTGTTCTCTGTCTCCGAAAGCGGCTGAAAATCAGCAAATGTCTTCAGATTATCCTCCACCTGTTCCATGGTGGACATACCGCTCAATATCACCTTGACATTGGGCAGACTTCCCACCCAGCGCAGGGCATAGGAAGCTATGGAGGCTTCCGGATTCAGCGCCCGGAATTTCTCCGTAATATCATCGGCAAAGGTGGCCAGAGAGCCGCCCTTGACCGGCTCCATAATCACCAGGGGAATCTTTTTCTCTTCGGTAAGTTTATAACCCTTTAACCCTGCCTGAGTGTCCGTATCCATGTAATTCAGCTGAATCTGACAGAAATCCCAGTCTCTGAAGCACAGAATATCCTCAAAAGCTTCATAATTATCATGGAATGAAAATCCCAGATATTTAATCTTGCCCTCTGCCTTCAGGCCTTCCAGATATTCCACCACACCCAAATCTACCATCTGATGAAATTTTTCTTTGTTCATGGCATGCATCAGGTAAAAGTCTATGTAGTCTGTCTGCAGTTTTCCCAGCTGCTCCTGGAACAGTTTCGCTGCGTCTTCCTTTACCTGCACATTCCAGCAGGGCAGCTTTGTGGCCAGATAAAAGGAACTCCTGTCATACTTGCGCAGGGCCTTCCCCACAAAGGTTTCACTTTTCCCCCCATGATAAGGATATGCAGTATCAATGTAATTTACCCCTGCCGCAATCGCTCTGTCCAGCATCCGCTCTGCTTCCGGCTCGTCTATCTCACCGTCAGCAGTCACCGGGAATCTCATGCACCCAAATCCCAGAAGGGATGTCTCAATTCCCAGCTTTTCCATTTTTTTCTTTGTCATGTCGTTCTCTCCTTTTCTTTTTAACGTCCCCGTGTCTGACATTTCGGCACCACAGGACACTTTGTACTCCTTAATCCATCGGAATGACCGCACATTCCGACTGTCATTACGCCTGCTCCGACCTTGTCTGCCAAAGCATAAATTCGGCTTCCCGCCGCATTCATTTTACAAGCAATCCCTCGCTGTCAAATTCCACACCAAAATCCCGGCTGAATTCATTGATTCTGTCCAGAATCCGCTGCGCCTCGCCGCCCTCGGCCGGAGTCGGCTTGTAATCATTCCGACTGGACACAGAACTGACAGAACATGGAATGACTTTGATCTCCCTGTCTTCCTGCTTTATACCGTCTGTGAAGGTAAATGTCTGCTGAAAAATCATACAATCCTTATCCGGAGGGTTCCGATTGGCCCCGAAGCAAAAATTGCCCAGACTGTAGACGATATATTTTCCCTGGTATTCCTCAATTCCCTGCAGCACATGGGGATGATGCCCGATTACCAGGTCCGCCCCCCAGTCGATACACTTTCTGCCCAGGCTTTTCTGATAATCCTCCGGATAGTATTCCCTCTCTGTTCCCCAGTGACAGCAGGTAAAGACCAGATCCGCACCCTCTTCCCGCAGCTGTGCAATTCCTTCTTCCAGGAATTTTTCCACCCCGTATCCCTGTCCCACTTCATTGACTGATACAATGCCGATATGTATCCCCTTTACTTCATACATGCAGTACTTGTCGTCATAGGCATAGAGGATTCCGGCTTCTTCCAGAGCCGCCACCGTGTCCGCCGTGCCCTGTTCCTTATAGTCAAGCCTGTGATTATTTCCCATACTGACAGCTTCCACACTTCCTGCCGTCAATATGTTCACATATTCCGGGTCCCCGGAAATGCAGTATGTCTGCTCTTCCCTTCCATCCTCCGACCGGGTCAGCGGGCCTTCCAGATTCACCAAAGTCAGATCATCCGCACTGAAAATATCTGCCACATTTTCGAAAAAATAACTGTCTCCCACACCCTGATCATAGGTCTGTCGAAAGGAAACCTCATACCCCTGTCCCCGATAATTCCCCATGGTCACATCGCCTGCGGCAGAAATCGTGATATTCACTTCCTCCGGCCCGGTTTCTGCAGCTTCCGGCATTTCAGCAGCACTGTCAGATACCTCTCCATCACCCATATCTCCAGAAAGACTTCCATCTGCGGAAACCGGAATTTCCCCATTGTCCGGCTCTTCTGTCTCCTTCAGCTCAGTGGGAGAAATCCACATCACCGATGCGGACTCGCTCTCCTGGTTTCCACATGCCGTCAGCATGAACATCACTGACAGCAACACTGAAAACCCGGTCTTCTTTATTCCCATATTTCAACTTCCTGTTACCTTTTTTTCAATAATTTCTTTTCAATTTTGCCATAGATTATTACCACAAGTACAGCTTCCCCGATCAAAAGCAATGTGGATACTCCGCTGACCCAGCCCCCGAAGACAGCGCCGACAAATAAGGTAATCTCCGCAGCCACACCAAATCCTATCACCAGATAGCCGCAGTACTTATTGTACATTTTTATATCTACCACTTCAATGGGGCGTTTATTGAACACCTTGTTCCTCTCCTCGCTGCTCAGGATTTTTGCACCTGTGCTGAAGCACATCACTGCCACAAAAGCCAATAAAATTACATCCATTTTCGCTTCTCCTATTCTCCGTATATTTTTTCCTTCAGATACCTGATATTTGTATCGAAGTCTACTTCCAGAACCGCCATTTTACGGATGGTCGCATTACTGTAAGTCCCCGGCTGCGGAATACTGTCCGACACAATGTCGTAAGTAAGCAGCTTCCCCGCCATCAGACTCAGCCGGAAGCATTCATACTGTGTCAGATTGGTGGTCAGATTCGGCAGAAGTCCGTCCATCAGCTCCCCCGCATTTGTCAACATTACTGACGGCACCTTTTTTATTACAGCCGTCAGAACCTTCCTCTGACGGTCCGTCCGCCCAAAGTCCGTCCCCAGATAGCGGTTCCTGCTGTAAGCCAGGGCCTGGGGGCCGTTCAGGTGTACCAGTCCGCTCACTGAGGTATCCATATTGTCCGTTCCCTGCGGCCGATTGGTCAGCATATTATATTCCACCAGATAGCCGTTGACATATTCTATCTCCTCGCTGGTCAGCTCCAGCTCAATGCCGCCCACCGTATCTATCAAATTGGCAAACCCCTCAAAGTTTACCAGCACGTAACGATTCACCGGTATATCAAAGTTCTTCTCCACCGTCTCCATCAAAAGCTCCGCCCCGCCGAACGAGTACGCCGCATTTAACCGGTTGTCATCATGTCCGGGAATCTCCACGTACATATCCCGCAGAAGCGAAGTCAGATAAATTGTTTTGGTCTTGCTGCTGACAGACAGCAAAATCATGGCATCGGAACGCCCGTCCGCCCCGTTTTCCCGGGAGTCATTCCCAATCAGCAGAATATTGACCACGCCGTCCTCCTGCATGGGCTTCTCTGAGAAAGAAGCAATCTCCCGATAATTCATCTTCCCGTATACCACACCCACTATCTGGTACAGTCCAACGCCCAGCAAGGCTGCCAGAACAGCCACAACAGCCAGGAACTTTGCCAGCCGGAATTTCTTTTTCTTCTTTTTCTGAGCCTTTGAAGACTTCGAAACCTTTTTTGCCATCTGCACATCCTCCCGGGGAACCTGTCTCTGTACTTCAGGGCGCTTTTTCTTCCTGCCTGTTCCATTTTGTCCCTGATTTCTGCGGACGCCGGCATGACTACCAGATATTTGACCAGTATGAGTATGGCCTTTTCTGTGATGTATCAGTTGTTCACAATCCCAGTCTTCATCCTGTGGCTCGCTGTCTCCGTAATCCCAGTCCGCTTCCTGTGACTCACGGTTTCCGTAATCCCAATCCGCTTCCTGCGGCTCGCTGTCTCCGTAATCCCAGCCCGCTTCCTGCGGCTCTCTGTCTCTGTAATCCCAGTCCGCTTCCCGCGGCTCGCTGTCTCCGTAATCCCAGCCCGCTTCCTGCGGCTCTCTGTCTCCGTAGTCCCAGTCCGCTTCCCGCGGCTCACGGTTTCCGTGATCCCGGTACACATCCTGTCTGCTCTGGTTTCCATCGACCGGCCTTTCATTCCTCTGCATTTGCCTTCTGTAAACCTGACCGTCTCCCTGCACATTACCACGCTTCTGCCCTTCTTCCGGCCGCTCCTTCCGTCTCCCGTGCTGCGTCGTGCCGATGATATCAAGTTCTTTCTCCAGAAAAGCCTCCAGCCCCTGCTGGATCTGTTCCATCTCATTATTGCTTTTATTACTCATGTAAAGTTATATAGTCCTTTCCATGCACCTGTTGTCTCTTTCCATTGCTGTCTGTTATATTACCTCGAACTATATCACATATTATAGCATACGTCACGGAAGGAAACATTAAAATTTCGTAAATTCCTTTTATTTTTGTAATTCCTGAGCGCAAAGCTTCTAAAACTTTCCGTTTTTCCTGTAAAACTGATGAAAATGCAGTACCATATGGCAATTGCATCATAACCTTGCTTTTTTTCTGAAATCTGTCTACAATAGCAGTAACAATGTATCTTTAAGCCTATTACCGGACAGGAGACAATTATGAAAAAAATATTCTGTAAGCTGCTGCTTCCATTCCTTATTGCTGTCTTTATCCTGCCGCTTTCCGGCACTGCCGCCCCGGCTCCGGAGTACACCGGCAAACAGGTGGACGTGCTCTTTCTTCATGACACGCACTCCCATCTGAACAGCTTTCTCACAGTAGAAAACGGACAGGACGTAACTCTGGGCGGATTTGCCCATATCCGAACCCTGATCACCCGGGCCAAAGAAGAGAACCCAGATACCCTGATTCTGGATGCCGGAGACTTTTCCATGGGAACACTGGTGCAGACCATTTTTCATACAGACGCACCGGAGCTGAGAATGCTGGGCGCTCTGGAATGCGATGTGACTACACTGGGTAATCATGAATTCGACTATCGTTCCTCCGGGCTGGCCGGAGCACTGAATGCCGCCATAGAAAGCGGCGATCCTGTCCCCGCCATGGTGCTGTGCAATATTGACTGGGATACCATGGAAAAGGAAGGCCTCACGGAGGACCAGCGGCTTTTAAAAAATGCTTTCGAAGCTTACGGGATGAAGAATTACACTGTCCTCACCAAAGGGAATGTAAAAATAGCTGTTCTGGGTGTCTTCGGCGAAGATTCCCTGGCCTGTGCTCCCACCTGCGTATTGAAGTTCCAGGATATAAAAGAGGCTGCCGCCAAAACGATAAAAGAAATCCGGGAAAAGGAAGATGTGGACATGATCGTCTGTGTCTCTCACAGCGGTACCAATGAAGACGCAGCCAAATCTGAGGACGAGCTTCTGGCGAAGGCAGTGCCGGAGATTGATCTCATCATCAGTGGGCATTCTCACACCACACTGGAACAGCCTCTCCTGTATGGCAGTACTTATATCGTATCATGCGGCTCCTATGCCCGCAATCTGGGAGCGCTCAGCATGTCACAGATCTCCGGCGGACGCTGGGTAATTGACAATTACGAGCTGCTGCCCATTACGGAGACAATTGTGCCGGACGCGGAGGCACAGGAGAAAATTGACAGCCTCATGGAAAAAGTGGATTCCTCATATCTGTCTCAGTTCGGCTATACAAGAGACCAGGTGCTGGCACGCAATACTGTCAAGTTTTCCACCTCTGATGATTTATACTCTATTCATACTGAACATAATCTGGGAAATATCCTGGCCGATGCATTTGCCTTTGCAGTCGACAATGCCGACGATTCGGATGGGCATCCCGTGGATGTGGCCATTGTGCCTTCCGGCTGTGTCCGGGATACCTTTGCTACCGGCGACATCACAGTAGAAGACGTGTTTAATGCCTATTCCCTGGGCATCGGTGCGGACGGCATTCCGGGGTATCCCCTGATCAGTATCTATCTGACAGGTGCAGAGCTGAAAACCGGTGCGGAAATTGATGCTTCCGTATCGGATTTCATGCCTTCTGCCCGGCTTTATCTCAGCGGAATTCATTTTTCCTTCAATCCCAGCCGGCTGATTCTGAACAAGGTGACAGACTGCTATATGACAGACGATGAGGGGAATCGGATTGAAATCGAAGACGACAGGCTCTACCGCATTGTATGTGATCTCTACAGCGGCCAGATGCTGGGTGCTGTGACGGATGTGTCCTATGGCATTCTGTCTGTCCAGCCCAAATTCGCAGACGGCACGCCCATCGAAGATATAGAAGACGCCATCATCACCGCTGACGGTCGGGAAGTAAAGGCATGGGCCGCTGTTGCAGGATACCTGGATTCCCTGGAAGATACTGACGGAGATGGTATCTCTGATATACCGAAATATTATGCAGGCACGCAGGGACGTAAAATTGTGGAGGACAGCAGGGCCATCGGTGATCTGATAAAAAATCCCAATAAATTTACTTTTATTATCTTGAGCATGGTGCTCCTGGCGTTGGTTCTGATTGTATTACTGATTGTGTTTATTATAAAAGTGGTGAAGAAAGTTATGCGACGGCGTAAAAACTGATTCTCTAAGGCATACACTCTGTTCTCATCTGTAAATTACCGTTAAAGACGGTTTTTACAGCTAAATTGTTTTTAACTGGATTTTTTATTGAATTGTTTCCCCATTCCCGCTGTCGGTCAGATTTCCGATGAAACGGTAATGGATTTCGATAGACTGAACTTTCTCACCATTTACCCGGCGTTTGTCGCCCACTAAAATCTTCGTGATAAGTTCATCGATGATACAAGAATTTAATTCCTTCAGGTCACTGTACTGCCGGATCAGGCTTATCCACTTTTCCGCATTCTGCTCTGTGCTGTCATGCTCTGCCGACTGCTCCTGCAATGCGGAAAGCTGTTTCCCCAGTTCTTCCTGCTCCCTCTGGTACTTTGGCATGAGATTGTCTATGCTTGTCCCCGCAAGCCTGCCGAGTGCGTAATCCTCATACAGCCTGCTTATGACTTTATCAATCTCCTCAAGCCTTTTCCCTATGGTTCGCTTCTTCCCCTCAATCAAGCCGTAATCGACGGTACTGTTTAACTGCTGTTGTTCCATAACCCTGCCAAGGACTGCCTGCTCGTCCGCAAGCGCCATTGCTGCCCATTCCCTGATGTCTTTGAGGACAATATCGTACAAGTCCTGCTCCTTGATGCGGTGTGGAGTGCATCCGTCCGGCCCGTTCGCCTTGTAGTTCTGGCATGAGCCAAAATACGTCTTTTCAGGATTGTTTTTGCTTGTCCGTTCAGGGAAGAATGAAATGCGCCTGCCGCAGTCGGGGCAGTAGGCGATGCCGGAAAAGATACTCGGCTCCCTTTTTGCCTTGCACATCCGCCTGCGCTTCCCGTTGACTTCCTGCACACGCTCCCACAGTTCCAGGTCAACAATCGGCTCAAAAATATCCTTTACCACCACCCACTCGTCTTTGGGCTTCACATAGTTCTTGCCGACCTTGAACAGCTTTGACTGTTTCTGCGCCACAAGGCTCCCGATGTACACCTCGTGCGAGAGTATCCATTTTATCGTGGTTTCGTTCCACATATAGTTGGAGATATGCCCCTCGCCCTGAAAACCCGCCCACGTCCGTTCGCCCCTGATGTGGTGCCAGTATGCCGGTATCGGTATGCGCTCCCTTTTCAGCACGTTACCGATTGCCTTGTAGCCTTTGCCCTGCACGGCAAGCTCATACATACGCCGTACAATCGGCGCTGTTTCCGCATCCGGTATCAGCTTGTGGCTGTCCTCCGGCGATTTCCGGTAGCCGAACGGCGGCACGGTGCTGTGATAGATGCCCGCTCTTGCCTTTGTGGTCATGGTGCTGCGGATTTTCTTTGAAATATCCCGTGCGTAGAAATCGTTAAACACAGGTTATTGGGGAAAGGGAAAGCAAACAGGCAAAAATCCAGTATTCATGCGGGTTTGCGGCGAGATGGCTCTCAAAAGCTAACCTCACAAAAGACAGATTATTGCACAATCACATATCGTTTCTAAGGGAGAATGTTGATTCCGG
>NZ_JANJZD010000014.1 GCF_024623325.1 Acetatifactor muris
TTTCAAGGCATAGTACCCACTATGTCCAATGTTTATGTCCATTTTTCTCAAATTTCTTTTCCTGCACCATATTCAGTTGTCAATTTTCAGTTAGAATCACATTCATTGAGATTCCGAGAAGTTATTCGTTGTTGGAGCTTGCTGCGATTCTTTTTGAATATTTTATTTTTCAGTTGCAGCAAGCTCTGTAAAGGCGCTTTTGAGGGCTAAAAATTCTATCACCCTCTTATCAGGACTTCTTTTCCTTCAAAAGCGAAACCATAGCTTCTAATCCTTTCTCTTGAAATGCCGCTGTTCTCCAATACCGCTTCATACCGCTGGTCTCTAATCTGCTTCAGCGCAGCATCTGCTGTATTCTCCAAGGATGCCTCTTCCCTTGAATCTCTGACTTTAAATTCCATAACGATAGCATTGTCTGTTCTGTTCTTTGGTTCCATTACCACATCATATCGTCCAAAGCCACTCTCCCGGTTGGATGTGATGATATAGCGGTCCGCCAGTTCTACAGCCAGCCCCAGAACAAAGCCATGGTAAAACCGTTCCGGTTGAGTCTCCGCGGATGGATTTCTTCCACTGTCAAAATAGCTGAATGTGGACAAGGCTACACGGTTCATGTAGGCATTCATGGATTTTATGTCATCCTGAAGCAGCGCTCTGATAAAGCCATTATAGACTGTCCCTGAACGGGTAAACCATTTCTTTATCATCTTCCGGAACATAAACTGCACTTCCTTATTCGTCAGCGCCAGTTCATAAATATCTGCTCCTGTCTCCTCATTTAACATGTAACTCTCCGCTTTCAGATATCCGCTTGCCAAAAACAGGCTCCAGATAGCACTCTCATCTGTGTCCAACTGGTCAAAAATAATCTGCTCGTCAATTTCTTTTTGCAGATGTTCACCTTTCAGGAGATTTTCCATGGAAATTTTGATTTCCGCGCTTCCCTCACGAATCAGCTTATCCACCAGGCCATTGCTGCTGGTGTTGGCCCAGTAAGTGGCAAATCGCCCCGTTTTCAAGTAATTTATGATTGACCAGGGATTATAAATATCTCTATGTTCTCCAAAAGTAAAACCGTCATACCATCTTTTCACATCCGTACGCTTATCCTGCATCCCATATTCATCCAATGCAGAAAATACTTCTTCCTCCGTAAATCCAAAGCAATCCCCATACATCTCCGATGTGGATGTCACTACTGTCAAATGATTCAAATCCGAAAAAATGGACTCCTTTGCTTCGCAAGAAGCAATGTGACCACTTGTAATTCCTGTCATAACCGCCCGTTCCAGATACGGGTTCGTCTTGAACGTGGAGTTGAACAGCCCCCTTATGAGTTCCACCATTTCCTGCCAATAGCCGTACACCCAGGCCTCCTGAAGAGGTGTGTCATACTCATCCAGCAAAATAATGACTTTTCGGCCATAATAGCGATATAAAAACTCGGACAGTGTGCCCAAAGAAGAGATGGCAGAATAGTCATCCATATTTGCAGAAATGTTTTTTATGAATTCTCTTTCTTTTTCGTTCAAGCTGTCTTCTTTTAGAAGAAATTCATATCGGTTATATAATTTTTCTATCAGATAATATAGGCTTTTTTGCCTCAGAGAAAGAAGGTGCTTTTATTCCGGCAAAGCTTAAAAAGATTACCGGCCAGATTCCCTGAAGATTGCGGTATTTCTCTTCTTTCCATATGGCTAATCCTTCAAAGACTTTACCTCTCCCTGAATACTCTACCGAAAGAAATCGCTCCAACATATTCATGTTCAGCGTTTTCCCGAATCTACGGGGACGGGTAATCAGAGTCACATCATCTCTATTCTCCCACCACTGCCTGATAAAATCTGTCTTATCAATATAAAAGCTATTTTCCGTTATCAGCTTCTCAAAACTCTGAATTCCTATTCCTACGGTTCTTGCCATAATAATATATCCTCCACATATTTACGTAATAGCTATACTCCAAATGGCAATGATAACTGAACTATTTCATCTATAGAGTTTTCTTCCAACAAATCCACATCTACAGAAATATCCGTTTCTTTAGAGGATTCCTCATATTCTTCCAATTTATTTATATCATCATCTTGCAGCATATTAGATTGAAGACTTTTTAATATATTCTTAATTTCTATTGGAATATCGCTTTCCTCCATTGCTTCTAATATATCATCTTTATTTAGATTTAATCTCATTTCAGAAGTTTCCATTCCTCCGGCAATCCATCACTATCTCGAATAAATATTATATCTATATCCTTCTTTAAAAAATCTTTTAATAAAGGCTTAATTTGAAATGGCATTTTATCATCTTTACTTCTCCCCTTATGTATTGATACTGTGTTAGCCCCATAGAAAACCTTAGTTCCCAGAATCTTATCTACCGTTTCCCAAATTTCAATGTTAGCATCTTCAATAAAAACCATCTTTCCGCTAATAACAGATTTAGCCAGTTCATAATTATCAAGTTGCGCTATCTGCTCTTCAACATCTTCTTTCGCCGACAATGGTTTGCATATTAAATTATTCACAGTAATCGGCACTACACTTGAAGGTTTTACTGTTTTTATGATTGCCGCAGAATGAGTAGAAATAATAATCTGTATATTTAATTCTTTCTGAATCTTTTGTAATGATTTTGCCAGAGCAATTTGCATATTAGGATGTAAATGTGCATCTGGTTCATCCAATAACACAACTTTACATTCATTAGGACACACAGTATAAATTGGTGCCAAAATCTGCAATACCTGCATAAAACCACTACCAGATGAATTAAAGTCAAATGTAATCTTTTTATCGTCAAGATTTTCGCTATAAGCTGCCTTGATGTACATATCTTTCTGTTCATTAAAGATTACGTCATCCAAATAAAAACCCAAATCTTGTATTAATCTTTGTTTTAACATTCTATAATTTTCATCATTGTTCTTTTTTAAATCTAAAACTAAGTTTCTGACAATGGCACTTACATTTCCCGATGATAAATGCTGTCTTATATTAACTGGGAATGATCTCTGTTCTGTTTCTTGTAATCAAACAAATCCAGAAATCAATAGCGGAGTGAAATTATATATTGTAGGTGAATTTTTTAAATCATCAGCACTGGATAAACATTTCAAATTGAATCCGCCAAAAAGAGAAGATACCTGTAATTTATAAATGTTTCTTTTATCATCTTCAATATCAACTATCGCCCCAAAAGATTTATTACTTTTCTTGCTTTGACGGGATACTTTTCCATAATACAGTTCTCTAAAATCAGAGATATTTATCCCTGGCAAATCTGTTGCACCTATCCCTCTTGCTTTTGGGATTGCTTTCTCATTTTTTAATGTAATCAAATCACTTTTTGCAAAAGTATTCAGCGAAAGGTTAATTGCCTGTATGACCGTTGTCTTTCCACAGCTGTTTTCTTCCATTAGAACGGTAAATGGTTTCAGAACTATCTCATTATTCTTAAATTTTTTAAATCTTTGTAGTTTCACCTTTGTAATCAAAACAGTTTCCTCCTACTACAATATATTTATGGTTAATATTCCTAACATCCAGTTAGGATGTTATCCAACTTGTTGCTTAAGCTGTTAGAATGATAAGAGCAATCGGTATAGTGGAATCCTCCTTGGGCTTCGCGCCCGTTTTTAAGTCTGCTAACCAGCTCTTCATTCGCAGCGTTCGTTTTATGCAGGTTGTAATTGAAATTTATCTTCTATATCATTCCATTTTTAGTATCTTACCATTCTCCTCAATTCGCTACACGCGTGTAGCGAATTCAATTTGATAATTGACCGAAAACAGTTCCACATCATGATACAATCTGTATCTGATGATTTTCCAAGAGTACAGTCAATAAATTCCTTTTTCTCTCTATTTCACATTACTCCTATAAAAAGAAAAGTATAAATTAGCAATTCCTCGTAAAATTGACAGTAAAATATTGAGTGCCAGGTAAACTTCTACTCCTAAAAAAAGCAATGTCTTTGCCTTTAACCCATCCCAAGCCGTTCAAAAACAAATAGAAAAAGACAATAAGTAATAATAAAACCTCCGAAAACAGCAAATGAGAAAACTGAATATGCAGGCCTTAATTGCTTTCCCATGAACATTTTTATCGGTAATATTTTTCTTGAACTCGCTCTTATATAGTTCGCTGTAGATTTGATTTTATCCTTCTGGCGGATGGTAGTCCGGGAATCTATGGCGTCATCCATATGGCCAAAGATGGACAACGCATCTTGGGTCTTTGCCCCCACTTCTTTCCGCAGCTTAATCTGCGCCTCCCACAAATCATCAATCTCCAGGAATTTGATGATTTGTGGGAATAATTGCACATCCCCGGGTCTCCCAACAGAAAATGATAAATCTGCGTGCGGCCGAACTTATATCCCTTATCTGCCCTCTCCGTCCCAAAAGGCAGTCGTTCCGGTTTCATTTCATACCAACGCATCACTTTGGAAATAGCCTGGGCATTCTCAATCCGGTATACCTGGCGCCTTACCCCAAGCAGGGAGTTGCCATTTACCAACTGTGCGCCGAACCAGGGCACAAACCCGCCCTCATAAATAGTGTTCAGCCACAGAGAAACCTCTGGCAGTTCCACCGCAACCGGATTCAGGTCAAAGCCGTAGACATTACGTTCAGCAATATACATCTTCACCTTCTGCAGCTCATTAAAACGGTTTTCATAGCTGATGATTTCCCCCGTCTCCTGCTCCTTGCGGGAGATATAATTTTCCGCAAGCTGATTGATTGCTTCATTCAGGAATACAGCGCTGCCCATGGCGGGCTCTGTTGCCATGCCTAAAATGATACAATTACACGCACCTCTGAAATTTGCTTCACCCTTGAACAAGTTACTCCCTTCGGCTTATTCTTTCTTCACATAAGTCAATTCGACATCATACCCCAAGGATTCAAGCATCTGTATGAACGTCTTATTTACAATTTTTTCGCTTTTCTTAATCAGCCGATTCACATAGGACGGCGTGGTACCGATATCCTCGGCGAGTTTTGCCTGTGTAGTTTCCGCTTCAATGCATTTGACCTTTACATCGACTTCTATGTTGTTTTTCAGCATTGCCCCTCACCTGTCCAAGTCCTTTGAAATAAATTGTCCTATCTGTACAATTTATTGTATCACTTTATTTCCACATTTTCAATCCTTCGGAAAAAAGACATCCGGCCGAAACCGAATGCCAGTTTCGCTGTTATTCTGTTATGCCTGAATCTCTGTCCCATCGCGGAAGGTGACCGTGATTTCCTGAATATTATCCCCCTTTGGAGCCACCAGTTTCCCGCTTCAGAGCCACCTGGAAATTTCTTCCTTGAGAGCCACCTCAGACACAAGATATAGTAATACTGCCCTATCGCTTGAAAATACAACAGATGCAATATTAGGTCTAATGATGTTCAGATGATTATGTTTCTATCTCGTCAACAAACCTTTTCAGCTTCTTTGAATCATACAGCTTTCTCAGGTTTGTTTCATTTGTAGGGATTTCATAGGCATTATGAATAATCCTGTCCATGATGGAATCCGCCTGTGTCCCTCCGCCGAACCTGTTATGCCATTCATCCACAGGATACTGTCCGACAAAGATTGATGAGTTATTGCTACTGCGTTGTTCAAACAGCTCATAAAGGTTCTTAGCATCCTTTTCAGTAAGTTTATAATTCAGCCATTCATCAAGGATGAGGATCTGATAGCTACCGATCCTTTTCCTGTATTTTGTAAGCTCCCTGAGGTTGTCGCTCTAATTCTCAAAGTTACGCATCAGGTCAGACATCCTGATATACAAACCCCTGTAAGTCTGTCTGCATGCTTCCACGCCAAGGGCACATGCAAGGTAAGTCTTTCCCACACTGGTCGGTCCTGTGATGACAAGATTTGTTGCATTGGCAACAAGTCCCATTGTGGCGAGATTCAGAATCAATTAAAGAAAAATACTGAATCCTATTTGTTTCAATTCACGCCCCCGCACAGGGGGCATCTACCGCGAAGTAGGCAAAGATGACTATACATTTGGAGTTTCAATTCCAATACGATTAATAAGAGCTGAAACAGTTTCAATTCACGCCCCCGCACAGGGGGCATCTTCTCTGCGTCTTCCATGCCGGAAAGTATAGAAGTTTCAATTCACGCCCCCGCACAGGGGGCATCCTTTCCAATGGGATTTTAAAATATTAATCATGAGTTTCAATTCACGCCCCCGCACAGGGGGCATCTCTTATGTCCGGCCTCTCCCTGATTTTTTCATTTGCCGTTTCAATTCACGCCCCCGCACAGGGGGCATCGAAGGGGTCTGCAACCCTATAGGTAGAACATTATGGTTTCAATTCACGCCCCCGCACAGGGGGCATCAAGAAAACATAGCAGATATGTGGTTTGTGGGAGGAGTTTCAATTCACGCCCCCGCACAGGGGGCATCATGATTTCGGATGCTTCTTTTTTCTCATCGCTGCAGTTTCAATTCACGCCCCCGCACAGGGGGCATCCAATGTCTGTGACTGTTGTTTCCAGATAATCTGCTGTTTCAATTCACGCCCCCGCACAGGGGGCATCTTCAGTATGTGCACATCAATAATGTGCGCCAGTGCGTTTCAATTCACGCCCCCGCACAGGGGGCATCTGGGTTGACACAGTTGAAATGACGATTGTTATGTCGTTTCAATTCACGCCCCCGCACAGGGGGCATCTAACTCTTGAAGTACTTAACCCAGTTCGGAATAGTTTCAATTCACGCCCCCGCACAGGGGGCATCATTGGCGGGAGAGGCACCGGTAAGACGTATTCCGGTTTCAATTCACGCCCCCGCACAGGGGGCATCACCGCCGTCGATAATCTTATCAGTACCGCTGTCAGTTTCAATTCACGCCCCCGCACAGGTGCCGGAGCAGGTGCTGGGGAAGTATTATTTGCGTTTCAATTCACGCCCCCGCACAGGGGGCATCATGGAATCCGTTCCCTGCTTTTCCAATGGATGCGGTTTCAATTCACGCCCCCGCACAGGGGGCATCGTATTCATATCCATAATTCCGGCCATGAAATTGAGGTTTCAATTCACGCCCCCGCACAGGGGGCATCAGTCCTCCCATGATGTTTACGGGAACGTTTTTCGTGTTTCAATTCACGCCCCCCGCACAGGGGGCATCAGTTCATACAGTTCTACTATTTTATCAGAATCAAGTTTCAATTCACGCCCCCGCACAGGGGGCATCCGTATTCTGGTGAAATCTTCCAGGTGAGCCTGAGTTTCAATTCACGCCCCCGCACAGGGGGCATCCTGAAGGATGAAATTGCAATGCCCTATCTTTCTGTTTCAATTCACGCCCCCGCACAGGGGGCATCCCTGTCGGAGCACCGATTGCGCACGCCATCCCGATGTTTCAATTCACGCCCCCGCACAGGGGGCATCCTGGGAGAGTATACTGTGCCAGGCGTAAGCGGTATGTTTCAATTCACGCCCCCGCACAGGGGGCATCAAGTTAAACGCAATTTTCGGAATGATGTACACTGTTTCAATTCACGCCCCCGCACAGGGGGCATCACTCATGCACACGGGCGGACGGGATTGTTATCATGGTTTCAATTCACGCCCCCGCACAGGGGGCATCATGCAATACTCATTTTTCTGGAATGAGCTATGGGTTTCAATTCACGCCCCCGCACAGGGGGCATCGACAGACAGACACACACACAGGGAGACAGACAGACAGTTTCAATTCACGCCCCCGCACAGGGGGCATCTTCTCCCCCTATCTTCCGTCAAATACTGCAACATGTTTCAATTCACGCCCCCGCACAGGGGGCATCATATGATACTCTCCATGTCCACGCCCTTTTCCCGTTTCAATTCACGCCCCCGCACAGGGGGCATCAATATGTATATGCACTGGAGATTCAACTCCTACGTTTCAATTCACGCCCCCGCACAGGGGGCATCGGCGCTTCTCCTGGCGTTATGATAGTCGTTATGAGTTTCAATTCACGCCCCCGCACAGGGGGCATCAGATTCTGGAATGGGTTCGCGTCTTCGCCTTTATCGTTTCAATTCACGCCCCCGCACAGGGGGCATCCATAAGAATCATCAGAGCCAGGAGCGCGCCATTCGTTTCAATTCACGCCCCCGCACAGGGGGCATCTATGTATCCTATGCTGAGTGCAGAGGTGAACTTTTGTTTCAATTCACGCCCCCGCACAGGGGGCATCTCCGTCTCTTTCCATCCGTTCTCAAAGTCATACGTGTTTCAATTCACGCCCCCGCACAGGGGGCATCGATTCCGACGGCTATGAGCCCAGGGAGCAGAACGTTTCAATTCACGCCCCCGCACAGGGGGCATCTCTCAATACGCCATTGATAAGCGTGTAGCCAACTTGTTTCAATTCACGCCCCCGCACAGGGGGCATCGCGTATCCCCACCTCTTCCCGCCTCTTTCATCAGTTTCAATTCACGCCCCCGCACAGGGGGCATCATTTTGATACCATGAATGCTGATTACCGGCAGATTCGTTTCAATTCACGCCCCCGCACAGGGGGCATCTGGCATGGGCTGTTGTCCAGATGCCCCAGGCATAGTTTCAATTCACGCCCCCGCACAGGGGGCATCAAGCCAGTTTGCCGTGCAAGGTATGCTTTCGGGTGTTTCAATTCACGCCCCCGCACAGGGGGCATCGAGGTATTTCCGTATGACCCGAAGAAGAGTGAGGTTTCAATTCACGCCCCCGCACAGGGGGCATCTGCGCTCATGCATGTGTAATATAGATAATCCAATGTTTCAATTCACGCCCCCGCACAGGGGGCATCATGAATCTGTTATAATTTCCCTAGCACCCGGTCTGGTTTCAATTCACGCCCCCGCACAGGGGGCATCAACGTATGCAAACGTCCGGTAACATTTAAAATTGTTTCAATTCACGCCCCCGCACAGGGGGCATCCTGTTGAATTAATTAATCAAGAATTAATAAAATTGTTTCAATTCACGCCCCCGCACAGGGGGCATCGTATTTATCATCTACAAAACTTTTTCCCTCAGAGGTTTCAATTCACGCCCCCGCACAGGGGGCATCTATATCTTACAGGAAATAATGCACATATTACTATGTTTCAATTCACGCCCCCGCACAGGGGGCATCCTATAAGGGTGACAGATGTGGCCGCAGCATCCGCAGTTTCAATTCACGCCCCCGCACAGGGGGCATCTATTCATATCCATAATTCCGGCCATGAAATTGAGGTTTCAATTCACGCCCCCGCACGGGGGGCATCCGAATTCAGACAGGGACCAGGATTATGTTCTCGGGTTTCAATTCACGCCCCCGCACAGGGGGCATCGGTGGAGACCCGGACCCGCCGGGACCTACCCCAGTTTCAATTCACGCCCCCGCACAGGGGGCATCAGGAGATAATCATGCCTACAATTCCCGAAATAAGTTTCAATTCACGCCCCCGCACAGGGGGCATCTCTGTTGGCAGATATTCTGATAATATTTTATAAAGTTTCAATTCACGCCCCCGCACAGGGGGCATCTTCACGTGAAACATTATCCTAAAATACCCATAAGTTTCAATTCACGCCCCCGCACAGGGGGCATCGTGCGCTTTATTATATGCTCCTGCAGTCAGAAGAAGTTTCAATTCACGCCCCCGCACAGGGGGCATCCTACCATCACGCCGTCAAGGAATCTGATAAATTCAGTTTCAATTCACGCCCCCGCACAGGGGGCATCGGTTCTCCGGTAGTATGCTGGGAGCAACCATTGGAGTTTCAATTCACGCCCCCGCACAGGGGGCATCGTAAATATTCTGAAGCTTTAGGCAGGTTTTTACGGTTTCAATTCACGCCCCCGCACAGGGGGCATCCTTCCCAGAATGGCAGGTCAATGATTTCAGAGTCTGTTTCAATTCACGCCCCCGCACAGGGGGCATCGCTTATCAATGGCGTATTGAGAATAATTATTGGAGGTTTCAATTCACGCCCCCGCACAGGGGGCATCCAGAAAGAGCCTGCGACACCCTTAAGGTATCACAGTTTCAATTCACGCCCCCGCACAGGGGGCATCTTTTCTCGAAGCATGTCAAGGCATTTAGAAAATGTTTCAATTCACGCCCCCGCACAGGGGGCATCCGGATGCCAGCTGCATGATTTCCTGTTTGGTGAGTTTCAATTCACGCCCCCGCACAGGGGGCATCCATATATCGTCACACCGTTCACCTCCAGGTCAAAGTTTCAATTCACGCCCCCGCACAGGGGGCATCAATCCAGCGAGGAAGTGACACGGAATGACGAAGTTTCAATTCACGCCCCCGCACAGGGGGCATCTCTTAATAATTTCTGTTGCGGTATTCTCTTCGATGTTTCAATTCACGCCCCCGCACAGGGGGCATCTAATTTTATTAAGTCAGATAGGTTTTTTCCTATTGTTTCAATTCACGCCCCCGCACAGGGGGCATCTAAGGGGCTCTTCTGAATCTCTGCTACTGGCCATGTTTCAATTCACGCCCCCGCACAGGGGGCATCTCTATCCGTTTTTCTTCTTTTTCTAAATCATCGAAGTTTCAATTCACGCCCCCGCACAGGGGGCATCAGATAAGGCGCGCGGAGCGCTGGCAAAGTTTGATGTTTCAATTCACGCCCCCGCACAGGGGGCATCTACTTTACATATCCCATGCCGGTTTGCTCCTTATGTTTCAATTCACGCCCCCGCACAGGGGGCATCAAAATCCTCTGTCAGCTCCACCCCGAACTGCTCCGTTTCAATTCACGCCCCCGCACAGGGGGCATCTTTATACCGTTGTCTACTCTTAATTTATCCATACTTGTTTCAATTCACGCCCCCGCACAGGGGGCATCCTTTAGCAGTTTCCGCACTGATTGCAGTTACCTCCCCGTTTCAATTCACGCCCCCGCACAGGGGGCATCCTGTTATATCTTCCAATAGCGGCTCTACGGAGTAAGTTTCAATTCACGCCCCCGCACAGGGGGCATCGCAAAGCTACGAGGCGCACATGGAATGAAGTATTTGTTTCAATTCACGCCCCCGCACAGGGGGCATCTGTTTTTCCACTACGGCTGCAAGGTTGTTATGCCTGTTTCAATTCACGCCCCCGCACAGGGGGCATCCTTAACAGCCTGATCGGTGTCATTACAACAGCCGTGTTTCAATTCACGCCCCCGCACAGGGGGCATCCAGAATCCAGGAACTCATACTGGGTAATCAATGCTGTTTCAATTCACGCCCCCGCACAGGGGGCATCGATAAAAGGCCGCTGCTTTTCTTTGTACCACTGGAGTTTCAATTCACGCCCCCGCACAGGGGGCATCGGTGCCACCCATCCACTTTCCGAAGTCCAGCAGGGTTTCAATTCACGCCCCCGCACAGGGGGCATCAGCTGAACTTTCAGATTTCCGGAAAGAGTTCCCAAGTTTCAATTCACGCCCCCGCACAGGGGGCATCGTGCCCATTTCGGTATTGTATTCCGCCACCAGGTCGTTTCAATTCACGCCCCCGCACAGGGGGCATCAATATCCATACACTGATCCGGGACTATATAACGATGTTTCAATTCACGCCCCCGCACAGGGGGCATCCGATAATTTTCTTTGTTCCCTTGTCAAATACAACGTTTCAATTCACGCCCCCGCACAGGGGGCATCCACGCCTCCCTGTTTTTTCCGGCACTGCGGACAGTTTCAATTCACGCCCCCGCACAGGGGGCATCAATCCCCTTGCGCGCTTGTCTGGATGTAGCGATTGTTTCAATTCACGCCCCCGCACAGGGGGCATCCCAGCCGCCGAAGCCACCCCAGCCGAACATGGAGGTTTCAATTCACGCCCCCGCACAGGGGGCATCTGCTTTCACAATCTTCTTTCCTACTTCCAGAATGTTTCAATTCACGCCCCCGCACAGGGGGCATCACACTTCCGGGGCTTTGTACGGTTTCGGCAGATTGTTTCAATTCACGCCCCCGCACAGGGGGCATCAAACACAGCTGCACAAGGAAAGAGCCGCTTTATATGTTTCAATTCACGCCCCCGCACAGGGGGCATCGCCAAAAACAGACAAATTACTCCATCCATTTTTATGCAAACTATCTAAATTTCTATTTTTAAAGCCAGACAATAATCCTCTAAAAATGATTTTATATTTATCCAACCTCCAAAAAAGCCTTCATTTTCTGCGCGAACCTCCCGCATAAATCACAATGATTACAGTCCGCGCAAATACCCCATACCCTATCAAAACATAATTACCCCATCCTGCTCATATGTCAATTCCTTTCCCAGTGTTTCTATCCGAGGACGCCAATTACTTCCCAGACGATAAAACCGCACCGAATCTTTCTCCTTATCTATTACCTCAGATAAACCTGCTTTCAGCGTAACCAGCTGTGCCGGGTCAACCAATACCTCAAATACCGAATTCTGCACCCGGCAGCCATATGCTTCACAGAGCTTCGCTACTTTCCGCAGACGTTTCTCACCTGCCGCGTCCGTAGTATTCACATCATAGGAAACTACAAGCATCATACTGCATCACCTCCAATGAAATGGCGGATATTCATCCAGTTCATCACGCAATACCCTTGCCAAAAGCATTGCCTGTGCATGGGGAATCAGTCCAATGGGAATCTTTTCCTGTAAAAACGGATGCTGAATCTGTTCCTTTTTTCGTTCCTGCCATGCCTTTAACACGATTTTCCTTCCATTTTCCCCTAAAAGAACCGGCGGTGTCAGCTGTTCAAAATGTTTTCGGGTAATCTGTCCTCGGTTTATCAATGCAACACAGAGGCGGTCACAGAGCGGCGACCTCAATTCCTCCATCAAATCCAGAGCCAGAGCAGGCCTTCCCGGCCGCAGAGTATGCAGAAATCCTGCGGCAGGATCCAGTCCCACACCCTCCAATGCGGACTGCACATCGTTCTTTAATAACGTATATAAAAAAGAGAGCAATGCATTTACAGGGTCCTCCGGAGGCCGACGGTTTCTGCCCTCAAATCCCATTTCTTCACTCACCAGCATAGCCGAAAACGCCGCATAATATGCCGCAGCAGCCGCTCCCTCCAGTCCGCGCATGGAATCAATACCGGGACTCTCCCGAAGCTCTTCCGCAATTCGCGCAATCTTTTGAATCGAATTCGTAAATACCTCTTCTTTTTCTTTGCGTTCTCTTCGAACCCGCATCAAAAATTCTCTGCTGTTGACCAACTTCCCCAATAAGATACTCCGCACAAGCCTCTTGCTGAAAACCAAATCATCCAATGCAGCAAACTGTCTGCGTCTGAGCAGAATATTCCCCTGAACCGGTCCCTGGATCCTGCCATAGAATTTCCCATATTCGGATAGAAATACCAGGCTGATTCCCCTCTGTCCGCAAAATCCAATCAACGGTGTGGACACTGTCACATTACCAAAACAGTAGACAGAGTTAATGGTATGAGCAGGAACCCGCACCTTCTCCTCCCCGCCTATTTTCACACCGATTGCCTCATTCTCTAAAAACAGATATGTGTCCGGGGTCAGAATATATAACGTATTTAACAGCTGTTTCATTCTGTCTCCTTTATCGCTTCCTCCCAAAGACCTTCACTGTATGACTGGGCGGAACGTCTAATTCTCGGCTGGCAGGCCTCCCGCAAGGAACACTTCTTACACTTTGCGCTGTAAGCCGCCGGAATCGTCTTCTGGCTTTCCACCATGTCTGATATTTCCTTTGCCGTTTTCCATGTCTGTTCCCGCAATTCCTGTGAAAGCAGCACCTCATCACGTCTGTGGGCGTCAATGAAGAAAATAGCCCCCACTGGAATCTCTACACCAAAACGCTCCTCCAGACAGATTGCCTGAGCGCACAGCTGAAGATGATATTCCTCCTCGTCCCGCACAACTCCGTGCTTATATTCCACAGGGTAAAATGTGTACTTTCCTTTTCCATAGGGAATGGCAGCGCCCGATGGGGACAGATGCGCTTCCACGCAGTCGCAGAATCCGTTCACTCCAAGCCCGCGGGAAAAAACCGGCATCTCGAAAATATATATGGTATCTCCCCGCTGTTCCGTTCTCCCGGTATGTACCCGCTTATGCTGCATCCTCCCTGCTGCCGTATATTCATTCTCCTGCCAGATTTGCTCTAACGCAAGCAGAGAACAGCGCCTTTTACAATATCCGTACTGTGACAGCCACGACAGCGGAAACAGCTCCCTGAACTCATCCTCTGAAAAACTCTGCATCATCAGGCACCTCGTTCCAACTGATTTCCCCATATGGGTTGCAAAGGAAACCAATGTCGATTCCTGCAGGACGTGCCTCCGTATTGATTTCCGCCCTATAATCTCTCCATGATGTCGGGTATGCCACATCTTCTTTCTTCCGTACATGAACCATATCAAACAGCCGATGGGCCGGAGCACAACCAAGCGCTGCCTGCCGTTTTCTCTGGTTCAAATCCGAATCGGTCCCCGTATGACGGAAAATAATTAACGGCGTAATCACGGACATTTCCCCCTTACTGGAAGAGCGGTCATGCTCATACATATTCAGGATGGATTCAAACAGAATCTTTAAATCCTGCTCGTCGAAACCTGTCTCTTTCGCCAAATTTGCACTGATGAACCCTCTCGCTTCATACAACCCGTAGGGAATAAACTGTTTTCTTCCCATGGTGCGAAGCTTGTCCTCCGGCTGCTCCTGCTCCCACGCTTCATACTCCTCCACAGTCTTGGCATTTCCCGCAGCATCCGCTGTGGCCATTCTTGTAATGGAAATATCCAATGACTGAATGGGATCCAAAGAACGTGCAAATGCAATCTGTACCGGTCCGCGCACTTGACCGGCGTTTGGCCCCGTGGACATCACCGCGCCGAATGTACGCACGTCATAAAACATCTCACAGGCTTTTCTACGCCCTGCATAAACCTCATTTTTCCCTTTCGCCGAAAGCTCCGTGCCGCTGAGCGCTTTTGCCCGGGCAATGCCGGTATTGATATTGCTGGCGCTGCGGACCAGCATTTCCATCCCCTCATTTCCCTCATAAGCAGCCTGCACATAATTCCTGATTCTGCGCTTGATTGCCACATCCGTGATATATCCGTGAAGACTCTGCGGATCTGTCCGCGGCGTATTCCCCATATCCGGATCCCCATTGGGATTTCCGTTCCTACACTCAATATAAAACATAAATTCATACCGATTCTCAATTGCCATACCTATCACCCCTCTGTTTTTTCTTTCCCGGAATAAATTTCTGCCTTTTGCTGATAATATCCCAACGCAAACTCCGTCTGCTGCATCATGGTAAGCATAGTGGGAATCTCTTGCTCCCCCATGTTTTGATAGATTTCCGTCAGTATTTTCTCATAATAAACTGCCAGTCCCCTCTCCAACTTTGCCAGATGATACTGGGAAAGCTGGGACAACTTCCCGATTACCAGTCCGGGCCCTGCCATAGCCGCAGCATAATACCGCTCGGCAATTCCCACATTTACCTCCGGCATGGCATTCTCCTGAATCACAGTGTACACAGCCATCAGCCGTCCGCATAAGTATGCGGCGCTGCGATTCTGCCGGTTAAGCTCTTCTTTCATAATCTCTTCCCCTCCTTCCTTCCTCTGTTTTCTCCTGAACCAGGCTTTCAGGAACTGATAAGCCAGTGTCTCCTGCCCTGTGAGCTTAGAAACGCCCTTTTCCTGTGCGCTGTTTCCGTTCTCTGCGTTTCCCCCGCTCCCCTGCCTCTTCTCCTTATCTGCCAGAAAATAAGCCCTGAGCCACTGCAGAACACGGTAAGTCGCCTCGTCCGGCAGAGGGCTTCCATGAATCGCCGCATACATCACACGCTGCGCAAGATTTGATAATTCACGGTCCACCCGCTCCCATATCTTACTTCCTCCGCCGGGCTTCAGCATACGCAGACATAATGCCTTCAGCTTCGGCCCGCGGGTCATGCCCTGTCCTCCGGGCAGAATCAATCGCAAGTCTTCAAACCATAAACAGATATTCCTATACAGCTCCTCATAGCTCCCCTCATACCAGCCCCGCACCATCATTCTTCCGCCTGCCCCGGACAAAGGCATCATATAATACAGCACATCCGGCTTCCCGGCCAGTTTCCCTTCCCGTATGGACCGAATCAGTGCCTGCGCTGCCGCAAAAGCCTCCCTCTCTTCTTCCCTGCCTGAAACTTCTTCCTCCTCCCCTTCCACCAGATTTCCGCCAAACAGCATGGAAAGCATGTCCTCCTGCGCTTTTACCTGACCGGAATACCAGTGGACCATTTTCGCCCCTGCCAGAATGTCCGCTTTCCCAATCAATTCGCCCAAAGCGGCATTCACAGCCGTCATTGCCGCCTCGGACACCACCGCATTTGCACTCTGCTTTAATCCGTATGACTGAAAGGCGTCTTTATCAAAGCATAAAAACGCATCTCCTGATGTATGCCCGCCAACGCGCATCAATCCAGACACTTTCGGAACCGTAGCCATAGGCTGTGCCAACTCCCCGGTAATCAGACATCTCTCCTCTTTCCTCTCGGAAGCTGTCTGCATCCTCTTCCTGAACTGATTCCAATATTCGTAATAACACTCGCTTCGTTCAAGATACTGGCCATCCACAGCAAACCCAACCGGATCCGCAGGTTTCAATTTCTTTTCCATCAGGGCATTCCGCATTTCTTCCAATCTCCCGGAATCATGAAGCACATCTGCCGCAATGCCGAACAGCGGCTCCGCATTTCTGCCCTCTTCAAAAAAAGAAACAAAAAAATCATGCTTCACAGGCACATTCTTATCTTTCTTCTCATCGTTCACCATGCAAAGAACGATTCCCGCTTTCTCAATCAGCGGATTGCAATACCGCGTGCCGTTTGCGGCCGCTCCCGCGTCCGGTGCGCCCACCGGCTCCGCATCTTTTTCCCGGACCTCCAAATCCAGAAATTCTCCCGCCGCAGACAGATGAAAATATCCCCTAATCCGTTTGGGCTTAAAGCCGGGACGAGCGGCAAGCTTATGGTCAACCGCATACTGATACAATTCCTCAAGCATATTCCCCTGGCTCCTTTCCCCCTTTCAGGACCTCCGGTGAATCATAAGGCGGAACTTCCAGAACGCCCCGATTCAAATGCGCATGGAACAACGAAACCTCAGGCTCCGCCTGTTTTGTGACGCTCCACTTGTGGAGATTGAATACATCATACACCATTAACCCTAAATCCATCGTAACATCAACAGGTTCTCCTGGCCCGGAACCCCACTCAAAATAGGCCGGAAATTCCCGTGTTCCCATACATGGCTGCATAAAGGCCTGGCCCCGTTTTACCCTCCGTTCAAACTGGTCCATCAGATTTCCCGGCGCATGACCATACGCTGCCCTGGGCACAATCTCTGCCGTAATCCGATAGCGGACATCCTGCAGGACAACGGATTGCCTCTGTGTCCTGTCATCTTCTATGTCAATGCATGCCTTAAGGGAATTGGCCTGAGGAATCTTCATCATTTTGCTTTTTACTTCATTCCTCTTGAACGATATGTAGCGAATGGGCGACAACACTTCGATTCTCCGAACCTGCCAGTAAAATTCCGGCGGCTTGGAATATATGGAAGACAACAGCCCTCTGATGGCGCCGGGAGTGGGCACCGCATATGTCATCCGCTCCACCTTGCTCTCGGGCCGCGTCCAAAGGGCAAAATCTCCCCATACTTCAATGGTGGCACTTGGATTTTTACTCATACTTCACCTCCTCACTTTATTCAGAAAATCCCGTCAAAAATCTCTAATACACCAAAATGCAGTCCCAGCTTCTCATGATAGCAATCCGGATTCCCCAAAAGATACCAGTCGGTCTGTACCTCACTTTCCCTCCCATAGGTCCGGAAAAACAGAGGAATACAACATTCCTTTACCTTATCCTCCGCAAAAGAAGAGACTGTCAGCGGTCTTGCGCGTCTTATCAAATCCCGGGTCAGACCATTTTTTCTATATTCTTCCTCAAGAGAATCAAACAGCTTCATTTCCTCTTTCCAGGGGACAATTACCTGTACGCCCTTGGATTCAATCAGTTTATATGCTTCCTGCACTTTCCGATAGTCTCTGTCTTCCAATGCCTTTTTCAGCTTTTCCTTATCCCCATCCCCATTGGAATACAGGATTTCGTAGTATTCTTCCATATGCTTTAAGTCAAAGCAATCAATGGGATGCCGGGAAGCCAGTGTCTTTACACAGAGAGCGGCTCTCTGATAATACCCTCCGGGAGGATACAAACGTTCTTCCGCCGGAAGAAAAACAATCACCTGGCCGTCCGCGCTGTCGCCGTTTCGATTGCATCTGCCCGCTGCCTGAATGATTGATTCCAAAGGCGCCAGTGCCCGGTAAATTATGGGAAAGTCCAAATCCACACCCGCCTCAATGCACTGGCTTGCCACCAGATAGCATAATCTTCCTTCCGCAAGCCGTTTCTTTATCTCCTCCAAAACTTTGATTCTATGCGCCCCGCACAAGTCGCTGGTCAGATAAAAAATCCCGTCCGACTCAGCATCTGATACGATTTCTTCCAAAATACAAAAGAGCTTTTCCGCGTGTGCCCGCAAGTTGACGATAACACATCCCTGTCTATGGGAAATCAGCTCCTCCGCAATCTGTCTGTAGGAGACCTGCTCCTCCATCCGCCAGTCATATGTAACGCGCCTTGTAGCCTGAAACAGCCTGTCCGGATTGGGCACAATTTCCGTTGGTTTCCATTCCAAACCAGGCAGATGCTGAAAAGACGGCTGCGTGGCCGTAGAGAACACTACAGTACAACCGTACTGCGCACAGAGCAGATTCACCGTCCGCAGTGTAGCCTCCAACAAGTCAGGCGGCAAAGACTGGGCTTCGTCCAGAACAATCACACTGCCCGCCAGCTGATGCAGATGCCTGCAGTCCGTGGGCCTGGCAGAAAACAGGGGCTCAAAAAAGCCTACATTTGTGGTGATAATACAGGGAGCGTCCCATCGTTCCGCCAAAAGTCTGGCTCTCTCGTCCAACACTGCGGCACTGTGGCTCTCCAACAATTCCGGGAGAATCCTCCTGTAATCCCGCACATTCTGCTCCATAATCGCAAGATACGGAAGAATCAGAATAATCCTGCGCATCTGTCTATATCTTATACAGTGCTTTGCAGCAAAGGCCAAAAGGCTCAGAGTCTTCCCCAGGCCGGTAGGCGCTGTCAGCGTATACAGTCCCGGCGGCAATTCCGCAGCACGCAGACAGTCCTCAAAAAGCCGGTCCCGAAGAGCATTCAGAATGGGTGAGGACTTGGAAAGCTTTTGTTTCTCAGCTCGTATCAGCAAAAGATGTTCCAAAGCATCATCCGGATTCAGCGCCGGTCCTGTATGGGTCTTCAGGTAATCCGGTTGAAAATGCTCCGCTGAGGCGGAGTAATCCGCATCTGCCAGCGCAGAAAGCAGGAAACGCGCCAACAGCATGTCCGCAACCCCATCCTCCTCATCCGGGAGAGACTTTGGAATTTTTATCCCCATAAGTCGCGGATTTTCCCGCTGAAACGCATCTAAGGCTTCTTTCATTTCCGCCATGCCAAAAAGCGAAAAAAGATTGCCTTCTTCGTCATACCCGGCCCCGGTTCCCTGCATCAATTCTTTCAGACTCATAATACAGTTGCCGTCCAGACAGCTGTGATGTGCAGCAATCACAGTTGCCAGCATCCTGGCTGTTTTCTTTTGACCATACTGCCAATACACCAGCGCCGCTCCCGGATACGCATGGTTCACATGCACCCGCTTTCCCTCCAGCACCTCCGCAAAACGCTCGCTTGCTTTCCCAAAATCATGCAGTCCTCCCAGGATCGCTCCGATTTCCGTATAACCTATTGGTTTTAAAAATTCGCCACACAATTTGCCAGCGCGCTGCGCATGATGCTCAAGAGTCTCCTTTTCCCCGAGCACATTCGCGCTTCTTGCATAATAGCATTCTCTCATAGAATTTCCTCTCTGCCGTAATTGTAGTAACGCTGAGTATGCCAATAGAAATTTAGTTGTTTTTAGCTATTTTTAAGAATAATAACCTATCAATATCTTTTTGTCAACCATATTCCACAAAAATGGTTATGTCATTTTTCGTATATTTTATTCATTTTGCATGATATCATATCTTAATACTGCTTCATATTTCCAGCTGCATAGCTTGCGCCGGACATCACGCATAAAAAGAAAGCGAGGACTCTGGCAGGCAAGCCTGCCGCGGCCTCGCTTTCTTTTTCTGCTATGCTGCCCTTCTCAATGCTCCAGCATATTTTCAATAAAAATCCCATACCCCTTTTTGCTGTCCTGTACCAGCACATGGGTCACAGCCCCGATGAATTTCCCGTTCTGGATAATGGGGCTGCCGCTCATGCCCTGGACAATGCCGCCGGTCACGGCAAGCAGGTCAGGGTCCGTCACCGTCAGCTCAATCCCCCGGTTCACATTGTCGTGGTCCAGATGCACCGCGGTAATCTCCACGTCATAATACCTGGTACTGCCATCCACTGTGCACAGAATCTGCGCCACTCCCTCTTCAATTTCCTGTTTCAGTCCGATTGGCAGGGGTTCTTCGACTCCCATCTCCAGAGCCTTGCTGTTACAGGCGCCGAAGATGCCCCGGACACTGTTGTCCGTGATATCTCCCAGAATACGCTCATCCGAATAAATAATCATCCCGGTCATCTCGCCGGGATTTCCCGAAGTCCCTTTCTGAATATCCACAATATCCGTCTGGTAAAGGGTTCCCCCTTCCATGTGCATCAGCGTACTGGTGTCCACATCCGTGATGCCATGTCCCAGCGCGCCGAAATTTCCATGACTGTCAATATAGGTCATGGTGCCTACTCCCTGAGCGTTATCCCGTACCCAGACTCCGATTTTATATTTGCCGGAGACGTCCTGTTCGGGCTTGATTTCCGCCTCCATCAGCTCGCCGTCCCGCTCCACAGTCAGGCGTATTTCCGCTCCTCCGCTTTCTTCCACCCGCCTGATGAAATCATCCTTCTCCGTTACTGCTTCCCCGTTTATCTTTCGGATATAATCGCCGGATTTCAGAATGTATTTCCCCGGAGAATAGCTGATACCCTCGCTGCCCTGGAATTCTCCTGTACCTACCACCAGCACACCGTCCGTCTTCACATAGATTCCCACAGGGGTTCCCACCGGAATGAGTTCCTGATCCTCAATCACCCGGATATCCACGTTCTTGAAGGACAGAAAGCCGAAGAGCTTAACCTGCATCTGATAGCTGGATTCCATGGCCGCCCTTAAAGTCACCGGTTTGCTCAAATCTATGTCCACGGCCCCCTGAGGGATATTGCTGACCCCCTGGTCGCTGGCCGCCACAATTTCCGCTCTGGCCGGGACTCCCAGGTAGAAGGATTCCGCTTCCCCGGCACGCACATTAATCACAGAAGGAATGCTGCTGTCAATGTAATAATAGAGCAGGCCTGTCAGCGACAGACAGCTTATAAGCAGCGTCAGGCTCAGAAAAGCGCGGTAAATTTTATATCGCTTTTCCCGGCTTTTCCAGTTCTGCAACAGAACCACCATATTATTACCGGCCTGCTTTTTCAGCTGTTCACTGTTCCCCCGGACGCTTTCTCCGCCGGGGAATTTTTTTCCGTCTATAACAGATTTTATTTTTCTGACAGGTCTGGTCTCATTGCTCCGTCTCATTTTCACATACTCCTAACCGGTTTTACATTATCTCGCCATTTTCACCGTTACACCTGTTTAGTATGTGAAATTTTTATTTTTTCATTCTGATAAATGAAATATTTACTTTTTCTTATGCCCCAGCGCCTGCACCCGCATCTCTCTGGCATTGGACAGAGCAGCCTCCGTCATGGCGTCGCTGCCCAGCAGTCTGGCCAGCTCTCCCAGGCTCTCCTCCTCCTCCAGCACGCGAATATCCGTGATGGTATTATCCGCGCTGCTGCTTTTTTCGATGACAAAATGTCTGTCTGCCATAGCCGCAATCTGCGGCAGATGTGTAATGCAGAGCACCTGATGTGCATGGGCAACCGTGTCTAACTGTTCGGAAACCCGCCACGCCGTTCTGCCGCTGATACCGGCGTCAATCTCATCAAAAATCAGAGTGTCGATAGAATCTCTTCCTGCAAGCACGGTCTTGATTGCCAACATCACCCGGGACAGCTCGCCTCCGCTGGCTACCTGTCCCAATGGTTTCAGTCCTTCCCCCGGATTGGTGGAAATCAGAAATTCCACGTCGTCATAGCCTTTTGCAGTAACGGAAGAACCACGGTTTACTGCAATCTGAAATTCAACCGTCAGAAAATTCAGATGCACCAGCGCCGCCTTCAGCTTTTCCGTGAGCACCGCGGCATTCTCTCTGCGAATTCCGGAAAGCACTTCACATGCCGCCTCCAGCCTTTTTTCAGATGCGGCCAGCTTCTCTTCCAACTGCCGCATATAGTCATCATAATCGCTGAGCTTCTGGAGCATCTCCTGCTTTTCCCGGCCGTAAGCAAGCACGGCCTCTATGGACTGCCCGTATTTATCTTTCAGACGGTTCACCAGATTCAGCCGTTCCTCCACAGTTGAAAAAGCTTCATCGTCAAATTCACAGTCGCTCATATATTCCGCCAAATCCCGGTTGTAATCAGCCAGCAGACTGTCTATCTCGGAAAGCTGACCCTCCAGCTCTCCCAGACGCTCGTCCAGTCCGGCCACATTGCCCAGCGCCCGCAATGCCCTGCTCAGCGCACTGCCGGCTCCGCTTTCAAAGTCACTTCCGGTATACTGATAGCTTTCCGCCAGATTTTCCATGATCTTTTTCCCGTTTATCATAAAACGGTATCGCTGTTCCAGCTCTTCGTCTTCACCTGGCTTCAGCTGTGCCTGTTCGATTTCCTGCAGCTCGAATTCCGCCAGAGACTGTTCTCTGGCCATGGTCTCTTCATCCATGGACTCTTCCTCCAGAGAGTGCCGCAGCTCCCTGCTTTCTCTGTATGCGTCCTCCACTGCCTTCGCCGCCTGCAGACAGGCTTCTCCGCAGTAAGCATCCAGAATCTCCATATGTTTCTTTTTATTCAACAGCGACTGATGCTCATGCTGACCATGGATATCAATCAAAAGCTCTGCCAGTTCCTTTACCTGTCTGGCCGTAACCGTCTCCCCGTTCATCCGGTAGACACTTTTGCCCGTCTGCATCTTCCGACTGATAATGACAGTTCCGTCCTCCTCAGGCTCCAGCTCCAGCTGGAGCAGTTTCTGACGCACCCTCTCATCCTCGCTGGTAAATACCAGCTCTACCAGCGCACTGTCCGCCCCTCTGCGAAGCATTTCCTTCTCGAATTTTCCCCCGAGAGCAAGATTCACACTTCCGATCAGCAGGGACTTTCCGGCGCCGGTCTCCCCTGTGAGAATATTCAGTCCCCGGCCGAATTCCACTTCCGTTTCTTCCATCAGCGCCAAATTTTTCACATGTAAACTCTGCAGCATTTTCTATCTCCTTTCTGGCTTCAGCCAGAATATCCTTCTCCCACATGCCCGCTTACTTTATCTTTTGCTGATTCCAAAAATCACAGTCCTTCCCGTGATCTGTCAACTGTACCAAAAGATTTTCCGTATCATTCCTCACTGTGAACTTCCCTGGCCACAATCATACGCACCTTTTCTCTTAAAAGCCTTGTTTCTTCCTGCGTATGCACCGCCACAAAAATGGTGTCATCCCCGGCAATGCAGCCCACAATCTCCGGCAGCTTCATGGCATCCAGCGCTGCCGCCACCGCCATTGCCATACCGGATACCGTCCTGATCACCACCAGATTCTGGGCCGTGTCCACGGAGGAATATGCTTCCTGCAGCACACGGACATACCTGTTCTCCAGCTCTCCGCCGTTTTGCTCCAGCACAATGTATTTCTGTACGCCGTCCTCCGCGGACATCTTTGACAGCTTCAGTTCCCTGATATCTCTGGATATGGTGGCCTGTGTCACCTGAAATCCTTCTTCTCTCAGCCTGTCTGCCAGCTCCTCCTGAGTGCCCACATTATACTTCTGTATGATTTCAATAATCTTTCCCTGTCTCTTCTTTTTCATCGCTCCCTCCGCGCTACCCCTGCATTTTCCTGTGAAGCACTTCCAGAAAACTGACCTGATTCAGCCTGATAAACTCCGTCACCTTGTCCGACCTGGCAATCCGGATTCTGTCCCCGGTCCGAAGCGGCGTCACATGACTTCCGTCAAAGCTGACCTCCACCGTCTGTTCCCTGCCCTCTCTGCACTCCGGTATCTCTATCTCCACAATATCCCTGGAAGACAGAATGATACTCCTCTGATTCAGGGAATGCGGACAGATCGGCGTGAGCATAATCAGCTCGGCCCCGGGCTCCACCAGAGGCCCGCCCGCCGACAGATTATATCCGGTGGAGCCGGTGGGCGTTGTCACAATCATACCGTCCGCATGATATTGGTTCAGAAACTGTCCGTTCACATATATGCCGAACCGTATTATCTGCAGAGAACCGCTTCGGGAAATCACAATGTCGTTTAAGGCCCACCCTTCCTTTACCCGGCCGTCCGAAAGTAAAATCCGGCCGTTCAGCATCATCCGGCTCTCCTGCACATAGTCTCCTGCAATCAGCCGCTCCAGCGCTTCCTCCAGGCCGGAAGGTTCGATTTCCGTCATATATCCCAAAGTGCCCAGATTTACTCCGATAATGGGAATCTGGCGGCCTTTTGCCGCTCTTACCGCCTCCAGCACGGTGCCGTCACCGCCCAGCACAATCATGCAGTCCGCGTCCGCCGGAATATCCTCCGTGCCCCCTTCGCCCGGTTCCCTTCCCGCCTCCCGGCCGCCGCCCATGACAGAGATGGCCGCCCGCTGCCCCTTCAGCTGCAGGAAATCACGGATGCGATTTGCCGTGACCAGATTTTTATCTTTATATTCGTTGGCATATATCAGAAAATGTTTCATCCGCCCTCCCCAAAAATTCCCCGGCCGCTCCCGAAAGGATTACAGACTTTCCTGTGCCTTCTCCACGGTTTCTCTGATTTGCGTTTCCCAACGCAGAGTATGAGACAGCCCCGTCCTCTCCTCCGTGAGGAGTCTCAGACACTCCAGAGCCTCCTGTTCCGTTGGTATCTCCCGGCACCCCGCCCTCTCCACGTCTTTTTCCAGATACAGCAGGTACTCAATATTTCCTTCCGGTCCTCTGACTGGAGAGAACTCCATATCCAGCACGGTAAATCCAATCATATCCGCAAAATCTATGACCTTTTCCGCCACTTCCCTGTGGGTCTGCGCCTCCCGCACCACACCCTTTTTCCCCACTTTCTCTCTTCCCGCCTCGAACTGGGGTTTGATCAGACAGACCATCCGGCCCCCGGGCTTCAGAAGCTTCATAGCCGGCAGCAAAATCTTCGTCAGAGAAATGAAGGACACATCCACACTGGCGAAATCCAGATCGTCCTGTATGTCATCTCTCACCATATATCGAAAATTTGTCTGCTCCATACAGACAACTCTCTCATCGTTGCGCAGTTTCCAGGCCAGCTGCCCATGTCCCACGTCCACGGCATACACCTTCGACGCGCCGTTCTGCAGCATGCAGTCCGTAAATCCTCCCGTGGAAGCGCCGATATCCATACATATCATGCCATTCAGAGACAGCTCCCACCTTTTCATGGCTTTTTCCAGCTTCAGGCCCCCTCTGCTCACATATGGCAGGGTATTCCCCCGCACTTCCAGCTTTATTTTCTCCTGGTCAAAAAAGGTTCCCGCCTTGTCCTCTTTCTGTCCGTCCACATACACATTGCCGGACATTATGACAGCCTTTGCCTTCTCTCTGGACGCAGCATACCCCTGATTCACCAGAATCACATCCAACCGTTCTTTCATCTCTCCTTCAAAGCCTCACAGATTCTGTTCACAACACTCTCTGCATCTATGCCGATTTCCTGCTTCAGCAGTTCCACATTCCCATGCTCCACATAGGCATCCGGAATGCTGATATTCAGGAATCCGTTCTTATATCCACTCTCATTCATATATTCCAGCACTTTTTCCCCATAGCCGCCGCAGGATACATTTTCCTCCATAGTCACAATCAGTCCGTGATTTCCGCAGGCCTTCTTCACGGCCTCCCGGTCGATGGGTTTCACAAAACGGGCGTTAATCAGGCTGACCCCATGTCCTTTCTCCTTCAGAACCTCCCGCACTTTCTCCGCGGTTTTCACCATACTTCCCACCGCAAACAGAGCGATTTTCTCCTCCTCATAAATCCATTCGGCCCTGCCGAATTCAACAGGCGCCCTGTACTCCGACAGTCCTGTGTATGCCGTTCCCCTGGGATAGCGAACCGCAATGGGACAGCCCAGTCCCACAGCATATTTCAGCATATCCGACAACTCCCATTTGTTTTTGGGCGCGCAGATATGCATGTTGGGGATACCGGAAAGATATGTAAAATCAAAAATCCCCTGATGGGTTTCCCCGTCACTTCCCACAAGTCCTGCGCGGTCTATGGCAAATACCACCGGCAGATTCTGGATACAGACATCATGCAGAATCTGGTCGTAAGCCCTCTGCAGAAACGAGGAATACACTGCCACAATAGGCTTCATTCCTCCCGCCGCAAGCCCTGCGGCGAATGTCACCGCATGTTCCTCGGCAATTCCCACATCAAAGAATCGTTCCGGATACATATTCCGAAATCGCTTTAAACCTGTTCCATCCGGCATGGCAGCTGTAATCGCCACGATTTTCTCATCCCGCTGTCCCAGCTTGCACATTACCGTGGAAAAAATATCCGTATAGTTTGCCTCCGTCCTGGGGTGAGAAGGAATCCCTGTCTCAATATCAAACGGCTCCGCTCCGTGGAATCTGGCCGGATGTCTCTCCGCCGGCTCATACCCCTTCCCTTTCTGGGTCAGAACATGAATCATCACAGGGCCTTCCACCCGCTTCGCGTCATGAATCACGGAGACCATGGCGCCGATATCATGCCCGTCCACCGGTCCCAGATATGTAATTCCCATATCCTCGAAAAGCATGCCCGGAATCACCAGCTGTTTAAAGCTGCTCTTCGCCCGCCGGAGCCTGCTTATCATGCTGTCCCCTCTCCTGGTTCCCTGAAGGGCATTGTAAATTCCTTTCTTAAAATCCAGATAGCCTGCCGCAGTGCGGATATTGTTCAGATATTTGGAGACACCTCCCACATTCTCGGAGATGGACATGTTGTTGTCATTCAGAATAATTATAAAATTTGTCTCCAGTTTAGAGGCATTATTCAGGGCTTCATAAGCCATACCACCGGTGAGAGAGCCGTCTCCAATCACGGAGACCACTATATTTTTTCTGCCTGTGATATCTCTGGCCTTCACCAGTCCAAGTCCTGCGGAAATGGAAGTGGAACTGTGTCCTGTGTCGAAGACGTCACATTCGCTTTCTTTGCGTTTTGGGAAACCGCTGAGGCCATGAAACTGGCGTAAAGACTCGAAACCGTTCTTGCGTCCGGTGAGAATTTTATGAGTGTAGGACTGATGGCCCACATCCCAGACAATCTTATCCTCCGGTAAATTCAGGGAAAGATGCAGAGCCATGGTCAGTTCCACGGCCCCCAGATTGGACCCCAGATGTCCTCCTGTGACACTGATTTTCTGAATGAGAAATTCTCTGATTTCCTGGGCCAGCGCACTCAGGTCCTCCCGCTTTATTTTCTTGATATCATTTGCTCTTTCTATGGTTTCCAGCAACATAACTCAACCATGCCCTTCCGTGTGGGAACACACTATTTGCTCCTATGAATCAACGTCAGAATCAACTGCTTCAGAAACGTATGCTCACCCGGGAATCCGTCCAGAATTGCGGCGGCTTCCAGGGAAAGCTTCTCCACATCCGCCTTTGACTGTTCCATCCCCTTCAGCGTCACATAGGTCTGCTTGTGATTCTGGGCGTCGCTTCCCACAGGTTTTCCCAGCTCTCTGCTGTCCCCCACCACATCCAGAATATCATCCTGAATCTGAAACGCAATTCCGATGTCTGCCGCACATTTTTCGATATCCGCAACCTGCTCCTCCGAAGCGCCGGCCAGAATCGCCCCCACCATCATGGCCGCCTGAATCAGGGCAGCGGTCTTATACCGGTGAATAAACAGAAGCTTCTCCTCTGTCATCTCTTCCGGTTTTCCGCCTTCGGCCAGGATATCCACAGTCTGACCGCCGATCATACCGCCGGCTCCCGCTTTCCCCGCCAGCACGGACAGGGCCCGCCATATCCGCATCATCCGGGAGAGCGCCTCCCTGTCGGAATGCTCCCCGGCCGGCTTCCCGCCATCCGGACAGTTTCCGGCCGCTGCCTTTCCCTCCCCGGCAGAAGCATCGAAGAAGCTGCCGCACTCTCCCCCCGGACATTTCGCCGCTTTCAGCGCCGTCTCAAAGGCATAATTCAGCAGGCCGTCTCCAGCCAGAATCCCCATGGCATCCCCATATACATACCAGGTGGTCTCTCTGCCTCTGCGGTATTGGTCATTGTCCATGGCCGGCAAATCATCGTGAACCAGAGAGTAGGTGTGAATCATCTCGATGGCAGCCATAAAGCAGCCGATGACATATTCGTCTGTTCCGCCGCACATCCGATAGGTCTCCCGCATCAAAATGGGACGCAGCCGCTTTCCTCCTGCGGTGAGACTGTAATTCATGGCTTCGAAAAGCTCCCGCTGCAGCCCTGTCTCCTCCGGCAGAAAACGCCGCAGTATCTCTTCCGCCTCTCCGGCGGCCTCTTTCAGCCTGCTGTCAAATTCATTCGTATTCATGCTCAAATTCCTCCAGCTGTCCTTCGCCGCTCAGTTTCAGCACCTGCTTCTCCACCCGGTCAATCTGGTCATTGCAGCGCTTTAAAAGTGCCATTCCCTCGCTGTAGACCTGAAAAGCCGCCTCCAGCGAAATATCGTCCCGCTCCAGTTCTTCCGTCAGTTCCTCCAGCCTGGCAAAATTCTCCTCCAGCCCGGGTTTTTTTGTCTCTTTACCCATTTTTTTCCTCTATCTTAGTTCCGCCGCTGTCTTAGTTCCGCTGCTGCCCCACTGCTGTCTTATTCCATAATTGCTGTCACCTGTGCCCCAATGCGGCCGTCCTTCACCCGGACAGTCAGTTGGCTGCCTTCCTTCACCTGTTTCACGGAGCGGATATTGTGTCCCTCTCCGTCCTCCACATAGGCATATCCGCTGTTCAGCTTCTCCAGCGGGGAAAGTCCCTTCATTCTCTCAATATACAGCGCCAGCTCATGACGCTTTTTTTCCAGAAGGCGTTCCATTCTCTCCTGCAGCCGTTCCTCCAGAGAAATCGTCTGCATCTTCCGCTCTCTGATTCGTCCCGCCGGGCTGAACGCTTTCAGCCGCAGCTCCACATACCGGGCCTGTCCGCGTTTCTCCTCTATTTTCCGCATGATCAGGCGTTCCAGCGTATCCCTGAAGGCTGCCATTTCTCCTGAGATTTCCCGAATATCTGTCACTGCCAGTTCCGCTGCCGCGGAAGGGGTAGGCGCCCGCAGGTCTGCCACAAAATCCGCAATGGTGGTATCGGTCTCATGCCCCACCGCGGAAATCACCGGCACGGAACAGTCGAAAATCGCCTGAGCCACTTCTCTCTCATTGAAGGCCCAGAGATCCTCCATAGAGCCGCCGCCCCGTCCCACAATCATCACATCTACTTTAAGCCTCTCCAGCGCCCGGATGCCTCTCACAATGCCCGGCACAGCCTCGCTGCCCTGTACGGCAGCCGGATACAGAATAATCTGGACATATGGATTTCTCCTGCCCGCAATCTGGATAATGTCCCGCACAGCCGCGCCGGTGTCCGCTGTGACCACTCCCAGAGTCCGGATAAACCTGGGGATGGGCCGCTTATATTCCGGAGCGAACATGCCGCATTCCTCCAGCTCTCTCTTGAGCTGTTCAAATTTTTCATATAAAAGTCCGCTTCCGTCCGGCACAATCTCTTTTGCATAGAGCTGGTATTTACCATCCCGCTCATACACATCCACATTTCCGCCCACAATGACCTGCTGCCCGTCAGACATACGAAAAGAGAGACCTGAACGACTGCCCGCAAACATGACGCAGCCTATGGTCCCTTTGGAATCCTTCAGCGTAAAATAAATATGTCCTGAAGAATGATACTTGCAGTTGCTCACCTCTCCCTTCACGAAGAGACCCCGCATAAAATAATCCTGCGAGAACATATTCTTAATGTAGGAATTTACCTGTCCTACCGTATAAACATTACGAATCTCAATCACCCGGCTTCTGAAAGCCTCCATTAACATGGAGCCTTATCCAATTTTACAATTTTGGCCAGAATAGCGTTCACAAAGCCGCCGGCATTGTCCTGCCCATATTCTTTCGCCAGTTCCACTGCCTCATCGATGGCAACCCCTGCGGGGATGTCCGCGTCAAACCGCAGCTCATACACAGCCAGGCGAAGCACTGCCAGCTCCACCTTGCCCATCCGGGAAGTCTCCCACCCTACCGTATTCTCATCGATCAGTCTGTCTATCTCGGGAATCAGCTCCCTGACAGCCTGGCACCGTGCTTCTATATAATCTGCGTCCTTCCTGGAACTGATATCTTCATTGTTCTCCAGAAAGAGCCTCATCTGTCTCGGCATATCTCCTGCTTCGTGAAATTCCACCTGAAACAAAAGTCTGAATACCTGTTCTCTCTGCTCGTGTCTTCCCATGATACACTTCCTGCCGTTATCTGTGATTTCTTTTTGCTCTGTGCCTTCGGTCAGACGTTTCCCGCTATTTCACCTTCACGCCCGCAATGCGGATATTGACATCAGCACAGCTTAAACCAGTCATATTCTCAATGGCGGCCTTTACTTTTCCCTGCACCTGATGACAGGTGGCCGGAATGCTGTAGCCATACTCCATGATCAGAGCCAGATCAACCTTCACTCTGCGGTCCGCCACCGTCACTCTCACGCCTCTTGCAAGTTTCTTCATACCCACCCTGCTGATAAGCTCACCGGTAATATTCCCGGCCATGGAACTGACACCCTCCACTTCCATGGCGGCCAACGAGGCAATCATTGCCACCACATCATCTGCAATCTGTACCACGCCTACGCTTTTCTCCTCGTTCAGTACCACAGAACCGTTCTCTCTTTCTTTTTCCATAATATACCATGCCTTTCCTTCAGCTCTGAATATACTTTTACAGATACTATCCAGTATACCACATTCCCTACTCATTTGTCACCCAAAATGTCAGTGACAGCTGCTTTTCATTTTGAGCATATGCAATTCTGCTCTCACCGTCATTCAGATAATCAAAAATTTCCTGACCCTCTACCAGCGCATGCAGGATTTCTTCGTAGCAGGCGGTATCAGCACATTTGATGGTCACGTCCTGCTTTCCGCGCTCCGCTGCTCCTGAAAACAAAGCCGCCATCTGTTCCCTGTCATAGGACTGAAACAGCGCGCCCTCCCGCACATAATAATTGGCCGCCACAGCAGTACACACCGGCATCGGAATCTCGTCACTGATGGAGTGGGTGCGCAGGAGCTCCTCCGTGGTCACGTTCAGATAATCATAGTTGATTTCCGGCATGGCATTGTGCACATCCTCCCCCGGCCGGGTATCCTCCATCTGATAGGACACATCCCCCCAGGTGGCATCCATATAATAATATTCTCCGTCCACCTTCACCAGGTTCCAGGCATGCCCTTCTCCGGTCTCCACCAGCCCCAGCACCAGCGTGCACTCCACCCCCAGCCTGTTGAGCAGATACTGGGCCGCTTTCGCATATCCCTGACACACAGAAGCATGATGAATGAAAACCGAATAGATATTCTGATTATCGGGAGCATTCATATCATAGTCCGTATTGCGGATTATGGTATCGTATACATATTTCACTTTCTCGTACTCACCTGCATTCCCGTCTATACCTGCCAGAATCTGCTCCGCGGCAGCCAGTATTTCTTCACTGCGCACTGCCGCCGTGTCCACATCCATATTATACGTTCCGGAAAACTCAATGGAAGTGAGCCTGTCCCCTCTGGTATATTTCGTGTAGGAATATCCTTCCACGTAAAACAGCTCCGGGTGGTCGCTCAAAACACATTGAAAGATTCTGTCCACATCGGCCTCGTCCAGTCCTGCGTCAAATCCCTCTGTGTTCAGCTCCTCCTCTTCCCCATAACTCCCCAGAATCCGTTCCATGTCATGATACCAAAGCTGTTCCGCTTCACTTAAGCTGTCATGGGCAAAGGAACCCGCCTCTTCCATCAGAAAGCATACTGCAGGAATCTCCGCTTCCTCCGAAGACGCTTCCGAAGAGGGCTCTCCCTTATCTTCCTCTGAATCTTCTTCCGTCATACCCCAGGACAGAGCAAAATCCCTGGGAATATTATCCAGAATATTCGGGTCCGCACAACCTGTGAGCATCACACAAAACAACACCAGCCACAGGATATGCGGGTAATTACGCCTTCTTCGCCTCATCTGCAGGCTCCCCCTTTACCTCGCTTAATTTCTGCTGAATTCTGTCAGGACCAGTCCCTTATTCCTGTCCAGCGTCATGCCGATACTCCAGGAATTCACGAACAGCAGCAGCGGATTTCCTTTCATGTCCTTCACCTTTTTCATATCGGAAGTTCCGCTGAGCCTGCCGATATCCACTTCATCCTTGTTCTCAATCCAGCGAATATGCTCATAGGGCAGATTCTCCAGACGGATTTCCACATTGTATTCGTTCTCCAGCCTGTACTTCAGAACGTCAAACTGCAGCACGCCCACCACGCCCACAATGATTTCCTCCAGACCTGTGTTGAATTCCTGGAAAATCTGGATGGCGCCCTCCTGGGCAATCTGCTCTATCCCTTTGACAAACTGCTTCCGCTTCATGGTATCCATCTGGCGCACCCTGGCAAAATGCTCCGGCGCAAAGGTGGGAATCCCCTCGTACTGGAATTTCTCCTTCGGCATGCACAGGGTATCTCCAATGGAGAAAATTCCGGGATCAAACACACCGATAATATCTCCTGCATACGCCTCACTCAGTATCTTCCTGTCATCTGCCATGATCTGCTGTGGCTGGGAAAGCCGCATAACCCTGCCCCCCTGTACATGTCGCACTTCCATCTGTGCGTCAAATCTGCCGGAACAGATACGCATAAACGCAATACGGTCTCTGTGCGCCCTGTTCATATTGGCCTGAATCTTGAATACAAAAGCGCTGAACTGATTTTCCCCGGGCTCTATCAGCCCTATATCCGATCTTCTTGGAAGAGGGGTGGTGGTCATCTTCAGGAAATGCTTCAGGAAAATTTCCACCCCGAAATTTGTCAGCGCCGATCCAAAACACACCGGCGTCAGATTCCCGGCCCGAACTGCATCCAGATCAAATTCCGCGCCCGCGCCGTCCAGAAGGTCCATTTCCTCCAGCAGCCTGTCCACCGCATTGTCTCCGATTGCCTGCCGCAGATCCGCCTGGTTCTCCAGCATAATCTCCGTGGCAGTCCCTTCTTTCGTCCCCTTCTCCGTGTCGGAATAAGAGATGACACATTTATTCTCTCTGTCGTAAACGCCTTTGAATTCCTTTCCCGATCCGATGGGCCAGTTCAGAGGACAAGTGGCGATCCCCAGCTCCTTCTCAATATCGTCCAGCAGATCAAAGGTATCGTTGGCATCCCGGTCCAGCTTATTGATAAACGTAAAAATGGGAATCTTCCGCATGACACAGACCTTGAACAGCTTCCTGGTCTGGGCCTCCACACCTTTGGAAGCATCGATTACCATCACGGCAGAGTCCGCCGCCATCAGTGTGCGATAAGTGTCCTCGGAGAAATCCTGATGCCCGGGCGTGTCCAATATATTGATACAATAGCCGCCGTACTCAAACTGCAGCACGGAGGAGGTGACGGAAATTCCCCTCTCCTTCTCTATCTCCATCCAGTCGGAGACGGCATGCCTGGCAGTGGCCTTCCCCTTGACACTCCCAGCCAGATTGATGGCGCCGCCGTACAGCAGAAACTTCTCCGTAAGCGTAGTCTTCCCCGCGTCAGGGTGAGAAATAATCGCAAACGTACGGCGGCGGTTAATTTCTTCCGTATAATCGTTCATCTGTTTATAAACCTCCATCTATAGTCCTTCATTTCCGCTCTGCTGACACTTTTCCGGAATCCGGGACGGCGTGACTGCTTCTCTGTACTGCAGCATGGATTCTCCCTCAAAGGCCGGTGTAATCCCGAAATAATCCAGCACTGTGGCACCGATGTCGGCGAAGGTCTTCCGTGTGCCCAGATTGGCAGGCGCAATCTTCGGTCCATACATGAGGAAAGGAGTGTATTCTCTGGTGTGGTCTGTAGTGGCCAGGTAACCCGGGTCACAGCCGTGGTCGGCGCTGATCATCAGAATGTCCTCCTCCCGCATTTTCCCAAGAATCTCCGGAAGCCAGTCGTCAAAGCGGCTTAATGCCTTCGCATAACCGTCTATGTCTCTGCGGTGCCCATACAGCATATCATAATCCACCAGATTAATAAAGCATAATCCTTCAAAATCTCTGTCCAGATACTCCAGCGTCCTCTCCATACCTTCCTCGTTCCCGGAGGTATACACAGACTCGGTAATTCCCTTTCCGACAAAGATATCCTTTATTTTCCCCACACCAATCACCGTCTTCCCGTTTTCCGACAACTGGTCCAGCATGGTTGTGGAAGGCGGAAGAATGGAGAAGTCATGTCTGTGCGCAGTTCTGGTAAACTGTCCCCCGCAGGGACCCACAAAGGGACGGGCAATGACTCTTCCCACACCGTGTTCTCCCTGCAGAATCTCCCTGGCCATGCGGCAATATTCATAGAGCTGTTCCAGGGGAACGATTTCCTCGTGCGCCGCAATCTGGAACACACTGTCCGCCGAGGTGTATACAATCAAATCACCGGTCCGCATATGTGCGTCCCCGTATTCCTGAATGACCGCCGTTCCGGAATAGGGCAGATTACACAGCACGCCCCTTCCTGTCCTCTTCCGGAAAGCGTCCAGCACCTCCTCCGGAAATCCTTCCGGATAGGTGGGCAGCGGCTTCGGAGAATACACGCCTGCAATCTCCCAGTGGCCGATAGTGGTATCTTTCCCCCTGGAACGCTCTGTCATACGGGCAATCAGCGCCCTGTGAGTCTCTGTTTCCGCCATCTGCTTCACCTGCACACCGTCTATCTGGAACAATCCCAGATCCCCCATATTGGGCAGATGAAAGAACGGGCTGGAGGATACGGTTCTCAGCGTGTTCACATCCACATCGCCGTAAGAAACCGCATCCTCCATGGCACCGATTCCGAAACTGTCCAGAATGATTAAAAATGCTCTTTTCATATACTCTTCTGTCCTCTCAGCTGTAGCTTTTGTCCGATTATTGGCCATCCGGCCGTTTTCCGCCCTGAATAAGGTCATTATAACATATCATTTCTTCTATGTAAAATAAACTTATTTTTGATTTGCCACCGTGCTGATAATGATGTTCTCCGGAGATACTTCCGTTTTGCGCTTTACGATATCTTCAATCTGCGCTCTCATCACATCGTCCAGAGCCGCCACATTTACCACCACATCCACGGCATCGCCGTTAATGCTTACTACCACATCCTGAAATCCCTTGGCTTCCAGAAGGATTTCCGCAGCCGCTTCTTTTTCCGCAATGTCGGTCATTTCCACCATGCTGTCTACCGCCGCCTGCTTCTGGTCGTCGCTGAGTCCGGCACTGTTAATGATTTCCAGCAGGGTCTCCTTATTTTTCGCTCTGGTCTGTTCCTTCAGAAGCTTTGCGTCCGAAAGCATCGACACTCCCGGCGTGGAGGTAAACACCGCTTCCCCGGGAACTTCCCCTTCTTCCGGTGTAACGCCTGCCACTTCCCCTTCGGCTGTGCCTGACACATCAGCCACCTCTCCTTCTGCCGTACCTGACACATCGGCCACTTCCATTTCGCTGTCCAGATAGTCGTCCGCAATGATGTTCGTATCTGTATCCAGACTTTCAATATCTGTATATCCCGCCAGCAAATCTTCTTCCGATAAATCCAGCAGTCCGTCCAGTGTTTCGTTCTGGCTGATTATGCCGTCCGAGTCCACCGGACTGGCACTGCCCGTATCCGGGTTGTTGTCTTCTGTTGCCAGATATTCATCTTCCAGTCCATTACCCGCAAACTGCAGATAGCCTGCGATTGCAATCATAATTGCCAGCGCTGTTATCATAAGCTGATTTTTCTTGATTAGGTTTTTCACTTTGATTCCCCTCTTCGTGTTTTACTACTTCATTGTATGAGCCTTCCCGGGGATATATGCTTTTCCTTTTTTCAAAACAAAAGATATCCTCATTTTCCCTCCGTTTGGCTGTCCGCCTCCATCCGCACCACCTTTACCTTGTGCGCTTCCACGCCGAACAGGGCCTGCACGGTTTCCACAATCGTCCGGTTCACCGTTCCGATCCCTGCTCCCTCCGCCACTACCAGCACGCCTTCTATCTGAGGGGACAGTGTCTTAATCACATAAGGTTCACTTGCGCCCCCTTCCGTGCGATACACCGTGTTCTCCCGGGAGTCTGTCTCGCTGATTATACGGGTTCCTCCCTGGGAGTCGCTTTCATGGGTGGAAGAGCGGCTCACCGGCTGCTCCTTTTCCACCACCAGTTCCCGGGAAGCTTTCAGGGTGATCATCACCTCCACCTTTCCAACGCCTTCCATCTGAGACAGAAGTTCCGTCAGCCTCTCCTCCAGATGAGCGGCATATGCCTCGTCTGTATCCGCCGTCCTCCCGGTCTCCTGTCCGGCGGCTTCCGTCTCCCGGCCTCCGCTCCCCATTCCCACGTCCGCTGTCAGCTCACCGCCGACCCGCGCAGTCCCGTCGCTGTCGCTTTTTCTCCCGTCTTTTACCGGAAGTGCTATGATAATCAGCAGAATTCCCGCCAGTACCAGAATGATAAAATTATCTCTGCGAAACCATTTCCGGAACCCCTTTTCTTCCATCCATTTTTTCCAGTCCAAGTCCTTCATCCTCTCCCGCCTTTCTCCTCGGAAATGTCTCTCCGCCGTCCAAAGTTTCCGCTTCCTTTTATCCGGGAGGTCACCGGCCTTCCTGTGTTTCCGGAGATCCCGTTCCTATGGAAACCGGTTCTATGGGTTCCACTTCAATATTCTCTCTCCCGCTGTTCTGAGTCATGGTGCCGTGGTCTTCCTGTTCCTCTGTCTGTTCCTCCGCCTGTTCCGCAGCCTGCTCCTCCATACGGCTTCTCACTTCCTCCAATGTCATCTGTTCCAGAATGGCGTCTGCCGCGGCTGCGGTCTCCTCCGCAGCCTGAATCCCCGCCTCCATATCCTGCTTAAATTGCCGTAAGGCCTCCGCAGTCTCATCCCCTTTTCCGCCCATGAAAAAAACGCCCACGGGAATAAACAGCTGTATCAAAATCATAATGCTGACCAGCATTTTCAGATATTTTTCATAAGTCTCCTGGGCCCGGAAATGCAGCAGAGCCTGTGCACATATCATAAATATTCCCACCCGGCAGATTGCCTGGAAAAAAGAATTCAGCATATCTTCTCCTTTCTCACGCGGTCACCGCGATTGCAATCAGAAATAAAAGCATTGCCGTCCCTGTGGTGCGAAGAAGCAGAAGCCCCGCATCGCCGGTCTTGTCCGCACAGGCTGTTATCCTTTTGTCACTGACAATCCCCATAAAAGCCGCGGCACATTTCAACACCCCGGAAATCACAGCGATCTTCAGCAGCGGCAGCGCACAGAGAAGCAACAGCAAAAGCAGCAGAATCACACCGATGCTGTTCCGGATTACCACCGCGGACCCCAGTACAAGCTCCGCCACTCCCCCTGCGGCAGCCCCTACGCCCGGAATGGCAGATACCAGCTTCTGAAAGGCGGAATTTCTGGCGGAATCCACCACCGGCGCAATCAGTCTCTGAAACACGCCGATTCCCGTGACCACCCCCAGCGCTCCCTTCAGAACCCAGCCGGTCAGCTTCCCCAAAAACTCTATCAGAAAGCTGAGCTTTTCTTCTATCCAGATGCCATTCACTATGGACAGCATACAAAAGCTGTATATCAGAGGCAGCAGCAGTGCCGACAATATATATTCCACACCATATATCACAAACAGCATCAGCTGGCAGGAAGCCCCCGCCGTAATTGCCCCGGAGGAAACGCCCACGGAAAGCAGATAGGCCGGCACCAGAAGCCTGACAAAAAGCGTAATATTTTCAATGGTCTGGGCGGCCGTATCCGCCGCCTGCTGAAAGCATTTCAGCAAAACCGTGGTAAACAGCAGATACATAAAATAGAAGCTCATGTCCGCCACCTGACGCTTGTCGAATATTTCCACAAAATGCGTCATCAGAGAAGACACAATTCCCAGCACAACCAGCCAGATAAAGATATTCTTCATACTTGCAGCCTGTCCCAGGAAATCAGAGATACTTCCCTGAAACAACAAGCCCAGCGCACCGAAAATATCCCCGGACATCACCTGGGAGAACAATTGCTCCAGACTCAGACTTTTCTCCGGGAAAAGCCTGGCAATTCCCTCCTCCAGCTTATCCAGCCCGTAATCCTGCCAAATAAGATTCAAATCCATACCTGTCACCTGCCTCCTGCTGAGCTTTCCCGGAAGACCGTCACAGAAAGCTCTGAATCTGTTCAATCACGGCAAAAAGGATGGGCAGTCCCGAGAACATCACCGTCAGTTTCCCCAGTATCTCAATCTGCCCGGCCACCGACTGATAGCCGGCGTCTTTGCAGATTCCGGAACTAAACTCGCAGATATATGTAATTCCGATTACTTTGAGCAATATGGACAGATATTCCTCCGCGCCGTTCAGATAGCCTTTTATCCTGGAAAACTGTGCGGTCACCGCCTCCACCTGACGGATACTGAAGAAAAAAATAATCAGCCCCACAGCCAGTCCTATGTAAGTGGCATATTCCGACTTGCTTCCTCTGAACTGTATTGCCAGCAATACTCCCGCAATTCCCAGAAAAGCGATTTTAATCAGTACTGTCACATCTGCCTCCTGATTCAGCCGTCACACAGACGGCACAAATTGTCCCAAAAACTGCAATTGGGTAAAGTCCCTATAATGCGAACAATGTCTGTATTGTCTGGAACAGCTCATATATATACGGCACAATCCAGGTAAGCACCAGTATCAGTCCTGCAAGGCTGATCAGAAAAGCATGTTCCTCTCTGCCGCTGTGTTTCAATATCTGACTCAATATGGTTACCAATATTCCAACCGCCGCTATCTTAAATATCAGACTTACTCCCATGGCTCCTCACTTATCTTTCAAACCAATATCAGAATCAGCAATAATCCCCCCATCGCCCCCAGGCCTACCGCCATTCTGCACCTCTCGGTGTTCTCTCCCGCCTGCCGTTCTTCCGTGGCGTGGAGAAGCTCCATACTCTGTTCTATTGTGCGCAGCTGCATCTGTCCGTCCGAAAACCCTGTTTTGGCTGTAAACCGCAGAAAATTTTCCCTGTCCTCCGCCTTTAAGGGCAGCATGGCAAGAATTCCCTCTGTCTCCTCCCGGAAGACCGTCCCGAAAGAGATTCCCGTATTTTCCGCCATCCTGTCTCCTATTCTGGCAAACGCCCTGTCAAAGGGAGCGGAGAGATACCTTGCGGCATGTCCGCAGCATTCCGGCAGCGTGGCTCTTCCATAACGGATTTCCCCCGCCAGCAGCTCCAGAATGTTCTGCAGCTCCTGTAGTGCTTTTATTCTGCCTGTCAGCTGGTACCGATACCACATTCCCAGCCCCATACAGCCGCTAAAAATCATACAGCCTCCCAAAATTCTGAACATTCCTCTCCCCCCTTTCTTCCACCTGTTTAATCACGAATTCTCCATTCTCCCGTCCCAGCAGCAGAAACAGTTCAAACATACGTTCCCAGAAAATTGACTCCCGTCCGAATCTGCGCTCCACGTCCGCTCTGTTCTCCCCGTGTACGGTAGCCAGAATCTTGCACCCGCAGGCAGATGCCTGTCCCAGGGCTTTCAATTCCCCGTCGCTGCCCAGTTCGTCGATGGCAATCACCTGGGGAGACATGGAGCGCAGCAGCAACAGCATCCCCGTCTCTTTCGGACAGCCGTCCAGCACATCCGTGCGCATCCCCATGTCATTCTGAGGTCTTCCCAGGAAAGCCCCCGCCAGCTCGGAGCGCTCGTCCACCACGCCCACCGTCATTCCCCTCCCCCAGGTATTTCCGTTGGAAATCTGACGAATCAGGTCCCGCAGCAGTGTCGTCTTCCCGCATCCCGGCGGAGAAATAATCAGCGCACTTTTCAGGACTCCCTCTCTGTACATTTCCGGCAGCACCCTGTCTGCGGCGCCCTTCATCTGGTGAGATACCCGAATATTTAAAAAAGCAATATTTTTTAATGTGCGCACGCTTCCGTCCGCCTCCAGCACGGCTTGTCCCGCCACCCCCACACGATGTCCTCCCGCCACAGTGACAAATCCCCGCCGCAGTTCCTCCTCGAATGCATAGGGAGAATAATGGCAGATATGCTCCAGCATCTCCTCCAGATCCTTTTCCGTGATTGTCCGGGCCTGCCGGACTGAATCCGTAAATTCTCCCGAAGCCGTGAGATATCTCTCCCTGCCTTCCATATACAGTATTACAGGTCTGCCGGCCCGCAGCCGGATTTCCTGGATATGTTCCTGCTCCCTGGCCACCTGCTGCCAGAGCGTGCGGCTGTGAAACGGGAAGAGCTGTAAGATAGAATTTTCCATTGACCTGTCCTCCTTTCTCCAATATATGATGAAAAGAGAAAGATATTCCTCTGAAAAAAAAGTATAGATTTTCTGTTTTCTGTGTTATACTGTAGAAGCAGTAAATTGGCAAATACGCAAAAGCTGCCGAATACGGCGGCTTCAGGAGGACACATATGCTGGAATTACAAAATCTCTGTTTTCAGGTATCCGATGATGCCGACACACAGAAAGAGATTATCAGAGACGTAAGCCTGACCTTTGAAGATCATGCTTTCATCGCCATAACAGGCCCCAACGGCGGCGGCAAATCCACGCTGGCAAAATTGATTATGGGCATGGAACGGCCCACATCGGGCAGAATTCTATATAATGGCAGGGATATTACGCAGATGAACATAACGGAAAGAGCCGGTCTGGGCATCAGTTTCGCCTTTCAGCAGCCGGTACGTTTTAAGGGGATCAAGGTAAGCGATCTGATCCGGCTGGCCGCAGGAGAAAAAATACAGTTTCCCTCTATCTGCGATTATCTGTCAAAAGTAGGCCTTTGCGCCAGGGACTATGTGAATCGGGATGTGGATGCCAGCCTCTCCGGCGGCGAATTGAAGCGAATTGAAATCGCAACCATCATTGCCCGCAACACCCCTTTATCCGTTTTTGACGAACCGGAAGCGGGCATCGATCTCTGGAGCTTCAACAATCTGATTCAGGTCTTCGAAGAGATGCATCGGGAAACGGAGAATTCTCTGATCATTATCTCTCATCAGGAGAGGATTCTGAATATAGCGGACGAAATCGTGGTGCTGGCGGAAGGGGCTGTGCAGGCCAGAGGACAGCGAAAAGATATCCTGCCCGAGCTGCTGAAAGGTACGGAAAGCTGTAAATATTTTCAGCGGTAACCAAATCAAAAAATCTGAGAAATGAGGAAATCATTATGGACGAGATACAGAAAAATCTGCTGGAGCAGGTGGCAGGCCTGCATGAAATGCCTGCCGGCGCCTACAATATCCGCGCCGACGGAAAAAGCGTGGACCGCGCTACCACCGCACATATTGATATCGTGACCAAAACGGATAAATCGGGGATTGATATCATCATCAAGCCCGGTACCAGAAAGGAAAGTGTACACATCCCCGTGGTTTTAAGCCAGAGCGGGCTGACAGAAATGGTTTATAACGATTTCTATGTAGGGGACGATTGCGATGTGACCATTGTAGCCGGGTGCGGCATTCATAACAGCGGTGACAGCGACAGCCGCCATGACGGGCTTCACAGCTTTTATATAGGTAAAAATTCCCATGTGAAATACGTGGAAAAGCACTATGGCACCGGCGGCGGCAGAGGCGGGCGCATCATGAATCCCGAGACAAAGGTGGAACTGGGGGAGAACAGTTTCATGGAAATGGAGACCGTACAGATTAAAGGTGTGGATTCCACCAAAAGGTTTACCGGTGCAAAGCTGGCGGACGGGGCCAGACTTGTGGTCACAGAAAAGCTGATGACCCACGGCAGTCAGACTGCGGAGACTTCCTTCCAGGTAGACCTGGAGGGAGCGGAATCCAGTGCGAATATCATCTCCCGCTCCGTGGCGAGAGATGATTCCAGACAGATTTTTTATTCCAAAATCAACGGAAATAACCGCTGCAAAGGACATTCCGAATGCGATGGCATCATTATGGACAGCGCCAAAATCAGCGCAGTTCCCGAGATAACCGCCAATCATCTGGACGCGGAACTGATTCACGAAGCCGCCATCGGCAAGATCGCCGGCGATCAGATCATTAAGCTGATGACGCTGGGCCTGACGGAGGCGGAAGCCGAAGCACAGATTGTCAATGGATTTTTAAAGTAATCTCTGCAGACTGTTTTATAACGGCAACCATTCAGCGCCCTGTCTGAACTGTTACTTATAACGAATAATTTAATACCCTCCGGGACAAGATAGTACAAACTATCTGTACCCGAAGGGTATTTTGCATTATAAAACATTTTAAGAAATGGAGAACTTGTATGCCGGACAAAATGAAAAAAATACAGCGTATAACTCAGACCATGGACGGCAATCAGGCAGCCGCCCATGTTGCCTATGCCTACAGCGAAACGGCCGCCATTTACCCCATCACGCCCTCCTCTCCCATGGCGGAGCTCTGTGATGAGTGGGCCGGCGCCGGCAGAAAAAATATATACGGCCTGACACCTGTCATCTCTCAGCTGCAGTCGGAAGCAGGCGCGGCCGGAGCAGTACACGGCGCACTGCTGGCCGGCTCTCTGGCCGTGACTTTCACAGCCTCTCAGGGACTGCTGCTCATGCTGCCCAACTTATACCGAATCGCCGGAGAATTGCTCCCCGGCGTGGTTCATGTGGCAGCCAGAACCATCGCCACCCATGCGCTCTCCATCTTCGGAGACCATTCCGACGTCTATGCCTGCCGGCAGACGGGAATGGCCATTTTCTCGGAGAGCAGCGTTCAGGAGGTCATGGACCTTTCCCCTGCGGCTCATCTGGCAGCCGTGGAAGGCCGAATTCCCTTTCTCAACTTTTTCGACGGTTTCCGCACTTCCCATGAGCTCCACAAGATACAGGTATGGGACTATGAAACCCTGAAAGAAATGCTGGACAGGAACGCCGTGGAACGGTTCCGCACCGGCTCTCTTCACCCTTCACACGGAAAGGTATATGGATCGGCCCAGAATCCCGACATTTTCTTTCAGGCCAGGGAAGCATCCAATCCCTGCTACCAGGCACTGCCGGAAATCGTGGAACGACAGCTTACCAAAATCAACAGTCGTCTGGGTACTCATTACGGACTCTTCGACTATTACGGCGCTCCGGAAGCGGAACATGTCATCATAGCCATGGGGAGCGTCTGCGAAACCATAAAAGAATACATTGACAGTGTACCTGATCACAGGTATGGGCTCATCGTTGTCCATCTCTATCGCCCCTTCAGCGGCAGACATCTGGTGGAAAAGCTGCCGGGAAGTGTGCGGCAGATCACAGTGCTGGACCGCACCAAAGAACCAGGTGCTCCCGGAGAACCTCTGTATCTGGACGTGGTCGCGGCGCTGACCGGGTGCGGCATTCCCGTCTCCGGTACAGTGCAGACAAAGGCGGCGGCCTCCTGTATCCGCATTTTCTCGGGCCGTTACGGCCTGAGCTCCAAGGATACTACTCCCGCTCAGATTGCAGCCGTCTATGAAAATCACAGCCAGACACCTTTCACGGTGGGGATCCTGGACGACGTCACGCACCTGTCTCTCAACGTTCCTGACCTTCAGGACACAGCCCCCGCGGATATTATCTCCTGCAAATTCTGGGGACTGGGCGGAGACGGCACTGTCAGCGCCACCAAAAATGCTGTGAAAATCATCGGCAGTCACACGGATATGACAATCCAGGGATATTTTGAATACGATTCCAAGAAATCGAGAGGCCTGACCATCTCTCACCTGCGTTTCGGGAAGAGTCCTGTCCGCAGTGCCTACCTGATTCACAGGGCTGATTTCGTGGCCTGCCATAACCCTGTCTATCTGCATAAATACCAAATGGTTCAGGAGCTGAAAGACGGCGGTACTTTCCTGCTGAATTATCATTTCCGCCAAACTGCATCCCGGCTGCAGCGGGACCGGGAACAAAGCGCAGCGACGAAAGGGGCAACGGAACAGGCAACAGAACAGATAAGGGAGTTGGAATCCTACCTGCCCAAGTCCATGAAAGCCTATCTGGCAGAACATCACATCCGTCTCTTTGTCATCGATGCGTTGGGTATAGGCAAAGAAATCGGATTGAACAGCAAAATCAGCACCATTCTCCAGGCGGCCTTTTTTGCAGTATCCGGACTTCTGGAATCTGAAAAGGCAAAACAGTGGATGGTGGAAGCGGCGGAGAAAAGTTACGGAAGAAGCGGCGGAAATATCCTGGAAATGAACAGACAGGCCATTGAGCGCGGACTCACTGAAGTAATTGAAGTCAAAGTGCCGGAGGGCTGGAGGCATTCTGCAGACGACCCGGACGCAGCAGCCGCTCTGGATAATACCCCTCTGCCAGACCGGCCGGAAATGATGGATTTCGTCCGTCACATCCAGCAGCCGGTTACTGACCAGAGGGGCGACAGCCTTCCCGTATCCGCCTTCCTTCCCTATGCTGACGGCTACACGCCGCCCGGAAGTACGGCCCATGAAAGACGGGGTGTGGCCACGGAGATTCCCGTCTGGAAACCGGAAAACTGTATCCAGTGCACCCGCTGTTCCTATGTCTGCCCCCATGCGGTAATCCGCCCTGCGGCACTGACCGAAGAACAGCTTGCCGACGCCCCGGAAGGTATGAAAAGCCTTCCCATGTTCGGAATGGAGGGCTATTCCTTTGCCATTACTGTCTCCCGCACCGACTGTACCGGCTGCGGCACCTGCGCCGCAATCTGCCCGGGCAGGCCGAAGAAGCCCGGAGAAGAACCATCCAAGGCTCTGGAAATGGTACCTGTAACCAAACTGGAAGACGGGGAAGATTCCTCCGACGCACAGGCTGTCTTCGACTATTGTAAGCCTCTCCTTCCCTGTAAAGAAGCCGCAGACAAATTCCGTCCGGACACCTTAAAGGGAAGCCAGTTCCTGCGCCCTCTCCTGGAATTTTCGGGGGCCTGCGCCGGCTGTGGAGAAACCGCCTATGTGAAACTGCTGACCCAGCTTTTCGGCAGTCGGATGTATATTGCCAACGCCACAGGCTGCAGTTCCATCTGGGGGAATTCCGCACCCTCCTGCGCATACGCGCTGGACGGACAGGGACATGGTCCCGCCTGGTCCAATTCCCTGTTCGAGGACGCGGCAGAATTCGGTTACGGTATGCTGATGGCCAGGGAAGCGGCGGACAGGCGCAGTGCGGACGGCCACAGAGATACGCTCACCATCCAGTGGATAGTGGGCGGAGACGGATGGGCTTACGACATTGGATTCAGCGGCCTGGACCATGTGCTGGCAAGCGGCAAAAACATCAATATCCTGGTCCTTGACACAGAAGTCTACTCCAACACCGGCGGTCAGGCATCCAAGGCGACGCCCATTGGTTCCACGGCTAAATTCGCCGTGGGCGGCAAGCAGACCGCTAAAAAAGATCTGGCATCCATGGCCATGACTTACGGCAATGTGTATGTGGCGCAAGTCGCTCTGGGCGCGGACCTGAACCAGACCATACGCGCCATTACGGAGGCCGCGGCCTACCCGGGCCCCTCCCTGGTTATTGCCTATGCCACCTGTATCGCCCACGGTATCCGCGCGGGAATGGGCAGCACACCTCACGAGGCGAAAAAGGCCGTGGACGCAGGCTATTTCCATCTCTTCCGCTTTCATCCGGCACTGCGGGAACAGAACAAAAATCCCTTTATACTGGACAGCGGAGAGCCAAAGCTTGACTATAATGAATTTCTGGAGGGCGAAATCCGCTATGGCGCGCTGAAACGCAGCCGTCCCGAAGAAGCGGAGGCACTGTTCCGGAAGGCTGCGGCACAGGCTAAGAAGAAATATCAATATCTGAAGGGCCTGGAGGCACTGTATGCACCTGAACCTGGAGAAAGCCCGGATGCACAGCAGCATTTATAAAAATTCAAAATCGGGTTCCCACCCTTTTCTTTGTCCGGATATCTGACGGGGCCGCCTTTATGGCGGCTCCGTTCCATCACACGGAAATAAACGGCAGAATCAGCCGGGAGGGATATTCCGCAGTGTGGAAAATCTTCTGATGAGCCACTTTCATCTCCGTCTCGTATCCGATTCTTCCTCCTGTGTTCAGGTTCCTGTCCGCATCCGGGTAAAGGCTGCTGGTGACATCCAGTCTCAGTCGATAGCCGGCCTGCAGTTTCATGGCAATATTTCCCACTTCAATATGGAATAAGGTCACTTCCCCGGGAGTTAAGAACTCCGCCTTTTCACCGTTGCGAAATCTGGCACGGACAAGATAACATCCGATGCTGTAAGCCCTTTCGTCGGGATGTACCACGCTGACCTTACATACAAAATCGGTGTCGGCGGCATCGGAGGAAGCATACAGTTCCACCTTCAGAGGCCCTGTTATCTCCACAGTCTCCCGGAAGGCTTCCGTGGTATAGACCAGCACATCTTCCCTTGCCTCCAGAGGGCGCTGATCCTGAATCAGATATCTTCCCGGATCCGGGCTGGCGCTGGGACAGGGATTGGAAGGATCATACAGATACTGATCACAGGGTTCCTCCTTCGGCGCAGTCTCCGACAGGACACCGTTTCCGTTTAAGGTATTGGCATGGCCTTTGCTGTGCAGGTAGTAGGACACATATTTTGTTCTGGCCAGCGGCCATTCGTATTCGTCACGCCACACATTGTCCCCCAGGATGAAAAGCTTTATAGGTGCGCCTTCCACATAGGGCGTGGTCTTCCCTTTCAGCCAGCAGTCGAACCAGTCTCTGAACACTTCGGTAATTCCGAAGGCATCCCCGGAACCTTCCGGTCCGAAATCCACCCCGTCGATGACGCCGGGCAGCCTGTCCCCGTGATTCCAGGGCCCCACAATCAGCTTACTGTGGTTTCTGCAGTTCTCCGAGCCGCCCTCCGTCCGAAATTTCATGTAATTATAGATGGTTTTATCCCGGAGGAAATCATACCAGCCGGTCAGATTCAGGCAGGGCACCTGCACCTGATCGAAAGCGTCCGCTCTGCCGATTTTCTTCAGATATTCCGGATTGTCAATATTCTCAAGCAGCTTTCCCTGGAAATCCAGACCGGGAACGCCAGGCACATTCGCCGCCGGCATATCCTTGATGGGAAGCCACATCAGCTGCTCGTCCATATTCCTGCCGCAGGCCTCCATCTGCTCTTTGGCCTCCTGGGAAAGGGCTCCCGGATAGAACTTTTCCCTGCCCAGCGCTTCTCCGTACACCCAGCCGAAAAGCACGCTGGAAAAGACGCCGAAGGAGTAAAGGGCTGGAAACTTGGTCCACGATGTCTGAAAGGGACAGATGGCTTTCAGATGGGGCGGGTTCGCCTGAGCCGCCGCCAGCTGAGAGTAGCCATGATAGGACTCTCCCACCATTCCTACATTGCCGTCGCACCATTCCTGGGCCGCAACCCATTCCACAGTGTCGTAACCGTCCTCAATCTGGCTGCCTGCCGGGTCCAGAATTCCCTCCGAGCAGCCGCTGCCCCGCACATCCTGAATCACCACATTGTATCCGTAACCGGCAAGCTTCAGTGCATGGACATAACCGTCCACAATGTGACAGTTATCCTCCTTATGATAAGGTGTCCGGTTTAATATCGCCGGATATTTCTCATCGTCATCCGGCCGATAGACATCCGCATACAATATGGTCCCGTCCCGCATGGGTACCGGCAGGTCATACCAGATTCTCACATTACCTCTTTTTTCCATTTTCCATTCCTCACTTTTCTGTAAATATACAGTCATTCACAAAACGACGCAATCCGCACAAAACCGCACTCTTTCTTTCCTGTCTCTGACAGATCGGAAAACGTGCTCTACTCCACCTTACAATTCTGACTTTGTAGGAACCATTGTCCGGACAGTTACATCTTCCTTACGGCGCACAGAATTTCCACACCGCCTTCGCCTCCAGCGGCGGCACATCAAATCCGCCTACCTTCTGCTGGATAGAGCGTATTGTAATCTCTTCTTCTCCAAAATGGAATTCCAGCTCCCTGGTCCGGCAGTTTTCCAGCCATCGGATGTCCAGTGTCAGGATACTTTCCTCTCTCCAGCGTGCAGACAGCACCGCCGCCGTCATTGGAATCTTTCCCTTCACCTCATTGGCACAGCCTCTGCCTTCCATGCCTGCCTGCACCAGATGCTTTCCACTGGCGCTTTCCACCTCCAGCACAAGCAATCCCTCTCTGGGAAAGCGGAACGTAAAGGCATGAGCATAATCATGATATTCCTCGTTGAAAATGTCCCCCACATCCTCCGGGAAAAAGGCCGCTTTTCCTTCCTGTATCTCACACCGTTTTCCCTCTATTTTCTCCTGCCAGGGAGAAAATCCGGAACAGGGCGGCACCGGCAGAGACAGCTTTCTGCAGAAATTCCGCAGGTTCTCTGTCTCCTGTTCATCCTCAGGCAGACTGTCCGGATATTCCTTCTGTCCGAAAGCAAACAATGCATCTGTCATCTTCTGATTGGCCTCCGGCGTGGATACCGTCTGATGCAGAGAGATGACCATATCGTTCTCCGGGAATCCCACCGCCAGCTGCCCCATGGCGCCATCGGCATAAAAGCTGTTATCCCGAATCCACATCATGCCGCCGTATCCTCTGTGATGTTCTGCGTCCGTGGGATTCTGCATGTGGGTGGCGAACTCCACCCAGGCCGGAGAGAGAATCTGTTCTCCCTCCCATTTCCCCTTTTGAACATAAAGCTGCATCAGCCTGGCATTATCCAGGGTGGTAGTAATGATTCCGCCGCTTCCGTTCTGAGAACCGTCCGGATGATTCAGCCATCCCACCCTGTCCTCACTGATCCCCAGCTTCCGGAACAGTCTGGGTGTCAGATACTCCTTCAGTCCCAGTCCTGTCTTCCGGGTAATGCAGGCCCCCACCATGGAGCACGCAATGCTGTTGTAATAAAATGCTGTGCCCGGCTCATGAATGATGGGAATCCGGAAAAACTCTCTGATCCATTCAGAAGACTTTACGGAAGGCATGGTCTCCATTCCCGACGCCATTGTCAGGATATGCCGCACTTTCATCTGTCCCCAGTAAGGACCCGCACAGCCATCCGCACATTCCGGGAAAATGTCTGTCAGCCTGTCCTCCAGCGACAGCAGTCCCTCCTTTTCCGCAATGCCGTACGCGGTCCCCGTAACGGTCTTCGTCAATGACTGACCACCGTGGGGAATGTCCTGGGCAAAGGGCTGCCACCAGCCTTTTGCCGCAATCTGTCCATGCCGCAGAATCGCAAAACCGTGCATCTCCGTTCCGGAGGCTTCCAAATCTCTCACAAACTGTATAATGTCACGGCTTTTTATCCCCACAGATTCCGGTGTCACTTCCGGTAATTCTCTTCTCTCCATATGTACTCCCCTTTCCTCGATATCATTTTCTTTTCCGTATCCTCTTCCGCTCTTAACATCATCTTCCATTTTTCCTGTGTTGCTTTCCTCTCAGCGTCAACTTCTCTTTTCTCTGTCCCATGTTCCCTCCCGGCACCATCTTTCTCTCGGTATCGTTTTGATTTTCCGGCATAGACTTCCCTTTCCCTGCTGCCATCTTCCCTTTCTCAGTATTACTTCCTTTTTCCCAGAATAGACTTTCCTTTCTCCGGTGTGGCCTTCCCTTTCCTGTTACTGCCTTCTCCTTCCCTGCTGTCGTCCTCCTCTTCCCCGATGCGGACTTCCCTTCTACCACATTCACCGGCACAGTTCGGACAAAAACGTCAGACCGTGCCGGTTTATGTTTTGTTTATTTGCGGCTTTCAACGTATTCCTTCACCTGTTTCTTGTAGTCCGCTATGATCTCATCGATTCCCGCCTCTTTACACTTCCGGATAAACTCATCCAGTTTGGCTTCCGTATCGTCCTGGTAGATTCCGAAGCAGAAGGAGAAACGATATTCGTTGAACAGCGCATTCAGCACCGCAAGCTCTGCTTCATACTGTGTTCCATTATAGCTGAATCCACTCACAGGAAAGTTATCCATCGAGACCTCCGCCGCCAGGTATTTATCCTGATATTTCTGCAGGTCCTCATCAATTTTGGCGGAAGGATCGTCGTTATTCTGAATCCAGTACAGCCATCCGCCCCAGGGATACGCCTCTGCCCTGGGCCCCAGGTCCCGGGTATTGGTCTCTTTATCCAGAATATAATGCTCTCCTTCAATCCCCCCCAGAAGGAGCATATGCACCTCCTCGTCATACTTCATGCAGTCCAGAACCACCGCGGAGCGCTCCATTTTCTTAGAGGACACCGGGAAACAGGTGGTATAGCCGTAATAGCCGCCTCTCATGCTCACGCTCTTGTCATCAAAGGAGCAATCCAGATAGACTACCTCTTTTCCACGCTCCTTCATAGTCTGCCGAAGCGTACTGGCTCCGTAAGGATCCGATCCCATGACTGCGGATTTCCCCTCCGCGAAATTGTCATTCAGCATGGTACCGTTGGCCATCACATTGGCAGGAAAGATACCAGCCTTGTTCCATTTGGCCATTTTCAGCACGAAATCCCTGTAATTCTGTGTTCCCGCAAACCATTCCAGCTTGTCTGGGTCAAAGGCCTCGTCTGTCTCCAGTTTATTATAGTCATAGTTGTACAACATCCAAGTAATATTGCCTGCATCCATGCCGAAGGTATGATGTCCCAGAAGATCGCTGTCCAGAGGATAGGAATTCTGCGGGTTAAAGGCAAAGAGTCCTTCATTGTCCCCGGCAGCCACCGCAAGCATGTATTCCTCCAGGTCATCCATGCTTTTAATATCCTCCGCCTTGAATCCGTATTTATCCAGCAAATCCTGTGTGGTCACATAGCCGTTCCCGCCCAGCCAGGAGGCTGCAGGGGGAATTCCGTAAATCTTCCCGTCAAAAGTGGCTGTCTCCCAGGATTCTTCCGGCTGATACTGATAGGTCAGCGGCATCCAGGTCTTCACGAACTCCATATCAAAGGGAATGTACGCTTCGCTTCTCACATAATCCGCAAAGCCTGTCCAGGAAGCGGCATAGATCATATCCACATCCTCGTCCCCTGCCAGGAACACATTGTATTTTGCCTGAAAATCCGACCAGGGAATATGTACAAAGTTCACGGTTGTGTTGGTCTTTTCTTCTATCAGTGCAACCGCCTTCTGAGTGACGCTCTCCCAGTCTGTTCCCAATGCACCTACCACATAGCAGTTTACCGTCTCATGTTCGGACAGGTCAAGGTTTGCCCAGGGATTGTCCGGGTCCGCCTGTCCTTCCTGCTCATTGCTGTCTCCGGAGCTCTCCACATTCTCACTGCCGGCATTTGCGGCACTTTCCTGGCTTCCCGCCGACGAAGGACCTCCTCCCCCTTCCCGGTCGCCGCATCCTGCCGCGGACAATACCAGCATTCCGGCCAATAGTGCCCCTGTCATCTGTTTCCATACAGCCTTCTTTCTCATTTTGACCTCCTATCCTTTCACGGCTCCCACCGTAAGTCCTTTTACGAAATGCCTCTGTATCACCGGATACAGGAATATAATCGGCCCCGTAACCACACAGGTCATCGCCATTTTCATCCCTGCCTGAGGGACAGTTTCATACATCACAACATCCATTTCTCCCTTCGCCACAAGCTGCTTCAGTGCTTCTATGCTGCTGAGCATCTCCTGCAGGAAGTACTGCAGACTCTGCATATCCTTATTGGTAATAAACAGCATGGAGTTATACCAGTCATTCCAGTATGCCAGCGCTGAAAACAATCCCAACGTCGCTGTCAGCGGCTTGGACAGCGGCATCATCAGCCGGATATAAATCCAGAAATCATCAGCGCCATCCATTTTAGCGGACTCCACGATGTCAAAAGGAATACTTTTCATAAAGTTTTTGGAAATGATCATATTCCACACGGAAAATGCCATTGGCATTATCATCCCCAGATAATTGTTCTTAAAGCCCAGGTATTTGGTACACAGAATATACCAGGGTACCATTCCGCCGCTGAACAGCGTGGTGAAGAAGAAAAACAGGGCAAACGTATTTCTCCAGGGAAAATCCCTTCTGGCCAGAACATACCCCGTCATGGTAGCCAGGACAATGGACAGACATGTTCCCACTGTTGTGACAAAAATCGTGTTTCGATAGGAATATAGAATTCTGGCAGGATTCCGGAAAACCCATCTGTAGGAATCCAGTGAAAATTCCGAAGGGAGCAGCCGATACCCTTCTCTCAGCAGCGCCGATTCGGACGCAAAAGAAGAAATCAGAATCAGGTAAAAGGGGATCATGCAGGCCATTCCGAACAGAAACACCAACGAATATCCCATCACGCTGAAAACCACTCTGTCCGGGGACATTTTGATTTCTGTTTTCTGTCTTGGGGACTTTCCCATTTTTTCATGTGTCATCATACCTGCGCCTCCTGATTCTTTGTTTCGGTTGAGCCAGTTTTTTCAACTCTGTTTTCCTGCTCAGCTCTTAAGGACTACCTGACTTGTTTTTGGATTCGGCCGAAGCCTTTTTCAGCTCAGTTTTTTATAGATTGTCTGCCATTACCGTCTGGTTTCGGTTGAGTCCGCTTTTCAACCTGGTTTTTCATGGATTACCCGACGCTGCCTTTGGATTTCGTATCTGCCCTCACGGTATTCGGCTATCAGCAGAGGATAAACCAACAGGGCCGGTATCAGAACAGCGAATACTCCGGATCATATTTCCTGACCATCCAGTTGGCGACCAGAATGGTGAAGAAACAGAGGATTGACTGATAAAAGCCTGCCGCGCTTGCCATACCCAGATTACTGCTGGACACCATTGCCCGATAAATGTACAGGTCCAGAATATCTCCCACCTCCAGCAGTACACTGTTGTTCCCGATCAGCTGATAGAACATGCCGAAATCTCCCCGGAAGATATTGCCGACGGCCAGCAAGGTCATAATGATAATGGTAGGTTTCAGACTGGGAATGGTGATATAGCGTATTCTCTGCCAGATATTTGCCCCGTCAATCTCCGCCGCATCCACAATCTCCTGATCCATTCCCGTTATGGCCGCCAGATAGACAATGGAGCCATAGCCTGTCTGTTTCCATGCCTTGAAGAATACCAGCAGAAAAGGCCAGGGCGCCGCGTTCACATAGATGTTGAATCTCTCCATACCCAGATTCTGCAGCAGGTTGTTGATAATCCCGGAATCGTATCCGAAAATGGCATCCACAATGGCGATCACCACCACCCAGGATATAAAAAAGGGAAGAAACATAAAGGACTGAAACACTTTCTTAAACCATTTGCTGCCCAGCTCATTGACAATGATGGCGAATCCAACCTCCAAAATGATTCCCACAGTAATAAACGCTATATTGTACAACAATGTATTGCGCATCAGCGTCCACAGCTTGTCCGAGATAAAGAGAAACCGAAAGTTTTCCAGGCCGCACCAGGGACTTCCAAGGAACCCTTTGGTGAAGCTGAATCTCTTGAAAGCCACAATGATTCCGCCCATGGGAATATAGGAAAAAATAATAACATACACAACTGCCGGAAGCAGCATCAGGAGCAGAATCTTATTCTTCCGAACCTTTTTTGCAAAATTTTTGATAACCCTCACCTCCCGTTCCCCGGCTTTACATAGACACTTCTGAAACCGGTCAGATTATAATTGTGAGTTCTGGGGTAGGTAAGCCCCACAAAGAAGATTCCCGCATGATCCAGCGCCCGATATCCCCCGCCGCATAAGGGCAGGCATTCCCCACCGGACTTTATCCAACGCCAGCCGTCATACCCCTCTTTCTCCTCCGGGTACAACATCAGAGAATACAGCAGCTCGGGTATCTGAAGTCCTGCCTCCGCCCTTATATTTCCAAATGCACAGTTCCCTGTGGCATCCTTTCCTGTCTGTCCTCCGGCTGTCAGGAGAATTCCATCCTCGCCGCAAGTATATTTCAAGGCGCCTGGGACACCGGGCTCCGCCAGCTCTCCCTCCGGTGTAATGCTTCTCCAGTACCAGCAGTCTTCTCCCATGGTACAGTCTTCCTGCATCCACATTCCATCCGGTATCACCTGGATCTCTCCGTCCACAAGACGCAGCCCTGCATCCCATTCATTCAGATTTCCCGTCAGGTCATAGATTCCGTCTCTGCCGCCATTATGAGACCAGGTGACCGGACCGGATCCTGTCCGCACCACACCTTCCTCCTCCGATTCCCCATGCTCTTCTCTGTACAGGTAATCCACACCGTTATCACTGTTCCCATGAGGGAAAAAGCCTTTCCTTCTCGTTTCCAGAGCAAGTGCCGCCCGCAGCGCAAAGGGAGTCAGATTCCATCCGGCTCCTTTGCCCCGACAGGCCTGCAGAGCCTGTTCAAAATTGATTCCATATGCCGGGGTTCTCAGTGGCAGTGAATATCCTCTGCCGTCGATCAGAACATTCTGGAATTTGGAAATATATATTTCCTCCTGCATCACTCCTTTGGAGTAGAATGCCAGATGTATGGCCTCCGACCCTTTTTCCAGCAAGTCGCTGTTTCTGCACGCGGCAATCCTGACCATAACGGAAGGAAGACCCCAGTCATCCACAATCACTGTATTGCTTCCTCCGGACAGTGTCTCCACCGCCGCCCGAAAGTCCCGTAAATGTGCTTCTTTCCAGGATTTTCCCGGGTTCTCTCCGGCTAATGCCTCTTCCAGTCTTCTGTTTATTTCTGCACAGGCTTCTCGCTTCTCCATGGTTTCCTTTCTGTCTTGCAAATATTCTGTTTGTATTCTTTTTATGTTTTGTTCTGCTGTTGTATATTATTATAGATAGATTTCGGCTCTGCGCGTAACATATTAGATGATTTTGATAAACATATGGAACATATTTTACTTTTTTTGTCTGAATTCTATAATTACAGAAGTAACTTCTGCACAGTTACATTTTTCTTGCGTCGGATGAAAGCTGAATTTGCTGTGCCCTTTCTGTACTATAAAATTTTAACATTAGTTCAGCGCCTGCCTGTATGTATCCAGGCAAAAATAATTGACATTCAAAAACGTTCCAAGCTGTGCTACAATGAGAAAAACGAAGAGTACTATTAGATGAGGATTTCACGATGCTGCGAAGAAATGATCTGCCTTTTTATATGGAAATGACTGCCTGCGATACACTTCGTGACCGGCACAATCTGCCAGGTCAGGATACAGATACGGAAAACCAACTCCTCTATGTGGCAAACGGGTCCTGCTATGTGAAGGTTTCTGACAGGACAATCAAGGCGGCCTATCGAAGCATAGTCTATTTTCACCGATATGTGAAATACGATCTGGAGATTCCCTCCGGCGAAAACAATCTGGTCTATCGCCTGCATTTCCGGCCCTCTCAGAATTCTGCTCATCTGGATCTGGATACATTGTGTCAGAACAACGATATAATAGACGGTTTTATGAATTATAGAAATCGTTACTGTATCCTTTATGATCAGGAAAATACTTCCTCCACCATAAACGAACTGATTCGGGAATTCCATGCCCCCTCGCCCCAGAAAGATATCATGATGACGGCACTTCTCACAGTTTTATATATCAAGATGTCCCGGACCTTTTTCACAAAACGGAAAGCGGCCGGAATCCATTATATCAGCGAGGCCAAAAAATACATTGCCGAACACAGCAGTGAACCCCTGACCATTCAACAGATCGCCGGTGCCGTTGGAGTCAGCCGCTCTCACCTGGAGTCGCTGTTCTCCAAATACGCCGGCCGCAGAATCACCACCCATATCAATACAGTGCGGGCTGACAGAGCCGCCGCCCTGCTGACCCTGACCCGGAAGGATATTCTGGAAGTAGCGCTGGAGGTGGGCTATGAGAACCGCCAGCATTTCGCGCGGGAGTTCCGGCGGCGTCATGGGATTTCCCCCAGTCAGTACCGGAAGCTATATGGCACGATTGGGGGCGATGGGGCGGGGTAATGAGGAACTCAGGGATGAATATGGAAATTATTTTGAAAAGGATTCTTATGGACTGCCCGGCATATTGCGACAGTTATATGCGCAGAGCGGAAAGCGCTTTGTATTTATTATTGACGAAAGGGATTGTGTCTTTCGCATTGCAAAAGAAAAAAGGAACAGTATTCCATCCTGGCCCCGGCCGAATTGGCAACCTTTTTCGGATTTACAGAGGAAGAAGTATCCGCACTGTGTCATCAGAAATCTATCTCCTTCTCTTTACTTCAGGAATGGTATGACGGGTATCTGCTGAATGGGACACATATCTTGAAGTGTTTTTGGAAAAATACTTTGTCTGTCAATTGCCATTTCCATCTGGTTGCATTATAATATCTCTTGAAGATTGATTACCAATTGTATTACAGCGGATGGGAACTAAAATCAAAAACAAAAGAGACGGAGGACAAGTAGCCATGGAGTACAAATATAGACTTAGGGAAGCCGTCATTCTTGCCAGCGGCTACGGAAGGCGCATGCGCCGGACAAAAGATTCTCCCTCTAAACCAATGATTCCCATCGGTGATAAGCCGTTGATCTCCTATATCATAGATTTGTTGATCGGCAGTGGAATCGAAAAGATCTATGTGGTCCATCATTCCGTAACATCCGATGTGCGGGATTTGCTTACATATCATGCTCATTACACAAATCATCTCGAATTTATTGAAGAAAAGGAACAAAAAGGAACCCTGCTTTCCTTTTCTCGAGTAAAACATATGGTATCCCCTCCTTTTCTCCTGGCTTTCGAGGATATCATAGCAGATCAGGACGACTTTAGAGACATGCTGAATATCGGGCTCCAATCCATCGGCACCGACACGGATCTGGTGATCCAAACCGTGCGCCAGCCCTCGCTCCTCTCAGAGCGGGCGTTTCTCACGAAGGAAGGCCGGATCGTGAGATATGAGAAGAATGGGATTACGGGCGAGATAAGCGGGATTCAGGAAAAAAAGTACGGAGGAATGATTTCTCTTTGGCTTGCCTCTCCTTTCCCACTTATGGATTCCTACTTATCCATGAAGAATTACAGGCTCTCCTCCTTTTTGGAGGAATACATCCCTACACATACGGTATCGGAGATGCCCATTCATGATATGTGGGATATCGATACGCCGGAGGCGGCGGCAATGACAAAAGAACTTTTGAAGAGACGAGGAGGAGGAAATGGCTGTATTAAGTTATGACGATATTGTCAGGTTGATCAAAAAGGAGGAAGGAATCCTGATTCTGAACCGGCGTGACAAAAACATTTCCGGCCTGGGGTATGACCTGACCATCGGATTCATCCGGGACGCCGATACGGGCCAGGTCCCAGAAACGTTTGCGGAAGACAATAACAGATATGTGCTTTTATCCGAACATCGTTATATCGTCATCAGCAAGGAGTTCGTATATTTTTCCTCCCAGTATATGGCGACTCTGCACTCGCGCGGATCCTACGCCCTGAAAGGGATTATCGTAACCTCAACCACCGTTGACCCGAATTATGCGGGATGCATAACAGGTTCCCTGTATATTTGTTCCCCCAAAGACGTCTATATTAAGAAGGACAATTCATTCGCCACCATGGTAATCCATCAGCTTCGCACACCCACCCAGAAGGGTTTGTCTCGAAATGAAGACGGAAGATTAATGGATGCACAGGAAACATTTCACAGTCGCTATCCTAATATAAATGCTGATACAATCCAGGCAGGGGACGCGTATTACGGAGCTCTCCGGAAGCAAATTGAGTATGAATACATGGCTGCCAGAGAGAGAATGCGCGCAAAGTCCCAGGCTGGAGCAGTTGTTGAAGCTGCGCCGACACAAAAGGATGGCGGGAGTAGGATAACCTTTCTGATCGGAAACGGATTCGACATAAATGTGGGCCTGAATACAAGGTATAGTGACTTCTATCCTTATTTTATAAAGAACTATCCGGATAATCTTCTGGCAAAAAATATAGAGGGAAACATAGAGGCCTGGTCAGATCTGGAGTTGGGAATCGGAAAATACACAGAAAAAATATCCCTGCCAGACGAGAGAAATTTTGAGCAATATGAAAAAGATTTGGAAGAATGTCTGGCAGATTATCTGAAGGAGGAAACATATAAGATCAATCTAAGGGAAGAGGGGCGAAAAAAGCAAGTCGGGCTTATCATGCTGAACTCCATAACAAATTTCTACAGTCATTTCCCAAAGATCATCGAACAGGATATATTGCGCGTTTTGCCCGTCCATCCAGATGAACGAAAGTATTCTTTCATCTCGTTCAATTATACAGACACTCTGGAGTTATGTCTAAAAGCCGCGAAAGAACAGGATACGGGAAGACAATTCAGGTTGGAAGATGTAATACATATCCACGGCACCATATCCGACAATATGGTTCTGGGAGTCAACGACAAAAATCAGATCGCGAACAAAAATTTCCAGAGGGACATCGAAAAGAAAGAACTGTTAATCAAAGAAGAAATTAACAAGTCTTACAAAAACAGCAGAATTCAGGAAGCGCGTGCCGCCATTGACGACAGTAGCGTGATCTGTGTCTTTGGGATGTCGATCGGAGAAACGGACAAAATGTGGTGGCAGTATATCGCAAAATGGCTTCAGTGCAGCGAGGCCAGAAAGCTGGTGATCTTTGCAAGAGACAGCGAAGTGGCGAGAAACAGTAAATATACAAATAAATGTAAAAGGGATATGACGGAGAGATTCAAGAAAAACGGTGACTTGATTGAGGTTTGGAATCAGGTGGAGAGCCGGATCCATGTGGAGGTGAATGCGGATATATTTTCTTTTGAATTGGTTTAGCAGAAGAAGGGGCGGCGGGTCTGGGAGGGGCCACCACGTCATAGAGGTTTTTTCGCTCTCTTTACAACAGTTAAAATCTTCTTGCTCGTCCTTATACTCAGCCTGTACCTGCCTCTGATTTTTCTGTTTATCAGTTCCGGATTTTGTTCTCTCATATCATATCAGCTCCTGTTTAAAATATAATTCCGTCATCCTGGGCATATAATTTCAGTGTTCCAAAAATCCGCGCCAAGAGATATTTTCTACGTCGCCATCTCATTTGGTGGAAAATCGTATATCCATTTACCCTTATAACCCTTTTATAATTTCTTCGACATTCTTCACTCTGCCGGCAAGCTTCAGCCATTTTTTCAATATATCCATATCTGTTTCCGATGTAATCCTTTTCTCCAATTCCTCCGGCACAGTTCCCTTTTCCTTTAAAAGATCCAGGATATCCTCTATTTTGCCTTCAATTCTACCTTCAATCCTGCCCGTTTCTCTGCCTTCCTCATAGGATTCTTCCCTGATGACCTGCCTTACGTTCTCCTCATTATACTCAAAAATGCTCATATGCTTCACCTCTGCCTTGTTTGCAAGCAGGAATTCTCTCAGGATGTCCTGCTCAATGCATTCATCCACGGCTCTGTCCACCGCTTCGTCTATGTCCATATTCTTTGCGAATGCTCTGACTTTATCCACATATTGCATATATTCCTTTAAGGTCCGGCATGCCTCTTTCAGCTCTTCATTATAGCCCTCATTGATATTCAGCACCTGCACACGCAGTTCCAGTTCCGGATTTTCTTCCTGTACTTCATAGGATGCCGACAGACACAGTTCCGAATATTCCGCATATTTATCCACGCCATTGTAGAAGACAATAAAATGCGGGGCAGGTATCTTCACCTGTGCACGCTGGTACAGGCTTTGAGAGACAATCAGCTTCTCATACTCTGCGGATACATACTGCAGAAATCTCAGCGGCATGTTGTTATTAACAGTTGACTGGTGCTCAAACAGATACAGCCGCATATCAATCAGAAATGCCAGATCATTTTTCATTCCCAGATATACTGCACTCTCCAGCATGACAATATTCAGCATTTCCGGGTCCGCATATTCCTGTCCGCTGATGGCATTGTAAAGTCCCAGCAGTCGCTTCTTATCCTGAAACAGCATGCGGAATATTGTATCCTTATAATGAAGATTTGCCTTCCCTCTCTGCCTTTTTGCTGCCCTCCCGGGGTTAACCAGGTTCTTTTTGTTTTTTCTTTTACTCATTTCTTTCCTCCTTCCGGGATCTCCGGAAGAAGGATTGACGCATCACCCGCAGAAAGAAACCTCTCCATCTTCTGAAATCCCATGCAATTTAGTAGTTTGGAATAAAAAGCACAGGTTTCAATTGAAGTAAGATGGAAGTATTTCCCTGGAATACAGACTCGGCTGCAGATCATTCAATAGAATACATGCTTTTGGAGATAGTTTATCAGGATATTGTATGTTTTGCAAGGGGGGATTTGCGGAAAATGCTAAAAAAAGATAGCCGAAATTTTACTGTTCATTTGGTGTCAAGAGCAACGATCATGGGCTTAATCGGATAGATAACCGCCGCAATAGCTATGAGTGAACGGGACATTGTAAATACAGTACAGGATATCCTGAGGCTTTGGATTGGCAAGTCTAAAGCAAAGGCATTACTGGATGCAGATAATGCAGACAAGGGCAGATCCAGAAAACCGGCTCTGCCCTTGTAACTTATAATCTCCAAAATCTCAGGCCGCTTGCTTCCAGATCACTGAGTTGATATAGTCCCTTTACATCAATTAATACATTCTCATTATCTGCTTCTGCACTATACAACTTTTTTATACTGCTTAACTTCAATTGTCTAAATTCGTCATGTGCCACTGCCACAATGATGCAGTCGGCATTTTCAATATTCTCCAGTTTTTTAAGTTTTACTTTATATTCTATTTCTGCATCTCGTTCGGAAGCCCATGGATCTACTACTTCAGGTTTTATTCCATAATCATTTAAACGCTTTATAATATCTGCAACTTTGCTGTTCCTGGTATCCGGACAATTTTCTTTGAAAGTCAGTCCCAAAATAACTACATGGCTCTTCTTTGGTGCCTGTCCAGCTTCTATCATTTTTCGCACTGTAGCATCTGCTATATACGCCCCCATGGAATCGTTTACGATTCTGCCATTCAGGATAATTTGGCTGTGGTACCCTAATTTTTCCGCCTCATAGGTAAAATAATAAGGATCAACACCAATGCAATGTCCTCCTACCAGTCCAGGCCGGAATCCAAGTGCATTCCATTTTGTATTCATACCATCCACAACTTCGTTTGTATCAATTCCCATCCGGTCAAATACCATAGCCAGTTCATTCATAAATGCAATATTAATATCCCTTTGGCTATTCTCTACTACTTTTATTGCTTCTGCTGTTTTAATAGAACTGACAGGATAAGATCCGACTTCTATCACAATATCATATACATTTCTGATAATTTCACAGCTTTCTTCATCCATACCGGATACAATTTTACAAATCCTCGGAAGCGTGTGCACTTTGTCCCCCGGATTAATCCGTTCCGGACTATAGCCAATTTAAAGTCAACTCCACACTTTAGTCCCGACTCATGTTCCAAAATCGGAATGCACACATCTTCGGTGACTCCCGGATAAACAGTAGACTCATAAACTACGATAGCCCCTGGTGTAAGATTACGTCCCACAATCCTGGAAGCGCTTTCTACAGGTGTTAAATCTGGCGTATGATCTGTGTTTACTGGGGTCGGCACTGCTACAATAATGAATTTCGCCCGTTGTAATTCCTTTTCATCCGAGGTAAATGCAACAGAAGTTGCTGCTATAGCCTCATCCCCTATTTCTTTCGTTGGATCTTTACCCTTTTTATATAGTTCTATTTTAGCAGAATTCAAATCAAAACCTATCACATTAAGTCCTTTTGCCGCAAAGGCAACAGCAATTGGCATTCCCACATATCCCAGTCCAACCAGGGCCAGATTTGCCTTTCTTTCCACCAGTGCTTCATAAACAGTTAAATTTTCTGTACTCACCCTTTTCATGTTCATTCACTCCTCAATTAATGCTTTTTTCAAATTTCTACTCACTTTCCAGACTTCTTCTTCTGAAAGATACGGATGCATAGGAAGGCTTAATACTCTCCCACAAATATAATCTGTAACCGGGCAATCCGCTTTTGCGCTATCTGTTCCTGCAAAAGCTCCCTGCATATGCATTGGTCTGTTATAATACACCATTGATGGTATCCCAGCAGCTTTTAATCTCGCCTGTACTGCACTGCGATTCGCATACTTTGGCAGCTGTACAGTGTATTGAGCCCAGGAAGAACTATATTCAGACACAATTTCAGGAAGAATTAGATCACCGTTCTTCAAACTTGATGTATACCAACTCGCCACCTGATTTACGCAGTCAAGTTCATATTCCCGAAAAGCTTTTAGTTTCGGTAACAAAACAGCAGCCTGAATAGTATCCAGCCTGCTGTTTACGCCAATTCTGATATTATTGTATTTATCATTTCCCGCTTTGCCATGGACACAATAGGAACGAAGCAGTTCCGCCCAGTCTTCCCGATCTGTAAAAATAGCCCCACCATCTCCATAACACCCAAGGGGCTTAGCCGGGAAAAAAGACGTAGTACTAATATCTCCAAAACTACAGGCTTTCCTGCCACGGATACTTCCCCCGAATCCCTGTGCTCCATCTTCCAGAAGCAGTAAATCATATTTCTTACAGATCGATTGAATTCGATCATAGTCAGCCGGAAGCCCAAACAAGTCAACAGCAATTATCGCTTTGGCATTATATTTCCCTTCTGCTTTTACTTTACATACAGCCCTTTCCAGCCTGTCCGGGTCCATATTATAAGTTCTATCATCAACATCCACAAAAATCGGTGTTGCTCTGGCAAATGCAGGACACTCACCAGAGGAAAAGAATGTAAAATCCGGAACAAACACAGCATCACCTTCTCCCACACCCCATATCCTCAGTGCAAGAGAAATAGCATCTGTTCCATTCGCGCATGTAATGCAATATTTCACACCTACATATTCAGCAAGCTGTTCTTCCAGTTTTCTAACTTGTGTCCCGGATATAAAGTTAGCGGATGAAATAACCTCTGCAACAGCCAAATCAATTTCTTCTTTCATCACTGCATACTGCTTCTTTAAATCTCTAAATTCCATTCCAGTCCCCTGATTTTCCTTTCGAATTCTGCTCTATTCAATGATCTCCAAAATATCTTTGTCTACCCTGTGTTCTTCAATACCAAATCACCATTACTGCAAACATATTCCATCCCGCAATCCGGACACGTAAAATTTTCATTCAGCACCTGACCACATTGGCAAACCCATCCGATCCTCCTTGCCGGTATACCTGCCATCAATGCATATGGTTTTACATCTCTGGTAACCACAGCACCTGCGGCAATTGTGGCATATTCTCCAACGATATTGCCACAGACAACAGTACAGTTTGCTCCTAATGTGGCATCATGCCTGATCAGTGTCTTTCGATATCCCAGACTCCCTTTTGGATACCTGCCCCTGGGGGTCAGATCATTGGTAAATACCATAGAAGGCCCGCAAAACACATAATCCTCCAACTCAACCCCTTCATAAACAGAGACATTATTCTGAATTTTTACCCTATTACCAATTTTCACATTATTTGCTATATTTACATTTTGGCCAAATGAACAGTTTGCTCCAATCTGAGCTCCCGATTGGATATGACAAAAACACCATATCTTTGTTCCATTACCAATTTGTACATTTCTGTCAATAATACTGGTTTCATGCACAAAAAAATCGCCCATGGCGACTCCCTCCCAAAGTCAACTGAGTATTTTTCTTTCCCCAAATCTTCCAGAAAAGTCCATAGCAGAACAGGCTTCTAATGGCAGCTTTACAGATTTCCCTTCCGCTGCAGATTTATAAATTGCCAGTACCAGCTCCAGTGCTCTCCTTCCGTCCTCTCCGCTTACATAAGGCTCTCTGTCATTCTCAATTGCCTCTCTGACATCCGCATAGAGCGGGATATGTCCAAAGCCATATACATTTGGCGGATTCTCTCCAAACATTCGGATAATATCCTCCGGGTTGTCCAGTGCATCTGAGAAACGCCATTCTTCAATCTTATTCACAGATTGTCCTCCGGCTTTTACAGTCCCCTTTTCTCCAAATAAATAAAGCGTCTCTTCCAGATTCTTCGGATAGATATCAGTAGTCCCCTCAACAATACCATACGCACCGTTCTTAAACTTTATCAATGCAATTCCAAGATCTTCTGCCTCCATATAAGGATGATTCAACCGATCTGTCATTCCCACTACTTCATCAATCTCATTTCCCATCATCCAGCGCAAAAGATCAATATTATGAATACACTGATTCATCAATGCTCCACCATCCTGTTCCCAGGTTCCCCGCCAGGATGCTCTGGAATAATATTCAAAATCCCTGCACCATCGTATATGAGCTGTCCCGTAAAATAATCTGCCAAATCGTTCTTTTTCCAATGCTTCTCTAATCTTCTGTATTGATTTGTTAAATCTGTTCTGGTGATTTGCGCAGACTTTTACCCCTTTTTCTTTTGCTTTCCTGATAATCTCATCCGCATCGGCCAGTGAAAGAGCAATTGGTTTTTCAATAATTAGATTGCATCCTGCATCGATACAATTCAGGGCAATCTCAGCATGTTTACCTGATTCCGTACAAATGGCTACAAGTTCCGGTTTTTCCACTTCCAACATCTCTTTGTAATCCGTATATTGCGGGATTTTGCTGAGTCCAAATTTGACAACTTTATCATGGATGTTCTCCTGCATGATATCGCAGAGACCTACAAAGTCCAAATTATTAGTCTTTGCTGCCACAATATGATTTGGAGAAATACGACCACAGCCTATTAATGCATATTTCATACTTTTACCTCACAATACTTTATAGTTCACAACATCATATCCTTCTGTTACGACAATTCCATTCTAAACTTACTACTTCCGTATCAAATTTATATATCTTCTCTCCTCAATTTGCTTTACAATCTTCTGTGCAGAATACCCATCTCCAAATGGTTGATAGCTTCTATCTACCACTTGTGGTTCTGACAGCTTTTTCATAATTTCCTCTTTCTTTGGTGCAGACAAAGTATTTCTACCAGCTACCATCGTCTCCGGCCAGACAACAAAGTCAAGTACTGTTACACATTTTTTCCCAGCAAAAAAGGCTTCACGCTGAAGCCCTCCTGAATCCGTAACTATTTTCTTTGCATGCTTCACCAGACATATACTATCCAGATATCCAACTGGCTCTGTTAATACTAAATTCTGAAACTTCTCTCTCTCTTTTAAGGCAAGGGCTCTTTGTTTATTTCTTGGATGTACCGGGTAAATTACTTTTGCATCAAGACCTTCCATTGCTTTGAATATTTCCAGTAAGTTATCTTCCACACTCGTATTCTCCTCTCTATGACAGGTAAGATAATAATACGATTCGGGTACTTTTATTCTTTTCTGTTCAAGAGTAGTCAACTCTACTTCTGAAATATCCTTTTTCATACTATATTGCGTAAATGCATCATACATAGGATCTCCCACAAGAAAAGCCCTGCCCTTGAGGCCTTCCTTATGCATTTCATCCATACCACTCTGTGTACTTGCCAGTAATAAAGTAGAAATATGATCTGTACAAATACGATTGATTTCTTCTGGATTCGTCATACTGTGTGTTCTGGTACCTGCTTCAACATGGCAGATTGGAATATGAAGTTTTACAGCTGACAATGCTGCTGACAATGTGGAATTGGTATCCCCAAATAATAGCACCCAGTCCGGTCGTTCTTTTATCAACAGCTCTTCAAGGCCAATCATCATTTTCCCGGTCATCTGAGCATGAGTTCCTCCGGAAATACCCAGATTGTAATCTGGTTTCGGAATATCCAGTTCTTCAAAAAACTGTCCTGACATATTATAATCATAATGCTGCCCTGTATGAATCAAAATTTCTGAATGACTTTTTCTCAACTGGCGGGATACGACAGCTGCCTTTATAAATTGCGGTCTTGCCCCTACAACAGTAACTACTTTCATGATGTTTACTCCCCTGCTTCAGGCTTTATTACCTGTCCACAATTTTATGAATTGACCTGAAAATCTGATATAGTACTGATGAATCTTCCACCTTATACTCCTGATGCATATGCACCGGCGCCAACATAATCTTATTAAATTCCTTATCATCTAATTCCAGCTTTTCTTTTACAAAGGAAATATATTCTGCCATTTTCTTTTCATCATATAAGGGTTCTCCCAGCTCGCTCAATGCCTCTTCTCTGGTCATCTGACCACTTACTATCATACTCGATAAGTGTGAAGTCCTCTTATCAACACCGAATTTTTTCGGAAACCAATACAATTGAATGAATGCTGTCAATATATTCTCCAGGTGTTTTCTTCCATAATATTCAAACTGGCAAAAATCATATAGTTCCTTAAAAGCTCTGTCCCTGTTATAATCAATCAGGTTGAGTGGTCTTACCGTCTTGATATTAAATATTCGACTGTCAACTTCTCTTTTTATGGTTGAAATGAACCTTAATTTATTGATTGGCTGACTGCCAAATCTCCTGTTAATATCCTTTATATTTACAACATCATTCGCCTTATAGGTATTCCCTTTCTGCAGGATACACTCCAGTGCAAAGTTCCCTCCGGCAAGAAAGTACCTGATTTTGTACTCCTTCATTTTCTCATACAGAAAAGCAAAAAGCACATTATCCTGCGGAATTGCAATGTTCGGAACTCCTGCCTTCATATATGCTTTCGTCAGAGCATTGAACTGGACCGCATCCGGTTTTACAACCTCATAATCAAATCTGGTAGCCTTAATTAATTTTGCCAGATTTGCTTTTGATATTTCCGTATCAAATCCATCATCAATGTGCACAGCCAGAACCCTCAATCCCCATTTATGCCCCAGATATGCCAGATAGGACGAGTCCAGGCCCCCGGAAATTCCCATAATACAATCATACTTTTTACCCTTTCCGGATATCTTCACCTGTTGAAGAAGTCTTTCTAGCTTTTCTTCTCCTTCTTTACCTGGAAAATACACTTTTCCAATCTGCTTAAATGCTGTTGAACAATAATTACAATGTCCATTTTGATCAAACTGAATTGTCTTATCAGATGAATCATCCATAATGCAACGTGTACAGCGCCTGATTTTATTCAATTTCATCACCCTCATTTCCCTTTATCATAATATCGTGTACCATTCCAGCTGAAAGCTGTTTTTCCAGCCACCATAGCGTCAGTGTCTCAAACATTGCTATATTGGAAAAATGAATCTGGTTCCTGTTCTGCATTTTTTTATAACATAATCTGCAGAGATAATAGAAATTGTTTGAGTCTTTATTAAAATACAGCATGATACCACATTTATAATATATCCACATGATGATGCCATACAGAAAAGTTACATATGTTTTTCTTTTATACTTCTTCACATAAATTTTCTGCTTCTTTTTTGCTTTTGCATATTCAATTCCATACTTCTTAAACCAGCTTTCCATCAGTGAATAGTCATACAAAGATTGTTCCTGTTTATAATACATAGGAATTTGATACCAATATTCAATCATCTCCTTATCCCAAAAAGGCATTCTCCATGAATATCCAAAAAATTCATATGTCTTTAAACAGATAAGTATAAACTGTGCTATCTTATGAACAGCAAACCAGGATTCAGCTGCAGCATCAAATTCCCTCAGGTTTGTAACAGAATATTTGCCTTCTTGAAAAAAAGCTTTTATATCCTCTTTAATTTTCAAATTATAGTGCTTAAACTTTTCATTGACTGAAAAAAATCTGTGAAATATAAATTCTGTCAACAAATCAATACTATATTCATATTCCTGATCCTGCTCCACAGCAAGTGTATAGCTTCCTCCAAAAATATCAGCACAAAATCCGGGAATTATAACTCCTTTTTGAGGAAATAACGGATTCTTTCTCAGCTCAATAAGAGCCATGATCTCCTGTATGTGTGGTAAATTGCAACAAAAATAGTCATATTCCAAAAAATACCCTGCTGTTTCATTTTCGAAAAGATCCTCCCACACTGTTTCCTCTATTTTTGCATAAAAATGTTGATAGCCCAATTTTTCAGCAACCTTTTTGGAAATTCCTGTTTCTTCTGTATCATCTGAGAAGCCATAGGTATAGCAAACAACATTTTTACAACCCAGTTCCTTCAATTCTGTTACAATAAATCTGGAATCATATCCTCCACTTAGCGGGACAATCATAGTCTGGTCTCCAACAGAGTCAATCATACGTTTAAATACATTATGCGTAAGTACACTAATTTCTGATAGATACTGATCATATGAACTTTTAAAGTTACTGTCTGAATGAATATGCTGATAGTATATAATTTTTCTGCAATTTCCACTTCTGTCCAAAGCAACTATATTACATGCCATCACCTGCTTAACCTGTTCTGAAAAAGTTCTGTCATTAGATACATGCATAGTTGATTTTATTACTTCAGCCACTGCAACTTTATCAACTTCCTTTGAAGTTAATTCTACAAAACCTGTATTGTCTGATATGATTCTTCTCCGATTATCATAAAATAAGGGAATACTGCGAATATGATCCGTAAAAAGATATAAAATTTCATTTATCAATACACAACCTGCAAAGCATCCGTTAAATCGGTTTAAAGAATGTTCTAAAAGTTCCTCTGATTTTATATCGCTGAAGAATGAAAGTAAATTTTCACCATCCAAGTACTCTCCATTATGCCACCCATACCCCTTTATACAAACTGTCTCATTATGATACCATTGAAAACCTCTTTCATCTTCAAAACAAATTTTATATCCTATCATTTTTCATTTATTTCCTTACTTAACTTTGATTTAACTCGATTTACTACCCCAAAAGCAGCTTTACTTAAATATTTAAATTCCTCTGTATTTCTAAATAATAGAAACCAGATCAAATTTGGAAGTATCATACAAATCATCAGGCTTACTGCAAAACCTAATATTGAATAACTGTTATACAGGCCGGTAATAAACCTCAGTAACACAGTTGTCGCCAATATAATTAACAGATACTTAAAATAAGTAAAATAAAAGGATGCCGCTTTTTTCTGAAATACATATTTGAATACAATGATAGGGTCAATTGCCAGTGTAAGAAGCTCTGCCAAAATTGATCCCACCAAAACTCCAAATATTCCAAGTTTCATATTATATACAAAAAATATAGAGGTTGATACATTGATTACCACACTTAATAAATATCTGATTCTTGCATTATAAAATAATCCTGCTGCTTCTCTGAACTTGATGACTGCTGCCAGTAATCCGTCAATCAGAAATTTGATTACAAATGCTGCAACTGTCTTTTCATCCAAGAGCCATTCTTTTCCTAACCATATTCCTCCGATAAAAGGATTTAAAAGAATAAAAAGGCAAATACTGCAAAAACCGTATGTCCAAAAGCTCATCAGATTTAAGCAGTCGAAAATAAATTTATTTTTCTCTTTTGATTCCGTCACATTTAAATTTCCTATACTTGCCGTCAATGGATTATAAATCACACCCAATATCCTTACGACAGCTAGTTGTAAAAGCGTATAATTTGAATACAGGCCGACCGATGTTATATTCACAAAACTGGAAATGATAATACTGTCGGCTGATGAATTTATTGTACTTGTTATCCTGTATAATGATAATCCAAATACATTTCTAAATATTCCTTGTTTCTCTATCTGTTCTAATCTGCTTTCTTCTCTGGAATTTATATATGGATACTTTTTTCCAACTACATATGAAATAATTCCATTCATAGCTATATTAGACAAAACCTGGATAAAAATGTAAAGATATAATGCTATATCCTGTCCTTTAAAACAAAGTAATACTGTCATCTGGAATACACACATACAAACTGTGCACAGACAATTAACCAACGTGATAACATATTCATTTTGACTGGCAGTCAACATGGCACTTCTATATGCCAAAAACCAGTATGAAATTACTGATTGAAATAAATATAAAGCAAAAATAATCAATATATTAACAGATGTATTTTTTTCTTTTATCAAATAGGGCAAAAATGGAATTAATGCCACTCCCAAAAAGAAAATTACAGTGCCTATATATGAATACGCTTTTTTATAAAATCTGATAAGTGCCCGTATTTTATCCTGATTATCTTCCGCAAATGGCCTATATAAAGCGTATACTATCGCGGAGCCTATCCCCAATTCGGATAACGACAAAATTGAAAGTACATTGGAAAACAGTCCCGTAATTCCCAAATATTCACTGGCCAGACATTTTGTAAAAACTGTTCTCGTAAGAAAGTTCAATATTAAAATTATTATCTGGCAAGCTAATCCTACTGCCGCATTACGCCCTACATTCCAGCTCCTCATTCATCCTCTGTCTCCTGCATTTTTTCTTTATATATCAAAGCTCTCCTTATTACCCATCGTAAAGTTTCATCGGCGCACCACAAATAAAGAAGATCCTCATCAACCTTATTCTTTTTGAAAACAATCATATATATATTCCATAGATAATGTTTTAGTTTACTGCCTTCTGAGAGCCTGATCAATTCATATATTTTTTTAGAATATACCCGCCCATACTCCTGAATACATATTTCATTTATTCTATGTTCATACTCATATCTTTTTGTTAAAATCATGCATATTTCATTCAAGTATTCTCGAAATACCTTTTCCTTTGTGATTACAATTTGGTTATTTACTCTTTTAATCTGAATAATTTCGTATTCTACCGCTTCTCCATTCATCTTCAGCAGAACTGCTATTGCCGGATCCTGAGAAGAACTCACCCTATCCGAGTCCCAAATAAAGTTTCCCAGACTATAAAAGATGACTCCTTCCCTGTATTTTTCCCATCCCTGAACAACATGCGGATGATGTCCAATTACAATATCGACTCCAATGTCAATAAAGTTCTTGTATGCCTGACGCCATTCCGGAAGGGGTAGCTCAACATTTTCCAAGCCCGCATGACATACAAGTATCACCCTGTCACATTTTTGTTTTAAATTCAGAACAGCCGAATAAATTTGCGGGCTAAATATCCAGGCATGTCCTCCCTGCCCAAAGTTTTGTTCGATGGTTCCATATTGACATTCTGCGGCATTTATAATCCCTATCCTGACTCCATGCTTTTCAAATATAAAAGGTCTATATGCCTCTTCATATGTCAGTCCTGCTCCAATAAAGTGGATTCCGAGCCTGTTGATAGCGTTAAGTGTACCTTTTAACCCATTTAATCCATAATTCATTATGTGGTTATTTGCCAATGCAAACAAATTAAATCCGTTCTGTTTCAGTATTTCCACAGTTCTACTGGGTTGTGATAATTTTACACCTGGCTCCTTTGCTGCTTTCTGTAACTCCGTTTTAACAGGAGCCTCAAAATTGCAGCATACAACATCACAGTTTTGTAATGTTTCTTTCAAGATATCTTCCAGTATACTATCCTTCTCATTATCTATAAATGTATCACCAACAAATAGTAGTTTAACTATATTTTCCATTATTCCTCAAAGTTTGGACTATTAATTCAAAACAGCCCCCATATTTTTGCAATTCTTATAACGATAAAACAAACTAATAATACACACAAGTATACCTGTAAAGTTAAATAAATATAAAAAGATACAAGTCTCATTCAAATAATATATCGTATACACAAAAAACAACAGCACAAATGCAGAGCCGCAATAATGTTCTACCCTCTCAATCAAATAGAACAACATAATAAGTAATACCGGTACTACTACAAATGCATAAATTCCCAACTGCGCAAAATCTCCCCCAAAGATTCCTGTATTCGCATTTGATTTCATTCCTGTATAGTAATAACTCAAATCATATCTATATTCTGTCCCCAAACCTTTTCCCAAAAAAGGAGCCAGCACGGTTCCTCCCAGCCCCAATACTGTTTGATCATGAACCACAAAATAATCATAATAAAAATATTTCAAAGTAGCCGAATCTAACAGCATGCGCCTGTTTACCAGCGAGAAGATAAATTCAAATATTTCATTTTCAAATATACATGATAAATTCCCCAAAAAGGTAATGGATGTTATTCCATAAAAGAACACATTTCTTGTCAATCTACACCTTATTATAATGAGAAGTCCTATAATGATAATCAGAGAAAATAGAAAAACTTTATTTCCGGTCCACAGAAATAATGTTAACTGTACAATGGTATAAAAAATAAATTTTCCTTTACTGCCAGTTACATATCCATCCGCTATACCAAAGGGAACAATAACTGTAGATACCAGCGAAATTGCATAATTAAGATACTTTGATGCCTGATAACTGTTTCTCACTTCATAAACCTTATAAAGATTTAACGCAATGGTTCCCGGCATGCCATTTGACACATACATACATATTATTGTTATAATTGTAAAAAGCATAAGAGCAAAATTTATCAAGGTTCCAACCTGATCTGTTTTCCGAATATGCATTTTCCTGCCAAACTCATACGTTTTGTTCCTGATGTCACTTTTCCTGATTACATCGCTACGCCAGAGTTTCAGATTCAAAACAAATATTTCTGTTATTGCAAATGATAATGTAACCCACCCAAAAAAGACACTGCTTCCATCTCTCATACCATACACCGAAGTATTTGGAATAACTGTCACAAATAATAACATTCGAATAAAAAACACTTTAGAACCACTTTTGTGTACTGTCAGCATGCAAAGAATCAGTACAGCAATATACGAAATCAGCACTTTCGCTTCATTGATATTCAAAGCAAATTGCACTTTAAAATATGATGTCGAAAGCACTTTATATCCCCAGTCCAGCATAACGCGATATATCAGGGCTGAAAGCACAAATAAGCCGTCATTCCATCTAATAGTAGCCGCTTTCGCTCTTATTAATTCATCATTCTTATATTCCTTCATATTTTTATTTCCTGTTACCCATAATATATTTCTTATAAGCACTTTTCAGAATTTGCTTCTCCGAATTCCAACACAATTCTTCCTTTGCTATTTTCAAATTCATTTTACATGACAAATAAAATTCCCTGTCATTTTTCATCCGACTTACAGCTATTGCAATATCTGCCAGATTACCCGGGTCACATGTTATTCCAATTTTATATTTATCTACCAAAGTTTTCATAGCAGGATATTCAGGACATATAACAGGTGTTTCACTCTGTATATTCTCAAAGAACTTATTTGGCAGTGAATACAACGAATTTTTGCACACAGCCGGCGCCAATATCATGCCAACATCAACTGCGCCGACATATTTCCACAGCTCTGTTATTGAAACGGCCTCATGAAATAAGATACGTTTTTCTACTCCCAATTGTTTGGTCAGGCTTATAAGCGAATCATAATACTCCTGTCTCTGCGCATTTCCAAGTATCACTGCTACTGTATCTTCTCTGGCAGAAATCAGCCTGATCAACATCTCTATTCCTCTGCCATCTATCAAAACCCCATGATACATTAGCATAACAGGCTTATTTCCCATTTCCCCGCCGATACCCAGCTGCTGCTCAAATTCAGCTCTTATTCTTTCACAGTCGCTTTCCTGAATCTCCCATCTTTCTGCAACATTTCTGATCACAATCGGTTTTTGTTTTAGTTTGTGAATCTCACTTACTTCTTCTGCAATATTTTCATTCACCATAATTGAAAAGTTACATCTTTTGATCAAAAAGCGTTCCAGGTGGATAATTACATATTTTTGTAACTTATTTCTCTTCACATTTCTCTCAATTTCAAATTCATGGGAATCATATATCAAAGCTGGTCTGTTTTTCTTCAAGATACCAAATAGTGACAGCCATGCAATAAAAAGGGCATCGATGTCATGAGCAGTAATCACATCCACTCGCAGCTGCTTCACAAATCGCGCCCAAAAAAATAAGGAAAATATTCTATTTACTACATCAGGAACCTTGTTACCAAAAGGCCGGGTTGTCAAGCGAAACACTTTAAAGCCATCTACCATTTCGCTTCTCCCTTTATCCTTAATATTCCCCTTTGCAACTACTGCAACTTCTTCTCCCAATTCTCTATATGCGGATAGCTCTCTTTTATCATGGCTTGCATTTTTCCAATCATTGCAGCTTAATTTCAACACACGTTTTCCCATTTTTACTATACTCCATGTCACTAACCATTTAGAATATCTCTATAAAGTTCTTTATAATTATTTACAATTTGACTCCATTCAAAATTTTTAACCTTCTTAATACAATTTTCAGAAATTCCTCTGTAATCGGATACTATCCTTAAAATCTTTTCCACGGCATCATTCACTCTTCGATCTGAAACTGAAAACCCTACACAGCCATCTTCAAATTGCTGATCAAATCCTTCCCCTGAAGTATATATAACCGGAAGTCCCTGTGACATTGCTTCTGCATACACAAGGCCAAAGGTTTCTGTATGAGAGATTAAAGCAAAAATGTCGTTCTCCCGGTAACAACGAATCAGCTCTTCTTTTTTCATACTACCATGATATATCGTATATTTATCCGCTTCGATTTTGTTCAACTCCTTTTTGTCAGCAACATTTCCTATTAAATGAAATTGTATCTTCCAGCCTTTCTCTACAAGTTTCTTTAATGCCTTCTGTAAAAAAGGAATATTTTTATCCTTTAAAATGCTTGCCACACATATTATTTTTAGTTCCTTTTTGTCAAACCTTTTTTGCGTTTCAATATAATCTCTCTCATGAAATATATTTTCTAACCAGAAATCGTCAATTCCATTTGGAATAACCATTGATTTCCCTGCTATTTCTTTCCGCATATTATCAGGAACATATTTGTGCATCATATTTTGCTGATAGGCTTTACTGATAAAAATTATTTTCTCAGCATGCTGCATAATTTTTATCCCATGGGGAATCAGATAAGGTTTCAGATGGAAAAAATCTTTCAGGTCTGTCCCTCTTACAGTAACTATATAAGGAATACCATATTTTTTAGAGATCTGCATCGCAATATTTCCATCTGATAATAGTGTATAAGCGTGAACTACATTGTAATCAGAGATAGGCAACATATCGATAGCAGACTTCAAAATTTTTCTTTGTTTAAAAAAATAGAGTATCCTGTCTCTTTTTCTAAAACAACATGAAACTACAACATTAGAATTTGGGATAATCTTTTTATCTGCTTTATCATGTATTGGCACAAATACAAAATTATCTAATCCTACATCCGTTAAATGTTCTATCATAGTCTGATGTAATGCTGTAAACAAATAATTAATATTTATGTGCAAAATACGCATAATTTATTTTACCATATACTTTCTTTCAAAATCTTTTCCAGTTGATTCGTTAAATTATAAAAATCAAACTTCTTAGCAGCTTCTGCCGCATTATCACAAAATATTTTATACTTGTGGTACTCCATATTTTTAAATTCTATAATGGCTTCTCTTATCTCTTCTGCATTGGGAGATGACAGTGCTATCCCTGAACCTGTCTGAACTATTGGATTATAGGGACAATCAAAATCTACCAATGTGGGTTTCCCTGAAGCCAAATAATCAAATATTTTATTCGCACTTATTCCAAACTGAAAAATCTCAGAATCAGTACTATGCAAAAAATTTAAGTTGGCGCTACTTGTTATATAGGGAATATACTTTTTGTTAACCTTTCCCTTAAATTTTACATTATTAATGTTTTCTATTCGAATTCTTTTTTTCAACATGGCTAATTCATCACCATCACCCCAAATCAAAAACTGTATTTCAGGATTCTGAACCAGCTTCGCCGCATCCAAAAGTAATCCCAGATTATTTACTTTTCGTATTGATCCCACATATACTACTTTGAACAATTTATGGTTATTTAAGTCGTTATCTTGTATCTGAAAATGTGCTCTATTATAACAAAATTGCTCTAAATCAATTCCATTATTAATGTAAAAGACTTTTTCTCTGTCAATTTTCTTATCCCATCCTTTTTTCAGAATATAGTTATAGGCACCTTCCATCGTGAATATTAACTTATCTGCATAAATATACATCCTTTTTTCATACAAATACATTAGTTTCAATAAGGGATTACATTTATTGAGCAGATGATAGGCTACAAAACTTTCTGGCCAGAGATCACTTATTTCAGCAATCGCTCCGGCACCATATTTTTTTGCTAATCTTAATCCCTGCATACATGCTGGCGGAGTAGCCGAAGATGCCATAATAACATCCGGTCTTTCATAACATTGACATACCTTTTTTAATTTCCATGGAAATTCAAACATATTGAATATCCTGTCTATGCCATTTCCTTTATATGTTTTACAATGAACTAACACATAATGAATTTCATTTACCCATTCTTCTCTATATAAAATACGATTCTTAATCAGATTGATCTCACTGTTATGAACTGAACTGGCGGCAAATATAGTAACTTCATGACCTTTTCTGATCAAATATTTTGCAAAATTTGTAGTTCTGGCCAATGGATAATATTTTACAGGCACTGCATAATGATTAATTAACCACACTTTCATATCCACCTACCTCCGTTATTCTATATAAATTGCATTATAATAGCATGTCGTTACATAGGTTTAGTTGCTAATCATTGTCAGCCACTCCAAGTACATCCTGTCATTCCCAGTAACAATATTCAAATATTTGTTATGAATCCAATTTGTTATCCTATTCCCTCCTGTTATTTCATATTTATCCACACTGCAAACAGGTGTAATCTCCATTGCAGACCCACATAGAAACGCTTCATCCGCCGTATAGAGCTCTGTCCGGTCAATACTGCGTTCAAGCGTTTCAATCCCCATATCCCGTGCAATCCTGATAATAGTATCTCTTGTTATACTTTCCAACACAGAATCTGTAAGCAATGGGGTAATCAATATGCCATTTTTCACGATAAACAGACAGCTTCCCGGGCCTTCCGCCACTTTTCCGGCATCATTCAAAAAAATTGTCGTATCATATCCATTTCTCAGCGCTTCTCTTTGTGCCATTCTGGAATTTATATAATTTGCTCCACACTTTATTCTGGGACTGAGAACGGAATCACTGATTCGCCTCCAGGAACTGATACAGCAACGTAAGCTTTTTTTATTATATTCCGCGCTGGATTTTGCTTTGGGTATGGGAGATACGAACATATTTACAGGTCCTTCTGAACCCCAGGAGCCAAAGCCATCGGCAAATACAGTCTGCCGGACTGCTATATCTTCTCTGTAATCATTGGCTTTTACCACATCTATAAACGCATTTTTCAGGTCACTTAAGCTATATGGACTGTCCAGCTGCAAAAGCTTTATGGACCTCTGCAGTCGTTTATGATGATCGTCCAGCCTGAATGCAAACAGTTGTTCTTTCTCCTCATTCCAATAGCAGCGAATTCCTTCAAACACATTTAATCCAAATTGAGCTGTAGGAGCTAAAACGTTAACTGTTGCATCCTTTATGTTTACAATTTTTCCGTCCAGCCAGATTAATCTGTTTTCTACATCCGTTTTCACTGATTCACACTCTCCGTCTTTGTTCTATATCATTTTTATTATTTCTATGAATTACCTCTACTCCCTGTCCGCCTCATGTGCAAGCCGGATAATTTCCGCCTCCGCCAGTGCGGCGGACTCTGCATCACTGCCGGCGCCCTCTACCTTTTCCTCATAAATGTCCGATCTGCGAAATACTTTTGCCGCGGTTTCCGCCATTATCATTACATCCAGAAAAATCCCTTTCTTCTCAAATGCATCTATATACTGGTTGTCCAATGTCACTTTCTCATCCCAGGAATTCTCATTTCTTCCCCTGACCTGAGCCAGCCCGGTAATTCCGCCTTTGACGCTGAAACGCTTTTTGTATTTTCTGTTCAAAGTCTCATAGTCTCCCAGCTCATAGACCACTGCAGGCCGGGGCCCTACTATGCTGATATCTCCCTTAAATACGTTGAATAGCTGCGGCAGTTCATCCAGACTGGTATTCCTGAGAAAATGCCCCACCCTTGTCACCCGTGGGTCATTTTTATAATTAAAAAGTCCCGTTCCCATCTGCTCGGCATTTACCACCATGGAACGGAACTTATACATCCGAAATATTCGGCCGTTTTTCGTCAGTCTCTCCTGCGCAAATATCACCGGCCCCTTCGAGTCTGCCCTGACTGCAACAGCGATTCCGAGCAATAGGGGCAGTAATAACAGCAGCAATAATCCCGACACAAACAAATCAAATATTCTCTTGATCCCCAGATTTATTTTCAGCCTGATAGCGAAATCCTCCCCCCGTTATTATCCATACCTTTTGTTTCACTTACTTCATTCCTGCATATTTCAAAGCAAAGTCCCTGTTACAGAAAACAGAGCATCAGGCAAAATAGAATGTCCTAAACAGATCTTCAAAACCTTCCTTCCTCTTCACTACTTCCACTTTGTCCATTCCATATCCGATATCCAGCACAGGAACATTGGGCTGAATAAAAGGCGGCTTCATAACCACAGAATAGGAGCCGCAATTGTTTATCACCAGAAAATCTCCTGTCCCCAGCCAGCCGGTATAATGCCTGTAGAGATAATCCGCTTCAATACAGGTGTACCCTGCGATATCCATATCCGCATATTGTTTTCGTTCACCACCTCCGTCAAAGACCTCCAGCGGAGGATTGAGCCCTGTCATGGATATATTTTTCTGGCTCCCTGTAGCCGTTGCTATCCACTTTCCTCGTATATTTCTGATATTATCTATTCTGGTCACAAACTGCATACAATCGCCCACTAAGGCCGATCCCGGTTCAATCAGCAGTTCCGGTATCTGTTCTCTTTTTTCCCGTTGGCCGCCATAGAATCTGTCCGCTAATTCCGATGCCCCGGCTTTTGCATAACCCTCATACCCCGGTGGTTCATATCCCAGCTCCCGCGAAAGACTCTCTGGCATTTTCCCGTAAATCCCGCCGCCTAAATCTATTCTGTCAGGTATGATGCCATATTTTTCTCTGACTTTTTCATATACAGCCAGGATTCCTGCCGCTCTCCCGGGCCAATATTCCACCTTCCGCTTTGCAAAATGACATTGCAGAGATTTCAGATGAAGATTAAGAGTACCCGCCAATATCTCACATACTTTTCCAAAGTCCTCCCCATCCGTATCAAAACCGAACCGGCTTAATATCTCATCTCCCACATCAAAATTACACCGGACTCCCACTTGAAATATTTTATCCGGATGTCTGTCAGCAATTGTCTGAATCCTCTCCGCCTCCGCCAGGCTATCAATGTTTACACAGCCTCCTGCCAGAAGCAATTCTTCTATGCATTCTGCACTTTTCACCGGACCGTTCCAGATGATTTTCTCTGCCATTACCCCGCAGCAAAGAGCAATCTCCATTTCCATTTCAGAGACCACCTCGGCATATCCGCCCATTTCATCTACTATTTTACAAAGTTTCGGGGTATAATTTGTCTTATAACTGTAGGCTATATTAAAATGCGGATAAACTGCTTCAAATGCTGATTTCAGTTCTCTGTAATTGCTCCGAAACTGTGCGGAATCCAGCAGGTAAAAAGAATTACCATACCTTTCCGCAAGGGTCTGCAGTTTTTGTGTTGTTATTTTTTCTTTCACTCCCGTTTTCCTATCCGTTTGTCTTACTCTTTATCTTCGCTACTACCTTTTCTACATCTTCCCGCAATTTATCCCGATTTTTTTCCAGTATATCGGCCTCCATATGTTGCACGCTTTCCTCGAATGCTCTCAGCTTTTTCATATTCTCCCGGAACACCTGATCTATTTTTCCTGGATCATTTATTCTGGCACTGTCACAAAATGCTCTGGATAAAATTGCCCTTGTACTGTGAAGCCTGCAGTGTTCTATTATAACTTCTTCTGCCGGGACAGCTCCTTCCCCTATTTTTGCTATACCCCCAAATCCATATGGTATACCTGCTGCCTCTATCCTTCTGCATATCTGCTCTACAGTTCCGTTGGCCAACAATTCGAACATAAACGTCAACCCGTATGAAATATGCAAATCATTCAATCCCACATGTATCTCATCAAAAAAGAACGTCCTTTTTTCATAACGCTCCAATACTTCATTCAGGCATTTCTCTGCCTCCTTTGTCTCCAGCAGCAGAGAGGTTTTACATCTTCCTTTTACAGCATCCGCAAACAGAGCAACCTCTTCCACATTTTTCCACATGGGAAGCATAATCATGTCTGCTCCCGCTGCAATGACAGCATCAATCTCATCCTGAGATTTTTCATTCCATGGATTAATGCGAACCAATAGTTCCGATACCGATAACAATGGTGCTATCTTTCTGATGTCCTCTATGGTGTGGTCTGACTTTACGGAATCTCTGCCTTTCTGGCGCTCTGCCTTTCCCTCTCTCTCCAGGTCAATCCAGATGCGGTCCACACCATATTTTTCGGCTATCAGCGCAATTTCCGGTTTATTGGTTATATACATCAATTTTAAAGACACTGTTACTTTCTCTCCCCTGACAAAACAATAGAATCCACGCCCTGCAAGAATTTCTATTGGCATGAATAAAAGGACATAGCTTCGCCATTTCAGCACATTTTCATGCCCTGACGTCGCTATGTCCTGTTGTCCGCCGTTCCCTGCACTGCGCGCGAAGCGTCAAATGCAGTTTGCAGCTTCTTTATCTTTTCTCCACTACCCCGAGTCCCACGGTCACATCCACCATTCTGTCCAATAGCGGTACTTCCAGAATAACCAGCCTCTTATGCCGCAAAATCTTCTTTATCTTCCCTTCATATCCGGCCAATGCCCCGGAAATCACAGTCAGCCTTTCCCCTTCCATAAAGCCTTCTGAGTATCTGACTACATGTGTTTCTCCGCCCAGGCGCCTTAAATACTCTTCCTCTTCTCTTCTGAGTGGTGTCATATATTCACCTGTTTTCAGAATCTTTGTCATTGAAGGTATCTGTTTCAGGCGGATATGAAAATCTTCTATTTCTTCTGTCTCAATAAACACATAACCTGGAAACAGTCTGCTTTCCACAAGTGTCCACTGCCCGTCAATTTTAGTCTGTCGCTCCGCCAGCGGAACAAAGACATCTTCCCCTTCCTCTGCCACTCTTTCCCGACACATTCCGGCAATTTCCAGTTCACGGCCTGTAAACACCTGTATCACATACCACATTTTGTCAGCTCCTGTCCTGCAGGCTTTTTCTGCTAAGGTTCAATTTCAATCCCCAGATAAAGGAATTGTCTCTTTCCCAGGAAATCCATTTCTACTTTCGCAATCCTCTTATGAAGATCTACCTTCTTCACCAGTTCCTTTACCTGTAAAATCGGGCCTGACAGAAATTCAAAAGTTCCGTCTTCATTTACTCTTATCTTCGATACAGCAATTTCTCCGATCTTATCCGCAATTCTGTCCAGCAGAATTACCTCCTGCTCCCGCAGCGTGCAGATATCTGTTTCGTTATCAGATAACAGCTTTGGTTTTCCGGCCTTCTTCAATTCCCCATATACCTTTTCCGGCTGATCCGTATCGATGAAAACATACCCTGGCAATAATTTTTCCTGCACAGTCTGCCACCGCCCGCCATATTTCTTCCTTCTGCTTCTGGTGAGGTGAAAGCAACGGGCATTCAGACTCTCTGGAAGCAGGCCTGTCACAAATGCTTCCATTCTGGACTCTTCCCCATCCCCTACATGAACCGCACACCACATACCTGTCTCTCCCGCCTTTTTCCTTTTTTGCTAAGAAATCTTTATGGACTGCCTGTTTTCTGCGTTATCAGAGATACCACGGCTTCTGATTTCAGCAGTATCCGTTTGCGGACCGAATACGGATAAATGCATAGTTTTTTCCACGACTACTCTTGCAAAAGAAATACAAGTGTGTTAGAATGTGATTCAGCATTTCAGGGAATATTATTTGTTAATAATGCTTAAAATCAAGAAATGTTAATACATCTTTCTTGGTTGAAATTTTTTGCAGAAAAAAATTTTAAGACCACGGAAAAATGTATACTTTTTTCCGCGATCTCTCATTTATCCGCATCTCCCTCAGGCCTTCATTTACCTTTTTATTCACACTTATACGATTACAACGCCGAAATATATGCTTATGCGCCCGAGTACAATCACTCGTGATTCCTCCCTTTGCACACAAAAAAGACACATGGTTTCCATCTTACTGTTCCATGTGCCTTCCACACTAACCCTTACATGTAAAAATCCTATCCCCTCTGTGCCAGCTCCTTTCGCGCCTCCGCAACCGCATCCGGATCGGAGCTTTCCATAGCCTTCCGAAGCCAGTATTCTGCCCTTTCACGGTTCTTCCCCACATAGATACCCCGATTGTAGAAGCGCCCCGCCACTTCCATGCCTTTTCCATAGCCGCCCTTTGCAGACTCCAGGTACAGTTCAAAGGCTTTCTCCAGATCAGTCTCTGTGCCATAACCATAGTGATAGCAGATCCCCAGGTTGTAGGAAGCTTCCACATGTCCCATATCATGCGCCCGGGTCAGCAGCTTCACAGCCTGTTCATTGTCCTCCTCCACACCGTCGCCATAGATATGCTTCATGGCAAGTTCGTATAAACTCTTTCCGGCATTCATATATGCGGACAATGCCCTGTATTCCCGAAGATATGCGCCCCTCTTCATTTCATTATGGGCATATTCCTGATGCCTGGAGAATATGGAGATTGCTTCTTCCAATGAAATCCAGCGAGGTTCAAGGCCGGCTTCTGCTTCCCTCCGGGTCAGCCGGTGATGAGTCTCTCCGGTGAGCTCACAGATAAAATAGCGGCTGACAAACAACCATTCCTCATAGTATTCGTTGATGGTCAGATAGTGATACAGTGGATTGACAACACAGCCCGTTTCCTCTGCCAGTTCCCGGACACAGCACTCTTCCATGCTTTCCTGCGCCTCAACACCGCCGCCCGGAAGAAACCATTGATCCGAAAGCACCTCGTAGACCAGCAGGATTTCCCTGTCCTTCACCACAATTCCGCGGCAGCCTTCCCGTACTTTTGTATGCTTTTCATAACGATTATCGCCGTAAATATTGATTATTTCCACAGTTACCCCCTTATTACTCCTTCATAATCCATACCGCTTAACAGTTAAAATTTCCGAGTGGCAGGACTACATAATGCCAGCCATATATGTTTAGCCAGTGCAGTACGGTAAATTCTGGCGTTATGTAATATAAATCAATTGTAACACCAATATGTGAATTTGACCACAGCGATTGATTTTAAGGCACCGTTCAGAGCATATATCTGAAACGTAAAAAGGTGCAAAGCCTTAATATTTCTGACTTAACACCCTGGATTATATAATGATAAAATCTTACAAATCTAAATCCGTTGTTACAATACCGAAAGACTCAAGTTTTGCCTTCAGGATTTTTAACTGATACTCCAATTCTTTTTGCACGTCATCTGATTTTTTAATACGTTGCAAATTTGTGTAGTTATCAATCAAATTATTGAGCATTTCCTTATCACATGGCATATATTCACCTGCTTTCTATCTTGTGGCTTTTGCTGATTACTGCTTATATAAGTATATCATAGCTCAGATGCAAAATCCATTTAATTATCAAGTTTATCTAAAATATAAAATAATATAAATGGCACTTGCCTTCCTCTCTTATACGCTTGCCATGCCATGACTGTCATGCTACAATGGATTCATATTCACAGAGACATGATTCCAAAAGCCGAAAAAAATGTCCCAGAAAGGAAATCAATCATGAAAGTTCTGGTATTTGGCTCATTAAATATCGACCATGTATATACTGTCAGCCATTTTGTCAGGCCCGGAGAGACCATCGCTTCGGATGAACTTCAGCTGTTCTGCGGCGGAAAGGGGTTGAATCAGTCCATTGCCTTTGGCAAAAGCGGAATAGATACCTGGCATGCCGGGGCAGTGGGAAACAATGATTCTGAAATGTTGACTTCATATTTGCAGAGTATAGGTGTTCATACGGATCTGATACAGAAAAAAGAAGCTCCCAGCGGTCATGCCATCATCCAGAGAACACCTGAAGGAGAAAACAGCATCGTTCTGTATGGCGGAGCCAATCAGATGGTTACAGAAGAAGATGTGGATTTTGTGTTACAGCATTTTACGGAAGGCGATTTCATCATTCTTCAAAATGAAATCAATCAGATTCCATATATTATGGAAAAGGCCCGGAAGACAGGGATGATAGTCGTACTGAATCCTTCGCCCATGGATGGAAAAATTTTTGAAATGTCTCTGGAACATGTGGATTTTTTGATATTAAATGAGCTGGAAGGCGCTGCTCTGAGCAAGGCGTCTTCAACGAATCCTGATGAAATCCTGAATCGTCTGATGACCTGCTTTCCCAATGCTCAGATTGTACTGACTCTGGGAAAGGAAGGCGCTGTATACGGATATAAAGATAGAAAATATTATCAGCCGATCTATCCTGTGAAGACCGTGGACACAACGGCGGCAGGAGATACTTTTACCGGTTTTTTCATGGGAAGCATTATCAGCGGAAAAAGCGTGGAAGAATCTCTCAAAACGGCTGCAATGGCATCGGCGATTGCCGTCAGCAGAAACGGCGCCGGCCCTTCCATTCCTACTCTGGAGGAAATCAGGCAGGCTTTCACACATTTCTGCTGACTATCTATTTCCGCTAAACCATTGAGTTTTCCAGTGTTTCCGGGCATTACCGCAATTCGTAGGGCGTCATCTGGTACACATAATAATTCAGCCAGTTACTGTAAAGATTATTGCTGTGGGAGCGCCACTGGAGAAGGGGCCTTGCCTCCGGATTATCATCCGGATAATAATTGCAGGGAATCTGAATGGGCAGGCCCTTGTTCAGATCTCTGAAATATTCGTTGTTTAATGTATATCTGTCATACTCCGGATGCCCCGCAACGAAAATCTTCTTGCCTGCCTCTGCAATGGCCAGAAATACGCCTGCCTGGGCGGACTCCGCCAGCACTGTCAGCTCCTTACAGGCATGAATGGCCTCTGAGGGTGTCTCCGTATGCCGGCTGTGGGGCGCCAGAAAGATATCATCAAATCCCCGCACCAGCGGAATTTTTCTTTTTTCCACCTTATGTTCATAGATACCGAACAGTTTCTGCGGAAGAAGCCTTTTATCAATACCGTAATAGTGATAAAATCCCGCCTGGGCAGCCCAGCAGATATGTAACGTGGAAGTGACATGGGTCTCGGCCCAGTCGAAAATCTCACAGATTTCCTGCCAGTAATCCACCTCTTCAAAGGAAATGTCCTCCACCGGCGCTCCGGTCACAATGAGCCCGTCGTACTTCCTGTCCCGTATCTCATCCAGTGTGGTATAGAATTTATTCAGGTGACTGGCCGATGTGTTCACGGACACATGGCTCTTCACGTTCATAAAGGTCACGTCCACCTGCAGAGGCGTATTGGACAGGGCTCTGAGCAGCTGCAGCTCTGTGTCCTGCTTGATGGGCATATTGTTGAGTATCAGCACCTCCAGGGGACGGATGTCCTGATGTATGGCTCTGTATTCGTCCATCACAAATATATTTTCATTTTCCAGCGTTTCTTTTGCCGGCAGATCGCTTTGTGTCTTAATTGGCATTTTCAGGTCCTCCTATTCCAGTTCCGCGGCCGTTGATTATTCCTGCGCCTGTATCTCGTACTTTCGTATAAAATCCTCCTCCGACAGAACCGGGATTCCCAGGTCTCTGGCTTTTTTATTTTTCGAGGATGCAGAAGCCACGTCATTATTAATCAGGCAGGTGGTCTTGCCGGTGACACTGCCTGTCACCTTCCCGCCTTTCTGTTCAATCAGGTCTTTCAGTTCACTCCGGCTGGCAAAAGAATTCAGCGAACCTGTAATGACAAAGCTCAGACCCGAGAGGGTCTGGCTTCCCTCCTCTATCTTCGGAATTTCAATCACCAGTTCTCCGCACAGCGCCTCTATTCTGCGGAGATTATCAGTATCCTGCATGTAATTCACAAAGGCCGTGGCAATTACCTCTCCCACCCCGTCTATGGCGCTGAGGGTCTCCACGTCCGCTTTCTGCATTTTTTCCAGATCATAATCGAAATAGCGGCAGAGCATTTTGGCATTTGCCGCACCGATATTGGCAATTCCCAGTCCGTATATCACCCTGGGCAGAGTAGTATTTCTTGCCCTGTCTATACTGTCCATCAGGTTCCGGTAGGATTTCTCCCCGAAACCTTCCATCTCCACAATCTGCTCCCGGTGCCGGTCCAGATGGAACAGATCCGCAAATTCATGAATAAATCCCAGATCAATAAATTTCTCCAGTGTGGCCTCTGACAATCCGTCGATATTCATGGCATCCCGGCTGACAAAAAGGGTAAAGGACTTCACCTGCTTTGCCGGACATTTTCCGTTTGTGCAGTACAGCGACTGCACATCGTTGACCTGACGGATTTCCGTGGGACCGCCGCACACAGGACACACCTTCGGAATCTCCACCAGACAGCGACTCCCCTGGATCCTTACTTCTTCCGTCCGGCCTTCTGCTCCCGCCGACAGCTCCTCTGCGGTAAGGTTCTCCGCAATCTGCGGGATAATCATATTGGCCTTATACACAGTAATCCGATCTCCCAGAGCAAGCCGCAGACTCCGCACTATACTGATATTGTGGACGGAAGCCCGACTCACGGTAGTCCCCTCCAGCTCCACCGGCGCAAAGATTGCCACGGGATTGATCAGTCCCGTTCTGCTGGCGCTCCACTCAATCTCCTTCAGCACAGTCTCCCGCAGCTCATCGGCCCATTTAAATGCAATGGAATTTCTGGGGAATTTCGCCGTTCTTCCCAGAGAACGTCCGTATGCGATATCATCATAGGTCAGCACAAGGCCATCGGAAGGAACGTCATAATTCTCAATTTTCCTTTCAAAAGTATCCAGCGTATCCAGAATATTCTCTTCCGTCACCGGATAGTGCTCCACTGTCTCGAAGCCCTGATCTTCCAGGAAGCGGAACTGCTCCTCCACCGTTGTAATTTCCTTCGCTTCCTCCCCCCCGCTCACCAGGCTGAAAGCGTAAAACCGCACCTGTCGTCTGGCGGTAATTTCATTGTTCAGCTGACGCACGGAGCCGCTGCAGAGATTCCTGGGATTCTTGTACTTTGCCTCCGTCTCCTCTATCTGTTCATTGATTTTCTCAAAATCGGAATAGCGGATAACCGCCTCCCCCCGCAGCACAAGCTCTCCCTTAAAGGGAATGGAAAGGGGCAGATTGACAAAAGTCCTGGCATTATTGGTAATCACCTCTCCGATCTCGCCGTTTCCTCTGGTTACCGCTTTCTCCAGCTTTCCCTCCCGGTAAGTCAGCACAATGGTCAGTCCGTCCAGTTTCCAGCTTAAGACCGCTCTGTGCCCCTCCAGCCAGTCCCGAAGGTCCTCTCTGCTCTTCGTCTTGTCCAGGGACAGCATCGGGGTCTCATGCCGCTCCTTCGGCAACTCCTCCACCGCCTCATAGCCCACATTCACCGTGGGGCTGTTAGCCATCACCATCCCTGTCTGTGCCTCCAGAGATACAAGTTCATCATACAGAGCATCATACTCTCTGTTGCTCATGATTTCTCTGTCCTCGGCATAGTAAGCTTTTGACGCTCTGTTCAGCGTTTCCACCAGATATTTGATTCGTTCCGTTTTTTCAGACTGCATTTTCCAACAACCATCCTTCTACTTTCTTCCATCACCAGGCCATACAGCCCCCTCACACCAATGGACCACTATTCCCACCGACGTATTTCAGCCCGCAATCCCGGTAAAGGCGCTGTACGTCCTCCGGGCCCAGTTCCACATATTCGCCGGGCTTCAGGCTGCCAATCGTGACATGCATCACTCTGACTCTCTTTAATGCCCTGACCCGGCAGCCACAGGCCGCACACATTCGTTTGATCTGTCGGTTTAACCCCTGTGTCAGAACAATTCTGAATGTATGTTCTCCCGTCTTATCCACCTTACATTTTCCAGTAGTAATATCCAATTCCTCCAGATAAATTCCTCCGCTCATCTTTTTCAGGAAATCCGATGTGACCTTTTTGTCCACCTTCACCAGATATTCCTTTTCATGGCGGTTGGCTCCCTTCATCATGGCCTGTATCAGATCACCGTCATTGGACAGAAGCAGCAGCCCTTCCGAATCCTTATCCAGCCGGCCCGCATAAGTCACTCTGACCGGATAATCCACCAGGTCAGCTATCACCTGCTCCGCGTGCGGGTCCCGTTCCGTACACACGACGCCCACCGGCTTGTAAAAAGCCAGCACCACAGGTTTCCGAATCCCCTGGATTTTCTCCCCGGATACTACAACCTCGTCCTTCTCGTCAACAAGTGTGCCATGTTCCGCTCTCTGCCCGTTTACCAGCACCTTCCCCTCTTCGATAAGCTTATCCGCATCTCTTCGGGAGCAGACGCCGCTGTGGGCAAGGTATTTATTTAATCTGATCTGTTCCATCTGTTTCCTCTCAAACTTCCCATGTTCCTTTTAGATACTTTTCCCTTCCGACGGCCGCAGCTCTTCCACCCGCCGTACCTTCGGAATCCCGGCACCTTCCCGCAGCCCGGCTTTCGCCGTTTTATCCGCCATCTCGTTATAATATACATTGGAGTGGGCCGGAACCTTTGTAAAGGAAATCTCAATACTGTTGCCCCATTGGCGCATGGACTGTGCATATTTCATGGTCAACTCTGTTTTGGAACGCCACGCTCCCGTCACCCATTTCTCAATTCCTTCGTAATCATAGCGCAGTTCCACTTTCTGAAAGCCGCTGAGCATCGCGGTTCTGACGGCATACATAGCTCCCAGCATCTCACCGGTGACATTTCTGTGCTGCAGGGACTGCTCGTTATCCCCGTTTCCGTATTCTGTATACACACGGCCGTCCGGCAGAATAAATACACAGCCAAAAGCATATTTTTTCAGAGAATCATCATAGCTGCCGTCCACATAGGTCAGCAGCGTTCCCGGCTCCGGAAGCTCCCCTCCCGCTTCTGCTGTCTCTGCCGCTGTTCCCAGATAACGTTCCGCCTCCTCCATACTGGTGAAGCCTTTGTATTCTGCCCCGGGACAGCCGTCCACAGACGCCCTGCACTTGTCCCAGCTGTGAAAAATGCCTGTAATCTTTCCTTTTCTTACCGCATAAACCTTCTTCGCCGCCATTCTCTGTCTCCTGCCCCAAATAAAATTTCCCGGTTTGATTATACCATGTCCCCTCTCTTTTATCCATCCATTCATTTCGCCGCTTACAGAAAGTCCACCGACACGACCTTATCCAGCTTCGTGAGAATATCATAAACTTCCGTACGGCCTGCCGCCTTTTTCAGATAAAGCACCATATGTACGGAAAGGCCCACACCAGCCTCTCTGGATTCGCTGGTATCCATCGAATCTATGACCACACCGGCTTCTCTCAGCTTTTTCATGACAACATGTAAATCTCTGCTTTCCTCCAGATCAATAAATACATTACAATAATGGGAATGTCTGGTTACAAAATGTTCCACCCGGGGAAGTACATGCAGAGAGACCAGCATCATTGCCGTGATCAGGACACCGCCCTCAATAAAGCCGATTCCCACAGCCAGCCCCACGCACGCGCTGGCCCAGAGTGTAGCCGCCGTGGTCAGGCCTCTGACCCGGTGTCTGGATACAATGATGGTTCCCACGCCGATAAATCCCACGCCGCTGATCACCTGCGCCGCCTGCCGCCCCATATTGGCAAGTCCCGGGAAATTAACCTGAATGTACTGCTCCGTCAGCATAACCAGCGTTGCCCCCAGACAGACAACTGTAATAGTCTTCGTACCTGCGCCCCGGTGCTTCATTCCTCTGTCCAGCCCAATGATGCCGCCCAGGATTGTGGCCGCAATGACACGAAGGAACATATTCTGAATGCTCCACTGGGCAAAATTTCCGAAACTCATCTGTACTTTCCTCCTTTATCTCCCGGTAACCTCTTCACTGACAAGTCGAAGCGGTATATCTGCCTTCCAGTATAACATAATCCCGGGAAAATAACCAGAAAAAAGGGAACGCATTCGTTCCCTTTCCCCTTTTAAAACCCTCTTCCTTTTTGTCAGAAAATCAGTACAGACAATTGCTGAACAGATAAATCCGGCCTTATGCCTTCTGCAGTAAAATCATGTGGAAGCTCTTATCCGGCAGGTATGCCGTGAGCACGCCATTCTCCAGAGAAGATTTTCCGTTCTCCCGGGGAACCACCGTGTCCGGATGCTCCTCCGTATTCTCCGCCTTCACATCTTCATGGGTCAGCACCACATGCTTTTTCACCTGATACCCCTCAAACTGTCTCAAATCACAGGTGAGCTCCATCTCTTCATCCAGGCTCTTGTTCACGGCAAATACTGCAAGCGTCTCTTTTTCCTCGTCCATCGTCATGACACAATCCAGGAAAGGCGCATTTCCATGTGCACTTTCGTATACAGGTGACTGAACCAGCGTGTGAAGTACCCTGCCTCTCCCATAATTGCTTATCAGTTCAAACGGATAATAAATGGTCTGCTTCCAGGCTGCGGTGTCAGAGGTCATAATAGGTGCAATCACGTTGACCAGCTGGGCAAGGCAGGCCACCTTCACACGGTCCGCATGGCGCAGAACCGTAATCATCATGCCGGCAACCAGCAGTGCATCCTCGAAATTATATACATCCTCCAGCTGATGAGGCACTTTGCTCCAGCGCTCAACCTTTTTATCCTGCTCATTGGAATGATACCACACATTCCACTCGTCCAGGGAAAGGTTGATGTACTTTTTCTGCTTTTTCCTGGCTCTGACGCCGTCACAGATAGAGACCACTGACGCGATGAACTGATCCAGCGCGACGGTATTGGCCAGGAACTCCGGTGTATTATTGTCCCTGTTTCCATAATACTGATGCAGAGACAGATAGTCCACCTGTTCATAGCACTCCTGCAGAACGGTATCTTCCCAGTATCCGAAAGATTTCATTCCATAGGAAGAGCTTCCACAGGCTACCAGCTCAATAGACGGATCTGTCATTTTCATGATTCTTCCGGCCTCAGCCGCAATTCTGCCATATTCCTCCGCCGTCTTATGCCCCATCTGCCAGGGACCATCCATCTCGTTTCCCAGACACCACAGTTTGATATTGTGGGGCGCATCATAGCCATGGGACTTCCGCAGATCACTGTAAAGGGTTCCTCCAGGTACATTACAGTATTCTACAATATTTCTGGCGTCCTCGATTCCTCTGGTCCCCAGATTTACAGCCATCATGGCTTCCGTACCTGCCTTCTTCGCCCAGTCCATAAATTCGTTCAGCCCAAACTGGTTGGTCTCGATGGTTCCCCAGGCAAGGTCCACTCTGGACGGCCGTTTCTCCTTCTCTCCCACACCGTCTTCCCAGTGGTATCCGGATACGAAATTCCCTCCGGGATACCGCACCACAGGCACATTCAGCTGTCGAATCAGCTCGATTACATCCCTGCGCATTCCCTGTTCGTCCGCAAAGGGACTTTCCGGCTGGTAGATTCCTTCGTAGACGGCACGTCCAAGATGCTCAATAAAAGAACCATAGATTCTTCTGTCCACTTCCCCCAGAATAAACTCTTTGTCCACTACAACCTTCGATTTCTTCATTTTTCACACTCCTCATACTTCGCTGTTTCTATTATCTGAAACCAGCACTATAAACTGTAATACAAGTTCTATTATAGCCACACTCCCATTTTCCGGTAAGAACCTATATTCTCAAATGATTGACTTTTCTTCCGTTTATGTTACACTGAATCTGTAGAGACATGCAGGACATTGTCCCTTTGATCCCCCTGCTGCTATATCGTTGTAATATCAGGAGAAATGCTTTATGATAAAGATAGAATATTGCGGTTATCATACTCACAATCCGGACCAGGCATTGATTTATCGTCCTTCCGGCACTGCCAGCTATCTGTTTCTGCTGGTTCTTTCACCCATGTGCTTTCAGTTTCCGGACCATGAGTCTGTGAATGCGCTTCCCGGTGCATGTATTCTATACGAACCGGATTTTTACCAGCACTATCAGGCTGAAAAGCACTTTTTCAACAGTTATGTCCACTTTTTTGCCGAAAAATCAATGGTAGACAGTTATCACATGCAGACAAATACTCTGTTCTACCCTTCAAATATAGAAGAAATTCACTGGATCCTCAAAAAAATTTACCAGGAATTCCTGAATGGACAGCAGGCTTACGGAAGTGAAATGATTGATTTGTACGTGCAACAGCTTCTCATCCAGACAGCAAGAGAACAGCTGCAGAGAAAAAAGCCAAATGAGCAGTATCCGAATCTGTATCATGAACTATTGTCTATCCGCGGTCAGATGCTGAACAGCTGCGAAGACCCCTGGTGCATCGATCAGCTCTGTAAAATCCTGAATCTGGGAAAAAGTCAGCTCTACAAATATTACAATGCGTATTTTCACTGTTCCCCCATGGATGAGCTGATACGGGCCAGGCTGCAGAAAGCATGCTTCCTGTTGACAAATGAAGCCTCCACTGTCAGAGAAGCGGCATTTGAATCCGGCTTCCAGAATATCAATCATTTCAACCGCCTTTTCCGTAAGGCCATGGGCTGTACTCCGGGGGAATACCGAAAACAGAAATCATCCTAGAAGAAAGTACGCCGTATGCGCTTCGGAAAAATATAACTTAATATATTTTCAGAAAATGCTTGCAAAAAGTATAAAATCCCGTATGATATAGATATAGGCAATTCTAAAGAAAGAAAGAGGATATGCAATGGCTACTAAAAAGAAAAAAATCATGCTTATGCGGGCTGTTTCAGAATTAAAGAAGGCTGACTATTCTCCCGAACCGGAGCTGGGCGGTATCTATCAGCGGCTGGCCAACGGAAGAAAGCAGTTTGCAGAAGTTTTTGAGAAAAATATCAACGCCGTCATGCAAATCAGCTCTCTCGACCTGACGATGCAGCACCAGACGGAAAAAATCATGGATATCTCCCAAAAGATAATAAGCGCCACAGAAACCATTTTCGGCAATTCTGTCGGTACTTCTGACAGTCAGCATGAACAGTTGGCCAACACCATCGTCACCGTTGCCGGCAAAACGGATGAAGTTTACCAGAAAATAGAATCCGGCCAGAAGGAACTTACGGCTATCAAAGATCTTTCCGAGCAGACCATAGCTGTTTCCCGGGAAATGCAGAAGGATATGGATGAACTGGTCAATATTATCAATCACATAAGCGGTGTCATCTCCGGAATCGGGTCCATATCCATGCAGACCAATCTGCTGGCACTGAATGCCTCTGTGGAAGCTGCCAGAGCAGGTGAGGCAGGGAAGGGTTTTGCCGTGGTGGCAAACGAAATCCGGGAATTGTCGGAAGAAACGCAGAAGCTGACCTCCAATATGGAATCCTTTGTGAAGACCATGAAGGAAGCTTCCCGGAAAAGCGTGGGGAGTTCTACGGAAACCATCGAGTCTCTGCTTTCCATGACCGATAAAATCAAAAACGTATGGGAGCTGAACAGCGAAAGCCAGCAGTATGTTTCCAACATCAATGAATCTGTCAGTTCCATTGCCGCCGTCAGCGAAGAAATCAGCAGCTCCATGGCAGAGATGCAGAATCAGCTGAAGGACAGCAGTGAATTCATGCAGAGAGTCGGCGAAGATTTACGAGAAGCCACCAAACCTGTGGTAGGCATAGAAAAGACATTGGACGATACAGTGAAGAAGATGGGCGATATGGCAAAGGACGCATTTTACCATCTGGAAAATCAGGAATTTGCGCAGTATATGAACAGCGCTGTTTCTTCTCATCAAACCTGGCTCAGCAATCTGAAGAAAATGGTAGAAGAGCAAAAGATTATCCCTCTTCAGCTGGATTCTTCCAAATGCGGATTCGGGCACTTTTATTACGCCATGACTCCCGATATCCCGGGGGTACTGCCTATCTGGAACGGACTGGGAGCAAAGCATCAGAAGTTCCATAAATACGGCGCCGGAGTCATCAATGCTATCAATAACGGTAAGCCCATGGAGGCAGAACAGATTTATAGGGAAGCAGAGCTGTACTCCCGAGAGCTGATTGCCGATATGAAGAAAATTCTGCAGCTCACTACCGGACAGGTATGACAATTGATTTTCAGATACTGAATTATACGCAAACACAAAGAATTAAGCCGGAGTTGTCCCTGACAGTTCCGGCTTTTTATTGTCTGATTTGACCTATCTCAATTTCTTCTGTCTCAGCTTCCGCTTACGCACAACACCGCCTGCCTCCGCTTCTCTTCGCTCCTGTTCTTCCGCTTCCCTCTCCGCCTCTTTTCGCTCCCGTTCTTCCGCTTCCCTCTTCGCCTCTTCCTCCGCTCTTCTGGCTGCTTCCTCCGCTTCTCTTCTCGCCTCCTCCGCCTCCTGCCGCAGCTCCGCAGCCGAATATCCCTCTGACGCAGCCGCCATCAGAAAGGCTTCCTCTGATGCTGTCTCCGCCACAGTATATATTTCATTCCGCAGTGCTTCGTCCGCACTTCTCCATTTCTCATATTTCTCCTGTATCTCTTCCTGTGTAAAAACGGCGCGCTGCATCGCCACCTCAATCCAAATGTTCCGATACTTTACAGAATTCTGATGTCGCTCCTTTTCCAGGGCATTTATCTGCTCCACTGCTGCCCGCTGTGGGTATTCTTCCAGTATGCCAAGGTCAATTCCATCCGCCAGTTCTCTCCCTGTAAAGCTTCCCAGCTCCGCTTCTCCCACCGTTATATGGAAAACGGTATCCTCGGAAAAACCTTCCACCTGAAAGAGATTTTTGTACAGTATATCCCCGGCTTCAGAAAAAGCCCGAAACCTCTGCATGTCTTTATCCGCTGCCGCAGGCAGTGCATCCGGCTTCCAGGTCCAGCATATACCTTTCTCTCCACGATAGAAGTCAGTAACCTCTCCACGGACAGTCTGCACATCCCCTTCCTGCGACACATACACTTCCGACAAAGGCTCACTTCCTGCCCCCTGTGCCTGGAGAATGTAAGATACGATCAGCCTGTGCCCCAGAGCATTGGGATGAATGCAGTCTGTGGTCAGCGTATTCCCCCTGCTTTCTTTCTGCATTTCCTCAGTCAGCCGAACCATGGGCGTGTGGATATCCAGATAATGCACACCCCACTCCTCTGCCTTTGGTTCCAGCCCGGCCATATAGTCTGTCAGCTTATCCTCATAGGTCCAGCGCAGATTTCCGTTCTTATCACGGTTCAGGGTGCAATTCTCATCGCATATGGGCGGAGAGAGAATCAGAATATCCTCCCCCTTCAGCCCGTCGTTCTTCAGCCGCTCTACCAGTTCTCCCATATCGGCAATGTATTCTTCTGCAGGCACTCCCAGAATAGCTTCGTTGGTTCCCAGCATAATCACAGCTTTACTGAGTCCCTGAAATGCAGGATCCCGGTCATAAATGTTCAGTACATCCGCAGCCTTGTATCCGCCTGTCCCCACATTGCGGAACTCTGTCCTCTGTCCGGGAAAACGGCTCAGATAATATTCTTCCAGTATCTCCATATAACTTAAGGGATCATATGTCACATGGGTAATACTGTCCCCGATAAATCCCACCACATCGCCGTCCTCATAAAATGAAAATGGTTCCGACGACGCCGAGACATCCTCCTTCATGCCCATCCAAAAGCATACTGCAAAAAGTATAATACAGAACCATTCCGTCAGTCGAAGCTGCCCTTCCCTCAGAGACTTCACCTTTCGCTGGCTTATTCTGTCTTCCTCTGTCAATGACCCGCACAATATGGGCGAAAACGGATCATATCTGTCCTGACTGCGCAGTACGCTCTCCTGACTGTAATTGGCATAGCAATATCGGCAGCCATTTTTGCATGTATTATAAGTGCCGATTTCCACACTCTCCACACATCCGCACTCCGGTCGTTGATTTTTGTCTTTCTCCACTTTTATCCTGCACCCCATAATATCCTCAATCACCTTTTTATCAATACAGCAATTATGTTCAATCCCACATTCCGATAAATCTATCCTCTCCGCACAACTTCCCACTGTCATTCCGTTTGCCCGGGCAATTTCGCTGATTTTCCCGGAAAAATCCATCAGTCCGGCATCGCTGAGCTCATAAACCCTCATCGCTTCCATACTTTTTTTCGTTTTCCCATAGGTGTCCGCAAAGCTGATGACACATCTGCCGGTATAGCCATTTAACGCCGAAGCCATTCGCCGGAACATATCCAGATGATACTGCGGCGTATACCTGTCCGTAAAAAGGACAGGATCATATCTCCAGATGACTCTGTCCCTTCCAATTTTTTCAGACAGCCGCTGAAAGACCGGTATCATTTTCTCCTCTTTCTCCGGAACATTAACTTCCACATCCCTGCCATAGCAGGTCAACGTAAACTGAAAATAATAATGATATGCGGACAGCTCGTCCAGCCGTTCCAGCATGGGTTCCGGGTTCTTCGTCCAGAACACAATGCAGTCCACCACTTCCGGTGAAAGCGTTATCCTGCTGACCTGGCTTCTGTTCATGGGATTGCGCACATACACGAAACCTTCCTTTATGCGGTTATAAAACCACTCGGAATAATAATTCGGGATGTCGGTTCTGCGGCTTACGCTTAAAATCATCTGTGTGTCACCTCTAATAAAAATGCCGGAACAAGGCCCATCTCACCCCTCCGGCATTTCTCTCATTTCTCTATTGCAATTCCTTTTAGCGGCACAGTACCTTCCCGCACTCTGACTTTTATACAATCCCCTGCGCCGTCATGGCCTCTGCCACCTTCAGGAAACCTGCTATGTTGGCACCCGCCACATAATTTCCTTCCATGCCGTACTTCTTCGCGGCGGCGTCCAGACTGTGGAAAATGTTCACCATAATCTTCTGCAGCTTGGAATCCACTTCCTCAAAGGTCCAGCTCAGACGCTCGCTGTTCTGGCTCATCTCCAGTGCGGAAGTAGCCACACCGCCTGCGTTGGATGCCTTTCCGGGACAGAACAGCACACCGTTTTTCTGGAGATACTCCGTGGCATCCATAGTGGTGGGCATGTTCGCCCCTTCGGCCACGGCAAAGCAGCCATTGGCAACCAGATTCTTCGCATCTTCCAGATGCAGCTCATTCTGCGTCGCGCAGGGCAGCGCAACATCACATTTCACTGTCCATACATTACTTCCCCCGGCACATTCATGATACTGCGCACCAGGTCTGGCTGCCGCATACTCAGTCAGTCTGGCTCTCTTCACTTCCTTGACTTCCTTCAGCAGAGCCACATCAATTCCCTCGGGATCGTAAATCCAGCCGGTGGAATCAGAACAGGTCACAGGCTTTGCACCCAGCTGCCATGCCTTCTGAATCGCGTAAATAGCCACATTTCCGGCTCCGGATACCACAACTGTCTGGCCCTTGATATCCCTGCCGTTACATTTCAGCATCTCCTCCGTCAGATACAGCAGACCATAACCGGTTGCTTCCGTTCTCGCCAGCGAACCGCCAAAGGTAAGTCCCTTTCCCGTGAGAACACCTTCATACAGTCCTGTCAGTCTCTTATACTGACCATACATATAGCCGATCTCTCTGGCACCGGTTCCGATATCTCCCGCCGGCACATCGGTATCAGCACCGATATATTTATGTAATTCATTGATAAAACTCTGGCAGAACGCCATCACTTCTCTGTCTGATTTCCCCTTAGGGTCAAAGTCGGAACCGCCCTTTCCGCCGCCGATAGGAAGGCCTGTGAGGGAATTCTTGAAAATCTGCTCAAACCCAAGGAACTTGATAATGCCCAGGTTTACACTGGGATGCAGACGCAAACCTCCTTTATAAGGTCCTATGGCAGAATTGAACTGTACACGGAAGCCGTTGTTCACCTGCACCTGCCCCTTGTCATCCACCCAGGGAACACGGAACAGAAGCTGACGCTCAGGCGTTACCAGCCTCTCCAGAAGCGCATCCCTGCGATATTGCTCTTCATTTGCCTCAATCACAACACGAAGGGACTCCAGAACCTCTTTTACGGCCTGATGAAATTCCGGCTGTGCAGGATTTTTTGCCACTACCAGATCAAATACCTCGTCAACATATGACATTTTATTTCCTCCTTTATCTCCTATGCCTTACCACTACTGTTATCCACAAATATTATACCTCCTGCGGCCGGATTTCTCAACATGCTTTAATTCACTAAATCGTAAAAGTATTTTGCAGTTTTCTAAGCAATTTGCACAACACAACTTACTGAAAACCGTAAACTTTCCCCTCAAAGATACTGTTTCAGATTTTTAATATTTTTTTCTTCCAGTCTGATCAGCTGCTGCGCCAGCGACACCGGGCGTTCTCCGGCATTCTCATTGTGTCTGAGCACCTTCTCCAGCTCCAGGATTCCGTTGTTATTCTCCCTAATCATCATCTCCGCCAGATGTCCCGTGCTGGTGTTCAGCATGGTATGATAGTGAATTTCTGTCTTCTGCATGGCGTCAGACAATGCATTACTCCGATAGAGCTCTGCTTTGCCGTCTATCAGCTGTCTGGACGCTTCATTATAAATCTCCGCATACTCCAGGGACTGTCTGGATATCTGCAGCGCCAGATCATCGTCATATACCTTAGCCGCAATGGTGTCGATGGCTTTCATAGCCATATCCGTATTCTTCTGAATCTCCCGATATACAGCCGCTTCCTGTGATTTCATCTCTCATTCCCTCCTGATGTACATAAAAAAACCTTCTACAGAAAATAAAATTATTCTCCGTAAAAGGCTTCCCTGATTTTCATATTTTATGCATATCCGCGGTATCAGCAGCGCAGCCATCCGCACAGAGGATCTTTTCTGAAATCACACGATACATAACTTTACTGCGTCACATACTCGGCCTTCACATATCCGATTTTCCCGTTATAATTCACTTTACACCAGTCATTTTCATTGGCGAGAAGCTCCAGGGAATCTCCCCCTGACAGAAGTCCCAGGCGTTCCGCGTCTTCACTGGCAGCCGCGCGGACATTGATATTCGTGGTAGCTGTCACCGTGCCGATAGCGGTCTGTCCCTCCGCACTCTCTTCCATCTGCAGAAACTCGGACTTAATGTAACCGTCGCTTCCCTCGAAGACTATCTTCGTCCAACCGTTGACACGCACTTCCTGCACCTGGACTTTGGTTCCTCCCGGCACTTTTCCCAGCTTGTCAGCCTGCTCACTGTCGGAGCTTCTGACATTGACAGTGGTTGTGGCAGTGGCATACTGCGGACCGCTCTGCACCGGAGGCTCCGGCTCTGCAGGCGCCTCCGGACTCTCACCGCCTTCGCCGCCTGCCTCCGGATTTTCCCCTTCACTGCCTTCCTGAGGAGTCTGTTCCGGAACATTCTGCTCCGCCAGCGTGACGCCGATGGCCGCCTGGACCTGACTGCCGAATTCACTCATATAAGCCCCGATATCCGGGTTCTGAGACAACAGATCATTAAATTCCACCGACACACGGTTATTAAACTCCACCACGTCATCCTGAGCCGAAACCGCCACCACATATTCGTTTTCTTCCGGGGTAAGGTTCTTCCCGTTTTTCATATAAAGCTTCCCTGTATCGTCTCTGCTCACATAGAAAGTCTGCCAGCCCGGCACTTCCTCCTCGTGATTCTTAAAGCAGAGCCGGTAATACACATAAACCAGTGTATCTCCCTCTGCATAACCCGGTTTGGTATAAACCTCCAGCGCCGGAATGTGGTCCAGATACTTCGCCATTTCCGAATAGCGCAGCACATCGTTGTCGGACACCTCGTCATACAGAGAAGCCAGCACATCGCTTTCTCCTGTGGCCATGGCATTATAATAAGTAGCTATCAATGTGTAGAGATCCGAATCCTCGTTGGCCACCAGCGGCACTTCTTTGCTCGCCGGCTCCGGGTCGGCTGCCTGGCTCTCAGGTACGGATGCAGTCTCGGAAGGAAGCGATTCCTCCTGCTCATCCTCCTTCGCATTGCCGGCATTCAGGGCGATGGAAACCGTAAACGCCACAACAACAATCACAATTACAGGAAACACGAACTTGGAATGCTTTACAATATAATCGCGGATGACCTCCATTTTACTCTTCTGCATATTCTGCACCTTTCCCTTCAAATCCAAAGAGCCGCAAGCGGCTCTTTTTGAAAAACACTATTCACAACAAATACTGATCAATCGAAGTGATGTAAAGTGCATCCGACAGGAATCGAACCTGCATTAAAGGCGTCGGAGGCCTTCGTTCTATCCATTAGACTACGGATGCAAATATTACAAAATTGTTACATCACTTCGATTATAATATCATAAAAAATCTAATATGTCTACACTAAATTTACGGAAATTTTAAAGAAATTATTTTGAGACGATTTTGATCTGCTTTTCCAGAACATCATAACGATAGAGTTGATCAGAGAGGACCTCTTCCGGAGCCACCTGCGTACGGTTTATTTCCATAATCATTTTCCGCAGCGCGCTCTCACTGCCGGTACCCATATCCCTCAGAAATATCACCTCGTGCACGGAGCTGGGAAGGATATAGCAGCTCTGTCCGCACTTCCCGGCCATCTGCTCCAGCACCCCCGGATAAATCATGCATACCGCTCCATAGGTACGTTTCACATTGCTCAGCACCCTCATGGGCAGTTCCGGCAGAAGCTCGATCTCAGCTTCCGGCTTCTTCCACGCGGATTCCTGTTCCGCTATCTCCCGCAGAATATCCTGCATGGAGTAGCTGCTGCAGGGATACAGTCTCGGCGTATTTATCTCAGCCAGTGCCAGCAGCTCCGCAGTGGAAGTCTTCCACATGTCCACATGAGAATTGTTGATGAGGATGCTTCCCTCCCCCAGAGCTTTCCCCTGATAGGCATAGTAAAAGCAGATTGCCAGGTCAAGAAATGCAATATGCGGCATCTCCTCCAGCAATTCTTCATTCTCCTCTCTGTTAATCAGACGATAACAGATTCTCTCCTTTACTTTTTCAAAAAACTTAAAATATTCCATATCGACATCTTCATCCGGCATGCCTTCCCGATAGACTGCAGCCAGTCTGCGCATAATCACAGCAAAAGGCATCCCCTCTTCATAAGCCTCCCAGAAGGCATCCAGGTAAATCGTGGGAACCACATTCCTGCTCCCGGGCTGGATCAGAAGTCCATGCAGAATGATGCCATTGTTTTTCCGCACCTCCTTAACCTCCACTTTGTAATTGCTGCCCAGCTCCCGCTCAAGCGCATTCTGAACCTTTTTGGCAAATGCTTTTATCTCCATACGTTCCTCTCTTTCCGCACCGTTTCCTCTTCCCGAAGGAACAGTGCAAATCCAGTCATCGCCGCCCAGGCGGCGGTTACTTCGGGCTCATTGCACGCAAAAAAGGCAATGCAGCCCCTTTGGGGTATCATTGCCTTACAAGCCTTAACGAACGGAAAATAAAATGCAGTCTGAGATTACACCCGGGAGAGGTATTCGCCCGTTCTGGTGTCAATCTTGATCTTGTCGCCCTGGTTCACGAACAGAGGCACGTTGACCTGCGCGCCGGTCTCAACAGTGGCGGGCTTAGACGCTCCGGTAGCGGTATCACCCTTAAAGCCGGGCTCCGTATCGGTAATCTCCAGCTCCACAAAGAGAGGCGGCTCCACAGAAAACACACTGCCGTTATGAGAACAGATCTTGCACATTTCGTTCTCCTTGACAAACTTCAGGGCGTCTCCCACAGCCTCGTTGTTCAATGCGATCTGCTCATAATTCTCCGTATCCATGAAATAATACAGATCACCATCGGCATACAGATACTGCATATCTTTTCTATCAATACGCGCCTGAGGGCATTTCTCGGTAGGGCGGAAAGTCTTCTCAACCACACCGCCGCTCTTGACATTCTTCAGCTTGGTTCTGACGAAAGCCGCACCCTTTCCAGGCTTTACATGCTGGAATTCAATAATCTGGTACACATTATTATCGTACTCAATCGTAATACCATTTCTGAAATCACCTGCAGAAATCATATTATATTCCTCCTAATTTTGTTCACAAATATAATTCTCCAATAGTTTAATATAAATATGTACAAATTTCAACTGTTTTTGAAAAGAATTTGAAAAATATTGGAAAAGCTTTCCCGGATTGCGCTGTGCGGTGCGAAAGCCGCCAGCCTCATCTGCCCAGAATAAAATCAACAGCCTGCAGATATCCTTCCAGTCCCTGTCCGTAAATCTGCCTGTCACACACCGGCGCCGTCACGGACACTTTTCGGAAATCTTCCCGCTTCGTAATATCTGAGATATGAATCTCCACTTTTGGTACGGTGATGCTGGCCAGCGCGTCCCGAATGGCATAGCTGTAGTGGGTATAAGCTCCCGGATTGATGACAATGCCCTCGGTACCGTCAGAGTACGCTTCCTGTATTCTGTCAATAATGGCCCCCTCATGATTGCTCTGGAACACTGTTATCTCACTGCCGGTGTCCTCCGCTTTCCTCTGAATCATATCCAGCAGATACTGATAATCCTGTGTGCCGTATACACTTTTCTCCCGGATTCCCAGGAAGTTCAGATTGGGACCGTTGATAACCAGAATCTTCATTTTATTTATCTCCTTCACGATTTCATCCAGAATCTCTTCCATTTCCTTACCATCCACATCTACAATCACATCCGCGCCGTCCTCATATGCCTCCTGCCGGCTCTCCAGCAGCTGCCGGATCCTCTCCCGGGGATTGGCGCACTGTAACAGCGGTCTGGCAGTGTCCCCCTTCAGCCGGTCATACACCGTCTCCGGCTTTATCCGCAGAAGCACCACTTTCCCCAGACGCCGCAGAAGCGCTCTGTTCTCCGGCCTTACCGGGGTTCCGCCTCCCACGGAAAAAATGCCGGCATAATTTCTCTCTGCCAGCTCCCGAAGCAGTTCCGTCTCCTGCCTCCTGAAATATTCCTCCCCTTTTTCCGCGAACAGTTCACTGATACTGCAGCCCTCCCGGCGCTCAATGAGCCTGTCCGTGTCCTCCACGGGCAGACGCAGCCTGTAGGAAAGCCGCAGCCCCACCGAGGTCTTCCCGCTGCCCATGAAACCGATCAGCACAACATTTCTGCTTCTCATCCTCTGTCTCCTGATTATCATTCCGCAGAATTCTCTGCGGTTTTCAGCATCCGCCGAACGGCATGCCCATTGCCCTTCTCATCTCCCCGTATGCTTTCGCCGCCAGCCCAGGGTCTATCTCCGTTCCCGTCCAGAGCTCATGTGCAATGATTCCCTGATACAGAAGCATCTTCAGACCATTGAAGGCTCTGCCGCCGTTTTCCCTGACCAGCTTCATGAACCTGGTGTCCGCAGGATTAAATATCAGATCATAGCCCGTATGCACTCTCCTGTAAAATGCCGCATCTTCAATCACTGCCTCTTCTGTCTTCGGAAACATTCCCACATTAGTGGCCTGAATGGCCAGGTACCTCTCCTGCGGCAGCATATCATATTCCGCAAGCGCCCTGGCTTCCGCAAGCTTTCTCCCGGCGATTCCGTTCACTTCATCCGCAATCTGCCGGGCCTTTTCCAGGGTACGGTTCAGGATCATCACCTGGCGTACCTCCTTGTCAGCACACAGAATCGCCACAGCTCTGGCCACACCTCCTGCCCCCAGAATCAGCACATTCTCTCCGGCCAGCTCCACGCCGTCCGCACACATGGCCCGGTAAAGTCCCGGCATGTCCGTATTATAACCTTTAAATCCCTGTTCTGTGCGGACCAGGGTATTGACGGCTCCGATGGTCTCCGCAAGAGAATCCATCTCCCTGAGAAAAGGAAGCACCTCACTCTTATAGGGAACCGTCACATTCATCCCCAGCAGATTCAATGCAAAGGCCCCTTTCACAGCTTCGCCCACCTGACCGGCGGGCACATGAAAAGGCAGGTACACCAGATTCTCTCCCAGTGCTTTCGATATGGTGTTGTGAATTGCCGGCGACATGGTATGTTCCACCGGATTTCCCATAACCCCGCAGACGCGGGTATATCCGTCTATCATATGATTCCTGTTCCGCAGCGCCCCGAAAACTGCCCGGAGAACGCCGCTGTTTTATTTTTTGCTGTCTCCGGACTTTCCGCCGCGGCAGCGAGGTCCGGAACTTGGAGGGGTTCTGTGATAAAAATACAGTACAATCCGCTCCAGACAGCGTTTCAGAACTATCTGAATCTCCTCTTTGGGATGAATGGGCTTCACCAGCCATGTGAAAATGCCCGCTTTCTTTGCCCCCCAGACGTCTGTAAACAGCTGATCTCCCACAAAAAAAGTGCTCTCCGGCACAGTCCCCATGACTTCCATGGCCTTCTCATATCCTCTTCGCCCCGGTTTCCCTGCCTTGAAAAGGTATCCTGTTCCCACCGCGTCAGCAAAGCCCTTCACTCTGGGTTCCTTATTGTTGGACAGAAGAACTGTCTGCAGACCGATTTCCCGCAGATTCCTGAAAAACAATACCGCCTTTTCATCCGCCGGAGCCCCATGAGGCACAAGCGTATTGTCAATGTCAAAGATCACACCCCGATACCCTTTTTCATACAATTCCTGATAATTAATGGTATAGGCGCTCTCCGTTTCCCGGTCAGGGTAAAATCTCTCCAGCACGTCACTCCTCCGCCGGCCCTTGGGCCGTTTCCGCCATCCTTTTTCATCTCCTGCACAGCAATCAGGGGAATCCCCCGGTTCCTGCGCCCTTACACTATAGCACGACTGACAAACGGATTTCAAGTGCCGGAATAAATAATTCTGTTTCGTCAGATATAATGTTGCATGATGTACTGCAGTTCTGCCCTTCCTCTGTATATGTTCTTCCCCAGCTGATACGCCACCGAGACAGGGAAATTCCCCCTGCCCGAGTACAATGCCTCCACGGCGCCGGCGCCGTACTTTTCTTCCAGGAAATTCCCGAACGCTTCCAGATCTCCGAAAAACACCAGCTGTTTTTCCGCTCCCCCGGGTGTCGTCACCCGGTATCTGGCACAGGTTTTATTGGCCCCCATCTTATAACCTCCCCGGAAAATCAGCTCCTTCTGGGCAAAGAGAGGTCTGGGATTCCCCACTCCGAAAGGTTCCAGCAATTCCAGTTCCTCCGCTATCCTCTCATCCGCATAATCCAGAGGCATGGGAACGTCTATATGTACTTTCGGAATAAAATCCTCCGGCTGCAGCGCACATTTTTCATTCAGCTCCCGCCGCAGAGCCCCGATATCTTCCTCCTTCATGGACAATCCCGCCGCCATGGCATGTCCGCCGAATTTGGTAAAGTAATGGGCTGTCTCCGTCATGGCTTCATACATGTGATACCCCTCCACAGAACGGCCGGAGCCTTTCACGCCTTCCTCCCCCCTTGTCAGAATAAACACAGGATGATTGTACCGTTCTTTGACCCGCCCGGCAATGATTCCCGCCAGACTCTCATGTACCTCCGGCAGGAAAATCACCATGACCTTATCCTGCTCCATGTGGTGCTCTCCGATATAGCGTTCCGCCTGTTCCAGCCCCTTTAACGTCAGGTTCTTCCGGCTGTCATTGAGCTCCTTCAGCTCTCCGGCAGCACTCATGGCCTCCGCTTTGGACCGGCTCTGCAGCAGCTCCAGCGCCCGCCTTGCCGTATCCAGTCTCCCGGTGGCATTCAGACAGGGCCCGATTACAAACCCAAGATGATAAGCGCTCAGACGCTCAGGCTCGATGCCATTGACCTCCATCAGTGCCCGGATTCCCTGATTTCGCGAGTGTCTCAGCCGCTTCAGTCCCTCTTTTACCAGAATGCGGTTCTCACCCTTCAGCTCCATCACATCGCAGACAGTGGACAGCGCGGCAAATTCCAGCAGCTCCTCCATCGCTTCCCCAAGTGCCCTGCTGTGCGTTCTCTCCGCCAGCGCCGCCGCCATTTTATAGGCCACCACCCCTCCGCAGATTCCGGGAAAAGGATACCCGCACCGCTCCTGCTTCGGGTCGATTACAGCCAGCGCAGGCGGCAAAATCTCCTTCCGTCCGCTCTCCTCCTGCACAAAAGGCACCTCGTGATGGTCCGTGACAATGACCCGGATTCCCATGGAATTCGCAAGCGCTATCTGTGACGCGGCGGCAATTCCGTTGTCACAGGTCACAATCAGTCCCACCCCATCCTGTCCCGCCACCTCTATCAGATGGTCGTTTAAGCCGTAACCATCATGAATCCGGTGAGGGATGGCTGTGTCCACCTTCCCCCCCAGAAGCTGTATGGCCCGGGTCAGAATATAAGAAGAGCAGATTCCGTCCACATCATAATCTCCGATAACCCGGATGAAAGTTCCCGCCTCCACCGCTCTGCAGAGTTCTTCCACCGCTCTGTCCATGTCCTTTAACAGCCACGGAGAATAAGAATCCTCCAATGTCCCATACAGAAATTTCTCCACTTCCGCCTCTTCTGTCAAATCACGGTTCCGCAGTACTCTGGCCACAACGGGGCTGATGTGAAATTCTGCCGCCCATCTGTCGAAATCTGCTTTTTTCGTCGCTACATACCATTTTTCCATTCGTCCTGTCCCTCTTTTGTCCTGCTTTTATCTCTTCCGTTCCCCTGCTCCTCTGTCCAGAATCCCGTTCAGCCTGGAGAACAGCATAAATGCAGTCACCGAGGCCGCAATGATATCACTGACCGGCTCCGCCACAAACACACCGAACACCTTATCAGAAATCAGATACGGCAGAATAAATATAAGCGGAATCAAAAGCACCAGCTTGCGCAGGCATGCCATCAGCAGGCTGATTCTGGCCTGACCGAGAGCCATAAAAGTCTGCTGACAGCCAATCTGTACACCTGTGGAGAAAATACCCGCCATATAAATCCGCATTGCCCAGACAGTATAATCTACCAGAGAGGAATCACTGCTGAAAATCCCTGCGAACACCTGCGGAACCAGCAGCAGAAGCAGCCACATCAGCGACGCATACCCCGCACAGGCCAGGAACTGACAGCGGAAAGCCTGCTTTACCCTCTCCTTTTTGCCGGCGCCGAAATTAAAGCTCATAATGGGCTGTCCTCCCTGACAGATTCCCTGCAGGGGAAGCGTCACCAGCTGGCTGCAGGAGGATATAATGGTCATGGCACCCACGGCCACATCTCCCCCGAACCGGGACAGGCTGCTGTTAAAGCTGATATTCAGAATACTCTCTGTGCTGAGCATGACAAAAGTCGAGACTCCCAGCCCAAGACAGGGCAGAATCACTCTCGACTCAAGTTTCATATTGGCGGCCGTCAGCTTCAGCATGGTCCTTTTTCCCCGCAGAAAAAGCATCACCCATACGGCACTGACAGCCTGGCTGAGCACTGTGGCCACAGCAGCTCCCCGCACTCCCATGGAAAATCCAAAAATCAGAATGGGATCCAGAATAATATTACACACCGCGCCTACCACCGTGGTAAGCATGCTGAATCTGGCAAATCCCTGTGTGGTAATAAAGGGATTCAGCCCCATGACAATCATCACGAACACAATTCCCAGAATATAAATCCGTGCATAGGACAGAGCATAGGGCAGCGTCACATCGCTGGCCCCGAAAAGCCGCAGAAGCCGGGGCGCAAACCAGTAAAACAAAACGGTAAGCGCCACGGCAAAAATCATCAGAACCGAAAAACAGTTCCCCAGAATCTTCTGTGCTTCCTCTCTGTCATTCTTCCCCATGGCGATAGCCGCCCGGGGTGCGCCGCCGGACCCTGCCAGCATGGCAAAGGCATTGATCATCATTAATATAGGAAGGAACAGTCCCACTCCTGTCAGCGCCGACGCCCCCGCATTGGGAATATGTCCAATGTAAATTCTGTCCACAATGTTGTACAGCATATTGATCAGCTGTGCCACCACAGCCGGAATCGCCAGATTCAGCATCAGTCTGGGGATGCTGCCGCTTCCCATGTCCTGTTTTGCCATATAGAACCTCCTGTTAAAGTCGCTGCGCGACGGCACTTAAGTGTTAAGCCCCGCAACCCGCTCTCTTAATGCATTGTAGCAGATATGGGGTTTTATGGCAACAGAGCAATTTTATTCTGCCAGGTACATTTTCAGTCCGTCCTCTACTTTCTGCAAGGTACTCTCTCTGGACTGTCCGCCGTTGAAGTAGCCCTCCAGGGCTTCTATCAGCACTTCCCGGATTTTGGCGTCTTCGCCGGCAGGTCTGTTCAGGCCTTTACAGATTTCCACCAGTTTCTGTGCCGTCTCGGGCGGGAAATCTTTAATGGTAAATTCCACATAGCTGCCGTCCGCCTCAATGGCGGTCTCCGCCTCCGCGTCGGAGCGGTCACGGCCGGCCAGTTTCTCCAGAGATGCACTGTTGACGGGGAATCCGCTGTAGTAGTCGGTATCCTGAACTGTCTCTGACAGCGCATGTCTCAGGAAGTCTTTTGCGGTATCCTTATACTTGCTCTTAGAACAGATTCCCATCTGCATGGAAGGGATAAAGTTGTTCTCAAAGGCTGCAAATTCTCCTTTCACATAATCCACCATGGCTATGGGCGCCATGCTTCCGTTGAAACCGTCAGCTTCATAAAAGGCCAGTTTCGCCTCCGAGGCCAGCTCCCACATATTGAATGCCCGTTCATTCTCATCTCTGGAAGCCAGTATGCCGCAATTCTCTGACATTGCTTTCAGATAATCCAGATAAGTCCCCAGAATCTCCCTGTCCAGCTGCTTATCCCTGACAATTTCATTACAGAAATAAGGATAGAATCTGTCTACCAGCTCACTGACCGTCAGTCCGCCCATGTAATTATAGTCTGCGCCGGAAAGGAACGCCGCCAGCTTCTCCATGGATTCCATGTCCCCCGCACTGATATCTCTTCCCAACACCATGGAAAATGCAAACTGCAGAGGCACCACATACCGTTTTCCGTCTTCCTTAATATAACTCTTCGTAATATTGGAAAGTATCTCTCCGCTTTCTTCCATGGGATTCAGCACATCATTGATATCTTCCAGCAGTCCTTTCTCCGCATAAGAATCCATATCCAGGTGATCCATAACCAGAATATCCGGCGCGTTCTCTCCCAGAAGCATGGTGTTCAGCTCCTGATATACCGCATTATAATCCGTTTCATCGTAATAATACATGGGATATACCGATTCCACTGTGATCAGCACCTCCGGGTGCTCCTTATGGTAGGAAACCGCAGCCTGTTTCAGAATACTGTTGTCATAAACGGTATAGAGGCGCAATGTCTCCTTCACTTCTATCACCGCTTCCGGATCAAATTCATACTTTCTGAGCACGTTCCCGCCTTCGGAAGTTCGGAATATGGCATATATCTTCCCGTCCACTGTGGCTGTGAGGTCCACACACCATCTTCCCGACAGCGCGAAATCTGTCTCCACTCCCTGCATCAGCATCTCCCACTCCACATTGCCGGCAGACTGTGTCCCACGGAAAATACCGTCCTCTCCCGCCGCAACCAAAGTGCCGTCACTCAGCGCGCAGAACTTTATTCCGGACACACCTTTATCAAATATAATACTCTCCGAGCCGCCCGTCTTTCCATCCTTACACTTTTCCAGCTTTATACTGGCAGACCCCACAGAATTCTGGGCGTACAGATAGACATTCCCTCCATCCGAAATCATTGCATCATAATATTCCGTTATCTGCCCGCTTTCCAGTATCCTGCCGTCCTCTCCGCTCAGAATTTCCAGATTCATCGAATTAACGGCTGCCAGCGTTCCGTTGTCAAGCACCGCTGCCGCCGAAATCATGGCATATCCGCCCCAGTCATTGACAACATTCCACTCCTGGGGAGTAATTTCCGCGGCTCCCCCTTCTCCGCCCTTCCACAGATGAGATTTATATTCTTCCTCTCCTTCTGCCACATACCCGGCAAGCAGATACTGCGTTCCGTCTTCCGCAGACAGCAGTTTCGTCTCCGTCCATTCATTTGCCAGAGACAGCTCCAGATTCTTCAGCCAGTCCGGTGTCACATCCGCAAACCCGTTCTCCTGCTGAGCCCACTCCGTCAGCAGCAGTTTATTGTTCTCCTTCTTTATGGCCAGCAGATGTACTTTATCTTCCAGAATAAAAATCTGCTGTACTTCCCAACCCGCCAGCTGTTCCGGCAATGCTTCCTCTGTCTCCACATACCTTCCCTTCTGCGGTTCCCCGGAATCATCCGTTCCGGCTTCACCGCCTCCGTCACCTCCCTTCCCGCATCCGGCAAGGCTGCCCGCCAGAAGCCCCATGCATAATATGGTCACAATCCATTTCTTCAGTCTCATTTTTACCCTCCATCTCAGTGCCGCAGGTGCCTGAACAGTCCCCTCTTCCCCAGAGAACTTCCGGCCGCTTTCTTCGTCCGTAACTTCTCTGGGGGACTGTTCAGGCCCTGCTGTTTTCAGTTCCAGAACATTGTATACCTTATCCGTTCTGAGTATCCTAATATTATCCTAATTGTATCTTTAGTGTATCTTAATCCTGCGTGATACAATATGTCCAATTCCCTTCATCCTTTTCCTGCCTTTTTCTACACTTTTCAAATTGTATCCCGGAAATAAATGTGATACAATACATTTATCAACCATTACATATTCAGAGAGGAAAAAACAATGAAAAAACTGGTCACATCACTTTTACTTGTCGCTCTCATGGCACTCACACTGGCAGGTTGTGGCGGCGACGACAAAAAAACGGGCTATCCCAACGAAGACGGCATCGCAGAAGGCAGTCTGGGAGACACCATGCACAACTGTTTCTTTGATTTCACTGTAAAGAGCGCCTATCTCTGCAAAGATTTCGACGAATATACCACGGACGAAGGCTATCTGTTCCTGGTTGCGGAGATTACAGTTAAGAATACCTTCGGCGAAACGCTCCCCATGTTCGACACTGACTTTGTAGTAGAGTGGGATGACAGCGCTGATTATCCCTGCTACTTCGAAGATGGAATCGGAGGAGACGTGCTTCCCGCCGAGTATGAGCTTGCCAAGGATGAAAGCAAGTCAGGCCTGCTGCTGTTTGCAGTGCCGGAAGACAAGAAAGATTTCACCTTCTCCTACATGGAAGTCTTCGAGGACAATACAACCGGCAATACCTTTAATGTATCCTTTACTGCCGAGCAGAAATAACCGGTTGTTTTCCCTTCCCCGGCTCTCTTTCCCAAGGAGTCGGGGTTTTTACCTGTAATTACTGACAATACACTGAAAGTCAAAGACCCCGCTGCAAGCAACGGGGCATCAAATTTGTAGCGCTGCAGAGCAGCGGGGTATTTGACCCTCGCGGCAGTCGCCAAATGTGCATGCAAGCATGCCCGCTTGGCTCGTTGCTCGCAGGAATAAAATGGGATATCCCAAAATATGATAAGGAGGCTGACGCCGCAGAAGATCTGCGGTAAACAGAAATGAAAAAGATTCAGACCAAAATCATGCTGCTGGTAATCCTGGCCACAATAGGTGTCTCCGTAATCAACGTGATACTGAGCACTTTAATTTCCCGGAATTCTACCACATCCGCAATCGAACAGACCCTCACCGAGACAACGGAGCTTGCCGCCCTGGCCGCACAGAACATGATATCAACCTACACACTGACCATTGCGGAAATCGCTTCCTCTCCGATTCTCTCTTCACCGGAGATAACACTTTCCGAAAAGCAGGCTTTTCTGCAGACAAAAGTGGACGCATACTATATGCGGTTTGGCGGTATGGCTGATGCCGATGGTTATGATTCCATTCATGATACAGATATATCTGATGAACCGTTTTTCCAGGCAGCACTGCAGGGCAAAAGCTACATGTCCAGTCCCTATTATGAAGGAAACGACGGATATCTGGTGGTATCCGCACCTGTAATATCAGACGGCTCCGTGACAGGGGTAGTCTATTTTCAGTGTGACACCAATATCCTGCAGTCCATCATAAGCGAAATCCAGATCGGTGAAGAGGGGGATGCTTACATTCTGGATAAAGAAGGTACCACTATTGCCGCTCTGGATACAGAGGAAGTATTGAGTCAGGAAAATCTTATCCGGGAAATGGCTTCCAATCCGGATGACAGATACATACAGGAACTGGGCTCCATTGAGCTGAAAATGGTTGCCGGTGAAAGCGGCGTGGAAAGATATACTTATCCGGAGGACAATGTAAATTACATTCAGGGCTACACCTCCATTCCCGGAACGGACGGCTGGAGTGTGGGCGTAACCATTAGCGAAGACGAATTCCTGCATTATGCATATGTAGGGAATAATCTTCAGCTGGTTATCAGCGCTGTGCTCTGTGTCCTTGTCATATTGCTCTCCGCCTTTGTATGCCGTACCATCACAGGCCCCATCGTAAAATGTGCCAGACGTCTCCACTCCCTTTCCGAGGGCGATCTGAAAAGTCCGCTCCCCGAAGTGAAAGGCCGGGACGAAACACGCATACTTTCGGATTCCACCGCTCATCTGGTGACGAATTTCAAAGTCATGCTGGAAGAAATCGGCATGGTATTGAGCAGTATTGCCAATGGCAACCTGACAGCAGACAGTGTGAAAGCTCATTATCCCGGTGATTTCAAAGCACTGCAGGAAGACCTGCAGACCATAAACGATAAACTGAATCAGACCCTGAGCGGCATCGCAGAGGCAACTGCCCAGGTGTCCAGCAGTTCCGCCCAGGTGGCTTCTTCCAGTACCTCCCTCTCTCAGGGCTCAACGGAACAGGCCAGCGCCGTGGTGCAGCTCTCCTCCACCCTGTCAGATATGGATAAGGATGCGAAGCAGACCGCTGCACTGTCAGAACAGACCAAAACGGCGGTGGACGGCGCTCAGCTTCAGCTGGAAGAAAGCAGAAAGCATATCGAAGGCCTGAATGAAGCCATGGATCAGATTACCTCCACATCCAATGAAATCAGGCATATCATCGATACCATTGAAGACATCGCTCTTCAGACAAATATTCTGGCCCTCAATGCTTCGGTGGAAGCCGCAAGAGCCGGGGAAGCCGGCAAAGGTTTTGCCGTGGTGGCAAATGAAGTACGGGAGCTTGCCTCCAAATCCGATGAAGCCACGAAGGCTACCATAGAACTGATTCAGCGTTCAATTGCAGCCGTCAACAGCGGCAGCGAAGCTGTTACCAATGTCACCGCATCTGTGTCAGAAGTGGTAGTGCTGGCGGAACAGGCTGCAAGTCAGATGGATGTAATGACAGAGGCGGTAGAAAGGCAGACCAATTCCATCAATCAGGTCTCCCTGGCCGTCAGTCAGATTTCCGAGGTAGTACAGTCCAACTCCGCAACGGCCGAAGAAAGCGCTGCCACAAGCGAAGAGCTCTCCAATCAGGCCGTAATCCTGAAGCAGCTGGTAGGAGGCTTCACGCTTCGCAGAAGATAAGGGATGCCATTAAATTCATTATTGTGAGTCAAACGACACACAGACCGGAGACCTCTTTCCTGGAATCCCGCTTTCTGTGTGTCGTTTTTCTTCTGTTCCCGCTATTCTGCTTTCTCAGCAATTCCAATTTAATAACAGCTGTTATCAGTCAGTTTATGTCACTTTGCCGTTTTGCCATTCCCCAGACTTCGATAACTTTCCACGCTCTCCGCAAGCGCTGCTTTTTTCTGCTTCTGCAGCATCTTTCTGAGTACTTTTGTGTCCGCCATTGCTGCCTCCGCACACGTTCTCATCTGCTCCCACTCTGACGCAGGGAAAATGTGTTCCGCAGCCATGAAATCCTCACTGTGAACTGTCTCCTGAAAAGCGAAGATCAGATGGTTGTGCAGAAATGCCCTGCGTACTGCAGAGACAATTTCTGATTCATGATTGATATCGAAATAATAATCACAGGTTTCAAACAATTCATCCAGAACAGCTGTCTTCACCCCCGGGTACAGACTTACATTGTCATATCTGTCCATCCCGGTAAGCTTAGAGGACATTTCCGTCAGCGCGGCAATGTGGAAATGCATCTGGGGCAATGCCTTCACCAGCTCCTCGCAATGCTCGATTCTGTCTGAATTCGTGCAGATCAAAGCCTCCGGCCGATGTGCGTTTTCTTTTTCAAAAGGATAGAGAAAGCCCAGTTTTTGTACCATATTTTTGGGCGCGCCAAGTGCGGTCAGCCTGTCATATGTATCCTTCTTCTGCACCACCACCGTCGCCGTGCGACTGGCTTCTCCCCTGAATATAACCTGCATATTGCCCGGGATCTCATTCGTTATCGGCTCCTGCCAGAATAAAATATCCCGCTTCACCTGAGAGCTCAGCCGATTGGATATGAAGAACGGCGTGGACAGAGAATTGAAGAAAATCCGACTCTGCTTAAAGTGTCCGCGCACCAGGAAGTGCAGTGCAAACTCTGTCTTATTCCGGAAAATCCTTACTTCCCCGTCCTCGTTCAGGATGATATCTCCCGTGACAAAGTTCTCTACAATTATTTCCCGCCCATCCGCCGCAAAATACGTTCTGTTGACCTTCTGCCCCCTGGAGTTGAAAATCGTCCGCCCCCACAGCGCACCATAGCGATTATAATGGTCGCTGGACCGCACAACGCCCTTCTCGTCATACCAGTCCACCACTTTCACCAGTCTCCTGTGCTTCGGCTCCGCATAGAATATTTTTCCTCTCTCCCGATAGAGGTCCTGCACCTTGCCGCCGCTGTTGGTACCGCTGATCTCCCAGTACTCCGGCACGGTAATCTCATTAAAATACTTCGGTCTGGCTTTTGCACCCATCGCCGCTCTGAAATCGCCAAGGAAAAAGCCATAAACCGATATCACATCCTCCGGCAGAAAGCCGTCATCCTCAAGCACCACCGCAGGGCAGTCAAAGCCCGCCAGCTTCAGCGATGTGTGCAGAGCCTGGCTGTCGGGGCCGTAATTGTCCATCAGCAGGATGGCGTCGTCTATCATGTTTTTATCTTCTTTTTTTTCACTTTCCTTCTTCATCTTCGCTTTCTTTATCCCTCCTGTTGTCCCTTCCTTCATAAAGTCATCTCCGCCAGGCATTCTCCGCAGATTGTCTCACCTGTTATACAGGGAGATTTCTGATCCTCGCAGCTTTAATCAGCGAATACCTGAAACACAGCATCTGTCAGCACTTTCCTGGTAAAATATCCCTCCCGCAGCAGCCAGGCGAACTGCTCTGTGTCCTCTGCCATCTTCTTATATTCTTCTTCCTTCACAGCTGCCACACGTTCCACTGCTTCATCCAGAGAATCCGCAACAATTCCCAGATTCTTTCGAAGAATCGTATCACTTTCCGCAATGTCGGACGGTACGATGACCGGAATTCCCGCTGCCAGATAGGTGCTGAATTTGTAGGAGGCATTGATTCGCATATATTCACGCCAGTACGCATCTTCCGACCACAGCAGGCCAAAACCGCCGCTTCTGCGGAGCGCATTCACCAGAAGATTATCATTGTTATACCATCCCAGAAAACGGATATTTTTTCCCTGTGCCCAGCTGCCTCCATTTACAGTGACTGCCAACGTAATATTGTCATACTTCCAATTTCTGGCAAAGGCCAGCTTAGGTTCATTTGAAGGATCCCCTGCGAAATTTATCACCTTCTGAAACCGCGGAACAAGCGTCCTGTCAACTGAAACCTGACAATCCCACATACGCTGAATCACTGTTTTTCTCACCCGCAGTCCATGAGAACGCAGAACATCCACTTCGTTCTGTGATGCCGCTATGATTAAATCAGCCTGATTATAAAGTTCAATCCACCTGCTCAAAAATTCCCGTTTCGCCTCTTTCATCAGCGGCTGTACGTCATGAAGCCATATAATCTTTTTTAGCCCGGAATACCGATTCATCCGATTCATCAGACTTTCGTCAAAGCGAATGTCATTCCAGGTAGGCGACTGCATGATCACAACATCCCCCGGGCTCACCGATGCCAGAATCCCGTCCAGTCTTGTACGGAGCATATCCGGTGAATCGGAATCCACCGGATAAAAATAGATTCCCAGTTCCTGATATTGTAAATCTCTTTTTGCTATCTCAGCGGCCGCCTGCTGTGCCTTTAGCCCTATCCCCGTAACCCCGTAAATATTTGTAATGTGTACTTTCATATATAAATACCTTTCTATAAACGGTTGTCATACTTATTTCAGTATACTTTCCCATTTTCTTTCCACTTCCTGTGTCATATACAGCTTTGCCTTCTCATAAGAATGTTCATGAAATGCCTTCAAGTCTGCTTCTGTAAACAGACGGACAATGCATTCTGTCAGGCACTGTACCCGCTCTTTCTTCTCCATTTTGTCATGAACAGAAATCAGATACCCGTTTTTTCCATCATCAATAAAGTTCTGATTACCGTACCGGACATCGAAGCCTATGATGGGCAGACCGGACCCCACTGCCTCCATCAACGTCAGGCCAAATCCCTCGCTGGTGGAACCTGACAGATATGCCTCATACTCTCTGTATATCTCATCCAGATTCTGCTGTCCCCGGAGACGCACATAATCCCCACAGCTCCGCTCTTCAATTAATTTCTTCAGTTTCGCTTCCTCTCCTCCTTTTCCATAGATGTCCAGTGAGACATCTGGCACCTGTTCCCTTGCTTTTACAACTGCTTCCACCAGCCAGTCCACATGTTTCTCATCCGCCAGCCTTGATGCCGTAATCAGGGAATGCTTTCTTCTGTTTTTCTTCGGATGTTTCATCTCATTGATGCTTCCCACCGGAATTGTCACAATCTTAGGTGAAATTCCCTGATATTTCTTAAACTGCGTTTTCAACAGCTCGTTCTGTGTATCCGTTGAAGTCACATAAAACTTTACGTGTTTATGCTGAGAAAACGCATATTCATAATAATTATTCCAGAGAATATATTCCTCATCCGTACTTCCTTCACTGAAATGATCTGCATGAATCACGATGCCGATCCGGGCCGGACCTGCATTCTGCATGATTGCCTGCCCGATGCCCGTAGTTCTGTCAATGATCACCACATCCCGGCGTGTCAACTTCAGGCGGGATACCATGTATCCCACCAGCTCCTCCTTGGAGCAGAGTATTCTGTCCGGAAACTGATACATCACCACATCATTATCCGTGATTTCTTCGTAAGCAGTGGTTCCATCCTCATTATAGAACCTTCTCTGATACAGATGCGCTTTGTTATCCAAAGGCGCATAATACTCTGAATAAATTCTGCAATAAGTGTAATAATCCTTTCGAATCAGACAGCCATTGGAAACCATCTCCACCCGATGGACTCTGTTCTCCTTCTTGTTCACCAGATAAACCATGTAATAGCTGTTGCTGTCCGGAAACGTATACTTCATTGTGTCACCGTCCCTTTTACCGAAAAAGCGTCTGTTCCCAAATGTCTTCTCCAGTTGTTTCAGGGTAAATGTCACCGGAGAAATCCTGCAATCTGTAAAAAATGTATACAGCCAGATAACCTCCGAATCCAAAAAACCTATGTTTTCCGTCATATGCTCAATGTTATCCTTCGGAAACATGTCCGTAAATACAAACTTTGCTTCCTGTCCTATCCCACGCAATACTTTTGCCCGATAGGCCTGAGCATACTCCACGCCGCTGCTGGCCCAGCCGATGCCCAGATTAAAATTGTAAACCATGTCCGCTCCCTCCTGAAACTCTTATATTAGATCTGTGTAAGCTTTCCTGCTCTCTGCCATGGCATGTTTCCGCTGTTTTTCAAGGCGTCTTCTCATGGCTTTTCCATCTTCCAGAGCCTCACGGATGTCAGAAACCATCCTCTCAAACGCATCCACAGGATAAACTTGTTCCTCTGTCACATATTCCTGATTATGCGCGGTCTCCTGAAACGCAAAAATCAACTGATTATGCAGAAATGCCTGATAAACTGCAGAAATAATTTCCGCCCCATGATTAATATCAAAATAATAGTCGCATTTTTGGAACAGTGCCTCCTGCATTTCTTTTTCTGCTCCTGGATACAGGGTCACATTTTCATAATTCTCCAATTCCATCAGCCTGGGCGACATGGTCGTAATAGCGGCAATATGAAAGTGCACCTGGGGTAATGCCCTGACTAATTCCTCGCAGTGCTCTATTCTCTCCGAGTTTGTACAAATCAATGCCTCTGGTTCATGTCCATTCTTTTTCTGGAATCTGTAAATGGGACCCAACTTATGTAATTTTTTCCTGTCAGCTCCAAGTTCCAGCAGCTTTTCATATGCAGTTCTTTTTTGTACCATAATTCGCTCTGTCCGGCCTGATGCCCCATTCAGAATCATCCGCATATTCCCGGGTATTTCCGTTCCCACCGACTCCTGCCAGAACAAAATGTCTTTCTTTTCTGTTCCCTCCAGTCTGTTTGAAATAAAAAACGGAGTAGATAAAGAATTATAGATAATCCGATTACGGTCAAGTCCTCTCCTGCCAAACCAGTAAACCAGCAAATCCAATTTTGACCGGAAAAGCTTCACTCCCCCATCCACATACAGTATCATATCCCCGGTTATAATATTTTCCGTGAGCATCTCCTTCCCGGATTCTGAAAACCTTGTTTTGCAAAGTGCCTGCCCTTTTGTATTGTAAACAGTTCTGGCACAATTTTCTCCATAGCGGTTATAATGATCTCGAAAGCGGACGTTCCCCTTCCTGTCATACCAGTCCACAGCCTCCACAAGAAACTTTCTTCCCCCCTGCAGATACCAGATTCTTCCTTTTTCTTCCTGCATACAAGTGATTTTTCCGGATATACTGTCTCCTGCCTGAATGCTCCAATTGTCCGGAACTGCTATCTCGTTAAAGAATCTGGGCTTTCCTCTGTTCTCGTCCTCAATCTTACACTCTCTGGAAAGCAGATCATACACGGAAAACACATTCCGGGGCAGAAAATCATTTTCTTCCAGGCTGACTGCAATACAGTCACAGCCAGTCTGCAGAAAAGATTCATGAAGCAGACAGCTTTCCGGAGAATAATAATCAAACAACAGTATTATTTTGTCGGGCAAAGCAAATCCTTCCATTTCTTTTCTACCTCCTCCCTCAGATATTCTTTCGCTTTTTCATAGGAATGCTGACGAAACGATTCTATATCAGCTTCTCTGAACAGCCTGACAATTCCTCTTGTCAGCCCTCCGATATCCCCCCAGGGTGCTTTATAGCCATTCTCTCCTTCGTCTATAAACACCTGTGCCCCGTAACGGATGTCAAACCCCACAATGGGAAGCCCAGCACCGGCCGCCTCCAGCAAAGTCACACCGAACGTTTCCACATACGAGGCAGATATATAGGCGTCATATTTCTGATATACTTCATCCAGTTTGTGAAAGCCGCATAACCTTACATAATCTCCACAGTTCAGTTCTTCAATCAGATTCTGCAGTTTCTCCTTATCGCCGCCTTCTCCATATATGTCCAATGTCAAATCCGGAATCTGCGCCCTTGCTGCCACCACTGCTTCTATCACCCAGTTCATCCGCTTTTCCTTTGCCAATCGCCCCGCCGAAATCAGCGCATGTTTCTTCCGTGGTCTTTCCGGGAGTCTGAGTTTATCCAGAGCCACTACAGGAATCGTCAGTATCCTCGGCTCTGTTCCTTTATACTTTCGAAACTGTTCTCTCAGCAGTTCACTCTGCGCATCCGTATTCGTGATGAAAAAATCAATTTTCTCAGCATGAGAAAACGCATATTCATAGATGCCATACCAACGAATGTGATCTTCATCATAATCTATGTAATGGTCCGCATGTATGATAAGCCCCACCCTGGCCGGAGCCGCATTCAGAATAAATGCCGAGCGTTCTATCATCCCCGGTTCCCCGTCAATCAGAACCACATCATCTTCCGTCAGATTCAGCCGGGACATCATATATCCCACCAGCTCTTCCCTGGAATAGAGTATCCTGTCCGGAAATTTATATAAAATCACATCCCCCTCGATCAGTTCTTCATAAGCCACTGCTCCATTCTCATGATAAAATCTGCGCAGGCACAGATGCGGCTGGTTATCCTGCGGTACATAATACTCAGAGTAAATTTTACAATAGGTGTAAAAATCCTTCTGAATCAGACGCCCCTGCGTTACAATTTCTACTCTGTGAATTCCCTCGCTGCCCTCATCCAGCATATACACCACATAATAGCTGTTTGTCCTGGGAAATCTGTATTTTACAATTGCACCTTCTCTGGAAAAATCATAAGTACTTTCGTCAAAAGTATTCTCCAACTGTTCCAGCGTATATGCTTTCGCCGAATTTTTACAGTCTGTGAAAAATCCATATAGCCACATTGTTTCCGAATCTGAAAATCCCAAATATTCCGTTTCCTTCCATATATTATTGTACGGAAACGTAGTTGCGAACACAAATTTCGCCTCCAGACCCAGATTCCGAAAAATTTTCGCACGATAGGCCTGTCCTGTTTCCACACCACCCTTAAGCCAATAATAGAAATGATGAAAATTATAAATCATAATCTTCCTCCCTCATTCTTCTGTCAGTGTTCTTCGTTTTGCAGTTCAGTCATACAACAATCGAAAAACAGAATCTATCAACAGCTTTTTCGTAAAATAACCCCCCTGAATCAGCTGCGCGAACTTCCCTACATCCTCCACCATTTTTCTATACTGCCCTTCCTCCATGGAGGCTACTCTGTCCACCGCCTCGTCCAGAGAATCCACAACCAATCCCAGATTTTTGCGGAGAATCATTTCCGTTTCGGCAGTGGAGCTGCTTACAATAATTGGAAGCCCTGCCGCCAGGCAGGCACTGCGCTTGTAGCTGGCATTCAGCTTCATATATTCTTTCCACCAGGGGCAGTCCTGCCACAAAAGGCCAAAACCGCCACTCTTCCTGAGTGCATCCGCCAGAAGGTTGTCATTATTGTGCCATCCGAGAAACCGGATATTTCTTCCCTTTGCCCACTCATAATCTCCCGGATTTGCCGTGACGGCAAGTTCCACCCTGTCATGATTCCACTCTCTCACAAAGGGACGGTAATTGGATGTAACATTTGCCGCAAAGTTAATTCTCTTTCGGAAGCAGGGCACTATAGTCTGATCAATTTCCACCGGGAAATCCCACATCCTCTGAACTACAATTTTCGGTACTTTAAGCCCGTTGGAACGCAGATATTCTTCCATCTCCCGGGACGGCACAATCAGGACATCTGCCAGATTGTATAAATCAATATAGCGCCCCAGCCATCCCAGTGTGTTCTCAAACATCAGCGGCGGCACATCATGCACAAAAAATATCTTCTTCACGCCTCTGTAATTACCCAGCCTGGCGGCAAAAGCTTCATCAAACTTTATGTCGTTCCAGGTAGGCAGCTGGAAAATCACAGTATCACCATGGCTAATGGCTGCCAGTATGCCATCCAGACGTGTACGAAGCATTTCCGGGGTATCAGACTCTACCGGGTAATGAAAAATCCCCAGCACATTTACATACAAGTACCGCCTTGCGATATCCGTCACTCTCTGCTGGGCGTTTCCCGCCGCCCCGGCCAGTCCCGACACATTTGTTATATGTACTTTCATGTTTTCTCCTTACATTATCAGTCAGCCTTTTCAGTTATTTTCATTGTAGACAATATGACTCCAAAAAGTTTTGCCACACCTTTCTTCTCTTTTTCTGCTGCGTCTGCAGTACCTTTTGCATCAACTCACCGTCTTTCTGTAAGCGATTAATCACCCGCACCATTTTCTGATAATCCTGTACAGAAAAAATACATCCTTTCACAGTCAATTCCCTGTGATGCAGTGTATTCTCAAACCCCAGAATCAGTAAATTTTTCCGGCTTGCCTCGTTCACTGCATCATCAATCTCACGGTAATGATTGATATCGAGATAGAAATCACATCTATTCCATAATCCATTCAAATCTTCCGCACTGATTCCCGGATAAACCTTCACATTCTCACGTTCTGCCAATCGGTGCAGTTTATTTGATACCTGTGTATGCGCCGCTACATGGAAAGTCACTTCAGGCAGTTCCTGAACCAGTTCTTCCAGTTTCTCAATCTGGTCGGACGCTGTCAGAATCATTGCATTCCCATTGGCATAGTTCTCCGGATACTGCGCCGGTATGGCATAAAATCCATAGCCGTTTTGTCCCCCCTCATTTACATAGCGTTCCAGCCATTCTCTGTCTGCAAACAAAACCGAACTCCATGCATTTTTTTCACCACACTTCAGATTCAACAGCTCATACTGTTTTGCCTCCTGCACAAATAGTACGGTTCCGTCTTCTGTGACAATCTTTTCCAGATAAAATTCCACAAACTGAGCATATGAATTAAAAAATGCTTTCACCGTTCCGTTCTCCAGCAATGTCATCACATCGTTCTGCGGCTGGCTGACAAGCACTTCCTGATTTCTTTCCGAATAATATACCTTTGATTCTACCTTTTTTTCTGTATCCAAAAACTCACTGGCATATTTAAAGCCATATTTGTTATAATAGTCAATTTTATAAATCCACCCATTTTCCATGTGCCATTCTACACGCTGCACAATTTGTTCTTCCAGAGGCTCTTTTAGATAAATCCTGGCTTTTTCACATCCCATTTCATAGATACCACAGTTGTTCCCCTGCATACGGATTTCCCAAAATTCCGGTATTTCCAGAGAATCACAGGACACTTTTCTCTCTTCAGGTATTTCTCCATTCTGCCGGAAAGTAAAATATTCGTAAGGTGAAGTTATTCCACAGGGCAAAAATCCATTGTCTTCCAGCACTACAATATTTACAGCTCTTTCCAGCTGTCTCATGGTTTCCTGTAATTTTTTTGTAAAGTCTGTATACTTATCAAATAGAATTATCATTGCGCCCTCTTCAAATATTCATAATTTTATTGTATTTTATACTCATCACTAAAAATTTTCATCTACTTCTTTCCATACTTCTTCATATGTTTCAGATGCATATATTTTCCCCCACTCATGCAACTCTCTTCTCACCAATTCTTTCAGCAATTTTCTCACTGCCGGATTACCATTTTTTAAATAGAACAAAGAGGCTTTCATATGCATATTAAATTTTTCCTCATAGGATTGCTTCATCCATTCATCGAAAAGAGTATTACAGCGAATAACTCGGTCATGTTCATACAAATAACCATTAATCCAGCAAATATTGTCAGCCCAGGACAGTATACAGGAAGTCCATGCCTCATCATCTCCTGTAATCACAGGAAACAAATGTGCTTTTATAAGAGATGAACGATATATTTTATTCCAGACATTCACCGTCCACATATAATTAGTAACAAAATGCCGACTGATAAATTCCTCTATTGTCACTGCGGTGTCTTCTTTTATCGGATAATGCATAAATGGTACATATCCGTCATTTCTAATTTCATATGCAGACGTACACGCAATATCACAGTTATTCTTTTGAGCCAAACAATATAATTCTTTCATCATATCTGGATGAATCATGTCATCATTATCCATGAAACCTGTATATTCTCCATTCGAGGCTCCTATCCCCGTATTTTTAGCTACCGCCGTACCGCCGTTCTCCTGATGTATTATAATAACATTCGAATACCTTTCAGCATACCATTCAAGAATATCTGGTGTGGAATCAATACTTCCATCATTAACTACTATTACTTCCAAGCCAGCAAATGACTGCGCCAAAGCATTATCTATCGTTCTTACAATATAATCTTCCGCATTGTACGCAGGTATGACCAGGCTTACCAACGGTTTTTCATATGACTGATTCTGTATATATACTGGTTTCGATTCCGCAATGATCTCCTTTCCTTTTACTGTGTCAATATAAGCTCTCACTACAAAGCCACTGGCCTTCCCATACCCCTTTATCAGAAAATAATGCTGATGCCTGTTCCAGGTCTCATATATTTCTTTCCCGGTTTCATCGTATATCTGAAAACCATCGGTCTTTCCTGAAAAACTCCAGGACAAAGCCAGGTTTCCGGCATAGGATTCATTTAACACAGTATAGGTAAACGCTCCTTCCACAGGAATTACTCTAATATCTGGAATATTACAATGATATTTCTCCAGTTCCTTTATCAGCTGTGTTTTTTGTGCTTCTGTTGACACAATCATACGATCAATCATTTCCACATATTGAAGCCAATTATATGGATATTCTTCGCAAAATGACTCGCAACTGCCCTCCTTTTTCACAAAATAACAGCCGGCATGAGCAATTGCAGTAATTATGGCTCCCTTTCCAAATGTAAAAATTGCCTGCATCAGTTCCGTAGGCACGGACGCATCTAAAATAACACTGTCCTGCTCCGACAGATTCAGCCTTCTGATAAATTCTATATTGAGCTGCGGCCTTGTATACCGCCTGCCGTCAGGAAATAAATACCACTCCTTCTCATCTTCAAAAATCTGGTCATATGCGCTTGAACCATCCCTGTCATAAAAGGTACGCCTTACCAGTTTTGCATATAATCCATTCTCTGAGTCTGCCGTCTTATAATAGTTGACATAGAAAACTCTATCTGTATAGACTTCCATACGAAGCAATTTAGCGCAGCTATAGTAGCATATTGCCCAAAGACGGCTTCTGTCTTTTTCATCCAGCAAAATTTTGGCAATGACAAAACCATCTTTAATCAGTCTGATTTCCGAATCCCGATACTCTATGTCTGTAAACTGCAAAGCAGCTTTTAATTCCTCCAGCTTATCCTCTGTTTTTTTGGATGAAAATATCTTATTATTACCGGTCAGATACTGATGTACACCAAGTATTTTCTCTCTTTCTATTCCCTCTTCTTCATAATATGTAAGTCTTTTGTGTTCTGGTAATTCTGTGTACACATACTGAACCTGACCTGAATTTTCTGTCAGAATTTGTCGTCTGTAAGTCTTCCCATAATACAATCCTGCAAGTACATATTTCTCGGGCTGACCCAATATATAAACTGCCATCTGCTGTTTCCCTCTCTTTTTTCTTCACACTTTCTTCCACCAGCTCTCTGTCCATTGTACCGATGTAGTCTGTCATTAAAATGTGTCCTCTATCTGTCTCCACAGCTTTCCATATTCATCATAGGCATTATATTTTTCTAATAATAACAAATGTGTCTTTGCCAGTTTTTTCAGGGCGACTCTTCTGCCTGGATTACCATTTTTCATGTAAAACATAATTGCTTCTTTATAAAGCTTAAACAATTCTTCTTTTGATCTTCTTATTATTTTATCAGACAGCGTATTTTTACGAATCGTTCTGTCCCACTCATATAAATGACCATTCAAATAGCAGACTTTATCCGCATAAGATAAAATATATAAATTCCAGGCATCATCTTCAGCCAAAAGCATGGGAAACAAATGCGTTTTTACAAGAGAAGCCTTATATAACTTATTGCAGAGAAATGAATATCCGTGCCCTTTCACAAAATGTTTGTCGAAAAATTCATCAATTGGTACAGCAACATTCTCCTCCATTGAATACTGGGTTATTGGTATATATCCTGTATTTGTTATTTGATAGGAAGATGAAATTGCAACATCACAGTGATTTGCTTCAATAGCATTATATAAACTGGTAATCATATCAGGATGAAGCATGTCATCACTGTCCATGAATTCCATATAACTTCCATTTGCACTCTTTATTCCCGCATTCCGCGCTGCTGAAGCCCCACTGTTTTCCTGCTGTATTATAACCACATTCGAATATTTTCCGGCATACCACTCAAGGATATCCGGGGTAGAGTCAACACTTCCATCATCCACAACCACAACTTCAAGATCGGAAAGCGACTGCGCCAATACATTATCCATTGTTCTTACAATATAATCCTCCGCATTGTACGCAGGTATGACCAGGCTTACCAACGGTTTTTCATATGACTGATTCTGTATGTATACTGGTTTCGATTCCGCAATGATCTCCTTTCCTTTTACTGTGTCAATATAAGCTCTCACTACAAAGCCACTGGCCTTCCCATACCCCTTTATCAGAAAATAATGCTGATGCCTGTTCCAGGTCTCATATATTTCTTTCCCGGTTTCATCGTATATCTGAAAACCATCGGTCTTTCCTGAAAAACTCCAGGACAAAGCCAGGTTTCCGGCATAGGATTCATTTAACACAGTATAGGTAAACGCTCCTTCCACAGGAATTACTCTAATATCTGGAATATTACAATGATATTTCTCCAGTTCCTTTATCAGCTGTGTTTTTTGTGCTTCTGTTGACACAATCATACGATCAATCATTTCCACATATTGAAGCCAATTATATGGATATTCTTCGCAAAATGACTCGCAACTGCCCTCCTTTTTCACAAAATAACAGCCGGCATGAGCAATCGCAGTAATTATGGCTCCCTTTCCAAATGTAAAAATTGCCTGCATCAGTTCCGTAGGCACGGACGCATCTAAAATAACACTATCCTGCTCCGACAGATTCAGCCTTCTGATAAATTCTATATTGAGCTGCGGCCTTGTATACCGCCTGCCGTCAGGAAATAAATACCACTCCTTCTCATCTTCAAAAATCTGGTCATATGCGCTTGAACCATCCCTGTCATAAAAGGTACGCCTTACCAGTTTTGCATATAATCCATTCTCTGAGTCTGCCGTCTTATAATAGTTGACATAGAAAACTCTATCTGTATAGACTTCCATACGAAGCAATTTAGCGCAGCTATAGTAGCATATTGCCCAAAGACGGCTTCTGTCTTTTTCATCCAGCAAAATTTTGGCAATGACAAAACCATCTTTAATCAGTCTGATTTCCGAATCCCGATACTCTATGTCTGTAAACTGCAAAGCAGCTTTTAATTCCTCCAGCTTATCCTCTGTTTTTTTGGATGAAAATATCTTATTATTACCGGTCAGATACTGATGTACACCAAGTATTTTCTCTCTTTCTATTCCCTCTTCTTCATAATATGTAAGTCTTTTGTGTTCTGGTAATTCTGTGTACACATACTGAACCTGACCTGAATTTTCTGTCAGAATTTGTCGTCTGTAAGTCTTCCCATAATACAATCCTGCAAGTACATATTTCTCGGGCTGACCCAATACATAAACTGCCATCCTTTATTTCTCTCTTTCGTCTTTTTCCATAGCTTCCTTCCGCTGTCTGTCCAGACGCTGTTCCAGTAAATCCTCATCCCCTATCACAGCTTTGATATCAGAAATCATCTGTTCAAAGTTATCTGACAGATAAATGTTTTCTTTTGCTATATATTTTCTCCGATGTACGGTTTCCTCAAAGGCAAATATCAAATTGTTATATATGAATGCCTTGTAAACTGCAGAGACAATTTCTTTCCAGTGATTAATATCAAAATAATAATCACACAAATCAAATAATTCTTTTATCCCTGCCTCATTAATCCCAGGATACAGGGTCACATTACTGTAATCCCCCATCCTCAAAAGCCTGGGTGACATCGTCGTGAGAGCAGCTATATGAAAGTGCATTTCCGGAAGACTCCTGACTAAATCTTCACAATGCTCAATCCGATCTGAATTGGTACAAACCAATGCTTCCGCCCTATGCCCATTTTCCCGCAAAAAATGATAAGATTCTCTATGATCTGCAGATATATCATCTTTCTCTTCCAATAAAAGTTCGGAAACAGCATCCAGTAATAGCTTTTTTGTAAACATGCCTTTTTTTATCATAAAACTGATATTTTTTATATTATCAATCAGTTTATAGTATTCTTCTTCTGTAATACTCTGTACAATATGTGCAGCTTCATCCAGGGATTCAACAACAAATCCCAACTTATATTTTTGTATAATCGGTTCCGGACTAAGACCCTTCTGGATAATCACAGGGATTCCAGATGCTAAATAGCCGCCCAATTTATAGGGCAAAATACATTTATAGTATTCAGGATTCTCTGACTGCTCCCATATCAGTCCAAATCCCCCTTTCGTATATTCAACCAATAACTCTGTAGTATTTTTCCAGCCCTCAAAATGGATATTTACTCCATCCAGCTGACAATCTTTTTGAAACAATCGCAAAGGAGTATTGTACTTCCAAGATGCCAGAAAGCGGAAGCGGTCAGGAGAACCGGAAAAAATCATTTGTCGTTGAAATTCAGGAATTCTGAGTTCATCTCCAAATGGGAAATCCCACAGGATCTGAACCAACACCTTTTCCACTGTCATTCCTTTTTCACGTAAAAATGTAAGCATGGATTGGGAGGGAACTATCACCAACTCCGCCATATTATAGATATCTATTATCTTCTTATAAGTCTCCTCTGTCCCACCAAACATAAAAGGTGCTACGTCATGAATCAGAATTGCTGTCCTGACATTATGAAACCGAAAGGCATCCATTAAAAGTTTGTCATAGTACAAAGAATTTCCCTGCCATGTGGGAGATTGAAATATCACAACATCTCCTGCATTTATGCCTGTAATAATCCCATAAATCCTGTTTTTAAGTTCTCTGTATGTATAATCTTCTACTCGAAGACCTCGAAGGGGCATCTCTCTGAATCCGAGTTCTTTTGCAATTTGGACAGCATTTCTCTGAGCGATTACTGCAGTTCCTTCCTCATCTTCATATAGAGTAATATACATTTCCATGAATATTTTCCTCCCCACGCCATATATAATCTGTCTATTACCATCTGTGTCTCACATCCCTTACGGAAACACAATATGCAGCTTCCGTTCCGCATCCACATACACATTACTCAGCATAATACTTCGCATGGCTGTCTCAAAAACTGTATTCTCCATTTTCTCAAAAGCATCAAAGCATTCGTTCTGATACTCGAACAGCAGATTTCTCTGGGCAGTGGACCTGCCGGAAACCGCCGCCTGAAGCTGATGCATGTAATCCACCTGCTCCACCCAGGCATTGTCGATAGCGCTTAAGACAGCCACCCGAATAAATGTGTTCATATCCCGTACTCCCAGGTTCTTTTCCCTGTCCTCCAGCCGCTTTACCACCTTTTCAAGCAGATACTCCTCTATCTCCGGGAGCCCGACAGATGTGGTATCCGGCAGATCATTCTCCAGACGATACGAGATATTGTCCAATATATATCTGGAAAGTATTTTTTTATCTATGCTTTCACAAGCACCGAAAAATCTTCTGATATTCTTCTCCGCCATCTGCAGAATCTGTTCCTGGTTAACATCACCGCCGTCCAGAAGATGGTCTCTGGTAGCATAAATCAAATCACGCTGCCGCCGCATTATCTTATCATAGTCCACAGAACGTTTCCGCGACATCACAGCCATCTCTTCCCCTGTTTTCTGAGACTTGTCGATAATTTTTTTCAGCTTCCTCCTACTGATGCGCCTTTTGCCTTCAATATATTTTTCATATTGCTTCGAATTCCCCCCATCTACCACTCCGTCTTCCAATGAGACGAAGAAATGACTGGATCCCACATCTCCCTGTCTCCCGGCCCGGCCTCTGGCCTGTCGCTCCATACGTACATTGTCCATACGTCCTATGCCGATGACCGCAAGGCCGCCCACAGCTTCCACACCCTTGCCCAACTTAATATCTGTGCCGCGTCCTGCCATGGAGGTGGCCACAGTGACTGCATCCGGCTGCCCGGCCTCTTTAATAATCTGGGCCTCCCAGGATGCATTGTTTGCGTTCAGTACATTGTGCGGAACCTGTGCCTCCAGAAGCTTCCTGGAAACCGACTCCGTATCTACAATGTTGGAAGCTACAATCAGCACCGGTCTTCCCGTGGCATGGAGCTCCAGTGTCTCCTCCACTGCCGCCTGTATCTGTTCCTCTTTGTTTCGAAAATACTGATCCGGCAAATCAACTCGTTGTCTGGGGCGATTCGGCGGAATCACCAGAACCTTCACCCCATACACATTCCTGAGTTCCTCGGAGGCATCAATCATAGTACCGCTCATTCCCGCCATTTTGGGAAACATTAGAAATAAATTCTGAAAAGTTACTGCCGCTACAGAACGATTCTCCTGTGAAATCTCTACACCTTCTTTGGCTTCCAGGGCCTGATGCTGGCCTCCCCGCAGCTTCATACCGTCCATCAGCCGCCCGGTACCTCCGTCCAGAAGTACCACTTTTCCGTCCTTCGACACCATATAGGCATCGCCCTTCTCGAACATGGCATGCGCCCGCAGTGCCAGCGTCACATGCCGGTTAATCTCAAAATATTCCTCACTGTAAAAATTATCTATCTGAAAAAATGTTTCGGCATATCGAATACCATTCTCCGTCAGCCACACTGCCTTGTCTTCCTGCTCATAATCTTCATCTTCAATCATGGTAGTGACAAAGAAATCAGTGATCCCATAGAGATTCGACTGTACCCTGGGAGAACTGGAAATCACCAGCGGCATCTGAGCTCCATCCAGAAGCACGGAATCTGCCTCGTCAATAATCACATAGTAAAATTCCCTCAGGAAACGGTCTTCCGCCCTTGTGACCAGATTATTCAGCAGATAGTCAAAACCCAATGCACCATGGGTGGTATACACAATGTCGGCTGCGTACATTTCCTTTTTTTCCGCATTCTGCAGCTTATTTTGTTCTGCTTTTTCGTTTCCTGCATCTTCCTCGCCTCCCGCGGACACAGAAAGTCCCATAAAGCGATATACCGGTCCCATTTCCTCTGCGTCACGTCTGGCCAGATAATCGTTTACCGTCACCAGGATGACGCTTTTCCCGGTAAGAGCATTCAGATATAAGGGCATTGTGGCCACCAGCGTTTTTCCCTCGCCGGTATTCATCTCCGCCAGATATCCTTTGTGCAGGGCAATTCCCCCCAGTATCTGCGCATCATAAGGCGCCATTCCCAGAATCCGCCAGTCTGCCTCGCAGATCGCCGCAAAAGCTTCCGGCAGCAAATCATCCAGACTCTCCCCACCGGCCAGACGTTCTCTGAATTCCACAGTCAGATGTGACAGCTCTTCATCTGACAGTTCTTTCATTCGCTCCTGGCATTTTCTGACCTGACACACTTCTTTTTTCAGTTTCCTCAGTTTCCATCTCTGTTTCATTTATTCTGTTTTCCGGATTCTTTTATTTCCCACATCATTTTTGATGGGTTCCTGCCGCTTTATTTGCAATCCTTTTTGCCCGGATTCATTCCTTTTTCTGATTTTTTGTCGTCTAATTTCCCGGATGCCTTTTTCTTCCCGGATTTCCGCTTCCACCACCGGCGTTTTGTCTCTTCTTCCACTTCCGGTTCATACTCTATTTCTTCTATTACAATAGAATGAAAATGAAACCGGGTCATGCCGCCGTTAATCAGCTGCATCCGATAACTGTAAGTCTTCAGCGGACACTGAAAAACACTTACGCCTTCCCGGATAATAACGCTTCCAGCCTCCACATCATATTTGTCAAAAAAGAGCAGACGTACCATCCATGCCTCCCCCTCCTGGCAATCTATGGCCACCGTCACCCTGTACTCGCTTTCCCCGTCGATCATGGGCAGGGCAGGCTCAATTCTCTGCGCCTGGTAGTTTGTCTTGGAATGCCACTGCTTGATCACTGTTCCGGGAGGCATCAGCATGTTTTGAAACTCCACGTCCGTTTTCCCGTGATACCATATTTCCGATCCGTACAGATAGGTATCCGAGGAATATTCATTCCAGTAGATTGTCCACTTCTCTCCCGTCATTTCTTTCCTTTTCCTCTGCCAAAATCCTCATTCAGCACTTTCCCATACTGATCCAGAAACCAGTTCACAATTCCTCCCGTATTGTCATTATGCCGTCCATGAAGCCCTTTTCCGTAAATCTGAACGCCTTCTGACTGCATATGAGAAATCAGCATCTGATAAGCATCTGCATCATAATCATCTTCTATCATATAGGAAACAATGAATTTGGTATTCCCCCAGTCAGTGGCTTCAAATTTGTTCCAGAATCTGGTGTTCAACCCCTGAACAGCCTTTTGATCCAGTGCGCCGTTCTGACACCTCAGTACATCCAGAGAAGTAGGAAACCCGCCCGGCCGGTTGTATTTTTCATTTGCCGCCACATTTCCGATACTGGCCAGAGGCTTTCCCAGAATGACGGCGTGAGGCCGAATATCACATCCATAATATAAAGCGCCGTAAGTGCCCATGGACAGACCCGATAAAACCACCTGATCTGCAGTGAATCCCAGTTCCTCCATATATTTGTGAATCATGTCAACATACTGTCTTTCATATTCCGGCGGTCCCATATAGAAAGCGCCGCCTTCCAGCCTGGGCTCCGCCACCAGAAGGAACGGACAGCCCATTCCTTTCATCATATAATATCCTTCAAATCCCTGCAGTGTCTTATATCCGGAAAAGTAGACACAGAGTGGCGGCTTCAGATCCCCCGGCTCAAAATAACAGAAAGCCTCCTGCCCATCGGATGTCACATAGCGTTCTCCCCCAGGCAGAAAGTATCCGTGACTCCCTCTGGAATTCCTCTGATGCAGTGCCACCAGCTCCAGCTTCCCCTTTCCCCTTGCACAGAGCGAAAGAAAAGCCGAACCTGCTCTCTGACTTTCCAGTAGAATCACCTGCTGCAGTTGCTTTTCGTCAAAGGTCCAATGTGCAACCTCTTCTGAAATGCTGCCGTTTGCGAACTGTGTAATTTCCAGAACGATGGAAACGGTCTCATCCTTACTGTATTCCAGCCAGAAGTCAATCACCTGGCCCGGATTTAAAAATGTATTATACCGCCAGAACAATACCTGCCGAAATTCATCTCCGAAATCCCCCTCCAGGGTCACATCATGATTCCCGTTCCACTTCACCTTTCCGGAAAATCCCTGAGCCAGGCTTACATCTCTCAGATTGAACTTGGCGCCGTAAGGTTTCGGATAGTAGTACCTGGTCTCCTCCATCAGAAATTTCTGAATCTCTGTCGGCATAAGATACTGTGCCTTTTTGCAACGGCATAACCATGCGGTCTTCTCATCCGCTTCTACCTTCTCTGTGATAAAAAGCGAATGTGGTTTTACTGCCTGAAATAAAGGATCAATTTCTTCTTCCCGGGGTGTTCTGTCCAGGAAGAAAAGGTCATAGGTTCTTTCTTTCTTCTGCTTTTCTGATTTTTCACCAAAATGTACCGCATGGTCCAGTTGAACCCACTCCGGTAACGTGTAAACTTTATTCCAGTCCTCTTCTCCCAATTGTAAGATATGAATCTCCTCCAACGCAGTCCATCACCTCTCCCCACTTTTCCAAAAGCTTCTCAGTGGTATATTCCTTGACAAGTTCATAAGAACAGACTCTGGCCCGATTCCAGCTCTTCAGCCCGTTCAGATAATACTCCAGAACTTCCGGCAGGTCTTTTATTTTCTTCAGCACGATACCATTCCTGCCATGCTCCACGAACTCTGTCTTCGTCCGCACAATCTGCGGAATCCCGATGCTGATTGCCGTAATCTGTAGATACAGTTCAGGAATTTTACGCAGATCCACCAGCAGTCTCTGTTCCCGCATACATTTGCTTACTGACAGCTCATCCACACATTGTTCTACAAAGATTTTAACCGGTACTGCTTTTTCCGGATCCAGATTATTCTCCGCAATCATTTCACTTTCTTCTTCAAGTGCCCAGTCTTCTTCCAGTCCTGCCTTCCTGAGCTCACTTCGAGTATGTTCCAGTACCTTCCGCTTCCTGTCGTATTCTGCCCTTCGCGTAAACAAATGGACACGGGCCAGCTCGTTTTTCAACAGATACTCTCCCAAAACCCGTATCAGCCCGGCAAACACCTCGTCTTCCATATCATCCACCGGAACCAGGATTTTCTGTACGGCGAACTGAGCGCTTATACTTAAATCCACGCGGGTATCATAAGGGGGAATTGCGATGATATTTTCCAGCAGCATTCCTGATTCTTTTTGGACTTTACTTACATTTTTCTTCGAGTCTGCCACAAGGTAGTCCGCCCCTTTTATCATCTCCCCGGATTCCGGATGTGCGGATATAGGATATCTGTCTTCAAAAAAAGATAGAATCTTTTTCTTTCCCTTCAGTGCCTCCCCCAGCAATGAAGCATGGCGGTCATGCATGGCCACACAGAATATATCCTGACTCTCCGTCAGATCTAAATACGAAGTCAGCACTTCATAAATAACCTGTTCCAGACTGTCATAACGCAATCGGGAAAACCTTATTTCCAGTGTCTTTTTTTCATATTGCAGCAAGTATTCCGGACATTTCTCATTGATTTCCACATGACCGTCAACCTGAAAATGCCTTAGCTTCCACATCCCGTTTTCCATCAGATAATCCTGGTACAAAGGTTGTTCCTTCTCATACAGAATCGTACCGGACACGAAGCCTCTGTCATCATAGAGATTGCGCCGCCAAAGCTTTCCGCCTCTGTATAAATCAATTCGAATGGGATTTCCATCCTCTCCAAAATCAATCTGTGCATATTTCTCTTTATTCAGCATGGCCACCACCACGAAAGGTGTATAGACAAATTCAATTCCTTCCGGCCACTTTAAATTATGGAAGGACAGAACCATCACTTTCTTCCGCCTTACCGCCTGCAAAGCATCAAAGCAGGACCAGTAAGGCGCGCGATACACACCCTGTCTGTGGAGAAAATGGCGAAAATTCGGCGCAAAGCTGAGAAGTATAATCTGATAGGGACAGGCTCTGTTGCGATGAAACAGCTGTATCTGCTTCACGGTATCGTCAAATTCCGTATGCATACGTCTGACCGTCCACCTCTGTTCATTTTCACACCATTGATTTTGCTGATACCAGGCCGGAATAAAATATAGCATTTCTCTCTCCAAAATCGCCGCTGTCAGACAGACGACGTATTTACATTTTAATAAATTCCATATATCAGGCTGCGCTGCCATGGATGAACACAGGAATCAGAACAGCGGACGGCACGAATCATACTTATGAATAGATATCAACTCGCGGGAAATTGTACACCAGAAGCTGGTCATCATCATAATAGAAGTGGGCAGCATGGTCAGCGTACTGTCCATATTTCCTCTCAGCTGCAGAATCAGAGGTACAAGGAGACATCCTCCCATGATCGTGGCACTTGCAAAGCTGATACACCACATAACCCTGCGCAGGTACCTTTTTGTATCCCGTCCCGCATGAAGGTTCACAATACTGTCCCCGCTTTTCAGGAAATTCTCTGTCTGGTCCCTGGGATTTATCATGATAAAGGCAAAACCAATGGTAAGCAGATATTCACAGGCAATATACACTGTAATCCCTGCCGGACTGGTCAGGTTCATGTTATCCTGCCACCAGGCAATTCCCGCACTTTCCGGGAACAGGTCTCCCAGCAAAGACACTATGAGCCGGGGCAGCATGAACACTGCGGTGGTGAACATCATCGGCATGACGCCCACGGGATTCAGTTTGATTGCCATATAGTTCTTGTCCGCATAGACATTATGTATGGAAACACGCTGCACAGGAATCCGCATTTCTCCATTTTCCATAAGAAGTGTAATCAGCAGCATCACCAGTGCTATTGCCAGAGGAATTGCCAGTCTCCCCGGATCATGCCGGAGTACCGTACCGATAACACGTTCCAGGATATTGACCAGTCCTACTATCATCCGTCCTCCCACACCGTATTTTCCATTCCGCTCAGACAACCACAGCATAATCATGACGCCGGTCACCATCTCTGCTGCCGCTATGATTCTGGCATAAAGCAATTCCTCCTCCGGCACGGCAAATTTCAGCTGCGGTATCTGTACGATTGTCTGCATCACTGCAATGATTATCGTCACTATCGCCATTACACGGCCCATAGTCTTCGGCGACAATGGTGTTCTGGTAAAAAGCTTCCTGAAAGCAAAACCAATCTGCACCAGCAAACTCGATATCATAAACGGAAAAATACCCAGTGCAAAAATAGACGACTTATTCGCATCTCCGCCGATGGTCTGCATCAGCACATCCTCCACACTGACGATCCCTTCAGAGTAGTCGACGCGTTCCAGACCATACAGAGGAATGCACTTTCCCAATATATATACAAGAAGAATCAAGCCTGTATATGCAAGCTTGTACCTCATTACATTCTCTTTTTTTTCTGATTGTGACAAAATAATTCTCCCGAATTCTGATTAAGATTTGTTTTTTCATGAATCAGCGGCCGCCATGTGACCGGCGGCCGCCAATTTCACATTCTTTATTTCAAATTACTTTTTTGATAACCGGTTCTGCAGTTCCTTCTTCTCTTTGTTCAGCTGATATCTTCTCACGAAGAACCATGCCGTCGCTCCAATCAGAATGACCAGGACCAAAATGTCCCACCCGCATACCAATTTCAAATTCTCAAAAAAACTCATGAATTTTGTTTACCTTTCTTCATCTCCAAGCTCTTTTTTCAGCTCTTTGATTTCCTTCCTCTGCTTCCTGTTGCTTCCGAAATAAGCACCTCCTAAAACAGCTGCCAGAATCAGTTCAGCATAATGCAAAGGCGTGTGTTTTACATTCGGTGTACTGCCCATGTCAGCCAGCGGAACTTCCTCATCCGTAATCGTTACGGTTTCCTGATCTTCTTCCGGCTGTTCTACCGGTGCCTGAACGTCTTCCTCATCGTCCATAACTGCCAACGGCACATCTTCATCCGGTATCTCGATTTCAGGAGCTGCCGGTGCAACAGGTGTCACCTGTATCGGAGCCGGTGCTGCAGCAGTTGCCGGTGGTGTCACGGTCTGCGTTACTCCGGGAACAGTGTCTGTCTCTGCAGGAGCTGCAGGGCCTTCCTCTGCCGGTGCTTCCGGTACATCATCATCCGGTATTACAACAACGTTTGCGTTGGACTCGCTTTCGCTTGCCGATGTGCTCTGGCTTTCGCTTGCATTCTGGCTCTCGCTCGTACTTTGACTTGCGCTTGCACTCTGGCTCTCGCTCGTACTCTGACTTGCGCTTGCACTCTGGCTCTCGCTCGCACTCTGACTTGCGCTTGCATTCTGGCTTGCGCTTGCACTCTGGCTCTCGCTCGTACTCTGACTTGCGCTCGCACTCTGACTTACGCTTGCACTCTGGCTCTCGCTCGCACTCTGACTTGCGCTTGCACTCTGGCTCTCGCTCGCACTCTGACTTGCGCTTGCACTCTGGCTCTCGCTCGTTGAGGTACTATCACTTACGGAAGTCGACGTGCTTTCACTCCCACTTACGCTGGTAGAAGTGCTCTCACTTTCACTTACGGAAGTTGATGTGCTTTCGCTCTCACTTACGCTCGTTGACGTGCTCTCGCTCTCACTTACACTCGTTGAGGTGCTTTCACTTTCACTTACGGAAGTTGATATGCTCTCACTCTCGCTTACAGAAGTTGACGTGCTTTCACTTTCACTTACGCTCGTCGAGGTACTTTCGCTCTCACTTACGCTCGTTGAGGTGCTTTCACTTTCACTTACGGAAGTTGACGTGCTTTCGCTCTCGCTTACGCTGGTCGAAGTGCTTTCGCTCTCACTTACGCTCGTTGAGGTGCTTTCACTTTCACTTACGGAAGTTGATGTGCTCTCACTTTCGCTTACAGAAGTTGACGTGCTTTCACTTTCACTTACGCTCGTTGACGTGCTTTCGCTCTCGCTTACGCTGGTCGAGGTGCTTTCACTTTCACTTACGGAAGTTGATGTGCTCTCACTTTCGCTTACAGAAGTTGACGTGCTTTCACTTTCACTTACGCTCGTCGAGGTACTTTCACTCTCACTTACGCTGGTCGAGGTACTTTCGCTCTCACTTACGCTGGTCGAGGTACTTTCGCTCTCACTTACGGAAGTTGACGTGCTTTCGCTCTCGCTTACGCTGGTCGAGGTACTTTCACTTTCACTTACGGAAGTTGACGTGCTTTCGCTCTCGCTTACGCTGGTCGAGGTACTTTCGCTCTCACTTACGGAAGTTGACGTGCTTTCGCTCTCGCTTACGCTGGTCGAGGTACTTTCACTCTCACTTACAGAAGTCGATGTGCTTTCGCTCTCACTTACGGAAGTTGACGTGCTCTCACTTTCGCTTACGCTCGTTGACGTGCTTTCACTTTCACTTACGCTCGTTGACGTGCTTTCGCTCTCGCTTACGCTTGTTGATGTGCTTTCGCTCTCACTTACAGAAGTTGAGGTGCTTTCGCTCTCGCTTACGCTGGTAGAGGTACTTTCACTCTCACTTACGGAAGTTGACGTGCTTTCACTCTCACTTACAGAAGTCGAAGTACTCTCACTTTCACTTACAGAAGTTGACGTGCTTTCACTCTCACTTACAGAAGTCGAAGTACTCTCACTTTCACTTACAGAAGTTGAGGTGCTTTCGCTTTCGCTTACGCTCGTCGAAGTACTCTCACTCTCGCTTACAGAAGTTGACGTGCTTTCGCTCTCACTTACGCTCGTTGACGTGCTCTCACTCTCGCTTACGGAAGTTGACGTGCTTTCGCTTTCGCTTACGCTCGTCGAGGTACTCTCACTCTCGCTTACAGAAGTTGACGTGCTTTCGCTCTCACTTACGCTCGTTGAGGTGCTTTCGCTCTCGCTTACGGAAGTCGATGTGCTCTCACTTTCACTTACAGAAGTTGAGGTGCTTTCGCTCTCACTTACGCTGGTCGAGGTGCTTTCACTTTCACTTACGGAAGTTGATGTGCTTT
>NZ_JANJZD010000015.1 GCF_024623325.1 Acetatifactor muris
TTTTTCAAGGCATAGTACCCGCTATGTCCAATGTTTATGTCCATTTTTCTCAAATTTCTTTTCCTGCACCATATTCAGTTGTCAATTTTCAGTTAGAATCACATTCATTGAGATTCCGAGAAGTTATGAAGTGATGGCGGCGCAAAGCTGGGTGAGTTCGTCATCCCCCTGCAGTTCCATGGTTCCTCCGAAGCCCTCCTCCTTTATCCGCTCCACTTCCCGGGACAGATATTCCACATACCGGACCCTGCGGTTGATTTTCAGAGAAAGGGTGACCACGAAGCATATCAGGGGAGGCGCCACCGTCAGCACCGTATTGAGATATGTGGCGGCAAGGCCGTAGCTGTAGCCCAGCCCATAGAAAAAATCCTCCCACAGCCTCAAATTGGCCAGGAGCTCCTCCAGGAGCAGGATTCCCCCAAGCACCGCCAGGCTGACGACAAAGGAGCCGCAGACCGCTTTCAGGAAATATGCCGTGAGGCGTTTTTGAAAGGAAGCGGACAGTCTCCAGTAGACCAAAATAACTGCCAGAATCGTTCCCCCGATAACGATGCCGTTAATCAGAATATAGCTCGGAATCATCTGTAATAGCGTCATATCTGGTATCCTCTCCCCCAACAGGTCTTGATGAAATCCGGATGGGCGCCGTCCCAGTTCAGCTTGCTGCGGAGATTGGCGATATGCATCATCACAGCGTTTTCCGCCTGAAAGAACTCCTCATGCCACACGGCCTCGTAAATCTGCGCCATGGAAAGCACCTGCCCCTTGTTGCGCAGCATATATTCCAGGATGTCGTACTCCTTGCGCGTCAGCCTCACCTCCAGCCCGCTTACCCAGGCCTGGCGGCTTTCCATGTCCACCGTCAGGTCATCCGCCTGGATTGTGTGAACCGGATGCTCCGTCTCGTTGTACTGCTTGTAGCGGCGAAGCTGTGCCTTGATGCGGGTAAGCAGTTCCACGGGTTTAAAGGGTTTGGTCACATAATCGTCGCCGCCCACGGTAAGCCCCTGTATGATATCCATGTCTTCGGATTTCGCGGACATGAAGATAATGGGCATCTTATTCTTCTCCCGTATCCTGAGACAGGCGTCAATGCCGTCAATTCCGGGCATCATCACGTCTAACAGAATCAAATCCACCTGATAATGCTCCAGTACCTCCAGGGCCTGCGCCGCATTTTCACAGGCTAAGTACCGGTAGCCCTCATTGCCCAGATAGATGCCCAGAAGCTTGCGGATGTCCTCGTCATCGTCCACAATCAGTATGAATTCTTTCATAGCGGCTCTGCCCTCCTTTGCGGAAACGCCTCAGACACATCGAGGCCGCAAGCATCAAAAGAACCTCCCCGGCAATGATCTGCCAGTGCTTCAGGCCGCATAAAGCCCCCAGCGAGCCTGAAAAGACAACCATTCCCACAGATATGATCTTAGCAATTATACCAATATTTAAGAACCGGGGCAAGGATATTTTCAAAAAAGCAGCCCCCGCGCAGAGCACTTCATCGGACACCAAAGGCACGATGAGCAGCACCCCCAGCACCAGGCTGCCATACTGCCCCGTCGCTTGCTGCAGCCATGCAAGCTGCCGCTTTTCTTTTCTGCCCCTTAAAATGCGGCCCGCAATCAGGGAAGAAAAGGTATGCATCACGGCCAGCCCCAGCACGGAGCCCGCGACCCCAAGGATAAAGGTGCCTGCGCTGCCTATCCGCCCTGTCCCCCACAGCACCACCGCGGCTTCCGGCACCGGAATGCATATGGGAAGAAGTACACAAAGAAGAAAGTAGATACACCACATAGCCATACCTCCCAAAATCGTTCTATCTCTCTGCCCGACAGACGGGCTTTGCGACTACAGCATCATAGTTGCCGGAAAGTTCATTCCCTGGGGCTGCCTTGCAGACGGATTCCCTTTCCGGGAGCATTCCGGTCTCATCTGCAGCACGTAGGCCGGAGGCAGATTGCGCCAGACCCGGACTATCCTTTGGATACAAAAATAACTTTCCAGGAATTTCTTCCGAAGCAGCGTGTACTGAAAAGTGGCGAATACGCCTTTCTCCCCTATGGCTTTCCTGGTCTGGACCAGTATCCGGCGGGAGGTCTGTTCCGGGAGGGAGGTAAAGGGCAGGCCGGAAATGATATAGTCCGCATGGTCAAATCCCTGTTCATTCAGGAATCGGCACACATCTCCGGCGTCTCCATGCACCAGCGCCACGCCGGGCATCCCCCGGAACTGCCTCCGGAGCATCTCATAGAAACGTTCGTTCTTCTCAATCACGATATAAACCGTATCCGGCCTCTTCCTTGCCGCCACCTGCCTGGTAAACACGCCGGTTCCCGCTCCGTACTCCACGATGCAGCGGGCTCTCCCGAAGTCGATGGCATCCGTCATGGCAGCGGCCAGGCGACGGCTGCTGGGAGCTATGGCTCCGATGGTATTTGGGGTTTTAATATATTCTCTTAAAAATCTAAGCATAGAGCAATCCTCCTGTCATACTGTCTTTTGATGATTTCAGTATAAAAGGAAGATATTTAGAGAGAACTGTATGGAATATAAAGATTTCTTTAGAAATGCTTGAAATGAAAGACCTGATTTACGGTTATGAACCTTCCCAAGAACGCAAAAAGCCCCTGAAAATGCCCATGCAAAAACGCTGCCCCAGGATTCCGCATACTACAGGGATAGCCAGAATCCCCGCATAGGAAGCCCCCATCTGCGTCCCCATGACGGACTGTGAAGCATCCTCCCCAAAATTTTGCGGCGTCAGGTAATTAAATTTCGGAAACAGCGGGCCTTTCCATTCCCATGGCCCTGGCTCCCTTTCTGAAAACCAGAGCTGACGGGGCGTCCATTCCTCAACGGAAAACCCTTTTATTCCATTCTGGAAAAACGGCAGGAACCCCAGCTCCTGTACCCCTCTCCAGATATCCTCCGCTCTCTGTATCTCCTTCAATTCCCACACCTCCCTGCTACCCTGCCTGAATACCTGCCTGTTTTACTGCATCTTCCAGCATCTTATCCTGCCCCCATCTATTCTATTTACCTTCTTCTCTTAGGCAGCCAATACATGATAATGAAAGAACAAACTTTCTCCTTGACACAGATGCCTTTTTCCTATATTCTAAAATGATTTAACGGTACACGTTGAAATGGGAGGCCTGGGACAGGAAAGGAAAAATGTCATGTACAATTACGTCACAGAAGAACAAGTAAGCCGCTACAAGTCTCTCTTCCAGAGCATCCTTGACAGGCTGCGCGAGAAGCTGAAAAGAGAGTACGGAACCGAGGTGCGCATCGTTTTGGTGGGAAGCGGCGCCAGCAACATGGTCACAAGAAACGGAAATGGCGGGTTCGACCTGGACTATAACCTTGTCCTGTCCTCCATCCCGCCCGAATATGCAGGGTCACCCCAAAATTTAAAAACCATCGTCAGAAGGGAGCTGGACGCACTGGTCCCCGGCGAGTTCTCCCATGGAAAGGATTCCACATCCGCCATTACCTGCCTCCTCCATTCGCCTGATAAGTCAAAAGTCATCTTCAAAGTCGATGTGGCGCTGATCCTTGCCGGGAAGAACGGTTACAGCAGACTGGTGCGCGACAGGAATACGAAAAGATACATCTGGAACCTGATACGCAAATCCGGGGATTTAAAGCCCAGGCTCAACGCCATCAAAGCTGCAGGCCGCCTTGATGAGCTTGCAGATATCTACCGGCAGAAAAAGAACATGTACTTAACCCGACAGGATAATGACCATCCTTCTTTTGTAGTGTATATCGAAGCCATAAATGAGCTTTACCTGAAACTGTAATCCTGTTACAGCTATTTCCGGACTTCACGGGATTTTCGAGCCCCGGGGCCCTCTTCACCTACTGTCCCAGAAGTCCGTTATCTTCAAAAAAGGACGCAGGGCTGGCAAAAATATGTCAGCCCTGCGCTATACACACATAATTTTTGATTTCCTTCCTTTTTCTGGAAAAACACGTCTGGCTGGCACCGGATAGTCCATGTCTTCATATCACGAAGCCTGTCATTTTTCCCCAAAAACTTCTGTAAGCAGTTTATTTCTATAGGCCTTATCCTCTGTCGCCTTTTTTGCATCCTCTGCCCGATTATTGCTCAATAGGTAATTCATCAAGGAAAGAATTGTATCTTCCCCCTGAATAATTCCCTTTTGAATTCCTTTTTGAATTCCTTTCTGGATTCCCCTGTCCTCCACACGATCTAATACTTCACACATATTCATAGTCCTCCTTTCCATATCAGGGCTGTATACATCTTCGAAACGGCTGTCCTGCGTCATGACCGCCATAAGCTGCAACAATTCATGCACATGCTTTATTGTTACTTCTGATGCTACATAGTTCCTGTTTTTCCGCATCTGTACAAAATAATCCGCTACAATCCTAAAATCGCTGGCAAACATCTCTACCTGTTCATCACTAAGGTATGCAATCTCATATAGGTTCATACGGTAGTCATTCACATAAGGCTTTATCTCTTCCGGAATATCGAGGCATTCAAAAAGCGTCCTTGGCTTCTTCCAATGCCTGTCATATCCAAAATACAAAACCAGTGTCACTATCGGATATCTCGGTGCCCTCCTGCCAGTTTTTTCCTTTATTTCCTTATCTGTCAAAAGCTGTGCACGGTATGCTGCTCCATCATAAGAGAACAGTCTGAGAGGCATGTCTCCGTCTATGCCGGTCTGGTTCTCCAGCCCGTATAACGCAATGCGTACAAGCCCTTTCCTCCAATACTTAGCCACATCCCTCTCCTGAGCATGCAGCCTGCCGTCCACTTTATAGCTGGAACCCGGGCTTTCCTCCTCCAGTTCATCCTCTTTCACAAAATGCCTGCCCTGAAACAGCAGCACATTTACGATATCGGCGAACACATCGTTATATGCTTCCAAAGTCTTTTCAGCAATGTCTTTTTCTGCCATGGCTTCATCCTTTCCTCATAAATAACTACACCCAAAATGCACTCTTATCTGATAAGCGGCTGAAGCTTTTTCCTGTCCCCCCTCGGAGGCATCCAGTACATCCATGGAATGTCCGGCAGACCATCTAAATTGTACCGTACCCTTTGTCTGGCCTTTTCCATCAGGTTCCGGATGCTTTTCAACAAAGTGAAAATCCGGTTTTCCTCTACTGCTTTCTCTACTGCCCTCCGTCTCATTTCCTCAAGCGCCAAACTCACATCCATCGCCTTCTTGCATTTTCCATCTCCAGATTTGCACCTGCGCATGCATTCAATACGTCAATCGCTGCCCGCCTCAGGTGCCTTTTCTACTGCAAATATCATATCATGAATGCGGCTCTTTTTCAATCGAGTTTCTCTACATCCGTCCTTTCTTTGCTGAATATCCTGCCGAGACTCCTTGCCAATAAATACAGTATTTCAAACTCTCTATTGGTAAGCATAATCTCTGCGTCATGTATGATTACGTTCTTCTCTGCCAAGTTCAGTTTCATTCCTCCAAAACTAAGGTGTTTTTCCACTTGAAGCACATTACAGCCTTCAAAACGAGGGCTTTCACTTATAATCTGCAACATTCTCTGGCAGACATCTTCCTCATCTTCTGAAAAAGCTAATGTCATTACTTTACCCATTCTATATCCTCACATTTCGCTGCAATCCATTTCCTTCAAATTTTTACCTTTGTAATATTTCATATTATTACACTTGTGAGATTTATAGTCACGAGATTTATGGAAAAATTGACACTTCCTCATTTTCACTTTATAATGTATATTACAATTGTAAGATTTATGGAGGGGGATTACAAATGAAATCATTGCCACAAATTTCAGAAGCCGAATTTGAAGTAATGAAAATCATATGGAAACACGCACCGATCAGTACCAATGAAATCACTGAAAAATTAACACAAACTACAAAATGGAGCCCTAAGACAATACAGACCTTGATAAAGCGGCTTGTAACCAAAGGGGCGCTTTCCTATGAAAAGCAGAGCAGGGTATTCGTTTACACGCCTTTGATAGAAGAAAAAGAATATATCGGTCAGGAAAGCCACTCTTTTCTTGAACGCTATTATGATGGAGATATTACAGCAATGCTTTCTGCTTATATCGAAGATGCCAAACTCTCCGAATCAGAAATTGACACGCTTCGTTCCCTTCTCGCAAAGGGTTCAAAAGACCAGGGGAAAAATTTGTAACGCAAGAACAAATTTGCAGGTTATAGAAAGGCAAGGTTTACTATGGCAGATTTTGGAATACGCTTTTTCCTATGTAATATTTTCATATGTATCATCATAGGTTTTCTTATTATCGTAAAACGGGCTTTTAAAAATTATTTAACCAGCCGGATGCAGTTCAATATATGGTTTCTGCTGCTTGGGATTCTTGCAGTCCCGTTTGTTCCCTTTCGCCCGGCTTCTTTTACGCAGGTTCTCGCATTATTTTGCCCATGGAAAAATGCGGTGTCATCAAACAAGGGGACGATTGCGGAAGGTATCCTGAATCCAAATACGTCCGGCGCTGTAAATCAGATGCATGATTTTGCACTGTCCGTCAGCAGGGAAACACCCTCCATGATTGGGCTGGTTTTGTGCGGTATATGGCTGGTTGGCATTCTGGCTATGATTTTATTCGTGATAAAATCAGTATCCCGGTTAAACGCCATGAAAAAGTCTGCGCTCCCCCTGCAGAACAGGACTATCCGTATTTTATATCATAACTGTTTAAGGGAACTGAATATAAAAAGAAAGATTCCCATTTACAGCACAGCCTTCCTGAAATCCCCCGTTATTGTTGGATTATTCAACCCCCGCATTTATCTTCCCATCCACCTCATACCGGATTTCCAGATTCATGCCGAAGGGCATACAGGGATACCCAAAGGTTGTTTTAATGCTGCAGATATGCGGTATATGCTGTTGCACGAATTACAGCATTACAGGCACAAAGACGCACTGGCTGGTTTCTTTATGAATCTTTTCGGCGTTCTCTACTGGTGTAACCCATGTGTCTGGTATGCACTGAAAGAAATGCGCAATGACCGGGAGGTTGCCTGTGATACATCCGTCCTGAATCTGCTCGATGAAAGCGATTATGAAGATTACGGAAATACCCTCATCAATTTTGCGGAGAAAGTTTCCCTTACGCCTTTCCCCCTTGCTTTTGTTTCTGAAAGCAATGCTGTCGGGATCAGCGGAAGCATGAAGCAGATGCAACAAAGAATTGTGAATATCTCCTCTTATAAAAAGCCTTCTGTTTTCAGAAAGTTAAAGGGATTTACTGTTTTTGTCACAATTGGCGTTATTCTTTCCGGACTTGCCCCAATGCTCTCCACCTATGCCGCAGAGCAGAGCCGGTATCAGTGGAATATTCCCTCCGACAAGGTTTCTGCGATTGACCTGTCTGCCTGGTTTGGTGGATATAAGGGCAGCTTTGTACTATACGATTTAAACGGCGATACATGGAAGGTCTATGACATGGAGCAGGCCACTTTACGGACAGCCCCAGATTCTACTTACAAAATCTATGATGCGCTGTTTGGACTGGAAGAAGGTGTGATTGCGCCAGATGATTCTTTCATGGCATGGGACGGAACAAATCATCCCTTTGAAGCATGGAACGGAAATCAGGATTTACTTTCTGCCATGCAATCCTCCGTCAACTGGTATTTTGAGGAAATAGATAAGCAGATCGGTTCCTCTGCCATTCAGGATTATATCCGAAAAATCGGATATGGGAATGAGATTGTAAATGCAAATCTTTCCACATACTGGATGCAGGACGCACTGAAAATCTCCCCGGTAGAACAGGTAGAACTTTTAACCGCCCTGCACAACAACCGATTTGACTTTGCCCCGGAAAATATAAATGCCGTAAAAAAATCTATCTGCCTATTTTCGTCAGAAAATTTTTCATCGGAAGGTAAAAACTTTTACGGAAAAACCGGAACCGGACGTATAGACGGTCAAGATGTAAATGGTTGGTTTGTGGGCTTACTTGAAACTGATGGCAACACATACTTTTTTGCCACCAACATCCAAGCCGCAGAAAATGCCACAGGCAGTAAAGCATCGGAAATCTCCCTCTCCATCCTGTCCCATATGGGTATATGGAAAGAGTAAAATCTGATTTGTGAAATCTCATTGAATAAAATAGTGCCCCCTTTTAAGCAGCCCATGTAAAATGCAGTTACTTAAAAAGGGGCATTATTTCGCCCATAATTCAGTTATTGTCTTTTAGATAATTACATATATCTTCTGAAAACCGCACTGTAAGCTCATGCGTTATCACCGCATCATCACATAAAATCATGCTGCATACCGCATCCACAGTTAAAGTAACCGTTCCGTCTTCGTTTTCCCTGATATCCGTAACCTCTGGAAATGAAGTTCCAAAATAGGTAGGGGCATAATTGAAACAGCCAAGCCTTACCCATGCATAAGTCTGATTTTCTTTGTCAAATGCCGCATAATCTTGTATCTCCTCTGCCGTTACCGAAAGATATTCCATAATCAGGCGCTCAATCTCGTCTTTTGATATCCCGTCCGGATAATCCCCTGAAGGAAATTGCTCCTGATATTTCATTGCATATAAATATTCATACATCCCATTATAATCTAAATGTTCCATATGGTCTGCATCCCCGTCAGAACATAAAAGATTATTTCCCTGATAGGCTAATCCAAGCACACATTTTTTGACATTTCCCTGTTTTCTTCTCCACCATCTGATCTATGACTTCATCTGCAATGACAACATTGGACGCACAGCCTTTATCTGCATTTTTATATAGCTCCAATATAAGCCCCATCATTTCCTTGCAATCTTCTTCCGCTTCTGCTCTTTGCCTTGCATCTATTGGAAGATCATAGCCCTTTTCTATCTGCCTGTCTGTGTCTGCTTCCCTGTCTGTATTTTCAGCATATTCCTTTTCTCCGGCTTGTTCAGCATACTCGTTTTTCATACTTTTCCTTTATGATTACAGGCGCATAACAAAACGATGCACATCAGCATGATAATCGGCAATATCCTCTTTTTCTTCATAATCGCACCTCAAATCTTTGCCCTTATGTACACCCGATGCATCACCACTTTATTGCACCAAAATCCAAGTCTTCAATCAGGATATATTCATCTTCCTGCCGGATTGCATCTATTACAAGAGCTGTGACGATTCCATCCTCTCTTTTCATCCTGCTGCGGGGAATGGAACTATCCCTTGACAATCCCACTAAATCAAACCGCATTTTAAATTCTTTCTCTGTAACCTCTTTTCCATTGACAGTCGCTGTATCCGGATTATATTCGTCAAAAACCCCCGTTACATATTCTCCATCGTGGTATGAAAGACAGACATAGCAGCTCCCATCCGAACCGTTATTTACAAGGATAATCGTGTTTTCTCTGTAATGCACTCCGTTAATGCAGCCCCAAACCTCCGGTTCATACAAATCTGCAATCTTTTTTGCCATGCCGTCCTCATAGATAAATATCCCTATTGATATATCATCCCCTATGATCAATTCAGGAACACTATCATCATCAAAATCGTGTATCCCGATATAGCCGATACAAGAATCACTGTTTACCTGTTTAAGTTCTTGACGGAGAACATACGGATCTGCTAAATAACTTTCCATATTACGGACAATCTCCTTATAAGCATCTTCCCATTCTGGTACGATATACTGACTTTCCTCTTCCTTTCCGCAGGCGTCAAGCAGAGTAACACATAGCAGCATATGAACCAGTAAAATAAATTTCTTCTTCCACATTCCAATATCCCTCCATTTTCCTATTTGTGGCAGTTCCAGTTCCTTTTGTTCAATCGTATTAGACAGATACCGGAATGTCCCATCTTCATTCTGTTTGTAATCTACACTTCCCCAAAAGGTGGAAACTGTCTTGCAAATATCATTTCATATTCATGACCGCCCGCATCTGCATGATAACCGCAATATTCCCTCACCTGTTCTACGGATACCGGAAAACAGGTAGTCATAACACACTCATAAATCTCCCCAGGAATCAGACCGTCCTCTGCCCTGAAAGGCTCATTTGTGTATATCCGGTATATATCCTCAAACATACATGGCATTAAAATTTTCTCCGCATTATCGGCGTCCCAGTTTGTTACAAGCATATTATAATTCACGAAGCTAAGTCCATATATGTACTTTCTTGTCAGCTCCCTGCATTCATCCGACAAGGGCTTCACCCTGTAATACTCCCGCAGATTTCCATGTGCGACCACCTCTGTATTTGTATAAATAAAATACCCTTTCTCAGTCAGCCTTATCTCCTCCAGATCATTGCTCCCAAAACCTTTTATTTCCGGTATGCCGCCTTCCCGCCAGCCTACCGACACATAAAAGGACTGTACCAACTGCTTTACCACATCTTTTCTCTGCTTTTCAGAAAAACTCCGGGTGTGGGAATATTCTGTTTCAGGATATGCAATTTCAATCTCCTTATAAAGCTCCATGCACTGCTCCGCTGCCGACATTGCCTCGTCCTGCAAACCCTGTTCTTCTTCTGCTGTCAGGATACTGACAGGTTCCGCCTTCTCCCCTATGGGAGCTTCGGCAGGATTTGGGGGCTCTTCCCCAAAACATTCTATTGGTTCATCTTCTTTTACAGCTTCTGTACTTTCGATTACAACCGGAGATCCCCACACTTCCTCTGCGTTCCTTTCCGTATCTCTTCTCCCCAAAGCAATACTGCCTGTTATAACAATGACTGCCATTAACACAATAAGAGAACCATACCTTTTTAAAAGCCATTTTACATCTTCCACTATTCAAGTCCTTCCATAAACCTCTTTCGGGAAAAGATTTTCCCTTTCTTCCTCCGTCAGCCGATTGGAATGCCACCAAATCTCATGGTCGCCTTCCGGTAAGGTTATCTCATTCGATACATACTGAAAACTTTCCTCACTGAATGGACGGATTACGGTTATGTGTGAAAACTCCTTAGACATATTTCCACCCGGATATACTGCATTGACATAAAGCGTAACTGTCCCGTCCTCGTTCTCCCTATAACGTACTACTTCCGGATACGCAATATCCGGATACTCCACCTCGTAAAAACCTCGTGGTCTGTACTCATAGGCGGCAAGCTCTGAAAGATATGTTGTTTTAGAACGGAGCGTTTCACGATCCATATTGAAATATGTCCCAATCACATTTTCAAACAATTCTCCCTGTATTTGGTAGACAGCGCCAACTCCTAAATTTTCATCCGCCATGTAAGGTACTGGCTGGCTGTACATCATTGGATAGAACCTGTCAAATAAATCGTAAAAGTCCAAATCCCCAAAATCATCCTCGCTCCAATTACAGAGAAACAGGTTGTTTTGTTCATAACAAACTGGAAGGATATACTTTCGGTTATATTCCCTGCACTTTTCATCCAAAGGCAAAATCCGAAGCATCGTATGTTCCGGCGTATCACTTAATGTCAATATATAATTTTCATCTGAAAAGTAACTCCCTTCAAAGATTAAATATCCTTCCTCCGTATACTGCCAGAAGTCCGCCGGGTAGCTTACTGTACTTCTGTTCTGCAGACTGCCATTCTGGTCATATTGATAATATCCCCTGACAATATTTACATTACCGTCCTCTGTTTTCAAATCAAATTTACGAATCCCCATCTCCATAACCACTATAATGGTCAATTCGTCCATCTCTTTTTCATCTACTGCTTTACAAAAATCGAAAGCCTGCTCTGCCTGTATCATGTCAATCTGATTCCCACTGTCAACAGCCACATAACCGTTTTCACCGAGTCTGGCAACCATACGCCGCATCATATCCAGGCTTCCCAATGTATTCGTATCTACTGCTTCCTCATAAATATCACTGAGAATCTCAGCTATGCGCTCTGTACTGACGGAATCATTATTATCGAAAGAATATTTAAGCCAGCTTTCCAAAACCTGTTTGTCTTTTCCCACAACATAACCGCTTCCTCCTCTCCCTTTTACATCTTCTACCATGCTTATACTCAAAATCGGAACTTCTTCCGGTGTTGTCCTGTCTTTTCTTTTTCCAGTGAATTTAGTTGCACATATGGTTATTGCACGAATTCCCATACATATCATAAGTACCCATAAGATTTTATTTTTTCTTCTCCTACGCTTACTTTTCCTTTTCACATGAACCTCCATTTATCCACTTTCTTTTCTCCACTGTCTCTAATTCTTACATCAGTAAGATTTATTTCAAATATTACAACAGTAAGATTTAAAAGTCAAGTAGGTCATGTATTGCCTATGATAATCTCTTCTCCCACAGATTTGCTGCAATAACACATGGATAAATTTATCCAAAACAGCTAAACAGATTCAAAACCAGACTGTTGTAAACCATACAAGTTACAGCAGTTTTTTATACCCAAATTTAGAAAGGACGATGTAAAAATGGCAACCAGGACACGCACCAGCCGGAATGAATTTCACTTAGATGACAAGGAGCAGCATATCCTTGACGAGAAGTTTAAGCTGTCCGGCATGAAAAGCAAATCGGCTTTTATCCGGAAGCTGATTCTCTACAGATATGTCTATGACGTGAATTACAGTTTTCTACGGAAATACAATACGAAGCTTGGACGGATCAACTCCAGCTTAAACCAGATTGCCAAAAGAATTAACAGCGCAAACCACATCTATCAGAAAGATATGGACGAAGTAAAGGAGTTGATGAAACAAGTATGGCAGTCACAGGAAATCAAATCGAAGTGCACTTCGATTTGATTTCACAGCAACCGTTGATAAAGCTGTAGCCTACATATACAACTCAGACAAAACAGACGAAAGCATCTATATTTCTTCCTATGCCTGTGCACCGGAAACCGCAGCGATTGACTACAAATATACCTTAGACCACTGCCGTGAAAACAGTCCCAATAAAGTCTATCATCTGATACAGGCTTTTGCTCCCGGCGAAGTCAGTTTTGAGGAATCGTACCAGATCGGGAAGGAGCTATAAGCATCAGGAGTAGAAATACTGTCCCTCCAGTGCAACAGCACCCTGCGCCAAGTGTTGCGCATCTACCCTTATGAAGCGGTCCCCGATGTGGACACCACCGGGGGCGCCATGGCGGCCGAAAGGAGCCTGCGGGGCTCCAGCAACGTGACGGCCGCCAGGATACGGGATGCGCAGCCGGAGTTGGATATCTGAATTTCGGAGCTGTTACAGGAAACCGGCCGCTATGCGAACCGGTCCATAAAGCCCAATAATCCGATCACATTATCCGCAAGCGCATCGTCCACGCCCGGCCACCAGAACCGATAGCCCGGATAGTAGGGGCACAGGCTGTGCTCCTCTCCCCCATACCCTATGGGTATCCGGACAAGCGGCCTCTTTCCGGTTTTGTCTGTCTGTACGCAGTAGCGGCAGCCGTCGCAGCGCTTGACCCGGGACATTACAAAGTCCTGCACCGCGACAGGCATCTCCTGAAAATGCTCCAGATAGGTTTTCATGCCGCCGGGAATGCACACCCCAAATATCCAGGGATCCTGATTGTAGGGCTCATACCGCAGCGAAATGCCTGTATGCTTTATCTTATACTCAAAGCCGCCCCTGGGCCGCTCCTCTCCCCAGGCGGGATTTGCATAGGTCAGGGAAAGCCTGCAGTTGCTGCCAATGGTGTCATGGATGTCATATGCCCTGTAGCCATGGTCCGCCATCCAATCCGTAAGCCTGTGGTAGGCTTCATTCCCAAAGACTTTCTCATAAATCGCGGCGGCATATGCATGATCCGCCCGAAAACAGCAATGGGCAAACCGCGAGGGCCTTTGGAAACGCTCCAGGTGTTCCTTTTGTGCCATCCATACCCAGGCGTCAGGCAGATTCCCGTAATCCTCTATGCCCAGTCTTGCGAGAATGGCCTTTTGCCTGCGATTCAGCTGAAACTCCTTTTTCGCCCCCATAAGGTACATCTGCATCACCGTGGCATCAATCATCTTACAGAATTTCTTCATATGGTCCTGCGCTTCGCGGCCAGGGTCGGAGGCACTGCTGTAAAGTCCCGGGAGCACAGCGTCCTCATGGAGCCTCGGCACAAACAGGAGCGGCTCCTCATATGCCAGTCGGTAGAATCTCTCCATCAGATCATAAAATACTTTCTGTTCCGAAACGCTCACCGGCGCCTGACCGTCCGCAATGAACTGCGGAAACAGCTCCAGATAGCCCTGTGCGGCGCGCTGTTCCAAGCTTGTGTAGGTCATCTGCGGGTCCTCCTTTCAAAAGTCATGCGCGTCTCTCTTCCACACAGGCAGCCGCCTGATTCCCGCAAAATTTCAGCGGCAGGAAGATCTGCTGCTGGGCTATGCCCAGGGCTTTATCGATCGCGCCGTCAGGATTTGGCATATTGCACATGCCGCTTATGGGGAAGTCGCCATATTCAAAGACATCGCTGTCCTCGATCCAGGCAAACATGCCGCTGACTGTCTCTTCCAGATCGGCACTGTCACTCTCATCCCCTGTGGCAACCAGGAACATCCCACCGGGGAATTCCATGATCTCATACGGGGTTGTGTCCTTTTCCGTGACATCGTCCTTAATGGCCAGAATCCAAACGGATCTGTCTATGTCTCTGTCCTCATGCCACAAAAAGTCAAGGGGTTCGAAAATATGCTTCTGCAGCAGATGGCCATGGGCATTTACCCATGACTGAAATCTACTCTCCCCACCAAAAATCTCGCCGACAGGCTGTTCTCCGGAGGACACCGCGCGGAATCGGGGAATCTCCACCAGCCTCATGTTCTTCAGTTTGCTCATCTTACAAGTCTCCTCATATGTTGTGCCATTTCCCGGACATGCGTTCTCACCAAAGCCCCAGCGCCTGCCCTTTCCCTGTCTCATTCCAGATGGAACACAGTGTCCAGGAAGTTGGTATACATTTTACCATATTCCGTCCCCATAAGTAAAGCTGCTTTGCCTGAGCAGCTTTCTGCTTTCCATCTCTCAGTCTCCTCTCACGGTCTGTTCTCTCACTCTTGTCTGTTCTGGCTTCCGGCTGTTCGCCTTCTTCTCCCTCTGGAGACGTTTCATCCCCAGGCTGACGGTCAGCCGCGTTTTCCACATCTGCCTGTCCATCTACCGGCAGGTTATGTTCTTCCAGCAGGCGCTCGTAGGAATCCTCACAGCTTGGTATCACCCGGATTTCCTGTGCCTCCTGTTCAATGATAGTCTGTTCTGCCTTTAAGTCATACTCCTGGTACTGCATTTTCTCTCTGTTTCTCTCAATACTTCAATCACTTCTTCGCTGGCCTCCGGGTACATTTTCCGAAAATCCGGCAGTCTGCCTGGCTTTGCCATAGGCTTGTCCTCCATTTTCTTCAAATTTCAAAAATACAAAGCAAGCCTGGCGGGGGCAGCACCTTGCTGGCCGCTGTTTCACCTTGTTAGTAATTGCGCAGGCCTTACAGTATCCGAAGAAAAATACCAGATGCACAGACAGCTAAAAATTTCTGCTTGTGCATCTGGTATTTGTTCCTGTATATTCTGCTCTATTCGTTCACCATACAGCGTAAAAAAACCTGTACATGGCTGATAATTTTTTAACCAGCCACCACAGGCAAAGACACGAAATTTCACTTGCTGTTTGGACAAAATAACAGCATTGTTATATTATCCCGGTTTCGCTAAATACTTATTTCGAATTTTATTATATGGTTTAAACCAGATAGGAATAAAAATAGATATGTATCCGCAGGAGCATAGATTTTCTCCTGCCACGCCTGTATTTAGGCAGTTTGACGTGTAGTATGCTGCACATATTCCCGTTCCATTTCCCGCATTTCCTCGTCCGTGGGGATGTCCACAATCCCGACATAGGAATATTTGCTGTGTCCGTTTCCCGTCCTTTTTCTCACGCTCATGGATTACGATTTTATCCACAAATGCGTTTAGGATTTCGGTGGTTAGCTCGTTGATGCGGGTGTATTTCTTGGTGACTGCTATCAGCTTGGCAACATTGGTCGCTTCCGTATCGGCTTCGCTGACCTCGGCTGTCAAGGCTTCGATTTCCTGCTTTAGCTGTTCCTGCTCGGCTTCATATCCGTCCGACAGCCTGTAAAAGCGTTCGTCATTCAGCTTTCCGTTGACGTTATCCTCATAGCCCATAAACCTCTGTCAATGATGGGAGTATGGGCGTTCTCAATATACGTCCGCCTGTCCTTTGCGGTGGGGATACGTTTCCTGCTCTTAAAGCCTAAACGGGTGGATTTAAAGCTCTCCGTCACACCGATATATGCCACATTTTCCAGAATGGATGCAATCATGGATGTCTCCCAGTTATAGGGGTATTCCGATTTTTTTGCAACGCCGATTCCCTTTGACATTTTGTAGGCTGATGGGGTATGCACTTTATCTTCCCAGAGGGCTGTGGCAATGGCTGACACGCCTTTTCCCTGCATACAGAGTGAGAATATCCTGCGGACGACCGTCGCTGCTTCCTCGTCCACGAGCCAGCGTGTTTTATCGTCTGGATTCCGTAACCCGTAGGGCGGTGCTCCTAAATGCTCGCCTGCAAGCCCGTTCGCTTTCTTGACGAAAAAAACTTTTGTAATCTGGTATTTGCCAAACCTAACAGGGAATTACAAAACCTGACAGAAAAAACAGACAATCTGCTGCATAAACTAATCTGCAGTAAGATTGCCCTGCAAGACCATGAATATAACATAACTATTCCATTGTTTTACCGCAGCCTATCATTTATCTTTCATATTGTTATACAGACTACTTTTCAGACTTTCAAACATAATCTGTCCCTGCTCTTCCAACAACTGGAACGCTCCCATCTCTTTTAAGATCGGCCAGCATTCGGTTTCAAACGCTCTCAACCTCTGTGCTTTATCGGAACGCATCAGTTCTTGGAAAACAGTTTCCACTTCACGCCCATCGGGATAGCGGATCAAGGCCCTGCAATCATCATCTATCCATTCAAAAGGTTTGTCTACTGCATAAACACCCGAACCTGTTTTAAGGTCGAGTTGTTCTGCAATTTCAGGATACTCATCCCGAAAATAAAAAGGATAACCATCGTTTTCTTGTAATACCATATACATATGTGTTTCGGATCGATCCAACTCAGGACAACAGGCACCCGAAAGATTAATAAAATCCAGATAAGGTTTCCCTCGCCGCTCCTGTACCGTAAAGATATGGGTACGATGTGACTTCCAGCTCCCCGGCACAGGCACAATGCCTACATAGTAACCGTCAAACGCAACGCAGATCTGATCAATCTCGCGCACTTCTACCTTCGATTCCCCATGCAATGAAACTACTTGATAAAAGGAGGCATAATTGCAGTTCTGCCTATTCTCACTAAAAATATCTCCCACCTGCACACCGTACTGGTTTTCCACTTTTTTCCTTCCCATATCATTCCTCCTGATTTTTCCATTAACACCATATTCTGCCTTTATATCTCTTCCAACCGAATACAGGCGATTTTCAATATTGCTGCCAGCCATTCCTGCGGGATATTGTCCGCTCCATAATATATTCCGGCCAGACCGCCGGCAACCGCTCCAACCGTGTCTGTATCAGCTCCAAGATTAACGGCTTTTAGGATGCATTCCCGGAAAGAACATGTATTTATCAGACACCACACCGCCGCCTCCAATGTATCAACAATATAGCCGCTGCTCCTGATCTCAGCCTCCGGCAGAGCCGCAAAGCTTTTTATATCTTTCAGACGGTCATATACAGATATATCTTCGCACTCCTTCTTTTAACGGCAAACTGCCTGACAATAATTTTAAGCGACATTGACATAAATTCCGCATCCAATCAGGCTGACCGGATGTCTATGTGTCAAAGATGAGAGATTATGTACGATATCCATCTGTTCTTCCATCAGAATATCAGATCGTTTTTTCAACCAATGATTCCATCATAAACTTTAACCATTATCATTCACTTCTGTTTCTTTGACAGTTCCCTGACATATTTCAACCGTTCGTCATTCATGGCTATACACCGGCAGTCTTTTGGCTCACGGTCATGCCATATTTTTCTGATGCAATTCTTATCCGCCTGAATCAATGCGCTAAATTCAGACATCCATGTTTCATCTTCTTTCAAATCACCCTCGTAAACAGTCATCAACTGCTTATATGGGAAAATAAAATCCGGGCTGTTTTCAAAAGGTATATAATCGTCCCTTAAATTGACGAACCCAATTCCATGCGTCCGCTCCCTATGCTGCCGCGTTGGATAAATCAGCCATTGATCATCGCTGCCATCCGGAAAGTTTTCCTCGTCCGGTTCTGTCATATTTACAAGAACTCCCTTCAATGCCGGAATATATGGATTTTCCGGGATTGAAATAATGGTTCCTGAAAAATAGGGAACTTTTACAGCCTCAAAATATCCCATTTCAATTTCTTCACACTTATGCCCTCCGTCCTTACCATAAATATTTTGAACATAAATCACCTCTCCATCATAACGGACAATCGTATTTTTTATGGGAACATAACCATGTGGGGACTTACCGGATCTTTGGAATACCCTGACGACGCCACACCAGTTTCTTCTTTCCAAATGCTCTTCTTTGGCTGCTTTTTCAATGTGGTAACAAATTCCATTTATTGCTTCCCCTGCGCTTCTGAATATCGTATATGGCAAAAAACAATCCTTTTCTCCACGGAAAAATATTTCTATGCCAAATAAACACATATATATCCTCGTATCTGAACGGCTGCCCTGTAAAACCATTTTCATATTTTCAATTCGATCCTGAAGCGGCTTTCCATCGTGTTCAGATTTTAGTTCTTTTACGCCTTCCAGTTTTTCTTCCAGCGTTCTGTGCGGCGCCGCGCAGATACATGAAATCTGCTCTTCCAGATTAAGAGAAGTATTTTTTTCAGCCCATACCGCAATATCCTCTGAATAAATCCATCTGCCAAAATCTATCATAAAAATCACCATGCCTTTCCAAAAGCTGCGATATTTGCGCCACAGACACAAATTCGCGTATGAAAAAATTATTTTTCACACGAACCTCTGTTTTTCAAATACTGCAATCAGCTCGGACATAGACGCCATAACATCTATTTGCCGGACAGGTCCCATGTATTCACAATGACCTGCATATTCGTCTGCTTTATAATCCGATATGACGGAAAAAAGTTTCCTTTTGGCATGAACAGACAGCCCTTTCAGGGAAATTGCCAAATCAGTATCCTCCGCCTCACAAATTACGCCTTTTAAAGTCTGAACATCAGCAAGTTCAATTTTCTCTTCCAGTAATCTTTTTACGACTAAAATTCCCCCTTCTCCAATATCAGGATCATGACTCAGCAAGATTTCCAAAGGCGTCTGCTCCTGTCCTGCCGGCTGATATTGTTTTTTGCACTCTGTATATTTTTCAGCAGCGCCATCCGGAAGATACGCCATAAGCAGGCATTCCAACAGCTCATGCGGCGCGCCGTCCTGAATTCTTATTATGGATAAAATCATCATGAAATACAGCAGTGCATCTTCCCCCTGTAAATCCTTTACATAATAACGCGCAGTAAGGATTTCTATGATATCTTCGACTTCCAGACCATCGCAAACATAAGAAACTGCGGACTGTATATCCTGATAAAATTCGACTTCCGGGGGGATTTCTCCCGCCGCATCTGTCAGAGCCAGCAATCCTTCTTTTCTTGCAGTCCGCGCCAGTAAATCCATATGACGCATCATGGAGAACAAACGCTCCCCATATTCCGCATCTCTTGATTTCGCAAATACATCTTTTCTTATTTCGTACAGTAACGGTAAATTTATGTTCTTTTTCAAATCATTCATTCTTCGCCCCTCCTCTGACCTTACCAAACCGCCGCCCAAACAAAATTTATACCTATGATTGTGTTCTTTATTTAATTTTCAAGGTTCAGCATATCTTATGGAGCAAGTATATCATATAGCTTTCAACATAAAGGACAATATATTGTCGCCCACTTTTCGGCATATATTTCATTGTTTCAAAATGAAAAAAGACTGCCGGAAATATCCACTTTCCAACAGCCCCTTGATAATGAAACATTTAACGTTTTTCAATAGTACTTATAATCAATCATAGCATAGCTGTCTTTCGCGAATGGACATATTGGTGTCACTCAGTATAATTCAAACCCCATATCGCGCATTAATTTCCCATCTTTTAGGAATACCCCAAAATCTTCTCTTAAATAGCTTCCCTCCCACATTTTGTAGCGCCGCTCGTAATTATTATAGGTTATAGTATAGCCAATGTTGTTTAACTGTTTAAAATCCCTCTGCCTCATCCGCTCGTTCGCTTCCGGAAACAATTCATAATAACATGTTTTGCAGGAAAAATATGCGTCCCCGTCTACATCATAATAAGATCTTGTATCCATACAAAGCTCCTTCATCAGTGTTGCAATCCTTTGCAGCTTCATCAAATGTATGCGGTATCTTCCTTTTGCATTTTCATTAAAGGACGGCGGATGCTCTAAATCGTGTATGTATGCTTTATATTTTTTAGAATACTTTATTCGTATCAGACCGGCGTCTGTCAATGTCTTAATATCACGCTGCACCATTTTTTTGCCAATCGGAAGCCTTGATGTAATATCCTCATATTCCACCTGCTGACTTCTGAAAAAAATATCATACAGCAAAAGCTGACGGTCAGTTTGGCTTAATTCTATTTCTTCCACATATACCTCCCCCGCTTTCATGCGTCTGTTCCGTATAGGTCTGTTCTGCACAGAGCAGCCACTGGTTATGGACATCCGTCAGTTCCCAATCATTTGAATTTCGCATGACAATTAAACAAAAATCTTATTGTTAAATTCTATTAAATCACTTATCAAAATTTCGGCTTCCTCAGATTTGTCCGATTCTTTTTTCTTCCGGGTAAAATGAACAATTCGAGAGACATATGTACTATTCCTTTTCATAATCGGGGAAACTTCAATATTGTCTTTATTATCTTTTTCTTTTAAATAATAGTTACATAAAAAATCTGCTATTTTACCCTGTATTTCGCTTTGTCTGTAGCCACTTTCATAAGAACTTTCGTTGGATTCAAACTTGCATTCCAGAAAAAGAAGATAATTTTTATCAGGCTTATGCTGACCATCTGTATCTTTTTCGGCTATAGAATAAATTACTGCAATATCCGGTGTTGCATTCATCATTTCACGAATGACAGGCTGTATTTGTTTCATATCACCAGGAATCTCGAATTTATTTCGTCCCATATTATCCTCCGGCTGCTTCCATCGAAAGGATTCTGAAACTTTAATATCCTCACCCTTACACACATATCGGAACAGCTTATCATTAAAACTGTTTTCAACTTTTAGTTCTCTTTCAGATGGAGAGAACGATTTCTGAAGCAGTTTTTCTTCCGCGCTTCCTTTCCAGTATATCCGCCGGTTTCTTTCAAAAAAATCCCTCATAAAAGTCACTTCATAAAACACATGTTTGATATCAGCTTTCTCAGGAATACCGCAAGTTTCCGTAATTATTTCGTGAATCCTGCCATGATTGCTTCTGCTTGCATGAGCATGATATTTTCTTAAAATATTATACAAAAATACTGCATACTGTCTTTCTTCTCTGCAAATAGAATAATTAAAAACTTTATCTTCCCTGATATAATTTTCTATTGAACAGCTGTGCACTTCTTTCCAACAATTATCTGCATTTCCCACTTCACCCAAGTTTTTCCATCCTCTCTTCAAAAACTGTATTCTTCTTTATCCTGCAACACTGTAATTCTATCCCGATACGGCGCAAATTCGGCTATCTCCCCAAAGGCATCAGCACACTCCGTATGCATTGGAATAATCGTTTTCGGATTTGTCAGACGTATCAATTTCTCTATCGTTTCCACATATGCGTGTCCGCTGGTATGAAGAATTTCCATTCTGTGACTGCCGATAAAGTCACCAATTTTAGCATTGGCGTGTTTTCCTTTCAGATACCCGATCCATTTGGAATAAATCACAAGAGGATCTGTCATGTATTTTTCCATAATTGCTTTAAAAACCTGCTTGTTTTCCCGTACAAGCATCGTGAACCCTTTGTTTTTCAGAATAGAAAAATCTGCCCTACAGCAGTTCTGCTCTGCGCCAAGTCCTTCCATATCTCCGATGATATAGAGCCGTCTCGGTTTCCCATGAATAAATTCCCGTCTGTATTCGTGATAGTTTCCTTTGTCAGCCATTGCCGCCAGCATCAGCTTTGCCTGATACGCATCGCACACAAAATCCATTCCCCAAGGAACTGCATGGTAAAACTTCATGATACTGTCCAAATTGGTGGAGGATACTAAAATCACTGATTCCTTATTTTCCTGAAACAATTCCCTTGCCCGATTCCCTAAATCGTCCTCGGTCTGAATCGGATTTTTATTTGTTTCCTTTGTGCGGGAAAGCATCGTTCCTTCCGAAATCAGAATATCCACTTCCCCGATATATTTCTGTACCATCCTTTCAAGCCTGTCATTTCTTCCGACAATGCCATGTTCACGGAAATCCCCGGTAAACAGGATTTTCTTTCCGCCGACTTCCAGCAGAAACATATAGGCATCCAGTGCAGAATGATCTACAAAAAATGGAGTGATCCCTATATCGCCAAATATCATTTTATGACCGGGACTATAACACTCCATGTTTTTTATACGCGGCAGTCCTTCCTCTGCCATATTGGGAATGGAATCAATCTTCTCTGTAAGGATTTCCAAAATTTTCTTTGCAGTAGAACCTATGTAAAGAGGAACATTTTGCGGGACTTTCTTATATAACCCAATATGGTCGCCGTGATAATGTGTAAACAATACGCCATCGCATGGTCTGCCGCCAAAGACTGTTTCCGTAAGTTCCTCGTCTGTCATAACGTCTTCGTTATCATTGTCAGGCAGATTTGCACCAAAATCAATGATAATGCGGTGTTTTCCTGTGCTGATTTCCGTTGCACAGCCGCCAATTTGGTGGCTGCCCCGATAAATGGTAATTTTGTTCTGTCTTGCGTTCATGCAATTTGCCTCCCTGTATTGTCATAATATCACCTTTCATTTTATAAGTACACACTATTTTTCATACTATAAATGAGCAAATTTGAAACCCTGCACAAATTTTTCCGCTACCAAACGACACATTTGAGATTTTATATTTGTTTTGTCCAGCCATAATCCACTTTGGCACTTTTCTTTTTAAAACATGTTTTGATGCCCTGTCTGTATATTATAGCAGACACCATTTCCCTATAAGGACGTATATATGTCACCCACCAACAACTTTTTACCACAAGTCAAATTGTGAATCCATGTGGCGCATCAGTTTCCCGTTTTCACTTTGCGTGAATATTTCACACATATCAATCCGGCATCTGTCAACGTTCTAATATCACATTGTATCATCTTCTTCCCAACAGGAAGCCTTACTACAATTTCCTCATAGGATACCCGTTCGCAGCAAAGAAAAACAGCGGCTACTCCGAGCGTAAAACTGATTTCATCTGCATATTTTTTATTTTCCTGAATATATTCTCTCAAAGCATCCAGCCATGCTTCCCCCTTCGTAAAAGCCGCCACCGCCCCTTCTACCGCAAAGGAATTCGGCTCTGCAACCTCATCCGTGTTCAGCCACCGCCAGACCTTATGCCGCAGGAAAGGATCAGGAACGGCCACCGCTGCTGTCTGCAGTCCTGCCAGATTAAAGGCTTTTGTGGGTGCTATACAGGTAATGCTACACTTTCTGCAGTTTTCCGAAACAGAAGCAAAAGGGATATATTCCTGGCCGGGACTGGTCAGGTCACAATGAATTTCATCCGAAATCACAATTACATGGTGTTTCCTGCACAGATCACCAACCCGCCCCAGTTCCTCCCGGTTCCAGATTCTTCCTACCGGATTGTGAGGATTACACAAAATCATCAGGGTAGTCTGCGGATTGGAAAGTTTTTGTTCCAGATCCTCAAAATCCATATGATAAGTGTTTCCGTCATATTGCAGCAGACTTTCTACAATATTTCTTCCGTTATTCACAATGGAATTGAAGAAAATATTGTAAACCGGTGTCTGTACCAGCACATTTCCCCCACTGTCGTCAGCTTGCGTACCATACTGGAAATGGCCGGAACCACTCCTGTACAGAAAACAAGCCACTCTTTTTCCATGGAAAAACTATGGCATTTCTTCCACCAGCCCAGATAAGCCTGATACCATTCTTCCGGCACAATGGAATAGCCAAATACGCCATGGGCGGCTCTCTCCTGAATTGCTGTCTGGATCTCCGGCGCTGTCTGAAAATCCATGTCTGCCACCCACATAGGCAGCTCATGCAAATTGATTCGCAAGGATCAAATATCCCGTTGCCCGCAGCGTGTATTTGACCGCCAAAGGTCATATGGACTTTATTCAAGCGAAAATGTCACCATCACATCCCCACTTCCAAGGGCTTCCTCCCAACCGGTCAAATCATCCACATGCCCCAGCCTTGTATAACTCCACGAATTGGAGCCATAAAATATAACGATCTGGTTTCCATTATATAAGACAATATCTCCTGCATGGGTTGTGGTCTGACTGTTGTTTACAGGAAGGCTTGCTCCCAAAGAACCTACCTTTTCAAAACCGGAATAATCACTCATCTGAATGCTCACCGGATTTTCCCGCACCATTTCCACAAACGAAGCTACTGCCTCATTTTCTTCTAATGTGGCTGAAAATACTGCATCGCCAACCTGTACCTTCATATTTATTACAGCCTCCTCTGCTCCATTTTGGATATCTGCTTCTGTGCCAGCCGTTTCACTCATTTCTGTTTCCGGTACAGTTTCCCCATCCCCCGTATCTGCTGCTGATTCTGTCATGTTTTCTGGCTCATTGGAAATGGTGCCCAGTTGCATTCTCTCCGCCTTAGTTTCTGTAGAATCCATAGCCTCGGATTGTACATCTGCATTCTCTGATTCTTCCAAAAGATCAGACAGATGTGTCCCTTCTTCCATGGGAGATTCTGCCTGGTCAACACGCGTCTGTGCCTGTATATTTCCACATACTGCCATCGAAAATATAACTGTCACCATGCACGGCAAAGCGCCAAATTTTTTCATGGTATATCTGCTCCTTTTATTCTATTTTATCGTTTCATATGGGGAGTGCCTTTATAAAGACAAGGACTCCGAACAGGCTTAGAACTACACCGAAAATCCGGTTCACCCTCTGAAAACTGTCTTTTCTCTTCTTTTTTCTGGCCAGGGAAACTGCAGCAGTAAGTCCTCCCCACCAGAGCCAGGTTCCAAGGAACACTCCCAGAACTACCAGCCAGCCATTCCCTTTTGTGCTGCCTCCTGCAATGCCAAACCAGGAGAAGGCAAACAGAAAGGTCAGGATTGCCGCCGGATTTGTGATTCCTACTGCAAATGATGTCAGAAACATCCTCCATCTTCCCGATACTTCCGGAACCTCCGTCTCTTCTTCTTTTCGGAAGAACAGGCGGATTCCCAGATACAGCACGATTGCTCCGCCCACCAGATGAATAACCGTCTGATGTTCCAGAAGGAAATCGGAAACTATGGTCAGTCCAAAAGCCCCGATTCCTGCATAAATGCAGTCTGCCACAGAGGAACCCATTCCCGTAAGGAGGCCGGCCTTTATCCCGTGTTCCCAGGTTCTCTGCACGGTCATGGCTCCCACTGCCCCCACCGGTACACCAAAGAGCAATCCAATCAGAATCCCTTTCAAAAGCAGGCTCATACCACCTCCTTCAGTTCTCTTCTGCAAATGATCCTTGTCTTTTCCGGATCTACCTTATCTTTTTCAATAATCAGCTCATCAATACGGTCTGCCCGGATTACTCCGCCGGATGGGTTCATCACGCTGTCAATTTTCCCGGTTATTTCCGCATCTACCGTAGAATACTCAAAAGCAAGGGTAGTATTGAGAAGCTTGCAGTTTTTCATCACCAGGTTATCAATGTAGCACATCCCCTGGAGGCTCTCGATGGTGCAGTTTATAAGTGTCAGGTTCTTTGCATTCCAGCCCAGGTATTCACCGGAAATAAAAGAATCATATACCGTCACATTCTCCGTGTTCCAGAAAGCATCCTTTGAAAGCATACGGGCATTGCGGATCTCCATATTCTTTACCCCGTCAAAGGAGTAGTTGCCCACCAGCCGGAAGTCCCTGAGCACCATATTCCAGCTGTTCATGGCGAAATAGTCGCCTTTTGCCGTCACATGGTCAAGCTCCACATCCTCGCAGCTCCAGAGGGTTTCAGCCGCATTGGGAAGGTTTACATTCTTCAGGTTTACACCCCGGCAGCGGCGGAAATTCTTGGGAGCCTCGATCACTGCGTCCTCTACCGTAATATGATCCGTATACCATACACCTGCACGGGCCATCTCAAACCAGGTACAGTTTCTTGCAGTGATATTCTTGGCATACCAGAAGGGGTACTTCCATTTAAACATGCAGTTCTCCAGCTCAATGTCATGGCTCTCTTTCAGTGGCGATTCCCCATCTGCAAAGATGCTGTCATAGATTTTCAAATCCGCCCCCTGAAACAACGCTCTTTCTCCTGTCAAATACTCCTGTTTGATTTCTCTTGTCTTCATGATTTTTTCCTCCTAACCTCTTAAAGTTATCTTTTTCCTGCCGGTTTTCCCTGAATCTGATAGATCAGATAATCCAGGCAGGAAATCCTTTTTTCATCCTTATGGACCCTGCCAAGCAGACTCTCCCTGTGATGTCCCAACAGCTCAAGCTGCTTCTCCTGCTGTCCTTTATCAAACCATCCCAGAAAATCCTCAATCATTCCAGGCTCACATCCGGCATCTTCCAGATTTTTTATAATGGATTCCCTGCTTCCTATAGCTATCATTCCTACACCTCCTCTGATGTATTTGGTAACTTTTGCAGACAATGGCGCTGTGTGCCAGTGGCACATGTTTAGCGTGGATCGAAGCGGAGTCCCAGACATGCATGCCTGCAGAGATGCAACGCTTCTCTTTCCTATATTGGCGGCTACCGCAAGGTCAGTAACTACACAGCTTTCTGTTGGGTTACTAACTTCACTATAAATCCATATATAAAAAATAGCAAATATTTATATATAATCTGTTTTTATAGTTGAAACCTATTGATATTTGTGCTAGGATTTTTTTACGGAATTATACATAAGCCTCGAAAAGTATATGACATCTTCAAACATAACAGACACCAAAAACAGCCAGGATAGTGTCAAGTGGTTTATGAAAACAGCAGTGGACCGGACAAGCCCCGGGAGGATTTACAGACACTTTAGTGACTGGAAATTCTCCCAGTTTAAGGGGGCTTGGGAGGGGAGCTGCGGAACTAAATTAAGAAGGAGAACATACTATGGAAATACGGGTACTTCAATACTTTCTTGCCATTGCAAGAGAACAAAGCATTATACGGGCTGCCGAATCCCTTCATCTCTCACAGCCTACTCTTTCCACACAAATTAAAAACATAGAAGAAGAACTGGGGAAACAGCTGCTGATTCGCGGCACAAAGGGTTCCCGTAAGGTTACGCTGACGGAAGAAGGAATGATTCTCAGGAAAAGAGCGGAGGAAATTCTGGATCTGGTAAAGAAAACAGAGCATGAGATTACCTGCTCCGATAATGTGGTAATCGGAGATATCTACATCGGTGCCGGAGAAACCGATGGAATGCGCCTGTTGACAAAAGCCGCCGGAAACTTAAAAAAACTTTATCCGGGAATCCATTATCATATTTCGAGCGGCAATGCTGTCTTTGTCAAAGAACAGCTGGATAAAGGACTGATTGATTTTGGAATCATATTCGGAACGCCGGATACGAACAAATATGAGGCACTAAAACTCCCGTCAAAGGATATCTGGGGTGTCCTGATGCGAAAAGACTCCCCCCTGGCAGAAAAAGAATCTGTCTCTCCGGAAGACCTGTGGAATCAGCCATTGCTGATATCACAGCAGGAAACAGAGGGCGGGAGAATCTCCCAGTGGATGAAACGCAGCCTCTCGGAACTGGATATCATTATGACTTATAATCTGTTGTTCAACGCTTCCCTGCTTGTGGAAGAAGGACTGGGATATGCTATCTGCTTTGACAGGATTATCAATACTTCCGGTGACAGCAGGCTTTGTTTCCGCCCTCTGACACCCACAATCGAAATCGAAATGTATATGATCTGGAAAAAATATCAGGTCTTTTCCAAAGCAGCCGAAAAATTTTTAATGATGATGCAGGGGAATATAAACACTCTTTCACCATAACATATTTTATTTGTTTACTATACTATAAAACCCTGCAAACTTCGCCCCTTGAAAGTTGGTAAAATATTTTACCAATTCCTGTACCAGTTTTTTACCAACTTTTCCGCAAAATTCTCTGATTTCCATCATCCCAAAATGACACCCCAGAAACGCAAAAACGCTGGAAACATGCGGGTTTCCAGCGTTCTGTTTAATCTTATGAAATTGGAATTATATTCATGGGTAGACTTTTCCCCGGCGGTGGACGGGCTTTCTTTGATATGTCAATGACCGTCGGATTTTGTCGAAAAGGTATATGCTTCATGGCGGCTACCTCCTTTAGCCGCCGCTTTTAACAGTGAAACCGCGTCATTTCTTGAGAAGATAAAAAAGAAACGGCGGCTTTTTTTGCCGTCGTGCAGCAGATTACTTTATCATTCAGTTTTCTATAAGCTGTTCTTACAAATCCGTGTTAAGAAGTTCAATTACAATGACTTCCGGGCGGTTATTAAAGCGGATAGGAATAATGCTGTTACCTAATCCCCGGCTTGCTTTCTGATAACAATTCCAGCAGCTTTTTATTGCCTTTCCCAAATTCTACGTTGTGCAAGTCTGATACCTGCGCTATCCGAAACCCGGAAAATGCAGGGGGAATACGGCTGCTTGAAATTTTTATGTTACTCACTGTCAACGCCGCATTTCCCCATATCGTCCAAATGAGCAGGGTAAAAAATATTACGATCATTACATATAATTTCACCAGTGCTTTTGGAATAGAATGTTTTCTCATGCTTCCTCGCTTCCTATTTGTTTCGTTTGATTTACCCGCCGCAATATGAACATAGCAAGAATTAGATAAAAAGTATTTTTTTATTGCCGTCATATGGCAGATTGTATTTCTATTGCTTATTTATATGCTAACTGCTAATTTTGTGGATTTCATAAATATTTGAAAAAAGGACGGCTCGCAAGCCGTCCATAATGTCAATATGGAATTTTGATTATAACCTGTGCGCCGCCAGTCTTTTCAGAGTTGCTTAAAATAAGCTGTCCGCCATGTTTGGCTATTATGGAGTCTGCTACATAAAGACCTATTCCATAATGCGATTTGGAATGTCTGCTTTGTTCGTCCATAAAAAAAAGTTCGGTCGCATGTTTTAACGCTTCGGGAGAAAAACCACTTCCCATATCAGTGATAGAGCATAGGATTGAATTATCTTTTTCATATACTTCAAAGAAAACTGTTTTTCCTGCTGGTGTATATTCTATTGCATTTGAAAAAACATTTGCAAAAACTCTTATCAGTTGTTCACTGTCTGCAAAGATATATTCCCGATCAACATTCTCCCTCCATTCCAGATAGATATTTTTTACAGCGCACAAACCTTTTGCCTGTGTACGGATTTCTTGCAATAAGGAAGATAATTTTACATTTTTACGGCGAAAAGGAAAATTCTCTTTTGCTTTTGTCATGTCAATTAGCGTTTCAATATAGTCCTGCATTTGAACAACACTGCCCTCGATATAGTCCGCACATTCTTTCTGATTATCGGCAAGTATCGTGTCATACAGCAGCTCCGTATTTCCACGGATAATAGTCAGTGGTGTTTTCAAATCATGTGCCAAAGCTGAAATCTGCTCCTGCCTTAATTTATCCGCTTGCCATTGCTCGGCAAGCGAATTTTTTAGTGCCTGTTTCAAGTGTTCCAATGCGGATAAGGCGCGGTCTACTTCAAATATGCCACTACTTTCAATCTTAAAATCCAAATCCTGCTTCTCAATTTTCTGGGTTACGATAAGCAGTTTGTCAATTTTCCTGCCCGTATATTTCCCAAACCAATGGGAAACAAAGAGCAGCAAAACGATAATCTCAATCATTATCAGCCCGATAAGGCAAAAGTCGGATGTCGGACATATCCGTCGAAGCGCTGGATTGCTGAATTGTGAAGTCAAACGGTATCGCAAAAGAATGACTTCATTCTCACGGTCAACGATCCGAACACGGTATGGGTGAACTACATTTTTTCCGTTTATGACAGCTTTCTCCCAAAAGGTGTTGGCGGTATCTTCTGATAAAGAACCGTACTGGAACGCACCTGTGGGAGAATAAACGCCATAATCGCAAAAGCTGGGAATGTCGGCTGTATCAAATAATTTATCTGTCTGTATTTTTTCTGCTGCGTCATCAATACTATCCTCAATATTCATGGCAGGAATAATGACTTCTGTATTGATGAAGAGCATATATAGACCAACATTAACGGCAATAATAAAAAGGATACCTCCAGCAACAGTGAATATATACCGCATGAACACAGAACGTAGTTTTTTTACTCCCATTTATAACCCACCCCCCAAACCGTTTCAATAGGGGATAATTTGACAGCCGCTAACTTACTGCGGATATTTTTTACATGAGTGGCTATCACACTATCGTCACTTTCTCCCTCAAAACCAAAAACAGCTTCATAAATCTGCTCTTTTGAAAAAACCTGTCCCCGGTGCAAAGCCAGATATTCACATATTTCATACTCACTTTTGGTTAGAGGGAGTTTATTCCCATTGACTTCCGTTTCCTTTGCGTTGATGTGAAAGATAATACCCGAAATGGATATGGCATATTTCTTTTCTCGGTTATCTCTGCGTAAATGTGCATTTACACGGGCAAGCAATTCATTTGTACCAAAAGGCTTTGTGATGTAATCGTCGCCGCCAATTCCCAAACCACGAACAATATCACTTTCCTGTGTTTTTGCAGTCAAGAAAATAATAGGGCAATCCACAAGGGAACGGATTTGATCGCATAATTCAAAACCGTCCATATCCGGCATCATAATATCCAGCAAAATCAAATCATATCGTCTGAAATCTATATCAAGAACGGCTTTTGCATTTGCTTGAAGTGTTACGGTATGGGCGTCTTTTTCGAGAATGCGTTTTATCAGTTGAAGCATTGCGTTTTCATCATCAACAACTAATATATTCGCCATATCAATCCCTCCTGTCAGACTTCATTTACGGTCACCCCAAAAGGCATATTATATTATATCATCTCCTCACTCATTTGTACACTTTCCCTCGTACCGCAAAAACCACACGAACAAAATTACAATAAACAAAACCGTCATGCCCGCGCACATGCTTATCCCGAATTTAAGTTCTGCGCTAACAGCAGTTAAATCCTGCAAGGCAAATTGAAGTGCGAAATCACTAAGATGTATTCCAAAACCATATGGCAGCACAAACCACAAGCCTGTACCTAAGCCCGTTTGGAGCAATGCAGCTAATAAACTGCCAATAGCTCCCATTCCTATGCAGACCGTTCTTCCAAACCGAAATGCCAAAATAATAGAAAGAGCATATAGCAGTATATTACTGCTCCACAAGATCAAAGCCGGTAATACAAGGGATGATGTCGGCAAAAGCAATTTTGTTCCTGTTGCCGGAAGTAACAAAGCAAATAAAAATATGCTCAATAATACCGCAAGCAATCCGGCGGCAATCAGTAACAGGAATTTAGACAAAATGGCTTTCGTTTTGGAACGCAGCACTAAAATATTCTGATAATGCCCCGCCCGGTTTTCCTGTCCTGCGATAGTCTCACAAACGATACTAATAACAAAAGGATATGCGATTGCGAAAAGCTGAAAAAATACCGCAATTTTGTTTATATCGTTTACAGCCGCAAATGTCGCATACAGTAAAACAAGTGCCACTCCCAGAAATGGGAATAAAACATGTATCCAAAAGAACGAAGAATTGCGCAACTTGTAAAAATCGCTTTTTAGATAATGATATAACTCAATCATGTGTTATGTCTCCTTTAGTGAAAAGCCATGCTGTAAGCAAAAAACACAGTACCGCCAAAATCAAGCTAAGCAAAACGGCAGGAACGATTGTTCCAGTATTTAGCAGAAAAGAACCATTTTCAATAGGAATACCGTTAGGGTGCATTTTGAAAAAGGGGCATACAATGCGTGCTGGAATGGCAAATGGATTGAGATAAAACAAATCACTTTCTGCTCCAATCGTAGATAAAATGTTGCAGCTAAAGGAAATTAGTACAGCGGTAAGATAATTTGTCTTTTTGGCAAGCAACATAATAAGCGGAAGCTGCCAAACGTAAACAAGAAACAATAACATACAGCCCAAAAAACCATTAAGCGGATCAATGTTCATCATGGTAAAAACACCAAAGAGCGTACAGCCACCCCACATTACAAAATTGGTTAATAAAAGCAGCACAGCAACTGCAAACAGCTTGCCAATCCAGATTTTCTTCATGTCAACAGAGAAACAGAGAATATTCTGATACTGTGTGCGTTTTTCACAACTGATAAAGCTGGCACACCAAATAGCAATCATAATCGGCAGTATCAAAATATACCACCAATTATAGGCTGTAAGCTGAACAAATTTGCCACTCAAAATGTATCCTAAACTCAAAGTAACGATAGGAGCCGCAACAAATAGCTTTAATGCAAACGTATGACGTACTTTTAATAATTCAGAATGTATAAGATGAAACATTATTTTTCCCCCCTTTCGTTATTAGCAGCTACAACACGCATAAAAATTTCTTCTAAACTTGTGCCTTTGTTTATTTTGCTTTCATAGCCCAACTTCCCGGCAGAAATAATTCCAATGTGTTCCGCAATCTGTTCTACTTCGGATAAAATGTGGCTGGATAAAATTACTGTAATTCCATGCGCCGGAAAAGAACAGATAAGTTCCCGTAATTCTTGAATACCAATAGGGTCTAACCCGTTTGTCGGTTCATCTAAAATCAACAATTTAGGTGATGATAACAACGCAAGCGCAATGCCAAGCCGCTGTTTCATTCCCAAAGAAAAATGTCCCGATTTCTTTTTTCGGGTGCCTGTAAGGTCAACAATCCGTAAGACTTCCTCAATACGGGTATCGGGAAGTCCCAGCGCAAGGGTTCGCACTTTCAGATTTTCGTATGCAGTCAGATTTTCGTATAGAGGCGGCATTTCAATCAATGCGCCAATAGATTGTAAATCGCTGCGGTTCCATGCGTGACCGTCAAACTCAATTTCTCCCGATGTAGGGCGCAAAATGCCAGTGAGCATTTTAAGAATGGTAGATTTGCCTGCTCCATTCGGTCCCAGCAATCCGTAGACAGAATTTCTCTGAATGTTCAAAGATACATTGTTTACTGCTGTCTGCCCTTTGAAATTTTTACAGAGGTTTGTTGTTTTCAAAATCATATCCATAATCATCATGTCCTTTCATTTAATTCTATCAATAGCATAGAGGATATTTTTGAAGATTTCATAAAGAAAATGGAATTTTGACGAGAAATCAAAAGGAATTATTTAAGTCAATATATAGAATTGTGTAGACATATCCAAAAAGAAAGGTGAACAGTAAAATGTAATAGGGTGAATAATCACGGCAAAAAGACCAGTACCACGATACGATTTTAAGGCTTTTGGGGAAGCGATCAAGACAGCCCGGAAAGGGCGCAAAGAGAGCAGGAAAAAGGTATGCGACGAAATGTATATATCCCCGCGCTACCTTGCGAATATTGAGAATAAGGGGCAACACCCCAGCTTACAGATATTCTTTGAGCTTATGCTGCGTTACAATATCTCGGTAGACCAATTCCTTTTGGAGCAACCCGTCGGGAAGAACACCCAGCGGCGGCAGCTTGACGCCCTGCTGGACGATATGAGCGATACAGGAATACGGATAGTCACCGCTACGGCGCGGGAGATCGCAGAGGTTGAGGGTGAGGGACAATAGCCCTTGTCCGGCTAAAATTGAATAGGGACTAAGAAGCGTTGCAATTATTTTCAGTTGCAGCGCTTTTCTTTTGCGTAAATTCGCCAAATCAGACATTCCCGGTGTTGTAGGTAGTAGGAAGAACTTTCGTAGCAAGCATGTGCTCGGCGGTGAAATTTAGTTTATTCCGATTATATTATTTGCTCAATATAATCAAGTAAGGGATGCAGCTTACCGTTATCACTTCTGTTTGCTGTAAACTAATTGTAGCAATATCAATATCCGCATGGAAAAGCCAAACATCATAGAAGTCTTGTGACTGTTCTCGTCGGGTTTGATAAATCAACTTTCCGCTTTTTGCGTCTAATTCTATTCCTAATTCTTCTTTTACCTCTCGCAATGCACCATGCAGACTATCTTCACTTGCAAGAACAGAGCCACCTGTACACTCCCAAAAGTACGGATATAATTCATTCATAGTTACACTTCCTTACATGGAAAAGGAGCCTGTTTGAAATTAAGAATATAACTATCTGCAATTTCTTCAATCTCTGTCTGATTATGGGCAGAATATTTATCATATACACCACAGGCAATCATATTTGCCAGTTTTGCGCTTTTAATCGCTGGAAGCACATCATCAAACACAATGCAGCGTTCGGGAACAACACGCAATCTTTTTGCTGCAAGTTCAAACACGTCGGGACATTCCTTACCATGCCGTACTTCGTCAGTAGAGCAAAGAACATCAAATAAATGTAAAATAGAATTATTTTTTAGACAAGGTATAAATAATTCTTTTGGAAGTCCTGTTGCAACAGCTAACTTTATGCCACGGGATTTTAACTGTAAAAGATAATCCATAGCATAGGACTGAATTTTAACATTGTTTGTGTATTCATATGCTGCCATAACATTCCATTCTTTAATAATATCATCTATTGTTTCGGAAAGTCCAAACAGTTCAATCGTATACTGTGCAGCTTCTTCAAAGCTGCGGGCGCAAATTTCTACTACATAATCAGTCGGAACAGGTAATCCCCGTTTCTGTAAAAACTTTATATCTATTTGTTCCCAAACATTCATAGAGTTTAGGAGTGTACCGTCCAGATCGAAAATTGCTGCTTCAAAGGTCATGTTCCAACACCTCCTTGTAAAACATACTTTTCATTTCCGCAGCCGCTTTCTGTATATCGGGTTGAGCTATAATGGCGGAAACAACCGCCAATCCATTAATTCCCGTATTGTGAAACAGCTTTATATTACTTTTGTTGATACCGCCGATTGCTATAATAGGGAGATTAACAGCATGACGGATTTTTTTTAATTCTTCTATTGATACATAGTTTGCGTCTGTCTTTGTCCCGGTGGGAAACATGGCTCCAACGCCCAAATAGTCCGCTCCGTCGTTTGCTGCCTGTACTGCTTCTTTTACAGAAGCAGCGGAAACACCAAGCAACATATCCGTACCAATCAAATCACGGACAATAGCAGCAGGAATATCACTTTGCCCAATATGTACACCGTCTGCATTAACCGCCATTGCAATATCAATACGGTCATTGATAATAAAAGGAACATGGTATTGCTCGGTTACTTTTTTAACTTCTACGGATTGTCTATAAAAATCCAAAGATGATATATTTTTTTCCCGAAGCTGTATCATAGTGCAGCCCCCAAGTATAGCTTGTTCAACCGCTTCAATTAAGGTAGCGGTACTCATAAGGCTGCGGTCTGTTACAAGGTACAACGTATAGTCGTATTTCATTTCGTATTACCTGTTCTTTCTTCCGACAGCCCATATTTATAGAGATTATAAAAATGGTTTGTCGGACCACACCCATTTCCAATAGCAAGAGAATGTTCAATTGCCATTGTGACATAAGCCTTAGCTTGTGCAACTGCGTCCTGTATACTCATTGCCTTAGCAAGATTAGAAGCGATTGCGGAAGAAAAAGTACAGCCTGTCCCGTGGGTATTTTTCGTGTCAATACGGGTAGTTTCAAAATGATAAACCCTATCTCCGTCAAATAGAATGTCAATAGCATTTCCTATATGATGACCACCCTTGACAATAACTGCTTTACAGCCCATAGCATATATTTTTTTGGCAGCAACTTCCATGTTAGCAATAGTAGAGATTTGCATATCTGCAATTTTCTCCGCTTCTGGAATATTTGGTGTCAGCACATCAGCAAGTGGGATAATTGTTTCAATCAGCGTATCAACCGCAGACGGTTCCATAAGTGGACAACCGTTTTTGGCGTACATAACAGGGTCTACTACAACATTTTGAGGGCTGTATTTCAGTAATTTTTCGGCAACTGCTTTCATGCACTCCGGTGTTGAGAGCATACCAATTTTTACTGCGTCTACTTCAATATCTTCAAATACAGCGTCAATCTGTTTTCCAATCATGTCCGAGGTAACATCTTGAATATCAATGACCCGGCTTGTATTTTCGGCAACTACCGAAACAATAACACTCATTCCAAAAACGCCATGTGCAGAAAATGTTTTTAAGTCTGCTTGAACACCAGCGCCGCCACTGCAATCAGACCCAGCGATAGACAATACTTTTTTCATAGTCTATATTTCTCCTTTTATTTTCTCGGAAAGACAATAAGTAATATGCCATTATCAACGGATATGCTGCTTTCTTTACCGATAAACTCATTACTAACCCCAATAGGAAATGTATTTGTCAAAACGGCTTTATCCAATTCATATTTTAATCCCTGTAAACAGACACCCTCTGCTTTCGAGGAATATGAAAAGACTGAAACATAGCCGGATTGTATGCTATCAAAGGTGATTTTCCGATTTGTGATAGCCGTAATAATGCTTTCATTATCAACTAAAAATCCTTGCTTGCCATTTTCTGAAAGAAAGGACAACGCTTGCAGATTTGCAATCGTATGATCTATGCGCCCGCCAGTTCCGCAGTAAAGGTAAAAATCTGAATAGCCCACATTTATTCCCTCACGGATAGCGGCAAGCATATCTGTATCGTTTTTTCTGTACTCAAAGAAATTACATTAGGGTGTTGTGGTACAGCGTTTAATGTATCAAAGTCACCAATTACAAGGTCTGTATTTATTTCAGCCTGTTCCAAATAACGCAATTTTGCGTCAGCCGCAATTACAAAATCGTCAGTCGTAGGAACAAAATCTATTCTACAATCCTCACCCGCGCCAACTATATAGCAAATGCCATTCTTCATATTCCTTTTCTCCGATATACCATATTTCAAATATTTTCATTAGTACAAAAAAAGACACTTCCATACAGGAAATGTCCTAAACATACATACCGTATCATTTAGCTCCCTGCGTTGGTATTAGCCAACAGGTTCAAAGGGTCAGGTTTTACCTTCTCAACTACATATAGTCCCCCTGCTTTTGCTAATTATATTCGGAACATATTAAAAAGTCAATACTTACTGGAAATAGAAACCATTTAATCATTAGCAGAAAATCTAAAAGTGATTAGGAACCTTACATAATAAGGCGATAACTTTTCCCTTGTGCTGCAAAAAAGAACCGGGACGCGGCAGCTTTTCAGTAGCCACCGCAAAACCTAACGCCAGCCGCCGAAGTAGTGCAGACGGTTTTACCGTTAGAATGAAGCGGACGAAAGCGGGGCCGGATTGTCAAATCCTGTTCCCCGTTTTCGGCGGCGAAATGGTAACGGCAAAAATTCAGACGGTCAAGGGTTTAAGAGTGGAATTTTTTCACGCACTTTGCGAAAAAATACGACTCGTCCCTTGACGGTCTGGATAGTCGGAACGGACAGTAGAACGGGGATTGCTTTTCGTAATTGGGCATGGTATAGTTTTCTTCAGTACAAACCGATAAATCGAAATTTGAAAGAGAGGGATTTACCCATGAAAATAAGATGTATATGGGAACACAATGGCAATGACAGCATCCTGTATGCGGAAAACTTTATTGGAGCTTTTACAAGAGGTTCATCCAAAGATTTAGCAATCCAGAAAATGCCTGTTGAGATTAAATCTTATTTGATGTGGAAAGGCAGCTTAATTCCTGACTCCTTTGAAATAGAAATCGTTCAAGAAAAACAATCCAACTTAACTATTTCTGATGCTGATTCAGATGTCCTTTTTGATGAAGAAAGAAAAGAATTGAGTTCGTTTGAATATGCCGATTTGAAAGCACTTGCCTTGAAATCTGCACAAGATTTCTTGACATTATATCAGTCAATACCAGATAAAGATAAAAGCCGTGTTCCAGTTAGAACAACTTTTTATGGACAGATTCCCCGTACAGCATTTGAAATGTATTTGCACACAAAGAATGTCAATGACTATTACTTTGGAGAAATTGGCGTTTCTACAAATAACGAGGGAAGTATTCTGGAATGTAGGGAACGCGGATTTGCAGTATTAGAGAGCCAGCCGGATTTCTTGAAAAATGCAGTTTGCCTTGGAAGCTATAATGAAGAGTGGTCATTAAGAAAAGTATTGAGACGTTTTATTTGGCATGACCGAATCCATGCAAAGGCTATGTATCGAATGGCAGTAAAGACCTTTGGTTCTCATGCTGTGCCAAATGTATTTTTGTTCGACATATAACTTCCGGTTTATCGGTCTAATAAAACTCCAAAACAGAGCGGCGGGGCAGATATTGGCTATCCCGCCGCCCTGTCCGTTATCGTTCCATATCCTGCTTTCTGTGGGGTTGCTGTTCCCTCTGTTCCTGCCGCAAGATACTGTAAACGCTCTTTCTGATTTTCTCCGCTTCTTTCACTTCCTCTTTCAATGCAAGATACCGCTGATTGAGTTTTTTCCTCTCGGCGGTCAGCTTGGTGTATTCTTCTTTCCATGTCTTTGTCGGGATTGTGGTCTTGCCGTTCATCACGCCTTTGAGATAATCTTTCGCCGTTGTGAATAAGATTTGCTCGGCTTCGGTCAGCGGCTTCTTTCCCTTGCACTTGAAATAAATGTCGGCTTGCTCTAAGTGCTTTTTCAGAGTGGCAAGCCGCCGTTCAACGGGTTTCAGCTTGCCTTGAATATCCAGTTGTTCCCCTATCATGGACTTGAATTTTTCATCAAGCCCCGCCATATCACAGATGCCGTTGGCTTGCAGGAAATTCAGCATATTTGCCGCGTCTTTGAGGTTATACAACGATTGGGAATATCCCGATTTTCCCGCCTGTGCCTTGCGTGACAAAATGCCTTGAATGTAGTCGGCAAGGGTGAGCGGCTCTGTGTTCTCGCTTTCTTCCTTTAACCAGTTTTGCATTTTGGAGATACGCGCCTTTAACTGCCGTAACTTCTGGTTAGTCACTTCGATTTCGCGGTTAAGGTCGCCGCGCTCGGTGCGGATGCCCGGCAGTGCCTGTCCCGCCGTATAGCTGACATTGAGCTGCTGCGCAGCGAGTTGTCTGTATGGGAAGCAGAGCGTAATACAACAGCAGCAAAGGTTGAATATGGCAGCTCTCCATCGTCTGCAATGCCGCCATATGTTTTTCCGGTGTAATTCCTGCACAGCAGGATGCATCCACATAAATCGGCACTTCTGGCATATATGCCTTTAATAAGAGAGCGTTGGAAACCACGCATACATCTGTACAAAGCCCAATCAGTTCAATTTCCTTTATGGACTGCTCTTTGTGGATTTCCCTCAAATCCTCCGCAAGTCGCTGCGATGCGAATGTTGACTTATAATATACTGCTCCGTTTCGTTCCACCTGCACCTTTGCCAGCTCCTGTACTAACTGCCATCCTTTTGTGCCAGCTACACAATGCTTTATCGGCAACAGCTTTCCTTCCTGAGTAGAAAGATAATCTTCTGTATGGGTATCCATTGAAAAAAACACATGACCGGGATATTCTCTGGCTTTTTTTGCAGCAGCATTTACCATGTATTCCGCCTCTTTCGTTCCAAGCGCCCCTGTAATAAAATCATTCTGCATATCTACAACAATTAAATAGCGGTCAGGACTGTCCACAGGTTTTATCCTCTGCATCTGGCCGATTAAATTCTTTGCAAAAGCCATTAGTCCTTTTGCTTCCTCTGTCCGTAAATATTTCATATCCAGTCCATTAGCGGCCAGACGGAATCTGTCCAGTGCATCCGCATCCTTGAAAATCTCATACAGCAATAATCCATGCTCCAAATTTTTATCTGTGATTGCTTTTTTTCCAGCTTCATCGGAACAGTCATGATACGCTATGACGGCATACGTTCTCCTATCGTACTCGAAACCATGATTTTTACAGTAGTCGGCATACGCATCCGCTGCCCTCTGCCCATGCCCAACATCCAGCCAGTCATCCAGCCTTCTGGAATCATGGAACGCAGCAGCAGCCCCAACGCATCCTTATCCTTTTCTGACAGTCCCTGACGCTGTGCGATTATCAGTGAATAGAGCATTACACGCCTGCAATGTGCGCCTGTGTGCTTTTCACTGTCCTCCAATGTAAACGTAACCTGATTTTCCAGAATATCATTCCACTTATCAAATACAGGTTTTATCCGTTTCCATTCCGGTAATCCCTCCATCCATTTTTCCTGCATAGCCCTACCCCACTTTCACAATTTCACGCAACGCCGCTGCAATATCCTGATCCACACCAATGGACTTTCCCTGTATCCCGTCAGGAATGTAAATCTCACCTTTGTTGAAAGTAATATACTTTGCATGAGGTTCTGCTGCCGTAAGCTGCATAAATGGCATTTTTATCATCTGATTGCGCCAGCCAACACCAAACTCTAAAATGACAAGTTTTTTTCCACGCATACGATTTACAAATCCCTGATAGCGGGCAGCTTTTTCCTGCCAGTTCTTTTTCCCCTGAAAAGAGGAGTACTCCCCATAATTTACTTCCATACTCCCGCCGCATTTTGGGCATCTGGGCAAAAGTCTTTCCGGCACTCTGCCATCTGTTTCCGCCTCTGCCATGCGAAGAACTGCCTCCCTGTCTGGATAGACTTCATCACAGCAGCCCTTTGTGCAACGCATTTCTGTCAGCTTGCCTTCCATTTCAAATACACGTTCTTCCTCGAAACCTGCCGGGATAAAGTGATCCTCCCCATTGGACGTAACAACAAAATAATCCTTTTCTTTTACAAGTTCATACATATCCTTCATAATCTGCGTCGGTTCATCCTGTAAACACTTTTCTTTGATGATCCGGCTGAAATATGCCCATCTTTCTTCCTCGGAAGAATAGGAAACAGCCATCCCCTGCAAAATACAGTAAATACCATATTTTTCTCTGAAATCACCCATTCTTTCACGAAACCACGCATCATCCGCAAATAAATGATACCCCTCTGCTATGGATAATCCGTTGCTGGCTCCGATCAACACCCCGTCCGCTTCACTGATGATTTGCTTTATTTTCTGATATATATTCACTTTCCTGTCCCTGCCTTTCCTTTCATAATCTGTTTTAAATCCCGTAAGGTTTTCGATAAATCACCATCTATATACAGGCTTTTGTTTTTCAAATGCTCCGGGGAAGAAGAATCTTCCTGATTCATACAGACATAAAAAGCACCTTTATTTTTATATGCCATTTCCCAAAAGGGCAATTTAATAATACCGGGCGTCATTTCTCCTACCCCTAATTCCAGCAGCAAAACGCTTTTTGCCTTTTCTTTTGTCAGACATTGTTTCAGAAAAGATTCGTAGCGTATTACACCATCTTTCCAGTCCCGCCCCTCCAGAAACGTATCATCTCTTACCCACGGAACCATGATCCGTCCACATTCCCGGCATCTTGGAAGCAGTTCCGAAGGTATCCTCATTCCCAGCATATTTTCACACATCTCCCGGATGAGGTTCTCATTCGGATAAATCCGGTCATGGCAGGGCTGACTGCATTGAAAATAGCCCACATTCCCCTGATAACTGCAAATAGAATTTTGGGGAAATACCCGTTCAAACTGCATATCCACATTGGTTGTTAATACAAATACTTCTTTTCCCCTTACAATCTCCGCCAAGTCATAATAGGTCTGCCCCGTTGGAGCATCCCACAGGCTTTGTATATAGCGTGCGTAAAAAGCCCACTGTTGTTCTGGTGAAGAATAGCAATAATAAAATCCTGCAAAGGGAGATTGAAAGCCATATGCTTCTTTAAAATCCTGCAACTGTCCTTCCAGATAAGGCATCCAATGGTAGTGATTATAGCCTGCTGCCCGCTGTTTTTTCAACTGCTCTTTGCAGAACCACCGCAATATCCTCTTTTATCGCAGTTCCTTTTCCTTCTAACTCATCTGGAAGCAGTGCATCTTTTGGGTTGATCGTAATGTAATAGGCTTGCGGCAGGGAGTATGTCATATTCCAAAAGGGCTGCTGAATGAACATGGGTGTCATGCGCCCCACCCCAAGTTCCAGAAAAAGTATTTTTTTATGTTTATTTTCCATCAGAAAATGATTCCACTTTTCATATTCCTCTTTATATTTTCTGCCTTGCAGAAACGTGTAGCCCCGAACCCACGGCTCCAGTTCCCTTCCACATTTCGGACAGTGCGGAATCAATTCTGTAGGAATCCGGCAGTCCTTTATATTTGCATACATCTCCTCAATCATACTTTTACTTTCAAACAGCTCGTCATGACAGGGACGCACACACTGAAGCCATCTGAAATCTCCCTGAATGGTACTGACTCTTTCTTCCGGAAAGCGTCTGCTAAATAAGGTGTCCTGATTGGTTGTCACCACAAAATAATTCTTTCCTTTCAGAAGTTCAAACAGATTTTCATAGGCAGGGCCGTCCGGAAGCTCCAGATTTGCATGGATGGAGGTCGCCAGAAATGCCCAGCGTTCTTCACTGGTCGGGTATGGGTAATAATATCCGTTAAAGCTCCCCTGAAATCCGTACTTTTTTTCAAATTCCCCAAAATATTTCTTAAAATGTTTATCGCTGTGATACGCCATATCATAGCCTGTGGCAACGGACATCCCCGCAGCCGCCCCTACACAGACGGCATCTGCTCTCTCAATCTGTTCAAGTAGGATATCTGCTTTTCTATCATACTCTCGATTCATGTTGGCTTTCTTTTCCTTTCTGCTCTTTTTATTGACTTTCGTTTTATTTACTGTTATTATATAAATAACAGCTTGTTTTTAGTATAGCACCAGACGCATGACAAGTCAAGTGGCTGTTATAATTAAATTTACAGTAAAGGAGTTTTCCCATGAAATATTCTACGAAGTTAAGTGACGCTGTGCATATCATGGCTTTTATTGCAATCCATCAGGAGTATGACCTAAGCAGCGCTGTAATCGCTGACAGTATACAGACAAATCCGGCCTTTGTCCGGCAGATCATGATGAAATTGAAAAAGGCAGGATTGATGTCCAGCGTAAACGGCCATGCAAAGCCTTCCCTGGCAAAACCCGCAGAGGAGATTACGCTTTTGGATATTTATAAGGCTGTTGAGGGAAATAAACCACTTCTTCATCTGGACACCCACACCAATCCGGAATGCGGGGTAGGGATCAACATCCAACTGGCTCTGCAGGAGTACTATAACGAAATACAGAAAGGAACCGAAACCCATATGTCTGGTATTTCTTTACAGGATATTATCGGGTTGTACCGAAAAAAAGCAGGCCAGACAGATTGCTGATACAAAAGGCATATGGAAATACCTCCGAATGAACGTATACAAGAGGTATTTCCATTTATCCATTTATTTTTTATCTGTACAATGAACACCACATCCAACGCAATTTCCATTACATCCGTTTATCCCTTTTTTCCGGAAATAAGCAATGGATAATATCAACAGGCCGGCTACAATGCAAAGTACCACAATACTTGACAAATTCATCATCAAATCCTCCTATACAAGCCCGACAGCAACCCCCATACTATGTACGACAAATGCCACAATCCATGCGATTGCGCATTGAATGATTACAGTTCCAGCAGCAGCCTTAACCCCGCCCATTTCCCGTTTCACGGTCGCAACCGCCGCAACACATGGCGTATAAAGCAAAGTAAATACGAGAAATACAAAAGCAGTAAAAGGAGTGAACAGCGTTCCAAGCAAAGATACATCCCCGCCCAATAAAACCGTCAGCGTAGATACAACGCTTTCTTTGGCAGTAAATCCGGTAATCAGTGCGGTAGAAACTCTCCAATCCCCAAAGCCAAGCGGTGCAAATAAAGGAGCAAACATCCCACCCAATAATGCCAGCAAACTTTCCTCCGCAGAAGCCGCCACATTCAGCCTCATATCAAAAGTCTGTAAAAACCAAATAACAAGGGAAGCCACAAAAATAATGGTAAATGCCTTTTTCGCAAACCCTTTTGCCTTTTCTATGATAAGCTGCCACACACTTTTTGCAGACGGAAACCGATAGTTCGGAAGTTCCATCACAAAAGGAACAGGTGAGCCTTTATATTTTGTTCCTTTTAAAAGCAGTGCATATAAGATACCGCATACAATCCCCAACGCATACAGTCCAACCATAATAAGCGCCTGATACTTTCTCGGAAAAAACGCACTAATCATCAGAGTGTAAATCGGCAGCTTTGCGGTACAGCTCATAAACGGAACCAACAGAATCGTCATTTTATGATCCCGTTCACTGGATAGTGTTCTGGTTGCCATAATCGCAGGAACCGAACAGCCAAATCCAATCAGCATAGGCACAATGCTTCTCCCTGAAAGACCAATCTTGCGGAGCAGCCTGTCCATAACAAAAGCCACTCTTGCGATATATCCGGTATCCTCCAAAATGGAGAGGAAGAAAAACATAGTCACAATCGTTGGCAGTAAACTAAGTACACTTCCCACACCGCTGCAAACACCGTCAATCACAAGGGAGTGAACTACCGGATTCACCTGCGCCTTTCTAAGCAGCCCATCAAGCAGGGCAATCACCGTATCAATTCCCATACCCATCAGATCGGACAATGCCGCACCAATAAAGCTGAATGTCATAACAAAAACAAGTGCCATAATCCCGATAAAACAGGGAATCGCTGTATACTTTCCCGTTAAAATCCGGTCTATCGCCATACTTCGTTTATGTTCCCTGCTTTCATGGGGGCGGACTACTGTTTTTGCACACAAAGCCTCAATAAACGAAAATCTCATGTTTGCAAGCGCAGCTTCCCGGTCAAGCCCCGTTTCCGTTTCCAAAACAGATACCAGATGTTCAAATATGTCAGCTTTTTCAGATGAAATGGAAAGTTTCTCTTTCATCAGGCGGTCATTTTCCACCATCTTTGTAGCTGCAAAGCGCACCGGCATCCCTTTTTTCTTTGCCTCCGGCTCCAATATATGTACTGCCGCATGAATACACCGGTGTACTGCACCTACGGGATCATGTTCATCACTGCTTGCCGGACAGAAATCAACCCTGCCGGGACTTTCCCTATGCCTTGCCACATGGATTGCATGGTCAATCAGTTCCGAAGTACCCTCATTTTTTGCCGCAGAAATCGGCACTACCGGAATGCCAAGAATTTCTTCCAGTTCATTTACCCGGACAGAACCGCCGTTTGCCCGGACTTCATCCATCATATTGAGCGCCAGCACCATCGGAATCCCTAACTCCATAAGCTGCATGGTAAGGTAAAGGTTCCTCTCCATGTTGGTAGCGTCAACAATATTGATGATTCCGTCCGGGTGCGTATCCATCAGAAAATCTCTTGTTACAATTTCTTCACTGGAATAAGGGGAAAGGGAGTAAATCCCCGGTAAATCCGTTACAACTGCTTCTGAATGCTTGCGGATTGTACCGTCTTTACGGTCAACCGTCACACCGGGAAAGTTCCCCACATGCTGATTCGCTCCCGTAAGCTGGTTAAATAAAGTAGTTTTCCCGCAATTCTGATTTCCCACCAGTGCGAAAGTAATCTTTGCCCCTTCCGGTATCTCATTTGCCGCATCATGGACATGGTAGCTTTTTGCCCTGCCAAGTTCACCGACTCCCGGATGCTCTATTGCCGCTGCCCTTTGTGTGCCATGCGTTTTTTCCGCTTTGGCATGAACCTTTTCCACTGTGATTTTTTGCGCTTCATCAAGCCGTAAAGTCAATTCATAACCTCTTAACTCAATCTGCACCGGATCACCCATCGGCGCAATTTTTTGAAGCGTAACCTCCGTTTTCGGGGTAAGTCCCATATCCAGTAAATGATGCCTGAGTGCGCCTGTTCCGCCTACGGAACGGATATAGGCGCTCTGCTTTGGTTTTAATTCATCCATTGTCATTTTATCGTCACCTCGTTTTCACCGCCTGCAAATATGTTCCGTCCCTTTTTCAAGAATCATCTGCACATGTTCGTCCACTAAAGTATAAAATATCATTTTTCCGTCCCTGCGGCGCCTTACCAGTTTATTTGATTTCAGCAAGTTCAACTGGTGCGATACCGCAGACTGGGTCATTCCAAGCCGTTCTGCCAGGTCACTGACATTTGCATCCTGCTCCATTAAAAGAAGCAGGATGCGAATACGGGTAGGGTTCCCCAGCACCTTAAAAAATTCTGTTAAAATGTACAGATCGCTTTCTTTCAACCCGACATAACATTGACTGTCCTGATATTCCGCCAAAGGACCCCCTCCTTTCTTACAGCTTTTTCACAAACAGACAACGGATTGCATTCAGCACCGCAAGAATCATAACGCCCACATCTGCGAAAATCGCCAGATACATATTTGCAATTCCCACAGCCCCTAATGCAAGGCAGGCGAATTTCACAACAAGCGCCATTGTAATATTCTGATAAACAATCCGCAGACATTTTCTTGAAATCTTGATTGCTTTTGCAATCTTAATCGGATCATCATCCATCAACACAATATCTGCCGCTTCGATTGCCGCATCGGAACCCATTGCCCCCATAGCGATACCAATATCCGCTCTGGAAAGAACCGGGGCGTCATTGATACCGTCACCCACAAATGCCAGCTTTGCCTTGCCCAGTTTCACCCGCAAAAGTTCTTCCACTTTTTCAACCTTATCTGCTGGCAGAAGTTCGCTGTAAACCTCGTCAATCCCAAGAGAGGAAGCAACCTGATTTGCCACTTTCTTTGCATCGCCCGTCAGCATGACGCATCTTTCAACGCCTGCTTTCTTTAATTCCGCAATCGCCGCTTTAGAATGAGGTTTGATAATATCGGAAATCACAATATGCCCTGCATATTTTCCGTTGATTGCCATGTGGATAATTGTTCCGGTCTGGTGACAGTCCTGATACGGAATGTTCAGGTGTTTCATCAGTTTATCGTTCCCGGCCGCAACCTCCATACCGTCTACTTTTGCAGTCACACCGTTTCCGCTGATTTCCTGTATATCTGATACACGGCTTCTGTCAATTTCTTTCCCATATGCCCGCTGCAAGCTCTTGCTGATGGGGTGGGAAGAAGCGCTTTCTGCAAAAGCAGCATACTCCAGCAGTTTCTCGTTCTCAATGGTAGAATGGTGAATCCCGTTTACTTCAAAAACACCTTTTGTCATAGTTCCGGTTTTGTCAAAAACAACATACTTGGTCTGAGAGAGGATTTCCAGATAGTTAGAACCTTTTACCAACACGCCCTCCTTGCTTGCTCCGCCGATTCCCGCAAAGAAACTTAAAGGAATACTGATTACAAGCGCACAAGGGCAGCTAATGACAAGGAATGTCAACGCCCGGTAAATCCATACTCCCCAATCTGCTGACAGTCCCATAAAAAGCATACGGACAACAGGAGGAAGGAATGCCAACACTAACGCTGCATAGCAGACAGCCGGGGTATAGATTCTTGCAAACTTCGAGATAAAATCCTCTGATTTGGATTTGCAGGAACTTGCATTTTCCACCAAATCCAAAATCTTTGAAACAGTGGATTCCCCAAACTCTTTTGTTGTCTGTATCTTCAACACACCGGTCATACTGATACATCCGCTGATTACTTCATCACCGACCTTTGCCTCCCTGGGCAGGCTTTCCCCGGTTAATGCGCTGGTATTCAGGCTGGAAGCGCCCTCAACTACATTGCCGTCAATCGGCACTTTTTCTCCCGGCTGTACAACAATCACGCTGCCAATTCCTACTTCATCCGGGTCTACCTGCTCTAACTTTCCATTACTCTCTACATTCGCATAATCGGGCCGGATATCCATCAGGTTACTGATATTGCGGCGGCTCTTACCAACCGCATAGCCCTGGAACCACTCGCCAATCTGATAAAACAGCATAACGGCAATGGCTTCCAGATACTCGCCATTCTCATAAATAGCCAGCGCCATTGCCCCAATCGTAGCCACTGCCATGAGAAAACTCTCGTCAAATACCTGACGGTTTTTAATGCCCTTTGCAGCTTTCTTCAGAATGTCATATCCGATAATCAGATAATCAATCAGATAGCACGCAAAACGAAGCCATCTTCCTGCGGAGGGGAATAAATACCCATCAACTGTATCAAACATCTCTGCGGAAATAAACTGGAGTGCCAGTAAGATTCCGGCGCTGATTAAAATCCGAACCATCATAACCCTTTGCTTTTTTGTCATACCGTCTTTACGGCTGCCAACAAAAATAAGAAGTGCCGCAGCCATTATAATAACGACCGTAAGCAGTATACTTATCACTAATTCCTGCATAGTAAAAACTCCTTTCAAAATATGCTTAATCATTTAATTATTACTGGTGAAAATGACACCCCTAAATTGCAGTGGTGCATTTTAAGGGTGTCATTCCGTCACTGGCAGCTGCCGCTTAAAGGAAAATCTCGCAGTCCGGCTCCACTTTCTTGCAGGCATCCAGCACGTTCTTCATAACGTCTTTCGGCTCCTGGCCCTCGTCGAATTCCACGATCATCTTCTGCGTCATAAAATTGACCGTTGCGCTCTGAACACCGGCAGTCTTGCGGGCTGCATCCTCCATCAGATTTGCACAGTTGGCACAGTCTACTTCAATCTTGTAAGTTTTCTTCATTGTAAAGTCCTCCTCGTTATTTTTTAAATTCAGTGATTAAGCACTTGTTTAATCATCATGGTTGCAGTATAATACACATGAAAGCAATCGTCAATAACTCTTGTGCATTCCCTCCCAAATAGGCGAAAAGTATTTCCATTTAGGCGAAATACAAGTGAAAAAGAAAGGAAAACAATATGGACAATATGAAATTACCACACCAACATGGAGAAGGACAGCAGACCGTACTTATCCAAAAGCAATTAGACCATGTAGATTATTTCCAAACCGTAGCGGAAGTTTTCAAACAACTTGGCGACACCACCAGAATCCGCATTTTCTGGCTTCTCTGCCATCAGGAGGAATGTGTTCTTAATATTTCAGACATGCTCCATATGTCAAGCCCGGCAGTGTCACATCATCTCAGACCATTGAAAAACAGCGGTCTGATTGTTTGCCGACGTGAAGGAAAAGAAGTATATTATCGAGCCGCAGATACGGAACAAGGCCGACTGCTGCATCAGATGATTGAACAGGTTATGGAAATCACCTGTCCTGAATTGTGAGGGCCACTCTATGAATGATGAACTGATACGAATAAAAAATGATATGGAGAGTTTTCAGCAAAAGCCTGCAAGCACAGCTATTCCGCTTTATCCTGGTATAGAATTATGCTATCTGACATTTTCGTCTGATTCTTTTTCCGTACACCATAAAGCTATGCCACACATCATTCAAATCAACTATTGCAAAGCCGGACAGATTATGTGGGAGATGAAAAACGGAAACCGCATTTATCTGAATCCGGGAGATTTCTCCCTGCATACCATGAAAGCCTGTACGGATTCTATACTTACCTTTCCAAACGGTATATACCAGGGGCTTTCCATCTATATTGATTTACAGGAAGTTTCTGTTCATTCGCCTGAACTGTTAAAAGGCAGTAATATCTTTGAAACTATATTACCAGAAAAATTTTGCAGGAATGACTCTCCTGTTTTTCTTGCAGGAAATGAACAGACAGAAAGTATTTTTTCTGCATTTTTCAACCAACCAGAAGAATTGAAACTGTCTTATCAGAAAATAAAGACTATGGAACTGCTTCTTTATCTTGGCAAAACAGAACTTACCTCCAGCCAGCGGTTATCCGAATATAAAACTGAGCAGATTCGCATTATCCGGGAAATCCACGACCAACTGACCCAGCATATGGAGCAGCGAATCACGATAGAAGAACTATCCAGAAAATATCTGATCAACCCAACCACTTTAAAAACCGCTTTCAAGTCCATTTACGGAACCTCGATTGCCGCCCACATCAAAGAACACCGCATGGAACAGGCTGCCAAAATGCTGCGGGAATCTGAGATGAGTATTGCAGAAATTGCAAAAGCCGTTGGTTATGACAGCCAAAGCAGGTTTACCACAGCATTTAAGACATTTTTTCATTCTTTGCCAAAAGAATATCGAAAACACCATACGGAATAGAAGGGGAAGGGGAAATATGTTCTTTCCCCTTCCCCTTCTATTGTTTTCCTTCCAAAAACACGGCAAGCCTGATAATAGCTGAATAACCGTTTGAAAGTTCCCTTCCCTTAAGTCCTGAAGCAGAAATGCTTTTTTCCGCAGGCATTTCACATATAAGATCTGCCCCCTCATAAGCATTCTCCCGCATCCATTCCCGGTTTTCTTCATCAACTTTATTAAATACCAGATAAACCGGTTTGCCAATACTCTGCCCCAGTTCCGAAACCTTCTCTGTCAGTGCCAAAGATTCATAGGAGGGTTCCACCACCATAAGAATCAGATCCACGCCATTATCAATTCCCCGTCCAAAATGCTCAATACCGGCCTTAAGTATAAATTCCTGCTTCGCAAGATTGTAGGCAATCCCTAACCTTGTACTTATACTAACCGGGTCAGCCTGCTGATATTTCTCAATACATCTGCCATCCTTATGCCTCCATCTGTTTTATGATCTCTTTTACTTCCTGTACCAGTTTTTCGCTGCAGTCATAAGGAGAGACCCCCATACGGTCTGCTTTTATAATATCCGGATTATAATGAATGAAGCCAAGAAAATCCTCATCCGGTATCCTTTCCCGGATAAATATTTCATCCTGTTCATCTCTTACCTTGCTGGCGACTACTCTTACCTGACGCACTCCCAGGTCATGGGCCAGCCGCTTCACATTCCGATAAGTCTGAATACTTCTGGAGCCGGGTTCGATCACTACGATAAACTGATCCATACCAGAGGTTGTCCCGCGAGCCAGATGTTCCAGTCCAGCCTCCATATCAAGAATCACCACGTCCTCCCGATGCAGCACCAGATTACTGATTATCCGCTTTAATATTACATTTTCAGGGCATACACAACCGTTGCCGGCCGTATCTACTGTTCCCAGAAGCAAAAGCCTGACACCATGATACAGCATTCCGTATTGATCCGGAATGTCACTGACTTTGGGATTGGCACATAAAAAGTATTGTCTTTGTCCGCTCCCGTTCGTTCCTCAATCATTTTTCTCATTTTGGAAATCGGAATAATGGCGACCACTCTGACACAGCAGAAAGCAATCGAACACATTTAGTCCATGTCCTATGAGGACATCCGGCTGCTGATCGGATTTATTGAGAGAATGAAGACAGGCGGAAAATAACAGATGGTATCGGAAATAATGGTACTGCCTGTTTTTTGATCCCACCTTCTTCCTCTCCTTTCTATCCGCCACCCTGATCTTTCAATCGCTGCCTGCTGCTTCCTTCTACACACTTCCTACTCCTCTTCTTCTCTTTTTCCCGTAAATCCAGGAACTGGTCCTTTGTTTTTTTCTCTGCTATAAGTCTTTGCTAAAGTGGGACCTTCTGGCCGGTCCACCATGAACCCTTCCTGAGTTCACCTTTGAAATCTGGCCACTGCACCGCATACGCCCTGGTATAACAGCTTCCTGCAGATGCATGGCAGTCAAAAAAGACAGACTCTCCCCCTGGCGGGATCTCACAATCTTACAGAAGGGTATAAAGATTGGACGTATAGCTGCCGTTCTCCCGGTACCGGTATTCCTTCCTCAGATACCCTGCACTGGCCAGATCATTCAAGGCACGTTTTATGGTGCTGCGGGACATCCCCAGTTCCCTGGCCATGGTAGGAATGGCAGGCCAGCAGCTTTTGTCCCGGTCCGCCCGGTCATACAGATACATATAGACTGTGATCGCCCGATGGGGCAGGCCGGATGAATAAATCGTTTGAAAGTATTCCATATCTCCTCCTTCTTCAGTCTGTCCGCAGCGGCGGCCTGGAGCCGGGTCTGTGGGGCTGTAACGGGACGGTATGCTCCGTTACCTGGCCCTGTCCCATACCGCCGCCTACAGGCAGTCCTGGCGGCACAGGTGGTTCTTCAAACCCTTCCATGTCATCATCCATCTGCCTGCGCAGGATTTCCTGCTCCAGCGTCAGCCGGTCCGCATAAGAAACAATTCTTGCCCCATATTGCTCCGCCACGTATCCCTCTTCAAATTCTATCCCCATTTAAAAAACAGCCGCAGCTCCGTCCGCATGGGATGGCATCCGGTCTTGGCCAGGATAAAATGCCCTTTCGGCAGAGATTTCAACTCATCCGGAGTCATAAGGGGACGCTGAATCATCTGCAGGCTCTGGCTGGGATCATTCTTTCCCCTGCTGATGGAGCCGGACAGCACTGTTTTATTTCCCAGGGCCTTTGACAGAACTTCCGTGCTCTCCGAGTTCGGTGCAAACCCTCCGAACAGGATGTCCTGGCAGTTGTCGATGATGATCTCACTGCCCTCTTTCCCATAGTTCTTCTGCAGCTGGGCAAAGGACTGGATGATGGGCACCATGCTGATACGGCGGGAGCGTCCTGCGGAGAACAGCATTTCCAGGGATTCAATCTTGGGGATAGTCCCGATCTCATCCCCAAAGATCACGACCCGGTTGGGAAGCTTCCCGCCATGCTCATCTGCAATAGACAGCATCTCCCGGTAAATCTGCTGTAAAAACAGGCTGACCATAAAGTATTTCGTGTTATCTTCCTCCGGCAGCACAATAAAAATCGCTGACTTTGAATTACCAAAAGTTTCCGTATCCATGGAGCCGTCAAAACACAGAATCTGTTCCATCTCTGAATCCAGGAATGCGTTCAGTCTGGACACGGCCGTGGAAAGCACAGACGCCATGGCCTGGTCTGCGGTATTTAAGGCTGCCCCGGCAAACCATCTGGCCTTATGCTCCGGGGGAAGCTTCTGCATCAGCAGCTGGAACTGATTCTTTCCTTTCACCGGAGAGGGTGCCAGCAGATCCTGGATGAGCTTGAACACACTGACAATGTGGCGCTGCTCCTTTGGACAGTATTCTGCAATCAGCAAAAGCACACTGGTCAGGAGCCCCTCAGCTGCATCATAGAAAAATGCGTTCTGCCCGTAACTGGAGGAATCTGCCCCGGAGCTGATGATGGTCTTGGCTGTAATCTTGGCATACTTTTCTGCTTTGGCCTTGTATGCCAGGTTCTCCGGATCCTCCAGCCACAGATCCATGTATTTGTTCACCATCCCCAGGATATTGTCCCCGTCAGAGCGTATGGGGTTTCTAAGATCCAGGATGGATATTTTGTAGCCATAGTATTTTTCTGCAATCCCCGCATAGTTCTGAAACAGATCCCCTTTGGTATCCGTACATAGGAAGCTCATGCCGCTGGCGCAGGCATCTTCATGTTCTTACAGAGTATAGCATTTGAAACGCAGGAGTGTCATCCACTCTCTGGCAGAATCATATCCAAGCCTCGCGGCATCCTCCCGGCGCAGGCTGACCACATGGGTCCAGACAGGGCCCTTGTGTTCTGACACTTCTTTCTGCACCTCTGCAAGGATCACCGGCTTTCCTGCATCTGTAAACAGGCCATGCTCACCGAGCCGTTCCACGCGGGGACGGTTCGCCAGGTAATTCACATAGTTTTCTTTCATCGCCGCCATGTCCAGGTTCCGCTCCAGTGCCTGGGTGATGAACTCTGAGGCATTGCCGATGGTGGAATGTTGGCGGTAGTCCTCATATTCAAGCATGTCTTTGGACTCCGGCATATCTTTGATGAGCTGCCGGATCAGCTCCTTCTGTGCAGGAGTAACTGGAAGATTCTTTTTGCTCTCGTCCGCCTTCTCCACACCTTCATGGGTACTGATGTAGCGCACATAGTTCTGCAGGTGTTCTGGCGGAGCGTCACGGATGTAGCGGCTGGTGAAGATCAGTTTTGCCATATATATCTCTCCTGGAAATAAAATCAGAGAGCATAGCACTCTCCGAACTGATGACTGATTTTTGAATTTTCATTGACATATTTCCTGTAAATCCATATAATAATAGTATCAGACAGGCAACAGCGTGTGTCTGTCCAAGCGATGAAGCATAACAGCGTACCGGATAGCCTTGTTATGCGGAGCTTTCGAGAGGGGTTGTGCAGCGAAACCTCAAGCCGGAGTAGGCATAAGCCGAAAGAAAATGCTCAGAGATCATCATTGGACGAAAGGGAAAATCCGTGGATCTTACTGTCAGCTTTCAGGCTGTAGAATTTCATCACCTTATGGGACTACATAAGCTGCACGATCTGCGTCTTTCCAGAGCCAACCGGGAAAAAGTATTTTCACAGATCCTTTCCGGCCAGATCACTTTGGATGATGTAAAAGAGCCGTTATTTCTGCAGTATCCAGAAACGGCTGGATCCTTTTCAAAGGATCGAAGAGCTATTTGATAAAAATGACCTGATCTTCCGCTATAACCGAAAGCTTCAGGCTTTTTCTCTTATCGAGGCTGAATATCTGCTTTCTACACCACATGAGCATACCGATGTGTATATCTTCCTCGACAAAAAAGGCGAAGCAGGTAATTTTTTCTGCCGTTCCTTTTTTCCAAAAGAGGAGAAAGATTACACAAAAGGCCAGGCAGTATACACCCTTTTGAAAAAAGAAAAGATAAACACCAACACCGGGACTCTACAAATCCAATATGATCGTCTCTCTCCCAAAAGCAAATCATAACCCTGCACAAACAGTTACAGAGCAGCCTGCCGGCCACTCTGTACTTTTTCTTTCTTTGTAAAAATCCGAAAAATATCTACAGCACTCCCAGCTTCTTCAGCAGCGCTACGCAGTCCTTCGCTCTCTGCTCATACAGATACAGGCAGTCATGGTCCGCCGCCAGCAGGATCTCCTCCACATAATCCGTGATGGCCTTCTTCACATCTTCCGGCAGGTCTTTTATCTTCTCCTGCATCTCTTTGCTCAGCCTGGCCGCCTTTTCCTGCAGCTCCTGGTCCTCCGGCGAATGCCCATTGCGCTCACGCACTGCTGTCTCCGTCATCTCCCGGATCACCATCTCATAAATCTCTTCTCTATCCATTTCCATTTCACTCCTTTTTCCAACCAACATAAATAAAACCGCCCTGACAGTCCATATGCAAAGTCAATAAAATTATTTCCTTTTAGTTTTTTAGTTTTCACGTTTCTGATATTTGTATGCGTCACCCAGCTCCACCGCACCATTGAGACGCTTCACTTCCTCCACGCACTTTGCATGGAGCTTTCGGAATGTACTTTCATCGATCCGGCTTTCCGAATGGCAGGCGATCATATGCGCCAGCATGGACAGCTCCACTGCGATCTTAGAATCCATCCGGGCCAGGCGGTTCTCCGTATCCTGCACCGTACTGGTCAGGACGGAAGACAAGGACTGCAGCAGGTAGTCTTCGGCCTTCCCGGAATTCAGATAGCCGCAGTAGAACTTCATTTGCATTCTTTCTACTGAAAAATTTAATAGGCTGTTGCAAAAGTAGATGTATAATCGCTACTGGAGCAATTGCGAAGGGCGAATGTAAGACTGATTGCGGTCAACGAGGGAGTTGATACAGGTTCGGGATTTGATGATGATTTCCTCCCGTTCCGAGATGTAATCAATGAATACTATGCAAAGGACATCAGCAAGAAAATCAAGTCTACGTTTAAGGCAAAGGGCGAAAGCGGAAAGCACGTTGCGAGCAGTCCGCCGTATGGCTATCTGAAAGACAGTGAGGACAAAAAACAATGGATAATTGATGAAGTGGCAGCGCCCATTATCAGACGGATATTCCGAATGACTTTGGAGGGTTACGGTCCGTATCAGATTGCGACACAATTCACAGCGGAGCATATCCCCATTCCTGCCTGCCACCAAGCGCAGTTGGGCGTTGGATTGTGGCAGAATAGGGAGATTAAATATCCCTACAAATGGACGAGTTCCACCATAGCGCATATCTTACAGAAACATGAATATTTAGGGCATACGGTAAATTTCAAGACACGCAAACATTTCAAGGATAAAAAGAGCCATTATGTAGATAAAGACCAGTGGTTAATCTTTGAGGACACCCATGCGCCGATTATCGACCAAGAAACCTTTGACAACGTACAGCGCATCAGAGGACAGGTAAGGCGGTATCCCGACGGTTGGGGCGAAGCGCACCTCCGAGGGAACATGCAAGGCAAATGATGATTGCAAAGAATAAGGCAAAAGGAGATTAGCAAAATTTAATGGAATTGTGTAGGCGTTTGTGGTAAGATAATGACATTGAATGATACAATAAATGCCACCAATGAGCAGTTAGGGATTGCGCTTCATTGGGAACACCGTTCTTTTAAGGAACAGGGAATTGACAGAGAGCCGACTATCCATATCGGGGCGATTGCCAACGCTTTAGAGCGCAAAGGAATATAGACCGAGAGGGGCAATATCAATCGGGAAATCGTCAAGAACAATATGCTGTTGGAACAGGCGAAAGAAATACTCATGCTTGCCAAGCAGGAACTTCACAGCGCACAGTACGCCAAGATTAAGAGTACAGCGGTCAGCCGTGAACAATGCCAGCAAGCTGGCATGGAAGTTATGGAAATGATTGCAAAAGTAAGGGAGCGCAAAGGTAGATTAGACTTGCCGATTGTCAGCGGAAAGCACCTAAGAAAAATATCCGACCATAACCGCAAATCCAATGCAGCTGCATTGGATTCGCAGTCAGCCGACAATGCGGAGAAATTCATCATGACAAGGAAGATAGACAGCTTTGAGAGCCTTGTGAACTTTACAGCGGATAGGGAACAGAAATACAGTCAGCTTGAAACAGTGCATTTGTCAAAGGGGCAAAAACTAAACCGATTAAAGGAACTGTCAAAAATGTATGCCCTCTTTGCGCCAATCCAAGCCACCTATAAGGAGAGCCAGTCACTCAAAGGACTTGCTATAAGTGCTTCCATACAAAATATGCTTCTTGCTGCTACTGAAAAAGGAATAGGCAGCCTTTGGATATGTGATATTTATTTTGCATATTCAGAACTATGTGAATGGCTCAATAGTGACGGACAGCTTATCGCAGCGATTGCGTTTGGCTATCCTAATGAATTTCCTAAAGAAAGACCACGCAAAAAACTTGAAGATATAGTTGAATGGAGAACTTAGACTATCAAACCTTACCGCAATCATAACTGAAAAAGTAACACAGCGTCAGAGCGTATAGAAAATCGAGAAAATTTTACGGAAAATTCAGTTTTCAAAAGGCATTGTCTGATATATAATAAAAGCAGTGGAAGAAGGTGATATTTTTGAATACAACGGAGCAGACACATCAACAGGATTTAGAACGTCTGAAATCACTCCGATATATGGACGATGATTTTATGTCCGTCTGCCTTGCAGATAATTTTGAGGGTGTGGAACTAATACTTCGGATTGTTTTAGGGCGGGGGATATAAAAGTTAAATCGGTCAGGACACAAGAACCATTGAAGAATTTGCAGGGACGTTCGGCTGTTTTAGATGTTCATGCGGTTGACGACGCCGATAAGGAATTTGATGTTGAAATTCAGAGGAAAGACGCAGGAGCAGGCGCAAAGAGGGCAAGACATAACAGTAGCTTGTTGGATGCACACATATTAAAGGCTGGTGATGATACAGAGGATATTCCTGACAGCTATGTTATTTTCATAACAGAAAATGATGTAATGAAAGGAAACCAGCCGATATATCCGGTAGAAAGATATGTCACTATCGGGGAAAACAAAGTATTGTTTGGCGATGGTTCGCATATCATATATGTTAATGGGAAATATAGGGGCAACGATGAGATTGGAAAGCTGATGCACGATTTTTCATGCACTAATCCCGATGATATGAATTATGAAACGCTTGCTAAAAAAGCACGATATTTTAAGCAAGACGAGAAAGGAGTTGCGGCTATGTGTAAAATTATGGAAGATATGAGGAATGAGGCGGAACAAAATAAAGCAAAAAAAACGGCGGTTCATTTAATAAAGTTAGGTAAAATGACATTAGAAGAAATAGCAGAAGCTACGGAATTATCCCTTGATATAGTTAAAGAGTTAGAAAGTCAATCAATGCAGTTAGCGTAATCGGCAAAACAATTTAATATCAAAATAATAGCGTAAAGACGCATGGAACAGTAAAATTGTAAACCATGCGTCTTTTTTGCGTCCAAAGGAGGAACATGAGCGACAACATTCAGACCAACACCACAGGGCGATTAACGCCCTGTTTACAACAGAAGATTGACAAGACAAGGTATTTAGTCGAGGTACATTTTTCGGCTACAAGTACCCAAAGCGTAGAGGACAAGTTAAAGCGTGTCATTCTCCATGATTTAGAGCATGGGAAACAGGGCAGACCAAGAAAACGTGATGAAAAATGATGAATACGTCCTTGACAAGTAGCTACTGGAGCAACGGCTCCGTTTTTTGTATCATAAGCCGGCTTCCCTCTATAAGAAGTATCCTCCGGAGGAAGCAAGACGCATTATCAAAAAACTGGAAATACATTATACCCCAAAGCACGGCAGTTGGCTGGACATCGCCGAAATAGAGCTGAATATAATGACCCGGCAGTGCCTGTCCCGCCGTATAGCTGACATTGAGCTGCTGCGCAGTTCCATCAATCCATATTTTCCACATGATAACTTATAATAATTTAAGGGAAGATACACCATTTTACATTCAAATTTGGAAGATAGTGCTATCCCCCAAACAGAAACACGAAGCAAACTTCTCCCCTTTTACGAAAAGAACGAGGCAAACTTTCACACACCATTTGGGGGATACCCTTTCCCCCAATTCTTCCCCCAAAAATCCCCCAAATCGGCACTCAAAATACGGTAATTTACGATAAGTTATGAGCCTCTCTCGAGAACGCAAAAAACCCCTGAAAATGCCCATTCTATGGGATTTTCAGGGGTTCGTAAATCAATTCTTCTCAGAAGTTTACTGATTCATCTGCGCCGCAACCTCAGCCGCAAAATCCTCCTGCTTCTTCTCAATACCTTCTCCGGTCTCAAAGCGCACGAACCTGCTCACAGAAAGATCTGCGCCATTCTCCTTTGCAACCTGAGCGATGTACTGGGCAACGGTCTGCTTCCCATCCTCTGCCTTTACATACACCTGCTCCAGCAGACACACTTCTTTCAGCTCTTTGTTCAGACGGCCGTTGATGGCGCCCTCGATTACCTTCTCCGGCTTGCCTGCCATCTTGGGATCCTGCTCAATCTGTGCCTTGATGATTTCCTTCTCATGTGCCTTATACTCATCCGATACATCGGCAGTGGCCACATATTTGGGATTCAGCGCAGCAATCTGCATGGCGATATTGGTCATCGCTTCCTTCACAGCCTCGTTCACCACATTTGTCTTCGCTTCCACAATGACACCGATACGTCCGCCGCCGTGTACATAGGTAGCCACAAACCCTTCGGAAGCTTCCACCTTCTCAAATCTTCTGATGCTCAGCTTCTCACCGATAACGGCAATCTTGTCAACCAGTGCTTCCTTCACTGTCTTAGAAGCATCCTCGTTCCAGGCCTCTTCCATGAAAGAATCAATTCCATCTGCGGAAGAATTTACGGCCTGAGTTGCCACTGCTTCCACAAACTGCTGGAATGTCTCGTTCTTCGCCACAAAGTCAGTCTCAGAGTTCACTTCCACAACAGCTGCAACCTTATCTCCGTTGGCGGCAATGCGGCAAAGTCCTTCTGCGGCAATCCTTCCTTCTTTCTTGACAGCCTTGGCCTGTCCGTTCTTTCTCAGAACTTCGATGGCCTCCTCCATATTTCCATTGGTCTCATTCAGAGCCTTTTTACAATCCATCATGCCAGCGCCGGTCTTCTCACGCAGTTCCTTGACCATTGCTGCTGTAATCTCTGCCATTTATATATCCTCCTGAATTCCAGTCTCTTCTTTGTCGATTATTCTGCTTCCTGTTCCACTACCTCTTCAATGTCTTCGGCACCTTCTGCAGCCACATCTGCCTCGGTATAGACAGCTTCTCCCTGATTTGCTTCCACAACGGCATCAGCCATCTTGGATACAATCAGCTTTACAGCTCTGATAGCATCATCATTTCCGGGAATGATATAGTCCAGCTCCTCCGGGTCACAGTTGGTATCGCCAATTCCAATGAGGGTAATGCCCAGAGCATGTGCCTCCTGCACACAGATTCTTTCCTTCTTGGGATCAACTACAAAAATAGCATCGGGAACTCTGTTCATATTCCTGATACCACCCAGGTTCTTCTCCAGCTTTTCCCACTCTTTCTTCAGCTTGATAACTTCCTTTTTGGGAAGTACATCAAAAGTTCCGTCTTCCGACATTTTTTCAATGGCATTCAGTCTTCCGATACGGGACTGAATGGTCTTGAAATTGGTGAGCATTCCGCCCAGCCATCTCTCGTTCACGTAATACATACCGCAGCGCTCTGCCTCGGTCTTAACTGCATCCTGGGCCTGTTTCTTGGTTCCCACGAAAAGAATGGTGCCGCCCTGTGCAACGATTTCGGATACCGCTCTGTAAGCCTCATCCACCTTACCCACAGACTTCTGCAGATCGATAATGTGAATACCATTCCTCTCAGTGAAGATATAAGGAGCCATCTTAGGGTTCCATCTTCTGGTCTGATGTCCGAAATGGACACCTGCTTCAAGCAGCTGCTTCATAGAAATAACGCTCATGTTCTTACCTCCATTTGGTTGATTTCTTCCGCATAACCGTATCAATCTGTGACAGATTGTGCCGAATCCGCGTTAAAAACCGGCAACTCCGACGATTACCTCTGGCAAACACTGCAAAAAGCACCCTCGCCGAATCGGTATGCGTGTTTTCTGTTTTAACAGATATACAATAAAAAGTGTTCCTCTGACACTTTTCACCGCACAAGATTATAGCATAATACCTCCTGCATTGCAAGAGGTATTTATCTGCTTCTCGTAATAATTTTCGCTATCTCTTCTTCACTTGCTCCCGCGGGAATCTGGTATGTCCCGAACTTAATCTTCCTTGAATATCCGTTATCACACAGATATGTGTCAAAGGCAGCGGCATCCTCCACCAGTCCCTCTTCCTCGAGCATGATACAGATACGATAGGAAGTAACTCCGGGTTCCACCTCAACGGTAACCGTTTCCGCGCTGCTTTCGCCGGCGGCTTCATCCGGGCCGGATGTGGTTCCTTCTTCTCCGGAAGTCTCCCCGGAACCGGCGTCCGCATCTTCTTCTCCCTGTGTCTCAGGAAGCTGCTGTGTGGGTTCCGCCTCCGAATCCGGGTCTTCCTCCGCCTTCGTCCCCTCTTCCGGCCCTGCCTCATCGCCGGAATGGTTTTCCCCCGGCACAGGTGTATTCTGAATATCCGTTAATTTCAGGGAATCACTTTCCACCATTCCCAGCTCCGCCGCTCTGGTTCTGATCTCCGCGTCACTTAAGGGCACTTTCTCAGCAGTCACTCCCATCAGCAGAGCTGTGACAATCATTCCGATTCCCAGTCCCCGCATTTGATATCTTAATTTCACTTTATTCCTCACTTTTTATGATTACTATGAAAGTCGGACACTTCTATGTGACATTTCGGCCGGCCGCATGAGAGCTCTGGAACAAATCCAGTACCAGTTTTACCTCTCCCATTCCCAGCCCCAGTTCCCTGGCAATGTCCCTGGCAGATTTCCCTTCCCCGTAAAGCTGCAGAATTTCTTCATTATGATTATATTGCTGTTCATCGATATTCTGAACAAATTCCCCGGTCTCAGGAGCCGCTTCCGGCAGTCCCGTCTCCGGCAACATTTCCTGCTCCGGAACAATATCTTCCTCTCCCACGGAGGCTGTCTGCGTTTCAACAGGTATCTCTTCCCGGGGTACGACAGATAGAAGATTCTGAAAAGAAGCCGCTCTCTCCTCCGCCTCCCTGACGGCATGATTCACTTCTGATACCGCATTTTTCAGGCTGACATGTTTATTGTTCAGCATATCATATAAAAACATGGCCTCGTCATGATTTTTGTGGATTTCCGTAAGGACGGTTTCTGAATATTCGCTTACCGCCATGATTTTCTCATTGGAAAGTCGTTCCAGAGACCGTTCTGTCTTCTCCATCGCATAGGTAACCGCTTCCCCCACCACATCGTCTACATGGCTCCGCACCGCCTCCAGTTCCTGGCTGACCAGCTTCCTGATCTCCTCCCGGGCCAGCTCTCCTCTGCTGTCAGCAGCCGGAGATTTCTTTTCAGGAATCAGAAAGCTTAATGTAAATATAATACCTCCAGCAATCAACAGGATAACTTCCATAATATCCATTTTTCTCGTCCGTCCTCATATTTTCATGTCGAAACCCCCGCGGTTTTTTACCACCACGCGCTCCTGAGACGGTTTCCCTTTACGCTTTCTTCCGCCGTCTCCGCTGTACTGACCATTTCCCTTTTCTTTGGCATCCGGCCTGTTTTCATGCCACTGCGTATTATCGCTGCTGCGCACTTCCCGTATATTCTGTTCCGCCGTCTTCTGAAACTGCTCACTGAAGTTGGCCTGGTCCACCGCCACTTTATTGTCTTCATTGTGTTTTATAGTAGTATAATCCTGCGACCGCGATACTGTCGTCAGCTCAATTGCCCCAAATGCCATAAGCCCCTTCCTTTCCCGCAAAACGCGTTACATGGGAACCATTTTCACTTCGCCGTCTTCCTTTACGAATTTACAATACCGATAGCTCTGCTGCAAAAGTCTGCTCACATTTCCGATAATCATGGTAGTATTCGGATGGACCTGCTCCTCCACAACTATTTCTGCCTCTTCCCGCGCCTCCATCATCTCTTCCAAAGCCGTACGACGTGCATTCAGACGCTCCAGTTCTGTATTCTTCTCCTGAATCAGAGATCCCACACTGCGCATATAACGCAGCTGGCCATCGTTATACTGAAATCCCTTTTTCTGCTTTTCCAGGAAATTATTATAAATAACCTGAGCCGCATTGACCGTTTTCGTTCTCTCCTCGATGGCTGTTCTCACATGTTCAAGCTGAGCAATCAACAGCGGTTCCACGCCTACCTCCAGTGTTGTCGCGGTACTCATACTGCCTCCGATGGACTTGACTCTGATAGAGTTTGCCGCCTGCACGCGGCCTCCCAGGATAATTCCCTTCCGGCCTCCCACTCTCACATCGCTCCCTGCAGATACTGTACAATGAAGGATTGCTTCCGTCTCCACAAATCCGCCGGTCACAATACGGGAATTTTCCAGGAATTTCACAATAATGTCGCCCTTCGCTCTCAGGTAGCCCTTGCCCATGCCGTTCATACCTTTTGCAATGATAATATTTCCGCCGGCAATAATCGTGGCCCCCTCTACCAGACCGTTTACCACAACATTTCCCCCGGCCTTTACTTCAAAGTTCTCATCCACATTGCCGGCTATCTCCACACTTCCGTCATAATTGATGTTCCCTGTGGATACATTGACTCCCTTCACCTGGTATACGGAAGATACCACTACCTTCTTGTCAGCCAGTGTCACATGTCCGTCCACCATGGAAGTGATGGAAAGTCCGTCCGCAGACAGTTCAATATTCTTGCCGAATTTCAGGGTCTCACGCTTTACCTCACGGGGCTTGATTGCCTTTCCATACACATCACATCCCGCTTCTCCCTGCTGCTCCGGAATAATTCTGGCAAGCACCTCCCCTTTCCGGCACTGATTAATCGTTGTCAGATTGAAGTAATCCACCCGACCGTCTTCCTTATGTGCCGGCCGTTTGTGAGAGACCGTATTAAAAGAATATTCAATCCTGGCATCCTGTCCCTGGACAGACTTCTTCCCTTTGGCGACCAGAATATTCGTACAATACACGCCTTCCGAAAGAAAATGCTCTTCCAGTGACTTCTCCTGTAACCCGTATACAATCTTTTTATTTCTGATTTCCCGCAGGAAATCATTCATCTCCAATCTGGCCCCGCCCTCAGAGGGTGGTATAAAGCGGACAGTAGCCATCATGCCGTCTTCACTGACCTCAAGGAAATAGGTTTCCGGGCAGACGGGACACTCTCCGCTCCCCAGATGGACAATGCCGCCCTCTCCGAAGCTGATCTGTGCCTCCAGCCTTTTTTTATCATAATTTATTTTCAATCCATCCAGATATTTCCAGACTTCATCCGCACGGATTTCTTCTCCAAAGTCCTTCGGCTGATATAAGGCTATCCCATATCCCGAAAAATCATTCACCAATCGAAAATAACCATTCTGCATAATCCGCCCCCCTGTTTAATCACCTGACAGAATACCCATATAATTCCCCATCTTCACTTTCATTTTCTTTAGCGCCCTGGTATGCAGCTGCGATACCCTGGACTCGGAAACTTCCAGTATACTGCTGATTTCCTTCAATGTAAGCTCTTCATAATAGTAAAGAGTAATTACTTTCTGTTCTTTCTCTGTCAAAAGCAGCAGAGCCTCACCCAGCACTTTCGTCAATTCTTCTCTCTCCACGCTCTCTTCGGGAGCTTCGAAATGAGAAGTCGTATGTCTCCTGTAATCCTGAGACACATCGCTGCCCTGTTCCATATACTCATTCAGGGATACCAGTCCTGTAATCTTCATCTGGGACTGCCAGTCCAGATACTCTTCGTCTGATATGCCAAGTCCCCGGGCTACCTCTTCATCTGTGGCGGTATGTCCCGTATTCTGCTCGATTTCTCTGATTACAGTCTCTATCTTTTTCTGTTTCTGCCTGATGGTTCTGGGAATCCAGTCCATCTTGCGAATCTGGTCCAATACAGCCCCCCGAATCCGCACACTGGCATACGTTTCAAATTTTACGTCCTTTAAACAGTCAAATTTGTCTATTGCATCTATCAGCCCGAAAATGCCGTAGCTGACCAGATCTTCATATTCCACATTATAACCCAGATACATACTGAGTCTTCCTGCAACCACCTTTACAAGAGGAGCGTATTCCAGGATCAACTGCTCTCTGGTTTCGGGTGATTTCGTCTTCGCATATTCTTCTAACAGTTTCTTTCTGCCTGCCTCATCCATGAAACCTTCGCTCCTTATCTGTCACTGTCATATTCCAGCCTATGAAAGTATAATTTTTGTTTTACTCCTCCTGCTTCCCATCCTGTTCCGCATTCTCAGTATCTTCTGCTTCCTTCTCTATAACCTCTCCCTCTTCCCTGAGTCTTTCTTCATTCTGTTTATCAAAAAAATCAAGTGTCCACTTCATTATGCTTCCCAGCAAATAGAAAATCAACAATACAATAAAGAGCGCAACCAGCTTCTCCGCCATCGTATACTGCTCTATAAAGGTAATAACGCATGTAACCGCACCTGCCGTCAACATTAATAAAAGCGGTAAATTTTTCCTGTTCATGTCTTTATCCCTTTCAGATAATCTTCTCGGGCTTTCCTACGGCACGAATATGGAATGCGCCAGTCTCAGGATAAAAAATGACGGTCCTGCCGTAATTTGCACCGGTGTCCTGAGCCAGAATCGGGATCTTAAGTTCTTTCAGTTTTGCCCTGGCCGCATCAGCATTTCTGTTCCCCACCTGGGCAACAGACGGACCTCCTCCGCCCTGAAAACTGAACATGGTAGCACCACCGGCAATCTTCGCCACCATTCGTATGCGCCTTGCCCCCAGCCTCTCTATCTGTCTTACCAGCTCTTCAATACCTGTATCCGCAAATTTCGCTATATTATGCTGTCCTGTAGTGATTGCTTTGCTGTCCGGCAGCATAATATGTACCAGCCCCCCAACTTTCAGCATCGGGTCCCTGATTGCAATACCGACGCAGGATCCCAGCCCCAGGGTCATCACACCATCAGGGCTTTTGCAGGTTTTCAAATCTGCTATTCCTACTTTGATTATCTCACTCATAAGCCCACTTCCACATCCTTTTTATCCGTTCTAATCCGCATCTGTCACTTCGAACCGTCATTCCATCGAAATTCCCAGCGCAGTCATAATCTTCGCATAAGACTCCAGATCCGGAATCAGGATGAAATAGCCGTCCAGCTTCACTTCATCATAAAATTGCGACTGAATCAGCAAAATATTGTCACCATAAACGCCGAACTGAATAGCCGGCACACTCAGAATCGCACCTGCCATATCCACCGTTACCGCAGGAGGCGAAGGAAATACTTTCAGATTTGTCATGGTAGACAGCGAATTCAGGTAGGCCCCCGTTATGATATTTCCCACTTCCTGCATGGCAGACAGGCCCATTTCTTCAAATTCACTGCCCTCCGGCAGCATCCCCATGGTAATCTTCTGAATCAGATGTCTGGCACTCTGTTCTTCCACCATGAACATCATACTTCCGGTGATATCGCCCTCCACCCCCAGGAATACGCCTGCCATCAGCTGCTCTTCGCCACCTACCAGCTCACCCACCTCGGCAAACTCCAGCAGTCTGACCTGCGGCACCTTCATGTCCACTTTACACTGCAGCATCTGGGACAGCGCCGTCATGGCATTTCCCGCGCCGATATTTCCGATTTCTCTCAGCACATCATAATAATTCTCCGTAACCTGTTCCAAGCTCACGTCCTTCATACGCCGCCTCTCCTACTTCCATTTACTTACCGCACCATCAGCTCAACAAAACTTATATCTTTTCCGTACTGAATTTTGTTTTCTGTCTGCTCTTTCGCTCTTCCTCGAAAATATACTTGATAATTTCCTCGCGCACAATGGGATCCATATCATAAAACTGTACCCGATGCTCGTAAGTCCCGGGACGATTGTCCAGCTCTATGGAACTGATGACCCTGCTGATCACCTCGTATTTCTTATGTTCTCCCCCGTTCATCAGATGATAGCAGCAATACATCAGACTTCCCGGCTCATACCTGCAGGAGGACAGAAAACGCAGTCCGCCTCCGCTGATATCCACGATAATACTTTCCTTCAGAGGAAGCCCCTTCTGCAGCGCAAAAGGCTGTCTGTTTTCTATGGTCTGTATCTCTTCTTCCTCCAGGGTACGAGCCCGCATCTCCAGCGCACATCTCAGACGATAGAACTCTCTTCTCTGATATTTGCGCAGATTACTGGTCATCTCCACCAGGAGCAAATACATGTTATTACTCTTGTACCGGTCAATGATTCTGCCCAGACACTGAAACAGACCGCCTGAGGCGTAAAAAATCATCTCAAATTCACTGTCCACCGGCAGCAGGATCAGTTTTGTCTTCTCCACCGGCATTGTGATCTCAATGGTATCCTCAGACTGTATTTCATGTACCTTGCTGTGATAAACCTTCCCGGCCGTTCCCGCAGGTTCCGCACCCCCATGAGAAACAGCCTGCAATTCAATTTTGTCCCCTTCCGCTATAAACTTTGAAAACATAACACCCACCTGCCTTTACTCATTTTGCCTGACTGCTTGATTTCGTTCTGTATTTCAGCGTTTCCCGCCGATAAAATAAGAGAGAAACGCGGCCATCCCCCGCTTCGGCTGACGCTCCGATTCTGTTCTGTCCAGAAGTTTTCCCGCTATCCGTTCATAGGCCAGCGCAGACCTCGCATTCGGATTGTGCAGAGAGACGGGAACCTGCTGCATCACCGATCTGGACAACTGTGAATCTTCCGGCACACAGTCCAGATATAACACAGGTACCTTCAGATAGCGCTCCACCACTGTATTCAGCTTATCATAGAGAATTCGACCCTCGGACTCTTTTTCCACACGGTTGGCAACCAGTTTTATCTTCGTATTCTCCGAATCAAACCGACTGTGACGATACAAAGCCTTCAACAGAGAATAGGAATCCGTAATGGAAGTAGGTTCCGGCGTGGTAATCAGCAATATCTCATCACTTGCCACCAGGAACTCCAGCACCGCATCCGAAATGCCTGCCCCCGTATCTACAATAATAATATCTGCAATGCTGTCCAATTGTGCCAGATTCTGAATGATACAGCTTAAATAGCCGCGATTCAGATTGGACATACCGGCAATTCCGCTTCCTCCGGAGATAAAACCAACCTCCATTGGCCCCCAGGTGATGATGTCCGTAATGCTTTTTCCCTGATATATCAAATCATACAGATTATGCTTGGGAACCGCGCCAAACATAATTTCAATATTTGCAAGGCCAAAATCCGCATCCAGTATAATGACCCGTTTTCCCATCTTCCTGAATTGAATTGCCAGATTAATGGAGGTATTGGACTTGCCGACTCCGCCTTTGCCGCTGGTAACAGTGATAATCCTCGCCAACGATCTGGGCTGCTGTCGGCCTGCCTTCAGAATTCGTAACTGCTCTGCCTGGTCCATTTATAACCTCCTTTGTCCCCTGAATCCTAAGAATTTCTCTCCTGTTTTGTACTCAGAATCTGTTTTACGGTTTTCTGAGGATTAAATTGTTCAATATCATTGGGCACATCCTGACCATTTGTCACAAAGGCGATGGGTGTTCCCATAAAAAGCTTCATGTTCAGCAGATTTCCCATGGTCATGGTCTCATCCAGCTTGGTAAAAATCAGCTGAAACTCTGTAAATTCCTCATAGCTTGACACAATTTTCAGCAAATCACGATATTTGGTAGTGGCGGAAAGGACCAGGAATACCTGACACTCTCCTGCACTCTTCAAAGCTTCAAGCAGCTTTACCGTATTCCCCATCTGATCTTCATTTTTGTGGGAGTGTCCCGCCGTATCCACGAAAATAAAATCATAGGTCTGAAATTCCCGAACCGCATCCAGCGCTTCATCCTCCGAATAAATAATACGGAAAGGAATCTCCAGAATATTCGCATAGGTGCGAAGCTGCTCCGCCGCCGCGATCCGATAGGTGTCAGCTGTCAGAAGCGCCACTTTCTTTTTCTCATCCACGCTGATGCTGCTGGCGATTTTGGCTATGGTGGTAGTCTTCCCCACTCCTGTAGGCCCCATAAAAAACACAATCTTCGGCGCACCTTCCACAGGTGTGATTCCCTCTGCCCTGCCGAATTTCAGTATCATTTTCTGATACACATTTGCCAGAATCCGATCCAGAGGCATATTGGGCTGCCCCGCCACATCTATCTCATCCACAATCTGATTGGCATATTTCTCATCTACCTCGCTTCTCAGCATGGTGTTGTATAATAAGCGGATAAAACGCTGCTGTTCTGTGATTTCCTGCCCTTCCTCTTCTCTCTCCTCCTCGACAACACCCATGTCCCCCTTATCCAGAGCATCTTTTCTCTCTTCTTCACTCTGCTGAAAGCGATTCACCAGTAACTCCTGGAGACTGTCCAGTTTTTTCTCAATTGCCTGACTCTCCTGCGTCGAAAGCCGGTTATTTCCGGCCAGGACACTCTCCGGATTCCGCGGTGCCGTCTGCGCAGGGCTCTGACCCTCTGTCCCTGCCTGCGTCTGAAAGCCCAATGTACTGCGCACCTTATTCATTGTATCACATTCTTCCTCCAGTGCTGCCGTAACCTCTGTACGCTTTCCTCCGAACAAAGCTCCCAGTCCTTTTCGCTTCACGAGTTTTACATTCATGATGACAGCACCACTGCCAAGTTCTTTTCTGGCAGCTTCCACCGCTTCTTCTTCCGTTTTACCCACAAACTTCTTAATGATCATTTTATGCTGTCACCATCCCCACCGATTGTAATTCCACATTAGTCTCTACTTCATTGTAGGATACGACTACCAGATCCCTGAAATAATCCTCGGTCAGCCGCTTAAAATACATACGTACAATAGGAGATGTAATGACAATGGGATTCTTTCCAAGGTTCTCGAGCTTCTGGACTTCCTTACCCACAGAATCGATAATCGCCCTGGACCGGTTCGGGTCCAGATTCAGGAAGGCCCCATTCTCTGTCTGTTTTACACTTCCCATAATTTCCTGCTCCACCTTCGGGTCCAGCGTAACCACATTTGTAGTCTCGTGAGGCGGGAAATACTTTGTGGAAATAGCACGTTTCAGGCTCTGTCTCACGTACTCTGTCAATATATCCGTGTCTCTTGTAGCCGGCGCATAATCCGCCAGCGTCTCCATAATCGTAAGAAGGTCCCGAATGGAGATGCCTTCCCGTAAGAGATTCTGCAGTACCTTCTGTACCTCGCCAAGCCCCAGCAGCTTCGGCACCAGCTCCTCCACCAGAGAAGGATTTGTCTCCTTTATATTGTTGATCAGATTCTGTACATCCTGTCTTGTCAGCAGTTCTGCAATATGCTGCCGTATGATTTCCGTCAGATGTGTTGCAATAATAGAAGGCGGGTCCACTACCGTATAGCCGAGACTTTCCGCCCGCTCCCTCTGATTCTCCGTGATCCAGATGGCCGGCAGATGGAAAGAAGGTTCAAAGGTGGGAATACCTGTTATCTCTTCCTCCACATACCCGGGATTCATGGCCATATAATGGTCAAACAGGATTTCTCCCTCGCTGATCTGGATTCCCTTTATCTTTATAATGTACTGATTGGGATTCAGCTGAATATTATCACGCAGTCGAATTATGGGAACCACTGTACCAAGCTCCACTGCAATCTGTCTTCTGATCATAACCACACGGTCAAGAAGATCTCCGCCCTGATTCACATCAGCCAGCGGAATAATCCCATATCCGAACTCCAGCTCTATGGGATCCACCTGCAGCAGGCTGACAACATTTTCAGGCTGCCGGATTTCCTCCGCCGCAGCCTCCTCACTGTCTACCTCACTCTCAATGGCCGCCGTCTCCAGACTGCCGGCCATCATTCTGCCTCCCACAATGAAGAGAAGTCCCATTCCCATAAAGAGAATCGTATTCAAATCGGTGACAACTCCCAGAAAGACAAGCGTACCTCCCACCATATACATTACCTTCGGTATCCCGAACAGCTGACGGAAAATAGCCGGACCAAATTCCGCCTCCTTACTTCCCTTTGTCACCAGAATACCCGTTGACAGCGAAATCAGCAGGGAGGGAATCTGGCTTACCAGACCGTCACCAATGGTGAGAATACCGTAATTATCCAATGCGGTCATCGCATCCATGCCATTGCGGAGCATACCCATGGCAAGACCGCCGATCAGGTTGATGGCAGTCAGCAACAATCCTGCCGTTGCATCTCCCTTAACGTATTTAACGGCACCATCCATGGAACCAAAAAAACTGGACTCCATCTGAATCTTGTCACGTCTCTCCTTCGCCTCTCTGTCATCGATAGCACCGGTATTCAGGTCGGCGTCAATGGCCATCTGCTTACCGGGCATGGCGTCCAACGTAAATCTCGCTGTTACTTCAGCCACACGCTCGGAACCTTTATTAATGACCAGGAACTGAATCATAATCAGAATCACGAAGACAATGGCACCCACAATCAGATCACCGCCGCCCACGAACTGTCCGAAGGTAATTACCACGTTTCCTGCGGTACCTTCTGTCAGAATATATCTCGTGGAAGACACATTCATGGCGATCCTGAAAATGGTGGTAAACAACAGGATCGTGGGGAAGTATGACATATCCAGTACTTCCTTAATGAACATACACGCGAACAGTATGGTAAAGCCTATGGCAATGTTAAAAGCCATAAATACATCCAAAAGCACCGCCGGAAGAGGCACGATCAGCATAATAAATGCCACCAGAATATAGATTGCCACCATGGCATCCGTCTTCGCCAGTCTTGCAGTCATCTTGTGCTCCTCCCTTCTCCTGATCTGATTCTATCTAAATTTTCCCCTGCAGATGATATACAAATGCAAGGACTTCCGCCACAGCCTGATATAGCTCCGGCGGCACCGCTTCACCTATCTCCACATTCGCATAAAGCATTCGGGCAAGCGGCTTGTTCTCCACTATCTCAATCTTATTCTCTTTTGCGACTTCCTTAATACGAGCTGCCAGATGGTCCTCACCTTTCGCAATCACAACAGGTGCATCTGCCACCTCCGGCTCATATTTGATAGCCACGGCATAATGAGTGGGATTGGTGATGACCACATCCGCCTGAGGCAGTTCCTGCATCATACGCCGCATGGAAGCCTCTCTCATCTTCTGCCTGATTTTACCCTTTATCTGGGGATCTCCTTCCTGCTGCTTGAACTCTTCCTTTATCTCCTGTTTGGTCATCTTCATGTCATTCTTGAATTTCACTTTCTGATAAATAAAATCAGCCAGTGCGATCAGCATGTAGAACATGGCAATCCGAATACCCAAATCGGTGACTGTCTTTGCCACCAGCTCCAGAGCCTGCATCAGAGTAACATCATATAAATTCAGCAGAATCGGCCATTTATCCTTCAGATAACTGTAACAGATATAAGTTATCATTCCGATTTTTGCAATGGATTTTACCAGCTCCACCAGCGAATTCACGGAAAGAATTTTCTTAAAGCCCTTCAGGGGATTCAGCTTGCTGAACTTGGGCTTCATAGGTTCCGTGGTAGGTTTCCACTTTACCTGCGCAAGGTCTGCAATAAAGGCAATCAGGAAACCAATCAACAGAATGGGAGCGACTATAATCAGTACTTCCATCAGCATCTGCCGAAACAGTATCCCCACATCCCGCTGAGGCATTGTCCCCTGCCAGAATACGGTGACATCCGTAATCTTACTGTAAATATTGCCAAAAAGCTCCAGAAACTGTATCCCTATATTTCCCACCCAGAGCTTTAATATCAGAAACAGAGCCAGCAATTCCAGGCCGTTGGTAATCTCACGGCTTTTCGCCACCTGTCCTTTTTTTCGGGCGTCCTCCAGCCTTTTCTGTGTAGCCGGCTCCGTCTTCTCTCCGCCCATACCTTCCTTTGCAAAAAACTGCAGATTATAACGAATCACATCATGCCTCCCACAAAGGAATCTATCATTTCCTTCATTTCGCCGAAAACGAAATCGGCGATTCCCGGCAGCATCCCCGCCGTAAAGAAAATAATCGAAAGTCCTACCAGAATTTTCAGCTGCATACCCACTGCAAACATATTCACCTGCGGCGCAACCTTTGCCAGCACGCCCAGAACGGCATTCAGCAGCAATATGGCACAGAAAATCGGCAGAATAATCCGAAAACCGATAATCACATAGTTGCCCAGGAATTCAATCACGGAATTCAGCAGAGAATCCGTGCGAAACACTGCTCCGTTCACCGGAATCAGAATAAAAGTATCCGCCAGAGCCCCGAACAGGTATCTGTACATTCCCGTGGAAATCATCAGAAGCATCAGGCCATACTGATACAGCGCACCTGTGATGCTGGTGCTTTCCCGCGAAGTAGGGTCCATCAGAGTCACCATGGACAATCCTGTCTCCATATCCGCAATAGAACCGGCAAAATTTACTATGGAGGTACACATACTGGCCGAAAATCCAATCAGCAGTCCCACAATCGCTTCTTTCATTACAATAATGGTATATTCCGTAAGTGTGGAGTATACCACAGCTTCCGCAGGAGTCAACGCCTGATACAAAAGAATGGATGTAAAAAAGCTGATCCCAATCCGCACCCTGGAAGGTGTGTTCCGCAGGCTGAAAAATGGCGCCGTATGGACAAAACAGGCTACTCTGACCAAAATCAGAAGAAAATATTCCAAATCATAAACGGAAAAGGAGTAATTTATCATTCTGTAAGGCTCCCTACCTGTTTATGTAAAGGCCAAAATCCGACCAGAGAACATTCATAAATTCCACCATAGAATTCATCATCCAATTGCCGAACAGTATCAACGCCAGAAACACACAGATAATCTTCGGCACAAAAGTGAGCGTCTGCTCCTGAATGGATGTCACAGTCTGGAAGATACTTACCGCCAGACCTACACACAGCGATACCAGTAAAACAGGAAGAGACACTTTGATAATCAAAAACAAAGCCTGTCTCGTAATATCCATCACGACATCAACTGTCATCTTCTGCTCCTTTCCGCCGCTGTCAGACAGTCAGCAGCTGTTCCGGCATATTGTCGAAATGCCGCAGCAGTCACTGGCATAATCATATCAATACAAATCATATCACTACAGATAAAAGGATTTCACCAGCTGCCCTATAATCAGATTCCAGCCATCTGCAAGCACAAACAGCAGTATCTTAAAGGGCATGGAAATCGTTGTGGGAGGCAGCATCATCATACCCATACTCATCAGTGTGGATGCCACCACCATATCTATCACAATAAAAGGGATATAGATAATAAATCCTATCCAAAAAGCCATTCGCAGCTCACTGAGCATAAAACTGGGCAGCAGCACCGACAGCGGAATATCCTCCAGGCTCTCTCCGTCCCAGCTTAAACCCGCAATGTCCATAAATAATTCCGCATCCTTCACCTGAGTCTGCGTGTACATGAACTTTCTCAGCGGAACAACACCTTTCTCCAATGCTTCATCCAGACTCATTTCCCCGGCCTCATAAGGCTGATAAGCCTGCTCGTTAATCTCCGTTATGGTGGGTTCCATAATAAAGAAAGTGAGAATCAGAGCAAATCCCACAAGGACCTGATTGGGCGGAGCTGTCTGCGTATTCAGCGCCGCACGGGTAAAATGCAGTACTATCACAATACGCGTGAAAGAAGTCATCATGATGACAAGTGTAGGTGCAATGGCTATCAGCGTCAGTGTCAGTAAAATGCGCAGGGAACCGTTTATTTCGCCATTTCCGTCACCATAGTTGATGCTCAGGACATTTCCCGGCGTATCAGAGGAGAGTTCACTGGCAAATACTGTCATTGAACTTAAAATACACAATATGCCCACCATAAGAAGTAGGCATATCGCGGATACTATTCGCTTGCTTATAAGCTTATTTTTCATCATGCTTCGGCTCTTCCCGGGCAGATTCATCTCTCTTTACAGCCTTATCCAGAAGTTCTCTGAAGCTCTTCTGTACAGAAGCCTTCTCGCTCTTCCTCAGCTGCCCTTCCGGAATCTCGCCCAACATGGTAACCGTATCCTTACACACGGCAATCACCATATATTTTTCGCCTGCCCGTATAATCTGGATATATTTATTATTCGCAATACGAGTGGTTTCTATTACCTCTACGTTCTCATTCACATTCTGCTGCTTCTGATAATTTGCAATCCACCTGGTAGTCCAGGCGGTAATTCCAAGTACTGCCACAAAAATCAGCAGAATCGTGATGAACTGGGCATAGCTGCCCGCCCCTGCAGCTAACAGAGTCATCAGCCAACAACCTTCTTCACGGCTTCAATGACACGTTCTGCCTGGAACGGTTTTACAATAAAGTCTTTTGCACCCGCCTGAATGGACTCGATAACCATGGCCTGCTGCCCCATTGCGGAACACATGATAACCTTGGCGCCACCGTCCAGCTTTTTGATTTCCTTCAAAGCCTGAATGCCATCCATCTCCGGCATGGTGATATCCATCAATACAAGATCAGGTGAAACCTCCTTGTACTTCTCCACCGCTTTCAGTCCGTTCTCCGCCTCTCCTGCGACATTATAACCATTTTTGGTCAGTATGTCCTTAATCATCATTCTCATAAATGCCGCATCATCGCATATCAAAATATTCTTTGCCATGCAAAACTTCCTCCTACTTGATAATCTCTGTTACTCTTACACCAAAGCTTTCTTCAATTACTACTACTTCACCCTTTGCAACGAACTTACCATTTACCAGTACATCTATGGGTTCACCGGCAATACGATCAAGTTCGATAATCGTACCGGGTGCAAAGTCAAGAATTTCGGAAATCAGCTTGGATGTACGGCCCAGCTCCACGGTGACATTCAGAGGAACATCCATAATCAGCCCAATGTTCTCCTGCCCCGCAATATTTCCTCCATCATTGGTAAATCCCTGGAACTGAGCAGGCTGAACATTGATATTCTGCATACCCGCTCCCGCGGACATTCCCATCTGCGGGCTCATTCCCACAGGCATTCCGCCCATCCCCATATTCATCATCTGCGGATTCATCCCCATCATCTGGGGATTCATTCCCATCATCTGAGGGTTCATTCCCATGGGCATGCCACCCATGCCTGCATTCATCATCTGCGGATTCATCCCCATCATCTGAGGATTCATTCCCATTCCGCTCATATCCATCTGGGGATTCATTCCCATTCCACTCATGTCTGCCTGCGGATTATTTCCCGTCTGAGCATTCATTCCGCCCTGCATTCCCATATCTGCGGCCGCAGTGGGAGCAGGTTCTGCCGCGGTCGGCTCCGAGCTTCCGCCTGTCTGAGAATTCATAAAGGTATCCACTACCTTACGGGCAAAATCTACCGGATACAACTGCATAATAGAGCTGTCTACCAGGTCATCAATCTGCATCTTAAAAGATATCTTGACAAATACATTTCCCAGGAAAGGAGAGACATCACTTCCGTCCTTTACCTGAGTCAGGTCCAGAAGAGAAGCTTCCGGCGGACTGATATCAATTTTGGTGCCCATCATAGTAGAAAGAGAAGTAGCCGATGCCCCCATCATCTGATTCATTGCCTCGGATATTGCGCTCAGATGCAGCTCTCCCAGCTCTCCGTCCGTATTGGTGCCGTCCCCTCCCATCATCAGGTCCGTAATCACCTTAACGTCATGCTCCTTTAATATCAATATGTTGGTACCGTCCAGTCCAACCGTATATTTAATCTGAATAAACACACAGGGGCGTTCATACTGCGTCAGCAGATTATCCCATGTGCAGAACTCCACAACGGGTGTTGTGATATTGACCCTTCTGTTCACCAGAGAGTACAGCGTGGTTGCCGAGGAACCCATACTGATATTGGCAACTTCGCCGACGGCATCTTTTTCCACATCCGTAAGAAGCTCTTCGGCATCTTTCATCGCCTGAGAAAGATCTACCGGACTTCTTTCGCCCTCTTCATTGCTTTCAACAATCCCCGGTTCATCGTCATCGGACAAATCCATGCCGGAGAGTAATGCGTTTATCTCGTCTTGAGACAATCCGTCCATTCTTTACTCCTCCTCTCTAATAACTGATGTAATCCTGACTGCATAAGAGTCTTTCTCGGTACCGGGTAATGCGGTAAACTTCCTGATATTGCCTACATAAATATTCATATCTTGATCCACTCCGGAATCCAGCCGGATACAGTCTCCTACCTGCAGGTTCAAAAAATCGTTTACGGAAATCGTACTGTTGCCAAGCACGGCCCTGATTGGCACATCCACCTTACGAATCAGAGATTCCACATAGACCTCATAATTCTCGTCATGATTCTCCTGCATGGTGGAATACCAGTATTTCGTATTCAGCTTATCCATAATATCTTCCAGTGTAAAGAAAGGAAGACAGATATTCATGAAGCCTTCCACTTCTCCTATTCTTATCTCCATGGTCACAATGGCAACCATGTCACTGGGAGCTATAATCTGTGCAAACTGTGAATTCGTCTCCAGCCTGTTCAGCACAGGTGCTATATCGACAACATTTTTCCAGGGATCCCGCAAAAGCTGGGTAAACATCACCAGTATTTTCTCGATAATCATCTGTTCTATCTCGGAGAAATCTCTGCCTTTCTCCAAAGGCATACCGACTCCTCCAAGCATGCGGTCCAACATGGCATATCCAAGATTAACACCCAGTTCCATAATAATAGAACCATTCAGCGGTGCAAAATTAACGATTCCCATTATGATGGGACTCGATAGAGAGTTCGTAAACTCATTAAAGGTCAGAGCCTCGGAGCCAACCACGGACACCTGCACGCTTTTGCGGAGATAAACCGGAAGATTCGTAGATATCAGCCGCGCATAATGCTCAAAAATAATTTCCAGAGTTCTCAAATGTTCCTTGGAAAACTTTGTGGGACGGTTGAAATCATAAATCTTGACTTTCTTCTCGTCCTTTTGCTGCATCTGGTCCGTATCCAGCTCGCCTGAAGACATCGCCGCCAAGAGGGCGTCTATTTCTTCCTGGGAAAGAGTTTCGGCCACACAAGTTCACCTCCTGTCACATGCCGCCGCATGACTGCGTTTCTCATCGTCCATATTCTCCCATGCACATCAGCCATATTTGATATTGCTGAGTGTAATTCCATAGATAAATTTGGACTTAAATAAAGTCTGAATAGAAGTCAGAATTTCATTCCTGATATCAGTGGTAAATGCGGCGCGGCATTCTTCTTCGGTATAGCTGCTTACCACCGCAGATATGGCATCCGTAATCATACTGTCATAACTGCTGATTGAGCCCGAAAATTCTGCATAGTCCTCATGATTCTTATCCATCAGCAGAGAGATGTCGAATACAATATATACAGGCTTGTCGCTCTTGCTCACCGTCCCGTCCGCATTCACTACATTGGAGAAAGCCAGCTGTATGGTCATAGGCTCCATAACATGCGTCTCTGTATCGGATACTGCCACCTCCGGTCCCGCCCCCGGCTGGTACATCTCCAGGTTCATTGCCGCTCCGATGCTGTCCATCAGCGCAGCCGTTTTTTGATTCGTGCTCAGGACATTGATCATCATAACCGCCGACAGAGCAATGTTTACAATCATCAACACCAGAATCAGTACACTCAGTAAATTCTTTTTCATGACTCAAGGATCCTTTCTTTCAACTTATCTCACTGACGGATTATAAATTAATATTTCTACCCTTCTGTTCCTGCTTCTGCCCTCGGGTGTAGAGTTATCGGCGATAGGTACCCGCTCTCCCATTCCGGCATGCTTCAGGTTCACAGGATTCAGCAGTGTCTTCTCCTGCAGATAATAGAATACAGCCAGGGCTCTGGCGCTGCTCAGCTCCTCATTGCTGGGGTATTGCGCGCTGTTTATGGGCACATTGTCAGTATGCCCCTCAATCTCAATATTTCCACTGCCCTGCCCATAGCGTTCCAGTATGGCGCCCACTTTCTCCACAACCTGCATGGACTCCTCCTTCAGCTCCGCGCTTCCGGAATCAAAAAGCAAAGCTCCGCTCATGGTAAGTTTTACATACTGAGCGGTAAAACTGAGCTCCACTTCATCGGCAATATCATTTTCCCGAAGTGCCTCTTCAATTTCTTCCATCCGCTCTTCATTTTCCTTCAGCTGCTCTTCCTGAAGCATTTCTTCCAGCGCTTCCGGCGATTTGTCAAATTCCTCCAGCTTATCACCGTCAGTCTCACTGTCTGCGGTCTTACCGGTACTGTTGATATACTGATCCAGCTCATTCAGCTGACTGACGCCATTGCTGATGAGAAAACCGTCACCTATGGCTGCAGCACCTCCGTCAAACACACTGAAGGTATTATTCATGGCTGCCACAAATTCCTGGAGCTTCGCCTCCTCAATACTGGACATGGCAAAAAGCATAACGAAAAAGCAGAGCAGAAGGTTCATCAAGTCACTAAATGTCGCCATCCACGCCGGTGCACCGGCCGGGGGCGCCTCTTCCTTGCGCTTTGCCATTACTCTTCACCCCCTGCATCACCGCCTGCAGATTCCCTGTCCTTGGGAGACAGGAAGGACTTCAGCTTCTCTTCGATAACCCTGGGGTTCTCGCCGGCCTGAATGGACAGCAGACCCTCAATCATAACTTCCTTCAGCATCATTTCCGCTTCGTTATCAGCTTTCAGTTTGTTCGAAACAGGAATACAGATGGCATTGGCAAGAACCGAACCATAGAAGGTAGTGATCAGAGCCACCGCCATGGCAGGTCCCAACGTAGCCACATTATCCATGTGATACAACATATCAACCAGACCGATCAGGGTACCAATCATACCCCAGGCAGGTCCCATGGCCCCCAGTGTATCCCAGAACCCGATACAGGTTTTGTGCCGCCCCTCTATACTTACCAGCTCTGTCTCCATAATGGCACGCACCAGTTCAGGGTCCGTACCATCCACCATGAGAAGAATTCCTTTCTTCAGGAAAGCGTCATCCATATCAGAAGCCGCCTCTTCCAGGGAAAGCAGACCCTCTTTACGGGCCACGTTTGACAGGTCAATAATCTTGCGAATCATCTCTGTGGTATTCAGTGCAGGCGCCTTAAAAACAAGCGTAAAGCTTTTCAGACCGTTTATGTAATCCGCCAGACTGTGGGACGTCAGCGTAGCGGCAAAAGCTCCTCCGAATGTAATAATGGCAGAAGGCACATCCGCGTATTCCTTGACCAGGTTCTCGATACCGGCACCATTCCAGATACCGAAAATCATCATTACAAAACATAAGATAATACCAAGTAAAGATGCAATATCCACGAAAATCACCTAACTTTTTGCTTTTTTCGACTATTCCGCAAAAATACCCTTTCTATATGATTTTACAAGATTTTTTATCTCTTGTCTACTTTCTTTTACAATTATTTTTTTCCCTGTGGTAAGCGTAATCACTGTGTCGGGAGTCTCCTCCACCACTTCAAACAGATGGGGATTTACCAGAATCTTCACTCCGTTCAGCTTAGTTACTTCTATCATTTTCAGACCTCTTCGTCTCAAAGAATATGGAGGACAAAAACTCTGCCCTCCATAGTATAGCACAACCCATAACATAAAGCGAGTAAAAATTATCTGTTTCTTATCGTTTTAGATTAGTTAATTCTTCCAGAAGCGTATCGGACACGGTAATGATACGGCTGTTGGCCTGGAAACCACGCTGAGTGGTAATCATTTCCGTAAACTCCTGAGACAAATCCACGTTACTCATTTCCAGCTGTCCTGTGGACATATAGTCTCCGCTGGCCGTAATATCCACGCCGATTCCGTCAAACGCACCGGAGTTCAGTGTGGCGGAGTACAGGTTATCCGCCTGCTTCTCCAGACCGGAGGCATTGGCAAATCTGGCCGTTGCAATCTGCCCCAGAAGCTTTGTCATACCATTGTCATAGCTGGCGTAAATCATACCGTTCTGCTGAATGGACACTCCGATCATGGCGCCCTCCTTACGGCCGGAACCGGTATTATACTCATCGTCGGAACCGTTGGTGGCGCTGATGGTGGATACTCCCTTGTGGTCCACACTGGAGATACTCGAGAAATCTACCTCGATGGACGGGAAATTGCCGTCTTTGCTGAGTGCACCTAAATTTAAGGTGGCCGTGGAGCCGGTGCCTCCGTTCAGTCCGCTGAACTTACCTGACTTACCGTCAAAGTTGATGACTGCACCGTTGAATTTGCGGCCATCTATTTTAAAGCCTTGCTTTAAATCATTAGCATCAACAGCATTGGCTAACAAAGAACTCAAATTCTTATCTTTTGTCAACATTTCTTCCACTGATTTATAAGTAATGGTTTCATTTGGAGGTGTTCCCGTTTTAATGCCTACACTCAGCTTCAAGAACTCATCCACATCTGAGTAACCAAAAGCTTCCGCAACCTTTGCATTACTTTCAGGAGTACCATCTATGGCTATTTGAACTGGAGGTGTGTCTGTGGTGGTTAAGTTACCTGCCTTATCAAGAGTATAGCCATCCTTCAATTTAAGCGTTGTGGCCATAGCCATTGTACTTGCCCCGCCAAACAGGTCCTCTACATTTACTCCATCCGGCACAGGCACTTCCTTATTTTTAGAATCCACAATCTTATCCAGCTCAATACTGAAGGTATTCTTATCATCTGTGGACTGCCTGATAGAGAATTTCGCCGTATAGGTATATCCCTGGGAATCATAGAAGCTCAAGTTCACCACTCTGCCGTTCTCACCGGTCACATCCGTGTCGTTCTTGTCAATGATACCGGAAAAGTAGGCGTGGGAAGTGGCCTCAGGGGGATAGCTCTTATTGGCGGCACTCATGATGCGCAGCGCGGAAACGGTATCCTTCTTGATCCCCTTCACATCTCCTGTCACGGGGTCTGTCTCTACCTGCCATCCCATGACATTGTAACCGATGCTGGTCATGGCCAGATTGCCTGCACCGTCAACGTAGAAGGAACCGTCTCTGGTGAAATAGTTCTGACTGCCATCGCTGACCACGAAGAAATTCTCTCCGGTGATCATGATATCAAAGGGATTTCCCGTGGACTGGGAAGCGCCCTGTCCCGTGATATTGACATTGATGGCGCTGGTTTTTACGCCCAGACCAATCTGTCTGGCATTGACGCCGCCGGTACCGGTAGTGGCGTTGGCGCCGCTGGCTCTCTGTGTGGTCTGACTCATCAGGGAGGCAAAAGTCATTGAGCTGGACTTATATGCCACCGTGTTAACGTTTGCGATGTTATGACCGATAACATCCATTCTGGTCTGATGTGTCTTAAGACCTGACACACCAGAAAAAAGTGATCTCATCATAGTAATCTGTTCCTCCTGATCTGGAACGAAGCATGCCTCTGTCTGTCATTCCAGAGGCTATAACCTCCGTAAAGGTCCGGTTACATAATAACTGCTCCGTTAATATTGGTAAATATGTTCTCTTTTGTCTCCGTACTGTCCATTGCAGTGACGACCGTCTGGTTTGGTACATTGACGATAAACGCCAGCGAATCCACAATCACCAGTGAATCCCGGATTCCCTTCTGTTCCGCCTTTCTGGTCCCGGACTCCAGCCGTTCCAGCTGACTGTCGCTGAGCTCGATATTGCGGTCCGCAAGTCTCCCCATAGCATGTTTGGAGAACTTAAGGCTGCCTGCTCCTGCCAGCGTCTTTAGCTGTAAAACATCCTGAAAGGATAAGCCGTTTGCGGCCTGGCCGTCCGTGGCCTTTCGAACCTGTGTCCTCCGGGGACTGCCCAGATACTGGTCCGTCAGCTGTTCAATGGAAAATTTACCATTGTTCTGAATCTCCATCCCTGTATGCTCCTTCTTTATGCTTCGTCAGTGCCTTCAGGCTCCTCCGTATTGGAATCACCGTCTCCTTCGCTGTCTTCCGACTCATTCTTTTCCGCTTCCTCCGCCATGGCCCGAAGTTCCTTCAGCCTCTCAACATACTTGTTCAGCTTCGTCAGCGTCTCCGTTGCGATAAAGCTCTTCTCATAATCTGTCATTTCATTGTATCGCTTCTCCAGATCATCGATGGCTTCTCCATGAGACAGGTCAATACCGCCTACAGCCGGCAGTTTGTTCATATCTATCGAAAATGCGTATCCCTTGTCAAAAGCATTCTTGTACACAACATCCACTACATTCACCAGATCATCCAGTGAATAAAGGGACTCCTCAATAGACACATAAGCCTTATTGTTCTCAAACGCCACATAATCCACCTTGCCGTATACGTATTTAGGCTCTCCGTCTGTACCGGTGGTCTTCACATATACCTCCTGCCCTACCAGTGATGTGGCTCTGCCAAGTTCCGAGGTCGCCGCCAGATTCTGCATCTGCTCTACCTGCGAGAACTGCGCATACTGAGAAATGTACTCCGTGTTGGATGTGGGCTGCAGCGGGTCCTGATACTGCATCTGCGCTACCAGAAGCTGCAGGAACGCTTCCTTATCCATGCTGTCATTGGTTGACTTAACTGCTTTTTTCAGGGACTTCTGAGACTCCGTCTCCACAATCTGTCCGTTTTCAACAGGTGCCATTAAACCCATGTGCATTCTCCTTTCTCTGTTCTGTCATTTATCCGGACTTATTGTCCGTCTCAAATTGCTCTTTACAACATATGCAGTCTCCCGTTATACGGTGTAATCCACCGTACTGCCGCCGGCTGCCAGCATATCCGCCGCCAGTGCATCCTCTCCCTCCAGAGTGTCTGCCCCGGTGCCTTCGCCCAGATGAATCCTTCTGGTGCGGCCCTTCCGCTCCGGCTCCTGCTGATTCCTGCCACGCCCCTGCTCATCCAGATTTCTCTCGAATTCATGGGTCTGTACAGTGACCTCAATGGCCTCCACTTTAACGCCCTGTTCTTCGAACTGTTCCTTCAGCTGAACCATCTGGCTCTCCAGCGCCGCCTTCACGGTCTCATTCTGGGTGATGAAATTGGCTGTCATCACACCTGCCTTAGAGGCAATCTGTACCTGAAGGGTACCAAGACTTGCGGGATGAAGCTGCATTTCCAGGCTTGTGACTTCTCCTGTGAGCTGGACTTTCATATAATCCATGATCTGGTCCATAATGGCCCGCGTGCTTTCACTCCAGGGACTGCTCTCTGTCACATCCTGACTCTGCAGAAACTCCGGTCTGAACTGATCCGTCCTCAAATCCTGGATAAAGGGATTCACATACTCTCCCTTTCCGGTTCTGCTCTCGGAATGTCCTTCTTCGCCCCTGGACTGCCCGTTATTCTGATTCCCGGCTTCCTGCTCTTTTTTCAGCGCTTCTTCGGTCGCATTCACTGCGGGAGTATTCTCCGTTTCCGCGGATTCCGCCGACTCCGGTTTCTGTGTCATATCTTCCGCTCTCACAGGAGCTTCTTCCGTCTCCGCCGGCAAAGTCTCGTCCACAAGTCCTTCTTCCAGCAGTCCGGTCAACACTTCCGGCTCTGTCTCCAGTGTCTCAGCACTTTCCTGAAGCACGGCATTCAGCTTCTCCATCAGCATCTGGTAATTCTCATAGAGTTCTCCGTCCGTAATCAGTGCACAGACATCCTCCGCACCGCCCAGATTCAAAAGCAGCGCCCCCAGCTCCGAAGCATTCAGCAGATCTGTAGGCTCCAGATTCATTTCACCCAGAACCGCCTGCAATTCTTCCATACTGATTCCAAAGACATCCGCAATCTCCTGCATCAGCTCCAGCGCGGCCCCGTTCAGCACTTCCATTGCCTGTTCCTGTTTTTCAGGGGACAGTTCTTCCGGAGATACATTTTCCTCTTCCTGTACGGGCCGGTTTTCCTTCGCCCTCAGAGAGCTGCCTCTCTGCAGCTGCCCTTTGCCGGATGCAGTCAGGTCACTGTCTCTGTCTGCGGTGCCGGCGTTTTCTCTGTTCATCTGATTATCCCAGATTTTCTGGAATCCGCCGGAATTTTCCGTATTGCGACCAGCCTGAGCCACTGCCAGATTCATCAGCATGGAACCTGTCTCTTTTACAGCTGTGCTTGTCATTCCTGACCTCCTTTCCTTTTTATTTGCGGAGCTTACGCTCCAATTTATGAAAAACCCCCGGTACACTGTCCGTGCATCGACGGATTCTTCCCCTTATGATATCGGAGGAAACCTCTGTCCTCTTAAGAACTGGGCTTCATCAGCTTCGTAAGCTTTGCTCCCAGCTCCGGGTCCAGAACATTCATGATTGCAGCCCTCTGTTCCACAGTCATGGCACTCAGAATATCTGCCACCAGATCCAGCTCGTTTGTCATTTCCTCGAAAATTTTCGCTACCTCTTTCGGCTTCATATTGGCATAAGTCTGTGCAAAGGCTTCTGTCTCCTCATTTTTCTGCTGTTGAACCAGCCCCTGCTTATACAGATATTCCGCCACCGTGGGATACATGGATTCATAGTACTTCATATAGGCGTCAAGTCCGGGTCCTTTTTCGGAATAGACTACTTCCTCATAAAATTCTGTGGAAATGCGCTGAAATTCCTCCTGTCTCGCCTCAAATTCCTTCAGGCGCAGCACCTCTGCCCTCAGAGCTTCATTCTCAGTATCCTTCGCTTTGGATGCTGTCTGTTCCCGCTCCAGCTCCAGCTCCAGCTGTCTGATATATGCCACAGCCTCCTCCATGCTCTCATATCCCCCATAGCTTTCGGAATCTGTTGAATTCCCTCCTGTGGGAGCCGTCGAAGGCAGAATTTTGTTCACGACAGGAATGTCCTTGAGAATCGGGGCCAGCACACTGCTGCCGAATCCGCCGATATCCATCTTGATTACCACACCTACAATGGCAAGCCACAGAACTACAATCAACAGAGTAGCAAAGAATGTGACAAGGCCGTTCCCCCCGTCTTCCCCCAGCGCTTCTTCCTGTCTGGCAATTTCCGCCGCTCTTCGCCGGGCTTCCTTTTTCTGTGCTTTCTGGTCCTGTTTGAACTGCTTTTTCTCCTGTTTCAGTTTTGCCTTTTCCTCCGCCGCAACAGCGGCCAGAGAACTCGTTTCGTTTGCCATATTGATCTCCTAAACAGACGCCTGTGCCCTGCGCTGACCGTAAGTATAACTGGTCAGCTGGTCTATCTCCTTGCTTTCCTGCTTCTTCTCTTCCATGAGAAATTCCTGAAACGCTTTGTCTCGAAGAGTCTCATGGGTCTTCCGCTCCATTCTCACCTCTGTCAGCCTTTCCCTGGCTTCCTCCAGCTTCCTTTCCGCGGTGTCCACATTCATCTGCTGTCTTTCTATGTAATCCTCCATACAGAGGATAGCCGTCTTATTTTCCTCAATCTCCCGCAGATTCAGCCTGCCTGACAAAAGAGTCGTCCTTCTGCTTTCATAACCGCTCTTTCTGTCAAAAAGAGCCTGCAGACGATCCTCCTCCTCGTCCAGAGCAGCTCTGGCCGCAGAAAATTCCTGCCTGGCCTGGGTCTCCAGCTTTAGTTTAATGTTCAGAATACTCTGCATGGAATATCGAAACCTTGCCATCACAATCCCCTTCCGGTCTCAATCTTCTATTTTGTCTCAAAAAGTCTCTCCAGCATGGCCACACTGTCTTCAAAGCTGAATTTCTCGTCCACATTCTGACACAGAAAGCTATTTACAGCCTCTATTTTGGAAATGGCATAGTCAATGGAAGGATTGCTGCCGCTCTTATAAGCGCCGATATTAATCAGATCCTCCGCTTCATTATAGGTGGCAAGAACATTTTTCAGCTTTCCTGCAGCCTGTTTATGCTCTCCGTCGGCAATTTGACTCATACATCTGGAAATGCTCTGCAGTATATCAATAGCCGGGTAATGATTCTTATGTCCCAGCTTTCTGTCCAGCATTATATGTCCGTCCAGAATACTTCGGGCAGTGTCTGTAATGGGCTCATTGAAATCATCTCCGTCCACCAGAACCGTGTACAGACCGGTGATGGATCCTCTGGCCGCACAGCCCGCACGCTCCAGAAGCCTGGGCATCTCCGAATATACGCTGGGGGGATACCCTCTGGTCACCGGCGGTTCTCCACTGGCAAGCCCGATTTCCCTCTGCGCCATGGAAAAACGGGTCAGAGAGTCCATCATCAAAAGGACATCTTTTCCCCGGTCCCTGAAATATTCCGCAATGGCCGTGGCAGTCTTGGCCGCTTTGTTTCTCTCCAGCGCAGGTCTGTCAGAGGTGGCTACCACCACCACGGACCGACGCATTCCTTCCTCGCCCAAATCCCGCTCTATAAATTCCCGCACTTCACGGCCGCGCTCACCAATCAGCGCTATTACATTGATATCCGCTCTGGTATTTCGGGCGAACATACCCATCAGGGTGGATTTACCCACGCCGGAACCGGCAAATATACCGATACGCTGTCCTTTTCCAACAGTAATCAGACCATCCACTGCCTTCACACCCAGCGGCAGAACCGAATCAATGATTTTCCGGCTCATGGGTTCCGGCGGTGTGGCCTCCACCAGGTATGGTGTCCCCTCGAACCGTGTACCGTCTATCGGATGTCCCATACCGTCCAGCGCCTTACCCAGCAATGCCTCACTCACTGTTACCCGAAGAGGGTTCCCCGTGTTCTCCACCAGGCATCCCAGACCAATGCCATCCACCGCATCATAGGGCATCAGCAGAGTCTTCCTGTCCCTGAACCCCACTACCTCAGCCAGGATTGGCCTGGCTTTACCGTTTCCCGGAAGCCCTTCCGGCATAATCTCACAGATATCACCCAATTTTGCATCCGGGCCTGCGGATTCAATGGTAAGCCCTACCACATTGACTACTTTGCCCTTCTTTTTATAAAAAGTCTCTTCTGTCAATCGACCATATTTTGCGAAGTCTACATTAATTGTCCGCAAAGGCTGCATCCTCCTTCGACCACGCCAGCAACGCCAGCCTTCCCTTCAGCTCCGACAGCTGTGTGCCCAGCCCACAGTCAAAGATACCGTTTTCCGTCTCAATCATACATTCATTTTTGTCAAGCGTCAGGTCCTCCACCACATCCACACTGATGCTTTCGGATACGGCTCCGGCCAATACCTGTCTCTTCTGCATATTTACATACGCGTAATCATCCTTCGACACATGAATGATAAAACTACGGGTTCCTTCTAATTTATGCAGTGTATCTGAAATCAGTGAAGTCAGAATCTCACGATAGGAAGAAAGCTCCACATGAAAAATATGCTCATAAATCCCTGTAATTGTATCCACAAACTGCGGCTCCAGCACTTCTATCTGTCGGTCATAAGCTTCCTCCAGCTGCCTCAGCTTCTCTGCATATTCCTGTTCCATGGCACCTTCATGGGCCTGGGCCTTCACCATGCCTTCATTGTATCCCTGCTGTCTTCCCTCGTTTATCGCCTGCATTTTTCCTGCTTCGGCCTGTGCTTCCGCCTCTCTGCAAATGCGATCGGCCTCCGCCCTGGCTTCCGAACGTATCTGTTCTGCCTCGGCCCTGGCCTGCTCCAGAATCTCCTTCGCCTCGTCCTGAGCCTTGATTACATTGCCCTCTTCCTCTCCGGATACCTCCAGAACCTCTGCGGCAAGGCCGGACACAAATCCTTCCCCGCTTCCCGCAGCAGCTCTTCTTTCCTCCGCCGCCAGCTGCTCCAGTCTCCTCCGCACCAGCTCATTGCTGTCAATGAGACGCTTTTCATCATCCTGAGGCAAATTCGTAAAAAATTGTTTTACCAGATTACCAGTCATTGACTGTTTTACCAGATTACTAGACAACGATCTCGTCACCTCCGCCCCTGGAAATGACAATCTCACCAGCATCCTCCAGTTTCCTGATAATATTGACAATCTTCTGCTGTGCTTCTTCCACATCCGTCACACGAACAGGTCCCATAAAGTCCATATCTTCCTTAATCATAACAGCAAGACGTTTGGACACATTGTTGAATATTGCATTCTTCACATCTTCATTTGCATTCTTCAGCGCAACGGACAGGTCGTTGTTCTCCACGTCACGCAGCACACGCTGAATCGCTCTGTCGTCCAGAAGCAGAATATCTTCGAAGACGAACATCTTCTTTCTGATTTCCTCTGCCAGTTCCGGAGATTCCAGTTCCAGTGTCTCCATAATATGGCGCTCCGTACCGCGGTCCACAGAATTCAGAATCTCCACTACCGCATCCACACCACCGATAATGGTATAATCCTGATTCACGAGGCTTGCCAGCTTGGACTCCAACACTTTCTCCACCTCCTTGACTACATCCGGACTGGTACGGTCCATTGTGGCGATACGTCTGGCCACATCTGCCTGTCTCTCGGGTGTCAGTGCAGACACCACCTGAGACGCCTGCTGCGGCGCCAGATAAGACAGAATCAATGCAATTGTCTGCGGATGCTCATCCTGAATAAAGTTAATCAGCTGAGTCGCATCTGTCTTACGCACAAATTCGAAAGGTCTCACCTGCAGCGATGCGGTAAGCTTGCCGATTACGTCCATGGCCTTCTCCGAGCCAAGTGCTTTCTCCAGCAGATCCTTTGCATAATTGATGCCGCCCTCCGCAATATATTGCTGCGCCAGACATACTTCGTAAAATTCGTTAATAACCTGTTCTTTTACCTGCGGCGTAACGCTTCTGGTATTGGCAATCTCCAGAGTCAGTTCCTCGATTTCTTCCTCTTTCAGATGTTTAAAGATACCGGCTGACCGTTCAGGTCCCAACGAAATCAACAGGATCGCAGCCCTCTGTAACCCTCTGATTCCTTCACTATTCGTTCCAGCATTCGGCATTGCGTATGTACCTCACTCATTATTCCATGTTCGGCTCAATTATCAAGCCCAATCCTCATTTAACCAGTTCCGCAGCAGGCTGGCTGCCGCTTCGGGATTCTCATCCACAAATTTCTCCACCATCTTGCGTGTCTCGGATTTCGCTTCCAGATCAATATCCTCCACCACAGGCTCCGGTGTGGACTGCAGCATATCTTCCACAGACAGTTCCTCCTCTTCCTGCACCGCTTTCTTTCTGGGACCCATGCTCCGCAGAACCACAAAGGCCAAAAGCGCCAGAATCAGAACAATCATCACAATGCTTACAATATCGGTCCCGCTGACACTGAATCCCTCGCTGTCATGAAAAACCGGCTGCTCAAATGCAAGGATTGTAATTTTTTCCCGGTCAATGCCGCTGGCATTGGCAACCATCTGGTAAAATTCATCTTCTACTTCCCTGCGGGTACTGTCTTTGTTGGCTTCCTTGAATTCCTCCCAGGAAAGCCCTTCCAGAAGCCCCTGCTGTTCCACATTATCTTCATAATAATGCCGGTACCGGATCATGGACACCGATGTGGAGGAAGCCGCATAATCAATGCTTCCGGCAGGACCGGTAGTCTGGGTATCCGACACATTGGGCTGTCGATCCACAGAGTGTTCACTGGAAGAAGATTCACTGTTGCTGACATCAGGATTCACATAACCTGTCTGGTCATCTCCGTTGGAATCCGTTCCCGGAATCCCGCCCACTCCATTGGTATTTTCAGAGTTAAAGGTATCTTCGTGAATTACCATACCCTCTTCACGGCCCTCGTTGGGATAATACTCCGTAACCCGTCTGGTATAGCTGGAAAAATCCACCACAAGATGGCTGGCCACATCAATCATGTCATACTGCTGTGTGCCCAGCAGCACTTTGCGTATCTGATTCGCGATCATGGCCTCTGCCTGGCTCTGCAGTTCCTGCATGGAACCCGCAATTCCCATGGTGGAGTAGTCGTCACCGCCGACAAAAAGAATATTGGAGTTCTGATCCACTATCGTGATATTGGCTGTAGTATCATTTCCCAGACAGGTGGCCGCTCCCTTTGCCATGGCGGTGGCATTGGCCGAATTGAAATCATCGGTGACGGTTACCTGAATATATGCATAAGATTCCTGTTTTGTTTCGCTGAGTCTGCCCGTGTTCTGCGCCAGAGTCAACATAACAGTGGCACTCTTCACCGGTTCCATCTGAGAGAACATATATTCCATGTACTTCTCAAGATACACTTTATACTGATTGTTCATTTCTGCGGATGTAGTAGACATACCGCCTTTTACATAGGTATTGTAATCCGGAATATCCGGCCTGTATCCCTGGGAGGCAATTGCCAGATTCGCCTGCGAAATCTGGTTGGCCAACACCTCCACGGTCAGCGCGTCAGCCGATTCCCGATGGGTAATCCCCGCATCGTCCAGAATCTTTACAATCTCCGCCGAAGTTGTGCTGCTCTCATAGGTCCCAAGCTTTGTATACTGCGGTCTGGTGAACGTATAAATAATAATGGCAAAAGTAAAAATAACAACAGCAGCAATACCAATAATAATTGTCTTCTGCCTGCTGGTAAATTTATTCCACCATCCCAGTATTTTTCCTGGTATTTCTTTTAGCTTGTCGGCCATGGTGCTTCTCTCCTAGTCATTTCTTAATTCCCTCATTACCCCGACACAATCCCGGCATATCGACATTCCCCAGATATGCCGGGATTGTATTGAGGTTGCGCTTTACAGTAATCTGCTTTGTTGATCATGTCTTAAATCTGCATCTGCATCAGCTCTTTATACGCATCCAGAAGTCTGTCTCTGACCGCCACCGTATACTGCAGCGCAGTGGAAGCCTTCTGCAGGGCTATGGTCAAATCATGAGCATTCTCCGTCTCGCCCATTGCAAACTTAATTTCCTCATCTTCTGCTTTGGAAAGATACTCATTGGTCGTCTTGATATTGTCAATCGCGGAATTCAAAAAGGCGCCGAATAAAGTGCCCTCCGCTTTCTTCTCCTTCTCTCCCAGAACGCCGGTCAGAGATGTCTTCTCAGCGGAAGAAACACCTGAAATCTCCGCCAGCGAATCCAATGATGGAATTGCCGATATTTCCATAATTATGTATCCCTTTCTTTCTGAATCGTAATAACCATTGATATTTATTCGGACAAAAAGCAAATCATTCACATAAATTATAACTGACCGATTTCCAGACCCTTCTGCACTATCGCCTTACTGGCATTAAACGCAGTGGAGTTCGCCTCATACGCCCGGCTGGCATCAATCATATTGGTCATCTCTGTAATAATATTCACATTGGGGTAGGTCACATAACCATTCTCGTCAGCGTCCGGATGAGAAGGATCATATACCATGTTCATCTCTGTGGTATGATCTTCGTACAGCCCCGACACCTTGACTCCAGTTCCCGTATATCCCTGGCCGGTATGCGTATGTACAAAATTATGCGTATGCGACACATTGGCATTTGTTCCGGAAAGAGCATGCTTATGAGCTTCATGCCCCAGGACATGGCTGAAAGAGGCTCCCATATTCTTCTCTGTAAAAGCCACAACCTTCCTGCGGTACGGTGTGCCGTCCGCGGTGCGGGTGGTATTGGCATTCGCCACATTTTCCGAAATCACATCCATACGATATCTCTCTGCCGTCATTCCTGTGGCGTTGATATTAAAAGCCGAAAACATACCCATTATAAAATCTCCTCTCCACACTGCTTACGCTCTGTCAGCGCTGTCACTTCATTACTGTCTGCAGATTGCTGAATTCCTGCTTGATTCCCACCATCAGTCCCTGATATTTCAGCTGATTCTCGGCCAGCTTAACCCCTTCTGTATCCACATCCACATTATTCTTATCCAGGCGATAGGAATAGTCTGCATAATCTCTGAATACTTCCGGATTCAGTCTGTCCAGATCAATGGAAGCCACCTTTGCATCCATGGTTTTGTAGTGGCTGCTTCCCAGTGCTTTCTTCAGCACCGATTCAAATGCCACATCCTGTCTTTTGTACCCCGGTGTATCCACATTGGACAGATTATTGCCAATTGCATTATTGCGAAGCCAGCTGGCGTCAGCCGCCCTGTCCAGCACATTTACATAGTCAAACACATTTGATTGAAACATGTTTTCTCCTTTCTTCTGTCGGTCTGCCTCTATAAGTTAATTTAATTTATTTTACATTCAATTCTCAATTCAATTCTCAGCCGGATCCTTTTCGAGAACCCTATAATCATATATTATAGTTGTTTTCCCTAAAAATACAATATGTAATTTGTAAATTAACTGAACTTTCCAAAAAGGATCCCATACATAAACAAAACAGACAACTTCTGCCAAACAGCAAAAGGGATTTATCGTCATATCAACAATAGACAGTCCCTCTCACAGTCTGTCTGTTGTCACAAATAAATCCCTTTACCTTAAGTGAACAACTATGCTTTTCCAAATCCGTTTGTCTTATGTAATTTTATTTCAGACTTTTATCTGTTCTGATTCCTGCGCTTGAGCTCTTCAATCTCCTCAAATACCACATCATTCAGCACCTTGATATACGTTCCCTTCATTCCGGAAGATCGGGACTCAATCACGCCTGCACTCTCGAACTTTCTCAGGGCATTGACAATAACGGAACGGGTAATCCCCACTCTGTCCGCAATCTTGCTGGCCACCAGAATTCCCTCTCTGCCGTTCAGCTCATCAAAGATATGCGTAATTGCCTCCATCTCAGAAAAAGAAAGCGTACTGATAGCCGATTTTACCACCGCTACTTTGCGGCTCTCTTCGGCGCTCTCCTCATTGACCGCTCTGAGCATCTCCAGCCCCACTACCGTACTTCCGTACTCACACAGTATAATATCATCAATGTCGTATTGAATCGCCTCTTTGTAGACAAACAGAGTTCCAAGTCTCTCTCCGGCAATTTCAATCGGAGCAATAATCGCCTCAAATTTTCTGATATCAGGGTTCTCAAACCCCAGCGTAGTCAGATTTACATTTTCCTTCGTGGAAAGAATGCCCAGCAGCCTTTCATTCAGCATGGAATCCACAAATCCACCCACATTTTCGTCAATCAGTTCGGTTATGGTTTCAATGCCTTCCGACATCCCGACACCCAGCACTTTACCCTTGCGGCTGATTACCAGAACATTGGAATTCAGTATCTCCCGCATTACCTTGCAGATATCGTTAAATACTACCTTGCTGGAATTGTTATTATGCAGCAGCTTGCCGATTTTTCTGGTCTTATCCAGAAGTTGTACACTACTCATTTCATGCCCCCGTTTTGACTTTCGTAACTACACGCGCAATCACTTCGCACGTCTTGAAATTGCGCCAGACAGACTGACAAAACAGATGGATGCTCCGCGACTGCTTTTACTTAACGGCCGAATATATGCATACGATACCATGATTACAGTTAATCATCGTACGGATAGCCGTCCGGCCGTTCATGCCTCGAATATTTGTATATTATACCACGTTTACCATCAAATTTCAATGCATAAACTTTTAATTTTGTAAACAGTTATGCTTTATTTGACAATTCAGACAAAACCTGATATCCGCATTGCTGATCCGCACATACGAGCTTATTTCCTTTTATCAGCAATGCAGAACCGCATTTCGGGCAGGTTTCTCCGGAAGGCTTCTGCCAGACCATGAAATCACAGTCCGGATTATCAATGCAGCCATAATATTTCCTTCCTTTTCTCGTCTTCTTCATCACCACATCCTTACCGCATTTCGGGCAGGACACACCTGTCTTCTCAAAATACGGCTTCGTATTGCGGCACTCCGGGAATCCTGGACAGGCAAGAAAACGTCCGTGGGGCCCGTATTTGATAACCATCTGTCTGCCGCACAGGTCACAGGTTTCGTCGCTGACTTCATCTTCTATGGAGATATGCGCCAGCAGCTTTTCCGCTGTGTCCACCGCCGCATCCAGGTCGGGATAGAAATTTGCCACCACAGTCTTCCATTTTACGGTTCCCTCTTCCACACTGTCCAGCAATGCTTCCATGCTGGCGGTAAAATTTACATCTACAATAGCGGGAAAAGCCTGTTTCATCATGTTGTTCACCACTTCTCCCAGTTCTGTCACATAGAGATTTCTGCCTTCTTTGACCACGTAATGTCTGGCAAGTATAATCCCTATCGTAGGTGCGTAAGTACTGGGCCGGCCAATCCCCAGCTCCTCCAGGTCCTTCACCAGCGAACTCTCCGTATAATGTGCGGGAGGCTGCGTGAAATGCTGCCTGGGGTCGAAGGATTCAAAGCTGAGCTCACTCTCCCTGCTCAGGGCTGCCGTGAGCGCATTCTCCTCCTCCCCTTCCTCTGCGGGTCGGTAGACACACAGAAAACCGTCAAAGCTCAAGGAAGAAGAGGACAGCGTAAAAATCTGCTCCTTCGCCTGAATTTTAACCGATGTGGTGTCATACTTTGCCGCGCTCATCCTGCTGGCCACAAAGCGTTTCCAAATCAGCTGGTAGAGCCGGAATAAATCCCTCGGCAGCTGTTCCTTCACCGCCGCAGGTGTTCTGTTCAGGTCCGTAGGACGAATAGCCTCGTGTGCATCCTGTATTTTCTGATTGTTCTTCTTCTCGCCTGTGTCCCGGTGAAGATAGGCCTCACCGTAGCCTGCAGTGATAAATTTTGCAGCCATCTCCGCCGCTTCCTGAGATACACGGGTGGAATCCGTACGCAAATAAGTGATAAGGCCCACCATGCCTTCTCCCTTGATGTCAACACCCTCGTACAGCTGCTGCGCCAGCCGCATGGTCTTCTGCGTGGAAAAATTCAGTACCTTGCCGGCTTCCTGCTGAAGTGTGGATGTGGTAAAAGGAAGCGGCGCCTTTTTCATTCTCTCGCTTTTCTTTACTTCTCTGACGCTGTATTCCGCTCCCTTCAGCGAATTCATGATAGCATCGGCCTGCTCCTTATTTACTATACTCTGCTTCCCGTCTTTGGTTCCATAATATTTTGCACATATGGATTTCCGCTCTCCCTTTACTTTCAGGAATACATCCAGCGTCCAGTATTCCTCCGGGATAAAGGCGTTGATCTCCTCCTCCCGGTCGCAGATAATCCGCAGCGTTACAGACTGTACCCGGCCCGCGCTCAGTCCTCTCTTGATCTTCTCCCACAGCAGGGGGGAAATGCGATAGCCCACCATGCGGTCTAGCATACGACGCGCCTGCTGGGCATCCACAAGATTCATATCAATCTCACGGGCATTCTTCAGGGATTCCTTCACCGCGTTTTTGGTAATTTCATTAAAGGTAATTCTGTATACCTTCTTCGCCTCCAGCTTTTCCTCCAGTTTCAGCGCATAAAGCAAATGCCAGGAAATTGCCTCTCCCTCGCGGTCAGGGTCGGTTGCAAGATAAATTTTATCCGCTTTTTTAACTGCCCTGCGCAGACCTGCAAGCAGCTCCCCCTTCCCGCGGATAGTGATATACTTCGGCTCATAATCATGCTCCACATCTATTCCCAGCGAACTTTTGGGAAGATCACGGACATGACCGTTGCTTGCCATCACTTCATAGCTGGAGCCCAGAAATTTTCTGATCGTTTTCACTTTAGCAGGTGATTCTACAATCACAAGATACTTTGCCATAACCGGCCCCCTTATTTTGTGTTCATAACAACAATTATATGATTTCTGCACAAAAACAGTATTCAGCTTACCATAAAAACTTAATCACCTAAACAATATACACCCAAAATCGGAAATGTACAAGTTATTTATGAAAAATTAAAAATTAAGGAAATTAAAGCGTTCTGAAGATATTATTGTCGAAAAAAGGCGTTTTCACCCCACAGGCACCTCTGATTCGGGCAAAAAAAAAGCCTGAAATCCTTTATCGAATTTTCAAAGCTTTCGTAACAGCTGATAGGGGAATCGAACCCCTGTTTCCGCCGTGAGAGGGCGGCGTCTTAACCGCTTGACCAATCAGCCATGTCATATTTTGCCGCATTCGCGGTACTTGTATATACTACTATATTTTTTCAAAATATGCAAGTACTTTTTTTAATTTTTTTCAGCAAATTTATGACAGATTATTATTCCTTTATTTTGCCCGGCTGCACAGGGCTTACACCGGGGCAATCAGCCGCATCTCCGGCGCAGTGTACGCTTGCAAGTCAACAGCCCCGCTGCAGGCAGCAGGGTTGTTGACCCTCGCGGCATTCGCCAAATGGCTGCTGGCGCATCCGCCTGGCTCATTGCCCGCAGAAATCAAACAGACTCAGCTGATTGGACTCCGGCAGCGCCCCCAGCAGGTTCAGTGAGCTCATCAGGTCCACCATGGTCTTCGACACTTTCGTCCGCTCTCTGAAATCATCCTTTGACAGGAACGGCCCGTCCTTCACCGCTTCCACAATGGCATCGGCCGCCTTGTCGCCGAGACCTTCTATACTGTTCAGAGAAGGCATGAGCTTATCTCCCACAATCTGAAACGAACGGGACTGTGCGGTAAAAATGTCAATGGGCATAAATTCAAAGCCTCTGGCATACATCTCCTGCACAATCCTCATATCGCTGTAGGCTCCCTCCTCTCTGTTAGACAGCGGCTGGGCCCCCGGCTCCTTGTCCGCCGCAGCCTCCATACGCCGCCTGTACTCCGCCATGTTTGCCTCCAGTCTGGCCTGTCCCTGGCACATGAGTTCATAGGAGAAGGCCTTCGCACGAATGCTGAAATAAGCGCCGTAATAAGCCAGCGGATAATTGATTTTGCAGTAGCCGATCCTCCAGGCCATCATAACATAGGCCGCCGCGTGAGCCTTTGGGAACATGTACTCAATCTTTTCACAAGATCTGATATACCAGTCCGGCACATTGTGGGCTACCATATCCTCCTTCCATTCTTTCCACTGCGCTGCCGGAGTCTTTCCCTTTGCCACCATGCCCTTCCGCACGGCCTCCATAATCTTGAAGGACTTCTCCGGTTCCATTCCCTTATTAATCAGATAGGTCATGATATCATCCCGGGTACACACGCAGGTGGAAATCGTCGCCGTGCCGTCCCTTATCAGATCCTGTGCGTTTCCCACCCACACATTGGTGCCATGGGAAAGCCCGGAGATCCGTACAAGATCCGAGAAAGATTCCGGTTTGGCTTCGATTACCATGTTCATGGCAAAGTCTGTACCGAATTCCGGGATACCCAGACACCCCAGCTTCGTCCCGCCGATCTGCTCCGGTGTAATCCCCAACGCCTGCGTGTTCTGAAAAAGGCTCATAACGTCCGAGCTGTCCAGGGGAATGGTCAGCGGGTCTCTGCCCGTCATATCCTGGAGCATTCGAATCATGGTGGGATCATCGTGTCCCAGAATATCCAGCTTCAGCAGGTTATGGTCAATTGAATGATAATCAAAATGCGTGGTGACGATATCTGTCGTCATATCGTTGGCAGGATGCTGCACCGGTGTAAAAGAATTGATATCCTGTCCGATGGGAAGCACCACAATTCCCCCGGGGTGCTGTCCCGTGCTCCTGCGCACCCCCGCCACCCCCATCGCAAGACGCTCAATCTCACTCTTCCGCTTATGCTTTTCTCTCTCCTCAAAATAATTCTTCACATAGCCGAACGCCGTCTTATCCGCCAGTGTGGCAATGGTTCCGGCCCGGTAAGTCTGCCCTGCGCCGAAGATTACCTCCGTGTATTTATGGGCCTTGGACTGATATTCTCCGGAAAAGTTCAGATCGATATCCGGTTCCTTGTCCCCTTTGAATCCCAGAAACGTCTCAAAGGGAATATCAAATCCATCCTTATGCAGCGGTTCCCCGCAGACCGGACAGTTCCTGTCCGGCATATCCACTCCCGCCTTTCCGGCGTACGCTTTTACATCCTCCTCCTCGAAATCCACATAATGACATTTGCTGCAGTAATAATGAGGGCTTAACGGATTGATCTCCGTAATTCCGGCCATGGTGGCCACAAAAGAACTGCCCACACTTCCCCGGGAACCCACCAGATAACCGTCCTCCACCGACTTCCACACCAGCTTCTGCGCAATGATGTACATTACGGCAAACCCGTTGGTTATAATGGAATGCAGCTCTTTCTCCAGACGGGCTTCCACAATCTGCGGCAAATCCGGGCCATAAATTTCATGGGCCCTGTCATAACAGATCTTCGTCAGCTTCTTATCGCTGTCCTCAATGACCGGAGCACATTTGTCCGGACGCACCGGATCTATGGACTCAATCATGTCCGCAATCATATTTGTGTTCTTTACCACAATCTCATAGGCCTTATCACTCCCGAGATATGAGAACTCGTCCAGCATCTCATTTGTGGTATGGAGAAACAGCGGCGCCTGATCGTCGGCGTCCTCAAATCCTCTTCCCGCCATAATAATGCGGCGGTAAACCTCATCCTCCGGATCCAGGAAATGGACATCACAGGTGCCCACCACAGGTTTATGAAACTGCTCCCCCAGCTTCACAATACGCCGGTTAATATTCTGAATATCCTCCATGGACTCCACACTCCGGATCCGGTCGGATGCAATCATGAACTTATTGTTGCCGGAAGGCTGAATTTCCAGATAATCATAGAAATTCACAATACGGGCTATCTGCATTTCGCTCTGCTCGTCCAGCAGCGCGCGATACAGCTCTCCCGCTTCGCAGGCACTGCCCAGGATGAGGCCGTCCCGGTATTTCATCACCAGACTTTTGGGAATCCTGGGATGTCTGTTATTGTAGTAAGTCAAATGAGACTCTGTCACCAGTCTGTACAGATTGATACGCCCAAGATCATTCTTCGCCAGGATAATGGCATGGTAGGTAGGGAGCCTCTTCACCAGCTCCACACTGGCAGCTCCCAGCTCATTCAGCTCTGCCAGTGTGTGAATCTGCCTCTCCTCCAGCATCTGAACCAGCTTCAGGAAAATCCACGCCGTACATTCCGCATCGTCCACGGCGCGGTGATGATTCTCCAGAGAAATATTCAGCGTCTTCGCCACGGCATCCAGGGTGTGCTTTGCCTGGTCAGGAAGCAGTACCCTGGCAATTCCCACTGTATCCACATAGGTACATTCCGCACCGCTGCCGGCCCCTGTTCTTCCGGTGAGTCCGGAAAGCGACAGCCCCAGCCTCCTGGCATTCTCCATGATAAAGCTCATGTCGAATCCTGCATTATGAGCCACGGGCACACAACCCCGGCAGAATTCCAGAAACTGCGGCAGCACCTCCTCAATCAGCGGCGCATCTGCCACCATATCATCACGAATACTCGTGAGCTTCTCTATCTCAAAAGGAATAGGCACCTGAGGATTGACAAAGGAGGAAAAACGGTCAGTCACCTTTCCGCCGCTTACCTTCACTGCTCCGATTTCTATTATGCGATTATTCACAGGAGAAAAGCCTGTGGTTTCAATATCGAATACCACAAAGTCATCCCCCAGGTTCTGTCCTCTGTCTCCGGTGACGATCTCCTTCAAATCATCCACCAGATAAGCTTCCACACCATAAATAATTTTGAAGAAATTCTGTCGGTCCGGCGTCTCTCCCTTTTCCTTACACCTTTCCTTCTCTGCCTTCCATAAGTCCTGCCATACATGGAAAGCATCCGTAAATCCCTGTACCACGCCATGGTCCGTGATGGCAATCGCAGCATGTCCCCATTTGTAAGCCCGCTTTACAATATCCTTTGCCTCGGACACACCGTCAAAATCACTCATCTTGGTGTGGCAGTGCAGCTCCACACGTTTATGCAGCGCCGTGTCCAGCCTGGTTGTGGTAAAATCTGAAATCTTTTTAATCCCTGTAAGAGAACCTATGGTCAGCTCATGATCAAACTTGTCCAGCGTGGCCACACCTTTTATCTTTACAAAGGCGCCGGCCTTCAGGCTGCCCGTCAGTTCCTTCACAAACTCATTTTTGGTGAAAAGCTTTACTGTCATGGTATCCGTGAAGTCCGTCACATCAAACATGACGATAGTTCTCTCATTTCTGATCTGGCGGCTGTCTGTCTTCAGCACCTTCCCTCGAATCGTCACCTCTCCCATCTCACCGATAATGTCCTCAATGGGGATGGCCTCCTCTTCAAAGTCACGGCCGTAAATGACATCCGCATTGTCAGACTGCTTCAGGGTACGGCCATAATCACCGTTTCTGCGGAATTCACCTCGTCTGAACTCTCCCTTTTTCCGGGCGCCGTCCTGCGCCGCTTCGTCGGCTCTGCCGTTCACACCGCCGGCATTTCCGCCTGCCTGCCCTGCGCCGAAGCCTGACCGGGACTTCTGTGCTGCTCCGGCAGCGTTCTGCCCGGCCCGGGACACATCGTTTCCGCCGGCTGCCATACCGACTTTTCCGCCCGCCCCGCTGCCTGCACCGCCGTTTCGCGAAAGCGCTCCGCCGGGGCTGTTTCCGCCTGCCTGACCGCCTTCTGCCCGGCCATCCTGATTTCCTTCTGCCTGCAGCGCCCCGGTGCCCTCTGAGACAGCGTCTCCATAACCGCCTCCCGTCTTCGCCCGGCGGCAGATTTCGCTTACCCGCATCTGGATTTTCAGCTCGTTCTCCTCCGCAAATCTGCCGGGACGCCCCTCTCTGTAATCCACCGTCACATGCGCGGTCAGACCGCACCGCTCCACCAGAATCTTCTCCAGCACACGGACCAGATCTTCCTCTTTTGTTCTGTTCAGCACAGTGTCTTCTATGGTAAGCCGCATCTCTCCCGTCTCAGGATAAGCGATGTCCGCTGTGCGGAAAGCATTGTATTCCACATGTGAGTACTCCAGCAGCTCGGCCAGAATACTCTCCCGATACACCTCCATCAGGTTCTCCGGCGTATACTGAGAGGAAAGCTCAAAACGTTCAAAAATCCTGACCTTCAGCATTGCATGCGGAAAAAGCTGCCCCTTTATCTCCTTTTCCGCCGCCCAGATATCCTCCTTCAGAAGCAGTCGGGTGCTGTATAAATAGACCGAAATCCGGTCCTTCTGCTTTGTGGCAGAAACCCTTTCGACTTCGGTCTGTTCCAGTTTATCATATAGTTTTCCCTTAATCTCCAGTGTGGGAAATACCTCAAAAAAAGGCTTTGATTTTGTCATCATTTCCAGTTATCCAGCTCTTCCTTTAATGCCTCCAGCAGTTGTTCCTCCGGCACCTTCCGGAGAATTTCTCCCTTTTTGAACAAAAGTCCCTCGCCCAGTCCCCCGGCAATCCCCAGATCTGCTTCCCTGGCCTCGCCGGGTCCGTTTACTGCACAGCCCATCACTGCCACCTTAATATCCAGCGGATAGTCCTCCACAAGCTTCTCCACCTTCCACGCGAGACCGATAAGATCGATTCGCGTCCTTCCGCAGGTGGGACAGGACACCACTTCAATTCCGCCCTTTCGCAGTCCCAGCGTGCGCAGAATCAGCTTTGCCGATTTAATCTCCTCCACCGGGTCTCCCGTCAGCGACACACGCACGGTATCCCCGATTCCTCCATTCAGAATCAGTCCCAGTCCAATGGCAGATTTGATATTGCCGCTGCACACTGTGCCTGCCTCCGTAATGCCCACATGAAGGGGATAATTCGTCCTGGCCGCCAGCAATTCATGTGCCTTCACGCTCATCATCACATCGGAAGACTTAATGCTGATAACCAGATTGTCAAAATCCATTTCTTCCAGCATATGTACTTTATCCAGAGCGCTTTCCACAATTCCTTCCGCAGTCACACCCCCGTATTTTTCCACCAGATTTCGCTCCAGCGAACCGCTGTTCACACCGACGCGAATAGGAATCTTCCGCTCTCTGGCCACGTCCGCCACAGCCCGCACCTTGTCTGCACTTCCTATATTGCCGGGATTAATGCGAATCTTGTCCGCGCCGTTTTCCATGGCCGCAACAGCCATCTTATAGTCAAAGTGAATATCCGCCACCAGAGGTATGTGAATCTGCTTTTTGATTTCTCCAAGGGCCAGGGCTGCCTCCCTGTCCGGCACCGTACAGCGGACGATCTCGCATCCCGCCCGCTCCAGATCCAGTATCTGAGCCACCGTAGCCTGCACGTCCTGGGTCCTGGTGTTGGTCATGGACTGAATCAGAATGGGGTTGCCTCCGCCGATTTCCCTGTCTCCTATTCTTACTGTCTTTGTGTGTTCTCTGTGCATAGAATTCCTCCCTGAAGCGCTTTGGTATCTTCTCAGTCCAGCGCCACAATTTCCCTATAAAATTCCGTGTAATCTGTACTCTTCTCCTTTGTAAACTGAATCGCCGCCCGGGGATGCTGGTTCAGCAGCCCTGTCATCAGATACTGCAGGTCATAGCCCCACACCACACCCTCATTCTTCAGCTGATTCATGTAGGTGTCCACAAACTTTATGGAACAGTTCCTCCTGCTACTTCTTCTCTCCATCCTCTTTCCACTCGCCAAGCCAGTTCCTCAGCGGATTGATTTCTCTGGCCTGCTTCAGTATATCCTGTCGGTTCACCCGCAGAAAATTCTCCAGCTTCCGAACCTCCTCCGCTGTAAATCCCCTTGATTTCTCAATCATTCCCTCCGGGAGAATGCCCTCCGCACAGTCTTCCCCCCGCAGGAAAGACACACGCACCATCTTCTTATCCCCCTTTGCAACTACACAGGAGACCAGCATCTTCACATCATCCATCATTTCTCCTTCCGTACCGGCATTCCGTCTGACGATTCAAAATATCGATTCAGATAAGCACCGATCATGATAATATACATACAGAAATACATCCACAGAAGCACTATGATAATAATGGACAGGCTGCCATAGATACCATAGGAATTGCCATAAGTCAGATAATAGGAAAATACCCAGGAAAAGATGCTCCACGCCACGGCCGAAAATACCGCCCCGGGTATCTGTTCCTTAAAGGCCAGCTTTTTATTGGGCACATAGGCATAGACAGCTGCGAACAGCACAGTCAACACCACCCATACCAGCAGAAATCTGAAATTCATGGCAAAGGCCACCACCGTCTGCAGCTGCGGAAGCCGATGCAGCGCAAGCTTCACCAGCTGATCCCCGAATACCATAACGAAAAGGGAGAGAATCACCCCCACCAGCATGACCAGGGTATAAAAGGATGCAATTATCCGAACCACGAAATAATTTCTCTTCTCCTCCACGCTGTTGACAGCATTCAGCCCGCGCATCAGCGCCAGCACACCCTTCGCCGCCGACCAGACGGTGGCGATAATGGCTATGGACAGAATCCCGGCAGACTTATCATACACCTCTGAAATCAGACTTTCCGCCAGAGGGTCAATCTGATTCGGCAGCACATCCGTCACCAGCTCCACCAGATTCTCCTCCGTCAGCGGTGTATAGGGAATAATGGTGCATATCATGATCAGCATGGGCACCACGGACAGAAAAAAGAAAAAGGCAATGCTTGCCGCATATGTGCTGATGTTCTGCTTCTTCATCTTCTCGGAAAAATCTTTTATACTCAGGTATATTTCACGTACCACTACCACAGCTCCTACTCGTATACATTTTTAATGGCACAATTTTCATAAAAAAACAGAAGAATTTCCCCGGCAGAGTACCCGCTTCCCGCCATCTGTCTGGCTCCGTTCTGACTCATTCCCACACCATGGCCAAATCCGCCGCCGGTCAAGGTATATCCTACCACACTTCCATCCTCTTTTCCAGTCGTTATGATAAAAAAACCGCTGGGCAGCAGGCTTGCGCTGGCTACTCTGCTGCCGTCCTGCCTCTCCACCTTCGTCTCACCGTCGTTGAGCACATATCGGATATTATGTTCAGATATGACTTTCAGCTTTCCGGTATCCGTCTCGATTATCAGCTCATCTGCCACACCGCCGCTGCCCCGCTTCTCTATGTAAATATCCGTGATATCTCCCAGCTCACTGATGGTTTCGCTGACGTAGGCTCCGTCCTTCCAGGTCAGTATCAGCTCATCATTGGCTGCATAGCGCTTCTGCAGCGTCTCCAGCATATGTTCTTTATCCAGTTCATCCACCTGATAGCTCCAGCGGTACCACCCTTCCTTCGCCTCAAAATCATTTTCATTTACTGTGGAAATGAACGCCGCAAAATTCTCTTCTTCTCTGAGGCTCTCTCCCAGGCTGATCTCCCCCTGGTCGCCCTCCGCGGTCTCCCCCGCAGCTCCTCCCTGTGCCATGGCGGTCACCGCCTCCTCCATGGCAATTCGGTTCAGCGGCTTTGCCTGCAGATAGGTCAGCGTGGGCGCTGCCGTCGTCTTCCACACATTGGGGTCGCTTCCCACGCCGCAGGAAGTAGAATAGTAATAGGTTCCTGCCAGGCCACCGCTTTCTGTATACAGCAGCTGTCCGTAAGTTTCCTTTACGGCTGTGGTAGTGCTCTCCTGCTCCAGAATGTTATTGTACACCTGATAGGAAGTACTGTCATCCACATGGGCTCCGTACTGTGGATATCCCGCATGTTCCATATGTCCGTAAGCATAGGTCCTGGCACAGATCGCCTGAGCCTTCAGCGCCTCAAAGGGATATTTCGCCGGCATCTCACTGGGGACCACACTGTACAGGTATTCCTCCAGCAGCACTTCATTGACCGCCACAATTCCCTCCTCCGTCTTCAGAAGCTCCATCTGTCCTCTGTACGCGGGCGTTCCCTGAGAGCGATTGCAGTTCTTCAGGATTATCTTCCCTGTCAGCACATCCGGGACAATCCTTATCCGATCCGTCTCAAAATAAGGGCTGTCAAAGGAAAAGGTCAGTTCCTCTCCCGCACCGTGATTCTCCTGCTTCAGATTGTCATAGGGACCATAAATCACCGTATAATCCACGTCACAGGTAAGTACGGGCGCGTCGTGAAAGCTGCCGCTGTAATCTGAAGCTTTAATCAGCACCCGGATATATTCCATGGCTTCCTCCTTCGCCATCAGGACGGCACAGATTTCTCCGTTTTCCATGCATAAATCCGTGAAATTATAGCCAAAACGTACATCCCGCGCCGTACACATTTCCAGGCTGTCAAAAAGTCTGTATCCTCTGTAGTCTGCTGCCAGCGGCAGTCTGCCATAGCCTTCCACTTCAATTCCCGTATCATCCGCACTCAGAATCCTGCCGTTAATCTTATCGGTTTTGGCAATGACAGAAGTGACTCTGTCGTCTGTCAGCTCCACATCCGCCACCTGTTCCCGCACAGACGAATCCGCGCGGCAGGGCTGCATCGGTCCATTGTCGCCCGCGGTCACTTCTCCCCAAAGATAGCGCTCGTTGTTCCCCTCCCGGAAAAGCGACAGCCCCTCTTCGTCCACCTCTGTAATCCATACGTTTGTCAGCTGCCTGACCACCGGAATATGAGGTTCCGGCTCCGGAATCTCCTCCTGCTCCTCTCCTCTGTGCACCAGCACAAGAATCAGCTTTCCCAGCAGCAAAATTATAATCAGCAGAAAACCCAGCACACAGATAAATGCCTTCATCTGCATTCTCTGAGACCTGTTCAGTCCCCATCTGTTATTCTCCAAATTCTCTCTCCCTATCTGTCAATCCGCACTCGTCCACGCCACACTGCCCCAATGTTAATACAACATTCTTATCCGCCATGGGCATGTACATAAAAGAGCAGCCCTGTCGGACTGCCCTCTTCTTCTGTATTTATCCCCAAAATGCCGCCTTCTGCCTTCTGACTCCTAGCAATGCTAGGTGGGTGACCGCAGCCAAAGCTTTTGCCTTCCCTTCCAATCCTCATAATGAGTGAGGGCTTGACAGCCACTGGGCAATGTAGGAATCCCGTTTAAAGTAATGTAGGTTCAAAAATAAACAAAAGTTATCAAACATTTCAGGGTACTTTTATTATAACGAAAAAGCTTTCATAATACAACTGTAAATTTTGCCATCTGTTAAAAAATTTGTTGATTTTTAATATCACAATTTTGTGAATATTGCTGTCCTGCTGTTATTGATCCGGCTTTCTGGTCAAAGTCACAAAAGCCATCACCGCGACCCCGGCAAAGATGACTATCCCGCCGATTGCCAGCAACCAGATCCAGTCAATCTTCCCGCCGGCCTCCCCTTCGTCTTCCTGACTGCCGCTGCTGTCCGACGGCTGTTCCGCTGTTGCTCCAACGCTCTGCTCTACATCCTCCTCTTCCTCATCCTCCTTCGGCGGCTGCGTGGTTGCCGCAGGAGAACTTGTAGGTTTGGATGTACTCTGTGGAACATGGACCACCGGAACTTTAGTTACAGCCGGTTTGGGCGTCTTCTGAGGGCTGGCTGTACCGGGAGGGGGATTCTCCGTCGTTTTGCTGTCATCAGCTCCCTGAGAATTATCATCCCCGTCATCATCCCTGTTATCGTCCCCTTTATCCGGCGGATTCGGCGGCTTTGGAGACGGCGTCGGATTCGGAGACGGCGGCGTAGTCTGAGAAGGTGCACCCGCCCCATTGATCTGTACCGCTCCTGACGATTCCATTCCTTCCACCACTCTCACTTCTGTACCATATACATACTGAAGCGATTCTGCCGCCACACTGGCCGTCGCCGAAGTACTTCCGCCATTTCCGTCCCGAACCACAATTCTTCCTACAGTCAGAGAATCCGAACCAGACGGAAAAAGAGCCTTTGTACCCGCTATGTATACATCCAGCTTTTTCTCCTCCCGATTATACCGGTACTCCAGAATCTTCGCATTACTCTCTTCAAACAGAAACTCTGCGCTGTCCGCATTCACTGCATCTACAGAGACGCTGAAACATATCGTGGACGCCCCGTCATTTGCCATCTGGGAAGAGACCAGCGTAACCGTTCCTTTTTCGTCCAGCCGGACTGCACCTGCTTCTTCCGCGTGGGCTCGTGCCGGCAGCATCACCGCCAGCACCAGTACCGATGCAAGAATTCCAATCTTGTATCTTCTCATGTTCTATTCCTTTATTCCCATTGTTTCTCCACTGCTGTTGGCACTTCCGCTGGTATTGCTTCCGGCTGCTCCACTGTTATCGGCACTTCCGCCACCGGCATTACTGTCGGTAGTTCCGCTGCTGTTGGCGCTTCCACTGATATTGCTTCCGGCTGCTCCACTGTTATCGGCACTTCCACTGCTCTCGCCACCGGCGCTGTTGGCACTTCCGCTGGTATTGGTTTCGCTGCCCTCGCCGCTCTCACTTCCGCCACCGGCATTACTGCCGGTAGTTCCACTGGTATCAGCGCTTCCGCTGGTATTGCTTCCGCTGCCCTCGCCACCGGCGCTTCCGCCGGTATTGGTTCCGCTTCCGCCGGCACTGCTGTCAAAGCTGATTCCAGGCAGCTGTGACGGCACTGTCTCAAACAGGGAATCACTCACCAGCCTCTGGCCTTCATTGGTCAGGGCATTATTGACACGGTAGAGCTCCGCCCGCACTTTCTGAAGGCCTGTAAGATCCAGGTTCTGTTCCGGCTCTATCCAGTAAATCCAGGTACCATCGGATACGTTTCCGAGATTCCCCTCCTCAGGCGGATCCGCCAGGATAATCTGCTGTGCCTTCAGCTCCCCGTCCGCATTCAGACCGCCCACGATATTTCCGGCCTGATCATAGAGGATCAGCACATTATAGGCAGGGCTTCCTTTGTAGCTTCCTGTGAAGACAATGGAATCCTTCGGAATCGTCTGTCCTTCCGCATAAGTATAATCTGCCGTCAGTCTGCCGATTGCCACTGTGCCTTCCCCGGCCTTTCTGAATTCCACATTGTCTCCGGTGGGTCCCAGCACATCCAGTTCCGCGATGGATACCTGGCTGCCGTTTGCCGTTTTCAGGACAAGCTTCACGGCATCGGTCTCATAAACGGCTATATACTTGCCGTCATCGTTAGTGAAGTACACTATACTGGTATCTGCTCCCAGCGTATCTGATGCAACGGTTTTCCATTCACCGCCCGAACGCACCTGTATCGTGCATTCCACCGCTGCCACCGCGCTCTCCCCGTGGGTGTATTTCAGACCGCTCACGGTGCGGGTATTGCCCAGATTCAGGATAATCTCCGACTCCCCGCCGGCTGTGGCCGTATAGACTGTGTTCACAGCATTGTCCACCAGCTGAGCCTTTCCTCTTACCTTATAACCGTCACTTCCATCCGCCTGGTCTTTCAGCTCTTCCTCCCCTGCGGAACAGGAAGGTTCTTCGTTCTCTGTGGAGTCTGCTTCTCCCTCCACTTTCAGATTCACAGTTTCCACGGTAAAGGCACCCTTATCCAGGCTTCCGTCATCACCAATCTTCAGGGAGTCCGATACCTTAACTGCAGAACGGTTCAGGTATTGGTCAATCAGGGTAATCTCATACCACACCACCCGATTATTCATGGAAACAGTGTCCGTAAAGGCATTCCCCGTAGTAAATCCTGCCGTTTCCCTGACTGTCCTGCCTCCGGAGATGGAACAGCGCACAATCTCATATCCCAGAATATCTGCCTCGGAAATCCCCGACGCACTCATGGTCAGGTTCACCAGATGAGGGTTCTGAGCGTCTGCCGCTGCCGTCACACTGCCCACGGCCTCCACTTTTCCTTCTGTTCCCAGTTTGCTTGTGCCGCCATTCAGGCTGTACACTCTGGATTCGTCGCTGACATAGTAAATGGCTCTGGTCTCCTCCGCAAACTGCTCCGCATATTTCCGCGTCTCCGCGTCAGGCGTCTTGCCCCAGCGCACGAAGAAATCCAGGATATTTCTCTTCGCCGCGGCACAGGCCAGCCTCATGAGAGCCTGCTCCTTATCTGCACCGCTCAGATTCAAAGCCACACCTCCGGGCTTCGGCGCATTTGCCGGCGTTCTGGCATAGCTGTCCACTCGGGCGAAGAACAGATTGGCAAGCTGTTCCTCATGGCTCTCATAAGTCTTGTAATTATACCCTTTATCATAGGCCAGATGGAGCTGCCAGTACATCCCCAGCTGAGTGAACACATTGGAAGCCGCTCCCTTCGCCCCGGAAGTCACTTTGTCGTATACATTCTTATACTGGAAGCGCACGCTGCCGTTGTTGTCCTTCGCCTGGGCCAGCACGGCAAAGTAATTGTTCGTAATCTCCGCCACAGCATAAGCTCCCTGATTAATACAATGTCCGATCTCATGGGCAATCCCCCATCCGAAATATCGGCCACTCTGATACCTTCCTTCAGAATCGGACTGCACCGGCACACTGTTCACCATTCCGGGTGCAGATCCCCATTCAATTCCTATATGATTGCCGGAAGCATACATAAACGCTCCCGAGAACATTCTCTGATAGCGGATATTCAGATGACCCTTCGGTATCTGGTCCACAGCATTCACCGCAGAAGCACTCAGTCCCTTATGCTGGTAGAAGAGATGCATCATATCTTCCATGGCATCCATGGAATTCAGGATTGTCTGCGCCTTCTGCTGTGTGTCACCGGTTCCTGCGCCGCCCAGAATCTGACCTGCAGGCAGAGACAGCATCATGGTATCCAGCAGAATATCCGACGCGCCCAGGATGCAGTTCGCCTGGTCATAGTCGTATGCCACCTGTGCATTCCCGGAATTCTTATGCTCTGTCTCATGCAGGCTGTTCATTCCGGTCACATAGCTCTCCAGCGCCTTCACATAATTCTCCACCCTGGTCAGCCGTTCGTCACCGGTCACCTGATACAGATCCAGTCTGGGCACCTGCACACCGCCGCTGACACGAACCGCATACTGATCACTGCCGCTGCCGCCATACTGCACATACAATGCTCCGCCGGACTCATATCCTGTAGTAGTCCAGACTTTGGGTATGGTAATCTTATTGGCTCCCACCTTCAGGGCAGCCACCTCTCTGCTCATGGCAGCGGCCTCCGCATGATACTGGGTGGCAATCAGCTTAAGGTCGGTCTTGTCTCCTGTCTTTTTAGTGTTATGGCCCACATAGACCATAATCTCTTCCCCTGCGGCCGCTGTGACACCCAGTGGCTGCCATGCGTTCAGTCCCCCGAAGCCTCTGCCCACATCATTTGTGGTAATGCCGCTGTGAATCTTCACAGAGGCGGCAGCATTCAGCCCGCCGTCCTTCAGAATCGTTTCCGCTGTGGCGAGCTCGCGCTCCAGAAGCTCCCGATCCGGATTATACTCTCCGCTGACGGGATCCACCGTCTGAATCTTCACTCTCAGCGCATCTATGACTGCCTGGGTTACATCCGCTCTCAGTATCGTATGAAGATCATCTTCATAGAGGGAAAGAATCTCATCCCACAGCTCATCGTAATAGTAAAAATAAACTTCCGAAACAGAAATATTTCCCACAGCCACAGAACGCGCCAGCCCGAACTGAATCTTCTTCGCCTCCACCGGCTCCGAAAACTTCAGCACATAATAAGGTCTTCCCGATGCATCGTTCTTCTTCTGCACTGAGACACCTGCCACATTCCCCTCTGTTCCATCCTCATTCCAGTAACGAACCTTTGCATAGCCGTAATCTGTATCCTGAGGAAGCGCCTCCAGAAAAGCAATGGTATCCATTTTATATGCCTGGTCGAATTCAAAAGTCAGTCCATGGCTCAGGGACATGGGATTAAACCCGCCGTCATCCCAGGTACCCTTGTAATAGTAGGAAGAGGGATCATGGTCCACAGTTCCCCAGGCGGTTCCGGTCTGGGTATCCATAGCGCTTTCCCGCATCTCTCCGGACATGGAGGCACTGACAATATGCGCGCCCTTTTCTCCCTTTTCGCCAGTGTTAATCAGATTGTACTTCGGCATCTGCGCAGGATCCAGGCCGGTGGTCATGGCTGCCGCCGGCAGAGAAGCACCGCTTTCGCCGAACTCGTTTACACCGGTGACATAGACTGTATATTCTGTCAGATCCTTCAGATCCGTGATGGTATAACTGTTATTTTCAATCTTCTCAATCTTCTGATACTCTCCCGCCGTGCTTTCCTTATAATATAGGTTATAGGTAAGGGTATCCTTCATATTCTTCCAGGACACCACGACACTCTTGTATTTCCCCACAGCGGATACATTGTCAGGCTTATCCGGCTTGCCGGTGGGTTTGGGTGTCGCATCCACCTCATCACAGTATCCGCTGGTCCAGGTACCGTTGACGGACTGTACGCTCACCTGATAGGTCAGATAATTGGTCAGCTTTTTCCCGTCAAAGCTGCTGATATTCAGCGCGTTTTTCGATGTGAGCAGGGTCTCCTGTTTATCGCCGTGTCTGATCAGCACTTCATACCCTGTCACATTGACACAGGGATCCCAGCTTAAGCTGATGCTGGCATTGCCCGCTTTCGCATCCAGATTCGTCGGAATGTCCATCTCCGGTTCCGGAATTCTCTCCTCCATGCCGTTGACGAATTCCACTTTGGAGATCTCCGCCAGATTGTTGTTATTCAATACACCGGTAATGGTAAATGTCACCTTCTTGACGGCAATCTGCCCGCCCAGATGAATGCGGATATTCCCTTTATCATCCAGCTCGGCCCGTACTTCCCCTCTTTCCAGAAGGTACTGTACCTCTGACTGTACAGGAATTGTCACCGATCCGTCCACATTCCCGTCCACATAGGAAAGGACAATCTGTGCCTCCGTCACAGGGTTCTCCGGGTCCGTCTCAATGATAATGCCGTCTGCAGCCGCAGAATTTCCCACTGCAGCAAAATCAAATTCCATCACCACCGGTGTCTCCCGGGAAATCTTCTGTCCATCCTCCCGGCTTAAGGCCACGCTTCCCTGACTGCGCAGAAGATCTCCCAAATCTCCCTCCACCTTTGTGCCGTCGCCAGCCCGGGGCGTGATCACCGCCGCAGGTACGGACTTTTCTATCCATGCCTGCACTGCCACCTCTTCATAGCTATGTGCAAAATATTCCAAATCCAGAAGGTTGGTGCTGCCGTCGCGATTTAAATCCGACATTCCCGAAGTGACTCCGCTGTGGACGGAGTCTACAATCGCGTTCCTGTCCGCCGCATCCATTCCCCCGTCCATGTTCACATCTCCCAGCAGCAGAACACCTGGGTGAGCGGTTCCATCTTCATAACTTATCCCTTCCAGATAACCTGTCATCAGCTTTACGGTACTGGCCCGATCTTCCACGGAGAGATTCTGCCTGTAGGTGACAAAGCCGTCCCCGGCTACCTGCAGGGTATACTCCCCCTTCTGCAGTCCCTCAAAGCTTATCCGTTTTTCGCCTGCCTGGTTTCCTTCCAGCTCAAGCCTGCCGGTCTTCTCCGCTCCCAGGGCATCTGTGAGCTTCACCGTGAAATTCACAGAATTCTGCATGGCAAGCACGTTCCCGATCACCACGTCCACCTGCCCCACATTCCCTGCCTGCACCTGTCGTGCCAGCTCTTCGGCACTCAAAGAACTGCCCGCCTGCGCTCCGTCCCTCTGGTCGACATGGCTTTCGGCAGTCTCCTGTCTTACGTTTTTCTGTTTGCTCCGGTCCCCGGCGCCGGTTTCAGAAGCATACGCTGTCAGACCCGAACTCAGCACCATGGCAGCCGCCAGCAAAAGCGCAATCTTTCTCTTCATGCATTTCCCTCCAGTCCCTGTATACCTGACAACAGGGATTATTTGTTTCATAAGTGTGCCCATCTATTATACATGGAAAATTGTCCCAATGCAATTATAATCTCAGCTTTTGCGGAAAAAGCGATGGGACGTGTTTTACGGCATCAGCAGGAATCGCTGTATCACCTGCCTCCCGCACCATTTCAAATCTACAGGCATAACGCTGTCCGCAGTTACGATATTTTCTCTCTTGTATATGGTGTCTCCCACCAAATAGTCCACAGTTCCCACTATCATACCGCTTTCCACAGGCGCCGTCAGCAGCTCTTTCACACTGTATTCCACCCGGATTTCCTCGTCTTCTCTCAGAAGAAGACCATCCTTCCACTGTTCTCCTGTTCTGTCCGCCTGTCCGCCTGCATTTTCCTGCCGCGTTCCCCCATTCTTCTCCGGCCCGTTTTCCCTTCCGGCAATTTCAATATCCACATAGGCAGAATCGCCCAAAACTTCCGTCCTTCCCTTCAGCACAGGAATGGATTTCAGCCTGCTTTCGTCAAAGGCAACTCCCTCCTCCGAAAAACTTCTGTAAAAATAATGCTCCAACCCATACTGCATCAGTTTCCTGGTGTCGCTCCACTTATAGCTCTTATTATTTGGCCAGCCACAGGCCAGCAGTGCCACCACAAAAGTCTTTCCGTCCCGCTTCAACGCCCCCACATAGCAATATCCCGCTTTATTGGTAAATCCCGTCTTGCCGCTCAGCGCACCATTCATCATGCTCAGAAACGCGTTGTGATTGGTGCAGGAATAATCCCTCCCGTTGGCATGGAAGCTATAATTTCCGGTTCCTGTAATCTCCAGAAATGCCTCTGCACAATCTGATCCTCCTATACAGTAGGCCATGATTCTTGCCAGCTCCGCAGCCGTAGTACAATGTTCCTTCTGAATGGCGGAGCCATCCTCCAGAACAATGGTCTCCGTGGCATCCAGACCGTTGGGCGTGATAAACCAGGTGTTTTCACAGCCCAGCTCCACTGCTTTCCGGTTCATCAGCTTCACGAATGCCGCCATGGCCTGTTTGCTCTCCTCCACGGTGTACTCCGCGGTATCCTTGCTGCGCAGCTCAGGAGAAAGATACTTCTTTCCCACATGTTCCGCCAGTGCCACCGCGGTGTCATTGTGAGATTCCAGCATCAGCGAATACAGCAGATCCCCCACTCTGTACTGCTCCCCCTTTTTTATGTACAGCTTGACCTTCGGCATACTTTCAGCATAGGGGGATACTGTCAGTATATCCTCCCGGGATGTATTCTCCAGAATCACAATACAGGTCATAATCTTCGTAGTGCTGGCCATGGCAAGGCATGTATTCTCATTTTTTCCATACAGTACCCTTCCGGAATCCGCATCCATCAGTACGGCTGCCGACGCGTATAAATCTGTGTCCGCCGGCGCTCCCGGGGAAGAAGCCTGCCATATAGTTCCCTCCGTCTCCGCAGCCCGAATGGGAAGCGCAATGTTCCACAGAAGACAGCAGAAAAAAAGAAAGCCGCCCAATATTTTTTTCATCCGCATTTTCATGTCATCATCTTTCAATGGGATTTTTAATAATATATGAGGCTGCTTTTCCCTTTTATGTTTAACTGCAAGTCCCTAAATGTCCAGCTGGAGCTGTACCTCTGCCTCCGCCTGCTGCCTGAACTCTTCCATCTGCAGCGGATTCAGCTCCGGAAGCTCTTCCAGACTTCCCACGCCGAAGCAACGCAGAAACTGTTCCGTTGTGCCGAAGAGCAGAGGTCTGCCCGGGGCATCCAGGCGCCCCAGCTCAGTAATCAGATCATATTCCAGCAGCTTATTGATAGCATGGTCACAGCTGACCCCTCTCACCCGCTCTATCTCCATTCTGGTCACCGGCTGCTTATAGGCAATGATGGAAAGTGTCTCCAGAACCGTGTCTGTCAGTGTCATTTTCCTTGGCGCTTTGGCAATCCTGATCAGATATTCATACATGTCTTCCTTGGTACAGAGCTGAACGGCGTTGTCAAACCGAACCAGCGCAATTCCTCTGTTCTCCTGTCTGTAGCGCTCCTCCATCTCCCGCAGGATTTCTTTTGTAGTTTTGGTATCCTCTTCTATCACTTCGGCCAGGCGGCTGATTTCCACAGACTCTCCCATGGTGAACAACACCGCCTCAATCACCGCTTCCGCCCTGGCTTTCTCCATTTTCAATCTCCCCTGCCTTCCCGGCCGATTCCCAATTCGCTCTCTATACAGAATGCACAAAATCTGCCTCTGTATCTGTGCTGCTCTCTTCGGCACACATTCGGGAAGTAATCAATATGTCGTCAAAGATCGTTTCCTGACTGATGACAATCTTACCGGTCTTCATCAGCTCCAGAATGATCAGAAAAGTGACTATCACTTCCATTTTGCCCGCCTGTCTCTCCAGAAGCTTTCGAAAGCTGAAAATCCTGTGTTCTCTGGCATAAGCCTCCACATACAGGGTCTTCGCCTCCATGTCAATCTCTTCCTTCTCGATATTGCCATACTGGCTGCGGATGGGATCAATCTTGTCCTCCTGGCGACGGACAATAAATTTGAAGATTTCATGAAGCCTGTTCAGAGTCATATCTCCAATCAACTCTTCATAGTTTACCGGATAGCTGTACATTGCCACTTCCGGGGGCAGCTTCTGCTCCCTGTACATATTTTTCGCCGCATCCACCTGCAGATCCCGAAGCTCCAGCGACATATATTTGTACAGCTTATATTCCAGCAGCTTCTGCACCAGTTCTGCCCTGGGGTCCTCTTCCTCCCCCTCCTCGTCCACTTCCCTGGGAAGCAGCATTCTGCATTTGATGTCGATCAGGGTCGCCGCCATCACAAGGAATTCACTCATCACGTTCATGTCCCTGGTCTCCATCTGCCGGATATAGTCCAGATACTGTTCCGTAATTTCCACAATGGGGATATCGTAAATATCGACTTTATTTTTATCAATCAGGTGAAGAAGAAGGTCCAGCGGTCCTTCAAAGACTTCCAGTTTTACAGGTATCGCCATAGTATCCTCGTTTATGCTTTCTCTCCCGTCGGTTTCAACAGCCCGGTTTCTTATTTTACCTTTTTTTCCCTCTCATTTCAAGAAAGAACATATGTTTTATTCTCTCTTAAATTCTATCACCCACAGCTCTGCCGGATTGAACAGCCTTACATGGACGGTATGCATTCCCAGCCCGCGGCTCAGCACCATGACGGAAGCATTCTCCCGGAAAATGCCGCCGTCGTATCTGGGAAAAGGATGCCAAGAAGGGGCGATCAGGCCCTTTCCCCAGAAAGGCACCCGGACCACGCCCCCGTGCACATGCCCGGACAGCGTCAGATCCGCGCCCCATGCGGCGTATTGCGGAAAATAGTCCGGATTGTGAGCCAGCAGAATCGTATACATACTGTCCGACGCCTGTCCCAACACGGAACACAGATAATCCGAAGGCATTTCTGTTGTCTTTAACCGTTTGTAATATCTTTCGTCAATCTCGGAACCATACACTGCAATTCCATATTCGGGAAGCAAGGCCTTACGGTTTATCAGCCTGTCAATTCCCATCTCCTTCAACGCCGTTTCATAGCGCTCCGCCATATCACCGTAAATCTCCGGGTGCAATTTCATGCGGTGCTCATGATTTCCATTGGCATAATAGACAGGATACTCCTCCGCCAGCTGCCGGAGAAACCGCAGAGCAGGCTCCACGGTTTCCTTCGGTCTGGCTGTCAGAATATCCCCTGCTGTCAGGATAAAATCCGGATGCTGTCCGCGAATTGCCTCCAGAAGCCTTTCGTTATCCTTACCATAACATTTATTGTGCAGATCAGTCAGAAACACAGCCCTGACGCTCTTTTTTATCCTGTCATCCGTCACCGTATATGTCCTCACGACAAAGCGGTTGCTGTCATATAGAATAACCCACGCTGCAATCAGCGCTATGATTCCCGTTATGGTAATCAACACATCCGTCATACTTTTCCTCTCATCTGCCGCTTATTCTGCCTGTTCTGATTCTGTTCCTGCCGCCTGGTCCGGGGTCCGGGTCTCGTCTGAAGTTCCGATTTCCTTCATGGCTTCCGTCTCACCTGGAGACTCCGTCCCGTTGAGGCTCTCTGTGTCATTTTGTGCTTCCGTCTCGTTCTGCGATTCACTTCCCCTGTGGTTTTCAGTCAAAAGGAAGAACCCCAGCACTCTGCGGAAATAGTCCGTGTACCCAGCCCTGTCGATATCCTCGGCAAACAAAACAGGCACACTGCCGATTTCCACGCCATTCAGAAGATATCTGGCACATCCCGCCTCCATACCTTCCTTCACGGGCGCCTGCACCTTCTCCGGAAGCTCCACCACCTTTTCCACAGCGGACAGATCGCTTCCTCCGGTGTCCAGGTAGCGGAATTCGCCTTCATACCTTACGGCAACTTCCTCCTCCACACCGCCTTCCACCGTCAGTGGCAGCAGCACATCCTGATTCTCGTCCACATAAATATCACATACGCTGAAGCCGTAGGTCAGCAATATCTGCGCATCTCCGAAACGAGTCTTGTAATCCGGCGCTCCCATGACCACCGCAATCAGATCAATTCCATCCTTGGACGCCGTGGCCGAAAAGCAGTACTTAGCCTTTGAAGTAGAACCGGTCTTCAGTCCTGTAGTCCACTGATACTGCTTTAACAGCTTGTTGGTGCTGCTCAGAGTAAAGTTTGCCGTTCCCTGCCTTGTCTCATGGGTAATATCTTCCATCCAGATAGTCGTATACTGAAAAATGTCCGGATATTTTGTGGTCAATTCCCTGGACATAATCGCCACATCTTTGGCCGAAGTGTAATGATTGTCAGAATCGCTCAAGCCGCAGCAATCTTCAAAATGAGTATCCACCATCCCCAGTTCCGCGGCTTTTTCGTTCATCAGCGCCACAAATGCCTCCTCGCTGCCTGCAATATGCTCCGCCACAGCCACACTGGCATCATTGCCCGAAGACACGGCAATACACTTGATCATGGTATCCAGCGACTGTACTTCTCCCGCCGCCAGATAAACCTGTGACCCTCCCATGGAACTGGCATACTCACTGGTGGTAACCTGATCCGTCAGACTGATTTTCCCGGAATCAATGGCTTCAAATGTCAGAAGCAATGTCATAATCTTCGTAATGCTGGCAGGACTTCTGCGCTCCGTAGAATTCAGTTCATAAATTACCTCTCCGGTGGAACTCTCGATTAAAATCACTGACGGAGAAGATACCGTAACATTGGCGCTTACGGGTATGTATGCTGTAAAGACAAGCAACAATGACAAAAAAAGAGCAGAAATTTTCTTCTTGGTAAACATAATACCGGCCACACTCCCAATTCTTTTCCTCTGTCTATAGAATATGAAAATGCGGCTCTACATATGCGGAACTCCTACCGTTTTCGCACATACAAAATCCCCGGCCATAAGACCGGGGATGGATAAGCTGCTTAGTTATATTTGCGTTTTCTAGCTGCTTCTGACTTTTTCTTGCGTCTTACGCTAGGCTTCTCGTAATGCTCACGCTTGCGGATCTCCTGCTGAATACCCGCCTTAGCACAGCTTCTCTTAAAACGACGTAAAGCGCTGTCCAATGTTTCGTTTTCTTTTACGATTACGTTTGACATCTCCACCCGACCTCCCTTCAGTCCCTCAAAGTATCACGACTGATTGGGTTATTATGTACGTACTTTCCACATACACAACTATTATTATACCATAAAAGTTTTCTACGTCAACTGTTTTTTACAGTTTTTACATAAAAGTGGAAAAATAATTTCTGCAAAGGAGAATCTCCGCAGACTGACACCGAAACGCCGCGGAGATTTCTTTTCCCTTTTCGCTATACACCGGGAATATTGAGGATCTGTCCCACATGGATTCTGTCCGGATCCGCAATCTGCGGATTGGCCGCCGTCAGGGCCTGCAGGCTGATTCCCTTTTTTACCGCAATCCGTGAAAGCATGTCCCCCGGCATGACAGTATAACTTTCCATTATCACCGCGGCATACACGCCGCCCCGTTTCAGTCCGAACATGGCGCTTCCTGACTCATTAATCCGGTAAATCCCCTCCTGCTTCATACGTCCGGCTGCCTCGTCACAGGAATACAATACGGCATTTTTCCCTGAATTCTCTGCTCCCAGTGACAGATGTGCATTTACCAGGCAGGGGTACTCATCTCTCTCCGCCATCTGAAACTGTCTCACAATCCGGGCTCCGCAAATCTGCTGCAATGCTTCGGCTGGAAGCAATTCTTCGTCAGATAAGGTCACACAGACCGGCACGTCCGTCTGTCTCACATCCACTCCGCTCACAGTGAAAGTCACATTGCTGTCTGTATACAGTACCAGTGTCGCATTTTTTCCGGCCAGTCTGCCCAGAATATCCGCGGGAACCGTAAAGGTGTCTCCCACCGCAAAAGGAACATTCTCTCCTCTCCCGTTGCCGGCTGCGTTATCCAGCCATTCTGTCATCTGATTCCAGTCTGCCGTCGCCTCCTCCGGCGCCTGACTGATAATCGAGGTCCCGGCCGCCGCTCTCACCGGTTCTCCCGGCCACGATGCAGGCACCAGTATGAATATCAGCGCCAACACCTGTTTCCAACCTGCTGTTTTCTTCATTTCTTCCTTTTTCCTCCGTTTTTCCATATTTTCTCCGATTTTTCATATTTGAGTGACCATCTCACTCTCAGTATGCCCAAACGTAAAAAAATAATCAAAGGAGAATAAAAACTTTCTTTTTCAACCCAGTTACTGTATAATAAAGAAAAACCTGCTGACAAAGCTGTTTATAGGAGAGATTAAATGGAACATTCGCTGCCTCTTTTAATAAACTATATACAGGGTATTCTCGATCAGACAAAAGCTTCCTCCTTCCGCAGGGAAGATTTATCCCCTGATTTCCGGGAACTGGGAGATAAGATAGCTCTTCTGGCTGACAGGGTTCAGGATTTGACAAACCAATTGCAGCAGAAAAATGAAGCTTTGGAATTAGAGAATCAGGTTTTGCTGGATAATATCCAGGCTATGGATGAAATCAGCTGGGCTCTGGAACAGAGCAACCAGGAACTGCGCATCAACCTGAATCTGGTGAATGCCCTCACCGACTATACTCACAATATGATTTTTGTATATTCCGCGGATACCGGCCAGGAAGTGCACACTAACCAGCCTGCCCGCTGGTTTCAGAAAGCGCATGCACAGAATGCCGCTCAGTTGACCCGGCAGCTGCTCGATAAGCAGCCGGAGATCCAGGAGCAGATGGACCTTCACAGGGAAAATCAAAAGCCGGATTCCGCAGAATTGCCAGATGGACAGTTCACAGAAGAACAGGAGCTTTCAGACCGCAGTCAAAGCTCCCTGCGCTGGAATATGGCGCTGGAATCACCTGACGGTATTGATCTCTTTTATCAGGTGGAGTCCTTCCTCATTCCCTGGTTTCATTCGAATGAGGAGAGTTCCCAGGATGCTAAGAAACAGGCAATCGTCCATATCGTCCTGGATGAGACAGAACGACAGAGACGGCAGAACCTGATTTACCGTTTTGCCTATGTGGATCCTCTGACCAACCTGAATAACAGGCGTTATGCCACCGAAAAAATGGAGCAGTGGCAGCATGAGGGAACTGCTTTTCTGCTCTCCTTTATCGATGTGGACTATCTGAAATATTGCAATGATACCTTTGGGCATGAGCAGGGCGACAGCTATCTCATTGAAGTATCTGCTGCCCTGCAGACACTGGGCGGCGAAGTTTGCAGGGTAGGCGGAGACGAATTTTTCCTGCTTCAAACCGGACTTGCTCCGGAGGAGCAGGATGAGAAGCTGGAAAAGCTGCGGCAGACAATGCTGGCTGACAAAAGCAGCGGGTATCCAAAATGCTTCAGCTATGCCACCACGCTTGTCCCCGCACATTCCACAATTCCTTTGGTGGAGTACATAAGCAATACCGACGCAAAAATGTATCAGTATAAGCAAATGTATAAAATTCCGCTCTCTGATGTTGTATATAAGGATGATCGAATATAAGAAGTTACCGACCCAGGCACACCCCAAAAAGGTCTGCCTGGCGTCACTCATAGCCCTGTTCAGGAGAGAGGTTCCCTGTCATCTGTTCTAATATCTTCTGCGACATTGGACAGACATTTCCATTATTTATCCAAAGAATATGTCCTGCATATGTAGCTTCATTTTCCTTAACAATAACAGCACTTTCATCTTCCATAGCACAGACAGGCAGATTTTGTTCTATGGAAATCCGCGCCAAAGTTTGCAGCAGTTCCTGATTCTCCTGCGTAACATGTGCTTTGATGGTAATATCTGCCAATCCCAGCCCGTCATATGGCACAGGGGATTCCCATATGTCGAGAGCGCGTTTTGCCATATTGCCTGAGCCTGCGCTCACTCCCAAAATAACAGCATCACTTTTGCGAATTTCATCCAATATACCTTTGGCGCAAATCAATTGGAATTGCCAAACCGCATGACCGCCCATAAGAAAGATACATGACGCCTCCTGAATAAGCCGCCGGGCATCATCAGCAGTTGTTCTGTTATCAATCACGCTGTATTGCCTGAATGGCATATTGCATTCCTCAAACATAGCATGCATTCCAGTCGATTCACTGTCATTTCTTTCATAATCAGAAGGCCATGCACTTACAAAGACAAGGCTGTCGCGAACAGTCAGTTCTTCCCTGAGCCGTTCCATTATCTCAACAGGAAAATGGTGGGTTGGAAACCCACTGAAAAATCCTAATAATTTTGCATTCATCAATACTTCTCCTAAGCTCGATCCCTATTATTCACGTTGATACCTCCTATACTCTATGCCGGGCGCACACCGGAAATTTACCAACGTGTCATATTCTTTTCAAACTTTGCAGTATATGCCTGTTTTAATTCATCAGCGGATATTCCATAACACAGCATAACATCATTGTAATACATAAGAACATCAGCCATTTCTTCAACAAGGTCTTTTCTTAATTCCACATCATTAGATGCCTCTATGTCTCCGTGCTTTTTGACGATATCAATCACTTCACCAATTTCGCCTATCATCCAAAGCAGCTTGTGTTTACCTGCTTCCGGAGAAAGCTTTTCCCATTTACCTTTGTATTTATCCTGAAGACTTTTCTGCATATCTAACATTTCATTTATACTGAAATCAAACATAACTCTCCTCCTTCACCTTTTTATTAACGCCATTCAGCATTTCTTGCTGTGCCTGTGTTATTTCGTTTTTAAAGGCGAATCTTATATCCACCCTCTCTTTTACCTTTCAAATTTTCTCCCTGAAAAAATCTTCTGCAAGTATTGCATACATTACCTTGTCAAAAATTCCATTATTACATTTACATCCCTGACGCAATGTGCCTTCCCACTTCATGCCGGCCTTTTCCTGCATTTTCCCGGAGGCCGGGTTTTCGCTTGCGTGCCATGCATAGATTCTATTCATTCCGACTTCCTGGAAGAAAAATTCGATGACCCTTTTGGTGGCTTCCGTCATAAGGCCCTGATTCCACCATCTCTGCCCGATTTCACATGCCAGTTCCACCTGGCGCAGCTCATCATCTGGATGCATCCCAAAATATCGCCCAATCACTTCACCGGTCTCCTTCAACTGAACCGCCCAGCTATAACGGTCACTCTTCTCATAGGCGTTCAGCCAGTTATTCGTGAACATATTCGCATTCGTCACCACATCCGCAATACAGTTCATAGGCGCATAATTCGTCCATTTCCAGACTTCTTTATCATTCCAGCAGTTATAATAAATCTGTTCAAGGTCTTCTTTTTGAAATCGTCGTAATATGAGACGTGGTGTCTCCAGAGATACAGTCCCCTTATGTGTCATTGCTTTCCTCCTGTCGCAGTGGAAATACTCGGCAATCTCGTCTATGGCAATTTTCCCTGGACTCCTGCCCTCGTAAGCTTCCCGCCTGTCCGGTTGGTAAAAACCAAAGCATCCGGTTGGATGCGGTCATACCGTTTTATATTTTTCCTTCTTCAAACTAATAACAAGAGTTTCTTGCAATGGATACTGAAACATTTCGTTTCCCCACGGCATTTCTACACTCAACATTCCATCTGCTATATCAGTAAACAAAAATGTACCAACATCTGTTTTTTCTTCTTTCCAATCATCAGAGGGATAAACGAGAATTGTGTGCCTATCCAGATTCAAGGTTTCAAGATTAAGCAGATTTAATTCTCCAAATGTGTAATACATATCCCCGCTTTCATCAGTTTTCGCATCTTCTATGTACCATGAACCTATACGAAAAGTCTGAATCAAAATTTTTTCGTTATCTGCAAAACTGTAGTTGGCATCTTCTCCATACAAATAATCAGAATCATACAAAAATTTGAACTGATTATTCACAATTTCAAGTAACACAAACCCTTCTTCACTCTCACCCGAAAAGTAAGAAAAAATCACATGTCTTTCAGACGGTGACAGCAATAATGAACCACCACCATAACCACCAGAATGATATGAGAATTGAAATATATCTTTTGTCCCATCATTTGAGATTAAAGACAATGAAATGTCATCCTCATCCTGTAGAATAATTTTGCTTCCGTCTGCTAAAGTCACAAGATTTACTAAATCCTCCATAATGGATATACCTCCAATCCCGATTTGTTATTAGTATGCCGACCGAAGTATAGCACATCTCTCCGCTGAAAGCACTCCCCGTTCTACGTCCGTTCCGACTATCCGGACGTGTCAATATCGGACACTCCAGATACTATTTCATTATCAGCCAAATTTACATGGCCGATATTTTTTAGATTATGAGATAGTCGAAAGTATACCTCATCATTATAGTCACTAAACATTCCGTCAAAATAATCTCTATCATGAATTATTTTCATATTTTCAGGCACAATAAGCCCTTTTGATTTCCAATATGGAATGCTTAATGTGCCACATGGATTATTCACATATTCCTGTAATGAAAGCATGGAACATATCTCCATAAGTACCGACTTATACACTTGATAATAAAAATATATGCCTGCCGTATGCATTGTGTATTTGTCAGCTCATTTTCAATAGGTGTATAATTCTAAAATAAAGATAGAGATAAATAAATTGGTCAACGAAATATCCAGGGATAAGTCTCCCAAAACCGTTCGCAACTCAAATATGAAGTACCTATTACCCTTGCCTGCTATGGTATGCGTCGCTCTGAGATATGCGCCCTAAAACTTGAGGATATAGATGGTGATATCGTACATATCAGCAAGGCTATGGTGCAGAGCGTAGATAAGGAATGGGTGATCAAAACACTAATAAAATTTTGCTTTATCCCCCTGGAAGTCCAGTCTGAGAACCGATTCGCTGATTTTATCTTTACAAAAAGTGTCGCCGTAGCGTCGCCGCAAAAAGGGCGGGGCGCCACGGAACGATTCTGCTAGACCTGCTGTAAAACCTGAGATTCAATTTCCTTTCGGTCTTCCTCCGACAGCTCCGGGAAATACTCGGCAATCTCGTCTATGGTAATTTTCCCTTTTTGTATCATAAAGACAGCCTTATTCTTAGCTACCTCTTTAGCTGTTTCCTGTTTAATGTCATTCTCAAAAGCCTTGTAAATCTGTTCATCATCAAACAATGTCATCATAATATCCACAATCTCCTTTTCCCTGCTTTCCAGATACTCTTTCAGCACGTTTCTGTCCTTGCAGATACGGATTGTTTCCGTAACCGCCTCTCTGGTATTACCATAGCATTTTCTCTGCTCTCGATAGACCTTGCAGAAAATAATATACTGCCCAATAATGTCCGCTTCATTCTCCTGATATAATACTTTGATTTCCGCATCAATGGAAATTCTGGCTCCACTAAAAAAGTCCTTTGACAGTGATATTATATCCGGAATCGTTTTTCTTTCTCCTGTAAATATCACATACAACTCCGGCTTCGGCATCTTTACCTTTTTGCTTCCATACAGGTTCTGGTTCGTCCTCCTGAAATAATCATGATATGTCTGCATCAGGTACATCAGTGCCCGGACGATAATGTTCATTGTCCATGTTGACTGGCTTTCCACCAACACCATGAGCCTGTCGCCTACAGAGAATCCCAGGTCATTATAATCTGCATCCACTAACACATGCTTGAGTGTGATATCTGCAATTTCATCCTCCGTAGCCTCTCCATCTTCTGGATGCAGGGCTTTATATAGCTGCAACAGATACTTTTTCTCTTGAAACAGGTTAGTGAACACGCTGTCCCTTATCTTTCGTTTCGGTGTGTTTTCAGCCATCCCTTTACCCCTTTTTCTGTATACTTGAGCGACTTTCTATAGGATATCTTTATTATACAAAAAGCCTCTCCTGTTTACAATAAAATTCCCATGAAATTTTTGTCAGCAAAAATGTCCGCATGGCGCAGGGCCGTGCGGACGTGTTGAGGTGACTGGATATTACAATTTTCGCAGTTGTGGGTGGGGCTCCCCGTTAGAGGAGGATGGCTTTTTTGACTTTTTAAGGGGCTGTGCTGTTAAAACCAGTGGTTTATATTTCCATTTTGTCATGTAGTCCTTTCATCCGTGGTGGGTGTCAGGGAAAAGCACAGTCCACAAAGTCAAAAATTCCTTCCATCAGGGCCATGTTCATGTATCGCTTCATAACCGCCCTTCCCTCACTTACATTCCTGCTTCATAGCAAAATAGCCAATAAGCACCGTCCACACATAGGCGCAGGTCTTTGGGATCATCAGCATCCCAATTAGTGGAATGGTGTCCGCCCACAACACCACTGGGATGTAGAAGCCAAAGCTGAGTACAATGGTCAGCCACATCCAGCGAAACGCCTTATCTCCATAATCTTTTGCACTACGATAGAACAAAATAATTATCAGAAGTCCCAGCAATGCAAAAGGAATGTTGCGGTAAACACCCCAGGAAAGGGGCGCTTCGACACTGAGCCATTGATTCTGAGGCATCATGCACAGCACAATTCTCCCTCCGGCCAAGCCATATACAGCAGATGTCAGGCCATTCTGACCAGTGATTTGATACCGCTGCCGCCAGACATAATAGAGCAGCACATAGAAAATTGTCATTGTGACCGAGGTGATCCACTTTCCGAGGCCCAAGGGAACCGTGTAATTTTCCAGTCCGGTGGTACATAGGGCAAGAGCGCGGGGAACCAAATGAAATGAATCTCCCGCCCCCAACACAACCGCCATCCATCCGAATAAACAGAATTGGCGGTTTCCTTTGCTTCCCCGGATCATCAAAATACCAATGGTAATAACAGAAATCAGATAGACTGTATCAAACAGAGTTTCCACAATCGCTTGCATATTTTTTCTCCTTTAAGTTTTATTTTGAACTGCGGCATACAATGCTCTAACATAGTTGCGGCCAAACAATAAGCCTGCCGTTAAGAGAGAAGCCCCCAGGCCGATATAGAATACGGCGTTAATTCTGGCGGTATGCTTTTTTACCAGTTTCCCGAAAATAAATTTTTGAAACACAGCAAAAACCAGTACAGATAGCAAAAAATTCAGTATAGATTGGCAAGGTACTTCGGTTTACTTTCATAATTCACCTCCATTCTGAACATTGTTCATTTTGCCGGATATAAAATTCCCACACTTCCGTGGGAATTTTAATATAGGGTTCTGTGAATGATCTCCAGCAAGGCCGTGGGGTCATAGTCCTGCCTCAGCAAAGCAGACAGCATCAGTGAAAATAGGACATCCGCAAACCTTTCCACAGTAAATTGTTCCGTAAAGGCATCGGACCGAATCCTGGTATCCCTCTTTAAGACAGAACCCAGCTCATCCAGAATATGCTGCCAGGTCTGTTGCATTTTCTGTTTTCCATCTACTTTATCCTCACGCATAAAGCCCAGAGAATGCAACGTAAAAAATCCGGGATACTGCTTGCCACCTTGTTCCATCTGCCTATACATCCAGGTGATACAAGCTTGCGTGTCCTGAAATATAGCGCTGTCCTCCGGACGATGGAAAATTTCGCACCAGACGCTTTCGACTGTGGCGCTCACTAAGGCAGCCTTAGAATCAAAATAATTGTAAATAGATCCCACTGATACTTCACAAGCTGTCGCGACAGAACGGATGTTGATTGCGGACCATCCCTGCTGTTGAATCAATTTTCGACTGGTTTTCAAAATATCCTCTCTTGACGTTACAACGGTATTCATTCCATCACCCCCAACATGAACATTGTTCATTATAATGGATTACTGATGCGTTGTCAAGTGCCTTTAGAAAAAAGGACCACACTCTGCTGAAAAGGTCAAATTTTAGCGAATTTCCAGCGAGCGCAAGCATGGGGCTGTCGCTTTAACGAATGAAAATTTGTGAAGCGGCAGCTTCATTTTTGCTGTTTTTATATGTGATTTCAAGGAAAAACTCCAAATTATTCTGTTATTCTATAAAAAAAGTTTTGCTTTTGGAATGCCTCACATGGTCTGGCGTCAGCCTTTTCGCATTCCGGCAGATATAGACATCCGATTCCGCGTCATACTCCTTATTTTCTATTTTTCCTATATCATTCCTATACTTGCGTGTTTTTGAAATCTCATAGTTGTGCATCTGTCGCCTGTGGACCTATGGTAAGCCATGTAATAAATTCCGTGCAAAGCGTAAAACAGGTATGTCTTAAGTCATGCAGACGGTAATGGGGCAGGGCATTCCTTTTCCAGAAAACTTTTGTAGATTTTATACATCCTGTCTTCCTCCCTTTGATTCCCTCAATTATCTTTTTTTGAAGAATGCACAATTACACCAATAACAACGATAATCAACGCAATCCACCAGAATTTCTGCAAAAGGTACACTGGGAGCGTATATATGAATGCCCAGAAGAAACCGTGTGTAAGGCAGCGTATGGTTATATTTACAGGGCTTTTATTTTCATCATCCATAGTGCCTGCACTATCCAGACCTGTCTTGACTCCAGTGGCTATTCCCGCTAAGGCAGTGAAAAAAGCAAGGATTTCAAACATATTCCACACATCCTTTCCTTATTTCCTGCCGCGTAACACCATGATAATAAAACCGATTACCGCAACGCCGACCACAAACAGGAATACTTTTTCAAAGAAGCCGAAAACAGCGCCTATGATTCCCTTTCTGGGCAACGGCTCATTTGCAAGGTAAGCGTCCACTGTCTCAAGATATTCTGCTGTTGATATTTTCCCCTCCTCATACTGCTTTTCCACTTTCGCCATTTCCTTTTCCGACACATAATGCCCTCCACAGGCACTGAAACAGCAGGCAAAACACAGCATCATCAGGGCAGTGACTGCAAATCTTTTTACATATCGCATTTTTATCATTCATCCTTTCCACTATGTTATTTCCCGAACAGTTTTCCCACAGAGCCAAACAATCCTTTCCCGCTCTTTTTCTTTTCCAGATATTGAACCGCTTCAACGGCCTCTTCCAGGGTGATGCCAACCTTTGGCAGGAATTCCTCCAACATTCTGTACGCTTCCGCCACCTTATCCGGGGAGGAGCAGTCAAGCTTTTTTACATATTTCAAAGCCCTGTCCCTGCCCGCCTGCTTTCTATCCACTTTTTTGAACAACCCCACAGAACAGAATTTCCTGTCGAAATCAGCCAGATATCTTTCTATCTGGTTCAGATACTTCTGCTTCAGTTCGGACTGGAAAGCTTCTTCAAATTCCTTTTTCTTTTCAAGCAGGCCGCTCTCATAGTCCAACAGGGAATCCGACGTAGGTTCCGAAATCTGCCTCATGAATCCGCGGATGCCTTCCAGCTCACTGCGGGCCAAATCAGCCCCTTCTCTGGTCTCACAGACCACCTGGTCTACAGTGCGGTATTTCAAATCAAAGTCCGCCAATACCCTGTCAATATATTTGATGCACATGCGGTTTTCATCTGCTGTAAGGCCGATCTCTTCACAATAGGAAATCAGTTTTGCTTTTGCTTCTTTGGCATCCTCTTCTGTACTTCCCTGGTTTTCTTTAACAAATTTCAATGCCAAATCATCCTTGCACTTTTCCAGGTAGTTCAGCGTCTCTTCGTTCTCTCCCCTTTCAAGGCCTACCCTGGGCAGTAGTTCCTCCATCTGCCTATAGGCTTCCGCAATCTTATCAGGCGCAGACACATCACATTTCTTTATCAGCTTTAAAAGCCGCTCTTTTCCCGCCGCCTTTCTGTCAAGTTTCTTAAACAGTCCTACCGTGCAGAACAAATCATCAAAATCCTTCAGGTGTTTCTCCATCACCTTGACATATTTTGCTTTCAGTTCGGAAGAGAATTTTATGTCGAACTCCCTTAACTTGTCATTGACCTCCCATTCATAGTCCAACAAAGAATCCGATGCAGGCGCAGAGATATGTGCCATGAATTCCTGTATCTGCGGCAGCTCCTCCCGGGCAAAATCGGCGCTTTCCCTTGTCTCACAGACAATGCCGTCCACTGTCCTGTAGATGCGGTCCAATTCCTCCAGTCTGTCTCTGATTTCCTCAAACAACTCTTCTTTCTCTTCGCCGTCATACCCCAGGGAAACGCAGTATGTCTCCAGTTTCTCCTTTGCGGCAAGCGCCTCTTCTTCCGTTTTCATTGGCAGTTCTTCAAAATAGCTCTGAATCATCTCTTCCTTGTATGCCGTGACATCATCACCAAACCCCAGATAGTCAGCCAGCGCCTGAACCTCTCCGCCCTTATCTCCACAGCGCTGTACGATGCAGGTATACAGTTCCATGCTGAAAGGATTGGTCTGGGCAATATAGAGCAGTATCTTTTCTACCTGTTCCTCCGGGATGATATTCTGCCTGATGTTGGAAAGAAGCTGGCTGCATTTTTCTATTTCTTCACTGCCCCCGAATGCAGATTCCAGGATATCATCATAGGTATCATCAATATCCTCTTCCAGATGACGTGCATGATTCACACACACCAGCAGCCCCATGACCAATCTGAACTCAAAATCCCGGAAAGAATTCCTCAAAGCCGCAAGACTCCCCACATTTGATATATAATCTTCCACACAGATTCCCACCACTTTTCTAAAAGTCTTTACCTGCGTTTCCGATAAATCCCTGTAGGAACAGCTGTACCTCTGTTCGCCAAGCAAATCATACAGCGCTGCCATGATTGCTTCGAATCTCCAACACATATTGACAGTCAACCCGTCTATGTTCTTGTCACTGATGTTATAGGCGCCTATGCTTGCAATATCTTTCTTCATTTCCCGGTAGATATCTTCTTTACAATCCGCAAAGATACTCTGGATTTCAGCCAGGTCTTCTTCATTCTGCGGCTCCGCCGTGCATTGTGACAAAAATTTTTCTCTTGCACTGTCTACAACAGCCTTATATTTCTGCATCAGAAGATTCATTCGGCATTTTTCAACTGACAGGCACACTTCCCCAATGGGAGTGGGAAAGCTGATATCCTGCATTGTGGTTTCTAATATTTCCTTAATGTTCATTTTGCACTCCTTTTTATATTTATATGAGTATATTTCTACCCATATAAATATACTATAAATTCCCACTCATTTCAATCTGTTTCTACATAAAATATCATATAAATATAGGGGTATGGAGGTTTTCGTCATGGATGATATTGAATTTGGAACAATCAGGATTCACCTGAAAGAAATCATGGAAAGCCGGGGCATCTCAATCAATAAGCTTTCCTTTCGGGCAGAAATGCAGAGGACACAGCTGAAGAAATATTACAGGAACGAGGTTCAGCGTCTGGATATCGCTGTCTTGACAAGACTGTGCTATGCTCTGGACTGTGACCTCCACGATTTGATTGAATACATTCCACCCCATAAACAGTAGGAAAATACTGCTGTTTGGTTGAGTCCTCCACCTGCAGATTCTCCATGGTTCTGGTGGGGTATAACAACACAAAGATGCCGCTCCGGGAAAATTCTGCTGCCAGGAAAAAGAACCATGCGGGGCTTTTCATAGCCTGGCATGGTTCTTGATAAACGATAGTACCATATTCAATTTTCTCTTCCATTTGTTCCGCCTGTTGCCGAAGCGGTGGAATGGCAGTGGAGTACAGTGGGAACAGATTCAGGATAAAAAAGGGGCGTACAGCCGCCGGGCACGCTCGAAAAACCTACGGTTTTCCTCGCTTTGCGGCTGTCGCCGCATGTGTCCAACAACGAAAACGGCTGTTGGTGAGCAAGCTCCCCACAGCCGTTCCCGTTACCGGACCCGCCCGGCTCGTAGCTATAAAAATCGGGGTAACAGGATTCGAACCTGCGACCTCCTGGTCCCAAACCAGGCGCTCTAGCCAAGCTGAGCCATACCCCGACATTTCAATAATAAATCAGATACTTATTCAGTATACCCGCCGCACCCTGACATGTCAAGATTTTTCCGAAGAATCTTCCGAACTTTCCGGCGTAAATTTTACTCCCACTCAAATCCTAAATTGCGGATTTTTAAATTTTCATCAGTTCTTCGATAAACTGTGCCGGTGCAAAGCTTATGTTAAACCGCTTCCTTCTTAGTGACATCTTCGTTCCCCTTATCTCT
>NZ_JANJZD010000016.1 GCF_024623325.1 Acetatifactor muris
TCACTTTCCTCCTGTGCCACGCATAAAATAATCTTGAAAACCACAGATTTCAGTGCTATACTGGAGTTAATGACAGGTATAAAGAGGTGTATTTTGCCTTTGCGAAACTGCAAAATGACAATTTTGTGGTGATTATCCCGTTGGCCAAATTATTGTCACTCACTATATCTTCCCTCCGGTCAGCTGATCAGTCCCAGCCGTTCCATCTGGCGCGCATGAGTCTCCCCGGTGGAAATCAGATAAATACGGGTAGTTTCGATACTGCTGTGCCCCAGCACATCCGCAAGCTTTACAATATCTCTGCTCAGACCGTAAAAGGTCCGCGCAAACAGATGACGCAGATTGTGCGGAAAGACTTTGGATGCGCTTACACCCGCTTTTTCACACAGCTGCTTCATTTCTCCCCAGATCTGACGTCTGCACATGCTCTTCCCATTTCTGGTGACAAATATTTCGCCTGATCTGATTTTCCTTTTTTTCACATACTCTCTCAGTTTTTTGCAGAGCTTTCCCGGCAGAAGAATGGTTCTTATCTTTCCCTTTAAAGAGATGTCCGTCCGCTTTCGCCGAATCGCTTCCACCGTGATATATTTCACTTCCGACACTCGGATTCCCGTGGAGCAGATGGTCTCCAGGAGAATCGCCAGCCGGGCGTTCCCTGCTTTTCCTGCCGCTTTCAGCAGCCGTTCGTATTCTGCTCTGCCCAGCTCTCTGCCCTGGTCGCGGAATGTCCGTCTCTGTATTTTCAGAAACTTTACCTTACATTCCTCCCACCCCAGAAAGCCAAAGAATCCATTCAGCGACGAAAGCATTGCATTGACCGTAACCGGAGCATATCCCCGGCCCACCAGACAGGCCTTCCATCCGGTTGCGGCTTCTTTATCAACCGTTCTCTCTTCACTGTTCCCACGTTCTGTCAGCCACGCGCTGAATGCCCGGATATCCCGCAGATATTTCTGTACGGTTCCATCCGCATATTCTTCCTCTGTCAGGTATTTTCGGTAACTGGTAATTTCTTCATTTGTAATCTGATGTGCCATGCTTTTTCTCTCCTATTATAGTTCCGTCACAAAGTGTTCATGCCCCTTAACGGGAGCAATTTCCAGCTGCATAATACGCATCTGCAGCAACAGATGCTGCGTCTGTTCATTTTGAATATCTGCTGTAAATACTCATTATACGATAAAAAGACATGAAAGTAATCCCGGAAATCATTCGATGGCAAATAAGCAGGTATGAAAAATGCCTGCAATGTGGGATAAGGAATTTAAAACACACAAAAGGATACCCTGACAGCCCTATCCCCACTGTCAGGGTACCCTTTATCTGTTATTGGCCAGCCTCTTATCTATCCCAGGTAAATCTCACCATATTCTTTCCCTGCCCGGAATGCCCTGGCTTTCTCAGGGAACTCCTCCATCCTGCAGGGCGTGGCAGGAGCTTTTACCTCCAGCCCCTCCTGAGAGACAGTCAGAATACCGTCACAAACCACGGCGGAGGCATCCTCATGGAACCGGCCCTCTTTCGGCACAATTTCAAAGCTCACTCCGCAGCAGCACTCCTCCATCTCCCGGAAACAATGGTCCTTTCTCTCTCCCGCATAGAGCACCGCGTCAATACACTTCACATGCAGAACCTCCCTGTGCACTCCCGTCTCATTGGCATGCTCCCTTTCCTCCGTAATCTGAAAGCGCACCTCTTCCTCTCCGTATTTCCCATAGGGGAAACGCACTTTCACAGAGGTATCAGCCATGTGGACCAAAAAAGTCCTCTCATCCACCTGGCTCAGCGCCACATCCTCCACCGCGCCTCCAATCTCAAAGCGAATCCGCATATCCGCAGCGCTGATGGCGGCATTTTGCACCATGTCCAGATTACAGTGGGTGTCCCCGCCGTTGGTGCCAAAGCTAATGGCAGATACCGTGCGCATCCCCTCCTGGGCCGTCACAATCAGGCCGGAGGAATAGTCATATCCGTCATGGAGACATTTCAGCGCACAATACACCGGCGCCTTTGCAGTGCCAAAGTAGCTTATATGGTTCCGCCTCTGATTCCAGAATGTGGATCTGTAAAAGCTTCCCAGGGTATAGGCCTCCGACTGACGGCACACGGCAATCTCATTGCCCTCCTGCCTTTCCGACCGCACATACACCGCGTCAATGGCAGCATCCTGATTTGGCGTGACGAAATAATTCCGAAACCGGTCCGGGCATATGCTGTCAAAGCTGAAGAATCCCGCCGGAAGCCGGTCCGCCAGCCCCTCTTTCTCCAAATCCACCAGATGAATCTGATAGTTCAGAGAACGCTGTATCCGCATAAGAAGCTGGTCGTCCTCCAGCATGGCGTAAAACCGGGCGTGAGGTCCTGCCCACTGCCCCGTCTTATAATGATAATGCTCCGCAATACAGCGCCAGGCCAGGTCATTCAGATCCCGGAACAGCCCCAGACTCTCCTCATCCCTGATATAACAAATCATGGACGCAATATCGTCAATAACCACCCATGTGTAAGAGGGGCTGTTGTACTCCTGATAACACCCCTTTTTCATGTTGAAATCATACAGCACCCCCAGCCTCTTTTGGGCATACTCTGTCAGATAAGCCTCCCCCAGATTCTCGCCCGCGGCCATGGTAACCAGGGTTCCCATAATGGAAATATTGGTATAGCCAGGCCCCATATCCCGGCGAATAATGGAATTGCAGGCGTGCAGAATGGCTTCCCGCACCATATTTCTCACATCTTCCGGGAGCCCGCTGCCGAATTCCACGAAAATCTGAATCAGCCGCTTTCCGCAGAAATCCGCCCAGTTCCAGTCCGGCGGATTCATCTCCTCCAGAGATTCCTCCACAAAATAAGACCAGATTCCGTAAGTATGGTTCTCCGGATTCACATCCTGCAGCGGCACCACCTTGCGCAGAATGTCCGCGGCCCGCTGAAAGTCCCCTTTCCCGCCCCGGTTTAACAGCTCATAGGCATAGCCCAGGGAGGCGTTGGTGGAATGCACATACTGATTCACCAACAGGCTGTGATAGCCGTTCTCCCCCCGCCATTCCCGCAGCATCTTCACGTTCTCGTCATAGCGGGCGTCCAAATTCCTCATAATCTCCTCATAAAGAGTCTTTTCCTTATCATTCTTGAAAAAAAGCATAGAAGCCTCCTCCTTGTGCTCTTGTCAGTGTCTCCGTAATTTTCCGTACTGCTTCGGCGTGATTCCCATAATTTTCTTAAAAGTCCTGATAAAATGGGATTCGTCCGCATAGCCCACCAGCTCACATACCTTTAGCAGGGAATTTCCCTCTGTCAGATATTCTCTTGATTTCATAATGCGAAACAGAGTGATATACTCGTTTGGCGTCATGCCGGTCTCCGCCTTAAACAGGCGGATGAGCTGGGCCTTGCTGAGAAATAAATGCTCTGCCAGGTCGTCCAGGCGGATTATCTCCCCGATATGCTCCCTAATATATGCAAAGGCGGGCTGCAGGCGCCTGGATACTATCATCTGCTGAGCGCTCCCTGCCTCTCCTTTCAGATAGCCGTTGCACAGAACCACTACCTGAGACAGGGCCAGCTTTCGAAGCATCTCACCCCCCGGCCTCTGTTCTTCGATATATCTCTGCAACAGTCCGATGACCTGCAAAAGCTCCTGTATCTGCTCCTCCGTAAGACAGATGCAGCGCGGCTTTCCGGCGGGACGGTTGAGAAAGCCCTCAAATAATTCCTCCTCCATGCCCAGATTTGATATAAAGTCCGGCACAAAAGACACGATACACCTCTCATAAATCCCCTGGGAAGGCGCATAGGTCCTGTGAAGCTCCCTGTCATTTACCATAATCAGCCCGCCTCTGTTCAGAGAATAGATTTCCTCTTCCACCACATATACACAACCGTCACACAGTGAAAGGAAAATCTCATAGCCATCATGAAAATGCAGGGCAGGCATCCGGTGCATATGGGAGGGACATATATTATGGGCCACAAACACATTTTCCTGATACAGCTCCTGTACCGCGTAATATTCCTTTTTGTCGGATCCCATATCCATACAATCTCCCCCGCTGCCGCCTCTGTCCAAAATCTCTCTTCTTACTTCTGGCTTTCTCACACAAGCTCTGCCAGAGCCAGCGCCGTCAGCCCCTGTCCGTACAGGGTAGGGCATAGGCGAACCTTTTTGTAATCCTCTGCCGAGGCCAGAATCGGTGTCCCGGTAGATACCTGCAGCACATTTCCCTGCTCGTCAATATACTCCGGCAAAACCCGCTCCGTCCTTTTCGCAATCTCCAGATAAGAAGAGCCTATCAATCCCCCGGCCACTGCCCTGCGGATGCCGCAGGCAATCCCCGCGCAGGCGGACAGCTCGTCATAAGCCCCGGGATCATTTAATATCGTGCCGAAAAGGCCGTTTTCCCGCTGCCATCTGCCCAATCCCTGCACATGCCGCTCAAGCCTCTTAAGCACCTCTCCTCTTTCCGGAAAATCCCCAGCCGCTGCCAGAATTTCCACTGTGCTGTAGATAGTCCAGGCGTTTGCCCTGCCCCAGAAAATCCCGCTCATATGATTTCGCAGACTGCCGTTCCAACCGTGATAATACAGCTGCGCGCTTTCGTCCCAGAGATATTTCTGGTGCAGAACCAACTGGTTTACCGCAAACTCCGTGTACTTCCTCTCCCCGGACAGTTTCCCCAGACGCGCCATAAAAATACAGACCATAAACAGTGTATCCGCCCACATTTGATTCACCAGGGCATCCACATCCTCTGTCACCGTGTGCTCCAGCCCGCCGTCCACCGTGCGGGGCGCGTCTTTCCGAATATATTCCGCCAGGTCAAAGCAGACTTTGCCATAGGCTTCCTCCCCGGTCTTCCGGTACAGCTCCAGAATAGTGAGCAGGGGCGCCGTGGAATTCACGGTTTTCTGTATGCAGGCTTCCTGCAAATGCGTATGGGTCCAGTCCGTAAGGAACCGAAAATACCGTTCCTCCCCGGTGACCTCATAGACTCGCCAGATACCGTACAGCCCTACCCCGGGCACCCAGTCAAAATGATGAATATTCATATTCCATTCCGAGTCTGTCCCATAGATCATACGGTCTGCTACTCTTTCCAGCTCTCTCATTTTCTCTCACCTCCCGAACCGCATTTCTGAACCAGATCCACGATTCCCACACATAGGTTCCCCTCTTCATTTAATGTCTCAAAACACACTTTGGTTCCGTCACAGTTGAACACCGGATGAGGGTGACAGGGGTGGGTCCAGTTGGTCTTCGCAAAGACCAGGGGAATTTCCTCCCCCTTTGCCTGGTCAATTAAAATCACCTCACTGTGACTTCCGCCTATCTGCGTATCCGCCGCCAGCAGATTTCCCGCCGGCGATACGCCTACATGCCAATATTCATACCCTGACGCCACTGGGCGGCTCTCCTTTGTATACACATCCAGATACCAGACCCCCTTAGGCGGTAAGGTGGTGGAAATATATTTGATAAAATACATGCCCTTTCCGTCAGAACTCCACATCTCATGTCCCACACAATCCCCGTTATTGCCATTCTCATCCAGCCTCTGACGGAATATATTTTCCACATGACCCGTATCCGCCTCCGCCATCCACAGCCGGTTGGTGATATACTGGGTGATTCCCTCATGGCAGAAGAATATCTTATTGTGGTCCCTGGGGCTTACCATCACATGGGAAATATCCTGAAAGGGCGGCGCGAACCCGCCCCTGTAAACTTCTGTATGCTGCCCTTTCTCCGTGTCCAGAAAGCCCACAGAGGTGGTACCGTCCCCGTAAAACCAGGATACACTCACCCGCTTTTCATCCGCCGAAACCGAGATAGGCCCGCTGAGCTCATAGTCCCCTGCCCAGAGCACCTCTGTTTTTTTCGTTTTCAGATTGGTCCTCAATACCTCTTTTCCAAAAAACTGGTACAGGTTTCCATTCTTTACCTCGAACTCCGGCCACCGCCCCCGGGTTATTACTTCCTCTTCCCCGGTGCCCAGTTCCGTCCTGACAAACTCACAGGAAAAGTCCGCCAGACTCTTTACCCTGGCCGTGACAATGGCGTCTCTTCCGTCCCAGCAATTGTTGGTCACATAGCTGTGTGCCGCATGCCCTCCCGGCTGCTCCAAAGTATCATACACAGTCCCAAACCGCTCACACCTGCGCCTGCAAATCTTTCCAGTCTCTCTCACAATCTTCTTCCTTTCCATAGCTCTCGACTCAAATGCCCTAAATCCATCCTCTGTAAGGAAAAATGCCGGCAGCCGCAATGCCGCCGACATTTCCTGTCCTCCAGCTTATTCGGATTTAAAAGGAATCTTTATTGGCGTCATACCATGCCTGTCTCTCCGCCAGCACATCAGCCAGACCCAGAGATTCCTGCTCTGCCTTAATCTCAGCCAGACCGTCCTCCACTGAATAACCGGAATCCGTAATCATCTTCGCCTCGATAGATGTGATAATGGTATTGAAGTCCGCATTATACTTTGCCGACAGTTCCGTGGACGGCGTGTAAGGCACATCCCGGCGGAACTTGTTCTTCATGGCTGTCTCCAGGGCATTTGCGCGAATGGGCGCGTACTCCTGGGAAAGCTCATCCTGGGCGCTTGTGACCGTGATATACTTCTCCACATCGTCAATCACCTCATCTCTCACAATGGCGTACTCACCCGCATAGCCCACCTCGGCTTTCACTTTGTCCGGGTCTGTCTTCTGGGCAATTCCGTCTACCAGATTATAATGCACGCCCTCCTCTCCATAGGCCAGCGCATACCACCCTCCGTCAATGAGCCAGTCAAGGAACATCATGACAGCTTCCGGATTCTCACAATCCTTATTCATACAGATCATTGCCTGGGCAGGCGGCTCCTGGTACAGGCCAAACCTGCCGTAGGAGGTCTCCACAGGCTCCAGGGGAATCCACTCCGCCTCCGGCACATTGGTCTTCAGCTCTCTCCATTCCGCCTCATGGTTATAGCTTCCCAGGTAGATTCCTGTCTTCCCGGTCACAAGATGCTGCCGCTGTTTTTCATAATTGGTGTCCGTTACATATTCCGGGTCAATGACGCCGTTTTCATACCAGCTCTTTATCTGGGCAAAACAGTCCGCATACCCCTGGGAGCCCACCCAGTCTCCCACTACGCCGTCCTCCACTGTCATGCCCTCAGAGGGTTGTCCGTACATGGATTTCATAATCGTAATCCAGTTGTAGTTAAAACCTATGCCAAAGGTATCATTCTGCCCATTGCCGTCCGGATCCTCCTTTGTAAAGGCCAGAGCCGCCGCATTCAGCTCCTCCATGGTCTGGGGCACGGAAAGCTCCAGGGCATCCAGCCAGTCCCTGCGGATCCACATACCGTGGTTCGCCACGCCTAAGGGCGTTCTGGCGCTGGTCATACCGTACATCTTTCCGTCCTCCGCAATCAGATAAGGCTTTAACTCCGGATGGGCCTCCAGATACTGCTTATAAGAGGTGCTGTACTGCTCCACATACTCATCCACAGGCTGGATTACATCCTGGGTATACAGGTTGTCCATAAAGCCCTTTCCGAATTCCCACACCAGATCCGGCGCCTCCCCGCTGGCAAAAAGGGCGTTGATTTTCGCCACGGATTCCGTCCGGGGCACAGGCACCCACTTTACCGTCACAGGGCTGTTCTCATTGATATAACGGGTCCAGCGGTTATCCTCCATGGTTCCCTCGTCTGCCGGACAGTTTCCTCTCTCCAGAATACTGATGCTGATTTCCGGTTTCTCCCCCTGGCCCGCATCCTCCTTTTCGCTGCCGGAAGGCGCCTCGCTCTTTGCGGACTCACTGCTGCCGGATTCCCCTGCCGGGTTCCCCCCGTTTTCGTTTCCGCAGCCCGAAAACATCGTTCCTGCTGCCAGAACCACCGCCAATACCATACCTGCCGCTTTTCCTTTTTTCATACGTTCTCCTTTCGCCATTATCCTTATAATTTGTTCTTATTTTGTACTTACTTTTCCCTTACTTTGCCCTCCTGCCTGACCCAAAAGCCCTTTTCTTATCAGATACTGTCACTACTGCAGATACCGTCACTACCCCTTAATGGAACCCACCATCACACCTTTCACAAAATATTTCTGGAGAAAAGGATATATCAGCACAATGGGAATTGTCACTACCATAATAGAGGCCGCCTTGTAAGTCTCCGCCGCAATAAAAGTCGCATCCACAAGTCCCTCCCCTGCGCTTACCTCAATCATCTTCGCCGTGTCCAGCATCTGCTTCAGCTTCACCATCATAGGAAACTTCGTGGTAGAGCTCAGATACAGCATAGGATTAAAATAAGCATTCCACCATCCCACCGCGTAAAACAAAACCATGGTAGCCATCACCGGCTTTGACACAGGAAGAATAATTCTTGTCAAAATGACAGGCTCGTTTGCCCCGTCAATGGCAGCCGCCTCGCACAGCCCCTCCGGCAGCCCCTCAAAAGAAGTTTTCATGACAATCATATTATAAGTGCTGATCAGCCCCATCAGCCAAAGCCCGCTGTAAGTATTCATCAGCTTCAAAGACTTTATCAGCACAAAGTTCGGAATCATGCCTCCTGAAAACAACATGGTAAAAACAATCATTCCGATAAAGATCTTACGTCCCCGCAGCCTCTTCTTTGAAAGAGCATAAGCTGCAAGGGTGGTTGCGGCTACATTCAGAAATGTCCCCACGGCTGTGAGAATCACCGTGTTCTTCATGGAGGCAAATATCTGCCCGTCCTTTAACAACTGCCTGTAGGCATCCGCGTTGGGTTCCACCGGCCAGAGCACCACTTTCCCTGCCCCTACCGCACGGCTGGAACTGAAAGACACTGCCAGCACATTCACAAAAGGATACAGGGCCGCCAGGGTAAAAAGCGTCAGCACCGTATAAACCACTGTCATAAACACCCGCTCTCCCCAGGACATCTTGATTTTTCTTCTCGTCTTTCCCTTTCCTGCCACGGATACCCTCCCTTTCACCATAGTCCCTCACCGTTGATCTTCCTGGCTATTTTGTTCGTACTAAATACCAAAATACAGCTTATCACTGACTGGAACAGCCCAATGGCCGTGGTATAGCTGTACTGCGCCCCCTCAATACCCACCCGGTATACATAGGTGCTGATCACCTCAGCCACATCCCGCACAGCCGGATTCATCAGAACATACACCTGCTCAAATCCAATATCCATCATAGACCCCATCCGCAAAATCAGCATCACCACAATGGTGCTCCTTATGCCTGGCAGCGTAATATACCAAATCTGTTTCAGCTTTCCCGCCCCGTCTATATAGGCTGCCTCATACAAATCCTGGTCAATGCCCGTAATGGCCGCCAGATACACAATGGTCCCCCAGCCGGCTCCCTGCCAGATTCCGGAAATGATAAACATTGCCGGCCACCATTCCTTTTTCCCCATAAAGTAAATGGCTTCTCCCCCAAAGGCCTTGATAACCGTATTGACAATCCCGGTGCCGGGAGAAAGCAAATCAATGAGAATCCCTCCCAGAACCACCCATGACATAAAATGGGGCAGATACATAATACTCTGGGAAATCTTTTTAAACCCTCTAAGCTTCACCTCATTGAGGAAAATTGCCAGAATAATCGGAACCGGAAACCCAAACAATACACTTCCCGCGTTCAAAAGCAGCGTATTCTTTAAAATGGTATAAAAATTCTTCCCCGTAAACAGCCGCCTGAAATGCTCCAGTCCCACCCACTTGCTTCCGAAAAATCCGGTGGAAAATTTATAATCCTGAAACGCCATCACTGTGCCCAGCATGGGAACATATTTGAATATTATGAAGTACAGCAAAATCGGCGCCAGGAAAATATAGAGCCATTTGTCACGTCTTAAATCTTTTAGCAGCGGTCTCTTGACAGACCTGCTTTTTTCAGAATTTGCCGGCTTTTTTGACAATTTTTCCAATCTTTTCTCCTTTCTGCTTTGTCATTTGTTTGCTATTTTCGTCGTTTTTATAGTTTTTATGTGTTTTATTATATAAAACATGCGCAAATTTGTATCTGACAATATCATCAAAAAATATGCGGATATTATCATATCACCTCCCATGATCCGGCAAAAACGGCACCTCTGCCAGACAATCCACAGATTTCACTGACTGTCCAATCCGCGCTCTATTTATCTTTTTTCTCTTGACAAACATCCCCAAATACGTCTATACTAAAAAAGCCGTACATTTTCGGTCTTCAATGCAGTGATGAAATTCGGTCTTGCGCAATGGGAATCTGCGAACCGTGTCAGGTTGGGAACAAAGCAGCACTAAGCGGAACCTCTCATGTGCCGTAAGGCAGCCGGGTGGAGCTGTATCTGATTTCCGGGGTGTACGGTCTTTGTATATCACTGATGACAGACCAGTCCGCAGGCCGTCTGCACGCATTCTGGTAACGTTTCAGCCCCGCTGGGGATTCCGCCGCACGATACATGGAACCGGAGAAGAAATTGATGGAAATGACTCCTGAAAAAATCAAAGAACTGATGCAGGACTGTACACTCTGTCCGCGCAGATGCCATGCAGACCGTCTGTCAGGCAGCAAAGGCTTCTGCGGACAGAGTGCCGGGATAACGGCAGCCAGAGCTGCCCTGCACTTCTGGGAGGAACCCTGTATCTCCGGCAGCTGCGGTTCCGGAGCTGTCTTTTTCTCCGGATGTTCTCTGCAGTGCGTGTTCTGCCAGAACCGGGAAATCGCCCTGGGAAAGGCCGGCCGGCCCATATCCATAGACCGTCTGTCCGAAATTTTCCTGGAGCTGCAGGAAAAAGGAGCGGCAAATATCAATCTTGTCACTGCAGGTCACTTTCTTCCCCAGGTATGCCTGGCCCTGCACAAAGCAAAAGGACAGGGGTTAACCCTGCCCATTGTATATAACAGCTCCGGCTACGAAGAAGTCTCCTCTCTGAAACTCCTGGAAGGCCTGGCGGACATCTATCTGCCGGACCTGAAATATCATTCTCCCAGACTTTCGGCCAGGTACTCTCATGCTCCGGATTACTTTCAGAAGGCATCCGCGGCAATCGCGGAAATGTTCCGCCAGACTGGTCCTCCTGTTCTCACTCCTCGCAGCGCTCTGATGAAAAGGGGAACCATTGTCCGTCATTTGCTGCTTCCCGGAGAAACTGCAGACTCCAAAAGAATCCTTCGCTACCTCCACGACACCTATCAAAATGACATATATGTCAGTATACTGAATCAATATACACCGCCCACCGGCAGTCCGGACCTTCCGGAGGAGCTCCGGCGATGCGTCTCTCCCGAAGAATATGAAAAGGTCCTGGCCTTCGCAGATGCCATCGGCATTGAACAGGGATATATTCAGGAAGGCGGGACAGCAGACGAAAGCTTTCTTCCTGCCTTTGATTTCAGCGGCCTGTAAGGCAGCAGCAGATTACAGCTCCGTCCGCATCATATAGTAACCAAAGTCCCCTGCCTGAGCCGGTTCCTCCGCACATTCAAAGCTCTCAAAGCCAAACATAATCGCCACCTGCTTTTCTCTCTCGTAAAAATTGCCCGGCACACCTATGTAATAAAAATTCTCTCCCCTCTTTTCCACCCTGCCCAGCAGCAGATGATGATAATTATAGTAGCCATGGAGCAGAAAGCTGTTATTTACCATTCTGTAGGAAGCCGCGGGAAACAGTACAAAATCAGACGGTCTGATTGACAAATACTCCCTCTCGTCCTGAAAAGGGTGAATATGCGGATAGATCTCCCATAATTGCGCCCACTTGTCCTCTTTCTGCTGTATGGGTTTTTCTGTCTCCCGGTTTCCGGTCTGTCTGGATGCACCTGTCAGTTCCGATTCCCCTTTTTCCCGTTCATTCCTTCGTTTCTCTGTCCACTCCGCCTGTTCCTTCCTCTGTTCCTCTGTCCGCTTCTCCTGTTCATTCCTCCGTTCCTCTGTCCACTTCGCCTGTTCACTCCTCCGCTGGTCTCTCCATCTGTTCTCCCGCGCTCTCTGACGTTTCTCTATCCACACCTCTGCCGCTTCCTCTCTCTCTCCTTTCTGCTCCTCCTCCCTTTTCTCAGGTACTTCCTGTGGTTTATATTCAGGATTTCTTCCCTGACTCTCCTCTCTTATCTCAGCTGCCTGTGTCCTTTCTCGTTCTTTTCCATAGCCAGACACTTCTGTCCCTCTGTCGGTGAAATTCTCTCTTGTTTCTGCCTCCGAACTTCCGTTCCGTGCCTGGAAGCTCTCTTCCATTCGTGTGCCGACCCTCTCTTCTCTTCCTGTGTCGGCCCTCTCTTCTCTTCCTGTGCCGACCCTCTCTTCTCTTCCTGTGTCGGCCCTCTCCCGGCTGCCCGCTCTTCTTTCAGAGGTCCTGCTCTGCTGTTGCAGAACACAGGAAATTTCCCGTCCTGCTCCCAGTGGAATGCGGATTCCTTCCAGCTCTTCATAGCTAATACCTGTCCCGCCGATATCTTCTATATCATGACACAGATGCAGATATTGTCCCTTGCCTCCCACAATGGCCATGCTGCCCAGAGTTTTCTCCTTTTTATTCCCCCGAAGCATGACTTCCCGGTCAAAGGAATCGGTTGGATGCAGACCTGTGACCTTCAGCTCCAGCCGCATGCTTCCATCCCGGACTTCCAGCTTGGCAAAACCGCCTCCTCTGACCCGTTCCCCGTTTTCGTAATAATCCAGATACTTTATTTTTCTGTCATATAGCATAAAAATACCCCCGAATATACCTTGCTGAATTTTCAGTTCTATCACCAGATGTCTTTCCATCCGGCTGACCCAACTGTTATTCCAGTATATTCAGGGGGTTGTCTCATTTATGACCATTATCCGCTTACTTTCCCATTTTCCCCGGGGAAAACCGGAGGTTCCCTTTTAATAGTCCAAACTGTCCTGATATTTCATATAATTAACAACCATCAGTGCAATTTTAAAGGTAAGCGCATCGTCAAAGTCCCTCAGATCGAGCCCTGTGCTCTTCTGCAGCTTTTCGATACGGTATACCAACGTGTTCCTGTGCACGAACAGCTGTCTGGAAGTCTCCGATACATTCAAATCATTTTCGAAAAACTTATTGATCGTCGTCAGCGTCTCTTCATCCAGATCGTAAGGGACATTATTTCCAAAAATCTCTTCGATGAACATTTTGCACAGACTCATGGGAAGCTGATAAATCAGGCGGCCGATTCCCAGCGCGCTGTATGCAATGGTTCTTCTCTCCGCATAGAAAATTTTCCCCACATCCAAAGCCATTTTCGCTTCTTTGTAAGATTTCGATACATCCTTCAGCTCCGGCGCCACCGTGCCGAAGGAGACTCTCACATTAAGCATGGCTTCCGTGTTCATCATGGTTACAATGACCTCCGCCACCTCCATCAGCGTCTCATTGGTATAATCCGGCTCCAAAGCCTTAATCAGAATAACACTGCTCTCATCCACGGCAGTGATATAATCACCGGCCTGACTGGAAAAAATGCCCCGCAGAAGCTCGGTGGCGATATTATCCTTCTCAAAATGAGTCTCCACCAGGAAAACCGCTCTCGGCACGGCAGCCTCAATATGAAGCTTCTTGGCCCTGTTATAGATATCCACCAATAACAGATTGTCAAGCAGCAGATTCTGAAAAAAATTATTCCTGTCAAATCTCTCCTTGTAGGCTATGATAAGGTTCTGCAGCTGACTCACCGCAATCTTCCCCACCATATATACATCTTCGCTTACGCCTTTTGCCACCAGGACATATAAAAGTTCTCCCTCATCCATAATCTTTAACAGATGATGAACTCCGATTACCTGGCTGTCCGCAGGCGAATAGGCAAATCCGCTGATCAGTTCGGCTGTAATATCCGGCTGTGCCGTGGTAGCTGCTACCACCCCGCCCGATAAATCATACACACACAAATCAACCTTTGTGATTGCCTTCAGTTCGTCTATACTGGTCTGAATTGTCTGACTTGAAATCATTCTCTGCTCTCCATGTCCTTCCTGTACCCATCCTGCGCAGATGGTGTGCTGTCAATTTTTAAAAGGGGATGCCGTTTCCAGCACCCCCTGCTATGCATGTATGAAAACTAATTCGTGATAATCTGCTCGGTTTCCTTATCGAACACATGGATCTTATCAACTTCGAAAGCAAACTTGATAGAATCGCCGGGTCTTGAGGTGGTGTTGGGAGCAACCCTTGCGGTAATCGGGAACTCCTCCAGGTCAAAGTATAAGTAAACTTCTGCACCGAGCAACTCGTAAACTCTTACGGAAGACTCGAACACACTCTTCGGATCACATGTCTTGATGAATTCAGGATCATCATCCACATTCTCAGGACGAATACCGAAAGTAACCACCTTTCCGTCATAGCCGCCGTCGATCAGCTTCTTGGATTTTGCTTCCGGAAGAGCAATGCTGTGTCCTGCAATCTCAAGGCTGGCAGTCTTGCCTTCCACCTTAACCTTTGCATCCAGGAAGTTCATCTGAGGAGATCCCATGAATCCTGCAACAAACAGATTCTGAGGCTTGTCATACAGATTCTGCGGAGTATCTACCTGCTGGATAACGCCGTCCTTCATAACAACGATTCTGGTACCCAGAGTCATAGCCTCTGTCTGGTCATGTGTAACGTAAATGATGGTGGTGCCCAGTCTCTGATGCAGCTTCGCAATCTCGATACGCATCTGTACACGCAGCTTCGCATCCAGGTTGGAAAGAGGCTCATCCATCAGGAATACTTTGGGATTACGTACGATAGCACGACCCATGGCAACACGCTGTCTCTGACCACCGGAAAGAGCCTTCGGCTTACGATCAAGGAGAGGAGTCAGGTCCAGAATCTTAGCAGCTTCCTTAACCATCTTATCAATCTGATCCTTCGGAACCTTTCTCAGTTTCAGACCGAATGCCATATTGTCATATACAGACATATGGGGATACAGAGCATAGTTCTGGAATACCATTGCGATATCGCGATCCTTGGGTTCCACGTCATTTACAACTCTGTCGCCAATCTTCAGTTCGCCGGCAGAGATATCTTCCAGACCGGCAATCATACGAAGTGTGGTAGACTTACCGCATCCGGAGGGTCCTACGAAAATAATGAACTCCTTGTCTGCAATTTCCAGGTTAAAATCCTTAACTGCCTCAAAGCCATTGGGGTATACCTTGCAGACATTCTTTAAAGATAAACTTGCCATAATAGAAAAACTCCTTTCACGTATACATGTTTTCTTCCGCTCTGACGATGGCCATGCACCGTTTCACGCTTATTACATGTATCAGTATAGCGAATCGCCTCCGTTTTCGCCATACTACTATTCCACAAATATTTTGAGACGGATTGTTAAAAATGCTTATAAACTGCCTGTCATTTTTTCCAAACCGTCAATATGACTAATTTTCCATCGTTTCCTTGGACAGAATATACAAGGAAGTTATTGGTTTTGTGAATCGCTCAACAGAGATTCGTCCAGCTTATCACTGAAAATTCTTTCGTCCTCTTCCTCTGTGCCTCCCTCGGCTTCTTCAGGAGCGTTTTCTCCGTTAATCTGATCCTCCAGCTTTCTGAAGAATTTGTTGTACAGCTTTGCCGACACCCACGCCGGCGCGGAAAAGCAGAATAAAACCACAATCGGAATGATCCGCGGCACAAAAATAAACAGCACCGCCGGAACCAGGGACAGAATCATCATCAATATGGTCTTCGGAAACTGCAGAACACCGACAAAAAAAGCATTCTTGATCGTCCGCGGAATCGTGTTGTCAAATTTGGCCAGCACCGGAAAGACAAATGTACTGGTAAACAGCAGAAGAACCGCCACCACCACCAGGATAATGTTGATGACATCGCCGAACTGCATCTCCGTATTCCGCATGATGTAAAAGTCGCCTGCCAGGATCAGAATCACGAACAGCTCTATAATCCAGATTATGGTCGCCTGCCTGAAATTCAGTCTGAAAGATTTAAAGTAATCCCTGGTAATATAACATTCCTCGTCCCGGGCTATCTTCAGCGCCATGTAATGCAGAGCTGTCAGAGAAGGTCCCACCGTTATAATGGGAATGCAGCAGATCATTGTCAGAATATTCAGCCACAGCAAATCCGCCATTTTATTGAGGGCCTGCATCAAAGGACTGTCCAGATTAAATAGTCTCATATAAAAACCGCCTTTCCGTAAACAATAGAATACAGGAACAGAATTCTATTGTCATGAATTAAAATATTTTCTCCATAAGTGTCACCCGTATCCCGCCGTATTCCATCTCAGGCCTCACTGTGCGGAATCCCTGTTTTCTATAGAAATTAACCGCGTACGGAGCTGCCTGTACCGACATATAGCGTTCCCCCACCTCTGTTTTCAGATACTCACACAGCTTTTCAAGAATAGTGCATCCGACTCCCATTCGATGATAATTTTCGTCCACAAACAGAAGCGACAGATGGTTTCTGTTCCTGACAGACCCTGCCCCGATAATGTTTCCCTCATCCAGAGCTACCATCAGCAGATACTCTCCCCTCAGGAAAAGCGTGTATAATTCATTCCCCGTAACAAAATAGAAAAAATTCCTGATGCCTTCTTCAGAGTATTCCTTTCCTTCAAATTTCATAAAGGTCCGCCAGATCATCCGCATCACCGGCCGCCATTCCTCTGGTCTGGCCCATCTGATCTCATAAGGACTCCATATTGTCTTCGTATTCATCACTCCCGCCGCTTCACAGCATTACCTCCTACTGTTTCTTCCAGCCAATCATGAATATCGCGCATTACCTCTTCCCGGTTAGTCTCGTTCAGCAATTCATGCCTGCCCCCTTCGTACAGTTTCAGCCTCACATTTTCCAGGCCTGCCCCCACAAGGGAATTATATGCCATTTTCACGCCTTTGCCGCAGTCTCCCACCGGATCCGCATCTCCAGATACCATGAGTACGGGCAGCTTCTTCGGAATCTGTTCCAGGTTCTCCCCACGGTAAAGTCTGGATATCAGTTCAAACAGGGCGGTAAAACCGTTTACCGTAAAGGTAAACCCGCATAAAGGATCCTCCATATATCGCTTCACCCTGTCCTCATCACGGCTGAGCCAGTCCCATTTCGTCCGGGCATCTGCGATTTTCTTATTATACCCGCCAAAGGCAAGCCTGTCAATCAGCCGGCTCACATGCCCGGCACCGCAGAACAGCTTCTGCAATGCCGTCACTGCTGCAGCCGTCTCCACAACGGCCCGGGGCTGCATTCCCGTCCCCATGATAATGGCGGCGGAAATTCCCGTGCCATACCGGCACAGATAATTTCGGGTGATAAAGGAGCCCATACTGTGTCCCATAATCACATAGGGCACGTCCGGATACAGAGCTTCCGTCATCTTTTTCAGCCGGTGGACATCCCGCACCAGGACAGTAGCCGGATCGTTTTCACAGAAATACCCGTATTTTCCGCCTTCTTCCACCGATTTCCCGTGGCCCAGATGATCATCCCCCGTCACCACATACCCTCTGGCTGTGAGAAACGCCGCAAACTCCTCATACCGTTCCACATATTCGGCCATACCGTGTACAATCTGCACAACCCCCCGGACAGCCCGTGGGTCTTCCGGCCGATACCTGACTCCGTGAAGCCTGCTTTTCCCGTCCCTGGAGTCAAAATAAATCTCTTCTTTTATCATACTATTCAATCCCTCTGCACCCTGCCGCAGGCATCCACTGCCGCATCAGCTACATTACTTCCGCCCCCGCCGGCATTTCTTTCTCAGGAACCACCAGCGCCAGATTTCCCTCCGCATCTTCTGCACACAGAATCATTCCCTCGGACAGCACGCCCGCCAGTCTGGCCGGCTTCAGATTCACCAGCACCACCACCTTCTTCCCCGCCATTTCTTCCGGAGAATAATGGGGCCGGATGCCGGACACAATCTGCTTTACCTGACTGCCGATCTTCACCTGACTGCAGAGAAGCTTTCTGGACTTCGGCACAGCTTCGCAGGAGAGAATCTCTCCCACCTGGAACTGAAGCTTTCCAAACTCCTCAAAGGTAATTTCAGGCTTTGCCTCCACGTCTATAACCTGCGCTTCCTCTTTTTTATCCGCCGCTTCCTCTGCGGACGCTGCCTCTCCTTCTGCGGATACCGCTGCCAGCATGGCTGCTGTCAGCTCCTCGTCCCTCTTCTCCACTTCCTTCATGTCCAGCCTGGCAAAAAGAATCTCCGGACGATCCGTCACCTTACTTCCGCTTTCATACAGGCCGAACCTGTCCAGTTCATCAAATTCCCTCAAACCGGTATTCAGCTGTGCGGCAATCCGTTCCGCCGTCCCCGGCATAAAAGGCTGCAGCAGCGATGCACCGATACAGATGCCTTCCACCAGATTGTACAGCACTGTGGAAAGTCTGTCGGCCTTCGCCTCATCCTTTGCCAGAATCCAGGGTTCTGTCTCATCAATATATTTATTACAGCGCTTGAAAACGGCAAAGATCTCCGTCAGGGCATCAGCCACCCTCAGCTGCGCCATTTTTTCTGTAACCTTTTTACATGCACCTGCTGCCACGGCTTTCAAATCCTGGTCCGGCCCCTCCTCCGCACCTTTGCAGGCCACCACGCCGCCAAAGTACTTATTGCTCATGGATATGGTGCGGTTCACCAGATTTCCCAGCGTATTGGCCAGATCGGAATTGGTTCTCTCCGCTATCAGCTCCCAGGTGGCGTTTCCGTCATTTTCAAAAGGCATCTCATGCAGCATATAGTAGCGTACCGCATCCACGCCGAAGAAATCCACCAGGTCGTCCACATAAATGACATTCCCTCTGGACTTGCTCATCTTGCCGCTGTTCATCATCAGCCAGGGATGACCAAATACCTGCTTCGGCAGCGGTTCTCCCAGCGCCATCAGGAAAATGGGCCAGTATATGGTATGAAAGCGGATAATGTCCTTTCCAATCAGATGCAGGTCCGCAGGCCAGAACTTCTTATACTGTTCCGTGCTGCCGCCCTCCGCATCGTAGCCGATACCGGTAATGTAATTGGTCAGTGCATCCAGCCACACATACACCACATGATCCGGGTCAAAATCCACCGGAACCCCCCATTTGAACGACGTTCTGGACACACACAGATCCTGGAGGCCGGGAATCAGGAAATTATTCATCATCTCGTTCTTGCGGGCAACGGGCTGAATAAATTCCGGATGCTCATTGATATGCTGAATCAGTCTGTCGGCATATTTGCTCATACGGAAGAAGTAAGTCTCCTCTTTGGCCGGCTTCACTTCTCTGCCACAGTCGGGACACTTGCCGTCCACCAGCTGAGACTCTGTCCAGAATGACTCGCAGGGGGTGCAGTACATTCCCTCATAGGCCCCCTTATAGATGTCGCCCTGCTTATACAGACGCTTAAAAATCTTCTGTACCTGTGTTTCGTGATAATCGTCGGTGGTGCGTATAAATTTGTCATAGGAAATATTCAGCAGATCACACATCCCCTGAATAATCCCCGCCACCCGATCCACAAATTCCTTCGGCGTCGTTCCCGCCTCCTGGGCCTTCAGCTCAATCTTCTGACCATGTTCGTCCGTCCCGGTCTGGAAGAATACCTCATAGCCTTCCTTTCTCTTGAACCGCGCGATGCTGTCCGCCAGCACAATCTCATAATTATTTCCGATGTGCGGCTTACCTGAAGTATAGGCAATCGCTGTTGTCAGATAATACTTTCCCTTGTTGTCCATTTTCAAACTCCTTTCTCAAATGCTGAAAAAAGCCCGTCCGCCGGTGCATGTATCTACTATACACCAGAAGACGAGCGCTTATGCCCGTGTTACCACTTCTCTTTACCTGCTGTTCACACAGCAGGCCTCCTCGGGTCAGTAACCCTGTCCGCTATAACAGGCGGAACCTGTCGCAGCCTAATCTGCCTGAAGCGGACTCGGTGCGCTGCTCGGAAGCCATCTTCCCCTTCACCCCGTCCGGCTCCTCTCAGCATTGCAGACATATCGGCCTGCCGGAACCTTCTCTGTAAGACCTCCACAAAGGGTATTCTCTTCGTCACCGCGTTTTTCATTTAAATAAAAAATAGCATAAACCGCGATAACTGTCAACCTGTTATTTCTTCGTGGAAAGTTTACTGTACTCTCCCTTTTTATCATAAGAATCCAGAAGATAGCTGTCATCCATCAACACACAGTCGATTTCCAGTTCATCTCTGCGGTACTTACTTCGTCTGCGCAAATCTTCCTTCGGCCGCTCCTGCTTCGCCTGAAAGGACCCCTTTGTCTGCGCATTCATGAATTTCCCGGGTAAATGACCGGCCAGCTGTCCGGTAATGTCCCTGAACTTTACCCGCACCTTCTGCCACAGATTCTCCTGCCGGCTTCCGGTATCTTCCACCGCCGCAAAATACGGATTACCCTGAGAGTTCTGGGGCAGCACCGCTGATGCCGCTGCGGCGACCTGGGGAGCATGCAGTGTCTGCGCCATATCCGGCTGATGAATGTTCAGTCCCACAGCGCTCATTCCCGGGCTGTCTGCCGTTGTGCTTTCACTGACCTGGGCCAGCACCTGGGCGGCACCGGCCTTATCTCCCGGCTCTCCGGCTTGGCCCGGCTCATTGGTCCCCCAGATATGACGAAGCAGCCCTTTCCCGCTCCCCAGTGTCTTCTCCAGCCAGGCTGACAGGGAAAACTGCCCTTCTGTCTGCTGTCCGGTCTCCTGCACCGCCTGTGCGCTCATATTCCCGGATGCTGCCTTCGTTGCTTCCACATCCTGACGATAATGGCTGTGATCATGCATACAATTAGTTACGTGATGCATCTCTGCACCATGTCCATTGCCGATTCCATTAAACTGCATACTGTCACCTCGCAATCTCTCAGTCATTTACTTCAGCCTTTTTCAGCTTCTCCATAAACTGTCTCACATTCTCCGATATCTTATTCTGAAATACCGCGGAGCCTGCCACAACCACGTTGGCCCCTGCCTCCAGAGCAAGGTCCACGTTATCCAACCGGATTCCGCCATCCACTTCTATATCTGTGCGCAGGCCCTTTTCCATAACCATGGCCCGGACCTCCCGCACCTTATCCAGACATTCAGGTATCAGCTTCTGACCGCCGAATCCAGGCTTCACTGTCATCACCAGCACCATATCCACCAGCTTCAGATACGGTTCCAGCGCCTTCGCCGGCGTATGCGGGCTGATGGTAATTCCCACCTTCTTACCCAGGAAGCGAATCTTCTGGATAGTACCTGTCACATCCTCCGTGGCCTCCAGATGGAAATTAATCAAATCGGCGCCGCAGTCTGCAAATTCCTTTATGTACCGCTCCGGCTTCTGAATCATCAGGTGCACATCGAAGAAAATATCCGAACAATGCCGGATGGACAGGATGACCGGCATTCCAAAGGAAATATCCGGCACAAACATCCCGTCCATCACATCAATATGCAGATAGCGGGCGCCTGCGTGCTCCGCCTCCCTTATCTGCTCTCCAAGCCTGCTGAAATCCGCTGCCAAAATAGACGGTGATAATATATTCATCCTGACCTCCACGATGTCTCTCTGCCCAATCTCTTCACCCTGCTTCCAGCTGTCGTCAGGGTGGATATGTATCCTGTCTGCTTCCTTCACACCGTCTATTTTAACAAAGATATTAAAGCTTGTCCACGTCCATTTTCAGTTGTTCCCACTCATCCTCATTATTTGTATAATAGAGCGGGCATTTTTTACCTCCGCAGTCATAATGTCGAAGAATATCCTCGCTGTCCAGGTCATAGGCATCCGTAAGCCATGCCAGCAGCGAAATCAGGGAATCATAGGTCTCCTGGGTAAAGGAGCCGTCTTCCGCCAGATAACAGCACTCTATCGAAATCGAATCAAAATTGCGGGTCATCACCGCATAGGCAATCTCATCCAATGGCACACACTGAATAATCTCTCCTTCATAGCCGATGATAAAATGTGCGCTGACACTTGCTTCATGCATGTCCTTCTGCTGCTCGAAATAACTGCGGTTCTGGGCAGCGCTGGTTCCCGGGTTTGCCGTATAATGTACAAAAATATTATTCACTGTCTCCAGACTGTCCCCGGGTCTGGAATATTCGTTGGGTGTCAGGAAATCCTCGGTCCACTGAGGATGTGCAGCAAACACATCTGCGGGAAGCCCCTGCGTGGAATTGCCTGAAATCGGATTCTGTACGGCATTCATCCCACTGTCCCCGGCCTGAGCAGGCGGATTATTGCCATTTTCCGCTGCAGCAGCCCTGTTATTTCTGATTACCAGTGCAGTCGCCAGCGCGAGAATGCACAGAAGCCATACGCTGACAGTCAGACGCTGCATCAAAATGCGCTTTCTGCGACGGGACAGCGCCGGACGCTTCGCCGGCATCTTCTGATATCCTGCCGGTGATGGCCGACGGCGGACCGGCATTTCCTGATTGCCCTCCGGCGATGGCCGGCGGCGAACCGGCATTTCCTGATAGCCCTCCGGCGATGGCCGGCGGCGGACCGGCATTTCCTGATTGCCCTCCGGCGATGGCCGGCGGCGAACCGGCATTTCCTGATAGCCCTCCGGTGATGGCCGGCGGCGGACCGGCATTTCCTGATAGCCCTCTCGCGATGGCCGGCGGCGAACCGGCATTTCCTGATATTCTGCAGGTGACGGTCGGCGGCGGGTCACAGCAGAAGCCCCTCCTGTCAGCACAGTCCCGGGAGATACCCGTTTTTCCCTTTTCTCCTCTCCCCGATACACTGCAGGCCGTGACATCCGTTCTCCGGCATTGGCTTTTGTATATGCCAGCGGAACATCTTCCCTGGATTTCATCTGTACGACGCGATTGTCCTCTCTGTCGGAAGCATTCTGTCTGACAGTTGTATGTATCCCTGTATGGATTGCTTTTCGCCCGGAATGATTCCTGCCGTTTCGCTGCTGTTCATAATCTACCAGATATGGGTTACGTCTGGTGTCAGCTTCCTCATAGATGTCTCTTCTCTGCGCCCGGTTATCATGACTCAACATTTCTTCACCTCATCGTACTTTTTAGCAATATCTGTCCACAGCCCTGATTTAACATGACAACGATTTTCATTTACAGAGCGGTATTACTGATTAAGTAAATACAATATAAGGCAGAAATGTATCATTTTTGTTTATTAAATCCTTAAGATTCATTAAGAAATAAGCAAGGTTTACGCCTGTACATACACCCCTTTAAACGCGCGGTAAGTTTTCATCATGCCCTCTGAAATCCCCGTATAGCTGATTCCCAGCTCCTGTCTGCTCCTGTCATTGGCATACAGCTCAGATTCCTCCTGGGTCACGGGAAAGGGAAGCGGGACATTCCTCTCCGCGGCCTCCTCCGCCGTCATGGACAGCACCGTCACATCCACATCCGCCGCTTTTTTCAGTTCTCCCGCCAGAAGCCCGTAAGTCATCACCTGGTCCTGGCACAGATTATATGCCTGTCCATATGCTTTCTCATTGAGGAGACACCTGAGCACCGCCCCGGCGGCATCTTTCACATAGACGAACTGAAATTCTCCTTTGGAATCCGTTATCCTGGGCAGAACATGCTGCTGTACCATCATCTTGATATAGGCTGATTCTCTGGGTGCATAATTAAAGGGACCATACAGAATGGCCGGTCTCAGCACGGTCCAGTGAATGCCCTTCTCGGCACATTTTTCCCGAACCTCCCGCTCCAGAGCCACTTTTCCCGCTATATAGGCCCCCGCCTCCCCCGGGAAAATCCTGGTCTCCAGCGGCGCATCCTCGCCCCTTCTGCCCCCACTTCCCCGCTCGTATACATCCACGGTGCTGATAAAGATATACTGTCTCACCTTTCCTGTCAGATTGTCCAGCACACGCGCTATGTCGCCCGGCTCATAGGCACAGAAATCCACAATGACATCAAAATTCCCTTCCAGAGAACGCCACACCCCCTCATCTCTTCTGTCCCCTTTAATCTGCTGTACGCCGAATTCTGCCAGGGAATAGGTTCCACGATTTACCACTGTGATCTCATGCTCTTTTGAAGCCAGCATGACAAAGACCCTTCCGAAAAAGTAGCTTCCGCCTATGACTAAAATCTTCATTCTTACCCCCTTACTCTCCTGCCTTGGAAACGCATAAACCGTCCTGCCTTTCCATTTACCGCAGGGCTGATTACACCAAGACAGTCAAAATTCAAAAGCATCCAATATCAGCAGAGATATTGGATGCTTTTCTTACTTCAAATTTTCTCTTATAATCTGATCATAATCCTGTATCTGCTTTACCACATTATACATATTTTTTCTTCTTCGATATCAAACAGATACTTTGTCATAATCTTCGGCATGCTCCCATCTTAATGCGACAGTCCTGTTATCACAGCCCTACACAAATTCCTTCACAGACTTATACACGCCTTCCGCGTCCAGCCCGTACTTCTCAACCAGCGCCGCCGCGGAGCCGGATTCGCCGAACACATCCTGCATGCCCAGCTTCTTCACTCTGGTAGGCAGGTTTGCACTCAGACAGTCGCAGACCGCGCTGCCCAGGCCGCCGATGACACTGTGCTCTTCCACGGTAACCACCTTGCCGGTCTTTTTCGCACTGTTAATGATAATCTCCTCGTCCAGAGGCTTGATGGTACAAATGCTCACCACCTCGGCACTGATACCGTCTGCGGCCAGCTTCTCCGCGGCGCCCATGGCGGAATCCACGCAGATGCCGGTAGCCACGATGGTCACATCGCTTCCCTCCCGGACAATAGAGCCCTTGCCAATCTCGAAATGATAATCCGGTCTGTCGTTAATCACAGGCACTGCCGCACGGCCAAAACGGATATATACGGGACCTTCGTGTTCCAGCGCCGCGCGCACGGCTGCCTTCGCCTCCACATCATCCGCAGGACACATAACTACCATGCCCGGAATGGTACGCATCAAAGCGATATCCTCGTTGCACTGATGGCTTGCGCCGTCCTCCCCCACGGTAATCCCCGCATGGGTGGCACCGATTTTCACATTCAGATGAGGATAGCCGATGGAATTACGCACCTGCTCGAAAGCTCTCCCCGCCGCGAACATGGCGAAGGAACTCACAAAAGGAACCTTGCCCACCAGGGAAAGTCCTGCGGCCACACCCATCATATTCGACTCCGCGATACCGCAGTCAATATGGCGGTCCGGATATGCCTTACGGAATACACTTGTTTTGGTGGCAGCTGCCAGATCGGCATCCAGCACCACCAGATCGGGGAATTCTTCCGCCAGTTCCTTCAGCGCATTGCCATAGCTCTCACGGGTTGCAACTTTTTTGATTTGGTCTGCCATTATGCTTCACCTGCTTTCTCTAATTCTTTCTCGATTTTATCCAGATCAGCCATCGCCACCGCATACTCCTCGTCATTGGGAGCCTTGCCGTGCCAGTCCACACTGTTCTCCATAAAGGAGACACCCTTGCCCTTCAGACTGTGCATCACGATACAGGTGGGCATTCCTTTTGTCTCTCTTGCCTCCCTGAATGCAGCCCGCAATGCGTCAAAGTCATGGGCTTCCACGTTGATCACATGAAAATTAAACGCCTCGAACTTTTTGTCGATGGGATAAGGTGAGCAGACCTGGTCGATGGGACCGTCAATCTGCAGACCATTGTTGTCCACAATAACACAGAGATTATCCAGCTTGCGGAAACCTGCGAACATTGCCGCTTCCCAGACCTGTCCTTCCTCAATCTCTCCGTCTCCCAGGAGCGTATAAACCCGGAAATCTTTCTCATTCATTTTCGCTCCCAGCGCCATACCAACGGCTGCGGAAATCCCCTGTCCCAGAGAACCTGAAGACATGTCCACACCCGGAATATGTATACAGGGATGCCCCTGCAGATAGGAGCCCAGTTTCCGGAGCGTGGTCAGATCTTCCACCGGGAAAAAGCCCCTGTTAGCCAGGACTGAGTACAGTCCGGGCGCATTGTGTCCCTTGGAAAGCACAAAGCGGTCTCTGTCCTCCTTCTCCGGCTCCTTCGGGTCAACATTCATCTCCTCAAAATACAGATAGGTAAACACATCTGCCGAAGAAAGGGATCCGCCGGGATGCCCTGCCTTCGCACTGTGAACTGCCGTAATAATGCCCTTTCGCACGTCATTTGCGCGCTTTTGCAGTTCTAAATTGTTCATCGTCTCCTCCATTCCGCCGTATGGAGCTCTTCACCTGTCCGCGCCCCACACGATCTGCTTGTTATCATCCTGTCAAAATTTTATCACAGTTTATATTTTTCGTCCAGCAGTTTCACTGCTCTCCCTGTCCATAATACGCGTTGGCGCCGTGTTTCCTGTAGTAATGCTTATCCTGAAGCTCCTGAGGCGCCGGCTGAATGTGATGGTTGATACATTCTGCCAGATAAGCCATCCGGGCCACTTCCTCCAGCACAACGGCATTATGTACGGCGTCTTTCGCGTCTTTCCCCCAGGTGAAAGGGCCATGATTCTGACAGAGAACCGCGGGCACAGACACGGGATCCTTGCACAGCCGCTTGAACTCGTTGACAATCAGATGCCCTGTATTCTCTTCATAGGCTTCTGCGATTTCCTCCGCAAACAGACATCTGACACAGGGAACCTCCCCGTAAATATAATCAGCATGGGTAGTGCCATAGCAGGGAATCGACCTGCCCGCCTGAGCCCAGCTGGTGGCGTAAGTGGAATGGGTATGTACAATCCCTCCGATTTCCGGGAATGCCTTATAAAGCTCCGCGTGGGTCGCCGTATCCGAGGATGGATTATAACGTCCTTCCACCTTTTTATTGTTCAAGTCTACCACCACCATATCTTCCGGCGTCAGCTTATCATACTCCACTCCGCTTGGTTTGATGACAAAATAGCCACACTCTCTGTCCAGCGCGCTGACATTCCCCCAGGTAAACGTCACCAGCCCGTACTTCGGCAAATCCCGGTTTGCCTCACATACCAGTTTTTTCAACTCTTCTAACATGTCGCCTGTCCTTCCTTTCTGTTCTGTTTTCCGTCCTCTTATAATTTTGCTTTCTTCTCCTGATCTGCGGCTTATACCAGCCCCTCAACCGCAGCCTTCTCCGCCGGCAGCGTGCTCTTATATTTTGCGATAAATCTGTCAAACCCGGCTACATCTTCCGGCTTCGGCTCAATGGTGGTTCCTGTCTGTCCCGCAAAAATTTTATTGCTCAGATAATCGGGAAGCGTCTCTCCCTCTTCCTTTTCCGCCATATAAGCCGCCAGCACAGCCATTCCCCATGCGCCGCCCTCACTGGCTGTATCCATCACCGTCACAGGCGCATTCATGGCCGCCGCCATCAGTTGCTGGCCAACCACCGGCGTCTTGAACAGACCGCCGTGCCCTGTCAGCGAGTCCACTTTTACCTGCTCTTCTTTCAGAAGAATATCGTTGCCGATTTTCAGCGCCGCCATAGAACTGTACAGATGGCTCCGCATGAAATTCGCCAGCGTAAAGTTCGCATCAGGTGTTCGGGCGAACAGCGGTCTGCCCTCGTTCAATCCTGTCACAGGCTCGCCGGAAAAGTAATTATATGCCATCAGTCCGCCGCAGTCTGTATCCCCTGCCAGCGCTTCCCGGTAAAGCGTCCCGTACAATTCATTTTTGTCCGGCTTTAACCCGAATTTCCCGGCAAATTCTTCAAAAAGATTCACCCAGGCATTCAGGTCGGAAGTACAGTTGTTGCAGTGCACCATGGCTACAGGATTTCCATCCGGCGTAGTCACCATGTCGATTTCCTCATGTACTTTGGAAAGCGCTTTTTCCGTTACCACCATGGAAAAAATGGAAGTTCCGGCGGAAATATTTCCCGTGCGCACTCTCACACTGTTGGTGGCTGTCATACCAGTGCCCGCATCTCCCTCCGGAGGACACATTGGCACCCCGGGCTCCAGGTTACCGCTGGGATCCAGCAGCTTCGCGCCAAAGGCGGTCAGCACACCTGCGTTTTCCCCGGCAGGCAGCACCCTGGGGAGAATCTCCCTCAGATTCCATCCAAACCCTCTGTCTGCCACCAGAGCGTCGAATTTCTCCACCATAGCCGCATCATAGTCACAGATCCCGGAATCAATGGGGAACATGCCGGAAGCTTCGCCTACGCCCAGCACACGTTCGCCTCCCCTTTTGTCCGCACCGGTCAGCTGCCAGTGTATGTATCCCGCCAGAGTCGTGAGGTAGCTGATGTCTTTCACATGTTCCTCACCGTTCAGTATGGCCTGATACAGATGTGCGATGCTCCATCTCTGCGGCACATTAAAATTGAATATGGGAACCAGCTTTTTGCAGGCTTCTCCGGTCATGGTATTTCGCCAGGTACGAAAAGGCACCAGCAGCTCTCCTGTCCCGTCAAACGGCATGTAGCCATGCATCATTCCGGAAAAGCCCATGGCCTCCAGCTTCGTCAGGGTCACACCGTATTTCGCCTGCACATCCTCCGCCAGACTCCTGTAGCAGCCCTGCAGTCCTTCCCAGATTTCCTTTTGACTGTAGGTCCAGATATTATCTTCCAGACTGTTCTCCCAGTCCCAGGTTCCCATGGCCACCGGCTGATGACATGCATCCACCAGCACAGCCTTAATGCGGGTAGAGCCAAACTCCAACCCCAAAATTGTCTTTCCTTCCTGAATTGCTTCCCTGATTGCTTCGCTCATGCTATGCTATACCTCTCTTCCACCCGATTTCCGTTCCTGAATGTCAATAGTTTTACTATATCAGTATAGAAAAAATATGGCATAAAGTCAATATTTTCGTAAGGATTCCGGCTTTTGCTAAATCGTTGTACTGATATGCACATTATTGTCCGTTTTTCTCTGTCTTTTCGCTGTCATTTTTCATCTGCCACTTGTTTCCAGCGCAACGGCGTGGTATAATGTTATCATATATTGAAATTTATTCATCGAAAGGAGGAATGGCAATGGGAGCTGTAATGAATACCGTCTATAACAATTATCTCACCACTTATACACCGAAGCCGCTGACCAGGTTTGATTCCCATAAGAAAAGCGAGCTCCGCAATGTATACAATTCCATTGTCAAGTTGAATAAAGAAGAACCCTGGTATCTTCCCACCACCAGTAAGGATACACAGCATTATGCCATCGAGCTGAAGGAAAATGCACGGGGCCTCCATAATACTATCGCACAGTTGGGCGGACTGGAAAAAGACGGCCTCTTCCGAAAGAAAAGCACTTATTCCACCGATGAAGGTGTGGCGGTGGCTTCTTATGTGGGCGGAGATGATGTTGGACAGGAAATTCCTGACTTTCAGCTGGAAGTCCATTCGCTGGCGGCTCCTCAGGAAAACCTGGGCTTGTTCCTGCCCAATAATGTGAAGACGTCACTGACGCCGGATACGTATTCCTTTGATATCGGCATCAATGACATGAATTACGAATTTCAGTTCTCGGTAGGAGAAGCTGAGACAAACCGCGATGTTCAGGACCGCCTGGTCAGACTGATCAATAATTCCGACATCGGCATCCGGGCAACTCTTGCAGAGTCAGAGGGGCGTACTTCCCTGCGGCTGACTTCGGAGTCCACCGGTCTGACATCCGGGAAGAATCAGATTTTTACTGTCAGTGACGACCATACCAGTAAAACTGCAGGTGCAGTGGAGTATCTGGGTCTGGACTATATCAGCCGGGAGCCTGCAAATGCACAGTTTTCAGTCAACGGAGCAGAGAGCACTTCACCGTCCAACCACTTTACTCTGGATAAATTATTTGAAGTCCATCTCACCGGCCTCAGTCCCGATGAACAGCCCGTGCAGATCGGTTTGAAAACGGATGTGGAATCCCTGACCGACAATGTCTTTCACCTGGTAGGCGGCTACAATGATTTCGTCAAAGCGGCTTCTTCCTATCTTGAGACACAGTCAAAAAGCAGGCAGCTGGTACGCGAACTCAGCGGAATCGCTTCTGTGTACAGCAGTTCCCTGGAGCCCATGGGCCTGAATCTGAAGGAAGACGGAACCCTGAATGTGGACAAAGACACATTGCGTCAGACAGCCTCCCAGTCCCCGGACATCAACGAGACCTTCGGTTCCCTGAAGAATTTCTCCGACATGCTCCTGCGGAAGAGCAATCAGGTATCTCTGAATCCCATGGATTACGTGGAGAAAGTCATGGTCGCCTATAAAAATCCCGGCCATAATTTCATCAACCCCTATGTGACCAGCGCTTACACCGGGATGATGTTTGATGTCTATTTCTAAAAATCGGGTTATAGCCTTAGCCAGGGAATTACAGTGTTCCAGGAAATTCCCCACGACAGCCGAAAAAAGCTTCCCTTCTGTGCGGGAAGCTTTTTTATATGTTTTGTCCGATATCTTTTTTCTTTTGTTTACTTGTCCTGTTTGCCTCTTTTTGCCTTTGCCTTGTACTTGTCAATCTGTACAAAGTCATCCATCAGCTCAAGGATCTTATCCCGGCCAACCTGGTTCAGCTTCACATAATACTGCATTACACGATTCTCCAGCAGCTGTGCGCCCAGAGATGTATCTCTCTCCAGAGAAGAGAAGTCAACAGGATTCAGACTAAGCTTATCACACATTTTGATCACTGTACCATAAGCCATTCCCTCTATGCCACGCTCCAGTGCCGTAACCAGAGTGCTGTACGGGATTCCCATCTCCAGTGCAAACTGACGTACACTGCGATACTGTCCCAGTATTTCCTTCTTCAAAATTTCTGCTTTTGTCATTTTCTTTTCCTCCATATCAAGCATCAGTTAAACGTACAAGGATAATATACGATTTTTCGTATGCCATTGCAAGAGGTATTCTAAAAATTAATAATTTAATTGATAAATTTTAGAATTCCTTAATAATTTCAGGCTGATTTTCCATAAAAATCCAACATTCAGGTAATTCACAGTTAAACAAACGCTTTTAAGAATATAATTGCATGCCTTCTGCGAAACATTCTCCTATACCCGCAATCAATCTCAGAACATCCTCTTTCAATCTCCCCGGAAACGCTGTCAGCACAGGCGCCGTTTCAAAGCTCAGAGTCCCCCTGTATCCGGCTCTGCTCAGTCCTCTGACAAATCCATCCCAGTCAGTGGAGGAATTATTTTCCCGGGTCCTGGTAAAAGTATAGGGAATCTGATGCAAATCCGCAATGCCGTCATTATCGTGAATATGCAGAACCTTCAGACGATATCCCAGCGTAGCCATAAAATTCTCAAAGTCAATTCCCACCAGATTCGCATGTCCTGTATCAAAGCAAAATCCCAGCACCTCCGCGTGGTATCTTTCATTCATCCTGTCGATCCGCTCCGCGGCCTTTCCCGCATCACAGCAGGGCCCTTCCACAATATGATTACCTATACCACAGTATAAGTTCTCCACACACATGGTAATTCCCATTTCCTTTGCCATCGGGGCAAGAAAATCCAGAAAGCTTTCCGTCGCCGCCCACTCCGCTTCCTCGGAGCCCAGAAGCTCCGCCAGCTTAAACCCGTGAATGACAATATACGGACAACCCAGAAAAGCACAGACCTGCATACTTTTCGGCGCCACCACATTCTTCAGATATTCATTCAGCTCTCTGGCACCCTTCGGCACATAATTGGGATACGGCATATGCATCTGACCAATCTCCATACCGGCCGCTTTTGCTCCGATTTTATGGGGCGTAAAAAAATGCTCCAGCTCCTGAATCGTCCTGTCAAAAAAAGAATTTACCTCCTCGCGGTAAAGCGCCTGATTATCCAGATACCCGTTCAGGCTGAAGTCCACACAGGAAAATCCTGCGTGCTTCAGCAGAGAAAATCCCTCTTCCGGATTATCGTCCGTCACTACATTTTTTGTCTGTACTCCGATTTTCATTCTTTTTTATTCCTCGTTCTTTTCCATTTCCCGTTTTCTGTCCGGCTCTGCTTTTATTTCTTTTCCGGTCCCACTTTTTTCTTTCCTGGTCCTGCTTACTTTACCCGACAGTCCAGAATCATCCAAAAGAATCCCGGCCCTTTCCCATATCATCCACAGCCTGTATCAACACAGGAATCATGGTTCGTTACATATATTCATCATTAAAATAGTCAATGGGATTTCCGACTCCCATCGCCCGAAGCTGCTGCTCAATCTCCCGATAGAAAATATTGCAGATCAATATGGCACAGTCCTCCGGAAGTTCCTTGAGACAATCCGGATCTTTCACCGGCAGTCCGCAGACCTTAGTCCCCCACAGCTCCGGATTGTTATCGCAGGTATACAGGGGCTGATACTTTTCCCCATAACATTTCATGTAATTCCGACACATTCTGCCTGCACCGAAAAGCACGACAGATTTATATTTTTTCAGAAAATTCTCTATTCCAATCTGCCACCGGAAATACTCCGCCGTGGCCTTCGCCAGGCCCATCAGTTCCGGCCGAAGAAGCGGCGAAAACGCACATGCTGTATCTTCAAAATGCAGAATTAATTCTCCGTCAAAACCAGTTTCCCGCAGTCCGCGTATCAGCCCCAGCCAGTCTGTCACTGACCGCCCTCTGTTCACACAGGTGAAGGGCAGCATTGCACTTTTGTCCCGTCCGTTGCAGTCCCTGAGAATAACCGCCTTGACACGTCTCCCCAGGGTTACAGCTGCCTCCCGCATATTCTGGCCGCACAGATTATAGGTTCCCACATCCATGCAGAACCCGAACCGCTCCTCTCCCGCCTCCCGGTTCAGCCGGTCAATCCAGTCAGCTGCTTCTTCAGGCGCGGAACAGATTCCCCGGTTCAGATGCCCGTTTATATCACGGCACTGATTCTGAAGAAGTATCTGTACTCCATTCTCCCTGGCGTATCCGGCAAGCTCAAGAAAATATCCCCGATTCTTCTCCCACTCCTCCCCTTTTGCCACCCCGGAAAAAAGGGGCTGTACAATCAGATACCGGCACCCGGTCTGACCGCAGACCTTCAGGCTTTCCTGTGCCAGCTGTGTCAGAAGCGCTTCCAGATCTTCCCGTCTCGTGGTCCACTTCAGGCAGGGTGCAATGGCGACAGATGCCTCTATCCGTGATTCGGCACATTTCTCCAGAAACGGTTTTATCTCATGTGACAGTCCGGCAGGTTCTTCCGAAATCAGGACTTTTTTCTTCTGTTCCGGCGCCGCTTCCTTCCTTTTCCACGCCGTCGTCTGTGGCTTTCCTACATCTTCCAGCTCTCCAGGCGAACAATACATGGTCAGATCCAGCACAGTATTCTCAAATCCCGCTCCTGCCATGTCCAGAACCCCCTGTCCAGGAAACACCGGATCCATAATGCCGGCCGGGCTGCATATAATATTCATAATGGCTTCCCTCCCGATTCCATTGATTTCGTAAGCACACAGCTTCGCAGAAATTCCGCTCCTGGAAGTCTGCTCTCAAAAGTATCCGACAAAAGGCAGATATCCGATTCCTCCCCACTGTCCGGATTCATCGTAAACTGCAGACTGTCCCTCACATGCTTCTTATCTTTGCTGCCTTTGCTACACTTCATAATCCCCAATACATACTTCAGATCAGAATCCTTCTTCTCCAGTTCCGCCTTTCCGCAGATTTTCCCTGCTAAATTAGTTTTCTGTGATAGTAAGCAGGGATTTCGAATATCAGAAAGTCAGATTGTCAGGTACCCGCGGGCTAACCGCCCGCGGTCAGAATATCCTGCTTATTGAATATATTTCATGACTTTTACTATAACATATCCTATTACAGAATGCAATGACTGGTTTTTCATTCGATATGCAAACAATAGAATCACAAAAGCTTCTTCTCAATCAGCGCCTTGATCCGACTGGAACTTGTGGTCTCTGTATAAGGGAAAAAGACCATCTCAGCCCCATGCTTCTCCAGGAATTCCTTTTCCGCCAGCCAGTCCGGATTGTTCACATAATCGCTTCCTGAAAACTGACAGTCAAAATGGTGCAGACGCCAGGCGTCCCTGGTACCTCCATAGTTCAGGGGAATCTCCACCGCCTCATCCACATAACGGCAGGCACGCACCATCTCAATCCGCTCGGCAAAAGAAATAAAGGGATCTACCTCCTTGTACTTCCGAACGCCTTCATCCGAGACCACGCCGACAATGAGATAGTCGCACTGCTCCTTCGCCCGCCGGAACATATTCAGATGTCCTACGTGGAACAGGTCGAATACTCCCGCAATATAACCCACATGATATTTTTTCGGCTCTCTGCCCTTTCCCCATATCCCCGGACTGCCTGCCTCCGCATACCCTGCTTCCACAACAGGCTTCCTCTTCCTGGGATAATCCCTGTGGGAATCATAAATGCTGTACTCTGTCACTCCCATGGTATCCAGCTGCTTCATGACAGACAGATAGTTCTTGATACAGATCAGTACCTTATACTCTCCGCTCTGCAGCCGGTTCAACAGCTCCGGCGACTGTATGGGGATTCCCTCAAGCTCCTGTCCCCACTTTTCCGGACTGTTATCAATAATCGCATATACCGGATAATCCTGACTGTACAGGGCAAGAAACTTTTTTGCAAAAATGCCGGATCCGAACAGAATGAGTTTCCTTGTGTCAGCATTGCGGAAAATGTCAATAAACAGCCGCTGGTAAGCCTCATCCGAATAATTCATGCGCTGGCGGTTGGAATTGACTGTCTCCCCGTTACACCGGTGCAGCTCATGATATCGGCGGAGTTCTTTTTCTTTCCGAAGCTCCGTGAGAAAAGTCCATTCCATTCTCCGCCACAGCTCCAGATTCTTCGTCAGTCCATAGCGCTCAAATAATGCGGTCATCGGCAATAACTTCTGCAGTTCCACATTTCCCGCATAAAATGTGGCAATCATCCGGGTGATAATCGCATTGGCCGGATAGTTCTCCTGACAGAATTCCTGATCATAAAATACGAACTGCCCATCTATATAAAAGCTGTTCAGGGGCACCATATCCAAGTATCCGCGCCGCAGAATGACTCCCTGGTTCTCTCCTCTGTCCGGCTCCATACCATTTCCCTTCTCCCGGGCTTCCTTCGAAGGCTCTGCGCTTTTTCCCCTCTCCCTGGTTTTCTCCTGAATCTCTGCACTTTTTCCACTTTCCTCAGTCTCCTCCACCGACTCGGAAGACTGCAGAATCAAATCCCGAAACCGGTCCATTTCCTGCAGAAATTTCTCCTGATCCGTCTGCAGCAGCCTTTTCAGGTAAACCTGGCCCACCTCCGCCTCTATATAGGGCATGACATAGACGCCGTTCTCCATCCTGGCCTCCACCACCGGAACTCCATACCCCGCCAGTTCCCGGCCATGTTCCACCAGTTTCTCCAGCCTACGCTGTCCCTCCGCATAAGCGGCCCGCTTCTCAACGATTCCGGACTTATGGATCACGGTGATAAGTGCATGCTCCCTGCCCCGCTCCATGGAATTTGTGACATGAAGCACATCGGAGTGCTCTCCGTCCAAAGAACACTCAATCAGCCAGGCATTGGCCATCTTATGGAACAATCCGTTTTCAGCCAGGCTTCCATACAGACTTTCCTCCTCCAGGAATATGGTCTCCGGATTATGATACACAGGGAACACCCGATTGGCCAGATCCTCCCTGGGAAGGTAGTCCTCCCCATAAATCAACGCCGGATTCCGCAAATCAGAAATCACCGAATAAAAGCGACAGGAATTCCATCCCGCACTGGTCAGCATCTGCCGAAGCTCTTCCTGATCATACATACGTCCCCGAAAAATGTCTTCTTTTTTGGAATATGCTCTGCGGTAATTCTCTATCCCATCAAAATTCCGCTCTGTATAAGGATCTCTGTCCCCGCAGAAATATCGGATCCCGAAACGATTGTTCATTCCCAGAAGCATTCTGCCTGACGGCTTCAGAAGCTTCTTCCAGCTTCGCAGGATCGCTTCCGGATTCGACTGCTGCTCCAGTGTCTCAATGGCAATCAGATAATCAAAATAATTCCCATATGCCTGCCGCCAGTTCTCCTCCAGCGTCTCCTCTATGGATGCACACACCGTCTGCATCTGTGGGAAATGCGTTGTGAACAGCTCCGCCAGAGGTTCCTGAAGTTTACCTATATATAGAATACAGGCGTCCGGCCTGCATCCATCCGCACCGGCCCTCCTCTTTCCCTCTTCCCTCTTCTCATCCTGTACAGAAAGGCAGGCTGTAAAATCATACCACTGCAGCAACCCTTTCTGCATATCTCTTATCAATTCTTCCGATTGTGACATTTTCATTCTCTCCACACTCTGTATTCAGAAAATATTTTGCTTTCTTTTGCCTGTCAAACATAATGCCTGCATTTTCTTAAATATGATACTCTCTGAATAGCTTCTGTTGAAAAAGCGTATCCGTGGTAGATTTCAGCAGGTCAGCCTGTCTGCCGTCTGCCAGCAGCAGTTGTATTAATCTGTTTGTTCGGTCTATTCCCTGCTTTGCTCCCTGACGTTTCCCCTTCTTCTCCGCATCTCTGATAATGGCATCCAACGCATAACACATATCTGCTTCCTCCCCGCTCGTTTTACTATAACTTTTGCATTCTCTCCGTGCCTTGTATTCAGAAAGTCGTTTTCCTTCCCCTAAATCAAGATTCCCTCATTTCTTTCAGATGTGATACTCCTTGAATAATTTTTGTTGAAAAAGCGTATCCGTGGTGGATTTCAACAGGTCCGCCTGCCTGCCGTCTGCAAGCAGCAGTTGTATTAATCTGTTTGTTCGGTCTATTCCCTGCTTCACACCCTGCCTGGCTCCCTGACGTTTCCCCTTCTTCTCCGCATCTCTGATAATGGCATCCAACGCATAACACATATCCGCTTCCTCCTCTCCGCTCCGGGTAATCTGCGCATCCTGAAACTGCATATGCTCCCTGATATTCTTTATATTCGTACATGCATCTATCACATCCACCGCACTCTTTGGTATCCGGCTGAAATATTCTCGATTCTTCTGAATATATTCCACATACTTTTTCTTTGAGCCGGTACGCTTCATCAGTCCCAATACATATTTCAGATCGGAACCCATCTTCTCCAATTCAGGATCCGGAATGGAACGCATAGGAATCAAGTGCACCTTATAATCCTCAAACAGCCCTTTCAATGCCTCTGGCAGCGTGTCTATATCCGCCATATCTCCGATGGATAAAGGGTTCACCCACTCCTGCCTGCCCCAATATAATGTAAGATTCAGTACCGGTTCCAGACGGTCCTCTTTCCTGTAATGGTACTTGAAATCATCTTCTATACCATAATGCACATTTTCCTGACTATTCTTCTCCTGAATTTCTTCTATTTCTGCCCCATAAGCCAGGCTGTCCAGTTCCATCATCCGCCATGGAAAAATAAGATTGATACTGTCCTGATTCTCAATCCCCAGCCAGAAATCCTTCCCCCAGGCATGGCCCCTCCCATAGAAATCCCTCTGCCGAAAGGATAGTTTCCCCTTCCCGTTCCGAAGGGTAGTAAGGCCTCTCACCTCTTCGCACTGCCAGTCCTGTGGCAGCTTTTCTCCCAAATAGTACTCCAACACAGACTTTATCCTGTCCGGCCTGTTCATGTACACGCTCAGCGCATTGTTGGGTTCTCCCATGTTCCGCCTTTCCGCAGGGAAGGAAGTGCAGGCGAACCGGCCTGTCTTACTGACGAATACAAGAATCAGACCTTTGTATCGCTTTCGTTGTAAAGTCAGGATGTGCCAGAATATTGCCAATTCCCAGCAGCATTGAAGCACACCGCCATCTTCTCCCTGCTCAATTCATATTTTGTGATAGTAAGCAGGGATTTTGAATGACAGAAACTCAGATTGTTAAGGTCTCACGGACTGTCTGCCCGCGGTTAGAATATCCTGCTTATCGAATCAGATCTTATGGATTTACTATAGCATATCCTATTACAAAGTGAAATAATTGGTTTTTCGTTTATTCCCCCCTTATATCTTTCAGTAAATCCAGATCTGCTCCTCCGGAACTCCCATATTGTTTAATTGTTGCGCAATGTCAGAAGAATGCATTTTATTTGCAATAATATAGAATGCATCCGGATATCTGCATACCGCATCCTCCGGCGAATGTATTTTGTATCCTTCCATAACTGTATTCCATAAATCTTCTGCGTTGTCCGTCAGACACCCTATTCGCTCCCTCTCAAATCGTAGCTGTCCCAAAACCGCTGCTCCTCTCTGACCGCATCCAAAAAGGACTATCTTCCGGTTCTTTTCAAGTTTTGATATTTTATCCGGTAAACGATACAGGCGCTTCCTTTCTTCACGCTCGGTTGTCTCATCCTGCTCCAGCAGTTCCATGACTCTCTGCGGAGATTCCCATATCATCTCACTGACAAATTGGCTGTATCCCAAATCACAAAAGCTTTTTAACAGCTCTCTGTCTTTTTCCAATTCACTTCGATACCTGTCGAATAATTCCTGCCTGTATTCTCCCTTCAAATGCCGCATATTCCCACGAAAGTCCATATATTTCCACTGATATGCATTATGCCATATAAAACGGCTGGTGATATTTCGCCTCAGCAGCTCTTTCTTTAGAAATTCGTGTTCTTCCGCTATCACGATGGTTTTCTTCGAATCAACCATAGAAGAGCCGGGATTGTCCACCCGGTACCGATAAAGTGGAATGTCCAGGTGATACACTCGCTTCGCTAATATGCTGGTCAGAAATCGAAACGACATATCCTGATAGGAAGCTCCCGGCGATTCGTTCATTTTAATATCTTCCCTTAGTAGGAATTCTTTTCTGAACAGCCCTGTCCAATATCTGGGAATTACCCCAAACTTCTCCGGGTGCTCTTTATAATTTATCAGGCAGTTATAGTCCTCCTTCTGATACATTTTTGTCACATAGCCGAAGCGATGTCCGTCAGCATCAAAAAAGTTGGTATAATCTCCATTTACAAAATCCGCATGATACCGTTCTGCTGCTTCATACAGTTTTTCTAACATATAGGGTTCATACATATCATCCGATTCCAAGACAGATATATACTCACCCCGGGCCTCCGCTATTCCTCTGTTCACCTTATGTCCATAGCTGGTATTCGCATCATTGATGATACGGATTCTGGAGTCTGCACCGGCGTATTCTTTTAATATTACCGGCGTTCTATCCGTACTGCCTCCATCCATGCACAGAACCTCTATGTCAGAAAAGGTCTGTTCCTGCACACTGTTCAGGCATTCCCGGATATAGGCCTGTGCATTATGTATTGTGACTATGACCGTAATCCTTATTTTAGTATTTTTCATATTTCTGAGTTTCCCGTATTCAACATTTTTTCTTACTCTACTCAAAACAGCTTTAAAATAGGAAGTTCCTTTATCCTCAAATCCTGTCTGAAAAGCCAGACAGTCAGCATTCTCTCTGCAAAAAAGCCTATTACACGTCTGCTGTTGCCAGTACACCTGCTTACATCCATTTGATTTGCCACATCAATTAAAAAGGAAAAAAGCCACTCACAATAGGCCTCAAATATGTCTCTCTTCATTACAAAAAGGTTGCATATATATTCTCTGTGACCATGCATTACACTGTCAAAAGCCGCTATATAATCTGGCTGTTGTTCTTCAATTCTACTTCTGATTATTTCATAGCCACGTTTAAATGTCTCTTCGTCACTGACACTTCTTCTGATCTCTTCCAACACATAGTATGTTCTACTCAGACTGGGCAGAAGAATATCATATTTCTCAAACTGTCTTTCAATGGTTTCTTTACATAGAAAATTGCCGCATATCCGCATATTACTATCGTAAAAATATCTTCGATAATGATTTAATCCAATATATTCCTCTTTTGTATTTTTCCATATCCAATATAAAGCTGTACATTCGTTAATTTTCTCATTTAAAGCAGAAATATTATCTCCATTTTTCTCAGACAAATAAGTCTCATTATAATAGTTATCACCTACACAAATTGGTTTATACAAATCGTCATTTTTTATATTATACTTTTTATGTGTCACTACATAAATACGTGTATTGAACTGCTTCTCTGCAGACTTCTTTTCTATCTTGATGATACAGCCTAAATTATTTTTTAAAAGCTGAACATTTCCATATTGTTTTAAAATATTTACTTTATTATCTATATCCCATTCTATTGCCTCCGCATAATTCATTAGTATCAGACAGCTTCTTGATTTTCCCATGATCTGGCCAATAATCTCCATTGGCTCTGGCTTTTCCCATAATAATGCCAAATCATAAAAGGAAAAATCCACATTGGCTAAGTCCATATACTTATGATCATATAAGTTTTTCATCACAGGGCATCCGCACTGCCCAATCCTATCCAACCGGACAATTTTCTCACTCAGCGACTCTTTTGTCATAAAAGTCTGGTATATTGGGGAAGGGTGACAATCCAGTATACTTACAAAATTATCACTGTTCAAATACTTCTGCAAAAAATTGGCAAACTCAAATTTCGGGATATTTACACCTGTCACCGCTCTCCATGAAATAATTTTAGCTGCCGGAATATAATAGCTGCCTACCAGCTCTGCGTATATTTCATCAAAATAACGGTCCGAAAAAACAGCAATATAATCATATTGATACCGCACCAAATTATCCGGATGGATTACCGCCTTATTTTTGTAAATCTCTCCGCTTTCTGCTGATTTATCTGCAATAACAATTACTTCTTTCCACTTTATGTTCTTAATATATCTATTTAACAGGCGCCCTCTGGCATATATTACAATTCGCTTCATCTAATTCCTCATTTTCACTCATACCGTAAAATGAACATTTGTGTATCATCCATCCTTTCTCTAACAACAGGATATACTTCCGCAAATGCTGCCTTTCCCAATGCCAGTATAACGCCATCATCAGAGTTAAAGTCTATCTCAGAATATTTGCAACAATTTACGAAGGTATCTGTTATTTCAGAAGACAAAAAACATTCAAATGTCCAGTTCCGATATCGAAAATATTTCTCCATTTTCTGTCCATACTTTCCATTTCCATATATAAATATTCGATTATGAACTGCATAGAATTTATCAAGATCGGCATAGTCAAGTACAGATAAATATTTTTTTTCTCTGCATAGACGATAAATGTTATCCCAAATCAGACTTGTATCATATTTATCTTCCTTTTCTATATATTCCAGTGTTTTAAGTGCATTTATATATCCCTCATTTTGAAACTGCAAGCATTTCTTTTTGAAAAAAGGAACCTTTAGTTCCTTTATAAGTTCATAGCTATGTAATAAATAAGGATTTTCCTTTTCCCAAAGAAGCCCCTGATATAATTCCATCAATGAATTCCCCTGAAATCCTTTCTCAGTGAAAAAAACTGTAAACTTTATTTCAAAATTTCTGACTGCCATTTCATAAGACTGAGGATAATCCAGTTCCCGCCAAAAAGTTTCAAACAGAGAATCAGTGAAAAGAGTTTTCCTAATAACCAGAAAATACGCCTGAATATGACTTTCAATTACTTTTCCATTATTACATACTTTTTCCGGATGCTTAGTTAGTCCCCAAAAATCTACATTTTCAGCTTCAAATCTCTCAAAAAGCATCTTTAACGAACTCAAAGGGCCAAAAATGGTATCATTCATTAATATAATTTCATCATACATTTCATACCTGTCACGGCCAAAAAAATGCAGAAAAACATCTTTATAAGCTCCCGCATCAAATCCGATATTTTCCCTGCAAAAAACCATATCTGTATAATTGTAGAGTATTTTTAAGGAATTATTGTCCATATAGCCATTTATTACTATCAATATTTCATGCAATTCACTTTGTAAGGAAGATAGTAAAACTTTTATATAATTATCTACGTTCCCACTGCTGTCAAATAACACGATTATTCCCAAACGTTTCATTTTATCTCATAATCCCGCTGTAATTTTTTCGGTCAAATCCCTATAGAAAAAAACCTCACGTCCATACTCCAGCTTCCATTCCTTCAATTGCCTTAATATTTCATTCTCCGAGTATTTAGCAGCAATCAATACCAGTATTTCCTCTTTTCTTTCATACTTCAAAATATCTGGTTCCTCCACCGGAACATCAAATAGCCTGTTCCCCCAAACCGCCATATTGTTGTCTATACAACGAATATTTTCTACATCCGCATGGCGCAGCAGCCAAATACATTCGCTTCCCCTTCTTCCCGCTCCGAAGACATATACTGTTTGTCGCTGTTCCATCAGACCATTATAGCAATTTCTGATTATGGCACTATCCGCATTCAAATAATGCAAAAAGGGGGCTGGATATTCCATATCTATATCAATCCCTTCTGGTATCTGACCGGACAGGTGATACCCTCTTTCCTCAAAAAAAGGGTTCCAAAAATCAAAGTCATATTTTTCCCATGCATGGCATCCAAAAGGCAGATGATTATGATTCAGTGAATAACATTGGCGGACATAACGTTCAAAAGAAAATTGTAATGCTATTTCAACCGGTGCGACATGAAAATATTCTGACTCCCGGCTGGACCAGAAAATATCCTCGTGTACCATAACATTTTCGGTGGAACACGTCTTCAGCACATTAAAAAAAGCTGAAACTCTTCTGAGAGAAAATCCTCCGTTTCCCACATACCACATACATCTTTTCAAGTCATGAATATAATACATTCCCGGCAACCACGGAGCGCCAATAAAATCATATCCATAACTACAAAAGTGCCGTAAAGAATCCGAAAATACAAATGCATCAAGCTGATAAACCAATATATACTCATACTGCAAAAAACGTCTGTAGAAATCCTTAAGAAGCATCATGCGGTTATAAGCTTCCACACTCTCCATCCACTCATCAGGTACCACCTCAAACAATAGCCCGGAAACTGGCGGATACTTTTCTTTCCCCATATTTTCCGGCACTATAAGTACAATCGGATAATTTCCAAGAACATTCAGGCATCTATGAAAAGAAATACTTTCCATTTCTGTCAGTTCATAGTGATAATATGGAATTACAACTGCCACCTCTTTTTTCATTGATTATGTACTCTCCAAAATAGTTTAATTATAATCTTCTCTTATGATTTTTTCACAGTACCACCGTTATAGGCCGATCCAAACGTATGTCTGATACCGTTCTTTTCCAGAAAATTTACATAGTCCTCTCCCATTTTCTTATAGTTTTGAACAAATTTATTATCATACTTACAAACAGCTAACAGCTTGTCCGGTGTATTCATATCTTCCAGGGCATTATAAAAAATAAAAGGCAAAGCCATTGCATCCACCAATTCTTTTCCCCTTATATCATGAACAATCCAAACAGCCGGAATCCCATTTGAAAAAGCCATCATATTGCCATGGAATCTTCCACCTGCGGAAAATGTCACATTATTCCCTGTCAGATAATGACTCCAATCATCACGATTATAAAAAATATGTCCAGATTCCCGTATATAATTTTCAAGTTCTTCTGCTGTAAATTTTGCCCCTGGATACCTGTCATCCAGCAGCCTTTGTTCAACAGTCCTTCCCTCTGTCAAAGTCAGCGGTAAATCACTCATAGCCTGTAGCACAATAGGTGCCTTTGCCGATAATGCCATCTCCATCAATTTATGTTCCTTATCCAAACCGGGCTTTGTATTATAACAGATTTTCTCAGCAGATGGTTCTTTTAATGTAATCGTTCCCGTTTTTCTATAAGGTTCATAGAAAGATGGGCATCCGACAATCTGCCAGTTATGAATTGACAATCTATCCAGAATCTCTCCAGTAATGCCCCCCCGTACACCAATGCATGCACAATGTTCACTCATTATCTTCAACGCGGTAATGGTTTCTGATGATAGCCCCTTAATAAAGTCCTCTATTGTCTGGTCCAATTCCATCTGTATTCCAAGTCCAAGTACCGCTAACTTAACATTTGTAGTTTTCAAACGAGGAAAAATTTGTCCCAATACTTTTCCATCATGATTTATCCAATTAGAGGCCGGAAGCACACACACCGCATCCTCTAAGTTGTCTACATCTATATCATTGCATACCACTTCTTTTTCAAAATCCAGCTGCTGGTACATGGCGTCTACAAAACAAACATTTCCAGTATTCGCGCCGCAGCGCTGTATCATTTCTCTACAATCAGATAATTGCCCTTTTCGTTTCTTTAATGGGGCAATTGTATTAGCCAATATCGTTCTCATATGTCTCCGGCTCCCACTCTATATATTGCAAACAATCCAACACTTCTCTTGCCCAGTCGGACAAGGAAAGGATTGATATTTTCTTACTCATTCCCTCCAACTGCCGTTTTATTTCATCCTCATATTTTGATGTGGCAATCAACACGCTGCCACAATAATCTACTAATGTATCTGGTGATTTGATTAAGATACCATGATATCTTTCTCCCCACCGGGCCGGATTATTGTCAACAAAGGAATCCACCTCTATGTTGGACGACTCCAAAACCTGAAAACAACGCTTCCCCCATTTTCCAATGCCAAATATTGTCAGATTACCGCCCTCATTACCCATAAACCGCTCTATTCCCTGAATTAGCAATCCTTCTTCTCTCTCGCTTAATTGTTCAAACTTTCGGATAGCATAAGTTTCTTCTATTTTGTGCAGCCATTTATCTGGTTCGCCACATCGACCAATATATCGCAGCGAAATTGACTTTGCCTCTTCAATACATTCCTCTTGCCTCTTTGCACTCAATCCGCCTTTTCGGAAATACGCCAGAACCTCATCCACATGGACGAACCTGGCCTTTTCACTATACATTCTTAACATCAGCTCATAATCCGCCGCTATGGCGTATCGTACATCAAATAAACCATGCTTCAGGTACGCTTCTTTTCTCACAAATACAGCAGGATGGGGAACAGCCATCCTATACCAGAGTTCTTCAATATTATAGCAAGCATATAAACCATCTTCCCCTGATTTGTCAAACCATAACGCGTCTCCATACAGAATATCTGCGTCCTGAGTGTCATAATATGCAACAACTTTAGAAATTGTCCCGTCCGCATAATAATCATCGCCATGGATTATCCCTATGATTTCTCCAGAAGCCAGCATTATCCCTTTATTCAAAGCATCATACAGTCCATTATCCTTTTCATGTACTATAATATCCACATCGTCTTTATACTTCCGTATAATTTCATATGTACCATCTGTGGACATTCCATCAAGCAGTATATATTCCACATTTTCTGTCTTTTGCCTGATTACACTTTTGATTGTCTGTTCTATGGTATCTGCTGCATTATATACAACGGTTATAATACTTATTTTCCTATTTTTTCCCAATATTGCTCACCCGTTTTTAATACACTGATAAAATTCCACCTATTCCACTATTTACCCTTTCCATGGAAAAACACTAGCCTAATCTGCTTTATAGCTTTTATAAATGGAAATATCTATGCTTACTTTAAATCATAATTTTTGTAATATCTTATATAGTCATCTGCCATTCGTTCCATCTTAAAATACTCAGCATACTTTATAATATAATCTCTATCCCATACCTTGTTATACCAATGAATTATTGCATTTACCATGCTTTCATCCGTATGGCTCTTTGCAAAGCTTACAACATTTTCATCATCTAAATCCAATGCGCACTCTGAATCATCATACATAATAACCGGTACCCCATAAGCAATTGCTTCCAGCGCAGAAATGCTCAAACCTTCGGCATAACTTGGCATAATAAGGCCCTCTGAAATAGAATACATCTTCTTCATTTCTTCACTGGATAATGCCCCAATATAATGCATGCACTGGCTCAATTTTCTTTTCTCTATTTCTTCTTCAAAATTCTCAGTCATCGTTTTTGTCATATTTCCGCAAAAAATGACATATATTTGTTCTTTTAACTGGGAATATTGTTCGAATATGCGTAAAATCTGTAATTGATTCTTTCTATAACAAATCGAACCAGCACATAACAGGACTTTTCTATCACCGACTTCCAGATAATCTCTGTAGTCACTTTTCATATAAGCAGCTTTGAAACTTGTTCCATTCAATATTGGTGTTATATTTTTCTCATCATATTTCGGATAATCTCTTAAAATCTTTTTTTTCATGCCACTACTGACAGTAATAAGGTTCAGATTACTTAACTCCAGCATTCTCTCTTCAACGGCTAAAGATCTTTCATACCCTGCAAATTCCGGATTTTTGCCAATGTAAAGATGGCAGGTAATAACATATTTCAATTTATGAGGAATACATACATTTTTAATAATTGAATATGCTAAATCTCCACAGTCATGAAAATGAATGATATCTGGTCGTACTTCTTCTATAGTCCTCTCGAAGACTTTTGTCATATAAGCAATATATGTCTCATCCTTGCCTGCTGATTTTTTCATATCCGCTTGATAATCTGTCTTTACCAAGTTTATATTACCAAGTTTCATTTCAGGAAACACATATTGCCCAATAAACAAATAAGACTTTTCTTTTTGTCCTAAAAATTCACATAAATCACGAACCACAAGTCCGCCGCCAGTACAGTTATTTATATATTGTTGTAACCGTGAATCATATATGTACCATGCATAAGAAAGAATTTTCATACATTCCTCAATCTATTTCATTCTAATAAAATCTATATCATATCCCATGTTAAAATTGTGTCCTCGGCCAGTTCTTTCACGACCTTTCGTCCTATAACAACATCCAAATATTCCGGAGAAATCCCTGTTCCTGGACGTTTGGCCATTATGTCCTTTCTTTTTATTACTTCGCCTGCTTTCATCTCTTTAGTGAGCACTAACGATCTTCTTGCTTCCCGTCGTGAAATTTGTTCACAATCTAATACTATTTTTTCTTCCGAGCCTAACACTGTATCAATCCATTTAAAATTAGCTATAGCTTTTCTGAAATCATCCGGATCCCCTGCGTGATAATGGTCATTCCCCAATAATGTTTTATCAAGTGTAAAATGTTTTTCAATGACTTCAGCACCCAGTAAATAGGCTGTAGACAGAGTCATCATCGTATCATCAGGTGCTACATGGTCGCTATATCCAATTCGAACATTAGGGAAATCTCTTTTAAGTGTTTCAATTATACGAAGGTTTGCATTTTCCGGTTTTGTCGGATAACACAATACACAATGCAAAACAACTATATCTTTACAACCAACTTCTTTCAAAGCTCTCAATGCCTCATCCACTTCCGAAAGATAAGATGCTCCCACCGATATATATACTGGCCTTCCCTTTTTCCCTATATGATGAATAAAAGGCAAATTAGAAAGATCAGAAGAAGAAACTTTATAAAAATCTATCATTGTTTCCAAGTAATCTGCAGAATCATAGTCAAATGGAGTAGATGTAAAATCCATGCCTTTCGCATGTGCATACCTACTCAATTCTAAATAGTCTTTTTCTTCGAAACAATCATGCTTCAAAAAAAGTTCATATTGTGTTTTTGTAGGTTCTTTGTTCAAGTCCCAATATGCCGGTGAATTTCTGGACACAATGGTTTTTGCTTTATACGATTGGAACTTAGCACAATCAATTCCCACCTCTGCAGCTTTATCAATATAAATCTTTGCAGCCTCCATCGGACTAATGTTCATCACTTTTGCAGTATCAAAAAAATTGACTCCCATGTCTGCAATTATATATGGTTTATTCACTTAATTCTCTCCTTCCATATTTATCATAGTGAATTAATCAATCCCATTACCCTTTTTCGTCCGTCACGTAAGTCATGACTGAGAAGCATATCCTGAAATTTTTGCCGACTCTCCCTTGACATTGATAAATACATTCTTATGGTACTTTCAATTATTTCATCAGCTGGATTCAGCCCAATATAGCTGAACCCATTTTCATTACTTACAAACCCATGCTTTTCTTCCCTCGTATTCTGGGCCATTGCAATGGAAGGTATACCTAACATTGCCAGTTCGTATCCTGTACGCCCTCTGGAAGTTATCCCTATATCACATCCGGCCATAATTTCAGGCATATTGGATATATCATAAAGGACATCAATATTGGGGAAATTATTATATTCCATCAGCTTCTCCACATTCTGCTTTGCACGTCCTAAAACCATAACGAACTGGTATTTTTGATACTCAGTTTTAGTCAACATATTTAATATCCTGTCAGAATAATTTTGCGGATCCGCACCACCAAAAGAAATAAATATCCTTTTTACCTTTTCCTTAATTTCAATAGGTTCATAAAACATAAAGGTTTTACCAGAAATGTAATATTTTTCTCCTGCATGTATTTGTGGAAGTTCCGCCCCGCTAAACAGTGCATTGAAGACTAAATCGGCCTTAATAACTCCTTCTCCATCGTCTTCAAAGTTAATAATTTTTGCATTTGGAAGAACCGATCGCAAACCTATCATATAGTCAATTGACGTTGTAAGAATATCATTGATAAATAATGTATAATTATTTTTTTTACATATTTCAAAAAGTTCTGCAATCCCATTGACCGGAATCAGATTATGCGTTGTCTTTCCAAACACTTTGACTTCCGTTTGATTGATATCATAATATATGTCCGGTTTAGTATAAAATTCATCTGCGATTTCCAATGCCCGGTAAATATGACCAATACCTCGCTTATTATTGCCATTCACATAAATCGCAACCTTTTTCCTGTCCAAAATCATTGCCACATTATGAAGATCATTAAAAGTATCTACATCATATGCCTCATCCTCTGGTATTTCAAATACTTCAATTCTTTTTCCAATTCTGGTTTTTGGAGTTACTACAGATGCTTTCGAAATTACAAAGGCTCCTGTTTCCATATAGCAGGGAGGCAAATATTGTCGGTTAAGCCGCTCTATATAATTGGGCACTTTCTTTCCATCTTTCTCTCCCCACGATAAATGTGGAGAATTTATTGCAGATATTACTGTGTCGAGATTGTTTTCGATAGAATATAAAATTGCCCTATCTAAAGTATCAACCTGCAAAGTAGGTGATGTTGGCTGCATCGTAACAATATAATCCCAGTTTCCATCTGAAACAGCATCAGCAACTACCGCATCCAGCGTAACTGCATCTCCACATAACTCTGCATCTCGCCATTTTACCTTAACTCCCATTTGACGCGCAATAATTCCTACTTCTACGGAATCTGTAGATACAATTATATCAGTAATATATTTAGAGGCTATTGCATTCTTAATGGTATAATAAATAAGCGGATGGCCACCTATTATTCTGATATTCTTGTTTGGAATCCCTTTGGAGCCTGCCCGTGCGGGGATTATTGCTAAAATGTTCACTGTTTTCCCTCTTTTTGACTAAAAATACCATCAAATAAACCATCAAAACTTACTCTTTTAAATACTTCCAGTTTTCCTCCCCTGGTAGCATTATATATATTAATTTCGTGGGTATCCGCATATTTTTTAGCAACTTCATAACCTGAACGTTGTAAATCTATATCAGCCATATATTGTACTCCGTAATGCTCTGTCAATGGCTTATAATATCGCTCTTGCACTTTTTCAATAATATCTAAATGATTCATTGTATTTTTTACAACGATAGTACTATCTGCATACCGTTCATGAGAGTAACTAAAATCCATACCTAATAAATATATCTGTCTAAATCCCATATAAACCGCTAACTGCAGCATTCCATAGGTTATCGTTCCCGAAGTATATACACATTCTGCGCAATCTTCCGAAAACTTCGGCAGACCATTGTTCGCGATCTCATGCATAGTACGCATGTAATAAAGCTTCTCCATATCAGCGTCGTCTCTATATTGAATCGCATCATTAAACAATGAGGTAAACGTTGCCTCACATCCTTCCATCAGCCGAAACATACTCTTCTTTTCAGACATCATCTCTTTACAGAAAACAGGATCCCAGGCACAGTAATAGGTAGGTCTCCAGGCAGTATGTGCATATAATGCATAAATCGAATTTGAACCAAAAGAAATTTCCTGTTTTAATTTCTCCAAATCCTGAAGACTGAGGCTGGGACCATTACCGATGATAAAGCATCTCTTACCCTTATGCCGCCCATAAAACTTCTTGAGTCTCTTAGTATATTTTCTCCAATCAATCCAATCTGCATATAATTCATATATTACTTCCGGATTATCATAAGAAATTATCCGTTCTGGCCGGATGCCGGCGTTTCTCAATTCCTCTTCTATTTCATCTTTATAATTACAGGTAGAAACCACATAATATCCATCCACATCTAATTTATCATAAGTGTATACCGGCTTCCCATTCAGCTTTTGTATTGATTTTCTTTTATCCGCATATCCCTCCCATGCAATCTTATGCTTGTCAAAAAACTGCCCCAGAAATTCACCATATTTTCCCGCCCCGGCAATATAGAGTTTGTTTCCTCTTAACGATTGAACCGCTCCAATCAATTCATCTGTTTTATGATAATTTCTCACAGTGTCACCCTCTCACCACCTGGAAGAATCCTTAAATAATTAAATATTGCATCTGCAATGATAAAGTCTTCTTCCTCGTCAATGTCTATCGCCTCTATTTCTGATACCTCCACCATATACTGTCTTTTTCCTATTCGTCTATTATAATCCGTCATTACACTTCTCTCAAAAATATAAAATCCACTGGTCTCTTCATAAACAGCTTCCAGATCTTGTGTACGCGGTATATCTTCCAGACTGTAATTATAAGGTCGGCCATCCTTCCACAGAAAATCCTGAAGCCTTTTTACTGCAAATGCAGAATCATATCCCTGCTCAAGAACAGCATGCAATCCTTTTTCAATAGACTCCTTCTTTACAAAGGGTGCTGTTGTATGTGTCATTACATAAATATCCGCGTACACTTCTTCTCCAAAGCTTTTCAAAACTTCATTCATCTTTGTAGTGTCCAGGTCCAATTGCGGACTCCTTTGCAGGAATTTTACTTCCTTCGGTATATAATCTTTGATTTTTGGATTACTGCAATACACATATACCTCATCAATATTTTGAACTGCCAGTAATGTATTTAAAATATAGAAGCATAATGGTTGTCCATTCTTAAAACTCCTAATATTTTTTTGCGGTAACCGGACACTGTTCAATTTAATTGGTACTACTGCTATTACTTTCATAATCCCTCCGTTAAAAATCTGGGTGAATTCAGAAACTCAATATCTATAATTTTTTGAAAATCTCCAATCAACTTTCTCATTCCATCATTCAGATTCTTCATCCTATTTCTATTCAATGAAAACTTCATATCCTCCGTATAGTAATTTTCATCCATGTCATAAGAAAAGCCATCCAGTCCCACTATATATACTTTATCTACACTAAAAGAAGTCAATAACTTCAAAAACATCATGCCTGAATTATCTTCAACGTCTTCCTGATCATTAAGCAGATTTTCATAGGGTACTTTATATAACGCCTCTGGGCATTTTATATTAGTAGTTATAATCAGTTTTCCGTATAGATCGGTCGGCATCCTTTCAAAGCGCCGCTTATTACTTACAAATATATAATCTATCTGATCTCTCAACCATTCATGAATACAATTTATAGAAACTACAATAACTTTTTCCATCGAAATCAGTTGTAAAAGGCGCTCCTGATGTTCCAGAACACTCTTTCCGGGCCCTATCATTAATATATCTTTTTCATTAAATATTCCTCCTAAGACGGCCATTGCATCACTTTTTTCCTTTTGTTCAGACAAATATGATAAATACACCTGTTCTATATATTTTTCACTATAATGCTCCTTATGCATACTATCAATTTTGGAAATAATACTTTCTATGTCATCAGACAGCAGTGAGTTCTTTTCAGAAAGATAAGACGCATAATTCGGATGGCAATTATATACTGCTGATATGTAATATGCCAGTGAATACCCCCAATACTTTTCATTGTATATACCATTAAGGGTATCATCCATAACACGCAACAATGGCTTTATATTATATGTTCCAAAATAATAATCATTTAAATACTCAACAAACAATTCTGTATTAAGGTTTCCCGCTCCTCTTCCCATACCGAAGATGCTTGAATCAATAATAATTTGACGATTTGTCTGCAGTTGCGTCACTAACTGTGCATTTGAATATGCCAGTTGGAGATTATTATGCGAATGAAATCCCAGAATGATATCATCCTCCAGGTTATGGTCCACCACATATAACATACGTTGCAGATCATTCTCTTTTAAGCTGCCAAAGCTATCTACTATGTAGAATGCGTATGGATGAATACGGTTGACTGAATGTATCAATTCCACCAATTCCTCATCCGCATAATTCATTGTCAGCATGGGCTGCATAAATAAGTGATAACCCTTTTTCTTAATCTGATAACAGACATCCTCTATTTTATCAGAATCGTGTTTATGAAACGCCAGACGAATACCAAACAGACTGTCTGCTGACCTCTCTGCCAGAGCAGAAATATCATACTTTCCAAAATCTACCATTGCCACCAAATTTTTGATCCTATGAATATCACGGATAGTATCTGTTATCTGCTGCTCTTCTTTAAATAATGTCGTGTCATAAGCTGTTTCACTCGCACTATTTGTCAAATAACCGCATTCAATGTAATCAATGTTCGCCGCCATCAAACCATCTATTATATACTGTATCTTGTCTCTTCCAAAATTCCATGAATTGACATAACCCCCATCCCTTAAGGTACAGTCCAACACCTGGATTCTTTTCATATGGCATTTTATTTTCCTTTCTGTTTATCGCCTAAAGCCCATCCTGACATTTTGGCAAGCCCGTTCTGCAAATCTATTTTGGGTGTCCAGCCTAAATTTTTTTTAATCAATTCATAACTGCAATAAACACCAAATTGATCCCCTGGCGTACTTCCCTTATACTCAACTGACACTTCAAAGGGCATTACTTTCTGAATAAGTCTAATTAACTCTTCTACAGTTGTTTTCCTATTTGTTGCGATGGAATATACATTGAATCTTTCTTTCTCTTTTCCATCAGCCGCCATAATACAGGCTCTCACTACATCATCAATATATACAAAGTCACGGAATCGCTTTTCGCTCCCCATCACGTGAATATGTTTATTTTTTATCGCCTGAGACATAAATATACTGACCATCCCCTGGCGCAGATTTTCCATATTCTGTCCTGGTCCATAAATATTACAGAATCTAAGTGCTGTACATTTTATTCCAAATTGTTCGGCATAAATTCTCATATAATTTTCACTTGCCATTTTCCCTATACCATAAAAAGTGTTCGGCTTTATAATAGCTGTTTCTTCTATAATAGGGCATTGATTTTCATCACCATATACTGCCATCGAACTTGCATAAATAAAACTCTGACACTTATGTTCTGCAGCATAATCCAGTAACAGCAGTGTAGATTTGATATTAGAATTCATGTCATATACAGGGTCATCGTAGCTGGTAATACCACCACTTTGTCCTGCTATGTGATATATATTTTCAATATTATACTTTTCCAGTTTTTCTAACACTTCTTTATCAAAAGTATCTCCTTTAATGAAAATTACATTTTCAGGTATATGTTCCTCTGCTCCAGTAGATAAATTATCAATTGTCACTACTTGACGTCCCTGTTTCAATAGTTCTCTTGCTATTTCTGCCCCTATAAAACCTGCTGCTCCTGTAACCAAATCTGTCTTCATCACATCTGTTCCCTTCATATTCCACGCTTCGCTTATACGCCTTAATTTTCCCCAATTCCCTATATTATAATATTTCGATGCGCCCTTCTATATGGCACTTGCTTAAGTACTTCAAAAGATTATCTTTATTTAAAACAATAGATCAAAATCTACCCTGGGCACCTCTTCCAGTTCTCCACCTCTTGTTGCGTTTCGTAATATCCAACCCGACTTTGCTATTTCTTCTGCTGCATATCCAAGATTCTTTCTCGCCTCCAAGGAATTACTTGTACCCAGATTTTCTTTGGTATCCGGAGACTTATAAAAATGCGATCCCTCATCTTCATATCTTATACCTGTAGTCATATCCACACCCAATAAATAAATCTCCTGGAACCCCATATATAAGGCTATCTGCAAGGCATCATAAACTACTGTATTCCCCATATAAATTCCTTCTAATATGTCATAGGATACTTGTGGTTGTTGAGACGGACATGCCAACCCTCTAAATTCATATATACCGTATTTTGCCCAATTTTCCACCTGACAATAAGAATGACGGACAAATCTGATCCCTCCAAGCTCCAGTATTTTAGCATAATCATTCTGGATTATCATGTGATCTACTGCAACATAATAATCAGGTCTCCAATTTGTATTGGGATATGCCAAATATATTCTGTTACATCCAAAACAAATTTCTTTTTCCTCACGCAATTTTTCCAGATCCGTATATCTCAAGCTTGGGCCATTTCCAATTATAAAGCAACGCTTTCCCTTATGAATATCTCTGAATTTGACAATATCTTTATTAATAAAGCCATATTTTGCTCTATAAATATTATTGATATCTATCACATTTTCCAGTCCATCAGCCCTATTCAATTTCTTCCAGATATATTCGTCATCTTCATTCGTTACCAAAATCGGGATTTTATTATTTACTTCTTTCAGATTATCTCTGTCTATATATTTAAAAACAATACTACTATCTTTCTTTTTTACCTCTTCCTCTATGGATTCTGATATTGGATTACAGCTACAACAGACTATTTCAGGATATTTTTTCAATTCTAACTTATCCACAATATCTTTTCCATTTTCATAAAATCCTGTTAACATATAAGGACATTTGTAATAATTTCTAATTCCATTAAATTCCAATACTTCTGCAATTTCTTTATTCGCCAAAACACTTGTAATAATAATTTCTTCATTACTTTCCTGCGCAATATACTGTTGCAATGAAACAATAGGAATGCCATCAAATTTCTTTCCATTCTTTTTTTCATCACTGTCTATGATTGCAGTAATATTTTCTGCGCCAAAAAATTTAATTACACCTTTACAGTTCTGTCCTGCCCCATATAAGTAATAACGTTTCATTCCAACCTCCGTTATACCTTTGGCTCATACTCTCTTTTTGAAACAAAGATATTCACCACCTTCTGACGCGTAGTAGCCAGAAATTGGTTTGTCAATTCAAAGCACCCGCTACTCAAAATAGCATCACTAAATCTGGGATTAATATTTATAATATGTATCTTTCTTGGCTTTCTTTTCAAGCTATCACATATGTTGCTGATCGTTTGTTCAAAGACAGGATTTCCAAACGGATCAAAATAATAAAACCAATTATAATCATCTAATTCTGCAGTAATCTTACCTGCATCCCCATGTATGCAGATAATGTTTTTATGATCATTCAGCCCAATACCCAATTTTCTAAAATTAGCTACCAGTTCCTCATAAATGGGTGCTTCATATTCTACCCCCCAATCTTCTGGAAACCATAATCCAAAAATGCAATCATTGCCCCGCCTTTACCACAACCGAAATCAAAAATTCCGTCCCCATCTTTCGGCATACAGTGACATTTATCTAAAATTGGAAAAATTTCTTTTTGCGTACTTATTCGATAACTATGTCCCCCGGCTATCCCTTCTACAAAATCCTTGCTTTCTATAGCTGTGACAAAATTGCAATCGTATACATATTCCAACCATTCCATAAACTGTACATCCCGTATACCTGTTTTCTTTCGGGTAAAAATATCCTTTTCCTCAGATTCTGTACATATGTAATCCTTACCATATACAATCTCCAGAAAATTAAAATATGTTTTATCTTTTATATAACCGGCCTCCTCAAGTTTCCTTTTTACTTCCTCATCTTCTGGAATTGCCAACCATACCAAAGCATTTTTTACATCCATATAGTCAAACTCAAATAAGGAATCTCTGAATATAGGAAATTCATATGGTATGTCCTTCGCATATCCCTCTTTGATGATAAAATCCACTTTGATACTATGATAATATTCCGCATACCACTCAAGAAAACGCCCTGAATATCCATATCCGAACAAAACCACTCTATGTCCGAACGCCTTTATCATTACATCATCTAATCTTTTTCTAAACTCATCCAGGACCTTTACCATTTCTATACCCTCCTATCCATTCCATTTTGAATAAATATGTTTAAAATACTCACAAATTTTCCTTAAAGATATCCACTGTTCTCTTCATAATTTCCATTTCAGATATCGTAATTCTGGCAATCACTTCTTCTTTATCCTCAAACAGGCGTATCAAAATACCATTTTCTTTTAATATTTCTCTTATCTTTTGCATATCCGCATTTTCAATCTTAACTGCCACAAAGTTGGAACATGACTGAAATACCCTGACACCTGAAAGCTGATTCAATTCATCCATAAACCATGTCTTAATCTCATTTAATTTATGAGTCACATCCTCATAGTATATTTCCTCATGCATTGCTGCTACTGCCATCCTGCGGGATAGAGTACTCTCCCGGAATAATGGAAGATCCAAGCCGAAAATATGTTTTACCTTAGAATTGCAGAAGCCATACCCCACCCGCATATTTGCCAGCCCATAATACTTGGAAAATGTCCTGGATATTATAATATTGGTATATGTTTCTACCAGTCTGCGTACATCAATGTTTTCCTCTGAGAATCCCCAATATGCCTCGTCCAACAACACCAGAGAATCCGGATTTTCCTTTATAATCATTTCGAGTACATTTCCATCTATCTTACACCCCGTTGGGTTATGAGGACTTGTAATGACAATAATTTTCGGCTGATGCTGCTTTGCCTTTTTCAAAATGTCTTCCACATCCATATAATATGCATAATCGTCTTTCAGAACATCATAGTAATATACATTGCAGAATTTTTCCCTTGCCAGACTCGCATAATAGCTCCACCCCGGATTTGAAACTAAAATGCTGTCCCCTCTTTCCAACGTGATAGAAAAGACAGATTTGATTAGTTCCGCCGAACCATTATGGATATAAATATCGTCTTCCGGAATAGAAAAAACCTTTGATATCTCCTCAACCAGAAAGTCCTTTGATGCCATATCATATTCATATAAATCCTGTACTCGTATCTCTTTCAGGACATCCATACACTTAGGACTCGGTCCAAATGTATTTTCATTCAAATGGAGACGTCCTGAATGCTGATCTGTTACAGCAGAATTATAACGTTCCACATCATCATATTTTACAAAGATAGTAGGCAGCTTTGCGGCTGTATTTGCATTTGACTCCAATATCCTGTCTTGATATTTTCTGAAATCCGGATCAAAGGCTGCCACATCTTCAACCGTGTCAAACTCCTGCACAATAGTGTTATCATATTTCACCAACAGCAAAGGCAGTTCTTCTATATGTCTAATGTGAAAATCATCCCAAAGCATCTTTTTAGTTTCTGAATTCTCATATTCTGACTCCAGATATTTTAGAAAAATGCTGCTGAAAGATTTTGAAAAATAAGCCTCCCCTATGGTATACCACGCATTACTTCCGCCCTTATGAATCTCTGCAATATAATCCCCTTCCATCTTGGTAACACAATATTCCTCGGCATATTCCTTGGTATATTTGCAGGAATAATAGGAATCATAAACATATTCTTCAAAAATATTTACATTAAAATAATTATCTGAACAGCAAATAAAACTATTTTTCAAATAGTCTTTTGACGCATAAAGAGAAGAAATATTATTGTATCGATAATAGTCATCATTCTCAACAATAATCACACCATATTTATCCTGCAAATATTTAAACTGTTCCTTTAAATATCCCACAACTACCACAATTTCTTTAATACCAGCTTCCAAAAGCTGCCTGATCTGCCGTTCAATTAACACTTCACCCTTTACCACATAAAGTCCCTTTGGTACATAGCGTGACAGCGGAAGACTTCGCAGCCCAAATCCTGCTGCCATTATAATCGCATTGTCGACCTTATACTCATCCAAGGCAGCATATCCTGAATCAGTAATATCTTCGTCCAACCAATTTTTGTTTTTCAGTACTTCAATAACCCCATCAATTTCTGACAATCCGTAACCGGTTTTCTCTGCAATCAACTCTTTTGAAAAGGAAATACCCAGTTTATGTATCGCATATAAAATATTAAACTCTTCAATTCTCATCCTGATTGCACCATCCTTGTTCAAAGTCTATATCAGTAGCGGTATGCTTTGGCTTCCTCTGTTCCTCCGGCGGCGGAGTCATATAATCATCCCCGAACATAAAACGCAGATACCCATCCGCGTCAACCGGTACTTTTACCTGCAAATTTTCAAATTCTATCTCACATGATTTTTCCATCCAATCACGCAGAAATCCCTTATTCTCTTCCGGAGCCCCCCATCCAATGGTTCGAATAAGTCTGGTGTCCCTGTCTGCATATTTATCAGAAAGCCTCTCCATTTCACGAAAGGCAATCTTTGCAGGAAGCATACGCAAAATCTTATAAACTGTCCGTTTTCCTAAATTGTTATCATTTACTGCTCCAACCGGAGAATATAAGATTTTTCTGACAGCATAACATCTGAAATTAAATATCGCTTTCCAGGGTTGTCTTTCCGGCATTCCATCACAGGGAAATATATCTATAAAAATCCCCCTCTTCATCGTAAGCATGTCCTGGTTTTTACGCCTGAACATTGTACCTTTTCGCAAAATTCTGGCATATCCCCAGCGATATCCAGGATCAGTTTTATAAGTCTGTAAAAAATATTTTTCGGGATCAAGCTCTTGTTCACATACCACGCAGAACTTATCATAATCTTTGCGCAACATTCGAATATCGATATCATCATCCCAAGGAATAAAGCCTTTATGTCTAACAGCTCCCAAAAGAGTACCGCCATCCAGCTCATAGTGAATATTATTTTTCCTGCAGATGCGATCTGCCTCTTTCAGCATATCCAATTCAACCATCTGCAATCTGCGTATATTTTGAGGCGTATATTCAAATTCTTCCATATATCATATCCTTTGTTCCCTAACTTTTTCCGGGCCTTTCATAACATACAAAACACTCATAATATCAATTGTATTTTCCTCAATTCCTCCTGCGTAGGCTGATAGCCTCTTCTGTTTACGCTGATATCCATATATTCTCCCATATTTCAGGCTGTTTCCTACTCCTGTTATGCCTTACCCGTCGGCACAGCAAAATCACGAAAATTATCTACTAAAATCTAAGACAGGTTTCTATCGCCAAATCTCCATTATATAATAAGATATATATACTTTAAAATCAACCCATAAAAAAATCCATTATTGCACCCACAACAACAGATTCCGTCACTTTCCTGCTTCCATGCAATCTTTTCGCTTCCGTGCTGCCCTATTTACTTTCATTCCCATTACTTTTATCCCAATCTCCAGGGATTCTGACAATTATATCGGCCCCTTGTCTCTAATCCTTAACCATTATGATAATGGAATTTTTCACAATTCTACAGAATATAAAAACAAGGAACCTTCAAAAAGGCCCCTGTATTATGAAATGTGTATTCTGTTTTCCCTTTACAATCTGCATCCTCATACATTCCTATTAGTATCCGTTCTTCCTTCAGGAATTCTCTTGCAAACTGTCCTTGAATAATTCCACGAACTTTTCCAGGACCCTGTCCATGTCAAGCCAGCCGTTTCGGATGAACTGGTTCGTGTCACTCTGTCCCTGTTTGAACACGTCGCTTTGAACAGATTCCTCTGATATAAACAAATTCATCAGCCGCATTTCAAAAATACGGTTAGCGATAACAATCTGTCCTTCATTTTCTTTCAGAAAACCAAACATAAGGCCAATGTTGATTGATTTTGTATCCGGACTGAAGGCTATCCTCTGCCCTTCATACAGAATTTGCTTCAGCACATCCTTCAGCTCCGGGTACAAATCCAGCTGTCGTACCATGCTGCCGAATAGCGGTATATTTTCATTCAGCAGTATTTTCACCGCCTCCCTCACACCCTCTTCCGTCCATATGTCCCCGCAGTCTGCAAATCCGTCTCTCTCAGGAATATCCTCATCCAGAAACTTACAGAGCGCCGAAACCAGATACGGATAACCAGAAGTATATTCATAAATACAACTGGCCATGGCTTTTACATCCATCCCTGTGCTCTGATCGTCCTCGTATTCCTGCAGCATCCGAGCAATCTGATCTGCAGAAAAACTCATCTCCATATTAAATCTTGCAGCAATATTCCAGGGGCTGTTATACTGATGCTCATCATCCCGACGTATTTTCAGTTTCAGATTTTTGATGTCATACACACCTGCCAATATCACCGAATGGAAGGTGGGACTGCTATCTCTGTCCAGATAATACCGTCTCAACTGTGCCAGAAAGTCAATAAAAATTTGGTTATTTGATGCACCGTCCACTTCGTCTATAATCAAGACAACAGGCTTTTTCGCAGTTTCACACATCCTGCTCAAACCACGGAACAATTTATCCAGCCCTGCTTTTTCCCTGCTTTTCAGAGAAAGCAGTTCCTGATAAGCTTCCGTACACATGTCATTCCGTAATCCCTCTTTCCTGGCATATATTTCTTCCAGATATTCAATAAAGGAAGTCACAAAGGTCGGCCCGTCGGCAAAATTATCCGTCCCCAATGCCTGAAAGTCCATAGACAGAACCGCATAGTCATTCTTCAAATATTCGGCCAGCTCTCTGAGTGTTGTGGTTTTCCCATACTGCCTTCCCCGGTTGATGACAAAATATTTTCCTCTGTCCACATACAGCCGCTTTATCTCATCCAGTCTTTCATCCAGCCGCACCATATAATGAATCCCCGGTCTGCAGCACCCCTCTGTGTTGAAATACCGCCTCATTTTCCTGCCCCTCTTTATCTTTCTGCCATTTCTTCATTTCTTAGAAAAAAGCTTGTCCTGCCGAATCTCCCCGTCGGAAAGCACAACAGCCTCTGACTGTTCATCAAGTCAATAACTTCTTTGCACACTTCACCCGGCACTTCTTCCGATGACAGGCAAATCCGTATTTCAGAATCTTCTCTATCCCGTTCTCCCTCAGCCTGTCTTCGTAATCCATCCTCTCAATCTGCTCCAGAGCTTCCCCGCAGCGTTTCTCCATGTTCTCCGGATCACCCTCCTCGGAATATCTCACCACAATTACAATCCCCAGGCTCTCCTCCTCGCTTTCCACCAGGATATCACTGTACCAGGTATCCGCAAGGATGCCTCTGGGGCCGGATTGCACATTAGACTTCACGTACCATTCCTCCTGATGGCCCAGCAGTCCCAGGAAAATCTCATAATAGAAGTTTTCCTTCCTGTTCTTCCACACACCAGTGTCCCGAATGCTGATAGTCTTCATCAGATAAGAGCAAAAGTACTTCTCTGCCGTCTCCGCGTCTCCTTTTGCAAGGGCCATACAAAAGGCATTCAGTTTCAGGATATCTTTCCCGGCCTCCTCCCGGAACCACTCCAGAATCTTTTCAATGAAAATCTGTCTTATTTCCTGATTGGGGATCACCAGGCGGTAGGTATCTGTATCCAGCCGTTCCCTTTGGGTCAGATACCCTGCGGAAAAGAGTACACTCCACAGGTTATCGGTATTCTCATATAAATCCCGATAGGTCAGCTCCTGATTGATTCTTTTGACGACACCCTCTCCGTTCACCAGATCTTCCAGTTCCCGCCTCGTCCCCGGCCTTGCCTCCTGCAGAAATTTCCGCAGTATGTCATTTTCACTGCTGTTCATCCAGAATGCCCTGGGAAAAGCTTGCCCGTCAGAACGCAATTCCGCGCAGTAATTGACCACATCCCAGGGACAATACACCTGCGCGTTGCCGAACTGATATCCGTCATACCAGGTCCTGACCGTCTCATGATACGCTTCCAGTCCATAGTATTTCAGCATTTCTCTGACTTCCCTGTCAGTAAATCCAAAATATTCGTCAAACCTGATATTCACAATCGACAACGCATTCAGATTGTTCAAACCTGAAAAAATACTTTCCATATGTCTTCCCGCGGAAGACATGGCAATCCTCAGACAGCCCGTCAGCACTGCAAATTCCAGACTGGCGTTGCTTTTCAGTGACTGGCTGAACAGATTTCGAATCAGGCTCACCATCTCATCATAGTATCCGTACTGTTGAGCCTTATCCAGCGGCACATCATATTCGTCAATCAGAAGAATCACTTTCTGACTGTAATGCCGGTGTAAAAGTCTGCACAACGTCAGCAGACTGTCCATCAGCACATCATCTGACATGATAAACTGCGCTTCTCCGCCTGTGCCGATTGTGACAAGCTGCCTGTACCGCTCCTTTTCCTCTTCATCCAGCCTGTCACTCTCTGCCAGAAACCGGAACCGCAGGGCTTCGTTTCCGATAACAGAACACAGCATATTCCGGGCCGTGCCATACGTTCCGGCACTCACACCCTTCAAGGTCACCGAAATGACGGGAAATTTTCCCATATACTGCTCACATTTCCTTTTCTCCCTGCTGATTTCCAGCCCTGCAAACAGCGCACTGTCACAGCCATATTCAAAGAAATATTTCAGCATGTTCATATTCAGGGACTTGCCAAAGCGCCTGGGACGGGTAAAGAGATTTACCTTCCCCCAATTGTCCAGAAGTTCCCCGATTAGTCCGGTCTTATCTACATAATAAAACCCCCGCGTCCGAATTTCCTCAAAGCTTTCAATTCCAATGGGCAGTTTTACCGTTTCTCCCATATCGAAATTCCCCTTCCCCTTTATCGAGCATCACTGCAGTCTGCACATCACCGCGGACTTCACTGAATATATGCTTCCGGCTCATTTAAAATCAAATCCGTGATTCCCTGGCGCTCCAGCGGCTCCATATCCAGCTTATTCCCCGTTGCTTTCTCAGGGAACAGATGGCCGGACATCCAGGCCCTCACCGTGTAGCCTTCGAATCGCCCGGCCGGAAGATCCATTCCCTGCCAGTACGGATGCAGATCGTCGGCGCCGCATCCACCTTTCAGCTTGTACAGACAGTCCGAAATCTTCCTGTCCAGTATGCCGATTCGTGCTTTCGGGTCTATTTCCCGGATATGCTCCAGGGACAGCGCACTAAAAGACGAGTATACAATTCTGTCCTGAAGCTCTCTTCTGTGCACCATCTCAATAATCTGCTCTTCCATTCCTTCATAAGCAAAATTACTGTTCTTCAGCTCTATGTTAATCATCAGTCCTTCCCGCATTCTGGGCTCCAGCAGGTCCAGGACTTCCTCCATGGTGGGAATCTGCTCTGTCTGTCCGTTCCCCGCATCTATCCTCAGTTTTTTCAGCTCTGCCAGTGTAAAGCTCCTGATCTCGCCGATTCTGTCTGTGGTCCGATCCACTTTCTCGTCGTGACATACTACAATTTCGCCATCTCTGGTCAGCTGGATATCCAGCTCGATTCCCGCCAGGCTTTTCAGTGCCGCCGCCTTTTCAAAAGCCAACAATGTGTTCTCCGGAAATGCCTGACTGCATCCTCTGTGTGCCCAAATTCTCATAATTTTCTCCTCTTCCGGGTTCCGCCTTCCCCCACTTTCCTGCTCCATCTTTCTGTATGCCGAAACAACACATTTGCAAGGTTGCAGAGAGATATCCTTATGTCTTCCCGGGAGTTGCTGTCTGTCATACAGATTATTCAAATCTGAAAAATGCTGTCTGCCATACAATACAATGCTGCCTGGATCAGAAATGTGCTGCCGGTAAAGCGGTTTGCCTTATCTATTGGTGCCGTACCAAAAAAGCAACCTTACTTCCCATGGAAGCGGTTGCCTTTCAGTGCTCTCAACCTGTATTCAGATTAACATATTCCGGCTGATACTTCAATAAAATAATTCCCGGAAATTCCCCTCTTCATTCTTTCAGCTTGTCGATATCTGTCAGATTGACGCCTGCAGCATTCAGAATTGCCTTCAGGATTTCTCCTCCAAAAACCGCTCCATCATACCCGCCAGTGCGACAGATTCCCCCCGGGTCAGCTTGAAATTGTTCTGGTCCGTTCCCTTCAGTATGGAGAGAAAGTCGCTTATTTCATACCGCAGGCCGTCTCCCAGAAATATCTCCGAATGCTTTTCCACCTTTCCCGCATCCTCATAGTGCACTTCAAAATAAGAAGTCTTCCACCAGGGCGCTTCCGCCACGATATATCCCTTCGTCCCGGCAATCAAAAGCCGGCCTTCCGACTTTACTCCCAGTCCGCAGGTAGCGGTCGCCAGGCCCGTCGGATATGTGAGAGACACTTTTGTAAATAAGTCCAGCCCGTTTTCTCCTCTGACAGAATCAAATCGAATATCCTTATACTCTTTTCCCAAAAGCTTTAAAATCGGCAGCATACAATAACTTCCCAGCTCCGTGAAGCTGCCCCCGTACTTTCTGTCAGTCAGCTCTCTGCTTTCCGGATTTTCCAGCTTTGTAAAGCAGGCTTCCACATTTCGGATACTGCCGATGGTCCCGCTGCAGGCAACGCCCAATAATTTCTGAAATCCGGGACAATACGCCGTCTTGATTGCCTCCATCAAAATCAATTTCCGTTCCCTGGCCAGCGCAAAAAGCTCCTCCGCCTGCTCCCGCCGCAGGACCATGGGCTTTTCGCAGATTACATGCCTGCCTGCTTCCAGCGCCGCCTTTATATAACCATAATGTGTCTCGTGGGGGGAGGCAATATACACCACATCCACAGCCGCATAGAAGCTTTCCGGCTCCCCATAGGCATCTATCTCCCATTTTTCGGCAAATCGTTCCGCACTCTCTCTGCGGGGGTTATACACGCCCTGGATATTGACGCCGCTGACATGCTTCGCCTCCGGTACAAAACGATTTGCAATCCTTCCGGTTCCGATGATTCCGATTCTCTGAATGTGGCTGCTCTGCTCCCGCAGCATGGTGCTGGAAATATTTTTTGTCCGTTCCAGATAAACTACCTGACAATAATCCTTCAGATACTCAAAGCATCCTACCCAGTCCGAACCTACAGTAAAGATATCGATATTCATCCGTTTGATATCATTGAATTTCTGTCCCGGGGTCTCCTCAATGATAATCTCATCTGCGAACCCGGTCTTTTTCACATTTTCAATACGGGTTACCAGCGAATCCATTACATTCAGCTTTCCTCTGGCCTTGTCGTATGCCTCTGTGGTCACTCCCACAATCAGATAATCACCCAGCGCCTTCGCTCTTTGCAGCAGCCTGTAATGTCCCTCATGAAAGAGATCAAATGTCCCGTATGTTATCACCTTTGTCATCTTAATCTCCACCTGCCTGTCTTCCTGCTTATCTGCCTCTTCCCTGCCTGTCCCCGGTCGGCTGTTCACCTGTCTGAACGTCCGTCCGGCTGACCCGGTCCGGATCTCCTTCTCGGTCTGTCAATCTGTCTTCGTCTGTATCTGTTCACCTGTCATATCCGCCATCCTGTCTCTTCCTGGTTCCGGCTATATGCCTGCCTCCGCTGTCATCGTTCTCTGATTTTCTCACACACAAATCTGTGCAGCTTCTCCCCACAGGTCCCGTCGTTATTAGCGGCAATTTTCTCATAAGCCCTCAGCTGTCTTTCCCTGTCAAAGGAAGCTCCTTTCAGATTCCCGTCCAGGAAATCCTCCAGGGTCTGAAAGGCATTCTCCTCACACGCATACTGCATCCAGTCAGACCCCTCACAGAATCCATCCGCATGCGCCATTAATTCCTCCTCATCGAACACAATCTCCACTTCCCGGTACTCTCCTGTGTCCGGATTAATATCGTACAATTTCCGGTCGAATCCCGAAAACCAGCGTTCAGGCCAGCTGCCTGCAGCTCCCGGCAGAAAATACCCCGGACAGCTGAAAATGAAATATTCATTTTTTTCCTTTTCCAGCACCGGGAAAAACGGCTTCCACTCCCGCAGCTCCCCGGTCTCACGATCCAGACAGAGGAACATATTCCCCCAGTAAGGTGAAAAAATCACCTCTTTCTCTCTGAACATAGCCTGACAGAACGGCCGCTCTCTGGTCTCCAGTCTCTTCGGCAGCTCCCTGCACTGAAAACCGGCCGGCATATCACCGTATTCCCGGGCCTCCCCGGTCTCCGGATTCCAACGTACAATTGTAGTCCCGGAAAAGGGCAGAAGCCAGATATACTGCGCCACAGCGGCATCCTTTCCCCTCATCCTTCCCGCGTCTTTTTCTGAGTCTCTTCCTCCAGTCTCGGGTATCATACCCCCACACCCCTCATAATTCTGCACATTGGCAGTCAGCAGCCCCGCTTTTCCCGTACTGGCTTCTATGGCCAGAATGCGGTTGTCCGCCGGTGAGGCAAGCATCAGGAAACCATTCCAGACACAGCTCCCTCCCACACGCCGTTTTTCCTCCACAATTTGTATGAAGACATCATTGTATCCTCTGATATAGTCCACCCTGTCCTTTTCCGTATCATATCTGACAATGGCCGGATAGCGCAGGGGAATCAGGAACAGGTACTGTCCGATTCCCCATGCTCCCGCAAAAGCGCCGCCCTGCTCCACGCAGCGCACCAGCGGCACTCTCCGTTCTATCCTGCCTCCTGCGACCACCAGAATCTCCTGGGCATTGGCCGGACACACATACACCTTTCCGCCGATTTCCCATGTGCTGGAATAATAGCCTCCGGAGGCATACGCGGACAAATCACAGTAATATCTGTAATGATAATCATTTCCCGGAGCATGATACAGCTTGTTCCCCTGTGTGATAATCCACTGGTCCTTCCCGTCTGTTCGAAATCCCCGGATAATTTCTCCCCTCCAGTCTTCCGCCCCCGGTGCCTTGTCCAGGCTGTTATTCACGATAAACAACGGCTTCCCCGCCATGCCGAACAGAGAGGTCACCGATGTGGCACTGTCTCCGATATAGGCATCACAATAAGAAATGGTTTCGGTAATGTCAGGAGTCTCATCATAAATGCCCAGGTCCTGTTCCAGGAAAAGCTTTTTCAGCTTATCGTAAAGGGGCCTGTACTCCGGCCTCAGGGAATCAAAAGTGGATTCCAGCAGCGGATGCGGCCGCCACATCAGACAGACATCCTCCCTGCCCTGAAAGCAGCGGAAAATATAAGCCATTTTCTTCAGAAACCTGGGAGTATCTCCCAGCATGCCATTGATGCTGGTATTGTAAAAACAGACCTTCCTGCCGTCCATTTTCTTCTTCCAGTCCTCCGGCGGTGTGCCCGGACTGGCACACATTCGGATAATTCTGTCGAACTTTGGGGAACCCAATGCCAGAAATTTACTGTCAGGCAAATCCGAATCGAAAAATTTCCGATACTTTGCCGACTGGATGACAATGTAATCCGCATAGTAATAAGCCATACATTGCTCCTGGCCTTCGGACATTCCGCCTGTCGTTGTATAATAAGGTATATATACTAATTTATCAACGTATTTTTTTATCTCACTGGAATAAAACCCGGGCTCCACGCTGGTCACATAATTTCCCTGGTCATAGGGATTATGAATATAGGCGATATCCGGCCTGCGCTCCTCCAGACGATAATTCTCATAATAGACAATCGGCACATATTCCGGCAGACTTCCCCCTTCGTAATGATAGACTCCCAGCGAGCCATCCCTGTTCCGATCATAATAGGGAATCGGCACCACATAGGCGTCGCAGTCCGGGTCCCCATTGGCTGCCATCCAGACGCTCTCCAGCGAGTCCCACATGGAGGCCTTATAAGGGAAAAATACCACTTCCAGTCTTACTTTTATATCATTTCTGATACTGTTCTCAATCTGCAGCAGCGCTTTGCGGAGCTTTTTATAAATCCTGTTTTCGTTTATGGCCTCATCCACACTGCCATTTATCTCTTCATAAATCCGATAAGCCAGCTCACAGTATGACTCCAGAAGCGGAATCGTCGCCGCCTCTTCTCCTTCTGTCTTCTCAATCAGATTTCCCAGCTGTACGGCGCCCTCCTGGCACTGGGCAAGCAAATCCATGGCCGCCGCCCTGTTCTTCTTCCCGATTTCTTTCCTGATCTCATCATGTGCCTGGGCAAGCAGCTTTGCGAAATCCTGCGCCTGCTTTTTCTGTGCTCTTCTCATATTTCGTTCGCTTTCCCTGTTATATTTTTACCGAATTCTGCTGTTCTCCAAACAAGCCAAAACCAGATTCCGCTGTTTCATACTTCCGGCAGCCGCTCCCTTACCTGATGTCAATATAATACTTTCTATCCACATTCAGCAGCCAGGCCAGGTAGCAAAATGCACTGTTGGACATAATCATCGCCTTACATTTGCTCATCAGCTGCATGTCCATATAATTTCTTCCATGTGTATTTCCTTCCACATAGGTAACATTTTTAAACTTTCCGAATCCCAGGTCATTTCCATGCTCCTTACACCAGGGGATATCATCGGAAAAAACGAACAGCTCCCACTGTCCCGGGATGGTGAGCTTAAATTTATCAATACAATAGCGATACCATTTGGGATCCATAGCCCATCCCACTGTCACATAATCCCCCCTGCGAATGTGCAGCGACACCGAGTTCACACTCTGAATCCGGTGGAGATACTCCCGGTTGCCCTGATCTTTTATCTCCGGAAATGTGAAATCCTTCAGAAGCACTTCCCGGTATCGCTCAAACCACTTTCCGTTCACCCAATATCCATGATAGTACACATCATCCGGCATATCCTGAATCTCCGGACAGTACTGATTCGTAGGGGTCTGGACCACTCTGCCGTCAAAAGGATTGAAGGTTCTGTATCCATCCCCCACCTCAGATATCATATACATTTCAATGCCATTCTCATTCAGAATCTGGGGCACACTCTTGCCCCTTCGGCGCTCCTCCAGAATAAATTCCCACACCTCTGCGTCAAAGCATTCGCTCAGCATATGCGGCCTGATTCCGAATACTTTTTCCAGCTCATAACCGTTATGTACGGTATTTAACGCAAAGTAGGAGTCATCCATATAGATTACTTCTCCCGGATGTGACAGCTCATAGTCTCTGGTAAAAATATACTGAAATGCCTGATTGGCCAGGCCGCCGTTGAGGAACTGTATTCTCATCTGCCATTCGACCTCTTGCTTATTTTCATCCTTGTAACAGCTCAGACAGGTTACTGAGCCGTTACTCACTTTCCCAATATAACTTCACAGGCCCGGAATCTCATAGCACCGGCTTCGCTGTCAGCTGCTCCTTCCATCTCCGAATCTCTGCGTCGTCAGGCAGCATGTGCTCAAGCTGATTCACTACCCCCAGAGCCGCCTCCCGCTGTCCTGCGTCAATCAATACACGTATCTTCGTTTTGATCTGCCTGGCCAGTATCTGAAACTCTCCCGCGGCCTGCTGGGCTTCCTGCTTCTGTCTCTCCATCTCTCTGTTCAGCCATGTGAGATAACGCTTCATCACACTGTCCAGTCCCGGCATCAGCTTTCTGATTGCTTTTATGGCCTCCACCGCCTTATCATATCTGCCTGCGTCTATCTCATCCAGCATATCTTTCATATGGTATGCCGCCTGACATTCCACCGAAAGGACATCCGGCATTTTTTCGATAGTTTCCGGACGGTATACCTGATCACACAATGTGGTCAGACAATTCGCATATTCCCGAAGCCCCTTCTCTATGTCCTCAATGATGGCATTCTCGTCACCGCTCACGGAACCTGCCCCTGTCTCTATGCCTATATCAGCTGTCTTCTTTGTGCTGTGTGCACTGTAATAAGCCCTCCACACCAGCATTCTCAAAGAATCCGGCGCCATTGCCCCGCTAATCTGGTCATTCCACCACTCGATATCCGCACTTCCACTTGCACCATAGAAGTTCAGGACCTCGTTATTCCATATATAAAAAGGAATCTGCTCCAGGATCCGGCTTCTGGCCACTCCCAGCTTCTCTGCCGCTGTCAGCATATCGCAGGCCTTCATCAGCGGCATACTCTGATTCATTTTTTCCCACACTTCCCCGGCAAGCTTTTCCACTTCCTCCGGAGTGTATCTGTACTCTTTTTCAAAAGCGCTCTCCGCGCTGTCTTCCTCCTGCCCTTCTGACTCTTTTTCCTCCGTCTCGGCTGCGGCATTCACAATTCCCGCCAGCTTAAAAAACCAGTGATCGGATTCCACACCTGCGAAACTGGCTATTGTCTTCACATTATTTCCATACCACCCGCAGACTTCCCTTATGGTATCCACCATGTACTGCTCCAGTTCTTTGCGGCGCATAATTATACTGCACATCTTAATATAGTACGTTCTCTCCTCCGCACCGGCGTCCGGAATCCGCCCCACAATGGCCCGGATCATCTCATTACTGATAAATATGGCATTCCCCTGCCACTCCAACGCCTGAAACCATTCCCAGGCAGTCACAGCCTCCCCCAGGCGGGAAGCAGCCCGCACGCCATTCCCCAGCACCACACTGCGATTCCGGGGCTCAAAGCATTCGCTGGTCATAATGGTAACATATTCAATATAAGTGTCCGGGTTCTTCTGATACTTCTGCCATACATCCCAGTACATTCTGACATGTTCCATGCATTTCTCATATTCGTTTTTTTCTATGTATGCGATGGCTAAATCCCCGGATATCACTGCGCGCACCAGGGGATCCAGCTTTTCCTCCGCCAGATGCTTTTCGCCTCTCTCTATGGCATCATCATATCGTTTCAGCTGAATATAGCAGTCAATTTCATTGGAAAAAAGAGAATTCAGACAAAAATCCTCCTCCACCTTTCCCTTTTTGAACCAGGAAATCCCGTCCAGAGACATTTCAAGAGACTTCTCCGGCTGTTCTATGGCATTATACTCCTGTGCCAGCTGCAAAGTATGCTTCATATTTCGCGGCGATTTCTCGTGCTCTTTCAAAAGCAGGCTCACATTCCGCATGGAATGCGCTCTTGCGTCCTCCCTTGACTTAAACGCATACCCATAATGATGAACGTATGCCGTAAATTTCTTCACCTCTCCCGGCACTCTGTTAAAATTCTCATGAATAGAATAGACAAACTTAATATCCGGCTCAAGACGTACCATTCTGCCCACCGGCAAATCAGCGAACACATTGCTGCCATCCGCCAGATAGTTCCTCTGAATATAAGCCCCCAGACCGTATTTCTTATATTCTCCGGAGTTGAAAAATTCAATGAACTCCGTCACGTCCTCAAACCACTCGTCATCGTCCAGGAACATGAACCACTTTCCCTTCGCCTGCCGCAGCCCTGCATTTCTCGCCTTGGAAAAGTCATTGCACCACTCAAAGTCAATGATATGATCTGTATATTCCTCAATGATACTCCGCACCTGCTCACCGCAGCCTGTGTCTGTCAGAATCAGTTCCGACGGCACCTGCTCCAGTATAGGCTTTATGGAATCCAGACACTTCCGCACAGTAGCCGGACGATTGGAAATCAAAAGTGATATGGTCAGTAAAATTTTCTTGCTCATTGTTGTCGCTTTCCTCCGTATCTGCCTGATTATCGCTTCCCACGCTCTTATCTATTATATCGCCATTTCACTGCATTCTGCAAGTCTCTTCCCATACTATTTGAACGACTATCTGAACCAGTCTATTTTGTAAGCTCTGCTATATTAATACTCAAATCACCGTAAATTCCAACCAGAATATCCCGTTCAAAAGGAAATATAACCGGAGCCGCATCTTCCTCAAACCGATAAACCGTAGTACACTTTTTAACCGGGTCTACAATCCAGTACTCCTTCACTCCGGCCTCCATATACAATACCATTTTCGTTCCATAATCCATTTTGCGGCTTCCCGGAGATACCACCTCTATGACAAAATCCGGTGCGCCATTGCAGCAGCGGTCTGTCAATTTACTTTTATCGCAGATTACACTGATATCCGGCTCCACCCATCTTCTGTCATCCGCATTCAGATTCACGGCAAACGGAGCCGGAATAATCTCACATTCTCCCTGATTTTTTTTAATATAATTTCCTATTGTTCTCGACAGCTGAAATGTCAGCTTCTGATGAATATAATCAGGCGGAGCCATGTTAAAAAATTCTCCGTCTATCAATTCCGCCCTCTCGCCTTCCGGCAGATTCCAATAGTCATCTGATGTGTACATACCTTGCCTCAGCAACTCCATCCTGAACTCCTTTCTTCGTCTTGCCAGTCGCCTTTCCCTGCGATTTCCCTCTGCGCTGTGCCATTCTATCATACCGTATTTCACGTAAATATGCAAATGCAAAGAATTTCTCTTTTCAGGAAACCCTTTTCTTTGTTTCTTTTCACTTAAAACTCTTCCTCTGAAATTCAGCAGAAACGCTATCTAAATCTTAGAAATGATAATTTGAACTTTTTAACCGGAATTTATCGTCCAACTGTAAATAGTTTAATGCATATCCTACAACTTGTCAAGAAAAAATACGGTGCAGGATAAATCCTGCACCGCATCTCCAGTCCCATCCGGGACACTCACAATTAACCTAACAGAGACAGCACGCCCTGATTGCTCTGGTTGGACTGTGCCAGCATTGCCTGACCAGCCTGTGCCAGAATCTGGTTGTTGGAATACGTAACCATCTGGGTTGCCATATCTGTATCGCGGATCTGGCTCTCTGCTGCGGTGGTATTCTCCACAACGTTATCCAGGTTGGCAATGGTGTGCTCCAGTCTGTTCTGGATGGCACCGAGAGTTGCTCTCTGATCAGATACCTTCTGCAGCGCATCTGCAATTACGTCGATAGCTGCAGTTGCCTTCTTGTCATTGTCACCGCTTACATCCAGACCATTCACGCCCAGCCCTCTCGCACTCATCTGTGCAATGTTCATGGCGATCTTGTTGTCATCGGAAGAGTCGGCTCCTACATGCAGGCTCAGGTCAATGGCATCGTTTACATCGGCAAAGGCTTCGAATTTCAGTTTTACCTGGGTTCCTTCTGTATAGGAGGTAACAGTCTTAATATCCTCGCCATACTCATGCTTAATGGCTGCCATCATGGCATCCATGCTGGAGAAGGCCTTCAAATCGCCGCCGGTTACGTTGGCAGCTTCGTTAAGCTTCTCAACTGCAGCATTTACACTCAGCTTGCTGGCTGTACTTGCAGCATTTGTCTTTGTTGTATTAGAAACAAAGAGATATGTTGTCTGGCCGATCTTAATTGCTTTACCGGAAATACTTGTAGTTGTACTAACCTGTGATGCAATCTGGGAAGTTCCGCCACCGGGAACAGTAGTACCGTTTAATGCCAGATTTGACACAGAAGTCATTGCTTTGCTTGCTGTACCGGTCTTGGCATTAAAGTTGATATCTGAAGTAACTCCTGCCGAGTTCATAGCAGCCGTAGCCAGCTTATAGGTGAGCTTTCCGGCAGTTCCGCCGTTGCTTCCCTTCAGCAGATAGGTCTCGTTGAACTTCGTGGTGTTGGATACACGGTCAATTTCGGTTACCAGCTGATCAACTTCGCTCTGGATTGCAGCGCGGTCGCTCTCGGACATGGTTCCGTTGGCTGCCTTTACTGCCAGCTCGTTCATTCTCTGAAGCATGTCATGTACTTCAGTCAAGGCACCTTCTGCAGTCTGCACTGCGCTGATGCCATCCTGAGCATTGGCAGATGCCTGGGTCAGACCTCTGATCTGCTTTCTCATCTTCTCGGAAATTGCCAGTCCTGCCGCATCATCTGCTGCACGATTGATCTTGTATCCGGATGACAGCTTCTCAGTTGCCTTCGCCTGGGCTCCTGTAGTGATTCCTAACATTCTGTTAGAGTTCATTGCTGTTAAATTATGCTGTACTACCATGATAATTCCTCCTTGAAATAATGGATTGCCGCTTCCCTGCGGCGGTTTGGGCTCTGCCCTCATCCGGTTCGCACGTCCGTCTGCAGAACAGATCATAGCGGGATTCGAACACAATCGTGCGCATTGCTTCAAAATCCCCGGTAAGCTGAACAGAATTTCTGTTCACCACTTCACTTAATAACTATATCGGATGCTTTTTTTAATACTTTAGGTGTTGGATACATTTTTTACAGCTGATATTATCTCCTGTTCAGACTAAAATACGAAAATACGGTACAGGAAAATCCTGTACCGTATCCTTTCGCTCCATACAGAGCATCCTGGTTTATACTTTTAACCAGCAATGTCACAATTAGCCTAACAGAGACAGCACGCCCTGATTGCTCTGGTTGGACTGTGCCAGCATTGCCTGACCAGCCTGTGCCAGAATCTGGTTGTTGGAATACGTAACCATCTGGGTTGCCATATCTGTATCGCGGATCTGGCTCTCTGCTGCGGTAGTATTCTCCACAACGTTATCCAGGTTGGCAATGGTGTGCTCCAGTCTGTTCTGGATGGCACCAAGGGTTGCTCTCTGATCAGATACCTTCTGCAGCGCATCTGCGATTACGTCGATAGCTGCAGTTGCCTTCTTGTCATTGTCACCGCTCAGATCCAGACCGTTCACACCCAGTCCCCTTGCACTCATCTGTGCAATGTTCATGGCGATCTTGTTGTCATCGGAAGAATCAGCGCCCACATGCAGGCTCAGGTCGATAGCATCGTTTACATCGGCAAAGGCTTCGAATTTCAGCTTTACAGTGGAACCTTCTGTATAGGAGGTAACTGTCTTGATATCCTCACCGTATTTGTGCTTGATTTCTGCCATCATGGCATCCATGCTGGAGAAGGCTCTAATAGTATTATTGCCGCTCTCATTGATAGCTTTAACAGCAGCATTTACACTCAATTTTGTAGCAGATGCAGCTGCTGTTGTATCTTTGGTCGTGTTCGAAACAAAATAATAGGTAATTGTTCCTATCTGAACACTCTTTCCGGCAATCTTGGTAATTGTGGCTGCACCTGTCGCACTGGTTGCCAAAGTACTTACTTTGGTTGTATTGGATATCGTAGCCATAGCTTTGCTTGCCGTGCCTGTCTTGGCATCAAAAGTAATACCTGAATTTGCAGCTGTCATAGCAGCTGTAGCCAGCTTATAGGTGAGCTTTCCGGCAGTTCCGCCGTTGCTTCCCTTCAGCAGATAGGTCTCGTTGAACTTCGTGGTGTTGGATACACGGTCAATTTCGGTTACCAGCTGATCAACTTCGCTCTGGATTGCAGCGCGGTCGCTCTCGGACATGGTTCCGTTGGCTGCCTTTACTGCCAGCTCGTTCATTCTCTGAAGCATGTCATGTACTTCAGTCAAGGCACCTTCTGCAGTCTGCACTGCGCTGATGCCATCCTGAGCGTTGGCAGATGCCTGAGTCAGACCTCTGATCTGCTTTCTCATCTTCTCGGAAATTGCCAGTCCTGCTGCATCATCTGCCGCACGGTTGATCTTGTATCCGGATGACAGCTTCTCAGTTGCCTTCGCCTGAGCGCCTGTGGTAATTCCTAACATTCTGTTAGAGTTCATTGCTGTTAAATTGTGCTGTACTACCATTGATAATTCCTCCTTGAAATAATGGATTGCCGCTTCCCTGCGGCGGTTTGGGATCTGCCCCCGTCCGGTTCGCACGTCCGTCTGCGGGTCAGATCATAACGGGATTCGAACACAATCGTGCGCATTGCTTCGAAATCCCCGGTAAGCTGAACAGAATTTCTGTTCACTACTTCACTTAATATCTATATCGGACGCTTTTTTTAATACTTTAGGTGTTTGATACATTTTTTACAGCTGATATTATCCCCTGTTCAGACTAAAATACGGTGCAGGATAAATCCTGCACCGTATCTTCAGTCCCATTCGGGACATCTGGTCTGTACTTTTAACCAGCAATGTCACAATTAGCCTAACAGAGACAGCACGCCCTGATTGCTCTGGTTGGACTGTGCCAGCATCGCCTGACCAGCCTGTGCCAGAATCTGGTTGTTGGAATACGTAACCATCTGGGTTGCCATATCTGTATCGCGGATCTGGCTCTCTGCTGCAGTGGTATTCTCCACAACGTTATCCAGGTTGGCGATGGTGTGCTCCAGTCTGTTCTGGATGGCACCAAGGGTTGCTCTCTGATCAGATACCTTCTGCAATGCATCTGCGATTACGTCGATAGCTGCAGTTGCCTTCTTGTCGTTGTCACCGCTCAGATCCAGACCGTTCACACCCAGTCCTCTCGCACTCATCTGTGCAATGTTCATGGCGATCTTGTTGTCATCGGAAGAGTCGGCTCCTACATGCAGACTCAGGTCAATGGCATCATTTACATCGGCAAAGGCTTCGAATTTCAGCTTCACAGAAGAACCTTCTGTATAGGAGGTAACTGTCTTGATATCCTCACCGTATTTGTGCTTGATTTCAGCCATCATGGCATCCATACTGGAGAAGGCTTTCAGGTTGTCGTTTCCGGCATCATTGATCTCCTTCACAGCTGCATTCACGCTTAACTTACTGAGAGAAGCCGGCGCGCCATCTACCTTAGTGGTATTGGAGACAAATACATACGTTGTCTGGCCTATTGTAATTGTCTTCCCGGCAACATTGGTCACTGTACTGATTGCAGAACTAATAGTCTGGTCTCCCAATTGAGCCCCTGCTCCCAAAGCAACAGGCGCCATACTTGTCATAGCCTTGCTTGCTGTACCAGTCTTAGCATCAAAATTGATATCGGAAGCAACTCCTGCCGAGTTCATAGCAGCCGTAGCCAGCTTATAGGTGAGCTTTCCGGCAGTTCCGCCGTTGCTTCCCTTCAGCAGATAGGTCTCATTGAACTTCGTGGTGTTGGATACACGGTCAATTTCGGTTACCAGCTGATCAACTTCACTCTGGATTGCAGCGCGGTCGCTCTCGGACATGGTTCCGTTGGCTGCCTTTACTGCCAGCTCATTCATTCTCTGAAGCATGTCATGCACTTCAGTCAAGGCTCCTTCTGCAGTCTGCACTGCGCTGATGCCGTCCTGAGCGTTGGCAGATGCCTGAGTCAGACCTCTGATCTGCTTTCTCATCTTCTCGGAAATTGCCAGTCCTGCTGCATCATCTGCCGCACGGTTGATCTTGTATCCGGATGACAGCTTCTCAGTTGCCTTCGCCTGAGCGCCTGTGGTAATTCCTAACATTCTGTTAGAGTTCATTGCTGTTAAATTGTGCTGTACTACCATTGATAATTCCTCCTTGAAATAATGGATTGCCGCTTCCCTGCGGCGGTTTTTTGTGTGCAGCATGTTACTTTTCATGCCTGAAACACATACAGGCATTAATATATGCTGCGAGAGTCAATACCTCCTGCCTGCGGAGATGTATTGACTTTGGCCTGCCTCTGTCCGGTTCGCACGTCCGTCCCTCAGCCTGGCCGTAATGAGACTTTTATACAATCGTGCGCATTGCTCTGAAGTCTCTGCAGTGAGCCGGAAATTACCCGACTCACATTCATTCTTTATATCGGCTGAACTTTTGGTTATATTAATACTTTAAAAAAATTTTTCAGTTCTATCCGCCCGATTATTATTATTTCTTTTTACATTTGATTATGCTTTCTGCTTCTAAAACGAAACATCATTGAAAATCCGGCTTATTTATATCAGAAAATGCCGCACCCACGATTGTAAAACGTAAATGCGGCAGTCTCTTCCTTTTTGAGGTATATAATATCTCAAACAAATATTTGAACCGTTATTGATATTCTCTTACTGGCTTACAGCTGCACCTTCAGCTCGCCTTACTGAAGCAATGACAATACACCGGAAGTTGCCTGGTTAGACTGTGCCAGCATTGCCTGACCTGCCTGCGCCAGAATCTGATTGTTGGAGTACTCCACCATCTGCGTCGCCATGTCTGTATCACGAATGGATGCTTCGGCTGCTGTGGTATTTTCTACTACATTATCCAGGTTTGCAATGGTATGCTCAAGTCTGTTCTGAATAGCACCCAGCGCCGAACGCTGTGCGGAAACTCTCTGAAGCGCTTCGGCAACCGTATCAATGGCAGCTGTAGCAGCATCTCCCGTGTCACCGCTTACATCCAGACCGTTCAATGACAAGCCTCTTGAACTGAGCATGGACAGATTCATATAAATTTTATTGTCAAGTGAAGAATCTGTTCCTACATGCAGACTCAGGTCAATCGGATCGTTCACATCCGCAAAAGTTTCAATCCTAAGTCTTAATGAATTATCATCAGCCACATAAGTGGTAATAGCTCTGATATCTTCACCATACTGTGACTTCAGCGCATTCATCAGCTCATTCATGCTGCCAAACGCCTTTATATTTGGATTACTTGTCTCATTGATATCTTTTACTACAGAACTGACACTCATCTTTGTGGCAGAAGCAGGGGTCGGATTTGCCACCAGCTTTGTATTCTCTACCAGAACATAAGTAGTATTGCCGATGGGTCCTACAGTTTTGGAAGAGTATTCTGTGGTCTTCTGCGCCTCACTGCTCATTCCTGTATTACCCGGACTCGGGAATCCTGTATAATTGCTGGCTACAGCTACCCCAATCGTACCAGTCGCTTTATTAATCTCGGCAATCCCATTCGCTGTCGCAAAGTCATCCTTTAACGCTGCTTCTGCCAGATCATAACTCAACTTACCCATGGTGCCGCCATTGCTGCCTCTGAGCAAATAAGTCTCATTGAATTTCGTTGTGGTGGAAACTCTGTCAATTTCCATTACCAGCTGATCTACTTCATTCTGAACAGCAGCTCTGTCAGATACAGACAAGGTTCCGTTCGCCGCCTTTACGGTCAGTTCTGTCAGTCTCTGAATCATGTCATGCACTTCGTTCAGAGCACCGTCAGCTGTCTGCACCGCACTGATGCCATCCTGAGCATTCAGGGAAGCCTGCGTCAGACCTCTGATCTGCTTTCTCATCTTCTCACTGATGGCAAGCCCTGCCGCATCGTCTGCCGCGCGATTAATCTTATAACCAGAAGACAGCTTCTCAGTAGCTTTCGCCTGAGAGGATGTCGTTATCCCCAGCATTCTGTTTGAATTCATTGCCGTAAGATTATGCTTTACTATCATTCCCATTTCTCTATTCCTCCTTGAATATATGCCGTCCAGACGGCTTCCGCATCTTGCTTTTTAAATTCGGTCAAATCACTTAGTACTTATATCGGATACTCTTCCAAAATAGTTTAGACCATACTCAAAATTTTATTTTGTTTTTGTTCCAGCCGGGTTAACCTGTCTTCATGCCGCCCCACCTGCTGTTCCAGTTGGTCCATACGCCTGATCAACAGACCTACTGCATCACTCTCCAGCTTACAGGCATTTACCTCATGATGAAGCACTTCCACTTCCATTTCCAGCCTTTCCAAATACCCATCCATTTTTTCTTCCACTCGCCCGATTTCTTCCAGAATGGCATTGAACATTTTTCTCATTTCTTCATTCATACGATACCTCCATTGCCCTTCCCCACTTCAGAATACCACACTTCTTTTCTGAAATCCACTGAAATCTGCTGAGCAAAAGAAAGACGCCGCATTAACAATTTTACAATCATTAATACGGCGTCTGAATACTGCTTATTTTTCCTGTACTATTTCTTATCGTCCATAAACTGCGGCATTATTACAGAAGATTTGTTCATGGTCTTATAGTAATTGATAGCAGCTTTGGAAGTTTTCCGATTCATGTGCAGCTTTTTCCTTTCCTTCACGAAAAAGGCTTCCACCTGCTTTTTATTCCGGGCTTCCTGAGCCTGTATGGCCACGCTGGTATCAGTCACTTCTGTGACAAGTCCCTGCAGCGTCTTGATTTGCTTCGCGTACTGTTCACGGTTGCCCTTCAGTTCTTCCGCCACATTGGCATAAAGCTTCTCAAAGCCATTATCCAACGCAGTCAGCTGCTCAATCAGCCTGCCTTTTTCTTCCACATATTCGTCAAACCGTTCCAAATCTACATTATCAGCCTGGAAAATCTCCTGCTGGCGCAGATTGTATTTCTGGATTTCGTCCATCACCTGCAGCTTTCGCCGAAGGCTTTCCTCCAAAAGAGTCAGATAATTTCCCGTCATGTACCCTGCTCCTTACTTATCCTCATGACTTCCTTCCAGGTATCCCGCATGGTACGCATATGTCCGTTTACCTCTTCCAGAATTTCCTTTTCCTTCTTAATGTTCGCCTCGATCAGTCTCTGGCTCAGATAAGAGTAGACTCTCTCAAAGTCTTCTGCCACGGGATACTTCATATCCAGCGTCTGCCGAAGATAATCAATAATATGCTCCGTCTTCTGAATATTGAGATGCGCCTTTTCCACATCCTTTTTTTCTATTGCAACTATGGCGATATTGCAGAATTTGATAGCGCCTTCGTACAGCATCAACGTGAGCTCTGCAGGAGACGCCGTCATAATTTTACTATTGTTATATTGCCCATATGCTCTGGGGAATGCCATAATACACCCTGCCTTTCCTCAGCCTCTGACCAAGCCGGGCGTCTGCACTGCAATATCCATCAACCGCCCAGCAATGACGTCACTGCGCTGGCATTGCTCTGCATTTTTGCCAGTGCCGTTTCCATGGCTGCAAATTTAGCATACCACTTATCTTCGTAATCTGCAAGTTTCTTTTCCAATTCTTTGATTTTTACCGTATAGTCGTCATACTCTTCCTGCATCTTCTTGTCGTCATATACGCTATACATAGAACTGTATTCATCGCCTTCCATGACCTTGCCCACTTCGTCAAAAACTTTGTTGGCCAGTCCTGTGAAGAACTTCACGACCGTATCAGGGTCGTTGGCAATCATGGTTTTCAGCTTATCCGCATTTCCAGACGTTTCCGCATCATCACTGTCACCGTCGATATGATATGCATTCTTCTCATTCTCCGGAGCAGTAAAATAATTCAGCGTGCCGATGCCGAAACTTGACAGGTACATTTTCTTGCCGTCTACCTCCACGGGCTCCATCATAAGCGTCTTCAGAGTGCTTGAAATCGTCCCCAGGCTGCTGTCCTTCCGAAGAATGGATTCCTTGATTTTGTTCTCCCATTCTTCAATAGCACTGTCGGACATGGCCTCCTTCTCCTCGTCTGTCAGAGGCTCATAGCCCTTGGCAGAATCGGCATTGTACAGCTTATCCATCTGATTGATCATAGTATTGTATTCCTTGAAGAAATTCTTGATCATATCATAGATGCCGTCGGTGTCGTCCTGGGTGGTAATGGTGACTTCCTCTCCCGGTGCCGTCGTGGAATTAACGGTCAGTGTCAGGCCGTTGATGTTGAAGCTGTTGGAAGTAGAGGTATACGTTGCTCCGTTCAGTTCTATCTCGGCATCCGCGGCGGCTGTCTTCTTTGTCTCAGCAAAACGCCGCATATCCTTCACCACATCAACAGCATCCTCCACCCATGCATCCAGTTTTGTATTCAAATCACCAGAAATACTCGCCTTGTTATCGTTCGCGTAAATTTGAACATCTCTGACGATTGTAAGAATATCACTGTCATCAATATCATCAACCGTCCATTGGGGTGAAATTGAAGCCTGATCCGCTAAGAAATCATATACTGACACCTCATGTGAATTTCCCGAACTATCTTTCACTTCCAACTTCTTATTTTTCAGGTCAGCTTCTAAACCAGAGTCTGAATCAGCAAGCTCTTTTAACGACTTGAACAGCTTCTCTTTCTTCGAAGCAATACTGTTCTCCGCTCCAGTACCATAGCTCAGCCCCAGCTTCTCCAGGGCTGCCCGTCCGCTGGAATCACCTGCTGTGATCTCGAATTCATTCGCAGCGCCGCTGCCTTTGGAGGTCACGTAAATTCTTTCGTTCGCCGCGTCAAAATTGGCGTTCAGCCCTGCACTCTTTAAGGCACTCACAAAGCTGCCCACCGTAGTGCTGCCGTCTACCTTGATCGGCGTAAGTCCGTCAGCCGACTGGACATTTATCGTGCCTGTGCTGCCGCTCAGATCAAATCCCAGCTCACTGAGCTTCGTATCTGCCGTAACCTTATCGCTTATAATTTCCCCGTTCTCATCGCGCTTCTCCGCTCCGGGGATCAGCTCCATCTTGCCGCCGGTCAGATATCCGGACCTGGCCAGCTGATTTACTTTCAGGCTCTGCACGCCGTTCATGGCGCTTTCACCGGTGATGACCGATACGATGCTGCTGTTGGATACCTTGGTGGTCTTCTTAACAAAGGATCCCTCATAGCGCATATTACTCAATGTTTTCAAATAGAAGTTCTTAATCTGCGTATTCAAAGGCTTCCACGCATCCTGCTTATACTTCAGTGTTTTCTGGGCCTTTACTGCTTTTGTTACTTTTGTCTTCTTGGCTTCGACCAGCTGGGATATGATACTTTCCGTATCCATGCCGGACATCAAGCCGCTTAATCTCATGGGCATAATTCATCCATCCTTTCTGCGCTTTTATACATGGCGGCGCCTGCAAAACAGGCATACAGGTGTTCTTGCCTGTGCCCCCTTACGCGCCCGGAGAAACTTTCCGCTTTGACAATCGTCATCTTCTCTCATCAATCAGGATGCCTGCCATCTCCCAGACCCTTGCAATCATATCCAGCGTCTTCTCCGGCGGCAGCTCCTTAATTACTTCCTTGGTGTTCTTATCCACAATCTTGATTGTGACACGATTGGTGTCCTCATGAATCCCGAACACTGCCTCGGAATTGGCCATCCTTTTATTCAGCGTCTCAACCGCCTTGCGAACCTTCTCATGATACGCCTGCTGGTCCTTACCCTGGTCACCATTGTCAGTCTGACCTTTTTCCTGAGAGTTCTCCACTACACTCGTTGTCTTGTCTACATACTCTACAGCCTGGGCGCTGCCTGTACTGTTCTCCGGCTTCTCCGCCTGCGCGGGAGCCTGTGGCTTCTGCACTACATTTCCCTGTGCCTGAAAAGTCATTACACTTGAAATCGGTTCAATTGCCACTGTTTCCACCTCCTTGTATCTTTTACTGCGCAATTCCTTTGCGTCTAATTTTTTTATCGGAAGCTTTCCCGAAAAAATTAACAGGAAAGCCCGAAAATCTGGTTACATTACAACCCCCGTTGGTGTCATCTCAGCAGATTCCTCAGTGCTTCCATTCCGTCTGCATTCACGGCGTCCTTATTGGCCTCCTGAATCTGGAGATAGACTTCCTTGCGGTATATGGGCACATCCTTCGGCGCGGTAATCCCGATTTTCACCTGATCCCCCTTTACTTCCAGTATGGTAACTTCCACATTGTTGCTGATAATAATTGCCTCGTTCTTTTTTCTTGACAGTGCCAGCATCCTACACACCTGCCTTTCCTGCCTGCAAAATGTCATAAACAGGGAACTTAACAGGATAATTCCCGTTATCCACTATAATCTGACAGGCTTTGTGTTCCTCTATGTTGATGACAAAAGGCCCCTGCAGGTTTACGCTCATCTGTGTCAGGTCTCCGGGAATGGACACAGTCACCAGTACCAGCAGATTATCCGGTGTAATCTTTCCCGCACCGGCCAGAAGTTCATCATCCACTTCCGGGTCATAATCCGGCTTTACCACCAGCGGATTCATCACCGGCATCGCAAATCCGGGCTCATCCAGCGACTGCAGGAACCGGATTCCGGCTTCGTTCCCTCTCTCCTCGTCATGAAGCAGCGCAAAACGCTTCAGCTCCGGAAAGCCGATGATACCGTCCTGAAAAATCAGTATTTTGTCTTCCGAAATCTCAATTTCTCCGAAAAGCTTTGTATTAATTTTCATAGCGCTCCTCTCAGCTTTCTTCCCTGTAAAATATTCGTAACAGTTCAGCACTCTGTCTGAACTGTTACTCTGTTACATCCGGGTCAGATAAAATTCAGCAGTGTAGTCTGCATTACTTTTCCTGCCGCCATCAGGGCTGAATCATAGGTCAGATCAGCAGCACTGAGTTCAATGGCCACCTCGGTAATGTCTACATCTTCGTTCTCACTCTTCAGAGTCTCATAAGTGGTCTTCTGATTCTGGGTCCGGTTCTTGACCAGTTCCACTTTACTGCTTCTGGAGCCGCAGTTGGTCACGCAGATATTGGCGTCATCCAGATATTTCTGAAAAGCGGTAAGTCCTCCTTCAAACAGCTTCTGTTCCTTTTCTTTTGCATAAGTCAGAGCCTTCTCCACGGCATCCAGCTGTTTTTGAATCTGATCCAGCGCCGCCTTATCACTCTCCTGGGTGTTCTGTTTGATATTCTCCAGGTCTGCCTTGATCCCTTCCAGATCCAGCACATCCTGCATTGCATTCACAATGTCATCCACTTCCCGGCCCACACCATGCTTAAAGCACTCGTCCGCAGTGGAATTGATCCTCACCGTCTGGTTATATCCCACATCATACTCGATTACCTGACGCTCCGCATCCGGAGTCAGATAAGTATCATTGTAAATGATGGAATCTCCTGAGCCGTCCTCCTTCTCAGCCTCGCAGTAGAAATAATGCTCAGGCCGCAGATCTCCCTTCTTCCAGGTATCCTTCTCATAAGTCACCCGAATCTCTCCTTCGTTCAGGGAAGCGGTAGACTCACTGTCCTTGGTAGCCATCAGCTCCGCATATTTGTTCTCTCCCAGCAGCAGTTCTCCTGTCTCAGGAACATAGACGACAGCATCCGGATTGGCCGCTGCATAGGCGTAAGGATTGGGATTGGTCTCATAGGAGTGCATCATCGTAATATCCCCGCCGTTCTCCACAAGGCCGCCCCACTTCTGATCCATGAAAGTGGTACTTCCCGGAGAGGTAAATTCGATAACCGGGGACCCCAGTGCCGCAAATGCATCCTGATTGGCCTTCCAGTCAGCCGTCGGCGTTACCTGAGCCCCAATTGCAGCGATATCATTGTTAATCTCGGCAGAGGGAGGCGTGATTCCTACCTGCATCACACTGCCATCAGGTAAAGTTTCATTGGCAGTTCGCAGTTCGTCATTAATCTCTTTGAAATGATCCTTCAGATTTTCTGACGGATTATCCTGCCAGTTTGTCAGTCGATCTATCACTTCCTGATCTGTGCCCGCCGGTAAATTGGCAATCACCGCATTAACTGCAGTATCTATCGCTGTCTTTTCAGCAGCGCTCAGATTATTCAGGTCTACATTTCCCACCTGATAGTTCAATCCTGCATTCTGGTTAATCGCCGACGCATTTTTCTCAATCATCGCGTTCTGCGCCTTTTTCAGATCATCAAAAGTCCCATAATCCGAACAGTCATTATATGCCAGCCTGATACGGTGAACATCCACGGAAGAGATTTTATCTTCATCCACGTTCACACCCATATAATTGGTGGAATTGATATCCAGCAGATTCCCCACATCCACTTTCGATACGGAATCAATCGCATTTTTATCCAGCTGTTCGGTAATGGTATAATTCTGATTCTTCGGCGCCAGAAAGCTCAGCGGCGTGTCCGTGCGGTAGCCGGTAAATACATATCTGCCCGCATAGTCGGCATCCCCTGTGGAATAAACCGCCTCCCCCAGCCCCTGCAGTTCCTCCAGGATAATCTTCCGATCCTTGGTCTCCAGATAACTGTTTGCACCCTTGTCACATCTGGCAATCATGGTAGTGACAATCTGGGCCAGATTGGATATGGCGTCTTCCGTAACCTTCAGCCAGCTCTGGGCATCCGGGATATTCTTGCTGTAATATTGAGTAATCTCTGTCACATTGCTGCGCAGCCGCAGAGCCCTGATAGCCACAACCGGGTCATCGGAAGGGCGGTTAATCTTCTTCTGGGTAGACATCTGGGTACTCAATTTGTCCTGATAAATCTTGTTGGTATTGATATTGGACAGATTATTGCGCTGCATGATTCTGTTTGTTATTCTCATGGGAAACTCCTCTTCTTTCACATATCTCAATGCTGCAGGACTATAAGCCAGGCCAGTCCCCGGGCCAATGCCCCGGTTCTTACAGTTCCGCTTATACTCCGGTCTGCAGAATCAGTCTGTCATAAATCTCCGTCAGCGTCTGAATCATCTTGGAGGCCAGATTATATCCGTTCTGGAATCTCACCAGATTCACTGCCTCTTCGTCCTCGTCCACACCGGAAATGGAGATTCTCTGCATGTCAATGCTGTATGCGACATCCTTATAACTGCTGTAAAAAGTCTCTGCCCTGTCTGTATTCAGAGCGATATCCCCCAGGATACACTGCAGGAATTCCGACGCGGAGCTTCCTCTGAAGCTCAGGGTTCCCTTATTTGTGGCCATATCCTTCAAATCCTGGATCAGGTCGTTCTGCTCCACACCGTCCCCCGGTTTCTTTTTCGTGGCCAGACGGTTGGGGTCGTCTTCTATAGTGGAAGAAATGTTAAAGTTCTTTGCCGTCATCAGGTAATAATTCTCGTTACCCTCAACATTTTTCCCCACTTCGACGCTTATGGAGAAGTTAGCTTTCACTTTCGCTTCCGCTGCGGCTCTCAATGCCGGCTCCTGTTTCAGCATTTCTGCCTCGGCATCTTCATCTGACGCGCCGGCATTCGCCGGATCATTCAGCCAATCCTGCTTCGCCTGGGCCCTGTCATCCTGAAACTGCTTTTCTATGGCCTCTTCCAACTGCTTTTCAAACTGGTCATACCGGTATTCCTTGCCAAATACATACTGTCCTTCCTGAGACATGATGTCTGCCGCAAAAAGGTCGATGCCGGGAATATCTCCGCTGTAGCCGCTTCCCAGAATGTCATTGAATTTCTGGGAAAAGGTCCTGACCCACTCATTCATCTGCGCCATATAATAGGGAATCCCCTGATAGCTGATGCTGGTACCCACCGTGGCTGTCTTGCCTATTCTGTCCGAGCTGAGACCTGATTTGTTCAGTTCGCCGTCAGACAGGGTAAAGGTGTAGGAGTATACCGGTTCCCCATTGGCATCCAGGCTGACGTTATAAGTCCAGGAATCGTAGTAAAATTCCTTATTGCCCAGACTGATCACCCCTCCGCTGTCGGAAAGGTTGCATTTGTTCAAATCAGTCAGATAATGCTTTCCCACCTCTACCGTAACGGTATCATGGGTGACCTTTGTGGTCGTTCCATCCGGATTCTTTTTGTCCACGACAGTAGTGCCTGTACCTGTAATCGTTCCGCTGAAACTCTCTCCGTTATTGCCGTCGCGCAGGTCCACAAGACCTTTCAGCGAGCCGCCCATACCGCCGTTATGGAGATTGAATTTCGAGCCGTTCACCCAGTAGACATCATACAGACCGTCAATATCCGTCTGGTTTACCTTTTCATCCTTGGTTCTGGCCACACACTCCAGCCCATTATAATCGCTTCCATCCACCAGAACCTGCCCGCCGGCAATCTTCACAATAAAACGACTTCCGCCGGTCTCCCGGCCGGGATTGTTGGTATCCTGGATGGCCGTCTCTTTTACTTCCACATCCACATACTCGGACAGCCGGTCCAGGAGAAGCGTTCTCCTGTCTCTCAGCTCATTGGCCTTCATGCTGCCTGTCATTTCGATGGTATTGATCTGTTTATTCAACGTGGCAATCTCACTGGCAATGGAATTGATGTCATCCACTGTCACCTTGATCTCCTCGTTTACATCCTTCTGCAGCTTTTCCAGATTCCCCGCCAAGCCGTTAAAATATTCTGTCAGAGACTCCGCATATCCCACAAACTGCTGCTTGAAATTCAAATCATTGGGATTCTTCATCAGCTCCTGCAGACCTGTGATCATCAGCTGATCAAAAACGGTTTTAAAGCCTGCGTTTTTGCCGTTATCGTCAAAATAAGCCTCTATCTGCTTCATATAGTACTGCTTCTGACCGTATTCGCCCACCTTCTGATTATTGTTCCAATATCTGAAATCATAGAACTCATCCCGAATCCGCTCAATGGCCAGCGTCTCCACACCGGCTCCGGCACAGCCATAGGTCTGGAACACCCTCAGCGCGTTAGCCGCCTGCTGGGTAACCTCCTGTCTGCTGTAACCCTGTGTCTGCACATTGGCAATATTGTTGGAAGTAGTATTCAGGGAAGCATTGCTGGCAAGCACCCCTGTATAAGCTATATTCAATCCGAAAAACTGTGATGGCATTTTTATTCTCCTTTATACACCCAGCGTACTGAGAAGATGCTCCAACATCTCGTCAATTACATTGATATAACGGCTGGACGCGTTGTACGCATTCTGGAATTTAATCATATTCGATAATTCTTCGTCGGAAGAAACTCCCGACACCTGCTCCCTGGCGCTCTGGATGGACTCCATTGAATTTTCCTGATTAAAGTAAATGCTTTCAAACGCATAACCGGAGTTGGCCACCTGAGACACCAGGTCTTTATAATAATTCACAAAATTTGTAGGCGTGCTTACATTGGGATTCAGCGTATATTCTTCGGCCATAAACGCATCTTTCAAAGCATTCGCCGTCGCTTTATCCTCAGAGCCGTCCGGCAGCCGGAAACCCAGCATGGAAGGCTTCTGCTTCAATTCCGGATCCACCTGAAGATTCTCTATGCTGTAGAGAGAGCTGGGATCCCCGGCATCCTCCTCATTGTAAATCCAGTACTCTATCTCCTCTGTCTGTCCTGTGGGATTCCCCTGATCATCCAATACATTCACAGTTCCCGTCACCTTGCGGTATCCCTCGGTGGAGACTTTGGCAAACATCTGAAGGGGGCTGCCGTCATCCTTGCGCATATACCCGCCCACATTGCTCTCGCAGTATTTATCTCCCGCCTTTACCAGAATACTGCCGTCCGCAGCCAGAATATCCTTCTCTGCTGTCTTCACTCCCGCCGCCCCGGCCAGGATCTCATTGACCTTCGTGGCCACATTGTGAATCAGCTGGTCAAATTCAGCCTGTATGTTCATGATAATGGACTGTGACACATCATCATATTTGCCTTCTGCAAGATCCGTATAATTGGCCCTGTGATCTCCTCTGGCGTGGAGTATGGCCTTCAATCCGCCTATATCCGTATTCAAATCCGTGGAAATCATGAGACTCAGGTCAAACACATCGTCCCTGAGCGGATTCCCCTTGGAGTCAAGTTTAAAATTGCCGTTCTCATCAAAGGAAGAATTCTGCGGCCAGTACGGTGTATAGAATCCGGTCCGTTCATCCACATCCAGCCCCATTTCATAGCACATGGGCCCCTTCACGAAATCCATTCCCTCAATCTGCACCCACACATTGCCCTGGGGATCTTCGTCATAATTGATATTCGCCATCTGAGCCAGTTCATCCAGAATATTATCCCGGGCGTCCCTCAGGTCGTTGGCGCTTTCAATTCCGCCTGCCTCAATGGAACGAATCGACTCATTCAATGCGAGTATCTGCTTTCCGTATTCATTGATTTTATCTACCTGCTTCTTAACCTGCAGATTCAGATTATCCTGATAGGCACAGAAACCTTCATATACAGCGCCCGCTCTCTGCACAAATTCCGCGGCTCTCTGTACCAGCAGCCCCTGTGTAACAGAACTGGCCGGATCTCTCGCCACTTCCTGAACAGCTGTCCACAGATCTTCCAGTGTGTTCTGGAATGCCTCGCCGTTCAGTTCGCCCAGCTGACTTTCCACCTCGTCCGTAACCTGCATGGACACCTGATAAAACATACTGCGCCCGGATTCCCGGCGGTATGTCTTATCAAGAAAATAATCCCTTATATGTTTTACTCTGGAATAATTGACGCCCAGTCCCGTCTGCTTGTTGCTGACGGATTTCACGTCTACGGAAAGTTTCAGATAACTTCTGGAGGACTGCTGTACCTGCTGTCTGACATAGCCGACATTGTCCATATTAGAAAGATTATGCGCTGTGGTATTCAGCGCATTCTGACCGGTCTGTAATCCTGAAGATCCAATATATAAACCACCCATTAATGACATAACAATCACCTCAATATTCTACAAGGATACAGTGCCTTTCGGCTACTGCTTTGCATCAAAACTCCCGTTGGTCACGCCCATCTGTGTGCCGGAATTGTAAGCATTCCTGGTGTAATTAGCCGTCTCCGGCGCCGCCTTGGCCGCCTGCAGGAGATTCATCTCAAATTCCACCATTTCCACTGCACTTTCCAGCAGTTCTTTGTTCTGTTCGTTAATCCGGCGCAATTCTCCAACCGCAGTCTTAAGCTTCTGATGTGCTTCCGCCAGCTTCGCCTGTTCTTCGGGTCTCGCTGACATCATTTCCACCAGATTGGAGAGCTTCAAACTTTCAACATCCCTGTTTAATACGTTGGCGATATCCACAGTCACTTCAACCCGCTTTTTCTCCAGCCGGTTGAGCCTGTCAACCACTTCCTGTTCATCATCCGTGATTTTCTGTAATTCTTCCAGATTCGCACTGGCGATAATCTGTGTCTTCTGCCTGGACAAGGTCAGAAGTCCCTCATATTCCATGCATTCCTGACCAAGTACCTGAATCAGGTTCTCCATTAAACTAGCCACAGGACTTCTTACCTCATTTCCTCATACTTCTGCAGAAGCTTCGCTGCAAAAGAAGCATTGTCCACACTGTATGTGCCGTTCTGAATCTGTGCCTTGATAGGCGCTGTCAGCTCTTCTCTGATATCAGGAGCTGCGGCAAGCGCTGCCTGCGCCGTCCCGATTTCCTTCCCCAGACTGCTGAACTGCAGCTGGTCCGTATGGGATACACTGCCGGTCTGCCTGGTCTTATTCACCTTGCCGGCCTGATATATCTGATGAACCTGATTATATGCCTCAATACGCATATCGGATTCCTCCCTTCCCAATCCTTATGGAATCACGCCGAACCGCACTTTTACATTCACGATACCGGTCTGTGAATAATAAGCATTTATTTCATCATTCTCTCAATCTATTAATGTTATCGGCACCGGGTTCAAATACTTTAGTCCTTCCGCAACTCTTTTTTTCCGTGCAGTATCCGGCCACATCACATTTCGGCACAAAATAATGCTCTGTCAGATATTTCCATTCTTCCGAATATTCGCTGAGTGCCCGGCAGATATCCTGCATCAGCCCCCGGTATTCCCAGTATGCCCTGGTACACAGTCTCTGATGAGACATTTCGATTAAATTCCGCACATTCCTTTTGTCCACAATTTTAGTCGACATGCCCAGCGGCAGAAGCATGGCGGCGTCCTCTCTGGGAATTCCGCAGCTGCTCTCCAGTCTCTCACAGGCTGCGGCAATCGTCTCCATAGTCTCTCTGTAAATCCGCTCTGCCTCCGGGTTCCCTGCCACGGAAGGCGGTGTGATATACGAAAAGTCTTTGTAATTGATATAACGGGTGCTGGCCTGCAGTCTCGTGGGCGCGCCTCCGATATGGGTATACCACTCCCGAATGACCCGGGCTGAATAACCCTCCAGAATCATTTCCACATTGACATACTCCATGACCCGATGATGGCCGGATTTGATGCAGTCAAGTCCTCTCTTATAATTCCTCTCCGCGTTCCGGATGTCGGCCCCCCAGCATACACCGGCACGCTCGCCCATCAGGGTGATGGGATTTTTTGTAGTTTCACTTAAAATTGTAATCATAGGTTTCTCCTTATTATAGTTCCTATAGTTCCGCAGTCATGTGCTCAGACACACCCATGCCTCACTATTCTTCCATCACACTTTCCAGCGAGAAATTTCGTTCACAGGTATAGCATCTGTAAAAAAAGCCTCTGTTTCCCGTACTTTTGCAGATTCTCAGTCTGTCTCCGCAAATTCCGCATCTGTGTTCTCTGCCTGCAAAGAGTCTCCCATATGCCGCTTCCCTATCGTATGCCCAGATTCGTTGGTCCCTGTCTATGTCGGAAAAAGGAGTCCGGTTTCGCAATCCGTACATATAATACAGCGCCATGCCGGACTTTATCCCGGGCATATGCATGATTCTGGGATTTCGGAAAAAGTCTTCCTTTAAAATATATCCCGGAAGATAAATGTGTTCCTTGGCATAGTCGAAATAAAATCTGGTATAAAGATTGCTGGCATGCTCATACTCGTCAATCATCAGCAGCCTTAAGAATCTCTCATTTCCCTGGGGAAAGCCTTCCTCGTAGGTTCTGACATATTCCGTATAGTCATAGAAATTCTTCACCTCTGCACTGGTACGCAGATAATGAGGGTATACGAAAAAGTCCCATCTCTCCAGATTATGTACAATCTGCCCGCAGGCCTCTCTGGTTCTGCGGACCGCATTGTCCACGCCCTCATAGTCCCGGTTTTTCAGAGAGGAAGATTTAATCTCCAGCGTAAAAATCCCCTTATCTTCCAGCTTTTTTCTCAGGTCGGGCGATATGGTCCCCACCTCGCTGCCTTCGGCAATCTCCCTGTTAATGGCATGGATGCTCTCCCTCTCAACTTCCCTTCTGGTATCTCTGCCAATCAGCAGCCCGTCAAAAGGGGCATGCTTCTGAAATCCGTCACTCCGGAAATCGTCATAGGACAGATACCTGTGCCCTGTATGTTCCGCGATATACCGCTCGAATACCAGCTCGGCCTTTTTCCCCTGGATGGTGTCCCGCCTTTTTTCTTCTTCCCGCCGCCCTGCCTGCCAGGTATTCCTGGTATTATGCACAATCAGATCGATCAGGTCCATATCTATTTCTTCGTCCCCGGGAATCCGGCTTATGATTGCTCCGTCTATCTCCAAAAATTTCATCTTAATCTCCTATCCTGATTCCGCAGCAGGCCCTCCGGCACACCTGCATGACAGAAAACTTTCATCCACAGAGGTGATATGTCCGAAAATTCTTCCAAGCGTTTTTTCCTCATTCCACTCAGCTGAATCCACAGACGGAGATTCCATCCAGTGCCGTCCTGGGGAAGACCACCAGCAAAGTTCCTTTTCTCACAGACACAGAAGCTTCCTCCCCTGTAAATTCATTGCTGACCCCCAAAGCCCAGGTATCGGTCAGAACGGCATCCGTAAGCTCATATTTCAATCCCCTCAGGAACACACCCTCCGCCTTCCCTGAATGGGCAAATACCGACAGATAGCCTGCCGCGCTTTTGGGGAACCGCATTTCCGCGTTTTTGATGGCTGTAATCTCACACTCCCTGTCAGACAGGAACCCCTGTCTGCCGCCTTCGGCCAGTTCCGCAAGGAGTTGCAGATTGGCAATGGTATGGTCTATCCGACCGCCGGTTCCGCAGTAGATTCGAAAGATTTCGTATCCTTTTCCGATACCCTCCTGCACGGCCGCTCTCATATCTGTATCGTCTTTTTCCGGCGGCAGCTTAATCACATTATCGTGATCCGGAACATATTGCAGGGTGTCAAAGTCACCGATGACCAGATCTGCGGGAATGTTCTCCTGCGTCAGATATTGATATCCGCCGTCTACCGCAATGATATAGTCCCCCTCATCCGGTATGAAATCCAGGCCGTAATTCTCTCCGGCCCCAACTATATAACAAATTGGTTTGTTCATAATTGCTCCATTATCCATATTCCAAAATACCAGCACCTCATTTACTCCGTACTTCTGCGTCTATTGCTTTAACTACTTTCCCAATATCCTCTATAAAATTATGTACAATTTCTTTTGTAATCATTTTAAATTGTGCATCCGTATGAGCCCTGTCTGTTTGATGTGCTATGATATTTCTTCTGGCAAACAATTCGTTCAGACGTCTTTTCAGCCTATTTCTTGTTTTTTCAGTTTCGCCCTTCTGATAAAATGCCCTGTCTGCAACAGTACTTAATTCAACACCCAGCAGTTTCAATTGCTCCTTTACTGAATCATAAGATACCATTGTAATAGTTTGATAATATTCATTAAAGTATTCGAGTAACCAATCTGTCTCCTCTCCTGACTTCACAGCCACTTCTATCATTTCCATACTGATCTGAAGATTCTTATATTTTTCCGTTTTCTCCCAATTTTCATCATATATCTCACAGAGTCCATATTTCGTTAATTCATGCATATAAAAGTCAAGCGCGCTTGCCAGGAAAACAATCTGAGCCCTCCAGATATTTTCTCCTTCCGGCGTTCGTCCTGCCACAACCAGTTCATCTGCCACTGCGAACTGCTTCTTAATTATTTCCATCGTTTCTGTGAAATGCTGCATAATCTGGTCAAGTTCAAACCGAACAACTTTTGTATGAAATTTATCTCTTGTCCCTTCCACTCTCGACATTAAATCAAGATTTCTTTTATTCATACAACGGCCTCCTATTCCAGCTCCCCAACTACCTCTCCGCTTTCTTCCAGCGTCTGAAAAAAGCTCTGATTCAGCATGGGTATCGCACCGTATTTTCCAGACATGTACCCTTTTCCCAGATTTTCTGTCTTACGCACATTTCTGATTTCAACAAGCGAATATAAATCTGTTGCCCGCTCGGAATTCAACTGGGTAAACCAGATCTGATCTCTCCGAAACAAATCCGTATCCAGTAATCCGGTGTCATGTGTCGAGAAAATCAGCTGTGCGAATTTATCCTTTTCATAATTTTGGAATAGCTGTATAATCTGATAAATTACCGACTCATGTAGACTTGATTCCAGTTCATCGCAGATCAGGATTCTGCCATGATGTAAAATATCAATTATAGGGCAAACCATCTGAAACAGCCGTTTTATTCCCGCTGATTCTTCTGTCAAATCAACTTCAAATTGATCATATATCACCTTTGCTTCTATCCCGACACCTTCCTGAGCGCCAAGTAGACTTTTTATTACATCCGGAATCTGCCGTTCCTGGGGCAAATCCGCAAGTTTCATTTTCTCAAGCTTTACTTTTACATCTTTTATTCCTGTTCCCAATGCCTGCAGTATGTCAACAAATACTTTTCTGAGTCCGTGATTTTTCTGCATCAGTTCCACAGAATATTCCGTCCAGTTATTTATTTCCGGATTATATACAACCATATCCCTGCTAAAAAACATAAATGCTTCTTCAATCTCTTTTACATTACTGTAATTCGCAGCACAGGATAAAAACAATCTGTTTTCCTTTAATATGCCGAGGCTTACATCCAATGCAGTCCTATATCGGTCCCCTGGCTTCACCTCCATGCCCCTTCGCTCAAAAATCTTAACCTGACGTCCTTTGGGAAAGTAATATAAATATTCATCCTGTATCATTTTCTTTTTTATCGAAAATCCATATGCATACCGGATATCATTTTTTTCAAATTGAATATAGTATTCGCCCGGCTCTTCATCAGAAGATAGTTTATGTGATGCCTGAGGTATATCCTGTCCTGGCTGATAATGAATACTGTTGCTGACCAGACTGCACACAAATGCCAACGCGTTGATAAAGTTACTCTTTCCGGAACCATTCGCTCCATATATAACTGCAGAACGCAACACTCTGAAATTTCCAAATTCTTTTAAGAGACCTTCAGATGTGGTATCGCTTCCCGCAATCATGGAAAACCTCACTTCTTCCTTAATTGATCTGTGATTTGAACATCTGAACTCTAACAGCATACCGCCACCTCTTTCCATTTAGATATCATTATATTATGCCGTCCTTCACGTTCTGTCAAACAAATTTGCACATTCTCTGCAATTTCCAATATCTAATCTCTTTATTCTCCCTTTATATGTTGAATGCATTTTTGCTCTCCCCGAAATAGAATTCATATCCCATCAAACCGCTTAACAAACACCTCGCATCCATCCGTCATTCCCGAATAAACAAACCCACTCTTCAACGCAATTCTCCTGGTGATCTCCTGCTGTGGAGAGCATTCGATTACGGCATATGCGGCGCTGCCGGCCGCCATGTCCAGAAGCATCCCCGTCAGTTCCCCGGCATAACCCTTGTGCCATTCCTCCGGCTTCAGCAGCCATCCAATCTCAATGCCGTCCTGATTGTAGGAATGATAAATCACATAGCCTATGAAACGGGACTCCGCAGAAACTGTACAGGCATTATTTTGAAGCCCTTCCTTTTTATCGACAGCATAAATAAGGGGTGGCTCCGACAGTCCGGCCTCCCGCAGAAATTTCTCCGTATGGGCATGGGAATACGGCGGTTCAATATACCGCATAACCTCCGGGTTCGAAATCAGGCTGTACAGTTCATCAAGATCAGACAGTTTCATACGACGCACCGTCAGCCTGTCAGAAGAACATAATGTCATATTTTCTCCCATCACAAAATCACTCTCTGCTTTCCCGCCTAAATTATATGTTTTTCAGGAAGGAAAGTAAAGAGTGCCGTCCCGATATACCCGTTCCACATGAATCTGCTCGTCAAAGCACACCAGATCCGCTTTCTTCCCGGGCTCCAGCACGCCGATTTCCGTCTCTCCCAGGGCTCTGGCCGGATTGCGGGTCATCATATTCACGGCCTGCCACAGGGGAACGCCCGCTTCGTCGCGCATCACGCGAATCAGACGGTCTGTGGTGGCCACGCTTCCCGCAAAGGAAATACCGTCCGGCATCCTGGCAATCTGACCGTCGGACCAGACGGTCTGCCCTTCCTTCAGGCTTCCCAGCTTATAGTGTCCCGCCGGAAGTCCTGCCGCCCGCATAGCGTCCGTCACAAGGATGATGCGGTCCATCCCCTTCGTCTTCACAATCAGCTTCAACAGGGAAGCCGGCAGGTGCATCCCGTCCCCTATGACCTCCACGTCCAGCTCGTCCATCAGCATTGCGGCCTCCAGAACGCCGGGTCTGCGCATTCCGTTTTCCCGTATGATGGTAGACATGCCGGAGTACAGATGGGTAGCCATAGTATAGCCGTCCCGCACCGCCTGCTCCACATCCTCCAGCCGTGCGTCGCTGTGTCCCACGGACAGCAGTATACCTGCCTCCCTGGCTGCCCGGGCCACATCTCCCGCACCCTCCAGCTCAGGGGCCATGGTCAGAATCCGAAGAGCTCCCGCCCCCTTTTCCAGCAGCCAGTCCGTCAGCCCTTTCTCCGGCAATTTAATATAATCCGCATTCTGAGCGCCCTTCATGCTCTCCGCAATATAGGGTCCCTCCATATGCAGTCCCAGAAGCCGGGGCCGGGAAGGCCTCTGCTCACTTTCCATCTCCCGGTAAAGGGAGAATACATTTTCCATCTCTTCCACGGAAGCCGTCAGTGTCGTGGGACACAGAGAAGTCGTGCCATGCTGCAGATGAGTAGAGAGAGCCTGCTGCCAGCTGCCTCTCTCCGCGTCCATGAAGTCTCCGCCTCCGCCTCCGTGCACATGGATATCGACAAAGCCGGGAGCCAGATAGCTTCCCTGCAGATCCACTGTTTCATCCGGCGCTTCCCAGACAGCTTCCGGCCCTATCCCGCGGATTCTGTCCCCGGCCACCAACAGGGTTCCCCCTTCCAGGATTCTGTCCTGCAGGATTATTTTTCCGTTTACAAATAAGGTTTGTTTCATTTTCCTGTCTCCTGTCTTTTCTGTACTGTCACTGTTCAACACACTTTCTCTGTCATATTATTATCGGTGCTTTGCCCCGTTCTGTCCACTGTTTTCTCTCACACTTCTATGCTTTTTCAAGCTTCCTCAGAAGCACCCTGCCGAACCAGACTCCGAACCCCAGCGACAGAACGCACTGCACCAGCAGAATACGCTGGGCAGGTGCAATATGTATATTGCGGAAAACCCAGTCCTCCGGCCACAGCTTCAGCAGAAGCGTACTCAGCCCCTGCCCGCACAGGGAGCCCGCGCTGACCAGCATCAGATACCAGGACAGATAGGCGGTTCTGTCCTCCTTCGGCGTGAACAGATAGGCCATATTATTGAAATACAGAGTTCCCCCTGCAAAAATTGCCTGATATACCAGCATAGTCACCGGAAGCAGCCACAGATAAGTATTTTTTGTAATCAGCATATGTAAAAAAGGATACAGCGCAAACATCAGAAAAACCTTCTGAAAAGCCTGAAGCCAGGAAGTCCGAAGAAGCAGACGGTGCCAGAAAGGCATGACAATCGCCGTCGTCACAATGTTCATGGCCTGCAGAATGCTGATAAACACATAGCTGGCCTGCACTTCTTTCAGCAGATAGGTATTGGCGGAATACAGGGTCATGGTGGAAACCATCATCCAGGCAAAAACGGGAATCATGGTGAGACAGAATTTCCGGTTGCCGAAAGGCAGGGTCAGAAGCCTGATTCCTTTCACGCTGCTCTTCGGGTACTCCGGTTCTTTTGGCAAAAGCAGCAGTACCAGCTCTGCCAATGCCATCCCGAAAGCCGCCAGCCGGATAACCCCCATCCAGTACATCTGTCTGCCGGAAGCTTTGGCCGCGTCGGCCAGCATACTGGCCCCGAAGGTAGCCGCCGCCGTAAAGACGCTGTTCACAATCCCGGATATAGCAAAAAATCTCCCCCGGATCTCCTCCGGGAGAAATCCAATATGCCATGCGGGAAAGCCGCTTGCCACCAGAATGTTGCAGCCGTTTCCCAGAAGAAGCGCCGCAGCCATCCACCACAGAAGACTGCTTTGCGGCACCCACCCCGGCAGCAGCGTCACACACAGGATCACCAGGCCATGATAGAACAGCCTGGCCGTCCCCAACACAGCCTTCCGCTTCCGGAATCTTTCCAGCAAAAGGGGAGAAAGCGGGTACAGAACGCCTGCCGCAAGAGGCAGGCTGGTCACCAGACCGATCTGCACCTGATCCATTCCCGCGTTCAGCAGAAAGCCTGTGAGAAATACCCCCGTGGTAAAAGCTGTATAAATCGCCTTCAGGCACTCGGAGCCCAATATGTACAGTCTGGCTCTTCCATCCGCCCTGCCCAGGGCAAACAAACCGTCATTTCTCATAAATGTTCTCTATCCGCATTCCGCGAACCCTTCCTCCCTTTATTCCTTCGCTGATAACTTCTGCATTCCTGCAATCCGGTTTCACTTCAGGCTCTGTAGAAATTCTTCCAGCACAATCATTTTCCCGCCGGCCAGCCTGGATGCTTCCGCCGCCAGCGCCATATAATGGCTTTCAAGAGACTGGCGAAGAGAAGTCAGCGTCCCCGTTCCCCGGCTTCTGGCCTCAAACATATCATGGAGCATACGGTAATCGCCTCCGCCGTGACCGGAAATGGTCTCCTGCACATCCATCCGGAAGGTTTCCTCCTCACCGCCGAACCTGTGGAGCACCAGGGTCTCTTCCTCCAGGTTCCCGCTGATGTCCCCCTTCGTGCCCATGATATGAATGGTCCTGTGGTTGTTCCGGTTCAGACCGCACATATGAAAGCTCACGGTAATCCCGTTTTCCATCTCCATAGTGACAGACTGATTGTCTACCACATCATTGTCACAGCGGAACACGCATCTGCCGTAAGGACTGGTACGCAGCGTCTCCAGCAGCCCCTCCCTGTCAGGGCAGGCCGTAACCGCCTTCTGCATCCATCCCGCGCCGTTGGTATCATATCCGGTAACCTGGTCTGTCACATAGATTTTCTCCGCATCATAGGGACATTCCGCCTTTACAGGACATCCGTCCATGCAATAAAAGGGCGCACCCTCCGGCGCATTTTCTTCCCGAAAATACGCCAGACTTCCCATGGAGGACAACCGTCTGCACCTGCTGTCCGTGAGCCAGACCAGGATATCCATATCGTGACAGCATTTTGCCAGAATCATGGGACTTGTCTCTCCGCCTTTTCTCCAGTTGCCCCGCACATAGCTGTGAGCCTGGTGCCAGTATCCCACATTTTCACTGGCCTGTATGGACACAATCTGTCCCACGGCTCCCTCTTCCAGCAGCTTTTTCAGCCTCTGATAAAAAGGCGCATACCGCAGCACATGACAGACAGTCACACTCCGCCCCAGACGTTCCGCCTTCTCCAGAAGCTGCCTGCATTCTTTCCCGTCGGCAGACACCGGCTTCTCCAGCAGAAGGTCATAGCCTTTCTCCAGCGCAAGGCAGGCATGAAGTACATGTTCCTGGTCCTGGGTACAGATAAAAGCCATATCTGCCATTTTAGGCTGCGCAAACATTTCCTCCACAGTGGAAAAGCAGTGTTCTTCCGAAAGGCCGTATTCCTGCTTCATCTCCTGAAGGCGCTCCGGAATTCTGTCCGCCGCCGCCACAAGCTTCATCTGCTCCGGGAACTTTTTCGAGTAGGGCGCATAAGTCAGCCTTCCCCGGCCGCCTGCACCGGCAATTACCACAGTCGTCACTCCCATGCTTCCTTCCTCTCTTTCCATCTGTCAAAGGATACCAGTTCCTCTATGGTCACAGGTCTGTGTTCTCTGATACTCTTATTGGCGGCAATCCCGATGAGAATGGACATTGAGCCGTCTTTGGAACCGGCAAACTGCCCCAGCGGGTCTGCAAGGTCCCCTCTGAACAGCATTCGCAGTAATCTCTCGTCTCCGCCGCCGTGACTTCCCGTCTCCTTCTTCAGGTCATAGGTCATGGTGCCTCCCTTTCTGTCAAAAAGTTTAATATGGAAGCAATCGTCACAGGCCTGGGTTCCCGTGTCAAATTCGCAGGCCTCCATCCTCCCTTTCGTGCCGCTTATGGAGATCTTCCATCCCTCATAGGGAGCATGGGCCACCAGAGAATAAGACATCAGGGCCCCCTGACGGTATTTTACAGCCAGAGACATAGTGTCATAGATGTCAATCTCTTCCGCAAAAACGCAGCGGTCTCTGTAATATCCGTCCTCCGATTCGCAGTCATAATACATCGCCTTCACCCAGGGTACCTGACTGTCCTGATACACATACTCGCACTCTCCCGCATGAGGACAGGTGCAGCATCTCTCACTCCGCTTTTCCCCTGCGGCGCCATAGAACCGCAGCGCTCCGTTGGCGAAGACTTCCGCCGGCTCCTGGCCGATCAGCCAGTTCACAATATCAAAATGATGGGTGGATTTATGTACCAGCAGTCCTCCGCAGTTCTCCAGCTTTCTGTGCCATCTGCGGAAATAATCGGCTCCGTGAACCGTGTCCAGCATCCACTCAAAATGTACGTTCAGAACTTCTCCCACCACTCCCTGGGCCAGCAGTTCCTTCATCCTGGTAAACAGCGGCATGTAGCGGCAGTTAAATGTCACAGTGATCCGCCTTCCATTGCGCTCTTCCGCGTCCAGAATGGCATTGCAGCTGTCTGCGTCCATGGTCATGGGTTTCTCACAGATCACGTCCACCCCCAGGTCCAGCGCCTTCACCACATACTGGCTGTGAAAACGGTCCACTGTAGTGACGATGGCACAGTCCGGTCTGACCTCCTCCATCATTTTATCAAAGTCCGTATACACAGGCACCTCATAGGGAATCAGGCTCTCCACATACTCTGCCCGCTTCCGGTTCACATCCATGATTCCGGCCAGGTGCGCCACATCGTTATATCTCTCCGCTATGGCAGAGGCATACATCCAGTATCCTCTTCCACCGGAACCCACTAATACATATTCTTTCATCTCTGTTCCTCCTGATTTAAGTCGCTGCGCGACGGCACTAAAGGGTAAAGTCGCTGCGGCGCACACCTCAGGAGAGAAACTTTCATTCGACAGAACTCTCATGAAAGTTCCTCTCGTGCGCCTTTGTGACTTTACCAGTTGAATTTAAATTCCTGCGCGACGGCACAAATTGCCGCAGGCGGCAATTAGGTAAAGTCGCTGCCTGCCCTGTATCCAAGCGCCTCCGCAAAAAAAGCTTCCGCCCGTCCGCCGCCGAAGGCATGGCTTCCCTCATGGATGTCCGTCCAGAGTCTGTCCGGTACACCCGCGGCTTCGTAGATCTCTTTTACATGGAGGTATCCCTTCCACATATCCTGAAAATAAAAGCAGGTATCCGCCGTCCCCATTTCCAGCATCAGATATCTGGGTGCAATGAGACCGCCCACGTCATCTGTATCCATCCATTTCAGAATCTCCGGCAGAATCTGGGAACCGCAGAAATTCCCTCTGTGCACGCCGAAGGAAGCAAAGGGATTGATATAGGCAATCACGTCTGCCGCCCGGATTCTGGGTTCCACCGCTGCTGTAAAAGCCGTTATCGTGCCGCCCTGGCTCATTCCCATCATACCGATGCATTCCGGGTTCACCTCCGGCCGGGTACACAGATAATCCACGCAGCATTTCATGTCCCATATATTCAGCATCAGAGGGTACAGGCCCATAATTCCGCCCTTCAGGAAATTTACGTTGCAGGTGTCTCTGCCCAGATAATCGTCTCCATCCCGTCTCTCTCCAAAGCCTCTCAAATCCGGCATCAGCGTCAGGTATCCCTTTCTCGCCATCTGCGCGCCGTAATCATAATTCATCAGATCAATGTCCGCCTGATGCTCCGGCGTGGACACCAGTCCTGCCACCGGGTCCTTTCCGAAGCTGCCGTGACCATGGACGCAGAGAATGGCCGGCTGTGAACGGTCTTTCTTAAAATGCTTCGGAATCAGCACCTGACACGGCACCGACATATACTCTTCCGTATCAAAAACCACCCTCTCCCGGATAAAGTCCTTCTCCTCCACCGAGTACTCCACTTCCGCCTCCAGCGGAACCTTCTCCGGGAACTTTCCCATCAGCTCCAGAAGCTTTTCCAGCGTTTCCTTCCGCCAGTCCTGAAAATCCATGCCACAGTGCCCGAACCGAAGCTTCGGCTCAAGCTCCGCCGCCTTTCTGTCCCAATAAGCCTGCATGGAAAACTGTCTCCTGCTCATCTCCGCCGCCTTTCTCTGTCTTAACTCTGCTTTTCTGAATCTGTCCTATCCGCTGAAACTTTCCATTGCGAACTACAACAAACCTTCCGGTCACCCTGGCATATTCCAATTGCCAGCCCGACAAATTTCCTTTTGCCCGATAGCTATCTGTCCTTGTGCCAGCCCGACAGAATCCGCCCCACCCCAAACAGCCATTGCACCAACCTGACAGAATCCGCATTGCGGATTCTGTCAGGAGTGACTTAGTTTTTCTAAGGCCGAGTCCTTTCCGGCCTTAGAAAAACTTCACTCCTTGACGGCCCCAATCATCATCCCCTTGATAAAGTACTTCTGCAGGAACGGATACACACACAGAATAGGCACCAGCGCCACCACAATGACCACATACTTCAGCTGCAGGCTGATCATACTCATGGTAGCCGAGCCGGCCACTTCTCCCGCCACGCTTTCGTTGTTAATCAGAATCTTCATCAGAAACACCTGCAGCGGCTGCAGATCCTTACGTCCCGGCAGATAAATCATGGCGTTGAAATAGCCGTTCCACTGATGCACCGCATAATAGATAATCAGCACCGACATAATGGGCATGGACAGCGGAATAAAAATCTTGCGCAGTATGGTCCATTCCGTGGCTCCGTCAATCCTGGCCGATTCATACAGACTGTCCGGAATGGTGGACAGAAACGTCCTGGCCATAATGATATAATAGGCCGCAGCCCCGGTAGGCAATACAATGGCCCATCGGGTATTGTACAGTCCGATCCTGTTGATCAGCAGATACATAGGTACCAGCGTCCCTGAGAAGAACATGGAGAGCGTAAAGAAAAATGACAGCTGCCTTCTCAGGAAAAACTGGCGTCTCGACAACGGGTACGCCGCCATCATGGTAAGTGCGGTACTGATAGCCGTCCCCACCACGGTATACCATATAGTATTATAATAAGAACGCCAGACTTCCCCGTTGCGGAATATCATCTCATAAGCCTTCAGGGAGAATCCTTTGGGCAGCAGTGTCACCAGATTGGAGACAACCGCTTCCGGCGTACTGATGGACATGCTGAACACATAGATCAGCGGATACAAAGTAATACAGGCTGCCAGGAAGCAGAACACATAATTGCATATTGTAAAAATTCTGTCCCCCGGAGACATCCTGCGGCGTCTTCTGCGGGTCTGTCCTGTTTTCTTTTTTTCCGTCACCATAGAGACACCTCCGATACCTTTCTGCTGAGCTTATTGGCAAAAATCACCAGCAGCAGATTAATAGCCGAATTGAACAATCCCACCGCCGAACCAAAGCTGTAATTTCCTTCCACAAGTCCTGTCCTGTATGTATAGGAAGAAATCACATCCGCCACATCCAGGGTCACAGGGTTGTACAGAAGAATAATCTTCTCATATCCCACGCTCATCAGTGTGCCGATCTGCATGATAAAAGTCACGATAACGGTCGGCAGAATACAGGGGATCGATATATGAATCACCTGCTGTATCTTGCTCGCACCGTCCACTCTGGCCGCCTCATACAGCTCCTGGCTGACTCCCGTCAGCGCCGCCAGATAGACAATGGCCGACCAGCCGAATCCCTGCCAGATACCGCTGGCAATGAATACTGTCCGGAACCACTTCGGTTCCATGAGAAAATTAATCGGTTCCCCGCCCAGAGCCTTGATCACGGAATTCACAATTCCGGAGCTGGGAGAAAGGAAATTCACCAGCATACCGCAGATAATTACGGTAGATATAAAATAGGGGATATAGCTGACCGCCTGTACCACTCTCTTGTATACTCCGTGCTTTAAGTCATTGGTCATCAAAGCAAAGAGAATCGGAATGGGAAATCCCCACAGAATACTGAAAATACTGATTAACAGTGTGTTTCTCAGCACTCTTGTAAAATAGGGCGAGTTAAAAAATTGTATGAAATACCGAAATCCCACCCAGTCGCTTCCCATGATACCTTTTACCGCCGAATATTTCTTAAAAGCGATGATATTTCCGTACATGGGATAATAGACAAATACCAGATAATGCACCACTACCGGCAGGATAATGAGAAGCAGCGCCTTATCCCGCTTTACATTTTTCAGAAACCTTTTCCCCCCTGCCGCCATCCTTCTTCCCAGGGGCTGCTTTTCCTTTTTCTGCACATTTCCTCTCAAAGATACCCTTCTCCTTTCCCTTCAAAAGTATCCTGCAGCACCTTCTCTCTCATGACTGTTCCTTAAAAAAGGGCCGGCAGACAACCGCCGGCCCCTTTTCTTTTATTAAATACTGCAGGCTACCCGTGGAAGTTACTGCTGTGATGTCAGCCGGTCATACTGCGCCTGCTTGACGGCCAGTATCTTCTCCACGCCCAGCGTCTTCACATACTCCACATAGCTGTCCCATTCCGCTTCAATATCCGCAGTTCCTACGGTAAACTTACCTGTCATCTCCCAGATATAAGTGGCCAGATCTCCGGAAAGACCGCTGATAGACTCACTCTCCTCTTCCGTGGCAGGGGGAAGGGTCATACCCGCTACCATGTAAGGTCTTGTGGCCTCAGTCACATCAAGGATTTTCTGCTGCAGCTCTTCCGGATAGCTGTACAGCATGGCCTGCTCCCTCTTGTCAGACTTCAGATAGCAAAGTCCCAGCTGGCAGCCATAAGAGCTCAGCACCTCGCTGGCAGACAGACCGTCGGGATTGGCTGTGACTTTCTCTGTAAAGCTGTATGTTCCGTCGTTCTCTTTTACATAAGTATCTCCTTCGATACCGAAGTTCATCAGTTCCTTGCCTTCCTCGCTCATCATATAGTCCATAAGCGCCACGGCGACATCAGGATGCTCGCAGCTGCTGGTTACAACATATCCGTTTACGGTCATGTCGCCCACAACCTCTGTCATCTGTGCATAAGGTCCCTTGGGCGGTACTACGGGAATCAGCTCCGCGCCTTCCACGCCATTGGCTTCCAGTGCAGCCTCCAGGGTTGCAATACGGGAAGGATATGCTGTAAATGCGCCTACCTCGTTGCGGGATACCTTTTCATACAGCTTGTTCTCATCACCCAGGGTCAGGAATTCTTCGTCCAGAAGTTTTTCCTCATAGAAAGCATTCAGCCAGGTGTAGAATTCTTTCGCTTCATCGCTGATAAACTCATACTGCATCTGACCGTTCTCGTCCGGATACCAGCCGTCGGACTGGAACAGGTGCAGTCCCCATGCATTTGCCCAGTATGTGGTATACCATGCATGACCGCCTGCGGAGAAAGGAACCTCATCGCCGGCATCTCCGTTTCCGTTTGCATCCTCGTCACGGAACGCCCGCAGAACTGTCATCCAGTCGTCAATGGTCTCCGGAACCTCCAGATTCAGGCGGTCCAGCCAATCCTTGCGGATAATAAAGGAATAAGGTGCAAAATATGCGCTCTCGTTCAGGGTATTCACAGAATAAATATGTCCGTCTGCGGATGTCAGCGCCCTTACATTAGGAAACTGCTCATATGCCTTCTGAATGTTCTCGCTGTTCGCAATATACTCCTCCAGGGGAAGTATGGTTCCCTCTCCTCCCAGCTCGGCCAGACTCAGGCCGTTGGGCAGGAACATGATGTCAGGAAGCTTTCCGCCGCCTGCGCCCACTCTCAGCTTCATCACTTCCACGTACTGCTTGGATGCGGTTACGTCCCAGTTGATTTTAATATTGGTGCGTTTCTGAATTTCTTCCCATACAGGAAGGTTATCTGCCAGCGATGCCACATTTCCGTCCGGCGTTGCTATAGTAAGTTCTACCTGTTCGGCCAGAGGGAATGTAATCCCGGCGCTTGCCGGCTCTTCCTCCGAAGGCGTACCGGTATCGCTTCCGGCTGCTTCGCTTTCCGAAGGTTGCTGCTCTTGTGTCTGTTCACTTGGCTGCGCGGAACTTTCCTTAGGTTCATCTCCCCCGCATCCGGTCAGACATCCCATGATCAGAGCCAGTGCACTTGCCGCTGCCACAATCTTTTTCCAACTGTTCCTTTTCATTCATTGTACCTCCTTTGATTTGTACCGATTTCCTCTTTTTCTTCAATTGTCTTCAATTGAAAAAATTGTCTTCCATTGAAAAGTTTCAGAGTTCGGAATTACTTCTATCATATTTGCTTTTTGCAGATTATACAACAAACCATTCTTGCAGGCATATAAATCTGTCAGATTCACTAATTTTCCGCGTGTTTTCAGGCGTCCGGACAAACTGTAGCACAAAAATTGTATCTCTGGCAAAAACAGTTTGTTGCGCCTCTGTTTCCTTTCGTACTATAATGTACTTTGTAAGCGAAGGTTTATTTACAAGGTTAGAATACCGAAATTGAAGGAGGAGTTATCATGAACTTACACATTGAAAAAACACCCGTTCTGCTGGGAGAGAAAGCGGCCGCTCTGACTGCCTCTCTGTTGCGCCAGGCTATCAGCGATAACGGCAGCGCACGCCTGGTATTGTCCACCGGCAGTTCTCAGTTTGAGACACTGGAAGCCCTGGTGAAGGAAGATGTGGACTGGAGCAGGGTTACCATGTTCCATCTGGATGAATATGTAAACCTGCCGGAGACCCATCCTGCCAGCTTCCGCAAATATTTAAAGGAAAGATTTCTCTCAAAGGTGACGTTGGCGGCGTATCACCTGGTTGACGGAAATCCCGACTCCATTCCTTCTCTGACCGCAGAATTGAAAAAGGCCCCTGTGGATGTGGGACTGATCGGTATCGGCGAAAACGCTCACATTGCCTTCAATGATCCTCCTGCAGATTTCGACACCCGGGAAAGCTATATTGTGGTCAATCTGAATGAAAGATGTAAACAGCAGCAGGTAGGGGAGGGATGGTTCGCCACCACGGCAGATGTACCGGCCCAGGCCATTTCCATGACAGCATGGCAGATCATGCAGTGCCGTCATATCATTTCGGCTGTTCCCCATAAGGTAAAGGCAAAAGCTGTGGCTGACACGCTGAGCCATGATACCACACCCGACATTCCTGCCACCCTGTTAAAAACGCATCCGAACTTTGACCTGTTCTTGGATGCGGAGTCGGCTTCGATGATTGCAGAATGAAGGTAATGCAGCCAGGCGTATAAGGTTTACTGCGAACGCTGCAGGTTCCTTTCAATATGTCTGAAGAAGCCTGTATGAACAGTCTGCTGCATATCAGCCGGCAAGGAGGTTATTATGAAAGTATTCCGCTTCTTCAGACATTCCCATACCTACAGACGGATGTTTTTACATACCTATGTGCAATATGCGGCAGCTTCCCTGCTGGTACTTCTGGCGGCGGGCCTTTTCCTTTTTTATCAGGATTCCCACACTGTCAGGAATAATACACTGCAGGCGGCTGCCAATCTGGCCTATTATGCGGACGATCGGCTGTCCGCCTGTCAGAAGCTTTCCGCCAGTGTGGGGCAGAGCGGACGCCTTCTGAATCTTTACTCCAATTCTGCCACAGACCTTGATTTTTCCCTGTTGGATTCCACCATGCTTTTTGCCGCTCAGCACGATTTAGTGTCTGCCAAGGCGCTGAATCGTTTTGTGGCAACCCTGGGTGTCTATCTGTACAACAAGCAGTATGTGGTATCTGATTATGGTACTCTCACTCTGGAAAGTTTCTATCAGAGTATCTTCAACATGAGTCCCGGCGTTTTCTCGGAATATCTGCGGCCTCTGGGCTATGGAAGCTTTCTCTTCGTTCCCAGGGAAGCTGTGGAGGAAACGCGCACACCCCAGCATCCCCTGGTGGTTCTCTCCGTAATTGACAGCAACAGCACCCGTTACGGCAATCTCTTCATCTTTCTGGACGAGAAGCAGATGCAGGAAGATATAGAGCAGCTGCTGAACAATGATGACATGGAATATTACCTTTTTGACGGGGAGGGACAGCTGATTATCAGCAGCAACAGTACAGAGTCCGAAACTTCAGCTCCTGTTCTCCCCCGCCTGGAGGCAAACGATAATTATCAGAGCAGTACCGGCAAGCACTCCGGCTGGAAAGGATTCGCCGGTTATTCCGAAGTATATCTGGAGCAGCGTCTTCACAGCCGCCTCCGCATCCTGGCAGGAATCTGCCTTTTTCTGCTGTTGTTAGGGCTTCCGCTGACCCATACCATCTGTCGGAAAAATTATGCGCCTATCCGGGAGCTGGCACATATTGTCAGTTCTCCTGAAGAAAATGCCAGCGGCAGGGATATCGAATATGAGGCATTGAAATCCATCATCACCTCCATTTTTCAGGACAAATCCCTGCTGGAAGAACAGCTTCTGATATACAGGCCCCTGCTGGTCAACAGTATGCTTCTGGAGCTGCTGGAGGGTACACAGCCCAAAGCTGAGGTTCTTCCTGGCTTAAAAAAGCTGGGCATTGAGTTCCCCTTTTCCAGCCATGTATGCTGCTGTGTCCTCACAGCCTGCGCTACACAGGATTTTCTCATGAATCTGGCCCTGGCGGTTCGGACGGAAAATACAGGCTGTCTCTATGTGGCTTTCCGGAAACATTTCGGCATTTTCCTCATCAATGGTCCCTCCCGGGAAGTCTGTGAAAATGCCTGTGGCAGACTTCTGGAATTGCTGGCGGAAGTCAATCCGGATGCCCTTCTGGGTATCGGCGATGTGGCAGACTCACTGGAACAGCTGGGCAGCACCTGCCAGCAGTCCAGAAGTGCGCTGGAATATCTGCCCCTGGATTCTCTCAGCAGAGGAGTCTTCTGGAGTCAGATCCGGCAGTCCGGTATCCTGGACCTGACGCTTCCCGCCTGCCTCGTTTCTCTCCCTGTCTCCTTCGGCACCGGTCAGTACACAGAGGCCCGGAACAGTCTGAGTCAGTATTTCCAGGCTGTCTGCCGCTGCGGACTGGTGAAAAAGGAACACCTGCTTTACGCAAAAGAGCAGCTGCTTGCCGCCATGGCAAGAGCAGAAATAGGGCAGAATCTGCACTTTAACCCTGCTCCCCTGAATGCATGGACGCCGGAACAGCCCTGCGCTCTGGAAAGTCTCAGGGAACTGGCTGCTCTGGCCTGCGACAAGCTGGAACAGGCCACGCAGGAGTCCCGGGAACAGCAGCTCCAGAATTCCGCGCAGAATTTGATTGACTATCTGCAGCTTCACCTGCATGACGAAGACCTCTCCCTGAGCAAGCTTTCAGACGCCTTCCAGCTCTCCGAGAGCAGTATAAGCCGCAGAATCAAGCAGATTACCGATTATAATTTCCTGGATTATGTGAACAGAAAAAGAATAGAATATGCCTGTGGCCTTCTCTCGGAGACGGATATGTCTGTCAATGACATTTCGAAAGCCGCAGGGTATGAAAATGATATTACGTTCCGCAGATTGTTCAAAAAGTACATGGGCATTACACCCGGAGATTACCGCAGACAGGAGGGGAAGGCATAATGCCCTCCCCTCCTGTCATGCACAAAGTGTGCCGGGTTCACACCAGGACGCATTAAGTTACATTGGTTTCAGATTCTTGTTCAGTCTGTCCACCATCCAGGCAATCCGCTTTTCCCGTCCGGCATCTGTCTTTGCGTCGAGATACGCCTTCGTGTAGGTCTTCTTTACAGCGCTTCTTCCAGGGCCTCTCCCGCTTTTATCGTCTTCGGCCCGCCGGACTTGCCAAACAAAAGCCAGACACCTTCATTTGACATACAATTCTCCCCAAGCCATTTTCGGAATTCTTCTCTGTCGGCAAACTGCATCATGTCACTCACTACCCGTTCCTCCTTACAGCTGTCATAATCTCTGAATTATCTCATATTGTGTCATGGCCTTTTTCGCCAGTGAGCCGCTCAGACTGCCGCTTCCGCCGATAATCAATGCTTTCGCCTTCATAAAAATACCTTCTTCCCGGGGTATTATTGGTTGTTATTAAATGGATTTATTTCCGTGTTAATCGAATACCACGCCTCAGATTATCGTTTATCCGCCACAACAGTGAACTCTCCCGGCACCTTTTCATTTGTCCACGCAGGATGTTCATCAAACTTTCTTAACGTAAAGCCACTGTTTATGACTGAATTGATAATCTCGCTGATTGTATATTTTCTGTAACTGCACTTAGGCATCTGCTCTCGAATGCTTTTTTCATAAAAGCGGGCATGTGCCATTTCTCCTTCAAAAATCTCCTGTGAAAAATAACTCCTGGTTGATCCTTCGAAATTCAGTACATCTGACATTTTTGTAAATGGATGAAAATCGCTGCATATCATTTTCCCGTTTTCTTTCAACAGTGAATACATAATGCCCATAAATTCATCAATGTCATGAAAGTAATGTAAGATTCCCCCTTCCATAAACACTACATCAAAATAATTTCCGTACTTTTCCATGTCTATTTCCAGGATATCACATACCTCAAAATTCAAGTCAACTTTTGCGGCAGCGGCGACTTCCAGCGCATATTTCTTATTATCTTCAGAAATATCAAAGACAGTAACTTCTGCCCCCAAAATGGCTAAGGGAACAGCCTTTTTTCCGCAGGAGCCGCATATGTTTGCCACTTTAATGCCTTTGTAGGTATCAAAGTAAGCAGCATATTTTTTCAACATTTTTATTGGATCTTCCAGGTCTTTTTTTGCTCTGTCGCCTGGTGTACCTGATTGTTTCACCCAAAACTCATACGCATCGTATTCCCACGCCTTTTTATTTTGTGCACTATACTCTACCATCTTTGATTATACCCCCATTTCTTAATTTACAGGCATAATTATACTACTTCCAATTTTCGTTTACAACAAAAAACAATATCTACAGCAATATGTCTGACTATACCTGCCCGTCAAAAAAATTATATTTTCGTATTCTTATCCTCAATCATCCAGTCTCCAATTCTCGCTGTGTGCTTCAATCACCGATATGACTGTATCCTGGTCCAGAGGCTTGAACTCAACTTTCCTGTATTTTTCCTTCCAGAACTGAATTCTCTGCAGGCCCTCTTCATAGGATACTTCTTCATAATCTTCCTCTGACTTACCTACAACAAAATTGTGGACATCCATAAACTCTATCCTTGGTATAGTAATCAACTCTACCATTTCAAAATTATCAAACGCATATACAGATGACCTGTCTATACCATCTTCTGTCGTTTCAGAATATATACTTATCAGCTCAGAAGCTTTCTCACCATATCCTATCGAATCAGGCGAAATATAGAACGGAATGTAAATTGAGTCACGAAAGCTTTCTATCGACAATACACCGCCCTTCAATTCCGTAATCAGTTCCGGTATTCCATCCTCATCAAAGTCATGCAAATCAAATCTCAGATATTTCGTTTCGGGGCTCAGCAACCCACGAGCATAGTATTCTTCCCAGGAATCTCCATTCAGCCGCATCAGAATATCCATATTCTCTTCGCTGCTCTGAACTGTCTCCGGTTCCTGCTGCACTTCCACGTCTGGAATTGTAACAGTTTCCTGCATGTTCTCCACGCTTTCTTCGATAGCTGCCTCTTCTTCCGGCTGCGCTGCCATATACACGCTTCCCGCCACAATGCCTGCCGCTCCTATTCCGATAATTCCTGCCGTAATCTTCGCCTTCGCAGATGCTGCCGCAATCCTGGCCATCAGTGTCTTCGTCCCGGCTCCGCCCGCGGCGGATATGGCCGCGGTGACAGAATTGTTTACCGCTGCCGTGACAGTTGCTGGCACCGTACAGGCCAGCACGTCCTCGTTGAAAAGCAAAAGCAGGAACGGTGCGACGCTGTAGAGTCTCGTCCCCTCTTTCTCCTCCAGTTCCAGCACATCAGTCTTTATCCTGGCTTTCGCCCTTGACAGATTTGTCTTGACGGTGTTCTCCGGAATGCCCAGCTCCTGTGCAATTTCCGACTGCTTCTGCTCATTGTAATAATATGCGATGATACAGAGCTTCTGCATTTCCGTGAGCCGTGTCTCAATAATCTCCCTGACAAGGCGCTGCTTTTCTCTGTCCTGCATGACCGATTCCGGGATGATATTGTCATCCTCCGCAAGGTTTTCAAGGGTGTCATCTTCCTCCGGCAGAAGCACGTATTTTTTATTCTTTTTCAGCCATGCATAACATTTTCTGACGGCAGTTTTCGCCGCCCAGGAAAGGAAGCTGTCCTCATTCTCCAGCTTTGTAATATTCCTGCTGATTTCCACATAGGTGTCCTGCATAATATCACAGACCGCATCCTCCACATTGTCATTACCTCTCATGGCATTATAGATACAGGTATAGATGTATTTACTGGATTCCTCATAGAGCCGGGTGAAGGCCTCCGTATCACCTTCTCTGTATCTTCTCACTGCCAGTTTTAATTCCGCTGTCGGTTCCATATATCCGCTCCCTCATAAATATTTATTTTATTTCTTCCTTTTCAGAAAAAGAATTCCTGTCGGCTTCTGTACTGGTATATCCCACATAACCACAACTCTTGCTCATCCATGGTCTCCACATTATACATCGAATATGCGATCTGCACAATCTCATATTCTCATTCCAATATTTCATAATTTTATACGACGCAGCAGAAATATGTGCAATATTTTATATTGCTACTAAAATGAATATAAATTCCTGTTATCCGGAGGGTTGGGATATGATTTCATATGATCATTATGGTCTACCATGAAGAAACGCGGCATTACCAAATATCAGCTTATTTACCACTGTGGCATCAGCAGCAATACTTTAAGGCGAATAGGGCACGGAGAACCCATCAGCTCCAACACCCTGAATGAATTATGCCTGATTCTGAACTGCAGCGTCCAGGACGTCCTGCAGTTCAGCGCAACAGAGGAAGAATCAGCCTCCATAAATCAGCGGAAAGAGGAAATAGACATTTTCAGAGGATTAAGATAAAAAACAACAACACTGCCGCAAACAATCCAACCGGTATATTGAAAAGCATCATGGTATAGCCGGCCAGCAGTACCATTCTGAATTCCGGCGTCCAGTCAAACAGGAGAATGGGCAAATACGGAAGCAGACAAAGGATAATGGTCATTGTGCTGGGTTTTTTCCATTTTCTTTTCTTTTTTTCGTAGACAGGAGTATTCCTGATAATTGCTTTCTGATATTCCTCAGCCACTTCGTTATTGTACAGTACATAGTTCGTAAATACCGCTTCTACTTCTTCCAAAAGCCCCACCATGCGGCGTCTGCTTTTCACCGGGAAGTCCCGGGCGCCAATATTGTGCTCCTTCAGCAGGTTCTCTATTTTCTCCTGCATTTCTCCAGATAAGGTATCTGTCCCCTGTACGGAGTTAATAAAAGTGTAGAATTCAGATACACGAATCACGCTGCTCCTGCTCTCATTGTGGATACTGACTTTATTATTGGCAATAAAGATAACCGGAATCACGGGGATATGACAGTCCTCTCCCAGTTCCTGCGCCAGCAGCCTTTCTACCGCAAGGCAATGTCTTGTATTCTGTTCCACTGGAGAATCGATTCTTCTCAAAATATTTCCGTTATGGATGTCTTCCATCACCCATCTGCCGTCGTTTGTGATGTGCAGCCTCTGGTTCTCGTTTCCATAATTTTTAACCTCTACCACCACAAGGCCCCTGTCCGTAATGATATAGACATCCACCTCCGATGTGTTCCCCTGAGAATCAGCGGATTCCAGAACAATGTTCTGTAGTATTCTGTATTTTCCTTCATACAGCCGCAGCTGCTCGTTGACCTCTTTTTCGCCGGAAACGCCTTTCTGCTGAATGGCAATGTCCTTATCCATTTCGCCGATTATATTGGAGATCGAATTGTAAGCTCTCTGCAGATATTCCTCTGTAGGGAAATCCAGTACACTGTTCTCCAGATACTTTTCAGCCTTTGACAGCAGGGCATTCCGGCCATCTGCGGTTGATGTTCTGCATTCTCTTCTGCCTATACGTACTTCGCTTCTGTCCAGAGCAAATTCTCCTTCTACCGGAAGCCTCTGCAGCCTGTCAAACATAGCATCCCTGCGAGCCATCAGTTCCTCTCTCTCTTTTTCCAGAAAAGGAAGCGCCTCTTCATTTTTCATGAGCAGTTCTTCACAACAGCATTGGTCTCTTGTTATGGATACCTGCAATTCTATCAGATTCATTCCCCGCGTAATCCCATATTCTGCCGCTTTCCGCTCACAGAAAGCTCCCATCTCCCGGTCAACGACCTGCATGAAATCTGCCTGCATAGCCCTCTTCTGCTTTTCCTCCCTGTTTTCCGCAATTGTGGGTACGATTTGTAATAATCCATATGCAAAACTCATGGTCTCCTCCTCAAAGTGTGTTTTATTTATTGTTTTTGTGTCAGGAACTCTCAGAAATTGCTTGTACAACTTCATTTTTTTAACTCAGTATCTATTTCAAAAATCAGCATAAAACTGTACAAATTATTTCAAGGCAGTTCCTTATCGGCTTCAAATATATGTTCAATATATTACATATATTATCATGTGAAATCATGAAATTCAAGGATAATATATTCAATTTTTTACTATTAGTAACATTATATATGTATTCAACCCTTCTGCTTTTACCGCCATGCCCCAAGGCTGATTGCTCATATACATTATCAAACAGCCTAACCCTGCATTTCCCTGCTATTGACTTATTTATCTCCTCATTCATTCAACACAATCCTGTGAACCGCCTCTATTACATCCACCACTTCGGAACGCTGCACAAACGATACCGGTTCCCCGTCCACGACTGCAAGGCATTCATTCCCGTCATACCGATACAGCCCGATCTCAACCGCCGGGAAATTTTCATTGTCCAAATATACTACCAGTCTGATTTCCTCTTTTTCTGCCGGCTGCTCTTTTGTAAAGCTGACAGCATTCAGCTTCTTCAGGCTGCTCTTAAAGTTCGCCATGTCCACCTCTTTCCCCTGATAATAGTAGATCCGTTTGCCTTCCTCCTCATCTTCTTCGGAGGTAATCGCATATTCCATACCTTCCAGAGTAATATCAATTTGACGGATATCCATTGTATCTGCGGAGAATACCTCCTGATGCCGAAGGGAATCATAGGATGCTGCCATCAGGTTCTCATAGCTGTCTCCGGAAATCCGATACACAATCTGCGACTCACCCACTCTTACATAGGCGGTAATTTCTTCCTCCTCCGAATTGCCCTCTTCTTCCTCCGTCTCCCTGTCAGCTGCTCTCTCTTCCGGGCTGCGACTGATATTCATGACAAATGTATCTGAAATTTCTTCGCCGCTTTCCCCCTCGGACAGATATGCAACAGTCACTGTCAGTTCCGGTTCATCCAGTCCACAGGCCGTAAGTTCTTCATCGGTCACATGATAAGTTACATAATCCGTCAGATTCAGGCTGCTGATATTCTGAAGATATTCCTCTACTCTGGACGTATCCAGGGGCAGCGTTTTCTCATCTCTGCTGATAAAATAAATATCATCCGCACAATAGGTGCTGGAACTGTCTTCTTCATAGGTAATGTCATAGTTTTCGGTGCCTGCAAACTGAATACCTGTTGTCTGCTCAAAAGAAGGAATCTCATCATGGTCAATCAGGTCACTGAGCTCCACATCAAAATAATCCAACGGATCCTCCCTGACCAGATAGACATTTCCATCCCCAATAGAAACATATCTCTGGGAATCCATGCTGCTGTAGCCGCCCAACTGTACTTCCCAGGATTGTTCCTCTGTAGCCAGATGTATGGTACAGACTGGCTCATCCAGTCCATACTGTCCGAGGTCTTCTGCTTCTTCGATTATGAATGTGGCTCCAAACTCCTGAAATGTTTCCAGCATTCCGTTGATTTCTTCTTCCGCTACCGGAAAGGCTTCATCCTCATCATAAAGCCACTTTTCATCCCTGTGGAATGCAAATGTCTCCGACTCATATTCCCATGATAATGACTGGACGGAATCCACAGGTACGGACAAAATGACCGCATCCGTATTTTTAATCTTCTCCTTATGTTCCTCCACCTGCATGACTCCGATTGTGGCAGCACACACAACTGCCAGAATTCCCAATAACAGATATATTTTCTTATACCGCTTCATTCTGCACCCTCCTTCTTCTCAGAACCACATAGATTCCAATTCCCAGATAACACAGCGGAAATACGCCGATCATGGTCACTTTCAACAGGGAACCTGTGGATTCGCTGATGGTCAGATAATTATAATTCAGAGACTTACTGCGGATGGCTATGGCTTCCCTCTCTCCGATCAGCGATGACAAAGCATTCATAGACATGTCAACATTGGCGCCGGAGGAATATGCATTATACATGTCATCCAGAAAACCGGAGGAGGCAAACCAGACAATTTTCCCATCATTACTGCTTTCTATGGAAACTGCCACGGCAAACGGTCCGTCAATATCTCCCTCTTCCTTATCATAAGTGGACAAGTCATAACCGGCAATTTTGCTGAAGGAATCATATGATGTAGTGAGCAGCTCCGTCACGGTTCCGTTATCGGAGGAACCATTTACCACTAACCCTCCGGATGTGGGCATGATCGGATAATAATTCTCTTCCATCAGGGAATCTGTTATGGCATGGCTGGACATATCGGGCAGAAGAATATAGGGACGCTGGAACGCATAATGCATCCGGTCCGCCTCCACGACAATGCCCTCCTGTGCCTCCACCCCGTAATCCGAAAGCAGGCTGTACAGATTTTCCAGTCCGTCATCTTCTGTAGGACCAGCCATCACCAAAAGCTTTCCGCCCTCTGTCACATAGTCTGCCAACATATCCTTCTCCTCTGTGGAAATATCACTGGCCGGACTGTAAATGACGATGCAGTCGGCATCCTCGGGAATGGTGTCAACGGTCAGCAGGGAAAGCTGCGATACCTCCATGTTTTCTCTTCCCAGCTGTTCACTGAATGTAGAAGGAAGCTCCATTTCCCCATGCCCTTCCAGAACATATAGTTGCGGAAGATCCTCACTGACCACATAATCTATTGCAGAAGTGATCGCCCCTTCTCCGTCAAAGGATGTAGTATAGGTATAAGAATACATGTTCTCCGTTTCCACAAGGTAAATATCACTATAGCTTATAAACCGGCTGCGATCCCCGCACTCTACAATCAGGCTGTTGTTCTGGACAGCCCGGTCTGTATACTGCTGCGCAAATGTAGGGAATATATCCGGATTCTTTTTCACGACTTCAATATGTTCCGAAAGGCTGTCGTATTTATTCAGCAGATTTTCAATGACCGCATCTTCCTGATCCGCCTGTACCACCCAGTAGATGGTCACATCTTTTTCCAATGCATTTACCACCGCTTTTGTATTGCTGGTAATGGAGTAGAGCTTCGTAGAGCTGATATCATATTGGGTTGATGCGGCAGGCAGCGCAGAAGCAAAAATATTCACCGCAACTAAAACAGCCAGCACCACAACGGTAATCATCAGAGAATAGGAACCGCCCCGAAAAGCATTTCCGTGCCCCCATCCGGAAAATTTCAGACATTCTGTTTTGTTCATCAGTTATACCTCCTTTTCTCCATAGACTGCACTGACAGGAACAGGAAAAAAACGGCAACCGTAATATAATACACAATAGAAGTCAGATCAAAAATCCCGTTCACAAAACTGTAAAAACGCTCAAACAAGGACAGTTTAGCCATAATGCCCGGCAGAAGCCCTTCAAATTTTGCCGCATCCACAAGGTAAGCAATCACTACTGCGGCAATCAAAGCAAAGCATACGATATAGGCAAAGTTGCTGTTTTTTGTCAAATGACGTATTACTGCCCCCAGAATAAGGATGAGTACACACAGGACAGCCGCTGATCCCTCTGCCGTGGAAGATACAAATTCCGAAAGACTGACGCTGTAATAATTCAGCAGAATGACCGCAATGCCGATACCTGCGGCAAAGCCCTGATTGTCCGTCAGAGAAGAAATAAACACTCCCAGGGCAATTAACGCAGCCCCCATGATAAAGAATGCCAGGATAGATCCATAGGATGTCAGCAGATAGACATCTCCATACTGTGAAAAAATCAACGGATACAGGCAGATCAGGCACATGGGAATCAGGTATACTGCCACCAGCGCCAGATATTTCCCTATAATTACCTGTGTCGTAGTAATGGGAAGCGCATACAGGAGCTGATCTGTCCTTTGCTTCCGTTCCTCTGCAATCACACGCATGGTTAAAATCGGTACAATGACCACAAATACAAGGCACCCAAAACTTAAGACAAACTCAAAGTTGCTGACCGCCGCCTGTATGTTATACAGCATTGCGCCAATTCCCACAAAAGCCAGCAGGAAAGCCCCGAAAACATAGGCTGTCAGCGAGTGGAAATAATTCCGAAGTTCATGTTTTAATACCGCAGTCATCTGTTATCCACCTGCCTTTCCATCCATTCCACATCGTTGTTTTCTGTGGGTTCCGTATCAGGTTTATCAGTCTTCCCGTCCTTATCCACAGATGCCTTATCCACGCCGCTCTCTGTCAGCTCCAAAAATACATCTTCCAGATTTGCTTTCTTGGATGTCAGTTCCAGCAGGGCTTTTTCTCTTTTGGCAAAAGCAAAGAAGATATGACGGCATACATCCGATGCTTCGCCGGACTCAATTTTTACATCTACGCGGACACTTCCATTCTCCTGCTTTTTCATCTGCCAGTCTGCAACTGCTTCTATTTCTTCCAGGACTTCCTTTATTTCATCGTTTTCTGCTTCTGCAATGAAAGAAACCGCATTGGACGCCATCAGAAGTTTTTCCAGATTTTCCGGTTTATCAAATGCCACCAGTTTCCCTTTGTCAATAATGAGAACCTTTTCACAGATCGTCTGGACCTCTGAAAGAATATGGGAACTTAATATAACGGTATGCTCCTGCCCAAGCTGTTTGATCAGGTCCCGGATCTCAATAATCTGAATCGGATCAAGTCCCACTGTGGGTTCATCAAGGATGATAACCCCGGGATTCCCCAACAGTGCCTGCGCAATCCCCACCCTCTGTCGGTATCCTTTTGAAAGATTCGAAATCAGGCGGTCTTTCACATCCTCCAGTCTGGTCTGTGAGATAACGCTTTCAATCTGCCGGTGCAGTTCCCTGCCCTTCACGCCTTTTGCCTCTCCCACAAATTTCAGGTATTCCAAAGGCGTCTCATTCATATAGAGGGGCGGCTGCTCCGGCAGATACCCCATGCGTTTCTTTGCGCGATCCGGTTCTTCAAAAATATCATACCCTTCAATCCTGACATGCCCTTCCGACGCCGACAGGCAGCCTGTCATAATGTTCATGGTAGTGGATTTCCCTGCGCCGTTGGGCCCCAAAAAGCCATATACATGCCCCTCTTCAATCTCAAAGGACAAATCGTTTACCGCTGTGAAATCTCCGTAACGCTTTGTCAAATGTTCAACTCTTATCATTTTTCCCTCCTGGTTATATTTGTATTTTTGATTATAAAATATGAAGTTGAAATGACACTGAAAGTATCAGACAATGCTATAAACTTTCCATATCTTTTTCAAATCCTTCACAAAATAATCCTTGCACTGAAGAATCTCAAACTCCTTACGCTTTTCAATCCAGGCCGCAATTTTATAGACATCATCCACAAATCCGCAGATAATCCGTATACCCACTGCATCGTAAACATCATTGGGTGCGGAATGCAGATTCGTTTTTAATCCTCGTGCCTGCAATTTCTTCCTCATGCTTTCTGCCGACTTGATACGGGATTGACAGCTTTTGACAGGAACATACGCCTCCTGTTCCCCAGGCAATTAACTTTTTAGAAACTCCTTCTTTTTCAGTTTCATTTCAGCATTAAAATGTACTATAATAAAAAAGCAATTGATGGGAGAAATCATCATGAAAATACTTGTGATTGAAGACGAAAAACTGCTGGCGGATTCCATTCAGACATTATTGATCAATAAGGGATTTGACGTCGAAGTTGCCTATGATGGCGAGACCGGCGAAGAATATGCCGAACTTGGAATTTACGACCTGCTGATTTTGGATGTGATGATGCCGAAAATGAACGGTTATGAAGTTGCCAGAAAAGTCCGTTCCCAAAAGTGCGGAACACCCATTTTAATGCTGACGGCCAAATCCGGATTGGAGGACCGCATTACCGGGCTGAATTCCGGGGCAGATTACTATTTGACCAAACCCTTTGACACGCGGGAACTGCTGGCCTGTATCAACGCACTGCTGCGCCGACAGGGAACACAGGTAGATGAAGTTGCCTTTGGGAACACCTCTCTTGACTTATCTTCCGGCATGTTGATATGCGGGACAAACACAGTGCGCTTATCTGCAAAAGAGTTTGATATCATGCGGTTTCTGCTCCAATCCGGCGGCCGCAATCTCTCCAAAGAAGTCATTCTTGCCAGAGTATGGGGGTATGATTCCGATGCGGTTGAAAATCATGTGGAAGTATATGTGGGCTTTTTGCGCAAAAAATTAGCCAGTATAGAATCCAACATCCACATTGCGGCTATCCGCAGAATGGGCTATCATCTGGAGGTAAAAGAAATATGACCAGAAAACTCCGCTGTCAATTTGTGACCATTACCATGAGCATTGTAACGGTTATGCTCTGTGCCATTATGTTCCTGATCTATTTTTTTACAAAGATGAATCTGGAAAACAACAGCATCAACATGATGCAGAATATTGCCGGCCGGCCCTTCCTGCTCCATTTTCCCAATGAACTGCAGGAAGATGTACGTCTGCCATACTTTACCCTCCAGTTAAGCAAACAGGGCGATTTAGTTGCAGCAGGCGGTGGATACTATGATCTTTCGGATGAAGGCTTTCTGAAAGACTTGATCAATGCAACCTTTTCCAATGCCGGCCGCGTTGGCATCATAGAGGAATACAACCTCCGTTTTTACCGTGCAAACACCTCTGTCAGCCAGATTCTTGTCTATGCTGACATCTCAAACGAATTGGCCATTTTAAACAGCCTGATCCGAAACTGTCTCCTTGTTGGACTGGCCTGTTTTCTTGTTTTTCTCTGTATCAGTTTTCTTCTGGCAAACTGGGTGGTAAAGCCCATTGACCGGGCATGGAACCAGCAACGGCAGTTTATTGCCGATGCCTCCCATGAATTGAAAACTCCCCTGACAGTGATCATGACGAATGCAGAGCTTATGCAAAATCCGGATTACGATGAAACAAGCCGCATAAAATTCAGTTCAAGTATTCTGGTCATGTCTAAACAAATGCGAAATCTGGTAGAACAGATGCTGGAGCTCGCCAGAGCTGATAATGTGCAATGCAATACCGTCTTTTCTTCTGTAGATTTCAGCCGGCTTATTTCCGATGCGACGCTTCCCTTTGAACCTATATTCTTTGAAAAAGGGCTTACACTGCACACAGAAATCTCGGACGGCATTACAGTGAACGGCGACCCCGCACAGTTACGTCAGGTTCTGGATATCCTTCTGGACAATGCACAAAAATATTCGTGGGAAAAGGGAACTACATGGGTGACCCTGAAAAAACACGGCAAAGGACATTGCTTATTGACGGTGGCCGATGAAGGCGCGGAAATACCCCCCAGCGATCTGAACCAACTCTTCAAACGCTTTTACCGCGCTGACAAGGCAAGAAGCCGGACTGGCGGCATGGGCCAGTCCGGCAGCTTCGGCCTCGGTCTTTCCATCGCCGAGACCATTATTGCACAGCACAAAGGTAAAATATGGGCAGAAAGCAAGAATAATATCAATCGTTTTTTTGTGGAACTGGGGACAAGTGAGTTCCTCTTTCAATAATGTTTCCGCGGTTAAAGTTATCTTTTTATTAAATTCATCGGTTCTGATAATCTTTTATTGCTGTATTATCTGAATAATGCTGGAATATACAGAGAATGCAGAATTGACAGGCCAACTATGGACGTAGCGATACGGAAAATACGAAAACAGGCATTCTAATTATGAGAATCCGACCATATATACCAGACAAAGATTACGAATATGTATCAAAATGGATTGATGACGAAAGAACCCATGCCTTGTGGTGTGCAAATCTTTTGCCTTACCCCATGACACAAAAATCTTTCCATGATTTATTAGCGAAAAATGCAATTGACTGGACAGACAGATAAACCAAAACGTGGAAAAGGTTACGGAAAAGTAATGTTGAATCTGGCTCTGCAATATGCCTTTCAGATAACCGATGCAAAGGCGGTTCAACTGAATGTTTTCAATGAAAACACATTAGCGAAACAATGTTATGAAAAAGTCGGCTTTGTGGAAAGAAAAATTGATAAAGATGTATTTTCATATAAAGACGAGTTATGGAGTAGATGTAACATGGTAGTTTCAAGGCAATCTTTCTGATTTTCAGTCACACGGTATGAATCCTGCCATCGTGTTCCCCAAGGCAGCACTTTAATGGAAATGAATGTCGTTTTCAGTTACAGTTCGCAGTATTAAATCATTTGTTTTAAATTCCACTATTCATTTCCCCCACTATCTATAATAACTGCTTTTGTCTTAAATCCCCCTTGTTCTTCCTGTAGCTTACGCCCTGCAGTCCTGCGGTACACTTTTGTGTGCATCAAGTATTTATTTTAAGTTTATATACACAAATGTGCCTGATGTGATAGAATTGAACTAAGTACTAACGGAAGTCTCAAGAGGTATTGGCATGGTATGCGGAGGATCTCCCATGAAAAATTTCAAAAGAGAAAATTTATTGTTTTCCTTATGCGGATTGAATTGTGGTCTATGCCCTATGAACCTCAATCAATACTGTCCCGGCTGTGGCGGCGGAGAGGGAAATCAATCCTGTTCCATAGCAAAATGCAGTTTGCAGCATGAAAAGGTTGAATATTGTTACCAGTGTGAAAATTATCCCTGCGAAAAGTATGATAACATAGATGCGTTTGATTCCTTTATTACACACCAACATCAAAAGCAGGATATGAAGAAATTCAGGCAACTGGGAGTAAGTCTATATTCAGCGGAACAGCAGCGAAAGAAAGTCCTGTTAAATCATCTGTTGAATACTTATAATGACGGACGAAAAAAGACATTATTTTGCGTTGCAGTCAATTTGTTAGAAATAGATGATTTGGAAAATATCATCAATGAACTGGACAAGAATACCTTAAACCTTTCATTAAAAGAGAAAGCCGCTTATGCCGCCAGTTTACTCCAAAAAATATCGGTAAATAAAAATATAATTCTGAGATTACGTAAAAAAAGGAATGAACAATAAAGCAAATACCTGTTTACCAAATGATGTCTCTTCTTTTTGCTGCTATACCAGCCCATCACTTCCTCAAACCACTTAATGGTTTTAGTCATATCTTCTGTGAAATAAACAGGCACATTTTCCTTTACAAAATACCCTTTTCGGTAAATCTACTCATAATATTCTCCGTTAAATTTCCTTTGCCCATTTTATGCACTGTGCGATTCTGGCACCGTGAGGGGTGTCGCCCTGTTCAGGATCGCAGGAATACTGCATCAAAAGCTCACACGGGATATCCGGGCATTCCCCGCAATGAAGAAAGCCTTTATCCTGACAGCATACCGCAACAGGACATTCTCCATGGAAAGGATGTCCGTTTGTCTCAATACACCCGTTGCAACCGCATGTCTCCTTATATTCGCATCCAGTACAGTGAAGTCCACATCTTGAATCAACCATATATAACCTCCTAGTTTTTTCTTTAACTATATCACTTCATACATGACAACTGTGTGTCATATTCATATAATTTTTTATGGAGTCCAATGTGGATTTCATTAGTTCAACCATTTCCGGGGGAGCGAGAACTTTCACCTTATTTCCAAGGCCCTGGAACCACTCCACAGCATCCTTTTGCATGGTAAATTGAAAATCTCGGCATTGGGATTGTTATATGACCCATATCCTATGTTGCAAACTGTCTGGCTAAGATAAAAGCATACTTCGCAATCCTGATCGCCATAGAACCATCATCATAGCTCTGGCATTCCAAAAGATATATTTCACTCTCTATCCAGCACCATGTCTATACCATCAGTAAAGAAAAACGTTTCCTTTTCCATTATTCAGTAACGAGGGCATTAGTCCCACCAGCAATAATAAACAGACTGCTCCTCATGGAATAACTTTGTGCTTGAAATCAACTCCCCATTATCCCCAATAAGAAAAGCCGACTGCCAAAAATCTGTTTCTTCTCCAATATCACTTGGAAATATATCTTTTGGTTCATTAAAAATTTGCTTTATTTCGGCAAGCGATAATTTACTGAAAATAATCAAAGTTTCTGCAGTTATAACCCTATCTTTATCTTCCAGTCCATAGACCTGCACAAAAATTTTTGCAGTTTTATCTTTGTTGATTAAGTTTTCAATCAGAATAATATATTCCTGTTTTCCTTCAAGACATTCACAGCAGAAATCTGTAAAATTATCTGTCGGATCTAAATAGTCTTTATATGAAAACCAATAATTATTTGTATAATTGCTGTTTATTTTATCCGTTTTCAGCAATGTCAAAATAGTTTCTTTTTGCAGACTATTCATATTGATCTCCTTAGAGATATTTATTTCTCATCCTGACACTTCCCATAAAAAAGATTAAATTAATGGTTTTCGAAGCAGTCAAAATTTAATCCCTCTCCAATACATGAAATTATATCGTGGTGATTAAATCCAATAATCCATTGATATTTTTTTGAAACAATATAATAGTCTAACCAGCCATAGTCTAAAAAAGCAGTATGGTTTAGCAAGTCAAGGACTTTTACTAATTCAGGTATATAACTTTCAAATATCCAAAATTCTTCTCCCTCATTCCAATCTCTCCCCTTGTTGATTAGAAAATAAACCATGTTATTCTCTTTTATAATTTGCGGCAAAAAATAAAACCATGTTGAATAATCAACCGCATAACAGCCGAGAAATTTTTTCATGCTTTTAGGACTATATCCATTTGTATTAGCCCAGTGCAAACCATTTTTCCATATTTTTGTTTTATCCGCATATTTTTCTACAATCTTCTGATATATATTTTCCCACTGATTTCCCCTCACCTTATGAAAGCGTTCTTTCGATATACCACATTGCATTACCATTTCGTGTTCTAATCGAAATATATCACTTGCAGACTTCTTCATATTCATATTGTACTCTCACTTTCAAATTACCGGTTTATTTTCATTGGATAATCGTCTGCATCCTTATTTATCACTAAAGTAATTATAATCCTGTTGCTTCCACGACCTAAACGTTTACGGATATCTGAAGTTCCTGCCGGAACACCGGCCATCGAAAGAGATGACCACTGAGCAGCTCGCAGAGCTGGCACCATAAAGTGAAAAACTCCACTCTATCAAAAATCGCATGTGAATTATAGTGAATTACTCCACTGTCTCCTAATCATCTGCTTTATTCATCTATTCTTGGCGTGTTCTTTGTTGTTATTTACTATATCTGTTTAAGTTTTGTGCAAATTCACGCCGTTTTTTACTTCAATTACATCAATTATTCTGGCTTACTGATTTTCTGTTGCCAAAATGCTGCCGCTTTCACAATAGCATAACTGTGTTTTCATTTAGAATAAACTGCATCATTCCTTGAAAGAAGATATACACAATATTGGTTCATGCTTATTCCTTCTCTTTTTGAATGCTCAGCTAATAATCGATGCAAACTGCGAGGTATTCTCAATTTAAATTGACCGGAATAATCTTCCAGGCTGTCTGGTTCATTAATCTCAACTCCATCTTCAAGTGCAGCTTCAATCCACGCCCTCTTAGCATCCACTGCATTTGCTACCGCAAGTTCCACTGTTTCGCCACAAGTAATACACCCCGGAATATCGGGATAAGAAACCACAAATCCCCCTTCATCCTTATCTTCCACGATCTCCATCCGATAAGATAAAGCCATATATTCATTCAGCGTTTTCATCGCTTTTCGCCTCACTTTCTACAATCTGTTTCACCATCTCAACCTAAACCCTCTTAATTGGCTCATGTTTTGGTATCGTAATCGGCCTACACCCTATTTTTCTAAACGTGCAATGGCTGCTTCCGTTTCCAAGGGCATTCATCTCATACCCATAACTCTCCAACACCTTGCGCAATTCATCGAACCGGATATCTTTCAACAATGAATAAATTCGTGTTAGTAGTTTATCCCACTTTGACATCCTGAATGCCTCCTATCCTCATTATATGTGGTGTCGTATTTAGTATCAATAATTTTTTATCTTGTTTTATGGCACCGAAAATGTTTATAAATAGATCAAACTAAAATAATATAAAATATAGCAAGCAATCCTATAGACTGCCTGCTATATAAAATAATCCATACACTCTTGTATCACTCGAACTCCCTATGTGTATAATAATTGTTAAGTTTCTGATTGCTTTTCAAGGGTTTATATCGCCATAATATCCATATTTTACGCCGTATTTACAGTTTCAGAGCAAACAGGTATCATATGGGTATCACAGGTTTTCTCCTTGACTGCCATATCTACATGGTGCTAGAGCGTGTTTGAAAAATAAAAAGTATACAAAACATTTGTTCCAGCCTCTTTTTCATGGTAAAATAAAGAAAAAGGGGGTTGATATTATGTTAAGGCGTTACGAACTCACCGATCAGGAATGGGA
>NZ_JANJZD010000017.1 GCF_024623325.1 Acetatifactor muris
GAAGGGAGCCGTGGCGGCGAGCCAAAGACAGAGTAGCAGTCCCGCATGATGGAATCCGTCTGGGAAAGGTCGAGGTACCAGAACTGCACGATATAGTCCCAGGTGCTTTTGGGAAGCACAAAGGGATCAGGGTAAAATTTAAGGAACTGGGATACGAAAGTATCCTGAAAGGCGGCATGACCGCCAGGGTTATAAGGTAACATCAAAAATCGCCTCCAATCAAAAAATGTACTTATTGATCAAGGGGCGCGAAGCGCCGCATTTTTTGACTGGTTTGTCAAGTGTTTTAGAGAAAAAAGTGGGTGATTTTTGAAAAATAGGTTCTGAAAGCACCATGAAATAAGGGCTGAAGATTCCGAGAAGTTATCTTCGGGAAAAGGAGGAAAGGGAGAGGAGGCAGCTTAGGAGCAAAAACGAACTGATTACCAATGTCTCCCATGATCTGCGCAGCCCCCTGACCTCTATCATCGGCTATGTGGAACTGCTAAAGGAGACGGGGCCGGGGGACAGACAGAAGTTCGACGAATACATGGAGGTGGTGGAACGGCGTCTGGAGGGGCTGAACGTGCTGATAGACGAACTGTTCGAGTATACAAAGCTGAACGCTGCAGACAAAGTCCCTGACATGGAGAGGAGGGACGTAATGGAGCTGCTGCGGCATATCTTATACGAGAACAAGATTCTTATGGAGGCAGAGGGGCTGACCCTTTCCTGGGAACTGGAGGCGAGGGCCTACCCGGCCGATATCAACACCGGGCAGATGATTCGGGCATTCCAGAACCTCCTGGACAATGCCCGCAGATACGCTGACCCCTCCGCCCCGGTAACCGTCACGGCGCAGGATAGGGGCCGCCTCCATATCTGCATCTCCAACCGGGTAGCGGATGCCCGCAGCCTGGAGCCGGATCAGATGTTTGAGCGCTTTTACCGGGGAGACAAGGCCAGGAGCGATGCCAGAAGTTCCGGGCTGGGACTGGCCATTGTAAAGCGCATCCTGGAACTCCACGGAGGGGAAGTGAACGCCTCTCTGGAGGGGGAGGAACTGTCGGTTCATTTGTTCCTTGGGTAGTTGCGGCACTGTATCACAGAAAAAACTTGGAATCTGAGAAAGGAGAGATACAAAATGACAAAGAGGTATGCAAATTTGGCGATTGTCTATGCAGCCGTGGCCATGGTGTGCGGTGTATTCTATAGGGAGTACACGAAATTCAGCCAATTTAACGGCGTGACAAATCTGGCCGTGATGCACACCCATTATTTCCTGCTGGGGATGGTATTCTTTTTCCTGCTGATGCTGGCGGAGAAAGGGTTTGGGTTTTCCAACAGGAATACCGGAAAAATCCTGGTGATTTATCACATCGGACTGAATGTGACAGGGCTGGGGTTCCTGATGCGGGGGCTGAACCAGGTGTGGGGGACAGCGCTTAGCTCCGCCATGGACGCGTCCATCTCCGGAATCTCAGGAATCGGGCATATCCTGACCGGGGTCAGCCTTATCCTGGTGCTGCTGCAGATCAGGAAGCATGCGGCTGGGTAAAAAGATTGCCGCTGCATCTTTAGGCCACAGGGCCTGCTCCCTCAAAGCGAATTGATACCAGTGTCTTTGACAGTACATTCATGATCCGATAAAGAAATAAAGCAGCTTTCGGTAGCATAAACGGGGCAGGAGAGCGGGAATGAATAATTTGAGTTCAAAGAAAATGTAATGAGGCAGGAGGAATGAAGATGTGGATGTGTCCGAAGTGCGGGCGTACTTTTAAGAGGCAGGAGCAGAGCCATTATTGTGGAAAAGCGCCGGAAACGGTGGATGAATACATTGCGGCACAGCCGGAAGAGGTGCGGGAATATCTGAAGGAAATAAGGAAAGCGCTCTGTGCGGCGCTGCCGGAGGCGGAGGAACGGATTTCATGGAGTATGCCGACTTTTTGGAAAGGGCATAATATCATTCAGTTCGCCGGGTTTAAGAAACATGTGGGCCTGTATCCGGGTCCGGAGGCTGTCAGAGAATTTTCCGAACGTCTGAAAGATTACAGGACCAGTAAGGGGACTATACAGCTCCCATACAGCAGGCCGGTTCCGGCGGAACTGGTCTCTGATATTGCCGGGTGGTGTTACAGGACGGGAAATCATCCGTAGGAGTAAGAAACATTTGGAGGATTCTGGAAATGGAGCAGGATGTATTATACTTTTTTGATGGGAAGCCCTTTGTTTCTTTTCTGCCGGTGCGGAAAGGGAAGAAGCGGCCGGCTTTTCGGCCGGCAAACGCTGAAGGCGTCAGGCCGGCAGAGGCGATGCCGGGAATATAGTCTGGAGGAGTATCAGTATCTTATGGGAAATGAGAAAATATATCAGATGGATTTTTCAAAAGTTTATCATCTGCTTGTCAATAAGGCAGAGAAAAAGGGGCGGACAAGGCAGGAGGTTGACGAGGTGATCCGCTGGCTTACCGGATACAGTCAGCCGGAACTGGAAGAGATGCTGGAAAGGCCGGTGCCTTATGGGGATTTCTTCCGGGATGCCCCGGAGCTGAATGAAAAAAGGAGGATGATCAAAGGTGTGGTCTGCGGTGTCAGGGTAGAAGATATTGAAGAGCCTCTGATGCAGGAGATACGCTATCTGGATAAACTGATCGACGAGCTTGCCAGGGGGAAGGCCATGGACAAAATACTGCGTAAATAATGAGGCGGCGCTTGACAATTTATCTATTGTCCTGTAGAATCTACCCTTAACTGGAATTTGTACTGCAGGTTTGAGGTAAGGAGGACATTATGAATATTGAACATTTAAAGGATAACGGGATTGATATTGCAGTCATTTCCGGTGATGAGATGGTGATTGTTGATACACAGTCGGCTCTGGATCTGGCGATGACTGTGAAATATGAGACAGGTGCGGAAAGGATTGTCATTGATAAAGATGCGGTATGTGAGGAGTTTTTCATCCTTAGTACAGGTATGGCGGGCGAGATTCTCCAGAAGTTTGTGAATTATCATGTGAAAGTAGCTGTTTATGGTGAGTATTCGCATTATACCAGTAAGCCGCTGAAAGATTTTATCTATGAGTCGAACCAGGGGAAAGACTTTTTCTTTGTGGCAACGAAGGAAGAGGCAGTGCAGAAGTTGACAGAGACACAATAACAGGCGTGTACAGATTCCAGTTTTTCTGTAGATTGATTCTGCATGTTATTTTACCAAACATAAATTCAATTAAAGTTTTTTATCACCATTGCGGAATAGTTTTCGTACTGTTTTTCTTTAAAAATCTTTGTATCTTTATATATAATTTCCACTTTATACCTTCACAAATAATATTTTTGGGGTTCTGTCCCTTTGTAAGATTACCGGCTCTGAAATCTGATTGATATGGCGGCCTTTTTCTGCTATGATTGGTAGTGGGAAGAGGCCGCCGAAGAGCCAGTGAACTGAGACCCGGTGGCTATAGGAGCGATACAGGAGAAAAATATGGCGGAATTAACATCTATGATGAATATTGGCAAGGCGATGGCAAAGAAGCTGGATTCTGTTGGGATTGGTTCGGCGGAAGAGCTGGTCCGTTCAGGTGCGGAACAGGCTTTCCTGAAATTGAAGGAAAGGTATCCGAATGTCTGTCTGGTGCATTTGTATGCATTGGAGGGAGCGGTCTGCAATGTGGAGTTCAACAGCCTTCCGGAGAGCCGGAAAAAGGAGCTGAAAGAGTTCAGCGATTTTTTGAAGCGATGACGGCGGAGTGTTCGAAGGAGTTTTTTGGAATTTACCGATTGTGAAGCTGATGGAAGAGAAACGGATGAAGGATTTTCACAGGATAGTTCTGGATACGGAATACCAGAAAGGATTGCTGTGAGAAGAACAGTGAGCGTGTGGCAGGAGGGACGGATATGAAACGGTGTGCATGGTGTCTCTGTAATGAAAAGATGATAAAATACCATGATGAGGAATGGGGGATCCCTCTGCATGATGACAGGAAACAGTTTGAATTTCTGATGATGGAAGCCATGCAGTGTGGCCTGAACTGGAATATGATGATACAGAAGAGGGAGATATTCCGGGAATGTTTTGACGGGTTTGATTTCCAGAAGGTGGCAGATTATACGGAAACGGACATCCGGAGGATTATGGAGACAGAAGGGATGATAAGGTCACGGAGGAAGATAGAGGCGGTTATCCATAATGCAGGATGCTTTTTGAAGGTCCGGGAAGCGTTTGGTACGTTCAGTGATTATTTATGGGGATTTTCAAAAGGAAAGATGATCCTGTATATGGGGCATCAGAAGGGCGGGATTCCGGCGAGGAATGGGCTTTCCGATGCGGTGAGCAGGGATTTGAAGAAAAGAGGATTCAAATACCTCGGTTCCGTCACGGTATATTCCCATCTGCAGGCCTGCGGGATTGTCAATGATCATGTGGACGAGTGTTTTCGGTATCAGGAGGTTATGGCGGGGAGCCAGACAGTTCGTAAGCGGAGAGATAACGAAGGCTGAGATGACAGTATTCTCTTTTCATTTGAAACATATCGAATTTGCATGACAGGATTTAGCCGGATTTCATGGAGCTGAGGACTGGTCCTGTTGGAAACGGTTGGCGCTTCCGGCGGGAGAAAGAAGGAGGAATGACGATGTTTGAAGGATTTGATTTTACGGACTTTTGGGAGGATTGCGAGTATGCGCGGGAGAAGTATGTCAGTGACCCTCCCTCTGACGAACTGATTGCAAGTGTGGAGCAGGAACTGGGTTACAAACTGCCTGCCTCCTACATTTGGCTGATGAAGCGGCACAATGGCGGTATCCCGGTAAACACCTGTTTTCCCACAGATGTGCCCACCAGTTGGGCGGAGGATCATGTGGCCATCACAGGCATCTTTGGCATTGGCCGGGAGAAGCTTTACTCCCTGTGCGGGGGACTGGGCAGTCGATTTATGATCGACGAGTGGGAATACCCGGATATCGGCGTGGCTGTCTGTAACTGTCCCAGTGCCGGACATGATATGATTTTTCTGGATTACCGGGAGTGCGGGCCCCAGGGAGAGCCAAAGGTTGTGCATATTGACCAGGAGTATGATTACGAGATTACGCCTCTGGCAGACAGCTTTGAGGACTTCATCCGGGGACTGGTGAATGAGGAAGTCTATGAGCCGGACCCGGATGAGGAGAAAGCCGAAAATCTGGACCTGGTGCGCACCGCGCCGTTCTCCTCTCTTCTGGCGGAGCTTTGTCGAAAGAGCGGCGCCCCGGAAGCCGCGGAGCGGTGGATTCGGGACATTGCAGAGCAAATCGTGGAGGACAAAGGATTTTTTGCGCTCCACGGGGATAAGGAATCCTGGCTGCTCTATGATATCCAGTTCTGGCTCTATACAAATGCTTTTCCGGGCGTGACGGAGCAGCAGTATCTGGAGATATATCCCCAGATGATGGTGGCTGCAGATGGGTTTTCCACCGGGGGCTATGCGCCTGGCTTTGTGGAAGACTGGCTGAAAAGCAGGAAGAAGACAGGGGAGATTCAGAAGAAAAACGGCGGGCTGTTTCTGTCAGAGTCCGCAAAGGCAGAACTGGAGGGACAGCTTCACCAGGTTTGCCGCAAGGGATGAGGCGGCACGGGAGCGGTTGAAAAGCCTGCCTGGATTTTCGGAAAAAGGAAGATAAGAAGGAGGAAAGAGTATGGGATTATTCGGCAAGAAGAAAGAGGATAAAAAGGCGCAAAGCAAGGCAGAGCAGAGTGCGGAAAAGCAGGCGGCAGAGACCCTGTCACAGGAAAAACAGGAGCAGACGGAGCAAAAGGAGCGGCAGGAAACCAAAGTATACATCCAGGGAGCCGGGGGAACCATTGTCACCAAATCCATCCTGAACGGTACCTCAAAGCTGAAATGGCTGTTTCGGCAGGACAGCGGGCATGGCAACGGTTGGGTAGCCTTTGGGGACAGGGACAGCCAGGAATACGTAAATGACGCTCAGAACATGGAGATTGTGGATTTCAATACTTTGGCCAATATCGAGCCGACAGTGGTAAATGTGTTCTACATGCCCATGGGCAGCGATCTGGAATTTCGCTGTGATAAAACGGGAAAATACTTTGTGGATACCAGAACCGGAAAGGAAATCAGGGAACCTGTGAAGCATCCGGCCCAGATTGCCTTTGAGAAGAACCTGAAATTTCTGAACCAGGAGAACTATCCGGCGGAATTTTTTGAAATGCTTTTCACGGAAAGTCCTAAAATCAGGGTGGTTCGGGCAGGAGAAGCGGACTTTCCTACCGGGGAGGTGGTATTGGCGGACCCTCTGGCCTATCTGGGCAGTCAGTATGAAACGGTTCTGGATAAGAGGATCCCGGCGGGAAGTTATCCGGTGGAGCTGTCGGTGTGTCTCTCACGGATTGCAGGTCTCCGGTTTGCCGCCGCAAGGCTTTCCGTCAGCGATAACCAGGTTGCCCGCTATGAGATTGCCATGCCTAAGGGAAAGAAGAGAGAGGAACTGGGGATGCCGGGCACATTTACCTTTTTCGGCGTGGATACGGGGCTTGCCTGCTTTGCGGACGGGAAGGTTTCCGGGGAGAGTCGGCAGTTTTTTGAAAAATGGGAGAAAGAGAATCCGGGAAAAAATAAGTATACGGACTATTTTGCCGCCCTTTTTCAGGAGAGTCTGGAAGCGGCTCCTCAGTTTCAGAACAGTGGTACCAGTTTCTTAGAGTGGAAGCTGCCTGGAAGCGGCTTAAGGACGGTCTTGTTTTCCAGTGGAATGGGAGACGGCATTTTCAGCGGTTACTGGGGGCTGGACGCAGAGGGGAAGGCTGCCTGTCTGGTGGTGATTTTTATGAATCCGGAGTATTTTTGATAAGGCTTGTATGTTCCCTTTACAATACAGGTATCTCAATCTGGACAAGGGCATCCTCCATTCTGTCAATCACATTTTCATTGAGAATGATTTCATAAGAAAAGCCTGACAGCGTAAATTGGTTTTTTGCGGCATAATCAAATAGTTTCCGGTAGCACAGCACGGCGTTTTCAGGGGAGTCTCTGTAAAAAGCCTGTAGATATTTCCCGGCGGGCTGTATGTGCAGTCCGTCTTTCTTTATGGGAAAGGGTATCTCGATAAACATTTTTGCATAATCATCAAACTTCCCGTTATACAGACTTTCCACGGAAATCATGGTCCCATAAGAGGCATCGTGGAGGCGGCGCAGCTGATATTTCTGCGTTTCGCTGGTAATCAGCTCCACCAGTTTGTCAAAGGAGGTGTCCGGGGTTACGTCCACAGTGACGAAACTGTGGGCCTCTTTTTCGACAATATTGATTGCTGATAGGTCTATAGTCAGAAGAGTCAGCATATTCTGCCGGTGATACATCAGGGTTTTTCGAACCGCTTTCAAATGGGCCAGATTCCGGTCCAAATCTTTGATTTTTTCCTGTAAAAGCTGTTCCATGCTTGCCGCGGAACGGTTTTTCATAAATGCCTGGATTTCGTCAATGGGCACATCCAGTTCCCGCAGCAGCAGAATGGTTTCCAGGATGGAGCTTTGATGGTAGCTGTAATACCGGTATCCGTTTTCGGGATGGATGAACGCCGGATGAAACAGGCCGATTTCATCGTACCACATCAGCGTTTTCTTATTGATGCCGTGCAGGGACGCAAATTGTCCGATGGTGAGCAGTTTGCTTTTTTTCTCCATTTTTATACCTCTCTGAACCTTGGGCACGCATACCAATCCATATTTGTATTTTGATTGCAAACCGTAGGTTTGTCGTTGAAAGTTTTCTTTTAATCTTCAAATTTCCTCTTGACCGTACAGTTACTGTATGGATTATGATAAGGCATATACAGGAAAAAAACAAGAGGATAAGGAGAAAAATTATGGAAAATCAAAATGCTTACAGTAAACCGGTGACCCTGGGGAACATTCTCAAATTTGCTGTTCCCACCATAGCCATGTCGGTATTTATGTCTTTTTACACCATGGTTGACGGGCTGTTTGTGTCAAATTTAATCGGGACACAGGCCTTGTCGGCCATCAACCTGACAGCGCCGGTGATCCAGTTGGTGACTGCTATCTCCACCATGCTTGCCACAGGCGGCAGCGCAGTGATTATGAAAAAGATGGGAGAGCATAAGGAAGGAGAGGCCAGGGAAGATTTCACGTTTCTGATTTTGGTCAATGTGATTGTGGGTCTGGTGATGTGCATTCTGGGATATGCCGTCATGGACAGCATTTTCGGAAGCCTGGAGGTGTCCGGGGAGGTGGCGGGCTACTGTACCGCGTATCTGGGCCGCTATCTGCTGTTTACCATCCCCATTCTGCTGATGAACAACTTTACCCTCTATATGATTGCCTCCGAGAAGGCAGCCCTTTCCCTGGTCTGCTCCGTAACGGGAGGCGTGCTGAACATGGTACTGGATTATGTTTTCATCGCCGTTTTTGACCTGGGAATCGGCGGAGCGGCCATGGCCACTGGTCTGGGGTATTCCGTGACAGCCCTGGTGGGCCTGTTTGTATTCAGCAGCAGGAAAAGTCTGCTCCATTTTACAAAGCCTGCCTTTCGCTTCAAAGTCCTTGCAGGCGCGGCATCCAACGGCTGCTCCGAAATGGCCACCGCTCTGGTCACGGGCATCATCACCATGATGTTCAACTGGACCATGCTGCATTATGTGGGGGAAAACGGTGTTGCCGCCGTGACGATTATCATGTACGTCCTTATGTTTGCCAGTTCCCTTTATACCGGCTATTCTTATGGCGTTGCGCCCATGATCAGCTATTACTATGGGGAGAAAAATCAGGAAAAACTGAAAAAACTGGTGTCCGTATTTGCCCGCCCGGACAATCCGGTTTATGAACTGGCCGTAACCGGAAACCAGATATGTACCCTTGCGCTGTTCTTCATCGGGTTCAATATCTTTGCCAGCGGAATGTTTACGGCGCTGTCCAACGGGATGATTTCCGCAGTCCTGGCCTTTTCACGCTCCTTTGTGTTTATGCTGATAACCATGTTGGTGCTTCCCGCTCTGCTGGGGGTCAATGGGATCTGGCTTGCCACGCCTGCCGCGGAACTGATGGCGCTGTGCCTGTCTGTATTTATGTTTTTGAAATATCGGAAACGGTATCAATATTGAGGACCTTTCAGACAACATGCTCTTTGTGGTATTGGATAAATTCGTCCTTTGAAAAATCCCGCAGGCATCCATACTCCGCTAAAATGAGATGAATCAGCGCAGCGGTTCTCGCCTGGGTGTTGATGCTTTTTGCGGGATTAAATTCAATGTCCGTAAAGGTATTGTAGGTTGAAATTGCCTGGATTTCTTCTGCATTCAGGGATTCTCTTACGGCGGCAATGTAGATAAAATCGTAGAATACGGTTTTGGGAACCAAAGGGAAGTCCTGGCCCTGATAACGAAACACGGTCAGACTGCCGGAATTTTGGAGCCGTTGGTCCCGCTTTGCCTCCTTCGGCGATACTTCAAGCAAATCCAAATAGGGACCGCCGTTCTCAAAGACTTTGGCGCTTTGGAAGATATTCTCAAGGGTATGGCTGTTCAGAGTGAGACGAAATGCGCTTAACTTTGTCCCTATGGATGCCGGACTCTTGGTGCTGATTTCCAGGGGCCTGGAGTGGGCGTCTGCGCTCAAAATTGCATTGTGCAGACTTTCTATGGATTTCTGCTTTTGGGATAGCGAAAAACCGGGGAACCATTCAAAAGAATATATTTTGGTGATAACTTTTCCATGGTCAATGTTGAATGCAGGACGTTCGGCCATAACACACCTCCAATGATAGTAGGTTTCGGCCCTGTGAGATTTTTCATATGGCTGTCCGGATCACAGGGGATTTTGTATATCTTTCTGCAAAGAAACCGCCTGCATATACGGTTGTATGTATACGCAGGCGGTTTGCAAAAACATTCGTTAATGGTGACCGCGTCTATGGCCGGATTGATGATGCCCGTTTCCTCCATGGCTGTGCTCGCCGGTTTGTGCGCAACCGGAAACACCGCAGGAATTATGGGTATGACTGCTCATGTCCGTGCAACCAGAAATGCCGCAGGAGTTATGGGTATGACTGCTCATGTCTGTACAACCGGAAACACCGCAGGAATTATGGGTGTGGCTGCTCATATCTGTGCATCCCGCTACGCCGCAGTTATGATACCCATGACCGTCATCAGCAGAGTGGGGATAGCAGTACTGGCCGTTATGCATGTGAGCAGAAGTTTCGGTACATCCCGCAACGCTGCAAGTGCCGTGGCTGTGTTTACCGGTCTGTGTACAGCCGTCAATGCCGCAAAGTCCGTGTGCGTGAGCAGCTTCCAGAGTGCAACCCGCTACACCGCAGTTGTGATATCCATGACCGTCATCCGCAGAGTGGGGATAGCAGTACTGGCCGTCGTGCATGTGAGCAGCTGTTTCGGTACAACCCGCAACGCTGCAGGTGCCGTGGCTGTGCTCACCGGTCTGTGTACAGCCGTCAATGCCGCAGGCGCCGTGGGTGTGTTCGTTTTCCAGAGCGCAACCTGCTACACCGCAGTTATGATACCCATGACCGTCATCAGCAGAGTGGGGATAGCAGTACTGGCCGTTATGCATGTGAGCAGAAGTTTCGGTACATCCCGCAATATTGCAGGTGTCATGGCTGTGTTCACCGGTCTGTGTACAGCCGTCGATGCCGCAGGCGCCGTGGGTGTGTTCGTTTTCCAGAGTACAACCTGCCACACCGCAGTTATGATACCCATGACCGTCATCAGCAGAGTGGGGATAGCAGTACTGGCCGTTATGCATGTGAGCAGAAGTTTCGGTACATCCCGCAACGCTGCAAGTGCCGTGGCTGTGTTGGCCGGCCTGGGTACAGCCGACAATTCCACAAAGGCCGTGTTGATGTACTTCTGTCTGTGTGCATCCCAAAACCGTGCAGGTAACATTCATTTGATTTTCCTGTGCAGTACCCTGGACTTCCGGGGAACTTTGGTTTACTGCATAGGAGACAATACTGCCTGTTACCATGGCAATGGATACGAACGCAATGGCTGATAAGATTTTTTTCATTTCCACCTCTCCCTGTTCAAAATGCAATTTGAGTGTAAGTTTTCATTTTAAGGATACTATAGCATACAAAGCCCTTAAAATCAAGGTTTTCCAGTTACTAAGCAAGTAAATTTATGCGTCCGTATTTGGACAAAATTTAGTGTTTCTATTGACATTGACGGAAAAGAAATCTATAATGGGGAACAACAACCGAATAGAATGAATATCTTCAAGGCAGGGTGAAATATTCTGATCATATGCACTTTTTTGCCTATCTGTTCAAAGCTTTGTTGACATTTTTCAATACACCTTAAAATTGCAGCACCGAAAGGCATTCCATTGCTTTTGGGTGTTCATTTTTTAAGAGGTATTTTCTATGAACAGTTAAAATGAAGAAACTCACAACAGCAGGTATGCTCTGCGCCTTTGCCTATGTGGCTGCCGTAACTGGACGTATTCCGCTTGTACTCTTTTTGAAATACGATCCAAAGGATATTATCATTGCAATTGGGGGATTGATTTTCGGTCCGCTCACATCCTTTTCCGTGGCATTAATTGTTTCTTTGGTGGAGATGTTTACCATCAGCGAAACCGGTATTCTGGGTTTCCTGATGAATGTTATTTCAAGCTGTTCCTTTGCGTGTACCGCTGCATTTGTTTACAGGAAAAAACCAGACGATCAGGAGTTGTTATCGGGCTGTTTTGCGGGTGGGGGTGCATGGTCCTGGTAATGCTGTTTTGGAATTATTTAATCACCCCTGTTTATATGGGCTATCCAAGGGAGGCGGTTGCCGAATTGCTGATTCCGGTTTTCCTTCCTTTTAACTTGATGAAAGGCGGCCTAAATGCGGCGTTTACGATGATTTTATATAAACCTGTGGTTACAGCTTTCAGATGCGCTCATTTATTATAGAAACTTATTATAGAAACGAAAATGTACTCTGCTCCCGGAATTGCAGGCAGACTGCGTGCCAAGAGAAGGAGCAGTCACAGGATACCGCAGGCAGATGCTGCCACATGTTCCCCGGTACAATGGAGCCCAGACAGCGCGCATGCCGAGAAGCATACCCCATGAAGCGTTTTGTCAAGTGCTTTTTTGAGTTATTGACGCCTTTTGAAGTCCTGTTGCGTAACGTTCCATTCTGTTCTTTGGGAGAGGTCGGGGGGCGGGGGCAGTAAACTAACCAAATAAATTGGAATTTTGCTGGAGGAATAATAAAGTGATTTCGTTGCAAGAGATAGATTTTTCCAATCGAAATTTTTGGGTGGGCTACATGGCAACTTCTTTCCCGACTGCTTTGGATGAAGAAACAGATATGTCATTGACCGAACTCATGACAGAAAACGGAATGCGTGATACAAGTTGGTGGGATAATTTTACAAAATATTATGATGGGGGCGGAACAAACAGAGTGTATCAACATATCCTTCCATCAAAGCATCGGATATTGAAAATCTGGAAATTGATTTGCCACCGATAGAGGAACAGAAGAAAATAGCGTCTGTTTTGTCAGGTCTGAGAAGAAAAATGGCATATAATGTAGCTGTAAACGGGAATTTACTGTTACGGGCTAATCGCTTTCTGGGGTCTCGCAGGTTTCCAAATATTCCGACAACAGAACCGAAGATGGATTCAATCGCAATGCCCGGTCGTATTCTGCACCATCGCCATCAGGCGGAGCCTGTTCTACATTGATGACCACGCATTCCCGCTCTTTCCTGGTTCCAAACAATCCGGAAGCATCGAGCCTTTTCATAGCCTCCTCCATAAGTTCAATCCGCACTTTCCACTCAGTCTCATATAGTTCATCATCGGATAATTTACTTGCCCTTTGATCCAGCAATGCATCCACTTCACCAAAAAACTCATCGTAACCATAAACAGCATATGGAGAGTCTGCGCTATCCCATTTCCACCAGCTCTTGTCCTCATCAGTTATCTGCTGTTCCTTTATGGATTTTTCCAAGGATTCGTAAGACCATGCTGAAATATAGGGGTGCATTCCCTCATCAAATACAAATACATAAAAATAAAAATGTTCTTTGGTTGTTTCTTTCAGAGACAGAAACGCCGCTCTGGCAGCGGTTATAAGAGCTTCCATTAATTCCTCATTATCTTTTTCAGTACACATATCCATCTTGTCCTTTCTTTTTATAAATCTCGATTTGTCATTGCTTATTATATATCCCTTTTCCCAAACATGAAAGCAACTTTTCACACTTCCTGTTTATCAAAGCGGAATTTGAACAGGGCAGCAACAAGCCGCTGGTTTTATGCTGTCCTCTGTATCTCTGCCAATATGTCCGTTTTCAATGGCGGAGATTCGGATATGCCTGCTGTAATGCCGTAAAACCTCGTCCACGGCTTCTGGCTCTCTGCTGGTCGCCCGGACAATCGTTTCATAGGGCAAAAGATTCGGATTCCGGCCGTACTCCGGCAGCATCCGTACACTTCCCCGATTTCCTGTTGTGTATAATCCCCGAAAAAGTAAAGGAAAATGCCGTGAATTAATGTCAGTTCTTTCAGTATTAGGTTAGTTTTGAACGAACTGCATGGCTGAAAAAAGACACAGGGCAGGAGCTGTGCAGTTTTATACATTCCGGGACGAGTGCGGAAGGTGATTGGATTCGTAAAAATTACAAATATATAGGCCAGGCCTGCTATAATAGACACCAGGCATCAGAAATTGATTATTGCCGGCATACCAATCAGATGAGACGAGGAGGAATGTGACGTGGAAGGGTATTTTACGGACGCGATCTATATCCGCAGGGCTGCGGGAAAATCGCCGGAACTGGAACTGCGGGAAAAACATCTGTACGCAGAGCTGGCAGCCCGTATCTCCGGTGAGGAGTATCTGCGGATAGAGGAAGAACTGAACCATTTTTATGACGAATTGGGAAAAGAGCTGTTCAACAGAGGGTTTATGGAGGGGATCCGTTTTCTTCTGAAATGCTTATCTCAATAACCCAGAAGGCTCTGTGAAGTGATTTTCCTACATTTCCAGGCGGAATTTTAGTTTTCCCCTTTTCCGTCCTGGAAGGAATTCTCGTCCAGATGGCGAAACATAAGCTTCACCATGTTGACGGCCAACGCTTTCTGTGACTTTGTCCTGCCGGCCAGTAATTGACGCAAAATCAAATATTCCGCATCCTCATCCGGAATAACGGAATCGGAAAGCAGGTAATCCACTGTGACGCCTAACCGGTTGGCCACCGCCACCAGATTATCCAGGGTCAGGCTGCGCTCACCGCGTTCAATCTGCCCGATATATGCCATGGAGAGGTTTACATCTTCCGCTAACTTTTCCTGTGTAAGATTCAGTTTCAGACGTTCTTCCCGGATACGCCTGCCCAATGGTCGCTGCACCATAGAATTCCTCCAATGCTTATAGTATACCCCAATCATACTAAAAGCTAATATTTTGTGTAATCTGCACAACGCATTATTTTTCTATGCTGTATGTTACATTTACTTTCAGGATAGGTGAAAAAGGAATCGGACAGCACAGGGGATTCCCTGGTACAGACAGATCGTAATTTTTACAAATGCCCGGATCGGCATCTGATAGAATGGCATTACAGTTACGGAAGCCCGCCTGCAAACCTTTATGCCCGGTTTTGGTTAGAGGCCGGGATGATGCGGAACTAAAAATAGGAGGAACAGACTTATGTACATCTCAAACGAAGCAAGAATCATCAGGGAATCATCCCACGGCTACGACCTCATTCCCATCCAGGATGAGATGCTGTCCCACCGGGAGGTGGAGTTGGTGGGAGAAGTGGACGCAGCCTCGGTGAATGCCCTGATCCGTCAGCTGCGCTACCTGCAGCGGCAGGACCCGGAGGGACAGATCACCCTTTTCATCAACAGCCCCGGCGGCAGCGTGGATAGCGGCATGGCACTCTACGATGTGATGCAGGCGGTGAGCTGCCCCATCCGGACGGTCTGTGTGGGGCTGGCGGCCTCCATGGCGGCGCTGCTCTTTGTATCAGGGAGCAGGCGGGATATGCTGCCCCACAGCCGCATCGTGATCCATGACCCGCTGATCGTCCAGACCGGCGGCAGCGCCCTGAAGCTGAAAGCGGTCAGCGATGACCTGATGGAGACCCGGCAGATTATTGCCAGGGTCATCTCGGAACACTCCGGCAAAACCCTGGAGGAAGTTCTGGCCAAAACAGCCACTGACAGCTATTTCCGGGCGGAGGAGGCCGTGGAGTTCGGCCTGGCGGACCATATTATCACAAGCCTGGCAGAGGGCTGTTAGGTTATGGAGGAACCCGTCGGCGCGGGAAGGAAAACGGACATCACCGGGGCACATCCTTTATAAAACGGAAAAAAGCGCAGAGGAATTTCAGAAGGGAGAAGAAAGCATGTTTCACAATGTCAGATCTAATCGTATTCTTGCAAAGGGTGTTTCTGTCAGCAACGACACCTGGGTCACTGGGATTAACAACAACGACCTGGTGGTGGGGCCTTCCGGCGGCGGAAAAACCAGGGGCTATGTGGTGCCCAACATCCTCCATACCCAGGACAGCCTCATTGTGGCCGACACCAAGGGGAATCTGCGCAGGCTCTACGGCAGTCACCTGGAAAAGCAGGGCTACACGGTCATGCACCTGGACTTCACCGACACGGCCGCCACTCCCTGGGGCTACAATCCCCTGACTTATATCCGGAAATGCCGGGACAGCGAGGCCAACCGGGAGGGCGATTACTACAACGAGCAGGACATCAAGAAAGTGGCGCAGGCTATCTGCCCGTGCAATAACTCCAAAGATCCTTTCTGGGACATGGCTGCCCAGATGTACCTGGAGGCCATCCTCCTTTTCGTCCTGAACCGGCTGCCCCGGAAGCAGCATGACCTGTACCAGGCGTATACCTTCCTTACGAAGATGGGGACTGCCGAACTGGACGACGTGGTGGCGGAGGAATGCATTGCGCACCCGGACTGCGCTTTTGCGCGGAAATTCAGGATGGTGCAGCAGAATACAAAGGCGGACAGGATGGACGCCAGCATCAAGGGGATCCTGGCCCAGCACCTGGATGTGGTGTCTTACTCCGGCATGAAACGGATGTTCCGGATGCAGCGCCAGGTGGACCTGGGGGCGTTCCTTAGGGGAAAGACGGTCCTGTTCCTGTCCGTCAGCGACTCCGACCGCAGTCAGGATGCCCTGATCAATCTGTTCTATACCCAGGCGCTGCAGTACCTTATGGCTGCTGCGGACAGGCAGCCGGACAGCCGGCTTCCCATACCGGTGCGATTTATTCTGGACGATTTCAGTACCAACACCTTGATTCCTGATTTCGACAAGATCATCTCCGTGATCCGTTCCCGGGAGATTTATGTCAGCCTGATCGTACAGAGCCTTTCCCAGCTGGAGGGCCTCTACGGAGAGGCAAAGGCCCAGACCATCATCAATAACTGCGACCATTGCCTGTACCTGGGTGGGACAGACACCCGGACGGCAAGGTATTTTGCGGAAAAGTTCAACTGCCAGGTTTCCACGGTCTTAAACCTCCCCTTAGACAGCCTGTTCCTCTTCACCCGGGGCAGCGAGCCGCGGAAGGCTGTAAAGTACGAGCTGAATGGAGATGATGCCTACCGCAGCCTGATGGAAGCGATGGAACAGGCTGTTGATGAGAGCGAAGCGGTATTCGGGAGGGATGGGCTGTAAGTTGTTTTTTTCTTTAGCGTGTGCTAAGATGGCAGAAAGCAGGAAAAGATGCAGAAGGCCGGTTCCTGCAAGGTGATGGCAGGACGGCGGCTGCAAAAAGAAGGAGCAAACATTGAAAGGAATGTCAGCCGATAACAGGCAGGAGGGTGTAAACATGGAAAAACAGAACAAAGATCTTTTGACACTGGAGGAGCGACTTCAATATGCGGCAGAATCCCGGGCATCCTCACCGGAAGCCGCCGTCCGGATGGTACGGAAATTTTCCGGAATCCCCGCGGGGTATTTTTTCTGCGGAGGGGAAGACTTGAATGCCATGAATGAACTGACAGGGAAGTTCTGGGATCATCCCTCTGTGGACGTGGATACCTATCATGGCTTCAGCCAGACCTTCAGGCTGGCGATACTCTACGATACCGCCTGCCGCATGCGGGACCAGCCGGAAACCATACTGTCCGGGGAGGACTCCTGTAATCCCTGTCGGCTCGTCTGGAGCGCCGCCACGGTCAACGCCGTCATTCTGCTGGGGCTGATGCTGTTGGACCATGCGAAGGGCAGGGGGAAGAACAAAGACATCTACCACTGCATGAGGATGACCCTGGGACAGTATCTGGATGCCCTGGCGGAATTTATTTCCGAAAAGGAGGGGAAGCCGGGAACGTCCCGGACAGATTTCCGATTGTTTGTACAGAGCTTCCTGAAGAGCCACGACGGCTCCAGTCCCCTGGGGGAGGCGTTGGCGGACATCCTCAGGCGCTATATTGCCGCGCGGCAGGAATTTGGCCGTGTGGACCATATTCTCCGCTGCATGGACGCCCTTTCCTGCTGTCTGGAAAAACAGGGAGGGATGCAGGCGGACAGCGCGAGGCGCTTCCGGGAGGTTCTGGGTAAGTATTGTCCCGGTTTGGATGGAAGGAAGCTGATGGAGGAAGGCGGAGGGTACCCGGATCCTTATGGGCATTATCTCGCCCTGGCCGGAGAGTATCCGGAGGATACGCCGGACCCCGGCAGCGAAGGGCTTGCGCCGAGAGCTGTGCGCAGCCAGGTATTTTTGCCTGGGTATGACTGGAGTCCCCAGTCCCTGAGCGCGCTGGCAGCCCAGACGCCTTTTGGGGATTTCCGGGAGCTTCTGGAGAAGAACATCTGCGGGGAACGGATGGCCCATGCCATGAATGAGATGAACGCGGCTGTAGCGTATCTGTATACGCTGTGGGTGGAGCCATATCTGCCGGTTGAGGAGGATCTTTTCCAACTGTGACAGCCCATACAGGATTCCGCAAGATGCAGTGGGGACGTCTTGCGGGAATCCGCCGGATTGTTTTAAGACAAGGCGCACATGGTATCCCCGATTTCAGGAGAGGAGAGGTAAGAAAAGGATGAGAATATTGGAGGGAGACTGGGGAAATTCCCAAAAGAACCTGCTGTGCCTCCAGGAGGTGACAGACAGGCTGATAGGCCATATGAAGGGGCATGGATACTCCTTCCGACCGCAGATCACGGACGGGAAGGGAAACTTTAGTCAGGAGAAGCTCTGTGTTCTGGTGGGGGAACTCGTGAGCGGCTGGGCGGAGAAGCTGCAGGAGTATATGGACAGGGATCCGGCTACAGGAGAGAGCCTGGCGGAATCCTATCTTGGGGAGCGGCGGGAGCTGTATGGCCTCTACTTCTATCTGGTTATGCGCTGCAGTCTGTACGAGGGAGCGTATATGCGTGCCTATCCCAACAGTGTCGTGTCGAAGGAGCGGACGGATTTTGCTTTCCTTCTGGAACAGGCCAGGCGGATTTCCAGGAGATGGTGCGTCATGGTCGGGCCGGACGGCAGCAAAAGGAATGAACTCTACGAGGGCTATGACCCACACTTTGGCTTCCATCTCTATAAAACCATTGTTGATCCAGAGAGATTGTTCAGCAACAGCGCCCTGAGTCCCTGGTGGGAGCTGCCTGATACCAGGCTTGATTCCATGACCAATGAGGGAAACATGAAACGCATTTTTATCAGGCATCTTTCGGGTTCTTGCCGGAAAGGAAGGGGCGAGGGGATCGCCCGGGACGAAGCGGCGGAATCGGGTGAAGGAACAGCCCCGGACAAAGACACGACTCTGGAGGAAGGGGCAGTCCGGGCAGAAAAAGCGGTGCAGACAGAGAATGGCAGCGGCGAGGACGGAATGGAAGGCTCTGTGTGCTGCGAAAACAGGGAAAACACCGATGTCCATGCTGAGGGAGCCGAAGGCGGCCCGGACGGCGATGACGGCTACGAGGATGCCTATGAGGATTATGATGACTATGACGATTATGATTATGATGCCTATGCGGATGATGATGAGGACGATGACCCTTACCCGTTCCCTGATTTCGAAAGCAAAGCCGCATTTGAGGCCGCCGAGTTAGAGCGGATGGCAGAGGAGTACGAGCGGAGGGATTACCTGGCCGGGCTTGCCTTAGGCTTTGCATGCAAGGCCGAGTATCGGGAAGCCTGCAAGAGGTTTGCGGCGCTCTTTGAGAAGGCCGATGCTGCGGTGCTGCGGGACTTTTCACAGGAGCTGGAGATGATCGTAGACCTGTATCTGATCGGGCGGGAGCTCTCCCCCATGGCGGATACAAATAAGGTATTGGACGTGTACAGCCGCATTTACGACGGCCCCTGCAGGCAGGCGGAACGTTATGAGAGGGGGCTGCAATGGAAGAAAAATCAGTGAACAGCATCCGTGAGATTTTCTACAATGACATTATCTACGATTACCAGGTCAAATGCGAAGGGGAACGTGAGAGGGCTTTTCTCTACAGGGCTTTTTGGGCGGAGAATGTTTCGGGGCTGCTGAAATGCCTTGACAGGTCGCTTTCGGAGTATGGCCGCAGGAATCACCTGCAGACCAAGGGCAGGTCCCGGATCAGGGAATTGTTGGAAGAGGCTATGCGGGAGGATCCGGAATGGAGCAGGCTGTTGGAGGAGGCGCCGGGGAAAGGCAGGGACTTTTGGGAGAAACTTCCATGGCTTTTGGCGGAGAAACCCATACGGCCCCGGGACGAGTCCCGTATCAAGGAGCTGCTGGGTAAAGCGATGGGAATGGAGGAATGCTCGGAGTGGGCCAGGGCCAGGAACCAGGACAAAACCAAAGATGTGCTTCTAAGGGAGGTGCCGGGGAAGGACAAGAAGGAGCGCCGTGATTTCTGGGAGGAGCTTTGGCGGAACGATGCCGGTTATATGGCGGGGCTGATCACGGACACGGACTATTATCTGTGGCTGACGCAGTACCTGGCTGAGCGGGACATCTATTATAAGGATAACAGCATGCCGGACGGGCATTTGTGGCTGGAAACGCTGCTGTTGGAGGCGGGCGCGGTGAAGCCGGGGAAGGCAGAAAGCGGGAAGAATCCGGAGAGGGCGCAGGAGCCGGGGAACGGGAAACAGGCAGGGAATCCGGATGCCGGGCAGAGCGAAGACTTCCGCATCAAGGCCAATGTGGGAAAGAAGCTGGCTGAGCTGGCGAGGCTGATACGGGAGGAACGGGATGCCGGAGGGACGGAAATTGCCGGCAGGCTGCAGCATCTGGAGATCACTGTGAAAAACGGGGAGGATGAGAAGAGGGAGGACTACCTGCCCTGGCTGACCGCCCATCTGGAGCAGATGGCGCTCCATATTAAGATCAAGACATGGCTGCAGGACAGCGGATACCCCGCCAGAGGGCAGGAGGGGGCAAGGAAGTCCGGAAAGGAGCCCCGGAAGCAGGACTTTTCCCTGCGGCTCTTCGAGGCGTACTGTGACAGCAGGGAGGGCTATGAGTTCTGCAGGAAGGACCAGGCGGGCGGGGAGGGCAGCGGAGCCTGGCATATGGAAGGCCAGGGATTCTGCGTGTTGGATGTGACCCCCCAGCAGGCTGACAAACTTCGGGAGAGCCTGGAGCAGGACAGGGAGCGGCCGCCCTATCTCTATATTCCGCTTGCCATACACACAGCGAGTGGATGTGTCTTCTTCCTTGCGGGGAAAGAGAACTACAGGGAACTGTATGAGCGGGCGGGGAAGAGGCCGGATATGGGAAAGGCGCTGAAGGAGGCTTATGAGAAGGCAGAGGCCTGCTACTGCTTTGACTATCTGCGCCTGGACAAAAAGTTCCGGGAACAGTTCCTCGGGGATGTGGGAGGGGCGTTCCGCCTGCATCCTACCTTTCACAAAAGACAGAGGAAAAACTATGAGGAGGTTTTGGAGGATTTCAAGCGGTACTGCAAGCGCGGGTGCGACAGCCCGCGCCGGGTGGTGAAGAACCTGAATGAGGAAATGGAAATGCCTGCCGATATCCGGAACGCGTTTAACTGGGCTTTCGATAATGTGGAAGAGATGGAAGTAAGCCTTGAGGCTGCGGTTTCCTTCCACCATACCCGGGAAATGGCGGACAGGGAGTATTGAGCCTTATTCAGCTGTACCGGGCAAGATGCTGTACGATTGTTTCTCTGACGGAGGATTATTTTGAGGGCTGCAATTAGGCTTTACGGAGAACGACGTAAATATCGCCCTGGTTTCAAAGGGCAGGTATTCTAGAGGTCCAAGGAGGGAGGCGATGCGGCGGACATGCCGTTGCTTTTCACGGCTTCGCAGTCAGCTGGCTGTTATTCCTGTTCGGACACGATAAAAATATATGCTGTCAGTTGTTTTTATGTCTTCTATGTGTTAATATAACAATAGAATTTCGTATCAAAATATACCGGAGGAGGAGAGCAAGATGGACAGTACCACCAGACAGTACAATGTTTCTATTTTTCACTGTTCGGGGACAGGGAACACGCCAAGCTCTGCGGTTCATATGGAAGTGACCGGAGACTTCAAGGCATTTTATGAGGATGCAATGGACTGGATAAGGGCGTTTCACCAGTGCGGAAAAGAGGACAGATTCCGGATACATGATGGAGAGGAGGAAGAAGGCTTTTTTGTCCGCTGCGATGAGGCGGAGGTTATCCTTTCTCTGTTGTATTGCTGTAAAGAACATAAAGCCGCTGTCAGGGAAATCTTCTATCAGGGAAACCACTACACAGACATATCGGATATCCGGTTTTCAGAGGGATTTGTTGCCGACAAATATGGGGTTGATGGGTTTGGCAACGCTGACCGCATTAATATCCGGCTGCATGCGAAGAGGAACGGCCGCGATACACTGGTATATATATTCGGACCGGAATTCGGCTATATACCCACGGACAATTATGAGGAAGAACTCTGTATTTTCGGATATCCTCTCTCCCACGGCATGGTGGAAACAGAAGAAAAGCGGATGTATTATGCGGGAACCTGCTGTTATCCCTGCTATGAAGAGATAGACGATTTCTACTACCCCAGCCCTGGGGTAAAAATCTGTGATTATCATGACGGAGTGGAGCTTTTTCTTGAAACAGACGGAAAAAATGTGACATTCAGCGCATTGATGGACGGCAGGCTGTATAAGAAGATAAGCAAAGACGATGAAAAAATCGTCTTCCATTCCGCGCTGCACGAAGACGTCCTGCTGCGCGAAATGAGACTTTATGAGGCGTGTGAGGGCGGCGCCCGGAAACTCAGCTTTTGGCAGTGCAGGGACATGCAGGATGTGGAATTTGGGAAGGACAGCAGCGGCAGATACCGGTATATGGGAGACAACAGGGAGGTTGCCGAAATATGGGCAGACAGGGCCTTCGTTCCGCCGCAGACACCGGACCCGGGCAGCCTGAACCGGGAGTCTGCGCTCAGGTTGTGCAGGGACTATATCAGGGCGTTTTATGCAGAGCGCTCCGACCGGATTCCGGAAGCCTCCGAAACCGGCGCAAATCCCAAAGAACCGGAAACTGCAGCGGCTGCCGAAGAGAAAAAGATATGGAATGAGTTTCGGAGAATCCTGGAAGATATCCAGGGGAAATACGGTTTGTCGGCGGCAGAGAAGGCTGCATATGAAGTGAAAGCGGAATATAAGGAGGCGACGAATGCCGAAGTATTATATGCAGCCAGTATATTTTTTTCACTGGAGGATAGGGAACTGGAGAAACTTCTGCCTACAGAGAAGCTGCGGAAAGAATATGAAGTGCTGAAAACTGCCGTCAAGGATGATCTGAACCTTCAGGCTGACCCGGATGTATCCATATTCAGCGAGCTGCGGGAAATTTTTGCCGGGGATTTTTTCTATCTCAACCGGATTACCATTCCCTGGGAGACGGAAGACAGATTTCTTCCCGTTCCGGATGATGATGTGCGCAGCGGGATAATTTCCGAATACAGTTCAATTTTCCTGTTGGTATCGCTTGCAGGGAAAAGGCTTTATAATCCGGATCCAGGCAGATATAGGTGCAGAGATTTTCTTTCTATCATAAAATACTACAGGACAAATAAGCCCAGGAAGGAATCTCCGAAAAAGGAAATTGATACTGTCATAGCCCTGCGCAAAAGGCTTCGGGATGGGCTGAGGGCCGGGGTCAGGGGCCAGGATATGGCGGTTGAGAAGTTTGTGGACGGCTATATCCGTTATCAGATCCGGGGGAAGGTATCGGGCAAACCCGCAGGCCTTTATCTCTTTGCGGGACCTCCCGGAACCGGCAAGACCTATCTGGCGGAAACCTTTGCGGGGCTTAAGGATATGCGGGAGGCGGGATATCAGTACCGGCGTTTTGACATGTCTGCCTATGGAGGCGGAAGCAGCGATGCCGTGTCAGGGCTGGTGGGCTTTGAAAGAACCTGGAGAGCGGCGCAGCCCGGACAGCTTACGGATTTTGTGAAGAAGAACCCCAAATGTGTCCTGCTTTTTGATGAGATAGAGAAAGCCAGTCCCCAGGTCAGATTCCTTTTCCTGAGCATACTGGAAGGGGCGGTTCTCATAGATAAATATTATAATGAGCAGGTTTCTTTCGAGGACGCAATCCTCATATTTACCACAAATGAGGGCAGGGATCTCTACGAAGATAACAGCGAGGTGAATCTGACGGCGCTGTCGGATTCTGCCGTGATAGAAGGCCTTCAGGCGTCAAAGTTTGCGCCGGAGCTGATTTCCCGCTTTATGTCCGGGACGATCATTATGTTCAACCACCTGGACTATTTTAATATGTCTGCAATCTTTGCGAATTCCGTGAACCAGGCTGTGGAGCAGATACGCAGGGACCGGGATAATCTGCACTTTAATCTTGTCTATGACGATAAACTGCCCAAGCTTTATCTGTTGAGCAAGGGGGACAGAATCGATGCCAGATTTGTCAGCGCAAATGCCCGAAAGACGGCAGAGGATTATTTCCTGGAAGCAGTGGAATATATGGGAAAACACTGTCCCGGCAGTCTGGGGGAAGTAAATAAGGCGTCTGTCTCGGTAGAGGTAACGGAGAAGAGCCGGAAATATTTTGAGATGACACAGAGGCCGCGGATCCTTCTATACACGGAAGAGGGTACGGCGCTGTACACAGGCGAGACTGTCCGTATCAGCAGCGGCTTCCTTCCGGAGAAGGCGCTGAAGGAATTGGGGCAGATGGCGGACTGCGACCTGGCAGAGCATGCAGAAAGTGAAAAAGGGCATGAAAAGAGCTTCCGGAAATTTCTTCAAAGCTGCAATTGGAACAGCCGCAGGAGAGAGGACAGATATGACGCAATCCTGATCGATTTGGGGGAAAATTCCAAGAAATACAAAGCGACAGAGAGCTATAAGTGCCTGAAGATCACGGCGGAAGCAAAACCGAACATTCCCGTAATCGTTGTGGACAGAGGAAATGTGGAGGACAAGGCGCCGCTTCTGGCTCTTGGCGTTACGGATTTCCTGCGGGCAGTGCCATATGAGCCGCAACCCACGGATAAAAGCGATCCGACGGATAGCCTGGCGCTTGACAGGGCGGAGCTGGAGGTAATTCTTGGCAGGCAGTATTTTGTGGAAATGGCGAAGTCGCTTGTCCGGGAAGGGAAGAGGCTTTCCTGTGATGTGGATTACAATTACAGGAAAGAATCCGGCGAGCTGGAAATCCGTTTTACCAACCTGCGCGAAAAAGAGGCAGCGGCGGAGGATGCCGAAGCCAGGAGGCAGAACAGAAAATATCTTCTGACGGAAAAGCCCCAGGTGCGATTGACGGATATCTTTGGCAATGAACAGGTGAGAGAGGCGGTAAAGCGCTGTATCGACAATATCAAAAATCCCGAGAAATACCGGGTCGCCGGAGCCAGGCTGATGACTGGCATATTGATGTACGGCGCGCCGGGCATGGGCAAGACCATGTTCGCCAAGGCCATGGCCTTTGAGTCAGGAGCGTCGTTCATTTCCGCGGTAGGGGCGGATTTCCTCAGCAAAGACGGCAATGCCCAAAAGGACGGCAATGCCTCAAAAAATGGCATTGCCAAAATGGAAGAAATGTTCCGGACGGCACGCCGGAAAAGGCCCTGCATCCTGTTCATTGATGAGTTTGACGCCATTTCCAGGCACAGAGAAGGCCCGATAACCAGCGAACAGGAAAACGTGCTGGAGAAATTCCTGAAAGAAATGGATGGCCTGGAGACGGATAACGACGGAGTCTATGTGGTGGCGGCTACCAACTATCCCCTGGAAAGGCTGGATGATGCGGTTACCAGGAGATTCAGCGCAAAAATTCCTTTCCGGTATCCTGATATGGAAGAACGACTGAGCTTCCTCCTTCATGTTTTGGAGAAGAAGAATCTGAAAGATAAGGTTTCTGAAAGAACCGCCAGAACATTGAGCCTGAAGATGTACGGAACGAGGACAAACTTTTCGGAAATCGAGACATTTGTCGAGGAATCTGTGGCGGAGGCGGTATATAAAAACGAAGCCGTCACGGAGCGGTTTCTGCTCAATCGGATACATGACGAGGCGGACGGGGCTGCCCGGCAGAATCATGATCCCAGGAACTATATAGCCACCGCTTTCCATGAGGCAGGACATGCAGTGCTGCAGGACTACTACGGCATGAAGGTCGATTATGTGACAATCGTATCCAGAGGGATTTACGGCGGGTATGCCCTGGGGCAGCCAAGATACCATGCCGGCCAGGATTTTCTGGATCAGATCTGTATCTGCTTTGCCGGGCGTATTGCGGAGATGCTCTATACGGGCAAGGAGCTGGGCATCAATGTAGGCGCGGGGAGCGATCTGCAAAAAGCGACTTATATTGCCTATGAATATGTCTGCCGATATGCCATGGACCAGCGCTTTATGGTGGTGCCTGAGATGTTCGCGCCGCGGACAGGGGTGTACCCGGAAAACGTGCTGCCGGAGTCTGAAAAAGAGGCCATCTGGACATCCGTAAACCGGATTCTGAATCAGCAGTGGAATGCGGCCATACAGCTTCTGCAGAAATGTTGGGATCAGGTACAGGCGCTTGCCTACTCACTGATTTATATGCAGGAATTGGTGGGCGATAAGGTGGAGGAAGTCATTCGGAGCAAAGTGCCGTATGTAGAGGAAACCTGCTTTCTGGATTCGGACAATGATTATATGAGAACAATAGGGACCGGTGCAGAGACCATGATTCCTTTTGGATATGCTGTCTATCCATATTATTTTAATTCCCAGATCAAGACCCGGCCGGAAGAAGAGGACATGCCGGAGACAGAGGGCAGACATTATTTTTACGCGGTCAAAAAGGCGGAAAAACCTCTGGGTATTTCCGAGAATCTGCAGGAAGCGTTTACCGCTGCGTATGGACAGGGCGCAAGCTGCCGACGGTTTGTAAGCCCGGAGGCTGCCCGGAGATATCTGGATATGCTGGAGCTGAAAGTCTTCCGTCAGGGCGAGAACCGTTTCTGCAATTTTTACGAGGATGCGCTGTCAGAAATGATAGATACCCGGGTAAAGGTGAAGGATCTGATTATCGTGGAAGAAGGGGAAATCGGCTGTTATCAGGTGAAGACAGACAAGGCAGGGGTGACGCATCTGGCTGTGCTGAAAAGGGAATATATCGACTTGTACCTGGAGAGGGCAGCGGAAGCGGGAATGCCTTTTGCATGGTATCTGATGGATGAATTGGCGGAAAGGTTTTTGGAGGAGAATGAAAGCGCTTACCGGGTTATTCAGATATACGATAAGGAGCTTCAGAAGGAACTGCTGAATTATATGGGCGCCATGGAATATCAGGCTAAGCGGTATCGCAGGAATTTGGGTTATCAGGATTGAACGCGCACCAGTCCTGGCCGGTGGGACAACTGAAAACGGCATCATAAACGGTCAACAGGGGGCTGCCACACAATTTACCGTGCGGTAGCCCTTTTGATGTGTTCGACAGGAGGCGGGTAATGCCCGTAATAATTACGGATTTGTATATAAGGGCCTGCTATACTATTGTTACTGTTTATTCCGTTTACAGTAACAGATTATTTTTCTAAGGCACGCACCTTGACAGGAACTTCACAATGACCGTCCGAAGGGATACTTCCCCGGAGAAATACGCGCAATGCCCCAATCGGGGCGGCGTATCAAGGGGAAGGCAACGCCGCAGGAAAGGCACTGGGGCAGGAACAGCATCGGGAAGAACGGCACCAGGAAGTATAGTACGGAAAATCCGTGAGTAAATGAACATGCTCACGATCATAACCGGAAAGGAGAAAAATGGAAGCCGAATTTACCAAAAACTACGGGCAGACTGCGGCAGCGCATTGGAATTGTTTGAAAAAGCCGCCCGGCGGGGCCATGCCCAGGCCCGGTTCAACTGCGGCTGGATGTATCTCAAGGGCATAGGCACGGAGGCGGACAGGGATAAAGCAAAAATGTGGCTGTCAGAAGCAGCCGCGCAATCAAAGGATAAAGTGTCACAGGACAATGCGGAGAAACTCCTGCGGATTGATTTGTAACTGCAATAAGGAAAGGACCAGGGAAAGCAAACAGATGAAATATAAAATCACAGATCCCAAATACCATTTTATAACTGTGTTCGACGACGAGACAGGAGTTTATGTCCGGACCGGCATTATCAAAAACGGTCGCGACACCGGCGCAGACCCGTTTATGGCATCGTTTCCCCATCTCATCGACGTGGGTGTGATGGGGCATTGTATCCATGGGAAAACAGGGCTGTGCCAAAAAGCGGGAATCGGCTGCTACCAGAACGGCGCAGTGACGGAAAAGCCCAATATGACAATAGACGATTTTCGATGGATTGCGGAGCAGTGCCGGGGCCGGACAAATCAGCTTGCCCTGGGCGGGCGGGGTGACCCGGACCAGCACGAGCACTTTGAAGAGCTTCTTCAAATCTGCCGGGAAAACGGCCTGGTTCCCAACTTCACCACCTCCGGCTATGGACTGACGCCGGAATTGGCGGCTGTCTGCGGGAAATACTGCGGGGCCGTGGCTGTGAGCTGGTACCGCAGCACATATACACACAACGCCATCCGGATGCTCCTGGATGCGGGAGTGAAGACGAACATTCATTATGTTCTGGGACAAAACAGCATTGACGAAGCCATAGAGCGCCTGGAGAGGGACGATTTCCCCACAGGTATTAATGCCGTTATCTTTCTCCTCCATAAACCTGCCGGACAGGGGACCCGGGAAAATGTACTTGCGCCGGAGGACCCAAGGGTGAAACGGTTTTTTGCACAGATAGACAGAGACCATTCTTTCAGGGTAGGCATGGACAGCTGCAATGTGCCGGGAGCCATCCGCTTTTGCAGAAACATCCTGCCCCAGTCTCTGGATACCTGCGAGGGCGGGAGATTTAGCTGCTACATCGGCGCCGACATGGTGATGTCAACCTGCAGCTTTGACCGGAAGGGTCAGTATGGGGCAGCGCTCAGGCCATGTACCATCGAAGACGCATGGAACAGCGAAGCCTTTGAACATTTCCGGAACCGTATGCGCAGCGCATGTCCGGACTGTAAAAAACGGGAGTTATGCATGGGCGGCTGCCCGCTGATGCCGGAAATTGTTTTCTGCAGCAGTGAACATAGAAAAATGGAACAATGAAAGGAAAAGATGGATATGAAAATCAGGACTGATTTTGTGACCAATTCCAGCAGCAGTAATTATGTCACAATAAGCATTAAAAGCCCTAAATTAACAGAAATCATGTGTGCGGCAAGGCTATGTAAAGAGGATGAGGAATCCGATATATGGGAGTGCTGGGAGAGATTAGAGATTGACGAAGCAGAACAAATTGTAAAACTTGTGTGGGAGATATCGTTTATCATCTCTGATGACGACGACTGGAATATGGAGGATTTGGAGCAGACGGACGAGGAGGATTTGGCGTATATCGGCTGCACGCCGGTTAGTTTAAGCGATTTACCCAAAAGCTTCGTCAGGCTGCTGAAAAAAGTCGGAGAATACCATTTATATCAACAGGGCTATGATCTGGCAAAGATTTGCAGCGCATTGGAGAAAAGCGGCGATGACATTCTTGCGGATACGGAAAGCGCTGACTGGATTTATGTCACGGGAGGCCATGGGGAAGCTAACCTGTTTAAATGGTTCAGGACTCTTTCAAAGATGATAGCCAGAAAGGAGAATCTGGATTACCGTCCCTCATCTGCGAGGCTTTTGAGTTCTTTCCACTATGATAGAGAAAACGGAGAGTCCTGTAAAAGAGAATACTCATACGTCAGAATCAATGCGGAGGATTTTACCGATAGTGATTTCAATGTAGAGGAGGATTTTACCGATAGTGATATCGATGTAGAGGAGGATTTTACCGATAGTGATATCGATGTAGAGGAGGATTTTACCGATAGTGATTTCGATGTAGAGATGGATTTTACCGATAGTGGTTTCGATGTAGAGGACGATTTTACGGAGGAAGAAGAGTAAAACAAAGGCAGAATGACTGGTTGGAGCAGATATTTTCTGGGTTTGGCAGGGAATGATGAGATATCCGTAATAATTACGAACACGCATACAAGGGCCTGCTATACTATTCTCATAAGGCACACGTCCGGAAAACGGATGACCGTCCAAAGCGTGGAAGCCTGTCAAAAGAAAGGAGACGACTGTCATTATGAGATCATACGGAACATGCCCCAAATGCAATACAGGTCTGCTGCGGCCCTCCGGTGCAGGCGGGTGCAACTGCACATGCGAGCTGTGCGGCTACCAGACCCGCCCGGAATATCTGGAAAGAGAATCCGGCCCGTCCTACGGCAGCAGTAGATCATCGTACAGCAGCACAAATTACACATCAGGCAATTACAGCCAGTCCAAACCGACACGGCATTACAGCACAGGCAGGAAAAGCAGCAGCGGCTGCGGAACGTGGATTATCGTGATCATCGTTGTGTGGTTCTTGTCGCAGTATTTCTAAGCAGACACAGCGCGCTATAGGATTCACTGCAGGGTGCACGCCTTAAAAAGGAACAGCTAACCTAAGAATATTTTCAGGAGGTATCCATCATGAAAAAGAATATGCTTGTTTATCCAGTATCTGTACTGTTGGCAGCCAGCCTGTTTGCAGGCTGCGCCACCATGCCCGTCCAGGCTGCTGGCGGCAGGACTGTTTCCGCCGCCAATCCGAAGGCCAGCCCCGAGCCTGAAGTCCTGACTGCTTCCCCGGACATGGATGCCATCGCCGGACTTGGCGAACTCCAGGCAGGAGTAGAGGAGCCATACTACAAGCACAGCGACTCCTTTGTGGTGGATGTGGAGAACGGACACAATCCCTATGATGTAGAGTGGGACTACGGCGAGCTGTACGATACCTACATAGAGGAAGCGGACTGGTCTTTGGTGTTCGACGCGGATTTCTATATGGAATCCTTCCCGGCCCTTGCGCTTTTGTACCAATATGACGAGGAGCTTCTGCTGGAGCACTTCCAGACCGTGGGCATCCACGAAGGCCGCCAGGGAAACGAGGCCTTTAATGTGGCCGCCTATCAGGAGAACTGCAAAAAGGAGCTGCGCCATGCCTTCGGCGATCACTATGAGTGCTATTATTTCTACTGGATGCTGAACCAGGATTCCCAGAAAGGAGTCACCACATCGGGCAAAGGCTATCCGCTGCAGCTCTGTGTAAAAATGACCTCCATGCAGGCAAAAGAATTTGAGAAAGTCAACGAGTACCGCGCCGAGGTCGGCATCGAGCCCCTGGAATTTGACTCTGAGCTGGCAGCCATCGCCTGCTACAGGGGCTGGGTTGATATCAGCGAAGGCTATGGCGCCCATGACTGGCTGATAGATGAGGAAAACGAGGAGAGAGCCAATGCCATGATGGAGCTGCTCCATATGACCCGGTTAGGCGAGAATACGGTGGATTGCGGCGTGAATAACAGCACCCAGCGTATACACACCGCCTTCTATATCGACTACCGCTATTCAACGGAGCATTATGAAGCCATGATAAGCCCGGATTACAAATACTTTGGCTGCTCACATATTTATTTCGGCAATAACCGCATCCTGGAGTCGAGAAGCAGAAGCGGAGGCACCTATAGCAAACCAATGATGCGTGTGGAATTTGATCTGTTCACAGACGGGCTCACCACTCCGATGTATCCGTGATCTCCACATCCTGCTATGGGGGCAGACCTTTTTGCCCCCGTTCCGGAATTTAAATTCGGGAGTGGCCGCCTGCGGGCTGCAGCCACATGTGTGACTGGGACGAGGTGGATCTGTCCACCTGAAAGCCTGCAAGGGGCGCGGCTGTATCCGCACCGGCTGTCACTCCTATAGTTTGCGCAGGTACCCCTTTAGCAGAACGCAGATCCACAGAGCGGATAAAACCAATGCGGGCAGCATAATTTTCTGTATTATAATTAGGAAAGTGGCCGTTCTCGTTTCTGACCGTTTTATCAGAGACGAGGGCGGCCTTTTCATTAGAGGATTAAATCGTATTTGACCAGGGGGAAACTGCGATGCCTGACCCGGGAATGCCTGGCCCGGAGCGCAACAAAAGGATGGAAATAAACGGGGAGGTATGGTATCATGGTGTATAGAATAGGTAGGATTGATGCGGTTCAGGAGAGCTGTATTTTTGGCAGAAGACAAAGGAACAGGAGAGACAGCGGATGCGTAAGACGAAAAATGAGTTGTACCGGACCCTGGACGGGGCGGAGCCGGAAGGGGAACGGTATTCGGAGCTGTTGGAACAGTGCCGGATTTGGAATGAGAACGATGAAAATTTCCGGGAGCGGACACAAAAAGCATGGGCGGCTTTTGCGGAGCAGGAGGCGGAACTGCGCCGTTTTATGGAAGAAGACAGGAACCATGAACGGGGGGAAGAACTCACCGGGAAGTGCGAACAAATTCTGAACCTGGCTTTTGCGGATATTTCCTTTGAGATGGGCTTCAACGGCCGGAAACCGGAATTGATTCTCACTCCGGAGGGAGATAAGGTCAAGCTCTTTGAACTGGTCTATTTTCAGAAGCATGCGCCTGCAGTTGTACTGGAGCACTGGAATATCCTGGTGGGCCGTCAGCCTGCGGCGAACATGGGCCTGCGCTCCGGCGAATGGGAGATTTCCGGGGACGATGTGCGGATCCGGGTGGAACAGACAGGGGAGAAAAGCTTTGCCCTCTTTGCATACTGCGAAAAGCTGCTGCCCCTGCTTTCGGAGGAGGAAGGCCGGGCATGGTGGTTGCTCACCACCCTCACCGATCAGGTATTGGGCGAGATTCCCCATATGAGATACATAGACGCCTTCCATGTGCTTCACGAACCCGGGGAGGAACCCTGCATTCTCCTGACGGAACTGCCCGGGAAGCTCCAGGACATGGGACTGGACCTTTCGTCTGACCCGGAGGCTTATCTGGAGGGCAGCTACACCGGCTATCGCATGGAACCCAATGAAGACCCGAATGGGGACTGGCGACTGGATGTCATAGCCGGTTCCACCAACTGCACGGCTCTGGTCAGCGAATATCTGAACAATGAAAACGGGTATATGGACGCGCTTCACGCAGACGGCGCTGCTGCGGGGTTTTTCTGCTATCCCCTGGAGAGCTTTACCGGTGAGAACCGCAGTCAGCAGATTTTTGACTTTCGGGACAAACTGGAGGCAGCGTTGCGGGAAGGCGCCGGCGGGGACTGCGTCACTCTGACCGGCGGGGCCACCGGCATTTACTGCGGCTATGTGGATTTTATCGCATGGGACCTGCTTACCGTCTTAACCCAGGCCAGGGCCTTCTTTGAAAACAGCCATATCCCCTGGGCGGATTTCCATGTGTTCCGCCGGGATGCGGGGACGGTGGCCCTGAAAGCCCGGAAAGAATAGAATAAAAGAAAAGAGGAAACATGAAATGAACAATCCATTACTCCGCCCGTATTTTGAAAAACTCACCGAAAGGGATAAAACGGCTCTTATGCAGGAGATGGCAGATCGTTACGGGCTGCAGTTCAAGGGGCTGCAGAGGTTCTGCCGTTGGGACCGCAGCTGCACCACCGGCGTCTTTGAAAAAGGCGGCAGGGAGTTTGTATTTGTCCCCGGAGATACCGTCACCATCGGTTGGGAGCGTTTTGAAACGGGATTGGACGAAGAGAATCTGGAAGAACTGTACGATGTATTTGAAGAATATGAATATAAGGGGACTCCGGAGGAATTCATTGGGGAGGATATGGCTCCGGTCCGGCAGGTTACGGTTGCGCCTATGCTGGCAGGGCGGAAACTGGAAGAGATCGGATGGGAGCCGGTGAGTTTCCAGGATCCCCGGCTGTTGGAACATCCGGACTGGCTGCAGGCGTTTCAGGAGCATCAGCGCGCCGGAATGCGGGGGCTTAATCTGGCAGGCTGCGCCCGGTTTCATTGCACAGACGGCCGGTGGGAGGCATTTCTCTATCATGATGTCACCTACGATGAACTGAAAGAACTGCTGAACAGACAGGGCTTTTCCCTTCCCACGGCGGATGAATGGGCCTATCTCTGCGGCGGCGGATGCCGTACCCTGTTTCCCTGGGGGGACGGTTTGAAAAGCGGTATGCATCTTTATCATTTCAGCGAGGCGGCGGATGCAGGCAGGCCCTATGACATGGAGGAGCCGAACTTCTTCGGGCTGTCCATTGCCTATGACCCTTACAAACAGGAATTGGTGGAGGCGGATGCCGCTGCAACCTGCGGCGGGGACGGCGGCTGCTGTATCTGCGGCGGCGAGGGTCCTCTGCTGGGTTATCTGCCCTGCTCTCCCCACAGGAAGCCGGAAATACAGGAGGACGACGTGTTGGATAATGATTTTCATTTTTACCGTCCGATTATACGGGTTTGGCAATAAGCTGTTCCGGATACTAAAAAGATACCAGCAGCACCCATGTTGGATATAGCATGATGAACTGAGATACACGGGAGGAAATACTGTGAAATACGAGTTTTACGCGGGTTCCTATGGAAAAAAAGAGGAAGAGAGTATTGTAAAATTTTCACTGGACGGAGAGACAGGGCAGATTGAGCGGATTTACGGATGGAAAGGTGTGGAAAATCCTTCCTGGCTGCTCTTGAATGCCGGGAAAGACATGCTCTATTCGGTAGAGGAACTGGAGCCGGAAGGAAGGGTATGTGCCTTTGCCGTGGAGGAAAAAGGACTGCGATTTGTGAATTCCGTATCCACAAAAGGGGCTGCGCCATGCCACATCAGCATGGACGGGAGGGAAGAGACGCTGTTTGTCTCCAATTATACAGGTGGTTCTCTGGCTGTCTGCAGACTGGAAGCTTCCGGCAGGATATCGGAAGTCATGGAACTGATTCAGCATGAGGGGCACGGCGTGAATCCGCTCAGACAGGAAGGTCCCCATATCCACTTTACAAAAGTGTCGGGGAGAGAAATTTTTACTGTCGATCTGGGGGTGGATAATGTGTTCATCTATGAACAGGAGGAAGAGGGGCGTCTGAAGGATACGGGAAAGCGGATTGTATTCCCGGCAGGAGAGGGGCCCAGGCATCTGGAGTTCCATCCGGAGAAGCCCGGACTGCTTTATGGGGTCTGTGAACTGGGCAATAAGCTTGGGTTTTTCCGGGAAAGGGGCGGGGAATACCATCTGGAAGCGTTGCTGTCCACTGTTCCGGAGAATTTTTCGGGGAGCAGTAAGGCGGCGGCCATCCGGATTGGAGGCGGCAGGCTTCTGGTCAGTAACAGAGGCTATGACAGTCTGGCGGTTTTTACGCTGGACGAAGGCGGAATACCGAAGCCCGGGCAGATTGTTCCCACGGGAGGAAAGTCGCCCAGGGATTTTGAGATTTTCGGCAATTTGGTGGTCACGGCGAATCAGGATTCGGATGAGCTGAGGGTTCTGAAATTTGACGAAGCCACGGGAGCACTGGAGCATACAGGAATATCTGTGCCAATGGTTCGACCCGTATGCATTTGCCGGGTGTGATATAGATTCTGAACAGGCCTGTTACAGCACATAAAGGCATGGTGGGAAGACGGCAGGTTGTCGGATACTAACCGGCGGGGTATGGGCTGACAAGGATATATGAGGAGGGTAAAATGAAGGAACTGATGGATTTTGTAAAGGAACTGAGCTTTGTCCGGGTGGGAGGAAGTGCAGAAGAGAAGAAGGCTGCGGAACTGATTATGAGAGAAATCAATGAGACCGCGGAGGAAACGGGACGGCAGGATATTCAAAAGGAATATATGAAATTCCGGATCCCGGACGCTGAAGTCAGGAAATGCTCTGTGGGGGCAGCAGGACGGGAGATTCCATGTGTGCCGTACCTGTGTTCCGGTAATATTGACAGAGAGTGTGAGCTGATATATCTGGATGACGCTTCCGAAATTGACTTTGCCGGGGTGGGAGACCTGGAAGGCAAGGCGGTATTGCTGAATAAGCTCACTGATGAGGAAGTATATAAGCGACTGACAGAGCATAAGGTGTCGGCGTTTCTGGTTATGCAGGGGAAATACTACTCTTCGGAGAAGGAAGCCTCCCTGTATCCCAGAAGGTTAAGAGAACACTTTACCAGAAATGGAGTGATTCCCGGATTTCTGATTACGGCGGCAGATGCCCTCCGGTTGATTCAGGAAGAAGTGGAGAAGGTACAGCTTATATTGGAGCAGGAAGAAACGGAGCTGGAGAGTCAGAACGTATCAGCTGTGATTGAAGGAACGGATTTGAAGGCGGAAAGTATTGTGCTTACAGCGCACTATGATTCTGTCCCTGTAGGTACGGGATCCTGGGACAATGCCACAGGCACAACGGCGCTTCTGGCTATTTTCAGATATTTTGCGGCCAATCCGCCCAGAAGAACCCTGCGTTTTCTATGGTGCGGCAGTGAAGAACTGGGATTGCTGGGATCCAGAGCCTATGTAGAGCAGGAGAAAGAAAGGCTCGAGCAGATTGCATTTTGCTTCAACTTTGACATGTGTGGTACGGCACTGGGTTCAAACAGAATCTGCGTGACAGGGGAGAAGGAGCTGCAGACATTTGCGGAGCAGTATTGTAAAATTACAGGTTATTCCGCGGAAATCAAGTCACTGGTTCACTCCAGCGATTCCGCGCCCTTCTGCGACAATGAAATCCCGGCGCTGGGGCTGAGCAGAGGGACATCTACGGCGGAGATTCACACCATATATGACTTGCTGCCCACGCTAAGTGAAAAAGCAATGTGTAAAAATGTGGAGTTTGCGGTTGGAATGATTGGGGCTGTGGCAAATGCGGCAGTGCTTCCCGTCAAGAAAGGCATGCCGGAGGACACCAGGAAGGAACTGGATAAATATTTCCACCGCGAAGAAGACAAAGGGAAAAAATGACGGGGGAACTCTGTCATCTTTTGGGGTACATCTTTCCTGCCGGCGGCATATAATAAAGCAAAACAACATAGGATTATAGGTTATAGATTATGTACGTTGCTCTGTTTATTTTATTGTTGCTTGCCTTTTTGGGCATGCTTTTCGGGCACTTTTGCAGAAAGAAGATTATCTGCAGAATTCAGTGTATGGATAAGTGCAGGAAATGTTCCCTGCTGGAGGAACTGGCGGAACCCTTCGGCTATGTGTATCATTGCTGCTGTGGCTTCTTTTCTTCTACCATTGATGCCTGGCAGAAAGCCGCGGGGTATACCTGGCTCTATGATTATATGGCGCCCAGATTCCAGATGGTGTTCGACTCTCTTCCGGTCTACTTCAATTATCGCGGCAGAACATGGCTGATTGAGTTCTGGAAAGGCCAGTACGGCATCAATGCCGGTGCCGAAATCGGTATCTATCACGCCGACAGACTGCTGTCGGAGACGGAATATCGGACCGCACATTTTGAAGCGGCCGGAGAAGAGGAGATGCTGTCCTGTTCCATGCAGTTATGTACAGAAAAGGGTGCCTGTGTGAAGATTTCCGAAAGGCATTGGTGGCTGACCGCTTTTCTGCCGGGTGTTTTTTCACGACCCTCTGAATTGTGTCTGAAGGCGGCCCTCTGCTTTCCCAACAGAGAAATGCTGGAAGGCTTCTATCGGGGGCTGTGCCGGGCTGGATACCCTGCGGAGAGGATTTCCATGCAGAACCTCTCGCTGTCCTTTGTCTTTCATCAGCCGGGAGGGCAACACTATGGCCTGCTGACCCGTTTTCACCGCAGACTGTCTCAGTGCCTGAACCGGATGTACTGTTGTCTCTTCCGGTGGGTTACCAGACCTTTTGAGTGCGCGGAAGACCGCATTCTGTTCCTTTACTATTATCTTCCGTTTTGCTTTCGGAAGCTGATGCGTCTGCGCCGTTTTCACAGACGGTGCCACAGGAAAAATGGCTGCTGCCGCCCCGGATGTTGCCGCAGATGCAGGCCCTGCCGCAGGGAAAAGCCATGAGTACCGCCAGTCGTCTGGACCGCGCTTTTTCCCAGGCGCTGGTGTTGCCATTTCACAATTGTTCCAGATATGTGCTCATCAGTGACTGTCACAGGGGGGTGGGCACCTCCTCGGACAATTTTCTGAAGAATCAGCATCTGTATTATGCGGCCATGGAACATTATTACAGGAATGGTTTCACTTATATCGAACTGGGGGATGGAGAAGAGCTGTGGGAGAACCGGAAGCTGCGAAACATCACGGAAATTCATGAAGATATATATTGTATGTTTGCCAGGTTTGAAGAGAGCGGCCGCCTGCATCTGCTTTACGGCAATCACAACATTGTCCGTAAAAAGAATCCTGCTTTTCTGGAAGCTGTGATTCTGTATTCCGATGCCATGCCGGAGAAATCTCTGTATCTGACCCATGGACATCAGGCCAGCTTCCTGAATTCTACGCTGTGGCGCCTGGCCAGGTTTCTGGTGCGTTATTTCTGGAGTCCTCTGGAAAATCTGGGCTTCCTGGATCCTACCAGCGCGGCCAAGAATTATGAAGTAAAGGAAAAGTGTGAAGAAAGTCTGCGCAGATGGGCAGAAGCACATGGTCATATTCTGGTGGCAGGGCACACCCATCGCCCTGTGCTGCCCGAGGAGCCATCTTTCTACTATAATACGGGAAGCTGCGTCCACCCCCGCTGTATAACCTGCATTGAGATTCAGCGGGGGGAGATGACCCTGGTAAAATGGACCATGAATGCCCGGGCAGACAGTGTCCTGTATGTGGCAAGAGAAGTGATTTCCGGTCCTGTGAAAATACTGAATACCAATCAGTATTGCAGCCGGAACAAGGTTATCTGATATCTGTCATAAGCTCCAATACCGTGTCCAGACCATTTTCCACGGCAATCTGAACAGGAGTCTCACCATGGTTATTGGGGCGGTTATAGTCGGCACCCTTTCTGATGAGAAAGCGGGCATCTTCTTCGGAACCGCGGCTCAACGCGTGATGCAGAGCCGTATTGCCCGCGTTGTCTGCCATGGTGAGATCCGCTCCGGCTCGCAGCAGCAGCTTTATCATATCTTTATCTGCGGACATGAGGGCTGTCATGCCGGTATTGTCAGCATGATTTACATTCACACCTCTCTCTAAAAAGAGCGAAAGCAGCTCTCCGGTTGTATAGTCCAGCAGCAGGAAAGGGGTTTTCCCGTCCTCACGGGGGATGTCCAGATTTTTCAGAAGGCTCAGGATTTCTTTCCTCTGCGTTATATTGAATTCTTTGCCGTATCTTTTCCTGCTGAGTGCAAGATGAGCCGGGGTCTCACCATTTATAGTCTTCACGGTATCATCCGCGCCGGCGTCCATGAGCAGTTTCACCACATCCACATGACCGTTGGCGCAGGCGAGATGGAGAGGAGAGGTTCCTGCCTCTGCGGGCGCATCCTCTGTCAGATTGACATTCACTCCTTTTTCCAGCATGACTTTCAGCATGGTGGTATGACCGTTTTCTGCGGCGAGATGGATGGCCGTTTCTCCCTGATTATCTGTCTGTTCCATGGATTCCCTGGAAAAAAGCTTTGCCGCTTCTTCAAAATAACTCTCATCAGACGACTGCTCCATGGAGGCCAGGATAATGGCCGGTGTCTGTCCGTTTGTGACCGCCTTATTCATATCCACACCCAATTCTACCAGCTTTTTCAGAGTGTTGATTCCAAAAGCAGGGCGGAGACATTCATCACGCAGGCAGAGAGACTCTCCGTGGTAATAAATGGGCATGGTAAAATCAATTCCGGCATTTTGGCAGCAGTCCAGTACATGAGCATTGCTGTCGGATATCAGGGCGTTATGTAGAATGTAGGTGATTTCTCCGATTTCGTCATCATCCGGGTCTAACTGTCCAATTAACTTTTCGGTCATATACAGCGCCATTGCCAGAGCATCTCTGTCCGTTTCCTGGACGCCGGCAAAAGCATTGCCGGTAATCTGACTGAGGGGAAACAATTCCATTTCATTGTCGGGAACAGGGGTTGCACCATGGTCTAAAAGGGCCAGATACAGGGGCTGATTCCGGAAATCTATGGAGTGAAGGAGAGGGGTTACTCCCTTTTTGTTGGCCGTATTTATAAGTTCGGGACAATGCTCTATCAGACGCAGTGTGGCAGTTTTATGGCCGTGCCTTATGGCCATCATCAGAAGTGTGTTGCCGGCTTCATCCACATAATCGGTTTTCGCCCCTTTTTCCAGGAAAATTTCTGTCAAAGGCCAGGTATACGAGGCGCTGTATTCCTTAGAAAGCAGAAGTTCCAGGGGGGTGAGTCCATTGTTCTCTTTTTTATTTATATCACAGGTCAGAAGACGGGCGATCTCACCTTTTTGTTCCACGCTTCTCTCCAGGCTTTCGAAATTAAGTGCCAGGTCCGGACCATTGTCGGCGTGTTCTGGTGCGCTGTATCTGGGATATGCCAGAAAATGGTATGCATTCATACCTCTCTCGTCCCAGAGAGAGGCATCGGCTCCATGATCCAGCAGAAGTCTGACCATGGCCAGATTTCCCCGGGAGCAGGCCAGCAGGAAAGGCGTCAGACCATGTCCTCTGTGATCCGCAAGGTCCACATTCTCTGCTGTGATTCTGCCGTCACAGAGCATTTTTTTCACCGGTTCATAGAAATTATGTATGACCAGAAGGTGAAAAAGGGTGAGGCCGAAACAACCTGTCGGTGCCAGTAAAGCTTCTGTATCGCATTTTTCAAGGCAGGCCTCAGCTTCGCTTATCATTTCGCGCTCAAAAATATCATACGGGTAAATGTAGTTTTCATAATCATCTGTCCACCAGGGGATGAACTTGTGATTCTGAAAGCTTTCGCTGGAATCTGTCAGCAGCGCTGTCAACTCTTTTATATTCATAGGTTTTCCTCAATTTTAACACAATGTTTACCCTGCAGTTTCTGTCAATCAAACTGTTTACTGAATACGGAACTGACCGATCAGCTGATTCAGTGTTCTCGCCTGAGCAGAGAGCTCATTGGAGACGGCCGCGCTTTCTTCAGCGGCAGCAGAATTGGCTTCTGTTACTCTGGAAACCTCTTTGATTCTGTTGTCCACCGAGACGATCATTTCCGCCTGCTGAACACTGGCCTGCGCAATTTCATCCATCAGCGTTTTGATGGACTGGATGCATTCGCTGATGACCTGCATGGCAGAAATGACAAGACCTGTGGAATCGGTACCGACTTTTACATCCTGAATGGAGCGGCCGATCAAAGCACTTGTATTTCCCGCGGCTTCGGCGGATTTGGCGGCGAGGCTTCTGACTTCCTCGGATACGACAGCGAACCCTTTTCCTGCCTCTCCGGCACGGGCGGCTTCCACTGCGGCGTTCAGCGCAAGAATATTTGTCTGAAAGGCAATGTCTTCGATGGTCTTTATGACACTGACAATCTGGGCGGAAGACCGGTCGATATTACCGGTAGCTGTGACAAGCTGTTCCATTTTGGTATCGGCTTCGGCCGCGTAACCGGTGGCTCTGTCGACCAGATTGCTGGCATTGGTACAACGTACAGTACTGTTCTGAATCTGTGCGGTGATGTCCGTAATATTGGAGACAAGACCGTTGATGGAATCCTTCTGCTGCATGGTTCCCTGGGACAGGGCGGCAGCTTCCGCGGATACCTGATTTGAACTGTTGCTTACCTGATTTGCAATGTGCGTGATGTCGCGCATTACCTCCGTGAGGCGGGTGCGGATGCTCTGGAGACTCTGCGCCAGAACTTTGAAATCTCCCATGTAATAAGATTCGTTTCTAGTTACATCCACAGCCATATTGCCATCGGCCATCTCGCCGAGAATCCGGCCGATATCTTCGATGGTTTTTCTCAGACAGTCGCAGACATGATGAATCGTCTGTGCAATCATGCCGATTTCGTCTTTTCTTCCGTAAAATGGCGCCAAATCCCGGTCGGCGGAAAGCTCCAGATTACCGAGACGCCGGATAGCCCTTTCCATGACCATCAGCTCCCGACCCTCCCGGTACAGAATCAGCAGAGTGATAAATATGATGACAATCGCAACAACTGCGCATAGAATACCCACCGTAAAGCGCACGGTTGTCACTTCCGCATACACTTCCGCGGCATCATCGTGAACCATGAAAACCCAGTTCCTGTCTTTGAGATATTTATAGACCACCAGCTGGTCCGTACCGTTTTCATCCTGATAGGAATAAGTACCGGCCTGGGTGTTCCCGTCTGCCTTGATTCGACGGATAATTTCCAGATAGCCGCTGTCGGTGGTCTGGGTATTCAGCAGTGACTCATCCTGATGATACAGGTAAGTACCGGTATCCACATTCAGAAATACATATTCACAGTGCGGAAGCCCTTCAATATTTAACCCCAGCAGTACATCCATCAGACGGCTGGCATAGACGCCGGCGCCCACATAACCGATACAACTGTCGTCCTCAAAAAGCGGATAATACATGGAGAGAATCATGCTTCCGGTCCCCGGAGATTTCATTATTCCCAGGTTGGTCAGCTGCGGCCCGGCCAGAATTGTATTGCGGAATTCCTCCAGGGATTCGCCGGTTCGGGTGGTTATTCCGATGGCATTCTGTGAAGTATGTGTCAGAATATATGTAGAGGGAGTACCGATATACAGACCTTCAAAAATGCCTTTCACTGCGGCAAAGTCTTCCGTATATTGCTGTCCTTTCTGAAGCAGAACGGGATCTTCGGGGTTAGATAACAGATTGCGTACTTCGCTACCCAGGGCGAAAGCCATCATATATTCCTCCGCCGACGCCACGTAATCATTTATGATTGCGGCTCTTGATTCCACCGCATCGATCATCTGATTGGTGATATCGTTTTCAACCATGGAAGCAACGCGGTCAGATACAATGAGCCAGAGGATCAGCATTCCGGCAAAAAAGATAACCGTGGTAATAATACCTATTCGTGTGGCAAGTTTTCGATTGACAAGAAATTTCATAGAAGCCTCCAACTGTAAGAATATTGCTGAATCAAGTTTACCACTTTTGAGAAATTTTTTCAAGTAAGGTTTGAGCGATGCAAAAAGCAGGGATTGCCTTGACAAATACTCCATTCTATGAAAATATGTTGACATACTATATTAAGCGTATTGGAGGTTATCTGAGATGAATGAAAAAAAGAACGGTTCTGTATTTAATCTGACACTGGCTGCCATGTTTCTGGCAACAGGCCTGCTGCTTCCGTTTCTGACGGGACAGATTCCGCAGTTTGGGAACATGCTTCTGCCCATGCATATTCCGGTTCTTCTGTGTGGCCTGATCTGCGGCTGGCAGTACGGGCTGGCCGTGGGGGCTGTGCTGCCGATTCTGCGTTACTTTCTATTTGGAATGCCGGTGCCCTTTCCTACCGGAATTGCCATGGCCTTTGAACTTGCCACCTATGGTCTGGTGGTAGGATTATTGTACTCCCGGTCTCGCTGGCAGTGCGTGATTGCACTATATCGCAGCATGATTGCCGCAATGGTGTCCGGACGTGTGGTCTGGGGGATTGTACAGATAGTATTGCTTGGTATCAGCGGCGGAGGATTTACCTGGAAAATGTTTATGGCAGGGGCGTTTCTCAATGCAATTCCCGGCATTATACTGCAGCTGACTCTGATTCCTGTCATTATGGTTGCTCTGAACCGGACGGGATTGGTGCGATTCAGCCGTCAGGGGGCACAGGCCCGGAAAGCGGGAGAGGAAGCATGATGGATATCTTGTGGAAAATCGCGGAACGAATTCAGAATTATGAGAAATTTCCGCTGCTGATAGCTGTGGACGGAAGGTGTGCTGCAGGTAAGACCACGCTGGCTGCCGCACTGAGAGAGAGGACAGGCTGCCAGGTAATACATATGGATAATTTTTTCCTGCGGCCCGGGCAGAGGACGGAACAGCGTCTGCAGGAGCCGGGCGGGAATGTGGATTATGAGCGTTTTCTGGAAGAGGTGATGCTTCCTCTCAGCCGGGGAGAAGGCTTTTCCTATCGGGCCTTTGACTGCAGGAAGATGGAGCTGGCGGATGCCGTCCGGGTGGAGCCCCGGGCCGTGACAGTTGTAGAGGGATCCTACAGCTGCCATCCTGCTTTGTGGGACTATTATAGTCTGCATGTGTTTCTGGACATAGAGAAGGAGGAACAATTTCAGCGGATATGCCTCCGAAACGGGAACCAGGCAGCCGCCAGGTTCCGTGAACTGTGGATTCCGCTGGAGGAGAAATATTTTGCCGCTTACAGGATCAGGGAACGATGTGAACTGACCTCCCCGTAGAAGCCGGGGAATCGTGCCGGTTACAGGTTATCAAATGCGATTGTTTCCTTCTCCAGTTCGGCTACCACTTCCTGGTTAATTCCCATACGCTGTGTGATATCTTTCATGTCGGCGGCAAGGCTTCTGCTGTTGTCAGCCACACCTGTGATTCCGCCGGTCCCTTCATCGATGGCTTTTGTGATAGTTGCAATGGACTCTGCAATGCCGGACATGGAAGTTTTCAGACGTTCGGTCCGCTCATAGAATTCATCCATGGTTCGGCGGATGTAAGCGGCGTCTTCCTTGTACTGGCAGCCGGACTGTACGAAGTCCTGGAATTCCTTCAGGACAGACTGGCTCATGTAGTCAATCATATGTTGTGCGTGTTCGGACAGATTGCCGACAGCGTCAGTAACCACATTATTGATTTCCCGGATTCGACTGGCGGTTTCCTGGCTGGAATTGGAAAGCTCGCGGATTTCTCTGGCAACCATGGAAAAACCTTTGCCGGCATCGCCTGCGTTGGCGGCCTCCACGGAAGCATTCAGTGAAATCAGCCTTGTCTGTTGGGCGATGGCAAGAATTTCGCCGGTCAGATTCTTAATCTGGTTTACGCTTTTGCTTTTTTCAATGGCATCATTGAGAGAATGCAGAATTTCTTCTGTTTTGGCTCCGGTGATTCTGGCGCTGTTTTGAGCGGACTGCTGCATGGCGTCTGCCCGTGTATTCATGCGGGCAGTATAGTCGGTGATGGCTCTGCAGTCTTCGGCTATGGTCCGCACATCCAGGTGCACACTGCCGGCACTGCTGTTGATAACAGATATATTGCCGGCCACTTCCCGGAAAGTGGAGGAAAGCTGATCCGCAAGTCCGGAGAGGTCAGCCGCACTTTTTCTGGAAGTCTGAGTCTTCTTCAGAACCTCACCAGTCATATTGTTAATGCGTCCGGAACTGTCCTGTATGGTTTTGAGGATGCTTTTGATCGGAATTATCACATTGCCGGTAATCAGCTTCAGATCTGCAAATACCAGCAGAATACAGGCAGACGCAGCGAAAATGCCTATGATCAGGGATACAAGGTACACAGCGGAGAGGCGGCTTCTGGCCTCTGCGGTCTGTTCACTGATAGAGGCATTCAGGGCGTCAATATCTCCTTCCATTGCGTCGGCAAAGGAAGCGACATCGCCGTTGGCCAGGGCATAGGCATCCTGGGTTTTGTGGCTTGCGCTGGCACAGACCAGATGAACCAGGGCATGCTTAAAGGAATCGTAATCGGACAGCAGGGATTCGTACCGGGGCCGGTCCTCTGGCATGACATAATCTTCATAATCTGTGAGCATATTGTCCAGAAGTGCTTCTTCTTCCTTGATCTGCTGAATGAGAGTGATCATTGTGTTATAGTCCGTGGCAACAATGTGACTCAGGGCCATTTTGTGAATGTTCATGGAAGACTGGTATATTTCAGCCAGCCGGCTTTTGCCTTCCATATAATTGTCGGCGATGTTGGAGGCGCTGGCGTTCACATTGCGGATATTGAAAATGGACAGGATATTTGACAGCAATGCCACAATACCCAGAAGTGCAATGGGAATGATCAGACGATGTTTTAAACTGATATTTTTCATTATGGCGGATACTCCTTTTGTTCACTGTGGAAGTCTTCAGATTTTATTGTCCTGCTGTTATGCATGGCGGTACAGCCGGTTACCGGGAGTCTGTACCGGGAAAGCTGCGGGGGGAAGCAATCGGGTAAGTCAGGGAGCGGTAATTCCTGTAACCATTGTATCGAGTAATTCCTGACGACTCTTTCCGGAAGGGGTTCCATTCAGAATTTCCGCGGTAAAAGCGGTAACAGGATCCCAGAAATTGCCGCCGATACGCTGCAGACAGGAAAATTCAGACTGTTCCAGCAGCGCTGTAATGGCAGGGGAATTCTGAACTTCCTCCGAAGCGGCAGCGTTGATATTGGATGGCCCCTGGCCCCGGAGACGGAAGCGGAGTTCCTGATTTCCTTCATTTGTAATCCATTCGGCCAGTTTTGCCGCCCATTTGGGATTTTCGGAATAGGCATTTACCCCGATGAGCTTATATCCGGAGAAAGAAGCCATCTGGACCTGACGGCCGGCACAGGTATAAGAGGGCAGTTTGGAAGCTCCGAAGTTGCTCTGCCATGCATTTTCCACGATCACTGCGTTCCAGGTACCGCTGATACCTGCAATGATAGTACCGTTTTGGATACCTTCCACAAATCCGGCGTCATCGGTGCTGATAAAGCCCGGATTTTCTGCGATATTTTCCATGGACCTCACCACATCGGTTCCCTTGATATCCCCTTCAGTGCTGTTCCAGGTACAGAAGTTGGTAATGCCGTCGTCGTTCAGGCCCACGGTGAGACCGGTGTTGCCGAACAGAGAGTACACATACCAGCCGGAAGACCATTCCATGGAGACTTTCTTCCCCTGAGAAGCGGCAATGTCCAGCATGCGGTCCCAGGAGAGTATGTCTTCCTCCGAAAAATACTGCTTGTTATAATATAAGAAATATCCGTTATCTGCGGTCAGCGGATAGGCGTACAGGGTATTGTTTACAGAGGCGGCGGAGACTGCCTCGGGCAGATTTGAGGCCTGCAGCATATCCGCATTTTCCACAGGATTCAGGGCACCTGCCGCTACCAGAGTGTTCAGCTGGTCGTCTGCGAAAGCAAACACATCAGCGCCGTTTTCCAGATCAGCCATCAGCGCATTGGTACAGCTGCCTTCGCTCTGGGGTTCATATGTAATCTGAAAATCCGCTTCCGTCTGATATTTATTTTCAAATTCTTCAATTATCTGACGAAGCAGTTCCTCGTCCTCTTCGGCGCCCCAGACAGTGAGGCTGACGGTACCGGAATCCGATGACGGCTTTTCTTCTGAAGCGGTGTGATGACTGCTCTGGCATCCGGACAGGGATATGGCCAATGCAAAAAAGGCCGGAAGCCATATGACAATTTTCTTTTTCATGACAATCTCCGTAATGTAATATTTTCTCCACAATTTTATCACTGTACGATATTTTTTGCAATATGGTTGTCGGCCTGTCCGCGCAGCGGGGAGCTTTCAGGCCGGATGGTTACTCTGCTATATACAGCGGAAGAAAAAATTCATTTCCGTATTTGTAAAAACGCTTAAGTTATGGTACAATGTTGAGTCGGAAAAGTTTGCTCTCGGTTATACAGCAGGATAAAAGTTATAAAATCAGGAGGACACAATATGCCACAGAGAACTGACATTAAAAAAGTGCTGATTATAGGTTCGGGTCCTATTATTATCGGTCAGGCCTGCGAATTTGACTATTCCGGTACACAGGCCTGTAAGGCACTGAAGAAGCTGGGGTATGAGATTGTACTGGTGAATTCCAACCCGGCTACCATTATGACGGATCCGGAGATGGCGGATGTCACCTATATCGAACCGCTGAATAAGGAGCGTCTGGAACAGATTATCGCCAAGGAGCGGCCGGATGCTCTGCTGCCCAATCTGGGCGGGCAGTCCGGGCTCAATCTCTGTGCAGAGCTTGCCGCGGCGGGAATTCTGGAGAAATATCAGGTGAAGGTAATCGGCGTGCAGGTGGAGGCTATTGAACGGGGAGAGGACCGCATTGAATTCAAGAAGGCAATGAATGCCCTGGGGATTGAGATGGCCCGCAGTGAGGTGGCCTACACTGTGGAGGAGGCTCTGCAGATTGCGGACAGGCTCAGATTTCCTGTGGTGCTGCGTCCTGCGTACACCATGGGCGGTGCAGGAGGCGGACTGGTATATAACAGAGATGAACTGCGGACGGTTTGTGCCAGGGGGCTGCAGGCGTCTCTGGTGGGACAGGTTCTGGTGGAAGAGTCCATTCTGGGCTGGGAAGAGCTGGAGCTGGAAGTGGTCCGGGATGCGGAAGGCAATATGATTACCGTCTGCTTTATTGAGAATATAGATCCCATGGGGGTGCACACGGGGGATTCCTTCTGTGCAGCGCCCATGCTGACAATTTCGGAAGAGCTGCAGAGGCGGCTGCAGGAACAGGCTTACCGTATTGTGGAGAGTGTGCAGGTCATCGGCGGCACCAATGTTCAGTTTGCCCACGACCCGGTCAGCGACAGAATTGCTGTCATAGAGATTAATCCAAGAACTTCACGTTCTTCCGCGCTGGCCTCCAAGGCCACGGGTTTTCCCATTGCGCTGGTCAGTGCCATGCTGGCGTCAGGGCTTACGCTCAGGGACATTCCCTGCGGGAAATACGGCACTCTGGATAAATACGTGCCGGACGGCGACTATGTGGTAATTAAGTTTGCCAGATGGGCCTTTGAGAAATTCAAGGGCGTGGAGGATAAGCTGGGCACTCAGATGCGGGCTGTGGGTGAGGTCATGAGCATCGGAAAGAATTATAAGGAAGCGCTGCAGAAAGCGATCCGTTCCCTGGAAATCGGCAGATACGGGCCGGGACAGGTATCGAAGCTGGAGGAGAAATCCCTGGAGCAGCTGCTGCGGATGCTGTTGACTCCTTCCAGCGAAAGACATTTTGTTATGTATGAAGCACTGAAGAAGGGCGCGTCCGTGGAGGAACTTCACGAGATTACCCATGTGAAGAAGTGGTTCATTGAACAGATGAAAGAGCTGGCGGAGGAAGAAAGGGAGTTGCTCACATGCCGGGGCGGACTTCCCGCGGATGAACAGCTGATCAGGGCGAAAAGGGATGGATTTTCGGATAAGTATCTGAGTATTCTCCTGGAGATTCCCGAACAGGAAATCCGGGAGCGCCGGATTGCGCTGGGGATGGAGGAGAACTGGGAGGGCGTCCATGTAAGCGGTACCCCGGACAGTGCTTATTATTATTCCACGTACAATGCGCCGGATCAAAATCCTGTCCGGACGGATAAACCAAAGGTGATGATTCTGGGCGGCGGTCCAAACCGCATCGGTCAGGGAATCGAATTCGATTATTGCTGTGTCCATGCTTCGCTGGCTCTGAGGAAGCTGGGCTTTGAGACCATTATCGTCAATTGTAATCCGGAGACGGTGTCCACAGACTATGACACCTCGGACAAGCTCTACTTTGAGCCGCTGACGCTGGAAGATGTGCTGAGTATTTATAATAAGGAGAAGCCGGTGGGAGTCATTGCCCAGTTCGGCGGACAGACACCTTTGAACCTTGCGGCAGATCTGGAGAAAAACGGTGTCCGCATTCTGGGTACCTCTCCTGCCGTGATTGACCTGGCGGAGGACAGGGATCTGTTCCGGGCCATGATGGAGAAGCTGGAGATTCCCATGCCTGAGTCCGGGATGGCCACGACAGTGGAGGAAGCACTGAAAATCGCCCACGAAATCGGATATCCGGTGATGGTGCGTCCCTCCTATGTGCTGGGCGGCCGGGGCATGGAGGTGGTGTACCATGATGAGAGCCTTACCAGCTATATGAAGGCTGCGGTTGGCGTGACACCGGACAGACCCATTCTCATTGACAGGTTCCTGAATAATGCCACCGAGTGCGAGGCGGACGCCATCAGTGACGGAACCCATGCTTTCGTGCCTGCAGTCATGGAGCATATTGAGCTGGCCGGGATTCACTCCGGTGACTCAGCCTGCATGATTCCTTCCAGGCACATTTCAGAAGAAAATGTGGAGACAATCAAGGAATATACCAGGAAGATTGCCGAGGAGATGCATGTGCGTGGGCTGATGAACATGCAGTATGCCATTGAGAACGGCAAAGTGTATGTGCTGGAAGCCAATCCCAGAGCGTCCCGCACAGTGCCTCTGGTATCAAAAGTGTGCAATATCCGCATGGTTCCTCTGGCCACGGACATTATTACTTCCGAGATTACAGGCCGTCCCTCCCCGGTGCCGGAATTGAAGGAGCAGAAGATTCCCTATTACGGGGTGAAGGAGGCGGTATTCCCCTTCAACATGTTCCCGGAGGTGGACCCCATTCTGGGACCGGAGATGCGTTCCACCGGCGAGGTGCTGGGTTTGTCGGCATCGTCGGGAGAAGCATTTTTCAAGGCCCAGGAGGCTACCCAGACAAAGCTTCCTTTAAGCGGTACCGTGCTCATCAGCGTCAACCGCAGGGACAAGGCTGAAGTAGTGGAGGTAGGAGAGGCCTTTCAGAAAGCCGGATTCCGGATTCTGGCTACCGGAAGTACCTGTGCGCTGCTGAATGAAGCGGGAATTCCGGCCAGAATGGTGAAAAAGCTTTATGAGGGCAGACCCAATCTTCTGGATCTGATTACCAACGGTGAGATTGATCTGATTATCAATTCTCCCGTGGGAGATGACAGCGAGTATGACGACAGCTATCTGCGGAAAGCGGCCATCAAGGCAAAGATCCCCTATATGACTACCATAGCCGCGGCAAAAGCCACCGCGGAGGGAATCCTGCATGTGCAGAAGGCCGGCAATGGGGAGGTGCACTCTCTCCAGACCCTTCATTCCCGGATTCGGGAGAGAGGATGATGCATCGACTGAAATTCACTGGTCGCGCAGACATTGCTAAGGAGGCGAGATATGAAAAAACAGGCATTGAATCCCTATCTTCCCAGCTGGGAATACATACCGGACGGGGAGCCCTATGTGTTCGGAGACAGAGTATATGTGTATGGCTCCCATGACAGATTTGGCGGATACGCCTACTGCCAGAATGATTATGTGTGCTGGTCGGCGCCGGTAAATGACCTGGGAGACTGGAGATATGAGGGTGTGATTTATCCCCGGTCGGCGGATCCGCTGAATCAGGATGGAGATATGCTGCTGTTTGCGCCGGATGTGACAGTTGGCCCGGACGGCAGATATTATCTATATTATGTGCTGGACGGGGTGAGTGTGGTTTCCGTGGCGGTCTGTGACACCCCTGCGGGAAGATATCAGTTTTATGGATATGTGCATTATGAAGATGGCACAAGGCTGGGAGAAGCGGAGGGAGACGAGCCGCAGTTTGACCCCGGCGTGCTGACGGAAGAGGGAAGAACCTGTCTCTATACCGGATTCTGTATGCCGAACGACGCAGAGCGGCATGGCTCCATGGTGACAGTGCTGGGGGAGGATATGCTGACAATCGTGAGAAAGCCGGAGTTTGTGGTGCCCTCTAAACCTTACGAGAAGGGAACTGGCTATGAGGGACATGCTTTCTTCGAGGCCTCTTCCATTCGGAAAGTGAGAGGCAGATATTATTTTATCTATTCTTCTGTGCTCAGTCATGAGCTTTGTTATGCCACAGCGGATTCTCCTTTCGGACCATTTCGGTATGGAGGAACCATTGTGAGCAACTGTGATCTGTTTATTGACAGCTATAAACCTGCAGAGCGGCCCATGTTTTACGGAGGCAACAATCATGGAAGCATCATTGAGATAAACGGGGCATGGTACATTTTTTATCACAGACATACCAATGGAACCAATTACAGCCGTCAGGGATGTATTGAGAGAATCGAGATTCTGGAAGACGGAAGCATTCCGCAGGTGCAGATGACCTCCTGCGGCGCAAACGGCGGACCGCTGAAAGGAGAGGGGGAATACCCGGCTTATATCGCCTGCAATCTGTACTGCGGCGATGCGGCCACCACGGTGGGTGCACCCGGAGACTGGATGGACTGCAGATTCCCGAGAATAACGCAGGATCAGCCGGACAATGTGGAAGGCCAGGGGTACATAGCCAACATGCGTCCGGGGGCGGTGGCCGGATTCAAATATTTTGACTGCCGGGGTGTGAAACGGATTGCCGTTCGCACCAGAGGAGGCGCCCGGGGAAGCTTCCATGTGAAAACCCGCTGGGATGGAGAAATCCTTGGCACCATTGAACTGGGCCGGAACAACGAGTGGAAAACTTATGAGGCGGACATCACGGTACCGGATGGCATTCAGGAACTTTATTTTGAGTTTGCCGGGACAGGAAAGTTGTCTTTTGCGTCGTTTGAATTACGGAAGTGAAAGGGGCTGATGGCAGAGCTGATTCAATGAACCTGATTTACTGAATAAATGCTTTACACCCTGGGCATAGATTGTTATAATGAAACCAGATACATATAAGTCTGAGAGAGGTCGCAGACTTCCCTTTATTATCAGAAAGCAGGTGATTATATGCCGAGTGGAGTAGAAGTTGCAAAAGTGGCTATTGATGATTTCAAAAAAATACAAAAATATATGTTTTTAGCTAAAGAAGAAGGCGCCACAAGAACATATGCCGAGCTAAAAGAAGAATATTTTTCTTTAAAAGCAATTCTTCAGGTTTGTGGTGTGAACCTGACAGATATTGACAGGATAAAAGAATAAGATGTAATCGCGAATAAATATTGACAATATCAGACAGAGACATCTCTTTGGAGGTGTCTTTTCGTTTTTCAGATAAATAAGTATAAGAGTAAATAAAGAAGAAAATCTTATTGCAGGAAGGATGCCAGTATGATAACCTGAAATTATATTCGGAAGGACAGAAATACAGCGTAAATTGCCATATATTTTGCGAAGGGTATGCGCATGGCAGAACTACAGAAGGAGGTTTCTATGAAATTCGAAATCAGAGACAACGCAATTTACTTTATCCGGGCAGGTGAATGGGGGAAAATTTCGGCCTGTGGGAAGAACTGCATTCGGTTCCAGGCTTCGCCTTCAGGTCCGGTGAAGGAGATGAACTGGACGCTGCTGCCGGGAGAAGTGGAAGCGAAAGCCTGGCTGGAAGGCAATACGGCGATTCTGGAGACCGGGGACATGCAGTGTAAGCTGTATGATAACGGCAGAACGGAATACTTCCGCAACGGCAGGAAAATTCTGTCGGAGAAATGTGAGATGACCTTCAGCACGGGAATCCGGAATTACCGCAGCAGGGGAAGCGGCCTCTGGAGCGGCCGGGTCACATTCGAGCCGGTGGAAGGGGAGCACTTTTACGGATTGGGACATGAGGCAACAGGATGTTTTGACCTGAAAGGCTGTACCATCGATCTGCGCCATGTGAATGCAAAGTGCACTATGCCGGTGGTGTATTCTTCTCTGGGATATGGCTTCCTGTGGAATATGCCTTCCACGGGAAGCTGTGAGCTGGCCTGCAACCGGACCAGGTGGAATAGTGATCGGATGCGGCAGATGGATTATGTGGTCATGGGAGGAGAGCCGGCAGAGGTGGCGCAGGCGCTGGCGGACCTGACGGGACATGCCCCCAGGATGCCGGAGTATGGCCTGGGCTTCTGGCAGTGCAAGCTGCGGTATGAGACCCAGGAAGAGCTTCTGCAGGTGGCCAGACGCTATAAAGAGCTGGGGATTCCGCTGGATGTGATTGTGATTGACTATTTCCACTGGACAGAGCAGGGCGATTATAAATTCGACCCCGTCTACTGGCCGGACCCCAAAGCCATGACGGAGGAGCTGCACGCCATGGGCATTAAGCTGATGGTATCCATGTGGCCCACCATCAATGAGAAGAGTGAGAACTACAGGGAAATGCTGGACCGGAATCTGCTGATCAGGACAGCCAGCGGCTCCAACAGAGTGTTTGACTTCTATGGTCCCCAGGCGGAGATTGACCCCACCAATCCCGAGACCAGAGAGTATGTCTGGTCGAAACTGAAAGAAAATTACATCGACCAGGGGGTGGACTGTCTCTGGTTCGATGAGGCGGAACCGGAGATTCATCCGGAGCATTTTGACAATCTGGTGCTTTCCATGGGAAACGGGGATGAAGTGGGACTCCTTTATCCGTATTACTATGCAAAGCTGGTGTATGACGGGATGAAGGCGGATGGCCGGGAGGATATCATTACGCTGTCCAGGTGCGCCTATCCCGGGGCACAGAGATTCGGCACGCTGGTGTGGTCCGGAGACATCCCTTCCACATTCGAGAGTCTGGCAGATCAGGTGAAATCCGGACTGAATATGGCAATGTGCGGGATTCCCTGGTGGACCACGGATATCGGCGGCTTTTACGGAGGCCATATTGAGACGGAATATTTCCGGGAGCTGATTGTCCGCTGGTTCCAGTATGGACTGTTCTGTCCTGTCATGCGCCTGCACGGCAGCAGAGCCGGCCGGGACAATACGAAGGCTATCATAGAACCCTCCGGCGGCGACAATGAAATCTGGAGCTTCGGGGAGGAGAATTTTGAGACGATTAAAGAGCTGATTCTTCTGCGGGAGAGGCTGAGGCCTTATCTCAGAAAGCATATGGACAGGGCTTCGGAAAAGGGCATTCCGGTCATGCGGCCCATGTTCTTTGACTTCCCGGAGGATGAAGTGTGCTATGGGCTGGGAGAGCAGTATATGTTCGGAGACGATATCCTGTTCGCGCCCATTGTCAGACAGGGAGAGCGGGCGAAAAAGGTGTATCTGCCGGAAGGGAACTGGATTCTCACCAGAGACCGGGAAGTCTGTGCGGGCGGAGCGTGGGCAGAAGTGTCCGCGCAGCTGAACGAATTCATCGCTTTTGTCAGAGAAGGCAGTGATGTGATTGAACTTTTCTGATATCAGAAGCTCTCTGCCCGTGAAAGAAAAAGTGGAAGAGATGTCATTTCAGGTCTGAATTACGCAGGTTCCAGTCCGCTGGAACCTGCGTTTCAGCTATTTTTTACCGGCTTTCACCAACAGCATCATGGGACGACGCAATTCGTCCTTCATTCCCGGAATATGCATCATTTCTTCAGGTGGTTTTGCCTCCTCCACAGCCTCGAGCGCAAAGCCGTTATTCAACAATCCCATCAGGATCTGGGTGAGTGTGTGGTGCTGCTTTACCACATCACATCCCAGAAAGTGTGTGATTCGCTCCCCCGGGATAAAATAATTATCAATGGGCCAATACCGGGGGTTCCGGCTTCCGTGCAGATCCAATCCTGCCCGACGCCTGCGGTAAAAACAGGATGTTCAATGTTAAAAATAAATGTGCCGCCCGGCTTCAATGTCCTGTGGACTTTTTGAAATACAGTCTCGAGATTTTCGATATAGTGCAGCGCCAGATTGGAGACGACGCAATCCCACATTTTTTCCGGGTACTCATATTGCTCTATTCCGCAGACACGATATGAGATGGTGCTTTCCATATTGCGCTTTTTGGCTTCCTCAATCATTTTCCTGCTCAGGTCAATCCCCAATATCTGTATTGCTCTCTGTTCTGCCGCAAATTTACAGTGCCAGCCATAGCCGCAGCCCAGATCAAGGACGGTTTTCCCCTGAAGTGGAGGAAACAGAGGTTTCAGCTGATGCCATTCTCCGGCGGCACTCAAACCATCTCTGCTGCGAGACATTTTCGCATACTCCTCAAAGAATCTGTCATTATCATATTCATTTTTCAAAGTTTTTTGTTCTCCTTTTTTCGTCTGTTCTGATGATGGGTCTTATTATAGCATGGAGTGGTGAAGGAGGAAACAGTGTGTTTTACGAATTTGCCCGATTTTTATTTTGAATGGTGAATGGGAAAGACTTATGGTATAATGACAGTATGGTTTGCTTCAGAACTTTTTGCAGGACAGAAGCATTGCGCTGAAAAAGGAAAAATGATCCCTGTATGGAGCAATGCCGGATAAAACAAAATCTTAGAAAAGGAGTGCTCAATGAAACTGACAATGGAAAAGGCCCCCATGGGCTGGAACAGCTATGACTATTATGACACCACAGTGACAGAAGCGCAGGTAAAGGCCAATGCCGACTATATGGCGGCAAATCTAAAAGAGTGCGGCTGGGAGTACATAGTGGTGGACATCCAATGGTATGCGAAGGACGCGGGAACGCAGAGAGACAAATATCAGTATATTCCCTTTGGAGACATGGAGATGGATGAATACGGCAGATATCAGCCTGGGGTAAATCGTTTTCCCTCTGCGCAGGGAGGAAGAGGCTTCGGGCCTCTGGCGGAATATATTCATAGTCTGGGATTAAAGTTCGGCATTCACATTATGAGAGGAATTCCAAGGCTGGCGGCTCACAGGCATCTGCCCATAGCAGGGACTTCCTTTACGGCGGCGCAGGCGGCGGACCCGGCGTCAATCTGCGGTTGGAATCCTGATATGTACGGGGTTCGGGACAACGAGGCAGGGCAGGCCTACTATGACAGCCTGATGCAGATGTATGCGGACTGGGGTGTGGATTTCATCAAATGTGACGACATCTGTGACAGCTGGATGTACCGGAATCGGAATTTCGGCGGCTGGCATGAGACCCGGATGCTGCAGGAAGCGATCGGGAAGACCGGGCGGGATATTGTGCTCAGCCTTTCACCGGGGCCTGCTCAGATTGACAGAGCATGGCAGTATGAAAAGTATGCCAATATGTGGCGGATAACAGATGACTTCTGGGACCGCTGGGAGCTGCTCAGGAATATGTTCGACAGATGTGAATTGTGGCAGAACCATGTGGCGGAGGGTTCCTACCCGGACTGCGACATGCTTCCGCTGGGTAAGCTGGGAAAAGGATTTGAACGCGGCGAGCGGGATACCTGTTTTACCAGGGACGAACAGATTACCATGATGACGCTGTGGTGTGTCTTCGGTTCACCGCTGATGGTGGGGGCGGAGCTTACCCTGCTGGATGACTGGACGCTGTCACTTCTGACCAGGAGAGACATTCTGAAACTGGTGTCCAATGGGTATGTGGGAAAACAGTTCGAGAAAAGCCAGGATTCCGCCATTTGGAGCTGCCGGAATGAAGCCACAGGGGAGAGATATCTTGCGTTTTTCAATTTTCAGGAAAAGGAGCAGCAGATCTCCTGTAATCTCCGGGAGGTGGAGCAGTTTGCCGGGGAGAAAAGGGAAGTGGAAAGCGCTCTGGAGCTCTGGAGTCAGGTGGAGGTGAAGCCTGCGGGAGATGTGCTGACAGACTGTGTGCCGGCACATGGGGCGAGACTTTTCCTGTTGGGCGGGAAAAAATAGGATGTTCCTGCACTTCTGAGGTTCATGGGGAATGGCTGAGGAATACGGAATGGTATGCTTCCCTGCGTTCTTCCCGATAGATGCGCTCCAGCCTTCTCACCACACGATTATCTCTCAGCCTTGCGGTTAAAAGGGGCGAAAATCGCTTGCCTTCCAGTGAAACTGCGGTTTTGAAGGCTTCTTCAAAGGTCAGCTGTACACCGGTGTAAAGATGATTGGCATCAGTGACATTGTCCAGCCAGTCTGCCAGTCCGATGACATCTACCATCTGACGGGAGGGACATTCCAGCCGCACATAGGAATCAGGATAGCCGTGAGAGCCGTCATACCAGGAGTGATGCCCCAGAGCAATGGGGGCATATCTTCTGGTGGACGGCCGCACAGCCAGATTTTTTTCGCCCACAAGCGTATGCAGATGGGCCATTTCATACTCCTCCTCAAACCATTGTCTCGCCGACTGCGCATACAGACTGGTGAAGCTGATTTTGCCGATATCATGCAGGAGGCTGCCGTTTGTGGCATATTCCAGCACTGCATCCAGCTTTTTACCGGGATTCTCAATCTGACGAATGGATTCAATGTCATCAAAAAAGCCGGATTCTTCTTCCATGATGATTCGGCACAGCTCTGCCGCAGCCTTGCCCACAATATAGGAGTGTATATAGTCCTCGGGCAGAAAGCGCATCAGAAGCTTTTCCACGAAATCCCCATAGGGAATGCTGCTGTCGGTTTCCACGAAGGTGGACATCAGCTGTCTGACATGAAAAAAGAGCTGCTCGTTTTCCGATGCCTGGGGAAAATGCTCCACATAATCAAGAGCCTGTTCATACAGCCGGTCAATATACTCCGTCCGTGCCGGTATTTTTTCCGGATGATCCTGAAGAAAATTGCAGTAAAAGGCTGGCAGGGAAATCATCCGATATATGCCGTCTCCGGAAAAGTCATCCGCCTGTGCGGTATCGATCAGAAGTTCCATTTTCTCAAGCAGCCCGTCCAGTGTATCCAGACCGCAGTAATAGTTGATGGAGTCATAGGAGAAGGAGGACTTGGCAGGCGGATTTTCCCCCCGGCTGCGTGCTTCCTCGAACTGTTTTTCATAGACAATATAGACAGATTCCATGATGTCCACGATGTCCTGAGGAGACATGGCATTTTCTTTGTTGCGGGAAATGCTGGCCGCCATCTGCTGATGCGTCATATAGAGGTATCTGTCCCAGGGAAGCTCAGGGGCCTTTTCACGATATCCTTTATCCTGTAGAATTCGCAGGGTGTAATTGACCAGCCGGATTTTCTCTCCGGATGATTTAAACTGTCCCAGTGCCACATTTGCACGGGAACGTATAATATATCCTTTCGTATCGCTGTCTTCGATTTCTTCGAAGTATTTCAGATAGGCGGCAGCTTCCATAAAGCACAGCCGCATCCGGACCATGTACTTTTCGATGTACAGCCAGTCAAGGCCAACAAGTCTGGTGCATATGCTGTTATAGCCCATTCCCAGCCAGTATAGCTGACGTATCATATCATTCCGGTTTCCCGCCTGTCTGGCCTTGCTCAGCAGTGCACGGCGAATCTGACAGAAAAGTCCCACATCCCGTTCCGTGCGTCCGTCAAACAGGATTCCTGCGAAGTCTTCCAGCTCTCGAAGCGTTTCCGGTTCTGCTTCGAACAGATGATCCAGAAGAGGAAACAGTTTCTCCCGCAGCAATTCCATATTCCGGGCCACAATCTGTTCCAGATGTTTTTTGTCTGACAGTACTTCCTCATAAGGGACGCAAAAGGACCGGCTCCCGGACTTTTCCGATGCCGACAGCTTTGCGATTTCTTTCAAATTGGCTATATATTCCTCCTGATATGGCTGCATAACATTTCAATCCTTTTCCCGTTTTTTCAACTGTCTGTAAAGGACATCCTGCAGCTGCTCCATGCTTACAGGTTTTGACAGGTGTTCGTTCATACCGGCGTCCTTTGCGGCACGGATATCTTCCACAAAAGCGTTGGCCGTCATTGCTACAACCCAGACTTCCTCCGCGTCCTTCCTGGACAGTTTCCGAAGGCGTCTGGTAGCCTCGTATCCGTCCATGACCGGCATCTGGACGTCCATGAAAATCAGATCAAAATAATATTCCGGAGAGGCTTCGAACTTTTCCAGTGCATGAGCGCCATTGTCGGCTACTTCTGCGTCCACGCCGTTCAGGGAGAGCATTTCCAGTGCGATTTCCTGGTTCAGCTCATTATCCTCCACCAGCAGGACATGACACCCGCTGTAATCTGTGCTGGCTCCGGCAGAGAAATCCTGATGACTGCTGTCCGTGTCTGTCAGGTCGGACAGTGTATTCAAAAGCCTGCTCTTAAACAGGGGACAGGGAACGAAAGCGCTGACACCTACGCGGGTTGCACGATATTCCAGCTGAGCCCAGTCCACATCTGAAACCAGCACAATAGGAAAGTCCGGGCCGGCAGACTGCCTTATGTGAGCTGCCAGCTCCAGAGGTGACATGTCTTCCAGCTCCTGCCCCAGCAGCAGCGCACAGGGCATATGATGTTCGCTGCTGGCCTGCGTCAGGCAGGTTACGGCACCCAGTCCGCTTTTTACATGGAGGGGAATCATATCTGCCTCCTGAAGAAAAGCTGTGAGTCTGGCGGCCTGCTGTTCCTGACTTTCGGCTATCAGCACAGCCTTGCCGGCAAGCCGTTCCAGATTTTTCCCATCCTGGGATGTGAAGGAGAGGGGAAGCCTGATCTGAAAACTGCTGCCCACACCTTCGGTGCTTTCCACTTTTATCTGTCCGCCCATGCGGTCTATGAGGCTCTTGACAATCGACATTCCCAGGCCGGTGCCTTCGATTTTATTGACCGCGGCATTTTTCACCCGTTCGAAGGGGACAAAGATTCGTTCCAGAAATTCGCTGCTCATCCCGATACCATTGTCCTCACAGGTAAAGTCCAGAAAGATTCTGTTCTGATCCCGGGAATCGGCAGTATCGTCTGCACGGTGCTGAAAAAGCCTGACAAGAATTTCTCCGTTGTCCGGCGTGTATTTTATCGCGTTCCCGATAATGTTTACCAGTATCTGCCGAAGCCGTAAGGGATCGCCGATAAGGGTCTCCTGGTAAATCTGTCCGATTTCTATCTTCAGATCATGTCCTTTCTGAACTGCCTGGGGACGTACAATGACAGTAATGTCATGGACCAGATCAGCAAGGGAAAAGGTTTCTTCGTTCAGACTCATCCGGTCACTGTCTATCCGGGAGATGTCCAGTACATCGTTTACCAGACTCATCAGATGGGAGGAGGCTGTCTGTATCTTCTGCAGGCAATCCTGCACCCGGGCCTTCTCGTCAATGTGGGACAGGGCGATGGCTGTCATGCCTGCAATGGCATTCATTGGGGTACGTATGTCATGGGACATATTGGACAGAAAGGTGCTTTTGGCTCTGTTCGCTTCCTGTGCCTGTGTCAGAGCGGTTTTCAGCATCTGCAGCTGAAGATTGAGATCCGATATGTCGGTGAGCTCCGGATTTTGGGTATCAGTTTTTTTCATTGTATCCATTCCGCATACTCCTTTGATATCCGGTAAATTTCGCATGTACTTTTATTGTACTTTTTACGCAACGTCTTGTCAATGAGGATGCGCACTCTTCTCTATATTTTATGTGACCGTGTTACGCCTGGGGCAGGCAGTGTCATCTGTATGAAAGTTAAGTATTGCTTTTTTGTCAGGTATTGTGTAGACTTAAGGTACTTACTTTATTTTCAGCTGCACAGAGAGGAGCATCTATTATGAAACGTGCGATGAAGCAGTCAACTCTGATTTTGATTTTGAATGGGATTTCTATTTTGACATTACTGTATATGGTATATTCTCTGTTTTTATACAGTTCTGTCAGCAGCAGACTGACAGAGGCCAATGAAGACCGGTTTGCGCTGACCTACAATGCCAATCGATTTATGAATGGTTCTGCATATCTGACAAATGAGGTCAGGGCTTTTGCCGCTACCGGCAGCCAGGAGCATTACGACAATTACTGGAATGAAATCAATGTGCTGAAGAACAGAGACCAGGGAGTGGCGGCTCTGCAGGAGATCGGAATTACCAAAGAGGAACAGCTTATGATCGACGAGATGTCCGCTCTGTCCAATCAGCTGGTTCCGCTGGAAGAAGAGGCCATGAAGGAAGTACAGGCAGGAGAGAGTGAAAAGGCAGTGGAATATGTGTACGGGGAGGAATACAGTACTTCCATTGCACAGATCAATGCTCTGAAGGAACAATTCCTTGCCGCGCTGGATGTGAGGTCTCTGGACCAGGTGGAAGCGATGGAGAGAGAAGCGGGATTTATCAGGCTGAGAATGATTCTGGCGCTGGTGATGGTCAGTTTCATTCAGCTGCTGAATATGATTATTACCAGGATACAGATTATGCGCCCTGTAATTGCGGTGAAGAATCAGATGGGAGAAATTTCTCAGGGAAATCTCTCAGCGGCATTTTCTCTGGAAGCCAACACTTCCGAAATCGGTATGCTGGTAAATTCCATTCATGAAACCAGGCGGGAGCTGAAAAAATATATCAAGGATATCGACTACATACTGGCCCAGATGGCTCAGGGCAATATGAATCTGACAGTGGGAGAGGACTACCGGGGAGAATTCCTTCCGATTCAGAATGCCATGAAGCAGATTCTGGACTCTCTGAATGGCGCACTTATGGGAATCAACAGTACGGCCGAGAGGGTTTCCATGGAATCGGAGCATATGGCTTCCGACGCCCAGACGTTGTCCAGTGGTTCTGTGGAACAGGCAGCTGCCGTCCAGGAGTTGTCTGCGAGCATACAGGATATCTCCAGGCAGGTGGACAGTACTTCGAAGGATGCGGACAATGCCAAAACGCTGTCAGAAGAATCATCGGCCCATCTTCAGGTGTGCGACGAGAAGATGGGGGCTTTGACAGAAGCCATGGCGGATATATCCCGTTCTTCCAATCAGATTGGCGGTATCATCAAAACCATTGAGGACATTGCGCTTCAGACGAAGATATTGGCATTGAATGCGTCGGTGGAAGCGGCGCGGGCAGGCGGCGAAGCGGGTAAAAGCTTTGCAGTGGTGGCAAACGAAGTACAGAGTCTGGCAAACAAAAGTTCCGCGTCAGCCCAGGATATCACAGAGCTGATTGAGAATTCCATGCGGCTGGTGTCCTATGGAGAGACACTTTCCACAGATACCACCCAGGCTCTTTCCGAGGTGATTTCCAGTGCTGAGAAATCGGCGGAAATGGTGGAAAGGATTGCGGCGTCGGCTGTGGAACAGGCCCAGTCTCTGAAACAGCTGACCCTGGGGATGGAACAGATATCCGAGGTAGTCCAGACCAATGCGGCAACCGCGGAGAAATCAGCCGCTTCTGCCAGAGAGCTGAATCAGCAGGCAGATGAGCTGCGGCTTTCTGTTCAGCAGTTTAAACTGCGGGAAAGGGGCAGAAGATAGCGGACAGGGGGAACAGGAAAACGCGGAGAAGATTATTCTTCTCCGCGTTCATTTTCGGAAACCTCTTTTTCAGAGGAAGTCTTCACCGCAATGCCGTTTACGATCACGCCGCCGTCCAGCTCGATGACAAGACACTCCCTGCCGTTTATTCTGCGGGTTTCAATCAAATCGGTGCGTTCCGGATTGACCTTGATGACGATATCCGGAGTTTTCACCTCGAAGGAACGAGTGTTCATAACATTGGACATGAGCAGGGAAGTATTCTCCCCGGCTGTTTCGTCGTAATGCCGGTCAAATTCATCCAGCTTGTCATTTGCCACGCCGCTGTCGGCCAGAATGGTTTTGACTTCATTTTTATCCAGTACAAGTGGTTCCGGTGCCTCTCTGTGCTCTTCCGCCAGCTCGGTGAACCGGTCGTGAATGCTTTTTACCACTTCGATATCGCAGTCTTCTCCCAGGGTATCTTCTATCAGAGCCTGAAAGGTTTCTTTCTGGCTGTCGGCGGAGAGGGGCAGGGGACAGCCAAACAGCTGTTCCACGAATCCTTCCTTTAACTCTTCCGAATTTTTCGAATAGTACAGAAGGCTGTGAATATCCGCGCTTCTGTCAGTGAAGGCCGGGAAGAGGAAACCTGCCTCGGGAAGAGATACCACCCAGTCCCGGGTACGGTTTCGGAATGTATTTTCCTCTGCGTCATAACTCAGGCCTGGCCTGGACAGCTCAACGGGACAGATACAGGACAGTATGTATTCATAGATTTCATCGGAGGCATCCTCCATTTCCAGACCGTCCGTGGTCCTTCCCGGCACATCATAGATGTCATGGATGATCAGAATCAGATAATTTCCCACATATTCATAGTTTTCGATGATTTTATCATAGTAGGCTTCCAGCAGGGCATCATCTTTCAGCTTGCTGTCTCTCAGGCGCAGCAGAAATTCATGGGTATTGTCCGGAGATTCCGTGTCTGCGGCAAGCCCGGCCACTTCCAGAGACAGAGGGAAATCCAGGGTCAGGAGGTTTCTGCCCAGAGTTCCGGACAGAACCTTCCGCAGAATTTCGAAGTATTTGAACATTTCCTCTTCGGGAAGGGCCAGAAAGGCCTGCTTCAGCTCGGTTTTTTTATTTTTCTCCCCATCCACATAACAGCCGCAGATACGTGTGATAGAGCAGTTTTTGGGTGTGAGCAGCTTTTTGATTTCTGCAATCTCTTTTTTGGTCATAGCGTCAACTCCTTAAATTGATTTCGGTCTGTTTTTACGGCACTTGTTCAGTATATACCAAAATTTATGGGCGGGCAAGTTACAAATGGGTTGTGGCAGGAGAATTCTTGTGATACTATTAATAGGATGGATTTGGAATGTCAGAAAAGCAAAGCAGCTGTACAGACTGATAAAATATACAGAAAGGCAGGAAAACAGATGGGCAGGAAAGAAAAAAAGGATTTTCAAGGGAAGGGATTTGTAGCGGAGTTCAGAAAGTTTATTACAAGAGGGAATGTGCTGGATATGGCAGTGGGTGTCATTGTGGGCGGCGCGTTTACTTCCATTGTGACTTCGCTGAACCAGGATATTCTGACACCGATACTGGGCATTTTCGGCGGTACGGATTTCAGCTATCTGTCTGTTACTCTGGGCGGCGGGGAAAATGCGCCGGTGCTTTATTACGGGAAATTTATTACAGCAATTATCAATTTCCTGATTACGGCGCTGGTTATTTTCTGTCTGATTAAAGTGATCAACGCGCTGAGTGACAGGATGAAGAAAAAGGAAGAGGACAAGCCTGCCGCACCCACTACGAAGAAGTGTCCCTATTGTCTCAGTGAGATTCCGAAAGAGGCGCTCAGATGCCCTCACTGTACTTCTCATCTGGATGAAAAGAAGGAGAACCGGTAAATTATCGGTATGCCGGACAGGGAGGCCGCTATGTTTTTACTAAAAAGAGGAAAAAAATGGATCTGTCTGATGGCAGGTGCGCTGACAGCTGTCATACTGGGAGGCTGCGGCGGAGCCGGGGAGAAGACCCAGAGTGCCATGCAGATGATTCAGGAGCTGGATTATCAGGGGGCGCTTGCGCAGCTGGACAGTGCGGAGGAGAGCGGGGAGAACAGCAGACTGATTAACAGAGCCAGGGGAATCGCCTGCATGGGACTGATTGACTATGAAGGGGCGGCTGCTTTTTTTGAGGCGGCCATTGCAGGCAGTGACGGTCTGGTGCAGAGTATAGATTATGATCTGAATTTCTATCTGGCTGCAGCTTACACCAAGAGTGAAAGATACAAAGAGGCGGAGGAAATCTATAATGCGGTGCTTGCCCTGCGCCCGAATGAAGAGGACGCCTATTTCCTCCGGGGAAATGTGCGTCTGGCGCTGAACAATTATGAGGAGGCCATCGCGGATTTCGATAAGGCTATTTCCATGAACCCTGCAAATTACGACCGGCTGATAGAAATATTTGAAGTGCTGGATTATTACGGGCATGGAGAGGCGGGGCAGGTTTATCTGCGGAATGCTCTGGAGTCCGGGGGAAAGGACATGGACAAATACGTCAGCGGCCGCATTTATTATTTTCTTGGAGAATATCAGAATGCCTATATGGCGCTGGAGGAAGCGAGAGAGAAGGGCGGCGCGGAGAGTTATCTGTATCTGGGCAGAGCCTATGAGGCCACAGGGGACTACAACTACGCGGCCAACGTTTACAACAGCTACCTGGAGAATAACGAGGGTAATGCGGAAATGTACAACCAGCTGGGACTCTGTGAGATGACCCGGGGAGAGTATCTGAAAGCGCTGGAGGCTTTTCAGGCGGGTATGCAGCTGAAGGATACCGCCATGATGCAGACTTTGTCCTTCAATGAGATTGTGGCTTATGAATTCCTGGGAGAGTACAGGCAGGCACAGGTTCTGATGGAAAATTATCTGAAGAATTATCCTGATGACGAGCAGGCGAAGAGAGAGTACGAATTCCTTTCCACCAGATAAAATGATACAGGAAGTACAAAGGAAAAAAGCATCGGCCGAAGGCCGATGCTTTTTACTGTCTGGCTGCAAGAAGCAATTAAGCTACAACAGTAACGTTGGTAGCACGGATTTTGCTGCTGTTCTGGGGATCACATTCGGTATCGAAAGTAACCTTCTGACCTTCTTCAAGAGACTTGAATCCCTCAGCATTGATGGCGGAAAAATGTACGAATACTTCTTCTCCGGTAGCATCATTGGTGATGAATCCGTAACCCTTCTGTGCATTAAACCATTTTACTGTACCGTTATTCATTTAGGTACCTCCTTCATAATATTTGGTATTTTACGATTCTAAATCCTCGGGCAGAAAAATCACATATTTTTGTAAACCATCATTAAAAGTAACAGTGACTTACAAAAATATGTGAGTTCAATGACTTTCATTTAGAATACGGTTGCAGTATACCACCATTCTATACGTAATGTCAATAAGTTTTTTTGAAAATGTGCATAGATTTTTGAGGTTCAGGGAAAACTTGGTACAAATCGTTTAACTTGGAGGATTTTCCTATGATGATGAATGTATTGTGGATGATGACAGCGTTGGTTGCAGGGTTTATGGTGGGCAGGATATCCATGTATTCCATGTACGGACAGGTGGATGGGGAAGAGACGGAAGAGGCCTCTGCTCCTCAGGAGGAGAGAAAGCGGTTCCGGCGGGGAAGAGGACACAGAACAGAAGAGAAAGGACAGTTCTGGTCCGTGGGAAGTCCGGCATCCGGTGATGTGACGCTGCAGAGGGAGGGAGAACATCCCACAGTGGTAATCCATCCTGACAGCGACAGAATCTATGCGCCGGCGGGCGGAAAAGTCACCAGACTGTTTCCCATGGGCAATGCGCTGCTGTTTACCACGGATTTTGGGACAGAATTATACATTCAGGCAGGAGATCGAAACGACGAGCTTCTGGTCCGACACTATCGCCCCAGAATTGTTCAGAACGAAGTAGTGGAAAAAGGAAAGCTGCTTCTGGAATTTGACAGGGCAGGCCTGGTGACGGAAGGCGCCTCTGCAGAAGTACTTGTCTGTGTGGAGAACTGTTTCTACGGCGGGGAGGTGCGGCTGACGGCCGGTGAATATGTGAAAGTCGGTGAAGAAATTCTGCAGGTATGTGAAAAAACCGCGCAGGAGTCTTTTTCCAAAGCCCGTGCGGTGTCTGTCAAGACTTCCTGATTTTCAGGAAGAAATAAGGCTGTTCCACTATATCTTAATAAATGGATAAGACGGTTAAGATTTGAATATTGTCAGACTGTGAGAGATATGAGATAATAATTTCACCAACAGGAAACGCGCCAGGGAGATAAATCTTCCTGGTGTTGCTTTTTAACAATTTATGCCTGAGGTTCTGACTGGCAGCCTGTTAAGAGGCGGGCAGACTAGGGTGTGGGAGGACGTTTCTGCGGTCTGGACATGAGCCACAGAGTGGAACAAAGAATACAGGAGGAAATGGCCATGATGGATGTATTTTTGCCGAAAAAGGAAGCGATTGAAAAAGTCCGGAGGGAGAAAAACGCGTTGTTTCTGGAGCAGGAGACGGGATTGCTTCGGCTTCTGCCCCAGACAGATACGGCTGTGCGGATATCCTGGAGCCGGGACGGACAGTTTGAAAAGCGGCAGGGAGAAGTGTATGCGGATTTGTCGGACACGGCTTCCTGGAATTGGAAGGAAGAAGAGAGCAGAATTCTTCTGTGGACAGACAAGCTGTGTCTGGCAATTGACAGACAGACCGGATCCATCCGTTATGAGAAGCCGGACGGGACACTGCTGCTGGCGGAACGCGGGAAGCAGTGCAGGGAGATGGAAAGCTTTCCCGTATACAAAACGGTGGTAAACGATCGAATGGAAGTGGAAGAAGTGGTGACGCCGGACGGAGTAAAAAAGAGGATCAAGGCGGCAGACAGAGTACATGACGGCAATTTGTATCACACCCGGGTCTACTTTGATTTCCAGCCTGGAGAAGTACTGCTGGGGCTGGGGCAGGATGAAGCAGGGGTGTGGGACCTGCGGCATACCACCCGCTATGGACATCAGGCCAACCGCAAGATCGCGCTTCCCATGTTCGTTTCCGGCAGGCAGTATGGGATTCTGTCAGGTACACAGTCTGCGTTTTTGTTCTGTGATACAGGGGAGAAGGCTTATTTCCAGACAGAGGCGGACAGCTTTCTGGACTATTATTTCCTGGGCGGAGAAGGTCTGTTTGAAGTGATACGCGATTTTCGCAGACTCACCGGAAAGGCAGCGATTCCTCCGGAATGGGCTTTCGGCTACATTCAGTCTCAGGAGCGCTATGAAAGCGCGGAGGAACTGATCTCTGTGGCCGGAGAGTTCAGACGGCGGCAGCTGGGACTGGACTGTCTGGTTCTGGACTGGATGTCCTGGGAGAATGGAAAATGGGGGCAGAAAAGCTTCGATCCCGTGCGATTTCCCGATCCTGCGGGACTGATGGAACGTCTGCATGAACAGCAGGTGCATTTCATGCTGTCCATCTGGCCCAATATGAGCAAAGAGACTGAAAATTACCGGGAATTTGCAGAGAGAAAGCTTCTGCTGCCGGGCACGGAAATCTATGATGCTTTTTCACCGGAGGCCAGGCAGCTTTACTGGAAACAGGTGAAGGAGAAGCTCTTTGGCTGCGGCATCGACGCCTGGTGGTGCGATTCCAGTGAACCGTTGTCACCGGAGTGGGAGCGGCGGATGGAACCGGAGGCGGGAGAACTGTATCGGGAATATGTGGAAGAGGCATCAAAAGTTATGCCCGCGGATCAGATCAATGTCTTTGGGCTGTATCATGCCCGGGGGCTCTGGGAAGGCCAGAGAAGCACAGACGACGGAAAGAGAGTGATGAATCTGACCAGAAGCGGATGGGCGGGAAGCCAGAGATACGGAACCGTGCTCTGGTCCGGGGATATTGCGGCAGACTGGGGGACCCTGAGGCATCAGATCGCGGCGGGACTGCAGTTCTGTGCCGGCGGGCTTCCCTACTGGACTCTGGATATCGGGGCTTTCTTCGTTAAGAAAGGGATTCAGTGGTTCTGGAACGGGGAATACCCCGGGGGACTTGAGGATGCCGGTTACAGGGAACTGTATGTGAGGTGGTTCCAGTATGCCGCTTTTCTGCCCATATTCCGGGCCCATGGGACGGATGTGAGAAGGGAACCCTGGCAGTTTGGAGCAGAGGGGGATCTCTTCTATGAAGCGCTGCGGGAGGCGATTCGTCTGCGCTACAGTCTGCTGCCTTATCTGTATTCCCTTGCGGGAGAAGTCTATCTGGAGGACGGCATGATGATGCGTCCGCTGATGTTCGATTTTCCGGAGGATGAGAAGGTATTCCGGATTTCCGACCAGTATATGCTGGGAGACGCACTGATGATTTGTCCGGTGACGGTTCCCATGTATTATGAAAAAGGCGGACGGTCCATAGAGACGGGGACACGGAAAGTGAGGAAGGTATATCTGCCCGCAGGCACAGACTGGTATGACTGGCACACAGGAGAGCGCCTTTCCGGCGGACAGGAGACAGAGACTTCGGCGCCTCTGTCACAGATTCCCGTATTCGTACGGGCAGGTTCCATCATACCTGTGAGAGTGCCTGGCATGAGCAGCGCGGCCATGAGAGGGACACCTGTGACGCTGCAGGTTTATCCCGGAAGAGATGCTGCATTTACACTTTACGAGGATGCGGGAGACGGCTACGGATATGAGGAAGGTGCCTGCTGTCGGACGAGAATTACCTGGGACGAGGAGACCGAACAGGTGGACTGGGTATCGGAAGGAGATCTGGCGTATCGGCAGGGGGAACTGCAGGTAAAGCTTATCCGGGCGGATGCGGTTCAGACACATGAGGAAATGGAAAAACAGTAGTGCGGGCGGGGGAGGCTGCCTCGGGCGAAACTGGAATAGGAGAAGCAGAAAAATGGAGAGAATACATATTTTATGGAACCGGGACTGGAAATTCATGCATGGATATTTCCCGGATGCGGCGGGAGCGGAGTTTGATGATTCAGAATGGTACGACATTGGTCTGCCGCATTCCTTCGGAATTCCCTATTTTATGGAAAAAGATTTTTATGTGGGTTACGGCTGCTATCGGAAACGGCTGTATATTGAAAAGGCGTGGCTGGGCCGGCGGATTCTTCTGGAGTTCCAGGGAGTCTTTCAGGAAACGGAAATCTATGTGAACGGAAGTCTGACCGGCACCCATAAAGGCGGCTATACCGCTTTTGTGACGGATATTACGGATGCCGTGACGGCAGGGGAGAATATCGTGTTTATCAGAGTGAATAATCTCTGGAATCCCAGACTTGCGCCCAGGGCGGGAGAGCATGTGTTCAACGGAGGCATTTACCGGGATGTAAGTCTGATTGTGACAGACCCGGTTCATGTGGCCTGGTATGGAACCTTTGTGACAACGCCGGAAATTTCCGGGGAACGGGCGACAGTGGAGATTGCCACGGAAGTGGAAAATCAGGAAACGTGTGAGGTGGGCTGCCGACTGATTTCTGTTATCCGGTACGAAGAACAGGAAGTGGCGCGGGCAGAGGGAGAGATGACAGTGGGAGCGGGGGAGACCGCGGTGCTTCGACAGCGCACTGCCGTTCTGCAGCCAAAGCTCTGGAGCCCGGAAGCGCCCCGCTTATATCAGGCAGAGACCCTTGTGTATACAGAAGGGCAGCTGAGGGACCGGTATGAGACAACTTTCGGCATCCGCTGGTTTGCGTTCACTGCAGACAGGGGCTTTTTCCTGAACGGGGAACATTATGAGATTCACGGGGCCAATGTTCATCAGGACCATGCGGGCTGGTCGGATGCCGTGACACATACGGGAATCACCCGGGACATCGGGATGGTGAAGGAATGCGGTATGAACTTTATCAGAGGCTCTCATTATCCGCATCACACTTTTTTCGCAGGGGAATGCGACAGACAGGGAGTGCTGTTCTGGTCGGAGAACTGTTTTTGGGGGACCGGAGGAGCGAAGGTGGAAGGATACTGGACTGCCAGCGCCTATCCGGTGAAAGAGGAGGACGAAGCGGAATTTGAGGAGAGCTGTGTCCGCTCTCTTACGGAAATGATCAGGACCAACCGGAATCATCCCAGCATTATCGTGTGGAGTATGTGCAACGAACCCTTTTTCACCGATGCGGCTACAACGGACAAAGCGAAAGCACTGCTGAGAAAGCTGGTGGAGGTTTCTCACAGTCTGGATGCCACGAGACCTGCGGCCATTGGCGGCGCCCAGAGAGGCGGATTTGACACCCTGGGCGATCTGGCGGGCTATAACGGAGACGGCGCGGCGATTTTCCATGATCCGGGATTTCCCAGCTTTGTATCAGAATACGGGAGTACGGTGGCAGACCGGCCGGGAACCTTTGCGTCCCGCTATACGGACGGGGTGGAGCAGCCTTATGCATGGCGCAGCGGCAAGTCGCTCTGGTGCGCGTTCCATCATGGCAGTATCCTGTATGATATGGGGCATATGGGAATCATTGATTATCACAGACTGCCGCTGGATGCCTGGTACTGGTACCGGGAGCAGCTGACGGGAAAGCCGCGGCCGGAGAGTGCGGTGGAGGGAGTTGCTCATGCGCTTACGCTTACCGCGGACCGGGAAGTTATCTCAGATGACGGAACGCAGGATACACAGCTGGTAGTGGCGCTTCTGGATGCGGAGGGCCGGCGCCTATCCAATTCCTGCCAGGTGACACTGTCTGTGGTCAGCGGAGGTGGCAGATTCCCTACCGGAAAACGTTTTGTAATGTCAGCGGAGAAGGGAAGCTTTCTGGACGGTCTGGGTGCCATTGAAATGCGGGGACTCTATGGAGGCGACACTGTGATACGGGCGGAGGCGGAAGGCGTGATTCCGGCGGAAATCCTCATTCATGTGAACGGAGAGGAAAAAAGAGAGGGAGCATTTGAGAATGAATTGCTTCCGCCGCCCAGTGTGATGAAGGCTCCAAAGGGAGAGAAACTTTATGAGATCGGCATAAACCGGCCGGTTTTCAGCAGCAGCGCGGCGGAAAAGTTCCCCGCCCGGAGTGTCACTGACGGAAGCTGGGATACCTGCTGGCGTCCGGCGGAGAAGAAGGACGGAGAATGGATTATGGTGGATATGGAAGGCACAAAGGAAATCCGTGAGATTCGGATAACCTTTGCGGAGATGGCGCATGGAGAATTTGAGGTGTCTCTGTCCGGGAACAGGGAGGGATTCGAAGTGCTTTATGTGTCCGGAGAGAGACCGGAGCTGACCCATCTGACCTTAAAACCTCAGGATAAAGAGGCACGTTTTATCCGGATTCGCTTTTTGGAACAGGCGGTGGGTGTCCGCAGGATGGAGATACTGGCATAGAGGAGTGTGTAAAAAGGCGATGTTTCAGAACAGCAGTGAAGCGGATGCGGTGTTCGAGGCGGCCGGCAGGAAGGGGATATTTGTCATGGAAGCGCTTTGGAGCAGATTTTTGCCTGCCGTGCGGAAGGCAGGGCAATGGGTGGCAGAGGGAAGAACAGGTGTGCCGGAGATCGCGCAGTGCGCTATTGGTTTTGCGGCGCCTGAAGGCAGGGAAAACAGATATTTTAATCCGGTTCTTGGAGGCGGGGCGGCGAAGGACATTAACCTTTGGACTGGCCTGTTTTAAGCCTGCAAAAGGCTGATATCACTTCATTTCGGCAATCTTTCTGTATACTTCGTCGATACTGGTATGTTCGGAAATCACATGGATGTCGTGGGGCTCCATGTCAAAACTGCCATGCCTTTTTTCCAACATAGCTGCTACCGGTGCCGGCAGATTACCATGCATCCGCCCGGCGAAGCGCTTTTTTATGATTTCCAAATCTGCTGTTACCAAAACGCGGATACATCCATCGGGCAACAGCGGCAGGTGTTCCCTTTCCGAAATTACATAGATGATATTCTCACCGTTGACGGCTTCAAGCAGCTTTGTCCGGAAAGACTGCTTTGCGGCAGCTTCGCTTTTTTCCAGGCGAAGATAATCCCGGCCTGTATAAACCTGTGCATGTATACTCTCTTTTAATTTGTCTGCAAGGGTGGATTTGCCCGTACAGCTCTCACCAAAAATTCCAATCACCATTGTTGTCTGCTCCTGTCAATTTTCTGTTCTGACTTTTTCATTGTTGTCTATTTATATCATTGTTCTCCGGGTACAAGTATCGTGCCATGGCCGACAAAATCGATGTGCTCCAAAGCCGCATTTGTGCCGCCGAACATATTATTGGCACCGACGGCAATGTGAAAAGTGCCGCACATTTTTTCATCCAAAACGGTATAACCGCACAGTTCCGTCACATTGGGGTTCATGCCAAAACCCAGCTCGCAGACAACTTTGTTCTCCAGCGGCTGCTTCTCGAAAAAGGCGGTGATTTCAGGATGGCTGCTGCCGCGTATCTGTCCGTTAGCAATATGCAGCAGAACCTGCTCGTATTTTGTGCCGTCAAGGTAGAAAGCTTCAAAATAAACTGTCCCCCAGGTTTTGTTCTCCACCGGGGCGATGTAAATCTCGCCGCAGGGAAGGTCGCCGTCCCCGGCGTCAATATGCCACACTCTGTCGGCCAGCTCAAAAGAAAGCTCACAATCCTTCCCTGTGTGGAGCAATACTTTGTCCACTCCTTCAAAACGGTCTTTTGCCTGTCTGCAGGCTTCATAAACCGCAGCATAGTCGACATCATAGGCTTTCTCCATACGCAGAATATAGTCCTGGGGATCGAGACCGGATTCTTCTGCGTTTGCCATGGTGGGGATTCTGATTTGCGTAAAGCGTTTACAGTTCATGAGCTTTGAAAAGAGCTGTGCCATATATCTGCGGTAGAGCTCAAATTTGTCAGGATCTATTTCAAAGCCAAGAATGACGGGTTGATAAGCGAAAACATCAAGCACCGCATCAAACTTTGTGAACAAATCAAAATATTGCTCATTGTAACAGCTTTCTTTTGCTGTGAGGAAGATGTCCCGATTTACAGATCGAGACTGCTGCAGCAATACGGGTGTGGCCCCTGTATCCGCCACAGCTGTCATGAAATTGTTTGCAATCTCCTTGTCAGCGTCCTCTCCCCAGAAATGAATCAGGATCATTTCACCGGAAGAGACACCGCTGGCTTTCACAATTTTAGATACAATTTTTCTGTCCATTTATCTTAAACCTCCAATCTGGATTTGATTATATCATCGCGACATTAAAAAAACAAGTTTAATTTTATAGTTATAAAAATAAATTTTCGGATGATGGCTGTTTTCCATAAACTGCCTGGAAGCATACAATGAAAGGGCCGAAACCGGACAGATGCATTTCAGCCCTGTCTGACAGCATTCCGGAGGCACATATATTGTGATATTCTGTGCGCATGATATAATGACCTTAAAATATTCCGGAGAAAAGGGAACAGATCATGAAGATAACGCTGCAGAAAGTGGATGGGGAAGAGGAAGAAGTCATTATCAGATATCGGGAAATGACCTGGGAGATATCGGATGTGGTCAGATTGCTTTCCGGCGGCGGGCGCAGGCTGTCGGGCGTGAAAGAGGACGGGGAAGCGAGGTATTATTTTACTCCGGAAGAAGTCTATTACTTTGAGAGCGTGGACGGTCGTATATATGCCTATCTGGAGAAGGCTGTTTACCGGATCAGAGAAAGTCTGGAAGATATCTCGGAGCAGTATGCGGAGCTGGGGATTGTCCGATGCTCCAGGACCATGGCGGTGAATCTGTATCAGGTGGAGTGGCTGAAAAGTCAGCCGGGAGGGCGGATTCTGGCATCGCTCAGGAACGGAGAGAACATTGTCATATCCAGAAGGTATGCGGGAGAGCTGCGAAGACAGCTGCGGAGAGGAGGCGGAGTATGAAAGAGGGGTATGAAGAACATATAAGGAGGGACTGGAAGGCAGTGGGGAAAGAATATGAGAGAGTATGCCAAAAAAAGAACGAAGAGGAATCAGGGGAAATGCGGTGCAGCAGGAAAAAGGAAAAGTGGCTTCACTGGCTGGGAACGGAAGTTGCCGTGGAATATAAGGCCTGCCTTTATTTTTTTGCGATTCTTTTCTATTATTCCCTATATCAGGTTACCAGGGGAATTTATACGGTCAGTCTGGTACATATGATGGAGATGATTTTTGCGACTTATGGAATGGGATATCTGCAGGTATTAGCTCTGGACAATTTTGACGAGGCAGAACATTTTCGGAGGAAGGAACTGGCTCTGTCGCTGCTTTGCGCTGCACTATATACGGCTGTCAGTTACCTTTTTGAGTGGTTTGACAGGAAAGTACCGGCGACAGGAGGGTTTTTCCTTTACTGTATGGCGGCTTATGGATGTGCTTATCTGGCCAATAAGTGGAAACGATATGTGGACACAATGAGGCTGAATGCAATGCTTCGGGCTTATCAGAAAGGGGAGAAAAAGGAATGACATGTGCCATAGAGACGAGAAATCTGACGAAAAATTACGGCGGGAACAGGGGAATCAGAAATGTGAATCTGGTTGTGGAGGAGGGGGATATTTTCGGATATCTGGGGCCTAACGGCGCCGGGAAATCCACCTCTATCCGCTGTCTGCTGGGCATGATACATCCCTCATCCGGCGAGGCGTATGTGCTGGGGAAGCAGGTGGGAAGAGAGCAGACAGAGATTCTGAAGTGTACAGGCTATATGCCGTCGGAAGCTTTTTTTTACCCGTCTATGAGTGTGGATGAAGTGATTCGATATGCGGCAAAGGTGCGTGGACTGGATTGCAGCGGTGAGGCGAACCGTCTGTGTGACAGACTGGAAGTGGACAGAAAGAAGAAAATCGGACAACTGTCCCTGGGAAACCGGAAAAAGGTGGGAATTGTGTGCGCGCTGCAGCATAAGCCGGATTTGATTATTATGGACGAGCCCACTTCGGGGCTGGACCCGCTGATGCAGGAGGCATTTTTTGCGCTGCTGATGGAGAGAAACCGGGAAGGAGCCACCTGTTTTCTTTCTTCCCATGTACTGCAGGAGGTAAAACGGTACTGCAGGAATGCGGGCATCATCAGGGACGGGGAACTGATAAAGGTGGAATCTGTGGAGAATCTGACGAAGACCAGCCTGCGCAGGGTAAAGGTGGCTGTACCGGAAGCGCTGCAGGGGCGGCTGCTGGAGAGGCTGGCCGGCGTGGAAGGAATGTCGGAAATGACCAGGCGGGGAGTGGAGATTTCCTTTTCCTGTCGGGGAGAGACGAAGAGGCTGCTGGAAGCGCTGGACGGCCTGGAGATCGAAGATTTGCTGATTGCGGAGCCTTCTCTGGAGGAAGTGTTTCTGCATTTTTATGACTGAGGGAGGAAACATATGCATTTATTCTGGCAGGAATGTAAAATGAACTTAAAGATGCTGCTGATCTGGGCATTCTGTGTGGGAGGACTGAGTTTCGGCTGTCTGTGTCTGTACCACAGTGTGGCAGATTCCGTGGGGCAAATGTCGGATGTCTTTGCCGATATGGGGGCATTTTCGGAGGCGCTGGGCATGGATAAGATGGGAATCGGTACACTGGAAGGTTATTATGCCGTGGAGATCTGCATTCTGATTTCTCTGGGAGGCGCCATGTTTGCCGCCATGTTGGGGGCAGGAATACTGGCAAAGGAGGAGGAAGGACATACCTGTGAATTCCTGAATGCGCTTCCGCTGGGGAGAGGAAGAATTATCGGGGAAAAGTATGCCGCCATGTTCGCATTGCTGGCAGCGTTTCATGGAATCTGTGTGGCCTGCAGCCTGGCCGGGTTTGCCTGGATGGGCAGTATGCCGGATGTGGGGCATTTTGTCGGATATCATGGGGCGGTGTTCCTGATGTGCCTGGAAATGGGGACTGTCTGTTTTCTGCTGTCTGCGCTGCAAAGCAGGAAACCGCTGGGACTGTCCATTGGCATTGCCGTGCTTTTCTATCTGCTGGATCTGTTTGGGAGAGTGATTCCCGCGCTGAGGAAACTGAAAGTGCTGAATCCTTTCTCTTACAGCAACGGGGCAGATATTTTCTCTGAGGGAAAGGCACCGGACGGCGCCTGGGCTGCTGGTGCGGCAGTGACGATTCTGGCGCTGGGGCTGGCTGTGTGGGTATATCGGAGAAGGGATTTGGTTTGACACAGCTTTTCGGGAATGGTATACTTGAAAATATGGTAATTCAGGATTTGGATTAAATCACATTGACAGAATAAAAGGGAGGAAGCGCAGATATGGAAGAAAACGCATATATTCATGTGGATCACGGAATCCTGAAACAAATAGATGAGAACATGCCTCCCGAGGAAGAGCTGCAGGACCTGGCGGAATTTTTCAAGGTGTTCGGGGATGGGACAAGGCTGAAGATTCTGTATGTGCTTCTTACAGCCGAGATGTGTGTGTATGATATAGCAGCAGTCCTCAATATGTCTCAGTCGGCGATTTCTCACCAGCTGCGGGTACTGAAGCAGATGGATCTGGTAAAAAACCGCCGGGAGGGCAAGACGATATTTTATTCCCTGGCAGATTCCCATATTGTAACCATTCTCAGCCAGGGGCTGGACCATATTGAAGAGTGAAGATGCTTTTCACAGTTGTAAACCGGATGCTGTGGGGTGCAGCAGAACAGTCAGGAAAGAAGCCGCCAGGATTACTGCGCGGCTTCTCTTGCCCCATGGAAGGCCTCATAACTGCTGCTGCCCAGCGGGGAATGATACAATGTGAAATCATCTCCGAACTGCTGGAAATAGACATACTGAGAGGTCATGTTGATTCTGGTATAATTGCCTTCAGCAACAGCCTTTGCCTCGGTGCCGTCTGTGCGCATACACATCAGCTTTGCGTCGGCGCCGTTTTTCTGATAGTAGATATAACCGCCGCCAACGTTGAAGCAGTCGGCTCTGTCCTGGGTCAGCACTTCTATCACATCCTGTGTCCGGGAATACCGGCATATTCTGTAGTCATTGGCCACATCCATGTAATAGATATAATCCCCGTCCACAATCGGATACCAGATATTTCCCTTCCAGATTTCACGGGAGACATCGGTGGCAGTGTCCAGGCTGTAGAGATAATGATCGCCCCGGGTTCCGTTGTAATAAATGATGCCATTGTACGCGCAGGCGGGATTGATAAGATAATCTGCCAGCATCACCTGATCGGTATTGTTGATTTTCACTTTATAAAAGGAAGGACCGGTCTTGGTGGAGGTGAGCAGATAGAGATAATTGTCCACCAGCTGACCTGTCACCACGATATCATTGGTCAGGGATTCGGCATTGCTTCCGTTCAGCCTGCTGCGCTGAAAGGATTTGATTCCCAGGGCATCGCCGAAATCGGTGATTGCGGCAGAGTTGCCGGTATGGAAATAGTACAGGTATTTTCCTCCGGCCAGAATATTGCGTACTTCCAGACCGTTTATCCTGCGGATATTGCTTTCGTCCGGATTCATGGCAAAAAGTCCGCCGCCGGGAAAACTGTTGTAAAAATATACCGTGCCGTCATATTCGCAGAAGTATCCGTCGTTGTTCAGATTCCCTGCCGTATTGCCCACGGTTCCCGCCGGGTTCATTGTGACGCGCTGGGAGAGCACGAGCAGAACCGCCACGGAGACCAGCAGAAGGCATGCGATGACGGATATTGTAATTTTTGCTGCTTTGTTCATAAAAACCTCCACTTGAATGTTTGACAGTCGAACTGTTAAACTATAATTGTAAAGTTATTTTACACCCCTTTTCGCTTGCTATCAAGCTTGATTTGGTATAATATAGAAAAAAGAATCAATTTAGTGATACAGATGAAACAAAGGAGCCGGGTAGGATGGATTTACTGGAATTGCGTGAACAGATAGACAACATTGACGAACAGATTGTGAGATTGTACGAGCAGCGCATGAATGTCTGCAGACAGGTGGCGGAGTACAAAATTTCCACGGGGAAGAAAGTTTTTGACAGGCAGAGGGAAATGGAAAAGCTGGCGAAAGTCAGGGCATTGACCCACAATGAGTTCAATCGCTGCGGAGTGGAGGAGCTTTTTGAGCAGATTATGTCCATGAGCAGAAAGCTTCAGTATCAGCTTCTGTCGGAGAGCGGAAGTCTGGGAAAGCTGCCTTTTATCGGTGTGGATGAGCTGGAGACAGGAAAGGCCAGGGTGGTGTTCCAGGGAGCAGAAGGCGCTTATTCACAGGCGGCTATGGTAGAATATTTCGGAGATGCGGTGAACAGTTTTCATGTGGATACGTTCCGGGATGCCATGAATGCCATAGACGAGGGCAGCGCGGATTTTGCAGTGCTTCCCATAGAGAATTCCACAGCCGGGATTGTCAGTGAAATCTATGATATGCTGCAGGAATATGAGAATTATATCGTGGGAGAGCAGATTATTCGGATTGAGCACTGCCTTCTGGGGGTGCCGGGGGCTGCTCTGGATGATATCAGAACGGTTTATTCCCATCCACAGTCCCTGATGCAGAGTGCCCGGTACCTGGAATTGCACCACTGGCAGCAGATCAGTATGCAGAATAACGCTTTTGCTGCCCGGAAAGTGGCGGAAGAGCAGGACAGGAGCCAGGCCGCCATAGCCAGCGAATATGCGGGAGGAATCTACGGGCTGGAGGTGCTGCAGCGCAAAGTGAATCATTCCGGAACCAATTCCACCAGATTTATTATCGTTACCAACCAGAAGATATTCCGGAAGGATGCGAAGAAAGTCAGCATCTGTTTTGAGGTTCCCCATGAGAGCGGCTCTCTTTATCACATGCTGTCTCACTTTATCTATAATAACCTGAATATGACGAAAATCGAGAGTCGTCCCATTGAAGACAGGAACTGGGAGTACAGATTTTTCATTGATTTTGAAGGAAATCTGGCGGACAGTGCGGTGAAGAACGCATTGCGGGGACTGCGGGATGAGGCGAGGAATATGAAAATTCTGGGGAACTATTAGGAGAGGACATTTGGTCGGAAAGGTTTGAAGGCGGATATGAGACGACAGGAATTAATGATATACAGAGATTTTCCGAGAGGGAGTGATAAACTTCTGATCTATGTGGAAAATCTGGTGATGAAGTATGAGGATGGCATTCCGGAAAAGCCGGCGGCATTTGGGCCGAATTCCATGAGAAGTATGGCGGGAGATTTCTATGAATGTATTCATGAACTGATTGCACAGGCAGGAAATTACGGATTTCATGGCAATCTGTGGCACTGCTATCTGACCCATCTGCTTGTGATCAGTGAGAACGGTTACAGCCGGGCCTGTGAGCTTCGGGGAAAAGCGGAGGGAACCATTAACGCGGCGGTTCTTCATGACATGGAAATCTTCAGAGAATTTTTTGAGTATGATTTTGGGCCCCTGTGTGAGAAATTTCATGTGACAGAATTTTCCATGGTGGAGCATTATGAGGGCGACAGAATGGAGACCGGGGTTTACAATGCCCGAATCTGTAAGTGTATCTGCGGACTGGCGGAAGAACTCGGCAGAAGCGGCAGTGCCGAAGAAATGAAGGATATTCTGACAGGATTTTACGGCAGATACGGGGTGGGCAGATTTGGACTGCACAAATGCTTCCGGATAGACAGGGGGAAGACGGGAGAAATGTGTATCGAGCCCATTCCACGCATCACCCATGTAAAGCTGGATGACCTGGTGGGGTATGAGATTCAGAAGAAAAAGCTCATTGACAACACAGAGGCGTTTGTGGCGGGGAGACGTGCCAACAACTGCCTGCTGTTCGGAGATGCAGGTACGGGAAAGTCCTCCTGCATCAAGGCAATTGCCAACGAATATTATGACAGAGGACTGAGGGTCATTGAAGTCTATAAGCACCAGTTCCAGGATCTCAACGAGGTAATTACCCGGATTAAGGGACGCAACTATAAATTTATCATTTTTATGGATGACCTGAGCTTTGAAGATTTTGAGATTGAATATAAGTATCTGAAAGCGGTTATCGAGGGAGGATTGGAGAAAAAGCCGGAAAATATCCTGATCTATGCCACTTCCAACAGACGCCATCTGATTCGGGAGAACTATGGGGATAAAACGGAAGACGGACATTTCCCGGAAGTGCGGCAGGATATGCACACCAGCGATACTGTGCAGGAGAAGCTGTCTCTGGCATACCGCTTCGGCGTCACGATCTATTTCGGCACACCGGACAAGAGACAGTTCCAGGGCATTGTAAAAGCGCTGGCAGAGAGAAACGGCGTGACCATGCCGGAAGAAGAGCTGCTGCTGGAGGCCAACAAGTGGGAGCTTTCTCACGGCGGTCTTTCCGGCCGTACGGCCCAGCAGTTTATCGATTATATCTGCGGGACACTGCGGAACTAAAAAACGGACAGTGGGCAGCGGAACTAAAAAACAGCAGTCCCAATGAACAATGCCCGGAAGAATTTACGGACACAAGGTGGCCGGGAATTCTTCCCTGAAGGGCATTGGAAATTGGGAAGCGGAACTAAATTAACGAGGAGGTGAACCAGTTGACCGTCAGAACATTTGCGGCAATTGATGTGGGCAGCTATGAGCTGACCATTAAAATATTTGAATTTTCCGGGAAAAACAGTATGCGGGAAATCGACTGTGTGAGTAAGCGACTGGATTTAGGGGCGGATACCTTTGCCATGGGCAAGATCAGCAACGAGAAGATGGACGAACTCTGCCGGACGCTGAAGGATTTTTCCGATATTATGAAGTCTTACAGGGTGGTGGGCTATAAGGCTTACGGCACCAGTGCTATCCGGGAGACGAAGAACACCACTATCGTTCAGGACCAGATTGCCCAGCGCACGGGAATCAAGGTGGAGACTCTGGGCAACTCGGAGCAGCGGTTTCTGGATTATAAATCCGTGGCTTCCAAAGGAGAGAGCTTTCGGAAGATTATAGAGGAGAAAACGGCGATTCTGGATATTGGAGGAGGGAGCATTCAGCTGTCACTGTTTGACAAGGACACTCTGGTATCCACGCAGAATCTGCGTCTTGGTGTACTGCGGCTGCAGGATTACCTGAACCGTTTCTCGGTGAAGAGCTCTCAGACGGAAGAGCTGATCAACGAGATGGCCATGGCCCGGCTGGATACATATAAGAAGCTCTACCTGAACAATAAGGAGATCCGGAATCTGATTGTGGTGGACGATTATCTCAGCCCCTGGGCAGTGCGGCGAAGCGGGAAGGACGCGGGAAGGACTTTTCTGGACAGAGCGGAATTCCTGCGCATTTTTGAAGTGCTGCGCGGTAAGAACCCGGCGCAGATTGCCGCCTATATGGATATTTCGGAGGAGCGGGTTCCGCTGTTGTTCATCAGTGCGGTCCTGATTAAATATATTGCGGAGATGATGGGAATTGAGCGTGTCTGGCTGCCGGGAGTGACACTCTGTGACGGAATTGCCTATGAATACGCGGAAAAAATCAAAATGTTCCAGGGAGAGCATGATTTCGAAGAAGACATTATCGCCTGTGCCGTCAATATCAGCAAGCGCTATATGGGAAGCCGGAAACGTTCGGAGATACTGGAAAATTTCACAATGACCATCTTCGACAGTATGAAAAAGGTCCATGGCCTGGGGAAGCGGGAGCGGCTTTATCTGCGGCTGGCCGCCATTCTGCATGACTGTGGCAAATACATCAGTATGGTGAATATCGGGGAGACTTCATTCCAGATTGTCATGGCTACGGAAATCATCGGCCTGTCTCAGCAGGAGAGAGAGATTGTAGCCAATGTGGTGCGCTTTAATCACAGTAAATTCGTCTATGACGGTCAGGAAGCCAGTCTGGACTGGAACCGGGAATCCTTCCTGATGGTAGCCAAGCTGACGGCTATTCTGCGGCTGGCCAACAGTCTGGACAGAAGCCATAAGCAGAAGCTGAAAGGCCTGAAGGCAGTTTTAAAGGAGAATCAGTTGGTGCTGACTGTGGACACACAGGAGGATATCACTTTGGAAAAGGGCTTTTTTGAAGCAAATGGGGACTTTTTCAAAGAAGTATTCAGTGTGGAACCTGTATTGAAGCAGAGAAAAATATTTTAAGACGGGGTGAGGAAAATTATGGGTGAAATCGATTTTTATGATCCGAAATATTACACGAACAGAGAAATCAGCTGGATTTTGTTTGATCAGAGAGTATTGAACGAGGCCCGGGATAAGACGATCCCGTTGTTTGAACGCCTGAAATTTTTAAGCATCACAGCCAGCAATCTGGATGAATTTTTCATGATTCGGGTGGCGTCTCTGAAGGATATGGTCAATGCAAAGTATCAGAAGCCGGATATAGCGGGACTGACGCCCCAGGAACAGCTGGACTTGCTGGATGTGGCTATTCACGAACTGGTGGATCTGCAGTACACCACATATAATCGCTCTCTTATGCCCAAACTGAAACAGAACGGCCTGCAGATTATCCGCAGATATGAAGATCTGACCAGGAAGGAAGCGGAATTTGCGGATAAGTATTTTGAGGAAAATGTATACCCCGTACTGACGCCCATGGCGGTAGATTCTTCCAGGCCCTTTCCGCTGATACGCAACAAGACCCTGAACATCGCGGCGCTGGTGCACAAGAAGGAAAAGGGCAGCGAGCTGGAATTTGCCACCGTGCAGGTGCCCGGCGTGCTCAGCCGCATTGTGGAGCTGCCCACTAACGGTGGAGCGCGCAAAATTATCTTCCTGGAGGAAATTATCGAACGGAATATGCACAAACTTTTTCTGAATTATGACATTGTGTGTGCATACCCGTTCAGGATAATGCGGAATGCTGATCTGACGATTGAGGAGGATGAGGCTGCGGATCTGCTGAAGGAAATTGAGAAGCAGCTGAAGAAGCGTCAGTGGGGAGAAGCCATTCGACTGGAGGTGGCGGCTCACTGCGATAAAAGACTGCTGAAAATTCTTCGGGATGAACTGCATATAGAGGAGCATAACATTTATACTATAGATGGCCCGCTGGATCTGACAGTGCTGATGAAGCTGTACGGGCTGGAAGGATTCGAGCATCTGAAGTCGCCGAAGCACATTCCTCAGCTGGTGCCGCAGCTTCCTCCCGGCAGCAGAATATTTGACGAGATTCGGAGAAACGATATCCTTCTGCACCATCCTTACCAGACCTTTGAACCGGTGGTGGAATTTATCCGTCAGGCGGCAAAGGATCCGGAAGTGCTGGCCATTAAGCAGACCCTGTATCGGGTCAGTGGCAATTCTCCCATCATTGCGGCGCTGGCCCAGGCTGCGGAGAACGGAAAGCAGGTGACAGTGCTGGTGGAGCTGAAGGCCCGCTTTGACGAAGAGAACAATATTGTGTGGGCGAGGATGCTGGAGAAGGCAGGCTGCCATGTAATCTATGGTCTGGTGGGGCTGAAGACCCACAGCAAGATTACGCTGGTGGTGCGCAGAGAAGAGGATGGCATCAGGCGCTATGTACATCTGGGAACCGGAAATTACAATGATGCCACGGCTAAGCTGTACACGGATATCGGACTGCTGACCTGCTCTGAGGCTATCGGGGAGGATGCCACCGCAGTATTCAACATGCTGTCGGGATATTCCGAGCCTCTGGTGTGGAACAAGCTGTCTCTGGCGCCGCTGTGGCTGAAAAAGCGTTTCTGCTATCTGATTGAGCGGGAGAAAAAATACGCACTGGACGGAAGGCCTGCCCGTATCATTGCCAAGATGAATTCTCTCTGTGATCAGGACATTATTGCATCCCTGTATGCCGCGTCGGCGGCAGGTGTCAAAATAGACCTGATTGTCCGGGGAATCTGCTGCCTGAAGACAGGAATCAAAGGTGTCAGCGAGAATATTACGGTCCGTTCGATTGTAGGTGATTTTCTGGAGCACAGCAGAATTTTCTATTTTGAGAATGATGAACATTACGAAATTTACTGTGGCAGTGCGGACTGGATGCCACGCAATCTGGAGCGGCGTGTGGAAATCCTGTTCCCGGTGGACAGACCGGAGCTGAAGGAGAGACTGCTGCGCATACTGCAGAGTCAGCTGAAGGATAATGTAAAGGCTTCGGTATTGCGGGGGGACGGCTCCTATGAGCGGGCCAGCAAGAGAGGACAGCAGCTGCGCTGGTCCCAGAAGGAATTCTGTACGGAAGCCATTGCGGAGGCGAAAGCGGCGTTCGAGGAGGACAGCCGGACCACCAGAACCTTTGTGCCGGAGATTCATCACGAGTCGTAAGAGTATTGCAGATTTTACAGTACCCACTGCCGCCCGGGTGATCATTCCGATTACCGGGTATTTCGTGAGAGCATGAGCACCAGGCGGAGCCGGAAAGGTAAAGCTGGAGACAGTAACAGGAGGCGGAGATGAGAATCATACTGGCATCGGCGTCGCCCCGTAGACGGGAGCTGCTGACGCAGATAGGAATTGACTTTGAAGTCAGAATAAGTCACATGGAAGAGAAAACGTCCGTATCGGAACCTGCTCTGATGGTAGAGGAGCTGGCGCGGCAGAAGGCGGAGGCAGTGCTGACGTCTGAGGAGGACACCGGGGAAGATGTTCTGGTAATCGGAGCGGATACGGTGGTGGCTTTGGAGGGAAACATTCTGGGCAAGCCTGTGGATGAGGCGCAGGCCAGTGAAATGCTGAGGGGACTTTCCGGGAAAAGTCATGAAGTGTATACCGGCGTGGCGCTGCTTTTTCGAAAGGGTGGCAGGGAAGAGCGTATTATACAGCGCAGGGTGTTCCATGAAGTGACAAGAGTGAATTTTTACCCGCTGACAGAAGCGGAGATAACCGCCTATGTGGCGGCAGGGGAGAGTATGGATAAGGCGGGAGCCTATGGGATCCAGGGAATTTTTGCCCGATATGTGAGAAGTATAGAGGGTGATTACAATAACGTGGTGGGGCTGCCGGTAAGCAGACTTTACCAGGAGGCAAAGGAGTGGACGGAATGGTGAAGAGAGCGGTGATTTTTGATCTGGACGGAACACTTTCCGATTCCATTCACAGTATAAAATACAGCGGGGACCGAACCATGGAGCAATTCGGCTATGGCCCTTTTTCTGTAGAACAATATAAATATTTCATTGGAGACGGGGCGGCGAATCTGGTCAGACGTGCGCTGGCAGCCGGCGGAGACAGGGAGCTTGTGCATTTTGAGGAGGCCTATGCTCTTTACAGAGAAATATTCAGGGAAAACTGCATGTATAGGGTGCGGCCCTACGAGGGGATTCCGGAACTGCTTGCGGCATTAAAGGCTCAGGAGATCAAGCTGGCGGTGCTCTCCAATAAGCCTCACGCGGAGACTGTCAACGTAATTGAAACGCTGTTCGGAAAAACGTGCTTTGACGTGATACAGGGGCAGAAGGAATCCGTCCCGATCAAGCCAAGTCCGGAAGGCGTTTTCAGGATATTGGAGAAGCTTGGACTGACGGCGGCGGATACACTGTATCTGGGAGATACAGCCACAGACATGAAGACCGGGAAAAATGCCGGTATCTTTACCGTAGGTGCGCTCTGGGGCTTCAGGGAGCGAAAGGAGCTGGATGAAGCAGGTGCGGATGCGGTGATTGAATATCCGCTGGAATTGTTGCGATATACAGATTGATTTCATTTCCATATTGACATGGATTCTTAATCGTATTATTATGTGTGCAAGAGCATGAACTTCTGGAAAGAAAGGAGGGTAAAAAATGCAGTTTGACGACGATGTGTTGGAGTGCTTTCTGGAAAATCAGCTGCAGCTTTTTCCCAGGGAGGTTGCAGAAACCCTTGAGGAAGCTGAGCACTTTTTAGACGACTCCATGGCTGTTGTAGTCAACTCTGTTGCAGAAGTGATTCAGTACTTCGAGGATGAAGGCATCGACATTGAGGGTGCAATGGATGAAGAGATTCTGGATGCAGACGAAGTGTTTGACATCGGCGACGGCAGATATCTGATTGTGACAGTCTGAAAGTCAGAGGTTAAAATGACAAAAACGGCAGGAGAGATTCCTGCCGTTTTTATGCGCAGCGCCGAGAGGCAGGTGCGGAGGGAATATGCCGTCATTTTCGCGTATTTTTGCGCTCGATAAAATCCTTGATATCATCCAGAACGGAATGGGGAACGAACAGCTTTCCATAGCCTGAGGCCAGATCCAGGCCAGGTTTGTTGGAGCCGTGAAAATCACTGCCTCCGCTGACAAGCAGCCCATGTCTGGAAGCCAGTGTGCGCATCTGGCGCTCCTCCGTGTCAGAATAGGTGCTGTAAACAGCCTCTATGCCTGCCAGCCCCGCTTCCTGCAGACTGGCTGTCAGCGCCTCCAGCTGCCGGGCATCCATATGGTAGAGAATCGGATGGGCAAGGATGGGGACACCTCCGGCATTCTGTATCAGCTTCACAGCCTGAACGGGGGTGATTTTCTCCCGGGGAACATAGCAGGGCCCCTGATCACCAATGTAGCGGTCGAAGGCCTCTGCCATACTGGAAATGTAACCGTGATTCAGCATATACCTGGCATAATGGGCTCTGGTGATTACCGCGCCGGGAAATTCCGCCAGAAGCGCCTCATAAGTGACGAAAAGGCCTGCTTTCTGAAGCAGACCGCACATTTTCAGATTTCTGGTAACTCTGGAATTCACAAAAGTCTGGAGATGCCTTTGAAAGGCATCTCCGTGATAATCAATATACAATCCCAGGATGTGGATATCTTTTCCCAGATATTCAGTCGAAAATTCGATGCCGGGTATGACTTCCGGCACTTTTTCCGGGGCAGAGAGACAGGCCCGCAGACTTTCGGCGTATCTTATGGCCTCGTCCAGGCCCTCCACTGTGTCATGATCCGTCAGTGCAAATGCGGTCAGCCCCTTTTCCATGGCATAATCCACCAGCCCGGCGGGAGTGAAGGTACCGTCGGAACGATTGGAATGTACGTGTAAATCAACTGCCTGCATCAATATTCTTCCTCTTCCTTCTGAGCGGTAAATACAGTTCGCTTTCTGGCCATTTCGTCGTTTGCCAGATATTCGTCATAAGAAGTAATCTTGTCAATCATGTGTCCGTCCGGCAGAAATTCTATAATGCGGTTGGCCGTGGTCTGTACAAACTGATGGTCGTGACAGGAGAACAGGGCCACACCCGGGAACTTAATCAACCCATTGTTCAGAGCAGTAATGGACTCCATGTCCAGGTGATTGGTGGGCTCGTCAAAGACCAGACAGTTGGCGCCGCTGATCATCATTTTGGACAGCAGACAGCGGACTTTTTCCCCTCCGGAGAGGACTTTCACTTTCTTGACACCGTCCTCACCTGCGAAGAGCATTCGGCCCAGGAAACCGCGCACATAGGTGACGTCCTTTACGGGGGAATAGCCGGTGAGCCATTCGGCAATGGTCATCTCATTGCTGAATTCCTCCGTATTATCCTTGGGGAAGTATGCCTGGGAGGTAGTTACACCCCATTTGTAAGTCCCTTCGTCCGGCTCCAGTTCTCCCATGAGTATCTGGAAGAGAGTGGTTTTCGCCAGCTCCTGACTTCCCACAAAGGCAATCTTGTCATCATGGCCCACCACGAAAGAGATATCGTCAAGCACTTTTTCTCCATTGACGGTTTTGGACAGATGCTCCACTGTCAGAACCTCGTTTCCGATTTCACGGTCCGGGCGGAAGTCAATATAAGGGTATTTGCGGCTGGAGGGTTTAATCTCATCCAGCTCGATTTTTTCCAGGGCACGTTTTCTGGACGTCGCCTGCTTGGACTTGGAAGCATTTGCAGAGAAACGGGAGATAAATTCCTGCAGTTCTTTGATTTTCTCTTCCTTCTTCTTGTTTGCCTCCTTCATCTGGCGTACCAGCAGCTGACTGGATTCATACCAGAAGTCATAATTGCCCGCATAGAGCTGAATTTTGCCGTAGTCGATATCTGCGGTATGGGTACATACCTTGTTCAGAAAATAGCGGTCATGGGAAACCACAATTACCGTATTCTCAAAATCAATGAGAAAGTCCTCCAGCCATGCGATGGCATCCAGGTCCAGATGGTTGGTTGGCTCGTCCAGAAGCAGGATATCGGGATTGCCGAACAGGGCCTTCGCCAGCAGGACTTTTACCTTCAGACTGCCGTCCAGATCCTTCATCAGCGATTCATGAAATTCGGTGCCGATGCCAAGGCCATTCAACACCATGGCGGCATTGGATTCTGCTTCCCAGCCGTCCATCTCCGCAAATTCCGCCTCCAGCTCGCTGGCGAGGATACCGTCCTCATCGGTGAAATCTTCCTTGGCGTAAATGGCGTCCTTCTCCTTCATAATCTGATACAGACGGGCATTTCCCATGATGACGGTGTCCATCACAGGATACTCGTCATACTTAAAATGATCCTGTTCCAGCACGGAAAGGCGCTGACCGGGAGTGATGGAGATGTCGCCCCGGGTGGTCTCCAGATCTCCGGACAGGATTCTCAGAAAAGTGGATTTGCCTGCACCGTTAGCGCCGATGACGCCATAGCAGTTGCCCTCGGTAAATTTGATATTTACATCCTCGAATAATGCCTTTTTGCCAATCCTTAAGGTTACATTGTTTACACTTATCATTTTACATCCTCATTTCCCGCGTCTGCCGCCGGATTTTGACGGACAGGCGTTTCTTTATTTCATTATATCATTATACACAAAAAGCCTGAATTAGCAAGGAAAATCGGGTAAATTTGCCATTAGAATGAACTGTTTACAGAAATGGTTCATCACACGGGGACAGGATACGGCGGTTTCGTGTCCCGGCTGAAGAATGATACAGGATTGGAGAAGTGTATGCTTTGAAAGCCGGAGGACTTGAAAAATATGAAAAAAAGGATTACAGTAGAGAAGGTGTGAGAAGAAAGGATCAGGGACCAATGAAAATACTATTGATACTTTTCATCTGTATCGTTATATTGACAGTACTTTATTTTCTGATGATTATGCCCCGGATGATGTACAAGCCGGATACCTTGCCTTTTACCGGCCGGCTGTATGCGCACAGAGGACTTCATGATAACAGGGCGGGCATACCGGAGAATTCGCTGATTGCTTTTCGGCGGGCGGTGGAGGAAGGCTTTGGCATTGAGCTGGATGTGCAGCTCACAGGGGACGGCATTCCGGTGGTATTCCATGATTTCACTCTGAAGAGAATCTGCGGAACAGAGGGAAAGCCGGGAGAGTACACTTATGAAGAACTTCGCAAGCTGCGTTTGTGCGGAACGCAGGAGCAAATCCCGAAACTGGAAGAAGTTCTGCAGCTGGTGGACGGACGGGTGCCGCTGATTGTGGAGCTGAAAATCGAAAGGACGGATATGTCGCTGTGTCCGGCGGTGGACAGGCTGCTTTCCGCATATCAGGGACTTTACTGTATCGAATCCTTCAATCCGCTGGCTGTATTCTGGTATCGCAGACACAGGAGAGAAGTTGTGAGAGGACAGCTTTCGGATGCCTTTCTGAAAGAGGGAGAATATGTGGGTACCATTTCCTTTCTGCTGCAGAATCTGCTCCTTAACTGGGTGAGCAGACCTGACTTTATCGCATATAACTGCAAATATCCCAAGATACTGTCCAGAAGGATCTGCCGCAGCCTGTATCACAGCAAGGCTGCGGCATGGACGATTCGGAGCAGGGAGCAGCTGGCAGAAGCGAAGAAACATTTTGATATGTTTATTTTTGACAGCTTTATGCCGACAAACCATACCTGCTGAGTGAGGCAGCTGCAGGGAGCATATTTATTCCCGCGAGCAACGAGCCAAGCGGGCATGCTTGCATGCACATTTGGCGACTGCCGCAGGGGTCAAATACCAAAGTGTCCTTTGGACGCTTTCTGCTCTGCAGCGCTACAAATTTGATGCCCCGTTGCTTGCAGCGGGGTCTTTGACACGGGGACATTTCATGGATTATATGCTGTTCCTGAATGTTGTAGGATTGTGAGACAGGACAGCGGAGCAGGATAAGGCTTGTAAGTGCAACGTATGTAAACGCTTACAAGTCATTTTTTGTTGTGCAGTATGTCATCTGCAAATGACGAAAAATGGACAGGTTGCACGAAATTAGAAAGCCCGGTCAAGAATTGCCAAGATATGGGTTGATATTCCTTTGGTAAATTGTTACAATATTAAAAGACTGACGTATATTTGTTTTTTGTCAGAAAGCGGATAGTTTGGTCCGCTTAAGAATTCAAAAGGAAAGGGAGAAAAAAGATGAGAAAATGGGTGTACTTGTTTACAGAGGGGAACGCCGATATGCGGGAACTTCTGGGCGGTAAAGGTGCAAACCTGGCAGAGATGACCGGACTGGGACTTCCGGTGCCTCAGGGCTTTACTATTACAACGGAGGCCTGTACACAGTACTATGAGGACGGAAGAGAAATCAACGATGAGATACAGGCACAGATTAATGAGTATATTGTGAAGATGGAAGAGATCACCGGCAAGAAGTTCGGAGATAAGGAGAACCCGCTGCTGGTATCAGTCCGCTCCGGTGCGAGGGCATCCATGCCGGGTATGATGGATACAATTCTGAATCTGGGTCTGAATGAAGATGTGGTAAACGTTATTGCAGAGAAATCAGGCAATCCCCGCTGGGCATGGGACTGCTACAGAAGATTTATCCAGATGTATTCTGACGTGGTTATGGAAGTGGGCAAGAAGTATTTCGAACAGCTCATTGACGCCATGAAGGAGAAAAAGGGTGTAAAGCAGGATGTGGAGCTGACGGCAGAGGATCTGAAAGAACTGGCAGGACAGTTCAAGGCTGAGTATAAGGCAAAAATCGGCAGAGATTTCCCGGATGATCCGAAGGACCAGCTGATGGGTGCCATCAAGGCAGTGTTCCGTTCCTGGGACAATCCCCGTGCAAATGTGTATCGCCGTGACAATGATATTCCCTATTCCTGGGGTACGGCTGTCAATGTGCAGTCCATGGCTTTCGGCAACATGGGTGACGACTGCGGTACAGGCGTTGCATTTACGCGTGACCCGGCTACAGGGGCAAAGGGACTTTTCGGTGAGTTCCTGACAAACGCACAGGGTGAAGACGTGGTTGCAGGTGTCCGCACGCCCATGAAGATTACGGAGATGTCGGACAAGTTCCCCGAGGCGTTTGCTCAGTTTAAAGATGTGTGCAAGACTCTGGAAAATCATTACAGAGATATGCAGGATATGGAATTTACTGTGGAGCATGGCAAACTGTATATGCTCCAGACCAGAAACGGAAAGAGAACCGCACAGGCAGCTCTGAAGATTGCCTGTGATCTGGTAGATGAAGGCATGCGTTCTGAGCAGGAAGCGGTGGCCATGATTGATCCCCGCAACCTTGATACGCTGCTGCATCCTCAGTTTGACACCGCTGCGCTGAAGGCCGCCACTCCTGCCGGCAAAGGCCTTGGAGCATCCCCGGGAGCTGCCTGCGGTAAAATCGTATTTTCAGCGGAAGATGCGGAAAGCTGGCATGCAAAGGGAGAGAAGGTAGTTCTGGTTCGTCTGGAGACTTCTCCCGAAGATATCACCGGTATGAAGGTGGCACAGGGCATTCTGACAGTTCGGGGCGGCATGACTTCTCATGCGGCTGTTGTGGCCCGGGGAATGGGAACCTGCTGTGTATCCGGCTGCGGTGACATTGCCATGGACGAGGAGAACAAAAGGTTCACCCTGGCGGGTAAGGAATATCATGAGGGAGATTATATCTCCATCGATGGTACCACAGGTAATATTTATGATGGCAGAATTCCCACTGTTGACGCCACTATCGCCGGCGAGTTCGGCAGAGTTATGGCCTGGGCTGACAAATACAGGAAACTGAAGGTAAGAACAAATGCGGATACTCCCGCAGACGCCAAAAAAGCAAGAGAGCTGGGGGCAGAGGGTATCGGTCTGTGCCGTACGGAGCATATGTTCTTCGAGGAAGACAGAATTGCAGCTTTCCGCGAGATGATCTGTTCTGATACTGTAGAGGAGAGAGAGGCGGCTCTTGAGAAGATTCTGCCTTATCAGCAGGGTGACTTTGAGAAGCTCTATGAGGCTCTGGAAGGATATCCGGTTACTATCCGTTTCCTTGATCCGCCTCTTCATGAGTTTGTTCCCACAGAAGAAGCTGACATTGAGAAGCTGGCACAGTCTCAGGGCAAGACCGTTGAGGAGATCAAGAATATCATTGCAAGCCTGCATGAGTTCAATCCCATGATGGGCCACAGAGGATGCCGTCTGGCAGTGACGTATCCAGAGATTGCGAAGATGCAGACCAAAGCTGTCATCCGTGCTGCAATTAATGTGCAGAAAGCTCATTCCGGCTGGAAGACAAAGCCTGAAATCATGATTCCCCTGATTTGTGATATCAAGGAATTAAAGTATGTAAAGAAGATTGTGGTAGAGACAGCAGATGCGGAAATCGCGGCTGCAGGCATTGATCTGGACTATGAAGTAGGTACGATGATTGAGATTCCCAGAGCAGCGCTGAGTGCGGATGAAATTGCCAGCGAAGCTGATTTCTTCTGCTTTGGTACCAATGACCTGACGCAGATGACTTTCGGCTTCTCCCGCGACGACGCAGGCAAGTTCCTGACCGCTTACTATGACGCCAAGATTCTGGAGAATGATCCGTTTGCGAAGCTGGATCAGAACGGCGTTGGCAAGCTGATGGAAATGGCGATTAAGCTGGGCAAGCCCGTGAACCCGAAAATGCATGTGGGTATCTGCGGCGAGCACGGCGGGGATCCTTCTTCCGTGGAGTTCTGCCATAAGATTGGTTTGGATTATGTGTCCTGTTCTCCTTTCCGGGTGCCTATTGCACGGTTGGCGGCAGCACAGGCGGCTATTAACAGTAAGTAATACACTGGAAGCTGCGTAAATAGTAGTTTGATTATTTATACTTATTGGACTACTAATGTCCAATAAGGTACAGGTATGTACAATAGAAAGCGCGCTTTGCGAACTTTCTATTGTCATGAATAAAGAAAAGTCCTCTGTTACTTTATAGAAAAAGTAGCAGGGGACTTTTTTGTGTGCTGTAAAACGCGTGGTTCTGGCTGTCAATGGAGAATATAAGGATTGAAACGAGAAAGGGCATGTTACGTTGACGGGTAGTAACATGCCCCTGATATTTTTATTTTTTTGGTGATTGGTATGGATCATTCATTAGCTTATCAACCCTGGTTTTTATTGTATCAATTCCATTGTCTTTAAGAAAAGTTTTTTTGTCAGAGCTGCAGAGAGACAAAAGAATGGTTCTTTTGAATTTGCACAGTCGAGATTATCGAGATCATCGGGACAGACACGACAGAAGAGGTTGAAGTCTGCAAACGCGTATTTAACAACAGCTATCAATATGCCTACGAACTGAACAGAGAAGAGGGTACGGCTGTATGGATTGAGCATGGCGAAGTTTTCGTTGAAAAGACATCCGGCATCATCTTTCGCCACGCGGCGAACTATGCCAACCAGATAGAACCGAATCTAAGGGTTCAACCGTCGAAATTGCTGAATTATATGAGAAAGCATTTCAATCTGTCATCCGACAGGGAGGTAAAGCTTCTCACACTGTATCTTGTGACCTCCCTGTGGGGGCTTAGAATTAACCATCCCATTCTGGTGCTTACAGGGGAGAAAGGATCAAGTAAGAGCAGCAGTTTTAAAAAACTGGAGGAACTGATCGATCCGAAGTCAAGCGAACTGGGAAGCGGCATTCCAAGAGGCAGCGACGGACTGGAGGTGAGGCTGTATAACGGTTACTTTGTGACATTCGATAACTTATCTTCCCTGAGCCGTAAAATATCGGATATTCTTGCAGTCGCAGTTACCGGAGGGAGTTTTTCAAAGCGCGCATTATACCGCAATGCAGATGAAATCGTTCTGGACTTAAAGGCGGTGGTTGCGGTCAATGGGGTTTCATTAGTCGCGAAAGAAAGCGACCTGTTAGACCGTTCTGTTATTCTCACATTAAGAAGGATTACTCCTGATAAGGTTCTGACAGAAGAGGAACTGTGGGCGGAGTTTGAAAAAGACAGACCGGAGATGCTCGGAGCCTGCTTCAATGTTTTGGCGGCTGCACTGAACGATACGGAAGAGGTCCGGATCAGAAATAAGATAAGAATCAGCGCACACTGGACGAGGATGTTGTTGCCCTGTGTGTCATAGAACTGATGCAGGGCAGGAAAGAATATGTAAATTCCATGTCCGGATTACTGATCGATCTTCTTGATGTTGCAGACAGCAACGGTATGCCGTCAACCGTGATTCCAAAGACGGCAAACAGAAATCAAAAAAGTTAGCGAAAGTTGCGACAGCAGAAGAGTGCTGATAAACACACCAGCAGAGATAAACTGTCGCAACTTTCGGAAAAAATTTAGAATTATTATTTTATGCCCTGTCAGTCTGAACCAGATACGGAAATATATATTATATCCATGATGACTGACAGGTGATAACTTCTCGGAATCTCAATGAACGAGATACCAACCGAAAATTGACAACTGAATATCGTGCAGGAAAAGAAATTAGAGAAAAATGGACATAAACATTGGACATAGCGGGTACTATGCCTTGAAAAATCTTATGGAATCGCTTAAGATATCATTATTAGGCGGTCAATCCTAATAATGATTCTTGTTTTGCCGGTGAACAAGGGTGTTCACAAAAGCAGCCACGTTTCCGGTTTGATTTCGGGCGCCGGTATTTTGCCTGATGTTTGGCAGCTTCATATCCATCTTTATGCATACGTAAGCCCAACTTACAGACAGGGACCCCATCGTCATCGATTGTAAAATCGTCCTTATAGGTAAAATGCCCGGTATGTCCGGGATTGAGGTCGATAAACGGTGTGATATGTTTCCGTCTGCAGTATTCATAAACAGGGTAAGCGTCGTGTGCAGAATCCAGAAGGAGCTTTTCAATCTGGAATTCCGGAAGATACGCTTTCATGGTGAAAAAAGAATGCAGGAAGGAAAGCATGTCATGCCGGGAGGCCCGCTCTAAAAGCGGAAACACAGGGAGGTCGCTGAAGGAATCGGAAGCCACATACATGTAGAGGTGGTAACCGAAAAAATAGGATCCCCTGTGAGAGTCCCATCCCCAGTTACAGTCGGGCTGAGAATAATGGCGTTTACAGTTACAGGAAGAACAGCCATTACTGTAAAATATGCGGCGAATATAAAGCAAATGAGAAATTTTCAGGGAAAGGCCATGCAGCCCATATCTGCAAAGCCTGCTCCCGTTTAAGTGCTGCGGAAAAAGCGGCAGCAATGGATATGAGCCGTTTAATGGACTTTCCCATGCGGCGGCTTTCAGAGAACGAGAAGAAATGGCTGAAAACCAAAATGAAGGATGACTGCCCGGAGGTGGCGGACACGGCCAGGGAGATTTACAACGTATGCTTTCCCTATGCAGAGCGCAATGCCATAAAAAAGCAGCTTGTCATCAATACGCTGTCTTTTGGGGTACATACAGAGGTTTACGATGAATACGGCAATATGGAGCTGGTAGATCGGCATTTTACCATTGACCGGAAAAGCCGTGTGCTTACCATGACGGATTTTCAGACAGAGGGTGTGGAGCAGTCTGTCACGTTAGAGGGCGGGCAGATGGCGAAGCTGCTACGGTATATTGTGCATACATTGGAAATTTTTATGTGGGAGGAAGACTATTCCACTATATCCGAATGTCAGGTGAAATTAGACGAGCAGATCTTTTACCGTATTGTCGAGAATATCTTTTCTAATGCCATTCGATATGCCAAAAGCAAGGTGAATTTTGGGTACTCCCTTACCGATGGTATGCTTATGATAACCATATCAGACGATGGCAAAGGTTTTTCAAGGGCAATGCTCCGTAAAAAGAACACCTTTCTTTATTCTGAGGATAAAACGGGAGAGCATATGGGCCTGAGATTGGCTACAAGCCGTGTCCTTAGCCAGAAACACGGCGGAAGTTTAGAACTTTCAAATATTGCTTCTGGTGGAGCTTGTGTAACAATTAAACTTGCAGTCCACAAAATGGGTTGATATTTTTATTGGAGAAAAAAGTGATTGGCAAAGAATCAAATCAAGATTTATTTTGGAAGAATTGAAATGGATAAAAAAGAACGATGAATAGGATAATCGGAATTTTAGGAGGTAATTGAAGATGGATGAAATAACGGAAACAAAATGGAAAGTCTTAAATAGAGATACAATTAAATACATAGCCATGTTCACGATGCTTTTAAATCATATCTCAAAGATATTCATGGAAAGTGGTAACTTTGTATCAGAAGTTTTTCTGAATGTAGGGTATTTTACAGCTATTATTATGTGCTATTTCCTTGTTGAAGGGTATCAATATACTCATTCAAAGAAAAAATATGCCTATAGGTTGATAATATATGCTTTGATTTCTGAAATACCATATTGCCTTGCTTTTACGGAAAATGGAGTATTGGAGTTCTGCGGGCTAAATATGCTTTTTACATTATTTATATGTTTTTGTATTCTTTTTGTAGTAGAAAGAGTTAAACATACGCCATTGAAAGTTGTCTCTATTTTAATTCTAATCTTACTTTCTCTTGTTTCAGATTGGCCTTTGCTGGCTCCAATATTTACGCTCTTGTTTATATGGGGAAAAGATTCAAAAAAGAAGTTAAAAGCCGCCTTTGTAATTTCAATTATATTGTTTGGTATGTTTAAGTTTGTAGGTGGTATTGGAAGATTTCCTCTAAATACAAATATTCTTTATGCGTTAGGTCGTATTGTAGGAGTAACTCTTGCAGGAATTACTATCATCTATTTTTATAATGGTAAACGGATGGAACGGGGAAAGACATTTTCTAAATGGTTCTTTTATTGGTTCTATCCGGTTCATCTCTTCGTGTTAGGTATAATAAGAATTTTGCGGCTATAATACAACTTCCCATTTGTCGGGAAGTTGCAGAGAACATAAAATGATGATTTGCAGGAGGAAGATATGGTTGGTATGAAAAAAATAGCAAATGAGAAAATAGTTGTTCTCTCCGACATACATGGTAATTACATAGCGTTCCAAAAGTGCCTGGAATATGTTTTGGGTATGGGAATCCGCGCATTTATTTTTCTGGGGGATTATTTGGGGGAATTTCCCTACCCGCAAAAAACGATGGAAATCCTATATTCTTTGAAAGAAAAATACACCTGCTTTTTCTTGCGAGGAAATAAAGAAGACTACTGGATCAGCCGGAAATACGATAAAAATTGCGTATGGAAAAACGGAAATTCAACAGTAGGCGCAATGAAGTACTGCTATGAAAACCTGACGGATAAGGATATTGGTTTCTTTGAAAGTCTGCCACTCTGCCGTGAAATCACATTTGACGGGGCAGGCTCAATCCTGGCGTGCCATGGTTCGCCGGATAAGAATAATGAAAAAATGTTTCCGGATGGTGAAAATACAAAAGGGATCATGGAAAGGTGTGCAGGGCAGTATATTCTATGCGGGCATACCCATGTTCAGGGAAGCTTTTCCCATGAAGGAAAGATTTTGTTAAATCCCGGCTCGGTAGGCGTTTCTTTATATAGCGGGGGAAAAGCCCAGTTTATGATTCTGTACCAGAACGGGGAAGAATTGGGGCATCAGTTTATAAGCCTTGATTACGATAAGAAAAAGGTGATAAAGGAAATGGAAGAATCGGGGCTTTGGGATGCGGCACCGTATTGGTGTCGGGTGACAAAATACGGGATGCTTGCAGGGGAGATTTCCCATGGAACGGTATTGGGCAGGGCAATGGAGCTTTGCAGGGAAGAAACCGGGAAATGCGACTGGTACAATATCCCCGAAATATATTGGGAAAAAGCCGTCCAGGAGCTTTTGGGATGCTAAAATTTGTTGCAAAACAGATAAATCGTTATTCGTAGGAGGCAGTGATGAATTATCAATCAGCCGGAATTGCAGGTATATATAACCGACTTTGGTAAGAAAAAAGAAGATATAGGTTTGGTTGCGGAAGTTGATAAAAAGGTTGTTGGTGCTGTTTGGGTGCGCATTATGGATGATTATGGACATATAGACAACGACACTCCGTCCTTTGCCATTTCTTTATATAAAGATTATCGGGGATTTGGAATAGGTACTGATTTGATGAAAGAAATGCTTCGTATTCTGAAAGACAGAGGGTATAAACAGGCGTCACTTGCAGTACAAAAATCCAATTATGCTGTAAAAATGTATCAAAAAACAGGATTTGAAATTGTGGGCGAAAACGGGGAAGAGTACATTATGCTTTGTCGTTTGTGACAATATGACTTCCGGTTTGCCTGGCAGAATAACTATGCCAAGAGCCAACAGACTTGTGAGAAATTACAGTTTGTTGGCTCTCTTTATGTAAAGAACTAAGCTGTTTCTCCATAAATTTTTTTCTATTCCTTGACCACATTTTGACTTTTGGTTTTTATAATGAAAGTCGAATCTAAAACAAGTAGGAGGATGGACGATGCGAAAGCGATTCTTATCATTAGCTGTGATTTTTGTTTTGCCCTTTGCTGTGGCGGCCTGCGGAAATTATAACATTGCGGACGAGAATGCCCCGCCGCAGACTGTAGAAGAAGACCCATTCGCCGGGGCGCAGGAGGACGGAGATTTAGGGTTTCTCAGCCATGGGGAAGCCAGTCCCGCCAGAGCCGATGACCAGAGTGTTTTGCCTTATGAGTATCATGGCGGAGAATTTGTCCTGGACTATCAGTTTGTGTCAGAAGGGAAATTGGACAGCATTGGCTTCCTGCTTTTTTTGGACGGAAAGCCGCAAGCCTACAAGGTGAATGACACGGGGGCGGAATATGAGTATCTCCACTGCTTCCGGACATCAGAAAAGCACGAAGAGAATTTTTCCTTCGTGTTCACACCGGACACAGGGAAAAAAGGCGATACCCTGAATATGACGGTTGTGAGCGTCACCAGGCCCGATTTCCGGCCTGATATGAAAGAAACCTCAAGCTATGGCTGGTATCATCAGAGTTTCGAAAGGGTGCTGAAACTGCATTTTAATGAGGATGCTCCGGAAAATGACAGCATTAATGGAGAAAGTATAACTGCTTTTCGTGATGTCAGCATTACAGAGGAAAAAGTCACTTCCTCTTTTATTGAGAATGAGCTTGTGAGAGCAGGATGGAATGGCGTTACCATGGATACCCTGGATAACAGTGTCTATTGGACGCTTGTCTATGACGGAGAGGTGGTGTATGACAATATCAACCTTACCGGGAAAGATACGCTTACCGTGCGCTACACCCTTTGCGGAACGCCAGGCGCAAGATATGGCATATCATTTTTTTTAAACCATAAGCCCATATCTTTTGATGGAGCGGTTTCCTATGATGTCACATTAAGCAAAGGAAATGTGTGGATTATTGAGGCAACCATAGAAACGCTTAAGCTGGATGGTTTCAATACTTTTTATGCGACAGCTGTTGCGGCGGACGGAAATTCAGTTACAAGTAAAACCGGTTCAATTTTATTATACAAGGAGGACTAAAAATGAAAACAAAATGGATGTGTATGATACTTATGCTTGCTTTGGCTCTTAATCTGTCGGCCTGCGGGAATAGACAGGAGAATGGGAACAGCTCTGAAAATGGAGCCATAAACATGGAAACGCAATCCCTGGAAGATGCTTCATCGGAAAATACCGGAAATGAAAGCAGCGAAATGAACGTGATCGATCTGCAGGATAACGGTACAGATAAAAAGATTATGGAAGTTGGTACAGTTAAGAATTCAACTTTTTCCGGAAAAGTCAAAGGCTGTTATTATGCCGATGGCAGCCGGATTATCGTTGCGGCGGATCAGCTTTATCTTTACGATACGGGGAAAGGCGAAACAATCGCAAGCGCGGATATTTCTATGGAAGATTTATGCGTACAGACCTTTACAGACGGCTACTTTGTTGTGGGCCAGGGAAAGGCTGGCGGCGGAGGCAGTAACGGTTCATTTGCTGCATCAGAAAGCGGCGGTATCAATGGATACATACTGAATAAGGACTTTGCTGTTCAGGATACCATTTCCTTTAGCGGATTATTAAGTGATGATTTTATTCCGCAGATCACAGGAATCGCTGTTTCACAGGACGGAAAACAGGTTGCTTTCGGCGGACTTTCGGGACTTTACCTTTATGATGTTTCTTCCCGGAAGGTTCGTACCATTCTGAACTATTCCGAAGAAGGCACGGCAGATAATATGCAGATTGTAACTATGGACAGCCTTACCTTTACGGGGAACAACACTTTAGTCTATGTAGGCATGGCTACAGATGCCTCCATTGGCGGGGATGGGGTCAGTGTTTATGGTACAGTATCCACAGACAGCGCAGATCTCACCATTACCAAAAAGGGGGATTATAAAGTAGATACGGAAGAAGTGCAAAAGGGCGGAAACCTGCTTATTATGCCCCAGAGCTTTGACGAAAATAATGGAACCCTGCTGATGTTTGATACCATAGCCAATACAGAAAATACGATGTCGTTCTCAAGCCCCAGTGAGGGAAAAGACGGTGTTTACTGCTCCGGGCAGGGAAAATATGTGGCTACTGCTGTTTTGGAGGGAAGCAGTGTTACGATCAACATTTATGATACGGCATCGGGAAAAAATATCCATACGGAAACCGTTCAGGACAGCAACAGCGCCTATTTCATGCGTATCCCTCAGATATTGATTTTGGATGAGTCCGGCACCTGCATCGTTGTGCTTGGACGGGGTATTGACGAGGTAAGCACCCTGATAACAACCTTTGGCTTTGCGGGGTAATTCTTGATGAAAATATCGTTACGAAATGTTTCAAAGCAGTACAAGGGCAGGGGTGCCCTGGGCATGTCTGCCAAAGGCATATATGCCCTGAAGGATTTTACCACGGAACTTACGGAGGGTGTCTATGGGCTTTTGGGCGCTAACGGCGCGGGAAAGACGACACTGATCAATATCTTTGTGGGTATTTTGGGAAGCGATGGCGGAACGGTTTTGATTGACGGGCAGGATGCGGGAACACTGGGTAAGGACTTTCTGTCAAAAATCGGATATATGCCGCAATATCCGATTTTCTACCGGGATTTTACTGTGATGGATTTTCTGCTGTATATGTGCGCGCTGAAAGGGATTCCTGACGGACAGGGGAAAAAACGGGCTTTGGAGCTTCTGGATATCGTCAATCTTTCAGATGCGAAAGAGAAAAAGATTGGCGCCCTTTCCGGCGGCATGCGGCAGAGGGTTGGCATTGTCCAGGCGATGCTGGGCGATCCTGAAATTCTTATTTTGGACGAGCCGACAGCAGGGCTCGATCCCAGCGAACGTATCCGCTTCCGCAACCTGATCTCAAAATTCGCACAGGGGCGGACAGTTTTGCTGGCCACCCATATCGTTTCCGATGTGGAGTGTATCGCAAAGGAGATTATGATCTTAAAGGATGGCTCTTTAATAACCCAGGGAACTACCGACGCATTAGAACAGAATATCTATGGGAAAGTGTGGGAGGTGACAGTAAACGGGGAAGACGCTGCCAGACTTGGCAGCCGATATTATGTCAGCAATATGAAACAGCAGGGGGAACGCTTTTTAGTAAGAATCGTAAGCGATATGCAGCCTGCTTCAGACGCGGTAAAGGTTTCCCCTAACCTGGAAGATGTATTTCTGTATTACTTCCGCGGGCAATGAGCCAAGCGGACATGCCTGCATGTCCATTCTTGACAATAGAAAGTATGCTTTCTATTGTATGGCGAATGCCGCGAGAGTCGCAAGACCTTCCGCGGGCAATGAGTTAAGGGAGAGATTACATGACACGCTTAATCAAATATGAATTTTACAAATTATTCTGCAAGCGGTCAATACTTGTTGTGCTTCTTTGCTTCAGTGTAATGAACCTGTTCAAGATAAACAGCGAATTCCACTCGTATTCCTACCTGGCGGACGGAAATGACAGCCGCAGCTGGAACAGCGTGTATTGGCAGCTTTATGAGGATTACAGAGGGGAGATCACGGCTGAAAAAATCAATCATCTTCTTTCCGTATATCAGCCGTTAGCAGACGCTACGGCTGATATGACAGCAAGCACGGCCAAAGACAATCCGGATATGATGACGGGGAATATATACAGTGACCGGAATATCCTGGAAAAATACTATGTGGAGCCTATGGAATATTTCTATCATTATCGGACTTGTGCGCTTCAAGTGGCAGAGAGGGCAAAAGAAAATGCCGCTGTTTACAAAGAACGGGGGCAGACGTATGAAGCACGTAAAAACAGTGTGATCTATCACCTTTATTCCGGACGGAGCATAAAAGCCTTTGCCTATGAGGAAATGTATAACTATTATCTGAACTATGATTTTTCGGGCATATTGGTTTTATTTCTTTGTCTGTACGGGGTTGTCAGTACCTTTGTCTGCGAAAAGGAAACACAGATGGATATGCTGCTGCTGACAAATCCGGGCGGCGGTAAAAAGACCACATTCGCTAAAATTGCAGCGGCTTCTTTGTTTGCGGTCAGTGTGGCCATATGGTTTTCTGTTGTGGACTATATTGGTTTTGCGTATTTCTTCGGAACAGCGGAAGGAGGAAATCTTCCGCTGTATGCTGTCAGGAATTTCAGCACGGCTGCGGTAAACTGTAAGTTATGGCAATATGCGATTCTGTCCGCGGTGATAAGGGCAGTGGGCGTATGGACGATGAGCATGGTGTTTCTGTTGATTTCCCTGTTTGGGCGCAATGCCCTTGTTCCGTTTGTCGCTGATTTCGGGGCAGCCCTGTGTTTCATTATTACAGGTGCGTCACAGAGCTGTTTCAGTAATGCTTGGCTCAAAATCATAAACCCGTATTCGCTGCTTGCTAACCGCATGCTGTTTGGCAAGACCGAGTTCATTGATTTTGCAGGATATCCGGTACAGAGTTTCCAGGCAGCAATTATTTTTGCCATAACCGTAGGTGTGGTTTCCATAACGGCAATGATGATGCTTTCTAAAAGGAACTGTTATATTTTCTGCTGGACGGTAAAGTCGCGAAGGCGCACGAGAGGAACTTTCATGAGTGCCCTTTCGAATGAAAGTTCCTCTCATTAAATGTGCGCCGAAGTGACTTTACCCTTTAGTGCTGTCGCGCAGCGACTTTAAATAGTCCAGCTAAGAAATGTCAAGTATTTATGAGAAAAAATATCTGCTGGACGGTAAAGCTGCAAAGGCGCACGAGAGGAACTTTTATGAGTGCTTTTTCGAATAAAAGTTTCTCTCATAACCGGTGTGTCGAAGCAGCTTTACCCTTTAGTGCCGTCGCGCAGCGACTTTTATAGGAGGATAAAATGTCCGGATTTATGTATGAAGTAAAAAAGATCATGCTCTGTCAAAGGGGGCTGTTCTATATTGCCCTTGTCCTGCTCTTTGGCACGGTCTGGCTTGCCTTGTCCGACAACCCTGTAGACATAGCGATGGAGCAGTATAAAAATGAATATGAATGGTATCTGGAAAAGGTAAACGGATACTGCACCGAGGAATCTTCCCTTTATCTGGAGCAGGAGGCGGAGAGGATTGCGGAAGCGAAGGAGAGGCAGAACAGCCTTTTGGAGAATTACTATGACGGGAAGATCAGTGAAAGTGAATACAAAAAAGAGAGCCGGGAAATAGAGAAGGTTCTGGAGCGTCAAAATGGATTTGAGGTCATCTATCAGCAGTATCTCTATATCTGCGAAAATGCGGGAAACCGCTGTTTTCTCCAGACAAACGGATGGATGGGGCTTCTTGGCAAGGGTACGCTTCATTTCATTCTCTTCCTTGGCATTTTGCTGATTGTTACGCCTGTTTTCTGTTCTGAGTACAGCTGCCAGATGGACACCCTGATCCTGACTGCAAGGGAGGGGCGAAAAAGCGCCCTGTATAAGCTGCTCATTATGATTGAGGTTGTCCTTTTCTTATCGTTGTGTATCTCGCTTATTGAATACGGATTTTACAGGTTCAAATACGGGCTGCCGGATGGGGATTATCCGATTCAGAGTATCCGTTACTTTGCAGACAGCAGCAAAGGTATGTCGCTGTTGGAGGGATATGTATGGATCGGGCTGCTCCGGATATTTGGCGGTGTGTTTCTTACGATACTACTGATGTTCATTTCCGTTTTGGCCAAAAAGTATGCGGTCACCCTGCTGACTGGTGCGGTGTCCGTGATCATTCCCTATATAGGCTTATCGAAAACCGGCATTTACCGTCTGCCTCTGCCGCTGCCGTTTCTGCTTGGAACAGACTTTTTTGCAGGGGATATTGTTATGAACGATGCCCTGACGGGTGATGAGAAAATTATTTTTGCGGAGGTCGGCACGGTTACGCTATTGACCCTGCTCTCTGTATCCGTGCTTTTGTGTGCTTTGGCCGTTGTCTGGATTTTACGGCGCAATTCTAACAGTTGGCTGATGAAATCAGGGCAGAAGAAGCGTGGGGCGGCTTTCGCTGTCATGTTTGGCCTGGCATTGGCAGTGACGGGATGTTCAGGCCGTGGAAAAACGGGAAGCGTTGTCTATAATTCATCGGCAGTCTATGACTGTATGGGTTATGAAATCATACGGGATGAAGGGAATTTTGAGTATTCTCTCAGAAATACTTCCACGGGGGAAACATATCCTTTAGTACGTTCCCCTGTGTTTGGGGTATTTTCTGATGACGAAGAAATACGTGCGTTTTATGTGTGTCCGCCATATCTGTATTACACCACATCGGTTATGGAAAGCTATGTCAACCGGGTGGGAAACTATAACAGCAATATAACGAAAGTTTCGGTTGTGGAGCTGAATCTGGATACCTTTGAGGAAAAAACAATCTTTGAGCAGATGACGAATTCCGGGCGTTCTCTTTTGGGCATTGACTATGAAACAGGGGATAAATGGAAGTTCCTGGATTTTCACCACGCTTTTTTCCTGGATGACGACAGCCTGTTTTTCATTGGCAATGATGGCATAACAAAAGTAAACCGGTATACCGGAAAAACTGTAAAGCCAGACATTCCTGCAAACGGAAATATTTCATTCGACGGGGAAAACATCTTTTACAAGAATGAACAGGGGGTTTTGACAAGATATGACGTTTCCGGTAATGAAACTTACACTTATGAAAATATAGTTGCATATGATTTCTGCATAGATGAGCAGTCAATCTATTATGTCTCCAGGACGGACGGAGGAGACTTGTATTCCTGCGGCAAGGACGGGAATAACAAGGAATTGGTCAGTCATATACCTGCAATGTCTGTTACCTGTGATACAGGAAATATTTATGTGTTATCAAAAGAAAGTGGTAAGGAAATCGTTTTACCAAAAAGCCATTGATTTATTCCAGATTGAGTAACAAATGCGGCAATGAACAGGAAACGATAAATATGGGGAGCAAAGCCAGTCAGCAGATGGTTTTGCTTCTGTTTCTTACGATTCGGAAAGGAGCGCATATGTATTCAGACAGACAAACAGAGTTAAGCATATTTTTAGAACAACTGCAACAATCAGCAGAGGAAAAGACAGAAGAAAGGGTTATCATTCATGCAGTGACAAAGGCAGGCGGAGAGAAGATTTTTGAGATTGAGAGAACCCACTGTTTGCCCCAGTGGTATGTGTGGAAGCATCCGGCACAGACTATGGAATTTCTGAACAACCGAAAACAGGCGAAAAAGCGCTGATGTACAGGTACCGTATCCGGTAGAAAATGCAAGGCATGACTATGCAGTGGGCAATGGCAGGCTGAGAACTGCGGCGGCAATGGCTGACAAGCCTGTGTAGAGGGCAGCGTTAAAAGAGAAGCTGGCGGCATGGCATACAAGGCACAGGTATCTGGAGCAGGCAGGGCAGATACGGAGAAAGCGAAAAGGAAGGAGGAAACGCTGTAACAATCAAAAAAACAATCAAATTTCCACCATTGTCCGGGCTGCAATTAAAAAGTTCCGATTGATTTAGCCGGGATTTCGGGGTATAATGACATTGAGGTCATATACCTTTTGGGAATGGTTTTTGCGTTTCTTACCATATACCATATGAAAAGGAGGTTTATGGCTGATGGATACGGAAATAAAAAATGCGGTCAGTGCAACAGACCAGGACGCACAATATGATGAACAGTAAAGCAGTGGATTTGTTTTTATTAGAGAAAACAATTCTCTGCTTTTTCTGTTTTCGGGAAGAAAGACAGTCATAACAGATTGTCTTTTTTTCATGCAAAGAAAGGAAAATCAAATATGGCAGATGCAAAAACAGAAAAACAGAAAGTAAAGGAGATTACTGACAAGTTGGAGGAAGGCTTAAAGGAACTTTTTGAAAGCGAGAAATATAAAAGCTATCTCTCCACCATCTGGATCAGAAAATATCGGGAAAGAAGCGCTCTGAAGACCGCTGAATCAGAGTTCTTACCTGTGAATGCGGCAGGACTTTCCATAAATATAAATATTGCGGGATATGATATCTGATGTTATGATAAATAATAAGCAGAAAGGCAGGTGGAAGTATGCCTATGATCGGTTATTATGACGGAACGGCAGTTCAGGTAAAAGAGCCATTACAAATGAATCAAAAGGTAATTGTGATTCCGATAGAAAACGATACAGATTTAGGAGAGTCAGCTGCAGGAGGGCTTTATAAGTATGCGAATCCTTCTTTAATTGAACAGGAAAAGGATGCGTGGAGAAAGGCGGCGATCAAAAAACATGCAAGAAATCATTCGAGGAAAAACTGTTATGTAACATTGTAGGTACTGGCAGAAGTCTGTTATGTATTGGAAGGTGTATATCAGGTTACGAGGGAAGATATTGCATGTAATTTCCGTAAATTAGTTAATGATGTGAGTATTCTTAATGTGGATATATTACTTCGTGGATTAGAAATATTTGACAGAACACCTAAACTTGATTTTGTGGATTGTCTTTTATATGGATATAAATGGGAAAAGGGTATTGATATTGTTACTTTTGATAAGAAGCTGCAAAGACGTTTAGGTGAAGTATTTCTGTAATGTTTGAGGAGGCGCTAAGTTGTGTGTTATCTCATAGCGAAAGAATTTGATAAAAAAGGGTGTATTGCGGTAAAGACCAGACATGGTAAAGCATTGGCGGACTTTACCGAAAAGCTACAAAAGCAGATGGGAGAGAATGGTGTGCAGTTGATTACAATCAGCCGCCCCAGTGCTTATGGAGAATATGAACCTTATGAAATTATGGAAAGTAAGGAAAAGTTTCAGGAACATGTTCTGAGCCTGTAGAAAAGGATAATGATGGAAAAAACTGTTTTGAGTCCACATTTTACCATTGAAGATATTCATAGGCTCATGGAATATAATTTGAAATGACATAGCATATGACAGATGAAGAACGGATGGATTACTGCAACGAGAGAGGAAGAGAAGTTCAGAAAAAGATAGAGAAAATGAAAGCCTTATAATCATTTTAGTGCCACAGAATAAATTAGCAGTATAGAGTGTCTCACTGACCGCGATATACCGCTCAGGCGGCTATTTCCAATTGATGCCATAGGAATTTGGGTGCGAACAGGCAAAAGTATTGAAGAATAGCTTAATACAATAGAAAGCAAGCTTTCTATTGTCATGAATCAAGGTTTTTTAGGCTTGGTGGGGTTCACTGGAATGGTTGGTGAACCCCACTTTTTTGTGATTTTGGATGCCGCTGATAGAGGGGCGATTGGGGAAAAAATTGTACTATCAGGCAAAAGTATACTTTCACGCAAAAGTCAGGGAATGGTTGTTGGGAGTATACAGATGTCGGAAATATACAATACAACCATTCGGGTATGCTGTATAATAGAAAAAGGTAGTTATGTTTTTACTGCTTAAATAAAAACGACATACCGTATTTCGGGATTTCCATCACTTAAAGGAGGCATCTACATGAACAAACAAAAAACATTTTAACCCGCGCTGCTGAAATTGTCGCTCAGCGTACTGTGTGCCAGGACAAGGACAGCTCTCAATCTCTGTATGATTCGCTTTATGGCACAGCGTTATAGGCTGTTTATAAACTGGGAATTGGTAAAAGTGGAAATGATGCCATAAATGAGATTATTTAAAGCATAGGAGGTAATGAATATGTTTTTAATACCAACTTTACATTGTGGCGGTCGCTGCGCAGAAGTAATCGAGTTGTATAAAAAGGCGTTCCGCTTACAAAGACAAATTTGGATTTAAGTGGTTCTTAATGGTGGAGCTTTCTGAAAACCAGTAATTCCTGTGGGAAGAATGAAACAGAATCCAGAGTTTGCCGTCTTATGGACATAGAATACAGCGCTTGTGGTTGTGAAGACAGATATGAGTGAGAGGAGAAGAAACATGATAACAGAAGCTTTTGACAATCAGTCCCCAGCAATTATCAATCCGCAGATAAAGGTGAATGCGCCTCAGGTCGATGCGTGTATTCTGACTTTTTCCCATATGATTGAGAAATTTGTTCTGGAGAATTACGATTGCAGACAGATTGCGTCGTTTTGGTTTGCAACGGGTAATACGCCAATTTATGAATTGAAGCATAAAGGGAAAAAGTTTGCTTTTTATAAAACCTATGTGGGTGCGCCTGCCTGTGTCGGCACGGTGGAGGATACGCTGTCGGAAATAAAGACGGACAAGTATGTTGTATTTGGCGCTGCGGGCTGTCTGAATAAGGAAATTGCCCGCGGAAAAGTCATGATACCGACACAGGCTTACCGGGATGAAGGCACTTCTTATCATTACGCGCCAGCATCGGATTATGTTACTGTAGGAAATGCGGACATTGTTGCCGCTTTTATGGAGGAAAATGGGATTCCTTATGTGAAAGGGAAAACCTGGACTACCGATTCTTTCTACAGGGAAACTGTCAATAACTTTGAGAAGCATAAGGCGGACGGCTGTATCTCGGTAGAAATGGAATGCGCTGCCTTACAGGCAATGTGCGATTTCCGAGGGCTGAAGCTGTACACATTTTTTACAAGCGGCGATTTGCTTGACGCCCCCAAATGGGATGCCAGACGGAAGGAAGGGCAGACGAAAGGCACCCAGCATGATGCCGGGCATTTCGATATTGCATTGGAACTGGCGAGATATGTGGCGGAATAATACAAGTAGGAGGAGATGATCATGTTAATACCACACTTACATTTTTGCGGAGATTGCGAAAAAGCAATCGCTTTATATGAAAAGGCATTTGATACAAAAGCAGAAAATATTGTACACAATTATGATTATGCGCGCTGGTGGAGGAAAGGGAATGTTTTTATGATAGATTCCACTTTGAAGTGATTGGGGGACATACGCTGGATTCATCGGTTCTTTATTTTCAAATGGGCAATGATACCTATTGTATTACGGGAGACGAATGCTATTTCTGTGACAACATGGATAAAGATATTCCCATCGGCATCAGTGTCTGCGGGGAGAAAAATGAGAGGTTTATCCGTAAGGCGCATGAAAGAGGATGGATACCGTTGCCGTTTCATGATGCGGGGATTTTGAAGAGATATGACAGACTGACGGAAAATATTGTCAGGATGTGTTAAAGCTGCCGCACACCTGGAAACATTTTCGTTCCGCATATAAAATGTTATATGGCGCAATTCTAAAGGCCTTTTCCCCATATGCCTTAGGAATTATAATATTTCTTACGAAAGAATACTGAATAAACAGGTAGAGATTTCTATAGGGAAGTTTTTGGAACAAATATTTTGAAGCTTTTGAATATGAATTTATCCGAACGATAGAAATATAAACCGTAAGATAGGAGACTCTATGTACGAAAGAATGTTGGATAAACTGGCAAAGCCGATTATAGAAGAAATGGCTGTGTTTTGTGGTGAGAATGCGGAACGATTCTCCTTGCTGAATGAGTGGCTGGCCTCCGTCTTTCACACGGATGAGAGGATTGTTTTTCCATATGGAAATCACTATGGCTGGGGCGTTTCCCATAAAGTGAAAAACAAACTAATCTGTAATATTTTTGCGGAAGACAATGCATTTACGGTTATGATGCGGCTTTCGGATAGGCAGTATCAAACCGTTTACAGTCAACTGCAAGAATATGCCAGAGGTTTGATAGACAACAAATATTCCTGCGGTGACGGCGGGTGGATTCACTATCGTGTGACAGAAGAGGAACAGTTTGACGATATAAAGACATTGTTGGCCGTCAAATGTAGTCCAGCGAAACAAAGGAGAACCGAATGACAAGCGATGCGCTTACTTGGTTATTGGATTTCGGGAATCCGGCAGTACAATATCGGACGAGGACAGAATTACTGAATCAAGAGGATGATTCGGCGGGAGTGATTTGGGCAAGACAAATGAGAAGCTGCTTCCGAGCTGTAAGGGTGCAAAATTTCTTGAAGGATGGAGATTCAGTAACAAAGTGAGCATCGACAAGTTATCTACATGGGCAGATAGCTTGATTAAGGCAGACCGATAAACACGAATTTTGCTATTTATGTGTGTCTGTCATAAAAGAGCAGGTTCGTTCATAGTGAAACGGGCGGTCAACAGGAGGTGAAGCAATTCATGTCAGATTACAAAACCGGTAGATGGGCAAAACAGATACTTGACAGCAGAGACAGCGAAGGAATGTGGGGGAATTTCCATACGTTAAGTCAGCCTGTCGGGAATAAGGAGATTACTACGGAACAGGCCTTGCGCAGATTGCGAATACTGGGATTTACAAAAGATGACGAACCCATTCGGTGGGTGCTGGACAGAATGTGCTTATGTGTCAGCGGAAGGAAAAAGATAGACAACTATTATGAAAAAACCCACGACTGGGCTTTATTTGAAAAGCTTATGCTTTCTGCGTGGATCAGGATATTTGAACCGGAAAATAAAATTGCTTTGGACGTTGCAAAACAATGGGGAGAGATCGTGGAAAAATCGTTTGGCAGCGGACAGTATAACAGGGCTGACGATATAGCCGCCTTCACTTCGCAATTTGGCAGAAAGCCCAAAAGCGGATTTGAAACAGGCTTTGGTATGTTCTATCATGCAGCACTGTTAAAGGGGGTATTGTCTCCCGCGACGGAAAACCTTTTGCTGCAATATTATCTGACAAGGTCGGACGGTATTTATTATATTTATGATAAAAGCCTTAATGTGCTGCCCGATGTTTTTGCATCGAAAAGGGCGAGTCAATATCTGGCGGCAATAGAATTATTGGCGGGATACGGACAGGCACGGGGGAAATTGGGTTTTGTTGCTAAGTGGCTTGATTCCCATAAGGATAAATACGGTCAATGGGATTTGGGAGCGGGTGCGAAAGACGGTGTATATTTCCCTTTGTCCGATTCATGGCGGAAACGGGAGTACAGAATAGCGGACTGCACGGAAAGGATAACAAATTTGATGCAGCAGATCTTTTGATTGTCATTCTTGCGATTCTGGGCACCTGCCCGCGGGGGATTTTTTATGGCTGCAAAGGGGCAAAATGCCTATTGTAAGGCGATTGGAAATACTGGGGGTCATTGCACTGGATCGACCAGTAAAATTAAACTTATGGAAGTCTAAGGAGTTGTCTATGACGATTGATGATTTATATATTGTTAATTACTGTCACCCTAGTTGCGCGCCTTTGCTGAACATCATGCGCCTGCCGAAAGACGAGGCGTTTGCGCTGGCATATAAAATGGCTGGACAGAACAAGGATACTACTGCGTTCTACAGATTTGCAGATTTTGAGAATTATTATCCAAAGCGCTTGCAAACGGACAAGCTATTACACGCACGATTTGTAGAACTCGGCGGTAAACCTTTGCAGGAACACCCTCTTTCGTTTGTTCTACAAGGAAGTGCTTATCTGAACGATTGGTTTGATAATGGAATTGTTACAAAGATACCGCTAAATCGTATTTCTTCTAATCATATTAGCTTTACATATGGTGATAGTATGGCTTCCCTTGAAAAGCATGGTGAGTTTACTATGCTTACAAAGGACATGCTTTTTAAGGTGATGTCGAATTATGATGGCACGCTGGAGGAATTTATGACTAATATTGAAAAACAGTATCATTATATAGAAGTGCAGGTTTGGGATGACGAATGTGTAAGGATATGAATAATTTGATATTTGTAACTCCAACAAAAGAGCATGAATCGCAAGTAATGGAATTGAATGTCTTGGCTGGACTTCGTCTGCTACATATCTTGGTATTCGTATTTCCGATGGCAGACTGATTGGAATGATCGATTTGAGACATGAACTTTCCGGATTTTTGCTGAAATATAACGGTCAAATTGGCTATAGTGTTCGACCATCGGAGCGCAAAAAAGGTTATGCCTGTCAGATGTTGTTACTTGTACGAAAAAAGGCTGAAAACTTTGGTTATAAAAAAGTTCTTGTGTGTTGCAACAAAGCAAATGCTCAATCCGCCAGAGTGATACAAAAGTGCGGCGGCGCACTTGAAAAATATGGGCAGAGGCATAATAAGTGAGAAATTTGAAAACTACACACTAATCACATAATTCTATGTTATGCTGTTTTCTGGAGGTGTCATTATGCAGAAAATTTTAGTCGTTGAAGATGACCTGGATATTCAAGAGCTATTAAAAAACTTTTTGCAAGAGGTAGGCTATGAAATAATTTTAGCGAATGATGGTGTTGAGGCTGTCTCCATATTCACTGCCGCACATTTTGATTTGATATTACTTGATGTAATGCTCCCCAAAATTGACGGCTTTGCCGTCTGCGAACTAATACGCAGGCAATCTCAGGTTCCCATCATCATGCTTACTGCATTGAGCGGAGAAGAAGAACAAATCCGAGGACTGGACTTGCAAGTTGACGACTATATTACAAAACCTTTTTCCATGCCGATTTTAGTTCGCAAAATTGCCGCTGTTTTACGGCGTAGCGGCGGGCCAGAGGAGGATAAGCATAAAACAATCGATTACCAAAATCTTATTTTAGACTGCGACAATTACACAGCCATGATAGATGGAGCCGCCTATGAACTGACGCAGCGGGAATTTGAAGTGCTGAAAGAACTGCTCACGAATCAGGGGCGTATTTTGACCCGGCAAAACCTTTTGGACAAACTGTGGCGGTATGACTTTTATGGAGACGAGCGTGTGGTAGATACGCACATCAAAAACCTGCGAAAAAAACTGGGCATTGATTTTATCCAGACAATCAGAGGGGTGGGATATAAGATTGACAAAGAAAATCAGAAGTAGTTTATATGCAAAAGTGTTTCTCACCACAACAGCGATGCTTTTATGTATGTCACTATTGGTATTTAGCTTATTAGCATGGTTGATGCCGCAAACCTATTCCAACAGGCTGAATACAGTCTTGGACGAACGGGCGCAGCGTTTTGTTTCCGAACTGGAGCAAGTAGCTTTTCCGAATAGCGGCGGTTTGTTCGACCAGCTTCTTCAGGATATGGAAATCAATTCCGTTGAACTGTATAATGGCAAAGGCGAGTTCGTGCCCTTGCCGACAGAACTATTTGCCGAAGCGTGGGACGGTAACACGGCGTATATTGAGCAAACGCAGATTAATGAGTTGCGAAAAACTGTCCCCCTTCTGTCTGGCAGCTACCACTTTTCCTTTTCTGATAGCAATGAGCGATATATGCTCATCGTTTACGGAGCAGCAGAACAAATCGGGGAATTGCAGCAGTCTTTTATCCGTGTATTTCCGTTTATCCTGTTGATCGTTTTAGCAGTTGCTTTTATTGTGTCCTGGCTTTACTCTTGTATGATTACAAAGCCCGTGCTGGAAATCAGCCGCATATCCGAAAAGATGTCTGACTTGCAGTTGAATTGGACGGTTGATGAACAACGGACTGATGAATTGGGAACACTGGGGAAAAGCCTGAACAGGCTATCGCACAATCTTTCTGTCACCCTCTCTGATTTGCAAAACGCAAACAGGAAACTCGAAGCCGATATTGAGCATAAAAAGAAATTGGAACAGGCCCGTACAAATTTCTTTTCGGCGGTGTCCCATGAGCTGAAAACACCTGTAACCATTATCAAAGGCCAGTTAGAAGGAATGCTGCTGGGTATTGGGGCATACAAAGACCATGATAAATATTTGACGAGATCGCTGGAAATTGCAAACACCCTTGAAACAATGGTGCAGGAGATATTGACAATCTCCCGGCTGGAAACTGCTGGGGCAGAGTTTAAAAAAGACCATTTGGATTGTGTTCAGATGATCAAATCCTATTTAAGTGAAACCGAAGACTTGATTGTGGGAAAAGATTTGCAAATATATCTTGATGCTCCACCATCCGTTCTTATCACCGGAAACAAAATGTTGATGGAAAAAGTGTTTTCCAATCTGATCGGAAACGCAATCAAGTATTCTCCGCAGGGCGCCTTCATTCGTATCTCCATCCATGTGGAACATGAACAGATAAAGTTTTCTGTGGAAAACACGGGCGCCCATATCCCGGAGGATAGTATTCCCAAAGTATTTGATGCGTTTTATCGTGTGGAGCAATCCAGAAGCCGTAAAACCGGCGGAAGCGGGTTAGGGCTGTATATTGTGCAGGAGATACTACACCTGCATGGAAGTGAATGTACGGTCTGCAATACACAGGCCGGGGTAAAGTTTTCTTTTTTTTCAACTACACATAAATCACAAACGAATCCCACATGTATCACAAAAAAAGGTGATATGATATGGGCATACTAAGAAAGGATGGTGTTTCAAATGAAGAAAACAAAGAAAATCTCATATGCACTTCTGGCCCTGCCTCTTGCTGCCTGCCTTATCGGATGTAGTGCGGCTGCTGCATCGGTACTTCCGCATGGAAGCGGTGAAACGTCCGCTTTACCCTCGGAGTCCACATCTATGTACGATGTGGCCTATGCAGAAAATGGTGTCGAAAATGCTGCCCACGATGAAGCGGTACTGAAGGAGAAGCTCAAGCACTATGAAGAATTTGGCATGGTCTACGATTCGGATAAAGATGTGTTGTATTACAACGGGAAGTTGGTCAGATGGTTTGAAGATTATTACGAGTTGAGTGCTGAAGAGCGGGCAGGCATAGACTTTTTCAACGAGAACGGAGTGGTTGATGTTTATGCTGTCCGGGATTTTAGTAACCTCATTCAAAATGATGACGGCTCCTTTGACCCCAGCGGCAAAATAATTGGATTGAAAGAATTTTCTGATAAGGAATTTGCTGAACGGGACATCAATGCCATAAAAAACCCGCCAAGAGCGGTGTGTTACGCTGGCGGTGGGCCGCTGACGCCAGATGAAGCACAGGCTATAGCAGACGAATATGCCGCATTTGGTGTCACCTATGACGCCACCATTGACCAGTGGTATTTCAACGGCGAAAAAGTACGGTTTTTCCAAGATGTGCTGACCTCCAATGGCGAAAGCCTGACCGGCGGAAATTTCCATGGTGCAATCCGCAGTTCGTGGAACGAAAACGGTTCAATCGACATCTATACGGTTCGTGACTTTGCAAATCTGAACACTTCCGGGAATGGAACGCTGTCCGGCGTAGAGAAATTCAGCCAGGCGGAATTTGACAAACACACGCAGGCGGAATTTAGCGAACATACGCAGAGGGAAGTACAAAACAGCTCGGGTGAGTGTGTGGTAATTCAAGAGTAAAGACTGCTGCACGACGGCAGGAATGTTTAGAATTATTTCACATACCAATTCCGGGAAAAAGGATAATGCGACGCCTTTGTTTGACTGGGGGAAGTATTATGAGAAGGACGGTAAGTTTGTGATGCCCGTATCTGTCCAGGCTCACCATTCTTTTGTGGATGGAATACATATTGGACAGTTTGCGGATATGCTCCAGAGATATCTGGAATCGTTTTAGGAGCGAGAGCGGGATGATATCATAGAATCAATGATAGATTTTCGTATAAAATTTATTGTAAGTTTACAAGAAGGACTGAAAATGCAGGGGGCATTTTCAGTCCTTTTTTCGTGGAATGCTTTTCCATTGGGAAGGGAAAGCGTTTCCGGAAATGATTGACATGTCAGCAGTTTGTTTGTATAATTGTTATTGACTTTAAGTCAATAACTTCGGAAGGGATGAATGAAAATTGGCAAGACCAGTGAAAAAGCAGCCGGAACAATGGAAGAAAGAGATTCTGGATGCGGCAAAGGAACTGTTTTTATCGAAAGGTTATGAGGAAACTGCCATTACGGATATTATGGAGCTGGCAGGCGGCGCAAAGGGGATGTTTTACCGTTTTTTCCAGAGCAAGGAAGAGGTCATGCACGCTTTGGGGGATCAGATGTTTTTGGAAAATAATCCTTTTGAGGCAGTCAGGGGGCGTTCTGATTTGAACGGGATGCAGAAGATCCGGGAAGTGCTTGCTTTTGACAGGGCTGACGGAGAGCGGGAGGAGATCAGCATACAGGCAATCCCCATCCTGAAAGACCCGCGCATTCTGGCGGCTGCGGTGGAGGCGAACCGGCGGGTGCTGACTCCTTTATGGCTGGAACTGATCGAGGAAGGGCACCAGGACGGTTCCATCCGGACAGAGTATGCAAAGGAGCTTTCCGAACTGCTGCCCCTTGTGAATTTCTGGCTGATGCCGTCCGTGTTCCCGGCTGATGCGGAAGAGATCCGGCATAAAGGCCGGTTTGTGGCGGAGGTTCTTTCGGCAATGGGGCTTCCGATCATAGAGGATGAGATGGTTGGACGGACAGAGCGGATACTGGGAGGCTATGGGGAAGAAAGGAAGGAGTAGCGTATGGGGCAGAAACTCCTTCGGGTATCATGGTATGTGTAATCGGGCTGCTTGCCATAGGGTTTTTTAAGAAACTGGATGAAAAGTAAGGGGGCGTAATAGGCTGATAAAAGGTATAATAGGATTACGTTAATAACACGGTAAGCGCCAATGGAGCCTTGCCGGGGGAATGGCAGGTGCGTTCAGGGAGATGGAATGATGTAAGAGAAAAAATATAAAAAATTCAAATCTACACAATAAATTCAAATTCCTCTGTTATAATCAGAAGCCAGGAGGTGCGCTATGAGTAAAATTTTAATTGTTGAGGACGATCTATCCATACAGGCTTTGCTGCATGACTTTATACAGGAAGCCGGATATAGTGTTGCACTGGCGGCTGACGGGGTGGAAGCCCTTGCGAAATATTCTGAGCAGGATTTTGATCTGGTACTGCTTGACATTATGCTTCCCAAAATAGACGGTTATGGTGTCTGTGAGGTTATCCGGCAGAAATCCGATGTGCCTGTCATCATGCTCACGGCTTTGGATGGGGAAGAAAACCAGATAAGAGGATTGGACTTGCAGGCTGATGATTATATCACAAAACCTTTTTCCATGCCCGTCCTGCTTCGGAAAATAGCCGCTGTTCTGCGCCGTTCATCAAAACAAAATGATACACCACAGACTATGAACTATAAAAATCTGACGCTGGACTTAGATGGGTACAAGGTCTATGCAGGGGGAGAAGACATTGACCTTACCCCGCGTGAATTTGAAATACTGCGGGAGCTGCTGGCTAACAGGGGCAGGATTCTGACGCGGCAGAACCTCTTGCAGACAATTTGGAAGTATGAGTTTTTTGGAGAGGAACGGATCATTGACACGCATATTAAAAACCTACGGAAAAAGCTCGGAGCCGCAGATTATATAGAAACGATCAGAGGAGTGGGATATAGAATTGATAAAGGAGATGAAAAGCCGATTATCTGCTAAAGTTTTTTTGCTGACATTGTTGTTGATAGCGGTGTGTTGTTTTACGACATATAGTTTCATTTTACAGGCCGCCCCCAAAAACTATCAGTATGACATAGAAGATGTCGATTTGGAGCTTAGCTTTTTGCCGGATGAATTTTCGAGAATCGAAAAGGAATACGCTTATATGTTTCTTGAAGCTGAGTCTGTCTGGATAGAGGAACAATACGAAAATGAATTTGAGCTGCATTTCTTTCAGTCTGACGGACAGGAAGTGAGCTTACATGATATTAACCAACTTGTCGGTGGGCAGATTACAGATTATGAAAAGAAAGAAAAAACAAAACATTACACCACTTCATTTGTTGACAGCGATTCAATTTATACGTTATTGGTGACAAGGAATACTGCAAAACATACCCAGACAGAAGAAGCGATACAAGGGACGCTCCCGGTGCTTTGCCTTGTCGTATTGTCAGGTTCTGTCATTTCAGCCTTTTTCTATTCATGGTATATGACTGCGCCTATCAAAAAAGTGAGTAAACTTTCAAAGCAAATGGCAGATATGGATTTTAGCGGCTTTTGTCCTGTGGGGCGCGCAGATGAAATAGGCGTGCTATCTGACAGCCTGAATACACTCTCCCGGAAATTGGCGACAACTCTTTCGGAATTGCAGGAAGCGAACCAAAAGCTGCAAGCAGATATTGACATGGAAAGGCGGCTTGAGCGACAGCGGGTAGAGTTTTTTGCGGCGGCTTCCCATGAACTGAAAACGCCAATTACCATTATCAAGGGACAGCTTCAGGGTATGCTCTATCAAGTGGGACGCTATAAAGACCGGGAAACATATCTTGCACAGTCTTTGGAAATTACGGACACTTTGGGAAAAATGGTACAGGAGCTTTTAACAATATCCCGATTAGACACCCCGGGTTATACTTGCAAAAAAAGCAATCTTAATCTTAGCAATCTCATAATTGACCGCATTACAGCGTTTGAAGATTTATTCATGCAAAAGGATTTGACAGCCAGCCAATCCATATCCCCGGAAATTTATATTTTAGGCGATATGCAATTGCTTCAAAAAGTATTGGATAATCTTTTAGGAAATGCGGCGGCGTATTCGGGAGCCGGAAATCAAGTATTGATAAAGTTATGGAACGAAGCTGAAACAACCGCCCTTACGATTGAGAATACAGGTGCACATATCCCCGACGAAGCTATTCCCAAACTGTTTGAACCATTTTACAGGGTAGACCAGTCAAGAAACAGGCAGACAGGCGGCACAGGATTAGGATTGTATATTGTGAAAACAATTCTTGACCTGCATGGAGCAGAAATCAAGATTGCTAATACTGTTCGGGGGGTTATCGTTGACCTGCAGTTTTAGAAATATCGGGGAGGCGGCGGGTTTTTAGCTTGCCGTCTTTTTTGACGCAAATTTGCGTTTCTCCACATAAAAAACATATTCAATTCAAAGTAGATTCAAGTTAGGATGGTATTCTTTCATTGTACCCGGAAACAGGTAAACAACAAATAAATTTGTTGACAGAAAATGTTGTTCACAGAAAGGAGATTCTACAATGAAAAAATGTTTACACATCATCTTTGCCGTCCTCTTAACAGCAGGTGCGCTGACGGGGTGCGCAAGCCAAAGTAATTTGGCTTTACGAAATCCTTCGCCCGAACAAAACAATGCTGCCATGCAAAGTAATGAACCTGCCATTATTCAAACTGCACTGTCGATAAATGGGGCTTCAAGCCCGATCGTTTCCCCTACTGCGTCTGCTGCATATGAAAAACTGATTGCATACAAGGCCGAGGGCTATGAGCAGCAGAGCGTAGCTGATTTTAGTGCGGCACTTGCTTCCACACCAGATGAATTAACAGAGTTCCTTGCCGCAGTAGCTGATGTAAGCAACACCATATCCTCCGATGACGAAAACTATGAATTTTTCACAACAACAATAACCTTTTCGTCCCATGAATTATACTGCGAGCATAAGGGAGAAGAATTTACTCTCTTTGTATCAATGTCAAAACAGAGCGGGCTTTGTGACTATTTGGACGAGGCTGGGGAACCCGTATATGAATTTAACTGTTTTGTTGAGTCTAATGTCGCTTACTCCATCGACAATCCGAAACTTGTATCGGTAGCAGAGAGAGATAAGGCGCTGCTGACCTATAAAGAAGAAATGCAGAATTACTTGAATGGTCTAAGTGAAACAGAAATAACAGACGGCGATGTCAAAACAATGCTCATAGATAAGTCTGCTGAACTTGCAGATAGCTTGTCTACGGAAAATATGAAACTATCGCCTTGTGAAATTTATTTGCTTGAAATCAACGGAGAAGGAGCCATTCAGTAATGAGGAGGTCTCATAACGGAAATCACTTGGAAAGCTTGGATACTATATCGGACAAAAAGGAAAAACTTTAGCCCCTCCGTTCCGTGATAGTGTGAAGGGTTTCCGCATTTGTATATTGGTAAAACGATAAAAAATAATGAAAAAATGATAATTGTAAAAAAGGGCTGTTTCGTCAGTCCTTTTTCTCATGTCTTAAGTTTTCACAATTCATTTCTTTACATTTTAAATTTCACAGATATTTTTATAGTGGTTCAGAAAATAATAAGTTGGAAAGCAGGGGGAACAGAGTTAATGTGCTTACTCGGCGGTTTGTATTTCCCCTATATCGGACGAATGGCAAAAAACTTTAGGGAAGTTATGGCTTTCAAAAAACAAAAAATCTGCGATTCACGTAGCCAGATTAACCATTCACGAAGTAGCCGTTAGAAATTGGCCTGATTTTTCCGATAAGTTAGTTGAAGACTGGAGGTGGCAGAAACGATAAAAATTGCGGTGTGTGATGATGAAAAAAATATAAGGTCTTATCTCGTTTCGCTCATCAAAAAGCAGGGCGGGGAATGCGGCATCACGGAATATGCCTCTGCCGATGCGTACTTCTCGGATGGTAAGGAGCATGACATTCTATTTCTGGACATAGAAATGGGCGGCTCCGGCGCAGGTCTGGACGGCATGGGGCTGGCAAGGCGTATCCGGAGCATGGAGGCGCAGAAACAGCCCATCATCATTTTTGTAACAGGGTATGAAAAATATGTGTATGACGCGTTTGATGTAGAGGCGTTCCAGTATCTGGTAAAGCCCGTGGACGAACAGAAATTTGCGGAAGTGTTCGGTCGGGCGGCGGGGCAGATTTTATCCGAGGCGGAGCGGCGGAAGAAAAAACTTGTGATCCAGTATGGAGGCGAGGGAAAGGCCATACCGCTGAATGACATTTATTACATGGAAAGCCGGAACCATAATATCATCCTATATTTAAAAAGCGGAAAGATAGAATACTATGCGAAGATCGGGGATTTGGAGAAGGAGCTGGCGGGGCAGTTCTACCGCATCCACCGGGGATACCTTATCAACCTTTTCCATGTGGAGGGTTACGATAAGACGGAGGTAAGGATGGCGAACGGTGATAAGCTGTTGCTTTCAAGGTATAAATATGACGGCTTTGTGCAGGCATACATGGATTACATTTCGGAGGAAAGCCTATGAGCCAGTCAGCGTTTGAAATGATAAACGGTATATTGGATATTTGGAAGATTGCCGTACAAGCAATAATATTCCTTGTTTTGTGGGCGGCGGCTTTCAGAGGGAAAAAAGGAAAAACAGGTGGCATTGCGGCAGTGCTGTTTATCTTTGCCAATATAGGGATAGGATTTCTGCCATGTACGGCTTGGGTAAGGTATGGCGTTTCCGCTCTTGCCGTTATGGGATATGGCGGAATACATTATAAAAGACAGATTGGAAAAGCAGTATTTGTGATGCTCGCTTTTTATAACCTCCATTGCCTGAGTTATTTGATGGCGAGTAGTATTTACGAAAAAATAATGAATGCAATGATGAAGAGTCTGGATATTATGCAGGATAGTTACCTGCAGGAAATGAATCGCTGCATGGTAGTTGGGATGTTCTGTTTGGTATTTGCTTATTCGGTATTATTTGTGGCAATGGCGCTTATTTTGTATAGATTTATGAAGGATGTAACCATAATGGCCTGGCAGGATGTTATCCTGCTTTCCATCCTGAATTTTGTCGGGAGCATGATTGCAAACGTGGTCAACGGTCTGCTTATTGTAAGAATAGATACGGATGCTTTTGTGCTGTTTGATGAAAAGCCGGATTTACTTTGGAAGGTTCCAATGATAGCGTTATGTATTTTTGCGGGAGAGGCCGCCCTGATCTATTTCTGGCAGAGATACCGCATCCTTCTTGGCGAGAGGCAGAAACATTTTGTGGAGGAACAGCAGGTCAAGGCCATGAAGAAGCGTCTGGAGGAAGCGGAGAATTTCTATGGAAGCATCCGGAAAGTGCGCCATGAGATGAAGAACCACATGGCGAACATTAAAGGGCTGACGGAAGCAGGGGAGTATGGGGAAATAGAGGAATATGTCCGCAGGATGGATGAGACCATGCTGGAACTGGAATATAAGTATGCGACGGGGAATGCAGTGACGGATGTCATCATCAATGACAAGTGGCGCAGGGCGGAAAAGGCGGGAATCCGGTTTGATGCAGATTTTCGGTATGGCGGGGAAATTCCCGTGTTTGATATGGGGATTATACTGAACAACCTTTTGGATAATGCTATTGAAGCCTGTGAAAAACTGGAAACAGGTAAAGGATTTATACGCCTGTCGTTAAAGAGGAAAAAGCAGTTTTTGATACTGTATGTAGAAAATAGCTTTGACGGCGCTGTTTCTATAAGGAAAGGCAGCCCGCTCCCGGCTACAACGAAACGGAGTATCCTGCCGGGAATCATTATGGAGCATGGCATAGGGCTTGAAAATGTGCGGGATATTGCAGAGAGGTACTTTGGCGGTGTAAACATAAAAGTGAAAGGGGATGTGTTCCATGTGACGGTAATGCTGCAGCAGATAGAAGTGGGGGGAAGGCAAGTAAATGACCTTGCATGAAATGAAACTTAAAAACAGATTAAAATGGAGAATAAAAAATGGCTATCAGTGTAATAGGACAAAATTATTATCAGAACAATGTGACATCAGTGAAAAACATAAAGAACATGAACGGCACGGAAGAAACAGGTGGCATGCGGGAATTAACAGAAGCGGAGGAAATGGCAGCTTTCAAAAAAGATTTTTATGCAGAACTTGAGAGGATACCAAAGAATAGAACCATCACCAATTTAGCGGTCAATATATCGGAGGAAGCGTTTAAAAATATGAAAGATGATCCGGAATATAGGGCAAAGATAATGTCGGCGCTTCAGCGTGATCTGACTTCATCTTTTGCCCCGCTGAAAGCGTCACTACTTATAACGGTAGGCGCAACCGAGAAAGATTATAGGGGAGATTCATGGTCTGGTCCCAACAATGATTCAGAGTTTTTTGCACGTTCACAGGATAGTTTTTATAAGAAAACAAGCGGGCAGAAAGACAGGCAGAAGGAGCTTCTGGAAGAATATCTGGAAAAGCGGGCGCAGGCGAAAAAACAGCAGCAGGAGATGTTGAATGAAAAAATCGCTAAGCAGGAGCAGGAACGAAGCAGGCTGGCAAAAGCATGGAACAGTGAAAGGCAGATGGCGAGGGTTTCCAGTACCTATGAAGCAAATATTATAACGGAAACTGCTATAGACGGGATTTTATAGGAGAAAGTGAAAATAATGCAGGTTAATTCGTCCAATGGTTCATTACAGAACAGATATTTTTCAGGAACAGGAAGCATAGGCGGTATCCATCTGCCCGACTTTCATGATAAATATGTTTTCTCCAAAAAGAAAAGCGGCACAAGTGATGAGGAATACCGGAGGCAGATCAGGGAACAGGCTTATGAGGATTTTGCAAAAGGGCAGTTCCAGAATAAATCCGAAAGGTTTAACAGGCTGATGAAAAGCTACACATCGGAAGTATCCCCGGACAGAAAGGGGATCATCACTTCCGGACTGAAAGCTGTTTCGGGGAACAGGCAGACTGTGCTGAAGCCAATAGATTTTGTGGCAACGTTGCTGGAAGGAAAAGTGAAATATCAGAAACTGCCGTCGGGCAACAGCGATTACATAGAGTTTTATGATAAGAACGGCGAGATGGTGGCGACTTATTCCAACAATGGGTGGACGATGTATGCCACCAATGCGGAGGCTTCCAGACAGACGGAAATGTGCATAATCTATAACGAGGCATGGGGAAATGCAAAGAGGGGCATTCCGCTGGCGGGTGAAGAAGCAGTGAGTGTGGAAAATCCGCAGAATAGCTTTGACGCACAGGCATAGAAGGAAATGAAGCTACGGCTGAATATCTCTCAATAAGGCCACAGAGGTACAAGGTAGGGCGGGCGAATCTGCCTGCCGCAACGCAATTTTCATTTCAGTATGGCAATTGTGATATTTCTGATTGGGAGGGGCAGTTGAATACAAACAATAATAATCGGGCTTTAACAGGCTTTTGGATTGAGTCGTCCTTATTGATTTCCCCTAAAGAACAGGCGGAGGTAATGGAACGCATCTTTGGTGAAAATTCGGAATATTCAGAAGAAACCCAAAATGAATTGAAACAGGTCATGCTGGTAACGGATCAGGAGCGGACAGATATTTCGGTCTATGGGAAAACGGGGATGGGCAAGACCGATGGCATTATTGTTGACGCATGGTTTACCGGATTCGCAGAAACTGCAGAGGGGAAGTTATATTTTTGCGTGCGTCTTGGAAGAACGGACAGTATGAATGTATCCAGTCCATTGGCAAAGGAAATTGCAATTCAAATTGTGTCGGATTATAGCAAACTGTAGCTCTCGCTGTGAGAAAAAAGAAATTTCCATGGTATAATTCAGCAGGTGCTGTTACTTCAGCAAGAGCGGTTTTCTGCCGAAGTAATAGGAAACAGGTGCAAGGAGGCTTTATTATGGCCTATAGGATATTAATTGTTGATGACGAAAGAATGCTGACGGAGTTATTGTCAAGGCACTTACAGAAATGTGGATATATTACTTTTGTAGCCGAAGACGCGGAGCAGGCAATATCAATGCTGAATACATATCCGGATTTGATTTTGCTTGACATCAAAATGCCTGAAATGGATGGATTGGAGTTATGTAAAATTATCCGCAGCAATGTTGTCTGTCCTATTTTGTTTTTGACAGCCCGCATTACAGAGCAGGACAAGGTGAATGGTTTACAGGCCGGCGGTGATGACTATATAACCAAGCCTTTTAGTCTGCAGGAATTGACTGCAAGGGTGGCGGCCCATCTGCGAAGGGACGAGAGAAGCAGGTGTACGCCCAAAATCGTATCTTCACAGGGCTTAATTGTAAATCTTGCAGAACGCAGAATATTTTATGGAGAAACAGAGTTGAATTTCTCAAACCGCGAATTTGACATTATTGAGTTTCTGATGAGTCATGCCAGCCAGATTTTTGATAAAGAACGAATATATGAAACTGTATGGGGGTGTAATGCCGAGGGTGACAGCAATGTGATTAAAGAGCATATCCGGAAAATCAGAAATAAACTGACTGAGGCTACAGGCAGGGAATATATAGAAACAGTCTGGGGGATGGGATACAGATGGAAAAAATAGAAAACCCCAAATCGATTAAAAGAGCTTTTATCGGAGCGGTTGCCGTTACCATGTCAATTGTCTTTGCGTCCTCTGCCCTGACAATTTATGGCTGTTATCGCATGCAGAGAGCTATTCTGCCCGACTCACAGGAGGTTTGGCTGCATATGCAGAATGTTATGGCAGATGGAACGGTATCTGAGGCAACGCATAGATTTACGCTTGACGAACCTTCTAAGGTGTCTGTCCTTGCTGCTGATAAAGCTGACGCGGAACGAATATTAGAGAATACAGAATTTACAATAGAGAGAATCGAAACCAGCTTTTCAACCCTTCGCCCAAAGCAACAGTTACTATATAGAGTGATAAGTGTTTCTATGGTTGGGCTTCCTTTTATCTATTCAGTCATAGGCATCGCGCTGTGTGCATGGTGGTTTTACAGGAAAAAGCTGTCTCCGCCAATTCAGGTTCTCGCAGAGGCAACAAAGCATATCAGGGAGCAGAATCTGGATTTTACGGTTGCACACAACGGCAACGACGAGTTAGGAAGGCTCTGCATGGCCTTTGAAGAAATGCGTCAGGCTCTTTATGACAACAATCGACAGTTATGGGGCATCATCGAAGAACGGAGAATCCTGCAGGCATCGGTGGCACATGACCTTAGAAATCCCATTGCGATTATCGAGGGCTATGTGGAATATATGCAGCAAAATTTGAGAAATGGGAGCCTGGATGAAGGAGAATTGCAGCATACGCTGTCTAACCTTGCCATAACGGCAAAACGGCTTGAACATTATACAGATTTTATCCGTGATTTGAATGCCCTGGAAGAAACGGAGACAGCGTATTCTGTGGTTTGGCTGCCGGATTTCTTGAGAAATGCGATGGAAAGTCTTTCCCTTATGGCAGGACAGCATAGCCTGGAGCTTGCATTCCACTCCACCGTACCAGAGTGTCAGGTAAAATTGGATGAGCAGATATTTTATCGTATCGTTGAGAATGTTTTTTCCAATGCCATCCGATATGCCAGGAGCAAGGTGACGTTTCAATCCTCTTTTGCTGATGATATTCTGACACTTTGTATCATGGACGATGGCATAGGCTTTTCAAAGAAAATGCTTCGTAAGCGAAACACGCTTTTTTATTCGGAAGAGGCCGCAGGCGGACACATGGGCTTGGGGCTGGCTATCAGCCATGTCCTGAGCCAAAAGCATGGCGGGAATATAAAACTCTCCAACATCGAACCGAATGGAGCTTGTGTAAGGGTTCAGCTGGTGGTTCACAGAACAGGTTAATATTTTTGATGTGGAAAAGCACCCCTGGAAATTTGGTTCTTTCTGAACTTTGGGTATAATCAATAAATAAGACAGGATTTACACCTGTCTTATTTATTGATTTATTACTTCTCATATTTGGGTATTTGTGTTATAATAGAGACATCAAAATGAGAGGTGAA